>NZ_JABWRP020000001.1 GCF_014269035.2 Pseudomonas vlassakiae
AAATCAGGGCCTGCCTGACGGCAGGCCGCTACCGGCCCGCACGCAAAAAATCTGACACTTCCATTCGGGTGGAGTATCGCTGGCGACACAGCCAGCCGGGCCAGGCACAGCTGCTGAACGAAGTATTCGACAGCGTCATCCTCACAACGCCGTCATGGTTGATCGAAACCAATATGCGCCTCGAAGGCTTCAGCGCCGAGGTCTTGCCGCAAGCGGTGATCGATGCCTGGAAACACGCCCATTGGGAAACCAGCTGCAAGGTCTACGCACCGTTACGCAAAAGCTTCCTCGACCGTAACCCGCATCTGCCGCAGATACTCGTGACTGACAGCTTCGTGCACGATGTCTACGCCTATCGCTACAACGACAGTTACCCTGAGGACTGCATTTTACTCAGTTATACCTGGGAGGATGATGCGACAAAACTGGCGTCATTTTCAGATAGCGAACTGGCCGATAAATGCATCAAGGAACTCGACAGGATCATGTTGCGCTGCAGCAACATCGGAGAGGCTATTTCGCCTTACATCGATACCCGAAACATCCGCATACAGCGTTGGATGACAGACCGAAATGCATTGGGATGTGCGAAGTTGTACCGTGCGGGCACCTACTATGATGCTGTCAGCCTGATGAAGTACAACCGTGACCTGAGTAGCGCGTCGGGGCTCTATCTGGCCGGTGAGTCCTTCTCTGTAGATGCCGGCTGGACAGAGCCTTGTCTTCGCACGGCTATCGATGCGGTCATCAATCTTTGCAATCACACTTCTGCTCAGTTTAGAGGTGGCTTCGAGTTAGCGCACTATCCGCATTATCACGTTCGGTAAGTGCTAGAAATCCAAGCGCATATGTAGGACAACTCTTACATTCTGATTCGCCCTTTCCTTCAAGCTCCGTGGGAGTCTCCTGACTGTTACTCCCCGGGCAACTCCCGCTCTACTGGCGTCCTTCCACAACAACCAAAACCAAGGAAGCCGCCATGCCTGCAGATCGCAAACCGGTAAGTCCCGTTCGTGTCGCTGTCATCCAGTACGACCCACAGGTGGGCCTGGAGCACACGGATGGCAACGTCAGCAAAGGATTGGCGCTGGCCCAACGCGCAGTCAGAGAGGGGGCAAATCTGATTGTGCTGCCTGAGTTGGCCAACACCGGATATAGCTTCGATTCTCGGGCCGAGGCCTACGCGCATGCCGAGTCCCTGGAAGATGGCCCCAGCCTGCTGGCCTGGGAAACGTTCGCTCAGGAGCAGCAGGTCTATCTCGCAGCAGGCTTCGCCGAGCGCGATGGGCTCAAGCTGTACGACAGTGCCGTGCTGTTTGGCCCCGAAGGCCGGCTTGGGCATTACCGCAAGGCACACCTGTGGGACCAGGAGAAGTTGTGGTTTACCCCGGGAAATCTCGGCTTCCCGGTATTCGAAACGCCAATAGGTCGCATCGGCCTGCTGATCTGTTGGGACATCTGGTTTCCGGAAGTGCCGAGGGTGATGGCCAGCCAAGGCGCCGATATCATCTGCAGCCTGAATAACTGGGTGTGGACACCGCCGCCCCTGTTCGATACGGCGGGACGCTGCATGGCGTCGTACCTGACCATGACCGCTGCCCACGTCAACAACCTGTATATCGCAGCGGCCAATCGTATCGGCAATGAGCGAGGCGGTTGCTTCCTTGGCTGTTCGCTGATCGCGGGCACCGATGGCTGGCCAATTGGAGAGGTCGCCGGTGCCGAAGAGGAATGCGTCGTCTACGCCGATGTCGATCTGAGTGCAGCACGCTCGGCGCCTGTCTGGAACAGCCTCAACGACCTGCCGCGCGATCGTCGTACCGATTTGTACGATGCCACGCTGGGCTATCGCCTGCATCCAGCGATGCCGCGTTGAGGAGGGCGTATGGAACAGACACTTCCTGCCGCTCGGCAGCGTATGCCTTTACTGACGATGCTGGCTCTGTTGACGTTGCTGGTAGCCAGTTTGGCGTTGGACGAGTGGCCAGACTACACAACGTTGGCTGCTTCGCTGGAGCAGCCATTGAGCCGGCTGCGTTGGATCGTCGGAGATATCAGCGAAGTCGCTTTCTACAAACATGAACTACCGGCGCTGGGCCTGCTTCTGGGCGCCAGCCTGGCCCATTGGGCCCATGTGCAGGGGTATCGCTGGCAGGGTTTCGCCATCTGCTACGGCAGTGGCCTGTGGCCTTGGTTGTTTGCCAGCTCACTGCTCGGGCTGGTGCTCAGCCATATGCTTTGGGGCTGGACATTGGCCAGTGGTACCTGGCAACCCACCTTTGTGGCTTTCGTCTCTCTGCCAGCTGCCCTGGTGCTGCTATTCGGGGGTGGCTGGCGGGTTACCCTCAACGGTGCGCTACTGGGCGCAGTGTTGGTAACGCCAGCGAGCCTCTTATTGGTCAACTACGTATGCTATCCATTGCAACTGCCGGTGGTGATCGGCAACGTGAGCGGCATGGCGTTGGCGAGCCTGTTGGCATTTGGCTTGTGCAAGCGCTTTCCTGTGCTGGTGCGCGACGGCATATGCCCTCGCATGCCGCAGGCCACCACTGGCAAACCCGATTACGGCATAGTGTGGGTATTGCGCCGGGTACTTGCCGATTTCAGCGAAGCGCCGTTCTTCGGCAATGAATTGGCCAGCCTCGGCCTATTGTCTGGGGCCCTGCTTGCCCATGCATTGGCACCTTCGGCCCCCGCCTATGGATCCCAGCTGTTACTACCGATGATCGCGGGCCAGGCATTGGCCTCGCTACTCGGCGTGCTGCTGTGGCGGCGCCAGTGGCGCGAGCGCGGGTGGTATCCGACCTATATTCCCATCGTGTCGATTGTGCCGGCGTCGCTGCTGACGCTGGGTGCAAGCTGGCAGGTGGTGGTCGGCAGCGCCACCTTGGGAGCGCTGTTCTCGCCACCGCTGGCGGCAGCAATCAGCCAGCGCCTGCCGGGTTACGTGCACGGATACATCGGCAATGTGGTGTCCATGGCCGTATGTACAGCCGGCATCGTATCGGTACTGGGGCTGGTCGTGGGGGCCGAAGCATGAACGACAAAAGTTGCTTGTCTCGTTTGTCGTTAGGGTGCCTGGGGGGAACGGTCAGCATGCAGGCAGGGTTGCCTGGTAACGGTGTGACGCCGCGGCTGGGTGGGGACGAGTTGTTGGCTGCAGTACCGCAATTAGCGGCGCTCGCCGAGATCAGCACCGTCACGCTTGGTCTGTTACCCAGCGCATCGCTGACATTCCGGATCCTGCTCGACGTGCTGGCCTGGGCGCGTGGCGAGGTGGAGCGCGGAGCACAGGCGGTGGTGCTGACTCAGGGGACGGACACACTTGAGGAATCAGCTTACTTCCTCGATTTGCTCTGGCCTTTCGATATCCCGCTGGTCATGACCGGAGCCATGCGCTCCGCCAGTCAGCCGGGTAATGATGGGCCGGCCAACCTGATGGCTGCAGTGCAGGTGGCGCTGGCCAGCAAGAGTCATGGTCGTGGTGTGCTGGTGGTGCTCAATGATCAGATTCACCTGGCAGCCCATGTCCGCAAGACTGCCAGCCTTGCGATGGCTGCCTTCGAGTCGCCCGGCTGGGGCATTCATGGCAGCGTGGCGGAAGGGCAGGTGATCTATCGTAGCCCTCCGGCACCGCGCAAGGTTTTACCGCTACCGAAACATTGCGAGCAGCGTGTCGCCTTGCTCGATGCTTGCCTGGATGCAGACCACGCATTGCTGCAGGCCATCCCGTCGCTTGGCTACGAGGGCCTTGTCGTTGCAGGGTTCGGTGCGGGCCATGTATCCCTTGCCTGGTCTGAGACACTGGCGCGGATTGCCCAGGACATGCCAGTCATCGTGGCGACGCGCACCGGTTGTGGGCCGACAGCAAGGGCCACTTACGGCTTTGTCGGTGCGGAAATCGACCTGCAAAGCAAGGGCATGCACATGGCTGGCAGTCTCTGCCCGCGCAAATGTCGGATATTGCTATGGCTCTTGATTGGCCTGGATAACCAGGCGGCATTGCCGGGTTGGTTGGCAAGCTAGGGAAAATGCCCGCCGCAGCGAAGCGGCGGGCTAACTGGGAGCAGTCCTGTGTTAGGGTTCACGCATCTTTGCTTTCCAGGACGTTTACTCATGCTCCCTCCACTCAGCGAAAAAGAACTCGCCCGCCTCGAAGACTTGCTGATCACCTACGGCAACGACTATTCGGTGCTCAACCTGGCCGAGCTCAACGGCTTTTTCACCGCCCTGGCCAGCTCGCCGGTCGATGTGCTGCCCGAGCAATGGTTGCCCACCGTCGCTGGCGGCAAGGTGCCGAAGTTCAAGAAACCCGCCCATGAAGAGGCCTACACCGCCTTGATGCTGCGCTATGCCTACCAGATTGCCGAGCAACTGGCGCAGGACCTCGAAAGCTTCGAGCCGTTGTTCGAACAGAGCGAGGCCGAGGAGGGGCCAGCGATCATCATGGAAGAGTGGTGCTTCGGTTACATGCGCGGCACGCAGGTGGCGGGTTGGGGGGAACTGCCGCCAGAGCAGGAGCAGTTGCTCAAGGCGATTTCGCTGCACGGGCTGGAAGACAACTTCGAATTGCTCGATGCCATGAGTTTCGATGAGTTGCAGGCTTGCGTGCCGCACGTGGTCGAGGCAGTGCGCGGCCTGTATCGCTATCAGAAGCAGTCGCGGCACTGACCGGCCTATTATTCCGCTAGGCGAAATTATGGTTTGCTCCTTGCGCTGATTCTGCTGCCGGCCGGATCAGTGCAGGATGGGCTCCACCTGGCATCACCCCGATGCCGGCCCAGGAGCCCAACCCATGATCAAGCTTTACAACTTCCCCAAGTCCGGCCACGCCCACCGCATCGAGCTGATGCTGTCGCTGCTCGGCCTGCCTACCGAACTGGTGTTCGTCGACCTGGCCAAAGGTGCGCACAAGCAGCCGGAGTTCCTCGCCCTCAATCCGTTTGGCCAGGTACCGGTGATTGATGACAACGGCACCGTGATCGCCGATTCCAATGCCATTCTCGTGTACCTGGCCAGCACCTACGACAAGGCGGGCAAGTGGTTGCCCCATGACCCGGTCAAAGCGGCACGCGTGCAGCGCTGGCTGTCGGTTGCAGCCGGGCCGTTGGCCTTCGGCCCTGCAGCCGCCCGCCTGGTGACCGTGTTCGGCGCTTCGTTCAACACCGACGAAGTCATTGCGCGCGCGCACACCTTGCTCAAGGTGATGGACGCCGAGCTGGCCAAGTCGGCGTTCCTCGCCGGCAGCGAGCCGACCATCGCCGACGTCGCCAACTATTCCTACATTGCCCACGCCCCCGAGGGCAATGTCTCGCTGGAACCCTATCCCAACGTGCGTGCCTGGCTGGCCCGGATAGAAGCATTGCCTGGCTTCGTCGCCATGCCGCGCACGGCCATTGGCTTGCAGACCAGTATCTGAGCCGCTACTCCACACGAGGACTGCCGCCATGCAGCAACTCCCCAGCCATCGCACTTCGCCCTGGCATGCCGGCGAGAAGCGCCTGCAAGAACAGGTCGGTGTTTCGGAGCGCATGGAAGTGTTCGGGCAGAAAGTCATCCGCGACTACATGCCCGACCAGCACCGCGCGTTCTACCAGCAACTGCCATTTATCGTTGCCGGTGCTGTAGACCAGGGCGGCAAGCCTTGGGCGACGCTGCTCGAAGGCCCGGCAGGCTTCGTCAGCTCGCCTGACCCACGGCAATTGCTGATCGACTGCCACCCGGCCAGCGACGACCCGGCAGCGCCAGGGCTGGCTGCTGGCGAGGCCATCGGCCTGCTGGGCATCGAATTGCATACGCGCCGGCGTAACCGCATCAACGGCCTGATCGCTCAGGGCGCAAGTGGTGCGCTGCAGGTGCGGGTCGAGCAGTCTTTCGGCAATTGCCCGCAGTACATCCAATTGCGCCAATACACCCGTGTCGATGAACCGCCACAAGGGCGGATCGATGCGCGAGGGCTGGACGCAACGACCGCCCAGATGATCGCAAACGCGGACACGTTCTTCGTCGCCAGTTACATCGACCACGCCGACGGGCACCGTTCGGTGGACGTCTCGCACCGTGGCGGCCGCCCCGGCTTCGTTCGGGTCGAAGGCAACCGCCTGAGCATTCCAGACTATGCCGGCAACCTGCATTTCAACACCCTTGGCAACCTGCTGGAAAACCCGGTGGCCGGGCTGTTGTTCGTCGACTTCAGCAGTGGTGATGTGCTGCAAGTGACCGGACGCACCGAGGTGATACTCGACAGCCCGCTGATCACGGTATTCGAAGGCGCCGAGCGGTTATGGACACTGGACATCGAGCAGGTGGTCCTGCGCCGAGCGGCGGTGAGTTTGCGCTGGGCCTTCGAGGAGTACGCGCCAACCAGCTTGATGACCGGCACCTGGGCCGAGGCGCAGCAGCGGCTTCAGCAGCGTGAGCGGCAACGCCAGTGGCTGACCTGGCGGGTGGCGCGGGTGGAGCAGGAGAGTCGAGACATTCGCTCGTTCTATCTAGCCGCGGATGAGCCGGTGACGTTCTCGCCCGGCCAGCATATTCCCGTGCGTATTCCGCTGGGAGCCGATGCGCCGCTGATTCGCACCTACAGCCTGTCTTGCGCGCCGTCCGATGGCTACCTGCGGATCAGCGTCAAGGCGCAGGGCCCGGCGTCGCGCTTTCTGCATGAGCGTGTCAGGGCAGGGGACAGGCTGGAAGTACGCCTGCCGATGGGCAGCTTCACCCTGGACAGCGCCAGCAACAGGCCTGTGGTGCTGATCGGTGCGGGCGTGGGCATCACACCGCTGATCGCCATGCTGCGCGAGCTGTTGGCGAACGGGCAGGCGCGCCGCATCCACTTGTTCCACGGCGCCCGCAGCCTGAGTGATCTGCCGTTCCAGCAGGAACTGGCCGAACTGCGTCAGCGAGCCGGCCCTGGCTTGAGCGTGCATCGTTCGTTGAGCCAGCCTGAGGCCGAAGCCGTGCAAGGGCGTGACTTCGAACACGTCGGGCGACTGGGCATCGAGCAGGTGAAGGGCGCGCTGGCACTGGATGATTACGACTTCTACCTGTGTGGGCCGGCCAGCTTCACCCAGGACCTCTATGAGGGATTGCGCGGCGTACACGTGCCGGATGCCCGCATTCATGCCGAAGCTTTCGGGCCATCGACACTGCGCCGGCATGGCGACGACCAGCGCCCCACGCTGCAGCAGCCGCCGGCTGCCAGCGAGCCGGTACCCGTGTACTTCGCCAGCTCCGCCAAGGAGGCACGTTGGGCGCCGGGGGCTGGTACCTTGCTGGAGCTGGCCGAGGCGCGCGGGCTGTCACCGGAGTTCAGTTGCCGGGGTGGGTCTTGCGGGACGTGCAAGATCAAGGTGGTGAGTGGGCAGGTGCATTATCCGAATCCCCCAGCCGAGATGCCGGAGGAAGGCACTGCGCTGATCTGTTGTGCCGTGCCAGCGCAGGCACTGGTGCTTGAGCTTTAAGGCAGCCGATAATCTCCTGCATCCCCGATGCCCTGGAGCGTGCATGGACCAGATCCACCTGATGAAGGTGTTCGTTGCTGTTGGCGAGCTGGAAAGCTTCGCCGCTGCCGCCCGCCGCCTGGACATCTCGCCGGCCGCCGTCACCCGTGCCGTCAGCGCCCTCGAAGAGCAGATCGGGGTCAAGCTGCTGCTGCGCACCACCCGCAGCGTGCGGCTGACCGAGGCGGGCGGCCGTTACCTGGAAGACACCCGGCACATTCTCGCCAGCATCCATGAAGCCAACGAAGCTGCGGCCGGGATCAACGCCACGCCCAAGGGTGAACTGGCGATCACCGCACCGATCCTGTTCGGCAAGAAGTTCGTCATGCCTTGCATCGTGCGCTACCTGCAGCAATACCCCGAGGTCGATGTGTCGGCATACTTCCTCGACCGCGTGGTGAACATGGTCGAGGAGGGCATGGACGTGGCCGTGCGCATCGGGCCGCTGCCTGACTCCGGCCTCAAGGCGCTGCGCGTGGGCCGGGTGCGGCGGATGCTGTGCGCATCGCCCGACTACCTTGCCCGCTGGGGCGAGCCGCAGCACCCGTCGGACTTGCTGGAGCATGCGGTGATCGCCACTACCACCCTCTCGCCGCGCGCGGGCTGGCGCTTCGGCCTGGCCGACGAACCGACCCTGGTACGCATGAAGCCGAGGCTGACAGTCACCAGCAACGATGGCGCGATCGCTGCGGCAGTGGATGGGCTGGGCGTCGCCCGGCTGTTGTCGTATCAGGTGGTCGATGAGCTGGCCAGCGGCAAGCTGAAGGTCATTCTTGCCGATTACGAGGAGGCCCCCTGGCCGATCCATATCTTGCATCGAGAGAGCAAGTACGGCTCAGCCAAGGTGCGTTCGTTCATCGACATGCTGGCGCAGGATTTGCGAGCCCGTCACCTTGATTGACCATACGAGATCGTACAACGAGGTTGGATAATCAGAGGCGCGCTGCGGTTTTGTCCGTTTTACGGGTCATTGATAATTGTTGTTGTACGACGACCTATGACATGGCACTCTTCACCTGAAACAATTTGTCTCATTTCGCCCTGCCGGCGCATGAGGCAGATCACCCGTCACTCTAAAAACAAGATTCAGGTGAACCATGAAGATCAAAGGCATCCGTTGGTGGATGGTCAGCCTTGTCACGGCCGGGCTCGTCGTCAACTACCTCGCCCGCAACACCCTCTCGGTGGCAGCTCCCACCCTGATGACCGACCTTTCCATCACCACCGAGCAGTACGCCAAGATCGTCGCGACCTGGCAGATGTGTTACGCCCTCATGCAACCGATTGCTGGCTGGCTCATCGATTTCATCGGCACCAAGCTGGGCTTTGCCGTCTTCGCCTTGGCCTGGTCGCTGGCCTGTGCGGGGGCCGCCCTGGCCAGCGGTTGGCAGAGCATGGCGTTCCTGCGCGGGTTGCTGGGCATGACCGAGGCGGCCGGCTTGCCGGCCGGGGTCAAGGCCACCACCGAATGGTTCCCGGCCAAGGAGCGCTCGGTCGCCATCGGCTGGTTCAACATCGGCTCGTCCTTGGGCGCATTGCTGGCGCCACCGCTGGTGGTATGGGCGATCCTGCACAGTGGCTGGCAACTGGCATTCGTCATCGTTGGCGCGTCCGGTGTGCTGTGGACCCTGCTGTGGATGCTGCTGTACAAGCATCCGCGTGATCAGCAGCGCCTGAGTGACGCCGAGCGTGACTACATCCTCAGCGGCCAGGAAGCCCACTTCAAAGCCGAGCAGCGTGAAAAGGGCGCGTGGAAGCGCATCTTCAAGACCCGCAACTTCTACGCGATCGCCTCGGCACGCATTCTTTCCGAGCCGGCCTGGCAGACCTTCAACGCCTGGATCCCGCTGTACCTGATGACCGAGCGGCACATGAACATCAAGGAAGTGGCGATGTTCGCCTGGCTGCCGTTCCTGGCTGCCGACATCGGCTGCGTGCTTGGGGGCTACCTGAGCCCACTGTTCCATCGTTACTTCAAGGTGTCGCTGTTCACCTCACGCAAGATGGTGCTGGTATTCGGCGCCAGCTGCATGATCGGCCCGGCCTGTATCGGTTTGGTCGAAAGCCCGTACACGGCGATCCTGCTGCTGTGCATTGGCGGCTTTGCCCACCAGACCTTGTCGGGGGCGCTGTATTCGATCACCTCGGATTCGTTCAGCAAGGACCAGGTGGCGACGGCGACCGGCATGGGCGGGATGTGTGGTTACCTGGGCGCGGCGCTGTTTACCCTGGTGTTCGGCATCCTGGTTACGCAAATTGGCTACAGCCCACTGTTCGTGGTGCTGGCGGCATTCGATATCGTGGCGGCAGTGCTGGTATGGAAGGTCGCACGCGAGGTGAATGGGGCTGCTTCGCCACAGCCCTTGGCAACCTCGTCCGAGGCACTGGCGTAAGGCTTGAAGTCCTGGGGCTGTAAAGCAGCCCCAATCCCAGCCGGTCACATTGGCTGATAGTGCATCCTCAATCCCAGGCTGATCGATTCCCCCTGCTGCAACAGTCTCAATCCTGGTCGCCCTGGCAAGTGATGGGCATTGATCGGGTGGCTCACTGGCTCGAAGCAGAAGAATGGCTGCTCGTGCGGGCAGAACAACAGAAAATGTTCTGCGCCGCTGGCGCTGCATAGCAGCCGATACCCCGCGCCCGGCTGCTCGATCACGCAGTGGCCGGGCCATTCGCTGAAGGCATGGTCCACCACCGTGGCTGGCAGCGTCCGTGCCCGGGCGAAGTTCCAGTGATCAGGTACCGCGGCTTGCCGTGACGGCAATGCACCGTTCTCCGCCAGCCAAACGGTGCGCGCCTGCGCCTGCAATCGCGTATCAGGATGGCGTGGAAAGTAAGGATGCAGCCCGAGGCCATACCAGCTAGCCGCCGAATCCAGATGCGTGGCCTGCAGGTCGATGGCAAGGCAGCCCTCTTGCAGGTGCACATCCAGTGTCGCCCGGTAGGCAAACGGTAGTGTGCTGTCGAGGCTCAGGCGGGCGTGGTGCTCGCTGTGCTGCTCCACCTGCCAGGGCTGCTGCCAGGCACTGCCGTGGATCGGGTAGGGATCGTGCCCGGTGTTCGGTGCCAGGGCCAGCCAGCCATCGGGACGCTGGAAGCCGCCCTCGGCGATACGGTTGGACCAGGGGACCAAGGGGTAGCAGCCCAGGCGCCGCGGGCTGCCGCTGGCCAGGGCGGCCGCGTCGGCAGGGCGCAGCAACGCCTGGCCGGTGGCGCTGGCCTGCCAGTTGACCAGGCTGGCGCCCAGCTCAGGGGCGATGCTCAGGCGGGTCAGCGGGTCTTGCAGGTGCAGCAGGGGGACGCTCATCAGGGCCTCCGGTAGGTCAGCAGGACGATGCCGCACACCACCACGGCACCGCCAATCAATTGCAAGCCACTGAGTTGCTGGCCGAGCAACGCCCAGCCCAACAGCAGGGTAGCGATGGGCTCTACGTTCATCACCGGAGCGTTCTGCGCCATGTTCAGCCTTGGCACACAGACGAACAGCAAGGTGAAGGCCACGCCATACAGCACTACCAGGCTGGCCAGTGCCACCCAGCCGGTGGTGCTGCCCGGCAGCGACAAGCCGGCAGGCATCACGCCGCTGATACCCGCGGCCAGCATGCTGGTGAACACGATCAGCAAAGTCAGCAGGCTGCGCACCGGGCCGCGTACGGCGGCCAGCTTGTGGTCGGTGATCCACAGGGCGCAGGCAAACACGCAGGCGGCGCAGAACGCCAAGCCCACACCCAGGCTCCAGTGCGGACTGGCATTGCCACCGTCGGCCAGCCGTGCCGGTATATCCAGCGCCAGTACCAGGCCACACAGGATCAGCCCCATGAACAACAGCGTGCGTCTACTCGGGCGGGTCCCCCCCAGTGCCCAGGTCAGCAACGCCAGGAGCATGGGAAAGGTATTGCCCACCAGCAGCGCCAGGGCCACCGGAATGCGCGCCACTGCCGAATACAGGCAGAGGCTCTGGGTTGCAATCAGCAGGCCCAACAGCACTTGCCAGCGCCGTGTGCCGGCAGGCAGGCCGAGCGGCTGGCGTTGCCACAGCACCAAGCTGGCCAGCACCAGGAACGTGATACCCGAGCGGCAGAGAATGGCCAGCAGCACCCCGGTGTCGTTGTCGAAGGCGATGCGGGCGGCGATGTGGTTGCCGGCGAACGAGCAGGCCAGCAGGGCCAGAAGGGCGATGGCGAGGTTACGGGGAAAGAGCGGTGCAGCAGAAGAAGAGACAGCCATGTGCACGATCCGTTTGCATGAGAGCCCGGGACCGCAAAACGGCCCCGGTTACTGGAACTACAGGACGACGCTCGGCAGCCACAGCGAGATGGCCGGAACGTAGGTCACCGCCATCAGCACCAGGAACAACGCCAGGTAAAACGGCAGCAACGCCTTCACCGTGGCCTCGATGCTGACCTTGCCAATCGCTGACCCGACGAACAGCACCGCCCCCACCGGCGGGGTGATCAGCCCGATCCCCAGGTTGACCAGCATGATCATGCCGAAGTGCACCGGGTCCACGCCGATACCGGTAATCACCGGCAGCAGGATCGGCGTGAGGATCAGGATCAGCGGTGCCATGTCCATCACCGTGCCCAGCAGCAGGAGCATGAAGTTGATGCACATCAGGATCACGTAGCGGTTATCCGACAGGGTCAGGAACGCCGTGGTGATCTTCGACGGGATCTGCATCAGGGTCATCACATAGCCGAAGCTTGCGGCGAAGCCGATCAGGATCATCACGATCGAGATGGTGCGTACTGTGCGGTGCATCAGCTTGGGCAGGTCGCGCCACTTGTAGTCGCGATAGATGAACATGGTCACGAAGAACGACCACACCACCGCCACCGCAGCCGACTCGGTCGCGGTGAACACGCCCGACAGGATGCCGCCAAGGATGATCACCATGGCCATCAGGCCCCACAGGGCTTCACCGGCAATCTTCAGCGCCTGGCGCAGCGGGATCACCTCGCCCTTGGGGTAGTTGCGCTTCTTGGCGAAGATCAGGCACAGGCCCATCATCACTGCGCTCAGCAGCAGCCCGGGCATCACCCCGGCCATGAACAGCGAAGCGATCGACACCGTTCCCCCAGCTGCCAGCGAGTACAGCACCGAGTTGTGGCTCGGCGGCGTCAGCAGCGCCTGCACCGAGCCGCTCACGGTCACGGCTGTGGAGAATTCACGCGGGTAGCCCTTGCGCTCCATTTCCGGGATCAGCACCGAGCCCACCGATGCGGTATCCGCTACCGACGAGCCGGAGATGGCTCCGAAGAAGGTCGACGCGGTGATGTTGACCAACGAAAGTCCCCCGCGCACGAAGCCCACCAGCACCCCGGCGAACGCTACCAGGCGCCGTGACATGCCGCCCTCGGCCATGATCGCACCGGCCAGTACGAAGAATGGAATGGCCAGCAGCGAAAACTTGTTAACACCACTGGCGACCTGGATCATCATCGCCTGCAACGGGATGTCGATGTACCAGGCGCCGATCAGTGCCGACAGGCCCAGGGCGTAGGCCACCGGCATGCCCAGCAGGATCAGCGCGATGAAACTGCCCAACAGAATGAACGCATCCATTTACGCCGCCCCCTCGTGTTCTTCAACCAGGTCGAAGCGCACCACCTTGCGCTGGCTCTGGTCGCCCAGCAGAAGTTTCTCCAGCACGAAGATCAGCGTCAGCACGCCGCCGACCGGGATCGGCGCGTAGCTCATGCCCACCCGCACGCCGGGCAGCGAGGCCATGTACTGGTTCCAGGTGGTGACGCACAGCTTGTAGCCGTACCAGGTCATGAACACGCAGACCCCCACCATCAACAGTTGAGTGAACACCGCCACCAGCCGACGCAGCGGTTGCGGCAGGCGGTCGGTGATCATCGCCACCGCCATGTGCGCGCCGGCGCGGTAGCTGGCCGCGGCGCCGATGAAGGTGAACAGCACCATCAGCAGGATCGACACCGGCTCCGGCCAGCTGGACCCGGTACCCAGCACGTAGCGGGCAAAGATGCCCCAAGGGATGATCAGCGACATGGTCAGGATCGACAGGCCGGCGACCCAGATGCAGGTGCGGTACAGCGTGTCGTTGACGCTCAGGAAAAGCATTTTCATAGGCATCACCAGAGCGGCAGGGCGACGGGCGTCGCACTGCCGAGGTCATCTTGGGAGGAGGGCCGGGTTACTGGACCGCGTCGATACGCTTCATCAGGTCGGCATATTGCGCACCGTACTTCTCGCGCACCGGGGCGGTGGCGTCGTAGAACGGCTTGGTGTCGACGGCGATGAACTCGACACCGGCGGCCTTGAGCTTCTCTTCGCTGGCGGCGGACTTGGCGTCCCACAGTGCGCGTTCTTCCATCTGCGCTTCACGGGCAACCTTCTTCACCAGCACCTGCTGCTCAGGCGTGAGCCTGTTCCAGGTGGTCTTGGACATCACCACCGGCTCCGGCAGGATCAGGTGATTGGTCAGGGTGAAGTACTTGGCGCTCTGGTAGTGGTTGTGTTCGAGCAGGGTCGGCGGGTTGTTCTCGGCGCCGTCGATCACCCCGGTCTGCAGCGCGCTGAAGATTTCGCCGGTGTCCATGGCGATACCATTGCCACCCATGGCGTTCATCATGTCGATGAACAGCGGGTTGCCCTGCACGCGGATTTTCATGCCCTTGAGGTCTTCGAGGCTGCGCACCGGCTTCTTGGTGTAGAGGCTGCGTGAGCCGCCATCCATCCATGCCAGGGCCACCAGGTTGAATTCGGAGTTGGTGATCTTGTCGAGGATCTCCTGGCCGATTTCACCGTCGATGATCTTGCGCATGTGCTCATGGTCACGGAACACGAACGGCATGTTGAACACATTCACGTCCGGCACCACCGGGCCGACGATACCGAGGCTGACGCGGGTCATCTGCACGGCACCGATCTGCGCCTGCTCGATCACTTCCTTTTCCGAACCCAGCACGCCGCCGGCGAACATCTTGAAGGTGATTTCGCCATTGCTGGCCTGTTCGAGCTTCTTGCCCATGTTCTGTTCGGCGACCACGGTCGGGTAGCCGGCCGGGTGGATCTCGGCGAACTTGATGTCGAGTGCCGAGGCCGGCAGTGACAGGCTGAACGCGAATGGGAGTACGGCAAGAAGCAGCTTGCGTTTGAAGGTCATGGTGAAACTCCGTGGTTTTTATTATCTGGTTTCGCGCGCGAGTGTCGGGTGCTGCGGTGTTGCATGGGCCGCGGTCAGCCGCGCCAGGCAGGTTCCTCCAGGCCTTGGACGCCGGGGCGCAGGGCAAATACGCCACCGGCCAGGGGCTGGTCGCTGAGGTCACTGCCTGCAGGGCGGATCGAGGTGACGAACAAGGTGTCGAGGTTGGCCCCGCCGAAGGCGCACATCGCCGGTTTTTTTACCGGCACGCTGAGCGAGCGGTCGAGCCGCCCGTCGGGCGTGAACCGGTGGATCTGCCCGGCGTCGTTGCCGCAGATCCAGTAGCAGCCGTCGGCATCGACGGCGGCGCCGTCGGGGCGGCCGGGGAAGGCGCGCATGTCGACGAACAGCCGCTGGCTGTGCGGGGTGCCGCTGTCGGTGTCGTAATCGAACGTCCAGATCTTCTGCACGTTGGGATGCGAGTCGGACAGGTACATGCGCGTGCCGTCCGGGCTGAAGGCCAGGCCGTTGGGCACGATCATGTCCTTGAGCTGCTGGTGCAACCGGCCCTCGCCATCGAGCCGGTACAGCGTGCCGACATGGGCGCCTTGCTGCATGTCCATCAACATGCTGCCGGCCCAGAACCGGCCCTGGCGGTCGCAGCGGCCATCGTTGAAACGCATGCCGTGTTGCGGGTGTTCGACTGCGGCGAACCGGTGGCTGTCGAGGCGGCCGTCGGCCTGGGCCTGCAGCTGGAATATGCCGCTTTCCATGCCAGCGACCCAGCCCCGTTCGGTGCGGGCGATGCAGGCGAGCATCTCGTCACCCTGCCAGACCTGATGGGCGCCGTCCTGCCAGCGGTGCAACTGACGGGCCGGGATATCGACCCAGTACAGGGCCTGTTCGCTGGGGTGCCATACAGGGCTTTCACCGGTGCCATTGCGGGCGTCGACGATCAGTTCGCAGTGCATACTGGAGCCTCCTGGCAGGGGGGGTGTCAGCTGAACGGGCCGGCAGCGACGAAGGCGCCACCCTGGTAGACCATGCTCGGGTCGTCGGCGGCGGGCGCCGGTTTGGCCTCGACTGCGGCGCGGAACACTTCCGAGGTGTCCTTGGGTTGGTAGCCTAGGTGCGCAGCATGGCGGTTGTCCCACCAGACGGTGCGGTTGTCTGAGGCGCCGTAGACCACGGTGTGGCCGACATCGGCGGTGAACAGGCCGCGCTCGATCAGCTGGGTGAGGTCGTCGTAGCTCAGCCAGGTGCTGAGCATGCGTAAATTCTGTGGCTCGTCGAACGAGGAGCCGATGCGGATGCTGACGGTCTCGATGCCGTAGCGGTCGTAGTAGAAGCTGGCGACATCCTCGCCGTAGCACTTGGACAGGCCGTAGTAGCTGTCGGGGCGGCGCAGGGCATGGGCGTCGATCGTCTGGTCCTGACGATAGAAGCCAATCACATGGTTGGAGCTGGCGAAGATGATGCGTTTGACCCCGTGCTTGCGTGCGGCTTCGTAGATGTGGAAAACACCGCAGATATTGGGGCCGAGGATGTCCTCGAAGGCGTGCTCGGTGGACACGCCCCCGAAGTGGACGATAGCGTCGACGCCTTCGACCAGGGCATGAACCGCGGCCTTGTCGGCCAAGTCGCAAGGGACGACTTCTTCATGGGGGCCAGTGGCAGGGGCCATCGGCGCGATATCGGAAAGGCGCAGGACTTCGGCGAAGCCGGTGAGGCGTTGGCGAAGCACCTTGCCCAGGCCGCCTGCGGCTCCGGTGAGCAGCAGGCGCTTGAAGGGGGTGGTGGTCATGGCAGCTCTACTTGTGATTGTTGTAAGTTGTCGTATGACTCGACTGATTATCGGCAGCGCTTCCCGAGGTTGTCAATGCTGTTTACCTGGATTCTGAGGCCTCATCGCGGCTAAAGCCGCTACAGGAACAGCGTTGCCTTCAGGTGTCGCGCGGTCCCTGTAGGCGCGGCTTTAGCCGCGAACACGGGCGAAGCCCGTGCCATGCGATCACAGCAGCGACAGTGGATAGTTGAAGATCAACCGGTTCTCATCGAATTCGTTGTTGCTGTAGTCGCGACGAATGCTCGAGTTGCGCCATTTCACACTCAAATCCTTGAACGGCCCGCTCTGGATCACATAGGCCAGTTCCGACTCGCGGACCCATTCCTTGCCATCGGTCACCGACCCGGTGTGCACGTCGCGGCCACTGATATAGCGGTTCATCAAGGTCAGCCCGGGCACCCCGAGCGTCACGAAGTTGAAGTCATGGCGCACCTGCCACGAGCGCTCTTCGGCATTGTCGAAGCTGGAGTTGTAGCTGTCGTTGGCCAAGGTCCCGCCGCTGGTGCCATTGACCCGCATCCAGGTATCGCCATCGACTTTCTGCAGCCCGATCCAGAAGGTGTTGCCGCCGTATCTGGCCGAGAACATCCCCGAATAGGTCTTGTTGTCCAGCTTGCCGGCACGTTCCGAGCCGTCCTCGCCACCGCGGAAGTAGCCCAGGTTGGCGCCGAGGGTCCAGCCGCCCAGCGCCTGGCTGTGGCTCAGTTGCAGGTATTGCTGCGCGTAGACGTCCTTGAGCACCGCGTTCCATAGCCCGACCAGGGTGCGGTTCTGGTTGAACGTGTATTCGCCACCGACAAAGTTGAAGCGGTCCGATACGCCGCCGCCGTAGCTCATGTCTTCCATGCTCGCATCGTTGCGCGGGCTGTTGCCGCGGAACTGGCCGCCATACAGGGTCAGCCCGGCAATTTCGCTGGAGGTTACCTGGCCGCCGCGGAAGGTCTGCGGCAGTGAGCGACCATCGTCAGAGCGCAAAATCGGCAGCACCGGCATCCACTCGCCGATCTTCAGTTCGGTCTTGGATATACGCGCTTTGCCTGCTACTGCCAGGCGCCCGTAGTCATCCGCCGGCTTGCCATCGTCATGGCGTGGCAGCAGCGCCGTGCCGTAGGTGCCGCCACCGCCATCGAGCTTCAGTGACCACAGCCCCAGCACATCCGCGCCAAACCCCACCGGCCCCTCGGTGAAGCCGGAACGGGCGTCGAGAATGAAGCTTTGGGTCCATTCTTCAGCTTTGCTCTGTGGGTTGCCGGGGTTGGTGAAGTTACGGTTGATGTAGAAGTTGCGTAGGCCCAACACGGCCTTGCTGTCTTCGACGAAGCCCTGGGCGAGGCTGATGCCCGGCATGCCGCCGAGCAGGCTGGCGCCGAGTAGCGCAAAGGGAAGGGATGTCTGGCAGATTTTCGACATGGGGTGGGTCCGCTGTTGTTTTTGTTATGTGTTGTCGTACAACTGCGGCGTTTTTTATCAAGCGGGAAATGCACTGTCAACGTCGAAAAATGCAATGAATTAGCGCAGTCAAGTGAAACATCGCCAGCGAGCGCTCTAGATCAAGGTTCAGATAACGCTATAGTCATACTATGACGTGGGCGATTATTGTTGCATTTGCGGCAACGGAGTGACTTTGCCGCGACGGTTAGACGCAGAATCATTTCGTAATACTATTCTTCGCTGCTGAAGGGCTAATCGATTCAGTCCAATGGAAACGGAGAATTCACCCATGAGCACAACCCGTGCTTCACAACCCTCACCCTTGCTGCCCAGGCTGCTAGGCGTGCTCTTTCTGCTGATGGGCCTGGCCCTGGTGGCCGGTGGCATCAAGCTGATGGGCCTCGGCGGCTCGCTGTACTACCTGTTGGCCGGCATCGGCTTGCTGATCACCGCTGGTTTGCTGCTGGCCGTGCGGCGCGAGGCGCTGAGCGTATATGGCATCGTGTTGCTGCTGAGCACGCTGTGGTCAGTGATGGAGGTAGGCCTGGACTGGTGGCAACTGGTACCACGCCTGGCGCTCTGGTTCGTCCTTGGCCTGGTCTTGCTGTTGCCTTGGCTGCGCAGGCCGCTGACCCTCGGTCAGCCTTACCTGCTGGGCAATGGCGTGCTGGGTCTGGCGGTGGTAGTGGCCGGGCTGATGGCCTTGGCCAGCCAGTTCACCAGCCCCAATACCCTCGTCGGCCGCCTCGACCGGGAAACCGCAGGCACCACCAGTGCCGCACCGCAAATGCCTGAGGGGGACTGGCAATCCTATGGCCGCACTGAATTTGGCGACCGCTATTCGCCACTCAAGCAAATCACCCCGGAGAACGTCGGCAAGCTCAAGCTGGCCTGGACCTACCGCACCGGCGACATCCCCGGTCCCAATGACCCGGGCGAGACAACGGCGGAAAACACCCCGCTCAAGGTCAACGGCAAGCTCTACGTGTGCACCCCGCACAGTCAGGTGATCGCCCTGGACCCGGACAGCGGCAAGGAACTCTGGCGCTTCGACCCCAAGCTCAGCACCCAGAACGCCGCCAACTTCAAGGGTTGGGCGCACATGACCTGCCGCGGCGTGGCCTACTACGACACGGCCAGGTCGCAGGCCAGCCCGGTTGACGGGCAAGCCTGTGCCAAGCGCGTCTATGTGCCTACCGCCGACACCCGCCTGATCGCCCTGGATGCCGACACCGGCAAGCAGTGCGAAGGCTTTGGCGACAAGGGCCAGATCGACCTGACCCGCAATATCGGCAGCTTCGCCCCCGGTGGCTACTACTCCACCTCGCCGCCCACCGTGGCCGGTGGCCTGCTGGTGCTCGGCGGCCATGTCACCGACAACGTCTCCACCGACGAGCCGTCCGGTGTGGTGCGCGCCTACGACGCGATCACCGGCAAGCTGGTATGGAACTGGGACAGCGGCAAGCCCGACGCCACCACGCCAATCGCCGACGGCGAGTTCTACACCCGCAACTCGCCGAACGTGTGGTCGGTGATCAGCGCCGACGAAAAGCTTGGCCTGCTGTACCTGCCCATGGGCAACCAGATGCCCGACCAGTGGGGGGGCAACCGCACGCCGGAAGCCGAGAAGTTCAGTGCGGGCCTGGTGGCCCTGGACATCGCCACCGGCAAGGTGCGCTGGAACTACCAGTTCACCCACCACGACTTGTGGGACATGGACGTCGGCGGCCAGCCAAGCCTGATCGACATCAAGACTGCCGAAGGGGTGAAGCCTGCGGTCATGGCGTCGACCAAGCAGGGCAGCATCTACGTGCTCGACCGCAGCAATGGCCAGCCGCTGGTGCCGATTCACGAAACGCCAGTGCCACAAGGTGCGGTGGAAGGCGACCACACCTCGCCGACCCAGCCGATGTCCGAACTCAACTTCATGCCGCCGACCCTGCACGAGCGCGACATGTGGGGCGTGACGCCGTTCGACCAGATGCTCTGCCGCATCGACTTCCGTTCGCTGCGCTATGAAGGCATCTACACCCCGCCGTCGCTGCAGGGCTCGCTGGTGTATCCGGGCAACTTCGGGGTGTTCGACTGGGGTGGCATTGCCGTCGACCCGGTGCGCCAGATCGCCTTCGTCAACCCCAGCTACATGGCCTTCAAGTCACAGCTGGTGCCAGCGTCCAAGATTGCCGGGCAGCCGGCGCGCAAGAGCGAGACCGAAGGCATTCAGCCGAACAAGGGGGCGCCGTATGGTGTGATCATGAGCGCTTTCCTGTCGCCGATGGGGCTGCCGTGCCAGGCACCGTCCTGGGGCTACGTGGCGGCCGTGGACCTGACCACGCACAAGGTGATCTGGAAGCACAAGAACGGCACTGTGCGGGACAGCTCGCCAGTACCGATCCCGCTGACCATGGGCGTACCGAGCCTGGGCGGGGCCTTCACCACCGCCAGCGGCCTGGCGTTCCTCAGCGGCACCCTCGACCAGTACCTGCGTGCCTATGACGTACGCGACGGCAAGGTGCTCTGGGAAGGGCGGTTGCCGGCAGGGGCGCAGACCACACCGATGACCTACACCGGCAAGGACGGGCGCCAGTATGTGCTGGTGATGGCCGGCGGGCATGGCTCGCTGGGGACCAGGCAAGGGGACTATGTGATGGCGTTTGCCTTGCCGGAGTAACGCTTTTTTGCAGGAGCGGCCTTGTGTCGTGAGAGGGCCGCTTTATGCCGAACATCTGTCTGACTGGCATAATCCGGAAAGTTTTATACTCATCCGAGGCCTCGCCCTCGACCACGTAGACTGGCAAGTCCAGTCCCGGCACATGGCTACTGAGTGTGCCGTACCCCTCCTGTCGGCGTGGGCGAGGCCTCTTGTTTTGTATGCCTAAAACCAAGCGCATGCGCCACACACAACAGGCGTTACCGGCTTCCTGCAAAGCTTACCTGCCTGTCGATCATGCTGTTCCCAAACAGGAGCTGATTGCGACTGTGGCAGAGCGACTGTCGTCTCCCCTGCGCATTAGGGTTCAGTTCGAAGACCTCTAGGTTCGAAAGTATCAGATGCGCAGCTTATCTGCGCCGATGGCGGCTAATGCCAGCTCAAGCTCAGCACGTTGCAGATGCTGTTGATAGTGCGCCGCTAATTCAGCTTCCCATCCAGCCACTTCATCAATGATTGATTCTGCCTGGGTGTGAGATAGGCCATAGTGGCCAACCTGGCTCAGCAAATTGCGCCGCGACAGTTCCTTTCCGAAACTCCCGACGCCCATGGCGAGGCTGGTAGGTGCATCGCCTTCGGTGGTCGGCACCACGTCATACATGGGTGACAGCCGCCAACGGCCATTCAGGTAAAGCACGGCCACGTTGTTGGGATGGTCATCATCGTTGCCAACCAGAATGTTGAAACAGATACGCTTGAACAGCTCCTGGAGATCATTCAGCGGCACACCCCGGCGGCTCATTTCGTCTACGAGCAATCCATAGTGCCACTCGTGCGCCCAGCCCAGCGGGTTGTTCCAGTCACTGTCGAGTAATGTCAAACCGCTCAACATGGGGATGCGATAGAAATGTCCGTCGTCAGCGGGCACTCGGTCGAAGCGTTCGACCAGTAACGTGTTTACCCGACCACGGTGCAAGTGCACACGCGCCACGTTCATGTCATGCAGGCATGTTCAAGCGCCGGCACATCGTAGGCATCGTGGCGGTCCCTTGGCTTGGCCAGCAGCAGCCGGTCTTCATTGATCAGTGTGCATTTGGGGCGAGCACCGCCCAGTGACGAGCGCTGCTGCAGCGTTGCTTTTGTCGCGTTGTCGGTATCGCGTGGAAATCCACCTTGCACACCGTCTGCAAATTGAATAAAGGCTTCCAGTTGGGTGATCTTGCCCAGTCCAGCCTGGCCGATACCGGCAGGTGGCTTGCGGCCAGCGCCCGCCATGAGGTTCCCCGTACGGTCATGGTTTGGCGACTTCAGAATAAAACCAATGGCATCCTTTTGGTCACCGTGCTCTCGCGCAACCAGGTGCTCACCCCAGCCATCAGGGGCCGCATCCCGGATGAATCCAGGTATGCCCCGGTTCTTGGTGATGCGTTTGTACGGCTGCGTTCGAAGTGGGTAGCGCGCAGCATCAGGTATCCAACCCCCAGCTTCGACATGGGCTGGGTTGTAGACGAACTCGCCAACATTGTTCTCCACGCTCAACCGCCCGATAGTGGAAACCTCCAGCGAGTCTGGCATCTGCATGTAGAGGTAGATCACCGTCATCAGAAATCATCCTCGGTCACGTTCTTGAGGCGTACCCTGTGCTCAGTGGCGAAGGAGGCCGGCGAAGACATCGGCACGTCCTGGAATACCTCGTCGAGCAAGCCGAGGTGCCACAGCGCGATCATGTAGCTACGCATCTCCACAGTCGGCGTACCTGCTTCAATTTTGGCGAGCGTGGTGATGGACAAGCCGGATTGAACGGCGAGGTCTTTTTGGCGAATTTTTCGTTCAAGGCGTCTGGTTTTGGCCAGAAGCCCTATTTTCATTAGCCTATCGGCGCATGCCAAGGGAAAAACATTCATTTTAAGGCCTGCTATAACAGTGCTTATGAAATATAAAAACTACTATAGCAGGTCTTATCATTCAGGGAGGTATGTCCGGGCGTTATACATTACCCACTGCACACATCAGGAGACATGGTGAATGGCACCGGCTGTGCCGGTGTTCGCGGGCAAGCCCGCTCCCACAGGATCTCCGTTGTACTGGGATCTATAGGTACCTGCGGGAGCTGGCCTTGCCAGCGATGAGGACGGCGCAGATATCGCCAGGCTGTGAGCGATACGCAAATCCTGTGGGAGCGGGCTTGCCCGCGAACACCGGCACAGCCGGTGCCAGGCATCGAGTCGTTTGCCAGACGGCGTTAGCCCGCTTCCTGGAGTACCTGCGTAGCCCAGCTAGACCCCGTGTAGTCTGAGCGCCCGCTGAGCACACTCCCTTGCAGCCAATAAAAAAGGCTGCCATTCGGCAGCCTTCTCGATGCTCAGCCCGGACGATCAGTCCCAGCTCAGCGCACCACCAGTCTGATACTCGATCACGCGAGTCTCGAAGAAGTTCTTCTCCTTCTTCAAGTCCATGATCTCGCTCATCCATGGGAACGGGTTGGTAGTCCCTGGGTACTCTTCCTTCAGGCCAATCTGGGTCAGGCGACGGTTGGCGATGAACTTGAGGTAGTCCTCCATCATCGCGGCGTTCATGCCCAGCACGCCGCGTGGCATGGTGTCACGGGCGTATTCGATCTCCAGCTGGGTCCCTTGCAGGATCATCTGGGTCGCTTCTTCCTTCATCGCCGCGTCCCACAGGTGCGGGTTCTCGATCTTGATCTGGTTGATCACGTCGATACCGAAGTTCAGGTGCATCGACTCGTCACGCAGGATGTACTGGAACTGCTCGGCGACGCCGGTCATCTTGTTGCGGCGGCCCATCGACAGGATCTGGGTGAAGCCGCAGTAGAAGAAGATGCCTTCCAGTACGCAGTAGTAGGCGATCAGGTTGCGCAGCAGCTCTTTGTCGGTCTCGACGGTGCCGGTGTTGAATTCCGGGTCGGAGATGGCGCGGGTGTACTTCAGGCCCCAGGCGGCTTTCTTCGCGACCGACGGGATCTCGTGGTACATGTTGAAGATCTCGCCTTCATCCATGCCCAGCGACTCGATGCAGTACTGGTAGGCGTGGGTGTGGATCGCCTCTTCGAAAGCCTGGCGCAGGATGTACTGGCGGCACTCCGGGTTGGTGATCAGGCGGTACACGGCCAGGGCCAGGTTGTTGGCAACCAGCGAGTCGGCGGTGGAGAAGAAGCCGAGGTTGCGCATGACGATGCGGCGCTCGTCTTCGGTCAGGCCGTCCATGCTCTTCCACAGGGCGATGTCGGCGGTCATGTTGACCTCCTGCGGCATCCAGTGGTTGGCGCAGCCGTCGAGGTACTTCTGCCAGGCCCAGTCGTACTTGAACGGTACCAGCTGGTTGAGGTCGGCGCGGCAGTTGATCATGCGCTTTTCGTCAACGGCGACGCGGGCCGAGGAGCCTTCCAGCTCGGCCAGGCCTTCGGCGATGTCGAGGGCGTCCAGGGCGGCCTTGGCGCGCTTCACGGCGTCGGAGTCCGAGGCGGTGGCGGCACGGGCTTCCAGGGCGGCGGCACCGCCGGCGCTGTCGAGCTTGTCGAGGGTGGCGGCGGCAGTGGCCTGCGCAGGGGTGTTGCCTTTGGCGGCGACTTCGCCGTCTTCTTTATCGAATTCGTCCCAGCTCAGCATGGTGAGATTCTCCTGCTTGAGGGCCATCTATGGAGTATGGCCGGTGGATCTTGGTTGCGGTGCGGTGCACGCAAATCTGGAATGCCCGGGGAGGGCTGGCCGGGGCTTTGCAGTCACGGCTTATTGTGTCTGGCTGTGGAGAGGCGGCGGGGAGTGCCGGCCTCATCGCGGGTAAACCCGCGCCCACAGGGTCCGCAGCGATGCGGATAACGCGTCGAGGCTTCCCGAAGGAAGCCTCGGCCTGGCCTTACTGGCAGGCTTCGCAGTCAGGCTCGTCGATCGCGCAGGCCTTCGGCACTGGCGCTGGGCCCGCTGCCTGGACCGGGGCGCTGTCGCCACCGCTGGAAACGGCGTTGAGCTTGCCGGTGTTGATGGTCGACTTCTCGGTGCTGGTCGCGGCCAGGGCACGGAGGTAGTAAGTGGTCTTCAGGCCACGGTACCAGGCCATGCGGTAGGTCACGTCCAGCTTCTTGCCCGAGGCGCCGGCGATGTACAGGTTCAGCGACTGGGCCTGGTCGATCCACTTCTGGCGACGCGAGGCGGCGTCGACGATCCACTTGGTCTCGACTTCGAACGCGGTGGCGTACAGGTCCTTCAGCTCTTGCGGGATACGCTCGATCTGCTGCACCGAACCGTCGTAGTACTTCAGGTCGTTGATCATCACCGAGTCCCACAGGCCGCGAGCCTTCAGGTCACGGACCAGGTATGGGTTGATCACGGTGAATTCGCCTGACAGGTTCGATTTCACGTACAGGTTCTGGTAGGTCGGCTCGATCGACTGCGACACGCCGGTGATGTTGGCGATGGTCGCGGTTGGCGCGATGGCCATGATGTTCGAGTTACGAATGCCTTTCTGCACGCGGGCACGGACCGGCGCCCAGTCCAGCGACTCTTCCAGGTTGACGTCGATGTACTTCTGGCCACGGGCTTCGATCAGGATCTGTTGCGAATCCAGCGGCAGGATGCCCTTGGACCACAGCGAACCCTGGAACGTCTCGTAGGCGCCACGTTCGTCGGCCAGGTCGCAGGAAGCCTGGATCGCGTAGTAGCTGACCGCTTCCATCGACTTGTCGGCGAACTCGACGGCAGCGTCGGAGCCGTACGGGATGTGCTGCAGGTACAGCGCGTCCTGGAAGCCCATGATGCCGAGGCCGACCGGGCGGTGCTTGAAGTTCGAGTTACGCGCTTGCGGCACCGAGTAGTAGTTGATGTCGATC
This sequence comes from Pseudomonas vlassakiae, assembly GCF_014269035.2. Taxonomy (GTDB): domain Bacteria; phylum Pseudomonadota; class Gammaproteobacteria; order Pseudomonadales; family Pseudomonadaceae; genus Aquipseudomonas; species Aquipseudomonas vlassakiae. The sequence goes on from NZ_JABWRP020000001.1 coordinate 25,381, forward strand.
ACGTTGTCGAGCATGCGCACGGCGGTGTTCACGGTGCGTTGCAGCTTGGCGGTGTCCAGCTTGCCGTCGACGATGTGGTTCGGCAGGTTGATCGAGCCCAGGTTGCAGACCGCGATCTCGTCCTTGTTGGTGTTCAGGGTGATCTCGGTGCACAGGTTCGAGCTGTGGACCACGCCCACGTGCTGCTGCGGCGAACGCAGGTTGCACGGGTCCTTGAAGGTCAGCCACGGGTGGCCGGTCTCGAACAGCATCGACAGCATCTTGCGCCACAGGTCTTTGGCCTGGATGGTCTTGAACACCTTGATCTTGTTGTACTCGGTCAGGGCTTCGTAGTACTCGTAGCGCTCTTCGAAGGCCTTGCCGGTCAGGTCGTGCAGATCAGGCACTTCCGATGGCGAGAACAGGGTCCACTTGCCGTCATCGAAGACGCGCTTCATGAACAGGTCAGGGATCCAGTTGGCGGTGTTCATGTCGTGGGTACGACGGCGGTCATCACCGGTGTTCTTGCGCAGCTCGATGAATTCTTCGATGTCCAGGTGCCAGGTTTCCAGGTAGGCACACACGGCGCCTTTGCGCTTGCCACCCTGGTTGACGGCTACGGCGGTGTCGTTGACCACTTTCAGGAACGGCACGACGCCCTGGGATTTGCCATTGGTGCCCTTGATGTAGGAGCCCAGTGCACGCACAGGGGTCCAGTCGTTGCCCAGGCCACCAGCGAATTTCGACAGCATGGCGTTGTCGTGGATCGCGTGGTAGATGCCCGACAGGTCGTCCGGCACGGTGGTCAGGTAGCAGCTCGACAGCTGTGGACGCAGGGTACCGGCGTTGAACAGGGTCGGCGTCGAAGCCATGTAGTCGAACGACGAGAGCAGGTTGTAGAACTCGATCGCACGGGCTTCTTTATCTTTCTCTTCCAGCGCCAGGCCCATGGCCACACGCATGAAGAACACCTGTGGCAGCTCGAAGCGCACGCCATCCTTGTGGATGAAGTAGCGGTCGTACAAGGTCTGCAGGCCCAGATAGGTGAACTGCTGGTCGCGCTCGTGGTTGATCGCCTTGCCCAGTTTTTCCAGGTCGAAGTCGGCCAGGGCCGGGTTCAGCAGTTCGAACTCGATACCTTTGGCGACATAGGCTGGCAGGGCCTTGGCGTACAGGTCGGCCATCTCGTGGTGGGTGGCGCTGTCGGCAACGTTGAGGAAGCCCAGGCCTTCGGCACGCAGGGTGTCCATCAGCAGGCGGGCGGTGACGAACGAGTAGTTCGGCTCACGCTCGACCAGGGTACGGGCGGTCATCACCAGGGCGGTGTTGACGTCCTTGATGGCTACGCCGTCGTACAGGTTCTTCAGGGTTTCGCGCTGGATCAGGTCGCCATCGACTTCGGCCAGGCCTTCGCAGGCTTCGCTGATGATGGTGTTCAGGCGCGCCATGTCCAGCGGCGCCAGGCTGCCGTCGGCCAGGGTGATGCGGATGCTTGGGTGCGGCTCGACCACGGCCTCGGCGTTGCTGCGGGTCGCGCGCTCCTTGGCGCGCTGGTCGCGGTAGATCACGTAGTCACGGGCGACCTTCTGCTCGCCGGCACGCATCAGGGCCAGTTCGACCTGGTCCTGGATTTCTTCGATGTGGATGGTGCCACCCGATGGCATGCGACGCTTGAACGTGGCGGTGACCTGCTCGGTCAGGCGCGCAACGGTGTCGTGAATGCGCGACGAGGCAGCGGCGGTGCCGCCTTCAACTGCGAGGAACGCCTTGGTGATGGCCACGGTGATCTTGTCGTCGGTGTAGGGAACGACAGTGCCGTTGCGCTTGATCACGCGCAGTTGGCCCGGAGCGGTGGCGGCCAGATCCTGATTGGAATCGGCGGCCTGCGGCGCCAAAGCCTGCGGGTTCTCGCGAGTTGTGTCGGTTTGCATGGGTGGGTGTCTCCACAATTTCTATAGTGTTCAGGCGCTTTTTCGGCGCCCACCGTTCCGTCCACTTGCTCGATGGCCTTGGCGAGGATGCGTCATGCACGCGCATCCACCCGCTCGGGCGTACCGACTTCGGGACAGATCAGGAATAAGGGGCAATAACCTGCCGCTCCCTGGCCGAAGTCAAATGCTCACCGGGATGACCCCGAAAGCTGTTGCTCTCAAATGCTTCCGCTGGAGCGGTTTGGCTTATGAAACCACGTAAAGTTCTGCCAGAAATATCGCTTGAATTTCTGCGCTGACTGGTGTTGGTGACGAAAGGTCAACCCCAACATCTAGTGGTTCGTTGCGATAGGGATACAAGATAATGCGGTCTTAGGGGCTTTGCAAGGCAATCGCCTGTGGATAAGTTGTGCGTACTTTGTGAGTGAATAGTGGGTATTCCCTGTAGGCCTTGTACCAAGAGGTTTGCACTATTTTTCAGAGGGCTGCTGGCCGCAACCAGAATTTTTCGGGCGCGCACCCTACCACAAAAAACGGTTCAGTCGAGGCTACCGGCGGGCAGGTTGGCAGTACTGGCGGGCGGCACGTAGTATCCGGGGGTGATGTTGCCTTTTGGTTAAAGGCCGGTACCGACAGAAAAACAATAATCCAAAGGCAGGGGCCATGGACCAACCCAGCAATCGCATCCTCATCGTCGAAGACGACCAGCGCCTGGCCGAACTCACCGCCGAATACCTGCAGGCCAACGGCTACGAGGTCGCCGTCGAGGGCGATGGCGCCCGCGCTGCGCGCCGCATCGTCGACAGCCAGCCGGACCTGGTGATCCTCGACCTGATGCTGCCCGGCGAAGACGGGCTGAGCATCTGCCGTCGCGTGCGTGGCCAGTACCCCGGCCCGATCCTGATGCTGACGGCCCGCAGCGACGAACTCGATCAGGTCCAGGGGCTGGACCTGGGGGCCGACGACTACGTGTGCAAGCCGGTGCGTCCGCGTTTGCTGCTGGCGCGGATCCAGGCCCTGCTGCGGCGCAGTGAAAGCCCAGAGTCCAAGCGCCATGACCTGGCCTTCGGTGCGTTGCGCATCGACAATCGCCTGCGCGAGGCCTGGCTCGGCGCGCAGCAGATCGACCTCACCGGCGCTGAATTCGACCTGCTCTGGCTGCTGGCCAGCAACGCCGGGCGAGTGCTGTCGCGTGAGCAGATCTTCACCGCCTTGCGCGGGGTCGGCTACGACGGCCAGGACCGTTCCATCGACGTGCGCATTTCCAGGATTCGCCCCAAGATCGGCGACGACCCGATCCACCCGCGGCTGATCAAGACGCTGCGCAGCAAGGGCTACCTGTTCGTCGGCGATGCCCCATGAACCGCTCGATATTCCTGCGCATCTACGGCGGCATGCTCGCGGTGCTGGTGCTGGTGGCGCTGCTCGGCGCGCTCAGCCTGCACTGGGTCAACGAAGTGCGCGCGGCCCAGCACCGCGAACGCCTGGCCCAGGGCACGTTCAGCCTGATGGCCGACAACCTGGCGCAGCAGAACGAAACCGAGCGCAAGCGCTCGCTGTTGATGTGGGAGCGCTTGCTGGGCGTGCCGCTGGCGCTGCAGCCGATGTCGGCGCGTACCCTCGATGGCGGCCAGCGCGCTCGCCTGAACCGTGGCCTGGTGGTGGTGGAGAAGACCGGGCCACACGCCGCCCAGGTGCTGCGCAAGGTCGGCCAGGAGGACCTGATGCTGGTGGCTCAGGTCAAGCAGGTCAGCGAGCAGCTGGCGCGTGCCACGCTTTATCTGTTGGCCGATGAGCTGGTGCGCTACCCGGTGACCGAGCAGCAGCAGCGCCTGGCGGACATCACCCGGAGCAAGGGCTTCGGCTTTGGCGTCGCCCTGCAGCGCATCGAGCGGGTCGGCCTGGACGACGACCAGCGGCGCCGGGTGGAGGAGGGGGATACAGTGATGGCGCTGGGTCGCGATGGTGACTCCATCCGTGTGTTCGCCGGCCTGCCAGGTTCGCCGTTGGTGCTGGAGATCGGTCCGCTCTATCAACTCAACCCTTATCCACCGCAGCTGCTGATCCTGATTGCCTTTCTTGGCCTCTGCCTCATCGGCCTGGTGGTGTACCTGCTGGTGCGCCAGCTGGAGCGGCGCGTGTCAGGCATGGAAATCGCTGCCACGCGTATCGCCCAAGGCAGCCTGGACACCCGCGTGCCGGCCGGTGATGCCGATTCGGTGGGGCGCCTGGCTGCGGCATTCAATGGCATGGCCGAGCACCTGCAACGTTCGCTGAACATGCAACGCGAACTGGTGCGTGCGGTGTCGCATGAACTGCGCACCCCGGTGGCACGCCTGCGCTTTGGCCTGGAGATGATCGAAAGTGCGCCCACCGAGCAGGCCCGCGCCAAGCACCTGGCCGGCATGGATGGCGATATCCAGGACCTGGACCAGCTGGTCGACGAGATGCTCACCTATGCGCGGCTGGAGCAGGGCGCCCCGGCGCTGAAGTTCCAGCGGGTCGAACTGGATGCCTTGCTCGACCGGGTGATCGAAGAACTGGCGCCGCTCAACAGCAAGGTCCGTTTGCTGCGCGGGGCGTGCCTGGCCAGCGACGGCTGCTGGGTCGAGGCCGAACCGCGCTACCTGCATCGTGCGCTGCAGAATCTGGTGAGCAATGCCTTGCGTCACGCCAGCAGTGAAGTGCGCCTGAGCTACCAGTTGGGGCAGCAGCGTTGCCGCATCGATGTCGAAGACGATGGCCCGGGGATCCCCGAGGGGGTGTGGGATCGCATCTTCACCCCCTTCACCCGGCTCGATGACAGTCGCACCCGCGCTTCCGGAGGGCATGGCCTGGGCCTGTCGATCGTGCGACGGATCATCTACTGGCACGCAGGCCGGGCCACGGTGGGGCGCAGCGAGGCGCTGGGCGGGGCCTGCTTCAGCCTCAGCTGGCCGCGTGAACAGGCTCCGCAGTAAGGCTCAGACGCTGATCAGGCTGAGCAGGTGGCCGTCCTGCAGGCAGAACTGGCCTTCGACTTCGGCGCCGTGTCGCCACTGCGGCGACAGGTCAGTGAGCAGGCGTAGACGCGCCAGGCCATCGGCGGACCACGCCAGCACTTCGGCATGCTCGAAATAGAAGCGCTGCCGGGTGAGCGGGTAGAGGGCCTTGAACAGGCTTTCCTTGAACGAGAAGGTCAGGGTGACCGTGAGGCCCAGCTGGCCAGGGGCCAGCCGTTCGCGTTCGGCGGGCGTCAGGATCTCGCCCATGAGCCGCTCGGCGCGCTCGTCTTCCAGCAGCGCTTCCTGGTCCAGGCCGAGGCTACGGCAGGTGCCCTCGGCAGCGACCACCGCAGCGGCCCAGCCTTTGCCGTGAGTGATCGAGCCGTGGATACCCGTGGGCCAGATCGGCGAGCGGTCCTCATGGCTGCCGGGCACGTAGTCGCGGCCATCCAGGCGCTGCAGTGCAGCGCGGGCGCAAACGCGGCCGGCCAGGTACTCGGCCTGGCGCTTGGCCACCGAACGCCGCAGGCTGGCACTGGGCACGATGCCGGCGCGCTGGAAGTCATCGGCGGCCAGGTGGGCGGGGTCGAAGGCACAGCTGACCAGCACTGCGCCGGGCAGTGGGCGGGGCAGGGGCCAGTGATGCTGGAGCGGGGCGCAGCAGGCGGGGAGTGTGTTCATGACCGGTATTGTGCCAGTCGTGAGTCGCATGTGGGAGATGGGGCCGCAAAGCGGCCCCTGCCATCTTTACTTGAACACTTGCTTGAAGAACGCCTGCATGTCCGCCCAGGAGCTCTTGTCCGCCGCCTCGTTGTAGCCAATGTCGGGCCCGCCATGATCACCATGGCTCAGTCGGTCCGCATCCGGGTTGGTGAAGCCATGCTTGGCGCCGGGAATGCTGACGAACTGGTAGTTGACCTTGGCCGCGTCCATCTCCTTCCTGAAGGCATCCACTTGTTGCGGGGTGACCATGCTGTCCGCCGCGCCGTGCTCGACCAGCACGTAGGCCCGCACCTTGCCAGGCTCGGTGACTGGTGTCTGGGTGGCCAGCGCGCCGTGGAAACTCACCACGGCATCCAGGTGTTCACCCCGGCGTGCGGCATCCAGCACCACCTTGCCGCCGAAGCAGTAACCCACCGCGCCGAGCTTGTGCTTGTCGGTGTAGGGCTGTTTCTTCAGCATTTCCAACCCAGCGTCAAAGCGCGTGGCCGATACCGCCGGGTCCTTCATCGCCTCGGCCATGAACGCCTGGGCATCCTGTGGGTGCTCGGTGTGCTTGCCTTCGCCATACATGTCGATGGCCAACGCGCTGTAGCCCAACGCGGCGAGGTCACGGGCACGGCGTTTGGCGTAGTCGTTCAGCCCCCACCACTCGTGCACCACCAGCACGCCCGGGCGTTCGCCCTTGACGGCGTCGTCGTAGGCGTAATAGCCGATCAACGCGGTGCCGTCTTTATCTTGGTAACGGATCTCGCGGGTCTGCACTGCCGCTTGGGCGAAGACGGCGCTGCACATCAGAATCAGGGCCAGCAGGGCACGCATGTTGACTACTCCTTGTTTGCACACGAATCGTTCAGCCGCGGTTCAGTCAGGGTTCAGCCGCGGTTCAGGGCACCCTGCTTACTCTAGCTTCCAGACCGCAACAGCGCATTCAACTGGAGTAAGAAGTCATGAAAACCTTCAACACCCTGCTCGCTGCCATGGCCGTGTGCGCCGCTGGCATGACCACTGCCCAGGCCGCCGATGACACCTTCGCCAGCCTCACCTACGGCCAGACCAGCGACAAAGTACGCAAGTCCGGGCTGCTGCAGAGCAACACCGACCACCTGAACGCCGACGGCATCATTGGCAAGGACGATACCTGGGGTGTGCGCCTGGGCAAGATCAATGACCAGGCCCGCTACTACATGACCTATGACAACGTTTCCGGTGACCATAGCGGCTACAAGCTGCGCCAGGAAAACCTGCTCGGCAGCTACGACCTGCTGCTGCCGGTGGGGGACACAACCAAGCTGTTCGGCGGTGGCAGCCTGGGCGTGACCAAGCTGACTCAGGATTCGCCGGGGGCAAGCCGGGATACCGACTACGGTTATGCTGTCGGCTTGCAGGCCGGCGTGATCCAGGAAATCACCGACAAGGCTTCGATGGAGCTGGGGTATCGCTACCTGCGCACCAACGCTGCTACAGAAGTGGGCGCCAGTGGCGGGCCGAAGGACGGCACCTTGCGTCTGACCAGCAGTGCTCAGACGTATCTGGCTGCAACCTACAAGTTCTGACCGGCGAGCCGGGTTATCCTGTACCGGCCTCTTCGCGGGGAAACCCTCTCCCACAGGGATCGCACAGCTTTCACAACCTGTGCAGTCCCCGCGAAAAGGCCGTTACAGGCAGTACATTAATGAGGAGCGTTGAATGAAACTGCTGGTGGTCGAGGACGAAGCCCTGCTGCGGCACCACCTCCATACGCGTCTGGGTGAAAGCGGCCATGTGGTCGAAGCCGTGGCCAATGCCGAAGAGGCGCTGTACCAGGCCGAACACTTTCACTTCGACCTGGCCATCGTCGACCTTGGCCTGCCGGGCATCAGCGGGCTTGAACTGATCGGCCGCCTGCGCAGCCAGGGCAAGGCCTTCCCCATCCTTATTCTCACCGCCCGTGGCAACTGGCAGGACAAGGTCGAAGGCCTGGCTGCCGGTGCCGATGACTATCTGGTCAAGCCGTTCCAGTTCGAAGAACTCGAGGCACGCCTGAACGCCTTGCTGCGCCGTTCCAGCGGGTTCACCCAATCGACCATCGCCGCCGGGCCCCTGGTGCTTGACCTCAACCGCAAGCAGGCGACCCTGGATGAACAGCCGCTGGCACTGACGGCCTATGAGTACCGCATCCTCGAGTACCTCATGCGACATCACCAGCAGGTGGTGGCCAAGGACCGTCTGATGGAGCAGCTCTATCCCGGCGACGAGGAGCGCGACCCGAACGTGATCGAGGTGCTGGTCGGCCGCCTGCGCCGCAAACTCGAGGGCGAGAACGGTTTCAAGCCGATCGACACGGTGCGCGGCCTGGGCTACCTGTTCACCGAGCGCTGCCGATGATCCGCTCGCTGCGGGTACGCCTGATGCTGGCGGCCGCGGTGCTGGCGCTGCTGTTCATGCTGGCCTTGTTGCCAGCCTTGCAGAAGGCTTTCAGCCTGGCCCTGCAGGAGTCGATCGAGCAGCGCCTGGCTTCGGACGTGACCACGCTGATTTCCGCAGCGCGCATCGAGCATGGCCAGTTGCAGATGCCAGACCTGCTCCCGGATGAACGCTACAACCTGCCCTATACCGGCCTGCTCGGCTATATCTTCGACCGTGACGGCAACCTGGTCTGGCGCTCGCGTGCCACCAGCGACCGCCATATCAACTACCGCCCGCGCTACGACGGGCGCGGCAACGAGTTTGCCCGCATCCGCCAGGACGATGGCGAAGAGTTCTTCGTCTATGACGTCGAGATCAAGCTGCTCGGTGGCCAGAGCGCGGCCTACAGCATCGTGGCGCTGCAACCGGTGAGTGAATACCGGGCCACGCTCGATGGCCTGCGCGAAAAACTCTACCTGGGCTTTGGCGCGGCCTTGCTGGTCTTGCTGGCGCTGCTCTGGGCCGGCCTGACCTGGGGGTTGCGTTCGTTGCGCCGGTTGAGTATCGAGCTGGATGAAGTGGAGTCTGGCGCACGTGATGGCCTCAGTGGTGAGCACCCACGGGAACTGCTGCGCCTGACCCGCTCGCTGAACCGCCTGCTGAGCAGCGAACGCGAGCAGCGCACCCGTTACCGCGATTCATTGGGCGATCTGGCCCACAGCCTGAAGACCCCGCTGGCGGTGTTGCAGGGGGTGGGCGAGAGCATGCAGCAGCGTGCCGGCGAGCGCGAACAGGCGCGGGTGCTGCAGAGCCAGATCGAGCGCATGAGCCAGCAGATCGATTACCAGCTGCAGCGCGCCAGCCTGCGCAAGAGCGGCCTGGTGCGCCACAACGTGCTGTTGCGGCCGGTGCTGGAGAGCTTGTGCAGCACCTTGGCCAAGGTCTATCGCGACAAGCGCGTCGAGGTCGAGCTGGATATACCGGCACAGTCGCACGTGCCGATGGAGCAGGGGGCCTTGCTGGAACTGCTGGGCAATCTGCTGGAGAACGCCTACCGGCTCAGCCTGGGGCGCGTGCGGGTGAGCCTGCAGGAGGCACCTAGCACGCTGAGGGTGTGCATCGAGGACGATGGCCCCGGGGTGCCGGCCGACCAGCGTGAGAGGATTCTCGAGCGCGGTGAACGGCTGGACCGGCAGCACCCGGGGCAGGGTATTGGTCTGGCGGTGGTCAAGGACATCGTCGACAGCTATGGCGCCGGGCTGACCCTTGATGAATCCGCGTTGGGCGGGGCCGTCTTCTGCATCACCTTCCATCTGGATTGATGCCACTCCGGGCGGGCGGATTCCCGCCATATCCCTTGTACATTTCCCGCCATCGGGCGGAAATCCGCCACCATTGCTCGGAAGAATCGCCCCGTCGTTGGGCATTTACAGCCCGTAAACAGTAGCGCTGCACCCAAGATGGGCATTTTGGCATCGCCCTTGCTATCTCACTTGGCAGAGGCCTGCCCAGGCAGCTCGAACACAACGACAAATCCCTCCAGGTGCAGGAGGGTTAGCGATTCAGGTGCCCGAACACCCTGGGAAGGGTGACGCCGGCACACTTGAGGAAAATGAGCCATGACGACACGTCAGCCGCTGTACAAATCCCTGTATGTCCAGGTGTTGGTCGCCATCACCATCGGCATCCTGCTCGGCCACTTCTACCCCGAAACCGGCGTCGCCCTGAAGCCTTTGGGCGATGGTTTCGTCAAACTGATCAAGATGGTCATCGCGCCCATCATCTTCTGTACCGTGGTCAGCGGCATCGCCGGCATGCAGAGCATGAAGTCGGTCGGCAAGACCGGCGGCTACGCGCTGCTGTACTTCGAGATCGTCTCCACCATCGCCCTGATCATCGGCCTCGTGGTCGTCAACGTGGTCCAGCCGGGCGCTGGCATGCACATCGACGTCAGCACCCTGAACGCCAGCAGCGTGGCCGCCTACGCCGCCGCCGGCGCGCAGCAGACCACCGTCGGCTTCCTGCTCAACATCATCCCCAGCACCGTGGTGGGCGCCTTCGCCAACGGCGACATCCTGCAGGTGCTGATGTTCTCGGTGATCTTCGGCTTCGCCCTGCACCGCCTGGGCAGCTACGGCAAGCCAGTGCTGGACCTGATCGACCGCTTCGCCCACGTGATGTTCAACATCATCAACATGATCATGAAGCTGGCCCCGGTCGGTGCCTTCGGCGCCATGGCCTTCACCATCGGCCAGTACGGCGTGGGCTCGCTGGTGCAGCTGGGCTACCTGATGGCGTGCTTCTACATCACCTGCCTGCTGTTCGTGCTGCTGGTGCTGGGCGCTATCTGCCGCGCCCACGGCTTCAGCGTCCTCAAGCTGATCCGCTACATCCGTGAAGAGCTGATGATCGTGCTGGGTACTTCCTCCTCGGAATCGGCCCTGCCACGCATGCTGGCCAAGATGGAGCGCCTGGGTGCCAAGAAGTCGGTCGTCGGCCTGGTGATCCCGACTGGCTACTCGTTCAACCTCGACGGTACCTCGATCTACCTGACCATGGCTGCGGTGTTCATCGCCCAGGCCACCGACACCCACATGGACATCACCCACCAGATCACCCTGCTGCTGGTGCTGCTGGTGGCTTCCAAGGGGGCTGCCGGCGTGACCGGCTCGGGCTTCATCGTGCTGGCTGCCACCCTGTCGGCCGTTGGCCACCTGCCGGTTGCCGGCCTGGCGCTGATCCTCGGCATCGACCGCTTCATGTCCGAAGCCCGCGCACTGACCAACCTGATCGGCAACGCCGTGGCAACCGTGGTGGTGGCCAAGTGGGTCAAGGAGATGGACGACGACAAGTTGGCCTCCGAGCTGGCTTCCGGTGGCGCACCGCTGGAGTTGTCGGTGCCTACCGATGATTTGGGCGTGGCGGAAACCCCGGTACGCTGATCCTCAGGCGGTAAAAAAGAAGGCGACCCTCGGGTCGCCTTTCTTGTGCCTGGCTATTCGAGGCGGTTTTCACCGCTGTACACCAGAATCGCGCGGCAGCGCCGGCACAGGTAGCGGCGCCCCTGGCGCACCAGCTTGTGCCGCTGCGCGGTAAACGGGAAATCACTCTCCGGGCACGGGCAGCGGTAGATGTAGCGGGTCACCACGCGCCGCTGCACTGCATAATTGTGGCAACGGTTCGGCGGCAGTTCATACACCCCACGCATGATCAGCTGCCACTCCTCGCCATGGGCCTGGATGCGGTCACCGAACAGCTGATGGGCCACCAGGTGCGCCACTTCATGGGCCACGGTCTGGCGCAGGAAGTCGTCCTGGTTCTCGCGATACAGTTGCAGGTTGAAGCGCAGCAGGTTCTCGTGCAGGTGGGCGACGCCGGCTTTCTGGCCGCGTAGCTTGAAGCTGACTTCCGGGCGCGGGAAGGGGCGTTTGAAGAAGGCTTCGGCTTGCTGGTAACAGGTTTCGACGCGTTGTTTGAGCAGCTCGGGCATGGCGGGGTGGTTCTCCTGACCGGGCATTATGCCGCATGCCGGTCGCGCTTGCCGAGCCACCGGTCAGCAAGCAGCCATCGGTACAAAGACAAAGGCCGCCTTTGCGGCGGCCTCTGCTTGATGCCCTATGTTGGCTGGATCTGATCTAGTTGGTGTACACCGGCCCCACGCCCAAGCCCCAGATGATCACGGTTGCGGCCATGATCGCCACCAGCACTACAAGGCCCACGGCCAGTACTGAGCTTGAGAACAGGAAGCCTTCATCCGAAGGGATGTTCATGAACGTCGGCAAGCCGACATACAGCAGGTACACGGTGTAGCAAATGGCAGCGGTCCCCACCAGCATGCCCAACCACAAGTGCGGATAGAGCGCCGCCAGGCCGCCGAGGAACAGCGGAGTGGCGGTGTACGTGGCAAAGGCGATGCATTGCGCCATGGACGGGTTGGCGTCGTAGGTGCGGGCCATCCAGTGAATGAACGCACCCATCACCGCAACCCCGGCGAGCATCGCCAGGTAGGACATGATGCTCATCCAGATCGCGCTATCCATGGTCAGCATCACCGCCGGCCGGCCACCGATCACCCAGCCCACCTGGGTTGTGCCGATAAACGCCGAAATGGCGGGAATCGCCGCCAAAATGAGGGTATGGGTCAGGTACATGTGGCTGATGCTTTCTTCTTCGCCACGAATCTCCCGCCATTCCTGGTCGGGATGGGTAAACAGCCCCACAACGTGATGAATCATGCCGGTCACTCCTCTCAATGTTGCCAATCGCCCCCCACGTGGAGCGCAAGCGGCCCGAGGCCAAGGCACCGAAGCAGAACGGTAATGTGGCCTTATGTCGCAGTATAGGAAGTCAATCCCTGCACAAACCCCGCTTTTTAGAGCAAATTGCGCTGTCGCGGCCGTTGTTGATTACCTTGAAGTCTTTATCGGAATCCCTACAGGTGCGCGTGGTTTGTGCGTAAAATAGCCGGCTTTTGTCACACCTCGCGGATCCAAGCGCTATGGGCACCCTCTCGGTCAACCAGAACAAACTGCAAAAACGCCTGCGTCGTCTCGCTGGCGAAGCCATCACCGACTACAACATGATCGAAGATGGCGACAAGGTCATGGTCTGCCTGTCTGGCGGCAAGGACAGCTACACCATGCTCGACGTTCTGTTGCACCTGCAGAAGGTGGCACCGATCAAGTTCGAGATCGTCGCGGTGAACATGGACCAGAAGCAGCCAGGCTTCCCCGAGCATGTGCTGCCGGCGTACCTCAAGGAGTTGGGCGTCGAGTACCACATCGTCGAGAAGGACACCTACTCGGTGGTCAAGGAACTGGTCCCCGAGGGCAAGACCACCTGCTCGCTGTGCTCGCGCCTGCGCCGTGGCACGCTGTATACCTTCGCCGATGAGATCGGCGCGACCAAGATGGCCTTGGGGCACCACCGCGACGACATCGTCGAAACTTTCTTCCTCAATATGTTCTTCAACGGCGCGCTCAAGGGCATGCCGCCAAAGCTGCGTGCCGACGACGGCCGTAACGTGGTGATCCGCCCGCTGGCCTACTGCAGCGAGAAGGACATCCAGGCCTACTCCGACATGAAGCAATTCCCGATCATCCCGTGCAACCTCTGCGGCTCGCAAGAGAACCTGCAGCGCCAGGTGGTCAAGGACATGCTGGTGGAGTGGGAGCGCAAGCACCCGGGCCGGACCGAGAGCATCTTCCGCGCCCTGCAGAACGTGGCGCCGTCGCAGCTGGCCGACCGCAACCTGTTCGACTTCACCAGCCTGAAGATCGACGAAAACGCCACCCCGCGTTTCCTCGACGTGGTGAACCTCTGAAGCCATGCGCGATTACCAGTGGCTGCACGAGTATTGCCTGAACCGCTTCGGCTCGGCCAAGGCGCTGGAGGCATTTCTGCCGCAGCCGCGCACGCCCGCGCAGTTGCGCGACATCGCTGACGACCGCTACCTGTCGACCCTGGCCCTGCGTGTGTTTCGCGCCGGGCTCAAGCACAGCCTGGTGGATGCCAAGTGGCCAGCGTTCGAACAGGTGTTCTTCGGCTTCGACCCGGAGAAAGTCGTGCTGATGGGAGCCGAGCACCTGGAGCGCTTGATGCACGACGAACGCATCATCCGCCACCTGGGCAAGCTCAAGAGCGTGCCACGCAATGCGCAGATGATCCTCGATGTGGCAAAGGAGAAGGGCAGCTTCGGCGCGTTCATCGCCGACTGGCCTGAGACCGACATCGTCGGGCTGTGGAAGTACCTGGCCAAGCACGGCAACCAGTTGGGTGGGTTGTCGGCGCCGCGCTTCCTGCGCATGGTTGGCAAGGACACCTTCATCCCCACCGAAGACATGGCGGCGGCGTTGATTGCACAGAAGGTGATCGACAAGCAGCCGACCAGTCAGCGTGACCTGGCCCTGGTACAGCAAGCGTTCAATCAATGGCACGCAGAGAGCGGGCGACCGCTGTGCCAGTTGTCGGTGATGCTGGCGCATACCGTCAACCACTGAGTCCTGAACTGGCTGCTGCGCGGGTAAACCCGCGAAGCAGCTAGCGCCCTTCGCCCGCCATGCGCCGCTCGTACTGAAACTTCCAGCGCACATACAACAGCCCGGCCACGAACAGCCCCAGGCTCGCCAGCACTTCCACCCAGCCAAACAGCGCACGCGCCGGATCGAACGCTGCCAGCACGCCCTTGATGAAGTAGATGTTCACCACGAAGCAGGTCCAGGCATGCGCACGGGCACTGCCCATCAGCATGCCCGGCAGCAGCAACAGCAGCGGCACCAGTTCGATCGCCAGGATCACTTCGACCCGCGCACCATGCAGGTTGGCGAACCACAGGTTGTTGACCACCAGCAGCGCGATCAGGCCAAGGAAGAAGGCCAGGCTCAGCGCCCGTGTCAGGCGCAGGCGCGGCGCCAGCCACTCGAGCGGCGGCAACACCTTGGGCTTTCTAGCCACGTGCGGCCTCCAGGGCCTTGGCCGTGGTCGCCAGGCGTTGGCCAAGGGCACGGCACAAGGCGATCTCGTGGGGGTCCAGCTCACGCTTGCCGTCGGCGCCGGCGTGGTGGCTGGCGCCATAAGGCGTGCCGCCACCACGGGTCTCCAGCAGCGCCGACTCGCTGTACGGCAGGCCCATCACCAGCATGCCGTGGTGCATCAGTGGCAGCATCATCGACAGCAAGGTGGTTTCCTGGCCGCCGTGCAGGCTGGCGGTGGAGGTGAACACGCCGGCCGGCTTGCCGACCAGCTCGCCACCCAGCCACAGGCTGCTGGTGCCGTCGAGGAAGTACTTCAGCGGTGCGGCCATGTTGCCGAAGCGGGTCGGGCTGCCCAGCACCAGGCCAGCGCAGTGGCGCAGGTCGTCGAGGGTGGCGTACAGCGCGCCGCTGGCCGGGATGTCCGGGGCTACCGCTTCGCATTCGGTGGAAATCGCCGGCACCGTGCGCAGGCGTGCTTCCATGCCGGCCAGCTCGATGCCGCGGGCGATGTGCCGGGCCATCTCACTGGTCGAGCCGTGGCGGCTGTAATACAGCACCAGAATGTACGGCGCACTCACGGCAGGATCTCCAGGACCTTCTCCGGCGGGCGGCCGATCACGGCCTTGTCACCGGCGACCAGGATCGGGCGTTCGATCAGCTTGGGGTGGTTTACCATGGCGTCGATCAGCTGCGCGTCGCTCAGCGCCGGGTTTGCCAGATCAAGGGATCTGTATTCGTCTTCACCGCTGCGCAGCAGCTGGCGGGGGGCGATGCCCAGCTTGCCGAGCAGGGCCTTGAGGGTGGCGGCATCGGGCGGGGTTTCCAGGTAGCGCACGATGGTCGGTGCCAGGCCGCGTTGTTCAAGCAGTTCCAGCGCGCCGCGGGATTTCGAGCAGCGCGGGTTATGATAGAGCGTCAAGTCAGTCATGTCGGGTCGCATCCAGCTGGGTGTGGCAGCTATTCTAACCGCAGCGACTGACCTATTTGCTTGAAACTTCGAGAAGGATTGACCCATGGCAAGGCGTCTGGCAGCAGTACTGGCCATCACCGCGAGCCTTTTGCTCGGTGGTTGCGGTGCCGATTACGGCGTGGACCAAGATGGCAAGACGGTAAAGGCGGAGCAGATCGACGGGCACTGGGTAGTGCTCAACTACTGGGCCGAATGGTGTGGCCCGTGCCGTACCGAGGTACCTGAACTGAACCAGGCGGCCAAGCAGTGGGCTGCCGATGGCATCAAGGTGGTCGGGGTGAATTTCGATGGCCTGCAAGGGCCTGAGCTGAAGCAGGCAGCCGAGGCCTTGGGCATCGGCTTCACCGTGCTGGCCCAGGACCCGGCCGAGCGTTATGACCTGCCACGCAGCGAGGCGCTGCCGGTGACCTACATCATCGATGACAAGGGCAAGGTGCGTGAACAACTGATGGGCGAGCAGACCCTGGAAGGGCTGCAGGCCAAGATCAAGGCCCTGAAGGGCGCCTGATGGAGGAGGGGCCGCCAAGCGGCCCCAACGTTTTCAGCCTTCTTCGGGCCAGAAGCGCAGGGGTTTGCCTGCTTCAGGCCAGAAGCGCAACTGCTCGATAGGCGACACATCCCAGCGCTGCACCGTTTCCAGCGCCTGCAGGAAGCGCTTTTCCTGCTCCATCAACGCCGGGGCACACAGTTTGCGGGTCTTGCCGACCTTGCCGAAGCTCAGGTGCTCACCGTCCAGCGTGTACGGCGCAAACCAGTGGTTGCAACCGGCATTGCCGTAGGCGCGGCCATCACTGGCCAGGGTCAGGGTCAGGTGGCTGTAGTCGATCAGCGGACGTTCGCCAATCCACTCCAGCACGTAGCTGCGTTCCTGCTGCAGCTTGGAAGGTTCGGCAGCACAGCCGAGCAGGCCGGTGGCAATCAGCACGCCGGTCAGCAGATTCTTCACTCGGCGCTCTCCTGGCAACGCGGGCACAGGTGCTTGTCGCCACGGCTGGCCCAGCCCAGCTCGGCAACACGGGCGCTGGCAGCCGGCTGACGGGCCGCCTTGCCGAGTTTGGCGTCGACGGCGAACTCGAAGTCCAGCACCGCGTCGCAGCTGTCGCACTCGACCTTCCAGGTGAGGATTTCCAGCTCGTTGAACACCGGGCCGCTGGCCACGGCTACCCATTGGCCACGTGGGTTGATCAGGTGGCGCACGCTCTCGACGGTCAGGCGCATGGCCAGGTCCTTGCTGCCCTTGAGGGTCACGATCAGAACGTCGCCTTTGTGCATCGAGCCACCGTTGCCGGTCACCTGATAGCGGCCCGGAACCAGGGCGCGGCACTCGATCAGGGTGTGTTGCGGGTTGAAAAGGGTATAGCGGAAATCGTGCTCGACCATGGGTCCTCCAGAAATGCCGCGTATCCTAGCATCAACCGCTGACCAGATTCTGCGGATTACCCGCCGCCCAGCGGATGATGTTGTCCAGGGTGGTGGCGGCGATCGCGTCCAGGGCCTCGCGGGTCAGGAATGCCTGGTGCGCGGTGATGATCACGTTGGGGAAGGTCAGCAGCCGTGCCAGCACATCATCCTGCAGCGGCAGGTCGGAGCGGTCCTCGAAGAACAGCTGGGCTTCTTCTTCGTAGACGTCCAGGCCCAGGTAGCCGAGCTGGCCGCTTTTCAGGGCGTCGATCAGTGCCGGTGTGTCGACCAGCGCGCCACGCCCGGTGTTGATCAGCATGGCGCCCGGCTGCAACTGGCCCAGGCTTTGTGCATTGATCAGGTGCCGGGTGTGCTCGGTCAGCGGGCAGTGCAGGCTGATGACCTGCGCCTCGCGCAGCAGGTCGGGCAATGCCATGTAGCGCGCGCCAAAGGCCAGCAGTTCCGGGTTGGGGTAGGGGTCATACGCCAGCAACTGGCAGCCGAAACCGGCCATGATACGGGCAAAGGCGCTGCCGGTCTGGCCAGTGCCGATTACGCCGACGGTCTTGCCATGCAGGTCGAAGCCGGTCAGCCCGTGCAGGCTGAAGTCACCTTCGCGGGTGCGGTTGTAGGCACGGTGCAGGCGGCGGTTGAGCGCCAGGATCAAGGCCACGGCATGCTCGGCCACGGCATGTGGCGAATAGGCCGGCACGCGCACCACGGCCAGGCCAAGGCGCTGCGCCGCTGCCAGGTCGACGTGGTTGTAGCCGGCCGAGCGCAGGGCGATCAGCCGCGTACCACCTGCGGCCAGGCGCTGCAGCACCTGGGCGTCGAGCTCGTCGTTGATGAAGGCGCAGACAACCTCGTAGCCCTGGGCCAGCGGGGCGGTGTCGAGGGTCAGGCGGGTGGGCTGGAAGTGCAGGTCAAGGGTGCTGTCACGGGCGGCCTGGGTGAAGCTTTCCTGGTCATAGTGCTGGCTGCTGAATAACAGAACGCGCATGGTGAGAGTCCTTTGCAGTGCATGCCTTGGGTGGTGTGGTGCCATGAAGATAAAGCGCCGCTCGCGCGGCGCACGATCTCACAGGCGCCGAAAATATCCCGTCAAGCGCGCCTGCGCCGCCAACCGATTGATCGCCGCGTCCAGCTCGTCCAGCGCCTGCTGGGCCTGCGGGCTGTCCTGCTTGAGCAGTGTCTCGCTGCGCTGACACGCCGCCCGCAACTGCGGCACACCGCAGTAACGCGAGGCACCATTGAGCCGGTGTACCTGCTCGATCAGCGTCGCGCTGTCAGCTGCCTCGCGAGCGGAGCGAATCGCCTGGCGGTCGGTTTCCAGCGACGCCAGCAGCATGGCCAGCATATCCGCTGCCAGGTCTGGCTTGCCGGCAGCCAGGCGCAAGCCTTCGTCCGGGTCCAGCACAGGTAGCTCATGGCCGTCACCCAGTGGCTCGCTGGCATGCTCCAGTGGCGATGCGCCGAGGCTCAGCCCGGTCCACTTCAGCACTACCTGGGCCAACTGCCGCTCGCTGATCGGCTTGGTCAGGTAATCGTCCATGCCGCTGTGCAACAGAGCGCGTTTCTCGTTGGCCATGGCATGCGCGGTCAGGGCGACGATCGGCATCGGGTTGCCGCTCTGGGTCTTTTCCCACAGACGGATCTGCTCGGTGCAGGCGCGGCCGTCCATGCCGGGCATCTGCACGTCCATCAGCACCAGGTCGAAAGGCTCAGCCTGGACCGCCTGCACGGCGGCAAGGCCGTTGTCGACCGCCAGCACTTCGGCGCCCAGGTCCTCGAGCAGCGTCTGTACCAGCAACAGATTGGCAGCATTGTCGTCGACGCACAGAATCTTCGCCCGGCGCTGGCCGCTGCCGGGCAACCCCGGTTCGGCCTGCAGCCGTCGCGGTTGTACCAGCTCCAGCAACAGGCGGCGTAACTTGCGCGTGCAGGTGGGCTTGGACAGCAGTTGGCCATGGCCGTTGGGCAGGAAGGGGTGATACAGCGCCTGCTCGGTGGTCGGGCACAGCACCACGCACTGGCAGTGCAGGCGCTCCAGTTGCTGGTTGTACTGGCCGAGCTGTTCCGGTGAAAGCGTACCGAGGTTGGCCCCGAGCACCGCGAACTCGAAGGGCATGCCGGCCTGGAAGCCGGCCTTCACGCCTTGCAGCAACTGGTCGTAGGACGCGAACAGGCTGACGCTCAGGCCGCAATCCTCGAGCTGGTGCTCCAGGGCCTGGCGCGCCAGCTCATGGCCGTCGACGATGGCCACTCTGCGACCCAGCAGCGGTTGCAGTGGCTGCTCCTCGATGTCGTCGTGTGCCTTGGGCAGGCTCAGGCTGATCCAGAACTGCGAACCTTCCCCCGGCGTGCTGTCGACACCGATTTCGCCGCCCATCTGCTCGATCAGGCGCTTGGAAATCACCAGCCCCAGGCCGGTACCGCCGGGTTGACGGGCCAGTGAGTTGTCGGCCTGGCTGAAGGCCTGGAACAGCGTGCGCACGTCCTGGGGTGACAGGCCGATGCCGGTGTCCTGCACGCTGATGCGCAGCTGGGCGCTGTCTTCGTGTTCGTCATCGAGCATCGCCCGGACGACAATGGTGCCTTCGCGGGTGAACTTGATCGCGTTGCTCACCAGGTTGGTAAGGATCTGTTTCAGCCGCAAGGGGTCGCCGATCAGCGAAATCGGCGTATCGCGGTAGATCAGGCTGAGCAGTTCGAGCTGCTTGGCGTGGGCGGCGGGGGCGAGGATCGTCAAGGTGTCCTGGACCAGGTCGCGCAGGTTGAACGGGATGCTGTCGAGCACCAGCTTGCCCGCTTCGATCTTGGAGAAGTCGAGGATCTCGTTGATGATCCCCAGCAGGTTGTCGGCGGACTTCTCGATGGTGTTCAGGTAGTCCAGCTGCCGCGGGGTCATCTCGCTCTTCTGCAGCAGGTGGGTGAAGCCCAGGATGCCATTGAGCGGGGTGCGGATTTCGTGGCTCATGTTGGCCAGGAATTCCGATTTGATGCGGCTGGCCTCCAGGGCCTCCTTGCGCGCCATGTCCAGCTCGATGTTCTGGATCTCGATGGTTTCCAGGTTCTGGCGTACGTCCTCGGTCGCTTGGTCGATGCTGTGCTGCAGCTCTTCGTGGGCGCCGTGCAAGGTCTCGGCCATGCGGTTGATGCCGCGGGCCAGTTCATCCAGCTCATGGCTGCCCATGGCCGGCAGGCGTTCGTCGAGGTGGCCGTCCTTGAGCAGGTTGACCGTCTGCTTGATGCGTGCGATCGGGTCATTGATGGTACGGCTCATGCGCATCGCCAGCAGGCCACTGAGGGCCAGGCAGGCGAGGATCAGCAGCACACTGGTGAACAGGTTGCGATAGCCACGCAGCAGCGTGCCGTCGTGGGACAGCTCGATCTCGACCCAGCCGAGCAGGCGCTCGGCTTCGGCCGGTACGGCATCGGTAGCCAGATCGCGGTGGTGGCCGAACACCGGCATCAGGTAACGGGTGGCGTCGTTGCCGGTGCGCTGCAGCAACTGCGTGCCGGTACCGCCGCTGGGCGCCTGGTTGATCATGCTCGGCCCGGCATGGGCCAGGCGGCTGCGGTCGGGGGCGAGGAAGGCCACGGCACGCACGTCGGCCTGCTCCAGGGTCTGCGCGGCAATGCGCTCCAGCTGGGCAGGCGCCTGGCGTGCCAGGGCCGGTGCGGCCAGCGGGGCCAGTTGCTCGGCGAGCATCTTGCCGCGCTGCAGCAGCTGGGTGCGCAACTGGTCTTGCTGCAGCCAGGTGAAATAGCTGCCCAGCACCAGTGCCATCAAGCTGGCAGGCAGCAATGCCAGCAGCAGCACCCGGCTTCTGATTCCCAAACGATCGAGCACACTCGCCTCCTGTAATGTGCCTGGATGCCGACGTCGCTGCGACGGCACAAAGCGGAAAGTTACTCCGCTGGCTGCGCTATTGCACCCTTTGAATGTCATTTCGTGCCGCGCCAAGGCATGGGGCGCAGGCAGTTGCCTGAAAGGAGAGCATGCACAATAATCGCGCAATTGCGAATGTGTGGCAGTTGCCAATGAATCCTGTAACTAATTGCGCCTCGCGCATCCTGGCGATCGAGGACGATCCCGTGCTGGGGGCGTACCTGCACGAAGAGCTGCAGCGTGGCGGCTTCCAGGTCACCTGGTGCCGCAACGGCCTGGATGGCCTGGAAGCAGCCGACCGCCAAGCGTTCGACGTGGTCCTGCTGGACATCCTGCTGCCCGGCCTCAATGGTCTGGATGCCCTTGCCCGGCTGCGTCAGCGCAGCGCCACGCCGGTGATCCTGATGTCGGCACTGGGCGCCGAGGCCGACCGCATCAGCGGTTTCCAGCGCGGCGCCGACGATTACTTGCCCAAGCCCTTCAGCATCGCCGAACTGCAGGTGCGGATCGAGGCGATCCTGCGCCGGGTCGCTCTTGAGCGGCGTCATCAGCCGCAGCAGGAGGTTGCCGCAAGCGAGTTGTACTTCGACGAAAGCCGGTGTGATGTCAGCCTGAATGGCCAGCACGCCGGCATGACGCCGAGCGAATACCGCCTGCTCGATATCCTTCACCGCAATGTCGATGAAGTGCTGAGCAAGCCCTTCCTTTACCAGCAGGTGCTGCAGCGCGGCTACTCGCGGCATGACCGTAGCCTCGACATGCATATCAGTCAGATCCGCCGCAAACTCAAGGGTATCGATTACCACGCCTGGCAGATCCGCACGGTGTGGGGCAAGGGCTACGTGCTCAGCGCCGGCGAAGCGGAGTAAGCCATGCTTGATCGCCATTCACTGTTCTGGAAGCTGGCCATCCTGCTGGTGGGTTTCTGCCTGTTGATGATCGGCCTCAGCTACACCTGGGGCCGTCATATGGAAACCCGCAACGCCTTTCTCGATCCGCCGGCGCGCCAGGTGCTGCGCGACTATGCCGGCGACGCCGAAAGGGCTTGGCGTACCGGAGGACGCGAAGGGCTGGACCGCTGGGTAGCGGCGATGCACCAGCGTGAGCATGGCTGGATCGGTGTGCTCGACCTTAACCTGCGGCCCCTGGACAGCGCCATTCTTGGCCCTGAGATCATGCAGCGGCTGACCCGCCTGCGTGGGGTCGACTGGCCGATGAGCCGGCGCAGCGTCGACCAACCCTGGTTGCGCATTCCGTTCCCCGGTGCGCCGCAGCAGGGCATGCTGGTGATCGAGCTGCCGCAACGTTTCAACCCCGGCCAGTACCGGGTGTTCTGGCGGGTCGTCACCAACGGCATCATCCCTGGCCTGTTCACCTTGCTGCTGTGTGTCGGCCTGTACCGCATGCTGATCGTCCCGCTCAACCAGTTGCGCGAGCAGGCCAGTGCCTGGCGTGCCGACCAGCTTTCGGCACGGCTGGATTCACGTACCACGGCCCGCCACGACGAACTGGGTGAACTGGCCCGAGCCTTTGATCAGATGGCCGAGCGCCTGCAAGGTACCGTGGCGATGCAGCAGCAACTGCTGCGCGACCTGTCCCACGAAATGCGCACCCCGCTGAGCCGCCTGCGCGTCGCCTGCGATGGCGAGACTGACTTCGCGCGCCTGCGTGAGCGCCTGGGTCGCGAAGTCGACTGCATGCAGCAGTTGGTCGAGAACACGCTGCAACTGGCTTGGCAGGATGCCGAACGCGCGCCGATGAACCTTGAGCCGATCCAGGTCCAGGCGCTCTGGGAGCTGCTGGCCGAGGACGCCAGCTACGAAAGCGGCTGGTCGCCGGAGCGCTTGCGCTGTGAGCTGCCGGGCAGTTGCTGGGTGCAGGGTAACCTCAACCACTTGGCCCAGGCCCTGGAGAACATGTTGCGTAATGCCATCCGCCATTCGCCGGAAAACGGCTTGGTACGGCTGGGCGGTCAGCGCGAAGGAGGCTACTGGCGTCTGTGGCTGGAAGATGAAGGCGGCGGTGTCGCCGATGAGGATCTGGAGCGCATCTTCGCGCCGTTTTCCCGGCTCGATGGTTCGCGGCCTGGGGACGGCGGTTTTGGCCTGGGGTTGAGCATTGCCCGCAGTGCCATTCAGCGCCAGGGTGGGACCTTGTGGGCCGAAAATGGCACGTCAGGGCTCAGGCTGTGCATGCGGTTGCCGTTTCATGTGCCGGCTTCTTCTGGGGCGCCCCGTTATAGCGTGTAGCTATAGCAACCACAGATTGCGTGATATGGCCGGGAAAGGTTTGCCGGTATGATAGGCACCCCTGCGTCCGGATTGTGAAATACGCCATGACCTTGCAGTACCCAACCATCGCCGATTGCGTCGGCAATACGCCCCTGGTTCGCCTGCAGCGCATCGCTGGCGAAACCAGCAATACCCTGCTGCTCAAGCTCGAAGGTAACAATCCCGCTGGCTCGGTGAAAGACCGCCCGGCACTGTCGATGATCACCCGTGCCGAACTGCGCGGGCAGATCAAGCCAGGCGACACCCTGATCGAAGCTACCTCCGGCAATACTGGCATCGCCCTGGCGATGGCGGCGGCGATCAAGGGGTACAAGATGATCCTGATCATGCCCGACAACTCCACCGCCGAACGCAAGGCAGCCATGACCGCCTATGGCGCCGAGCTGATCCTGGTGACCAAGGAGGAGGGCATGGAAGGTGCGCGCGACCTCGCTGAGAGGTTGCAGGCCGAAGGCCGCGGCCTGGTCCTCGACCAGTTCGCCAACGGCGACAACCCGATCGCCCACTACTCCAGCACCGGCCCGGAGATCTGGCAGCAGACCCAAGGCAGCATTACCCATTTCGTCAGCTCCATGGGTACCACCGGTACCATCATGGGCTGCTCGCAGTACCTCAAGGAGCAGAACCCCAAGGTGCAGATCGTCGGCCTGCAGCCGATGGAAGGCTCGGCCATTCCGGGTATCCGCCGCTGGCCCGAGGAGTACCTGCCAAAGATATTCGATGCCACCCGCATCGACCGCGTAATGGACATGTCCCAGCAGGAGGCCGAGGACACCACTCGCCGCCTCGCGCGCGAAGAGGGCATTTTCTGCGGCGTGTCTTCCGGTGGTGCGGTAGCCGCCATGCTGCGCCTGTCCCGCGAAGTGGAAAACGCCGTGATGGTCGCGATCATCTGTGACCGCGGCGACCGTTACCTGTCCACCGGCCTGTTCGACCCGAGCTAAATGTCCAAGAAAAAAAGCAACAGCGGCCTGCGCTTCCAGCCGGCCGGCGGCAACCGCACGCCCCAGGTCCCCGTGGGCAAGAAGCAGCGCCTGGCTATCGAGCGCCTGGCCGGTGACGGCCGCGGTATCGCCTTCCTGGAAGGGCGTACGTGGTTCGTCAGCGGCGCCCTGGCCGGTGAAGCGGTCGAAGCGCGGGTGCTCAACGCCCGCGGCAAGGTCGTCGAGGCGCGCCTGGAGCGCGTGCTGCAAGCCAGCCCTGAACGCCGCCAGGCACCCTGCCGCCACTACGCGCGTTGCGGCGGCTGCAACCTGCAGCACCTGCCGCACGACGCCCAGTTGGCGCTCAAGCAGCGTACCCTGGCTGAACAGCTACAACGGGTGGCCGGCGTGCAGCCCGAAGAATGGGCTGCACCGCTGAGCGGGCCGGAATTCGGCTACCGGCGCCGGGCGCGCGTAGCCGTGCGCTGGGACGTGAAGGCCAAGCACCTGGAGGTCGGTTTCCGCGCCGAGGCCAGCCAGGACATTGTCGCCATCGATGATTGCGCCGTGCTGGTACAGCCCTTGCAGTCTATTCTTCGCCACTTGCCGACCGTGCTGCGCTCGCTGGGCAAGCCCCAGGTGATCGGCCATGTGGAGTTGTTCAGCGGTACCGCCGAAGCCGTGCTGGTGCGTCATGTGGCGCCGTTGCCTGCGGACGACCAGGCGCGCCTGCAGGCATTCTGCGACGAGGCCAAGGCGCAGCTGTGGCTGCAGGGTGAAGGGGAGCCGGCCCCCGTGGATGCCGAGGCGAAACTGGGCTTTGCCCTGGAGCCTTGGCAGCTGGAGCTGGCCTGGCGCCCGGGCGATTTCGTCCAGGTCAATGCCCAGGTCAACACGGCGATGATCGAGCAGGCCCTGGCCTGGCTCGCTCCGCGAGCTGACGAGCGGGTACTGGACCTGTTCTGCGGCCTCGGCAACTTCGCCCTGCCGCTGGCGCGCCAGGCACGTGAAGTGGTGGCAGTTGAAGGTGTACAGGCCATGGTCGATCGGGCCGCGGCCAATGCCCGGAACAACGATGTGCATAACGCCGCGTTTTTTCAGGCCGATTTATCGCAGCCTTTGGCAGGTGCCGGATGGGCCGCCGAGGGCTTTTCTGCGGTACTCTTGGATCCACCGCGCGACGGTGCATACGAGGTGGTGCAAGACATCGCCCGCCTCAGGGCCAAGCGCTTGGTGTATGTATCGTGCAACCCGGCCACGCTGGCGCGAGACGCCCAGGTGCTGGTCGGCCAGGGGTACCGGTTAAAAAGGGCCGGGATTCTCGACATGTTTCCTCAGACGGCGCATGTCGAAGCCATGGCGTTATTCGAAGCGGGCTAGCGAGCTGGCCCCTTGGTGCGGCTTCCACGGAAGCGAAGCTGCACGGTGATAGCCAGTGCACCCGTGTGGTGCGCTGTATGGAAAGGTAAAACAAAGATGGTACAGGTGAGAGTGCACCAGCCGGTCAACACAGACGGCAGTATCAATCTCGAAGCATGGCTGGATCATGTGGTGAGCGTCGATTCGGCTCTGGATCGCGTGGCACTGAAAGAAGCCTGCGAGTTCGCCCAGGAAATCGAAAAGAAGGGCAACCCGGCCAAGCATTCGTGGGCCGATGGTACGTCCAGTTATCAGGCTGGCCTGGAAATCGCTGAAATCCTCGCCGACCTCAAGCTCGATCAGGATTCGTTGGTCGCGGCGGTGATCTATCGCTCGGTCCGTGAAGGCAAGGTGACCTTGGCCGAAGTCGGCCAGCGCTTTGGCCCGGTGGTGTCCAAGCTGATCGACGGCGTGCTGCGCATGGCCGCCATCAGTGCCAGCCTCAGCCCGCGCCAGTCGTTGGTGCTGGGGTCGCAGGCGCAGGTCGAGAACCTGCGCAAGATGCTCGTGGCCATGGTCGACGATGTGCGCGTGGCGCTGATCAAGCTGGCCGAGCGTACCTGTGCGATCCGTGCAGTGAAGTCCGCCGATGACGAAAAACGCCTGCGCGTGGCGCGCGAGGTGTTCGACATCTATGCGCCACTGGCCCACCGCCTGGGCATCGGCCACATCAAATGGGAGCTGGAAGACCTGTCCTTCCGCTACCTGGAGCCCGACCAGTACAAGCAGATCGCCAAGCTGTTGCACGAGCGCCGGCTGGACCGGGAGCGCTTCATCAGCGATGTGATGAACCAGCTGCAGAACGAGCTGCTGGCCACCGGGGTCAAGGCTGACATCAGCGGCCGGGCAAAACACATCTATTCGATCTGGCGCAAGATGCAGCGCAAGGGCCTCGAGTTCAGCCAGATCTACGACGTGCGTGCGGTCCGCGTGCTGGTGCCGGAGGTGCGCGACTGCTACACCGCGCTGGGCATCGTGCACACCCTGTGGCGGCATATTCCCAAGGAATTCGACGACTACATCGCCAACCCCAAGGAAAACGGCTATCGCTCGCTGCACACTGCGGTGATCGGCCCCGAGGGCAAGGTGCTGGAAGTGCAGATCCGTACCCACGGCATGCACGAAGAAGCCGAACTCGGCGTCTGCGCCCACTGGCGCTACAAGGGCACCGACGTCAAGCCGAGCTCCAACCACTACGAAGAGAAGATTTCCTGGCTGCGCCAGGTGCTCGAATGGCATGAAGAGCTGGGCGATATCGGTGGCCTGGCCGAGCAGCTGCGGGTCGATATCGAGCCTGACCGGGTCTACGTGTTCACCCCGGATGGCCACGCCATCGACCTGCCGAAGGGGGCCACGCCGCTGGACTTCGCCTATCGGGTGCACACCGAGATCGGTCACAACTGCCGTGGCGCCAAGATCAACGGGCGTATCGTGCCGCTCAACTACAGCCTGCAGACCGGCGAGCAGGTGGAGATCATCACCAGCAAGCACGGCAACCCGAGCCGCGACTGGCTGAACTCCAACCTGGGCTACGTCACCACCTCGCGGGCGCGGGCCAAGATCGTCCACTGGTTCAAGCTGCAGGCGCGTGACCAGAACGTCGCTGCCGGCAAGACCTTGCTCGAACGCGAGCTCAGCCGCCTGGGCCTGCCGCAGGTGGACTTCGAGCGCCTGGCCGAGAAGACCAACGTCAAGACCGCCGAAGACATGTTCGCCTCGCTGGGTGCCGGTGACCTGCGCCTGGCGCATCTGGTCAACGCCGCCCAGCAATTGCTCGAGCCCGAGCGCATCGAGCAGATCGAGCTGGTGCCGCGCAAGCCCACCGGGCCGCGTACCGGCAAGCGTGGCGATATCCAGATCCAGGGCGTCGGCAACTTGCTCACGCAGATGGCCGGCTGCTGCCAGCCGCTACCGGGCGACGCCATCGTCGGTTATATCACCCAGGGCCGCGGCGTCAGCATCCACCGCCAGGACTGCGCCTCGGCGCTGCAACTGGCCGGGCGCGAGCCGGAGCGTATGATCCAGGTAAGCTGGGGGCCGATCCCGGTGCAGACCTATCCGGTCGACATCGTCATCCGCGCCTATGACCGCCCAGGCTTGTTGCGCGACGTGTCGCAGGTGCTGCTGAACGAGAAGATCAACGTGCTGGCGGTCAACACCCGCTCGAACAAGGAAGACAACACCGCGCTGATGTCGCTGACCATCGAGATTCCGGGCCTGGATGCGCTGGGGCGCTTGCTGGGGCGGATTTCGCAGTTGCCGAACATCATCGAGACGCGGCGTAATCGTACCCCTTGAGACCGCGGCGCCTGCGTCGCGGATGAATCGGCTCCTACAGGAATGGTGCAATGCCTGCAGGAGCGGATTTATCCGCGATGCAGCCCCCCGAAGGACCTGCTCAAATGACCTACACCCTCGAAGACCTGCTGCATCTCATGGCCCGCCTGCGCGACCCGCAGTACGGCTGCCCATGGGACCTGAAGCAGAACTACGCGAGCATCGTGCCGCACACCATCGAAGAGGCCTACGAAGTCGCCGACACCATCGAGCGCGGCGATTTCGAACACCTGCAGGGCGAGCTCGGCGACTTGTTGTTCCAGGTGGTGTACTACAGCCAGCTGGCCCGCGAGGAGGGGCGTTTCGAGTTCGATGGCGTGGTCGACAGCATCACCCGCAAGCTGATCCGTCGCCACCCACACGTCTTCCCGACCGGCGAACTGTACGCACCGCTCGACACCCCCAGCCTGGACGAGGCCCAGGTCAAGTCACGCTGGGAAGAGATCAAGGCCGAGGAACGCGCCGAGAAAAGCACCCCTGAACAACTGTCGCTGCTCGATGACGTACCAACGGCATTGCCGGCGCTGTCGCGGGCGGCCAAACTGCAGAAACGCGCGGCCACTGTCGGTTTCGACTGGCCAGCGGCATTGCCGGTGCTGGACAAGGTGCGCGAGGAACTCGACGAAGTGTTGCAGGCCATGGCCGACAACGACGCCGATGCCCTCGAGGATGAGGTCGGCGACCTGCTGTTTGCCGCCGTGAACCTGGCCCGGCACCTCAAGCAAGACCCGGAAAACGCCCTGCGCCGCGCCAACCGCAAGTTCGAGCGGCGTTTCCGCTTTATCGAACAGGCGTTGCGCGACAGCGGTCGGCCGATTGAACATTGTAACCTTGACGAGCTGGACGCCCTTTGGGGTGAAGCCAAACGTCAGGAAAAGAACCTGCCCAGCTGCGGCTGAGCTGTTGCATAAGTGAGTGAACATTCATGAGCCTTTCCCTTCGCGACCAATTGCTCAAAGCCGGTCTGGTCAACCAGAAACAGGTCGCACAGACCAACAAAGCCGAAAAGAAACAGAAGCGCATGGAGCACAAAGGCCAGGTCGAAGTCGACGACAGCCAGCAGCGCATGGCCAGGGAAGCCATGGCCGAGAAGGCCAGGCGTGACCAGGAGCTCAATCGCCAGCAACAGGAAAAGGCCGAGCAGAAGGCCCGTGCGGCGCAGATCAAGCAGTTGATCGAAGCCACCCGCCTGCCCAAGCTGACCACCGAGGACTACTACAACTTCGTCGACGACAAGAAGGTCAAGCGCATTGCCGTCAATGCCCTGATGCGCACCCGCCTGAGTAACGGTGCCCTGGCCATCGTGTCGCATGCCGGTGGCTATGAAGTGATCCCGCGCGAGGCGGCGGTGAAGATTCAGGAGCGCGACGCGAGCCGCATCCTGCTGCTCAATACCCATGTCGAGGAGGCGGACGAAGACGATCCGTACGCGGCCTACAAGATCCCGGATGATCTGATGTGGTGATGCGAAAAACCCCGCCGCGGCGGGGTTTTTCATTGGGAGACTGGGTCATTGCGTGGTGCGCTGGTTTTCCAGGGCTTCGAGCTCTGCCCGATACTGGTGAGCTTCATGTTCCTGGTGGAACATGCCTACCAGCTGGCCTTGCTGGTGCACATCCCAGATCCGCACGCCAGCGGCCAGGCCTTCGTGGGACATTTTCGATTCGTCGCGTTCGGTTACTTGGACTGTCATCGGTAAACTCCACTGCTTGAGTTGGCTGCGACACTGTGTCGCACAACCCCTTTATAGAGTTTGTTAGCAGGCTAAGTAAATAAAACAGGCATGAAACAAGTTTCATGAAAGCCAGGCAAAAAGAAGCCCCGCACAAGGCGGGGCTCCGGATACTGCGGGCTGTAGCGGATCAGTTACCCTTCACCGTCTTGCCATCGACCGTGCCATCCTGCAGCACGATCACGTACTCCTTGCCATCGGTCTCGACCTGGCGCAGTTGTACCAGCAGGTAATCCCAATCCTTGGCGAACCACAGCTCGGTGATGCGCTTGCTCTGGCTGGGGTCGCGCACGCGCTCGACTTTCACCGCCTCGACCTGGCCAGTCTTGGTGGTGACCTTCTCGGTGCCGAGTACGCGGAAGTCATAGGCGTCGATCTCGTCGCCATCGACCACCTGGTAGGTCATGCTCTTCTTGCCGGCAGCCACATCGTGCTGCAGGGCCAGTTGATAGGATGACTTGTCCAGCACGCCGCGGTTGAGCGGCAGGTTGATGGCGTCCTTGCGGTCGGTACCGGTGATTTTCTTGGCGTTCCAGTCGAAGGTCAGGTCGACGGTCTTGGCCTTGCCCAGGCCGCCGCGCTCGAAGTGGTACTTTTGCGGCAGCAGGGTGTCGTTGTCCAGGCGCAGGGTGCTTTGCTCGGTCAGGCTGGCGATCATCATGGAGGCCTTGAAATCAAGGTTCCAGCTGCCGTCCTTGTTCTTGACCAGGCTGCGCTCGGCGGTGCCGCTCATGGGCAGTTGCTTCCAGTCGGCGGTGTAGCTTGCCGAGAACGGCTTCAGGTCAGCTGCCTGGAGGGGCAGGGCGAGCACGGCGAGAGCCAATAGCAGGGCGCGACGCATAAATTCTCCTAGGGTCGGATCAAGTGACCACTGGCCGGCAGCGGTTGGTCATCCAGTAAGGCACCCTGTTCACCCAGGCGCAAGCGCCCTTGGGCAAACCAGTGCACCGCCAGCGGGTAGATCTGGTGTTCCTGATGGTGAACCCTTTGGGCCAGGCTTTCCACCGTGTCATCAGGCAGCACCGGTACTACAGCCTGTACGACCAGAGGCCCGCCATCGAGTTCCTCGGTGACGAAGTGTACGCTGCAGCCATGTTCGGCGTCGCCTGCCTCCAGTGCCCGACGGTGAGTATGCAGGCCCTTGTAGCGGGGCAGCAGCGACGGGTGGATGTTGAGCAGGCGACCGTGGTAGTGGCGCACGAAGCCGCCACTGAGGATGCGCATGAAGCCAGCCAGCACCACCAGGTCCGGGGTGAAACCGTCGATGTGCGCCATCAGCGCGGCATCGAAGGCTTCACGGCCGTCGAACTGGGTGTGGTCGAGCACCACGGTGTCGATACCGACTGCCTGGGCCCGCTGCAAACCATAGGCATCGGCACGGTTGGAGACCACCGCGGCGATGCGTACCTGGCTGTCCTGCGTGCGGCAGCTGTCGATCAAGGCTTGCAGGTTGCTGCCGGAACCCGACAGCAGTACCACTACATTGCAGGGCTTGCTCGGCATCAGTGTGCCTTGAGGTTCTGCAGTTCGACCTGGGCGGCGCCTTCGACGGCTTCGGCGATGTGGCCGATGACCCAAGGCTGTTCACCAGCGGCGCGCAGTTCGTTCAGGGCTGCGTCGACCTGATCCTGGGCCACGCAGATGACCATGCCGACGCCGCAGTTCAGGACGCGGTGCATTTCGTGCTCGTCGACGTTGCCTTTTTCCTGCAGGAAGTCGAACACCGCCGGGCGCTGCCAGCTGGCCACGTCAACCACGGCCTGGGCGTTCTTCGGCAGCACGCGCGGGATGTTGTCGAGCAGGCCGCCACCGGTGATGTGGGCCATGGCCTTGACTGCGCCGGTGTTCTTGATCAGCTGCAGCAGTGGCTTGACATAGATGCGGGTCGGCGCCATCAGCAGGTCGGTCAGCGGCTTGCCGTCGAGCTGGGTGTTCTCGATATCGGTGCCGGACACTTCGAGGATCTTGCGGATCAACGAGTAGCCGTTGGAGTGTGGGCCGGAAGACGGCAGGGCGATCAGCGCGTCGCCGGTGGCAACCTTGGAGCCGTCGATGATCTCGGCCTTTTCCACCACGCCGACACAGAAGCCTGCCAGGTCGTAGTCTTCGCCTTCGTACATGCCCGGCATTTCGGCGGTTTCGCCGCCGACCAGGGAGCAGCCAGCCAGTTCACAGCCGGCGCCGATGCCGGTGACCACGGTGGCGGCCACGTCGACGTTCAGCTTGCCGGTGGCGTAGTAGTCGAGGAAGAACAGCGGCTCGGCGCCACAGACCACCAGGTCGTTGACGCACATGGCGACCAGGTCCTGGCCGATGCTGTCGTGCTTGTTCAGGTTCAGTGCCAGGCGCAGCTTGGTGCCGACGCCGTCGGTGCCGGAGACCAGCACCGGCTGCTTGTAGCCGGCCGGGATCTCGCAGAGGGCGCCGAAGCCGCCCAGGCCACCCATGACTTCAGGGCGTGCGGTGCGTTTTGCCACGCCCTTGATGCGTTCGACCAGTGCTTCGCCGGCGTCGATGTCTACACCGGCGTCCTTGTAGCTCAGGGAGGGTTGCTTGCTCATTGATCCAGGCCTTTAAGAGGGAGGGATTCGTAGAAACGACCATGACGGCCAAGGCCGGCTGGGAAGCGGCGGCTGCCTGAAACGTCAGTGGTCTGTGAAGGCGCGCGATTTTATCAGGGTTGCCGGGCAGCGGCCATCCTCAGGCCGACGGGCAGGGCGGTAAATTGCTGAAAAAGGTCTGCGGGTGGTTGATGAGCCACCTTCTGTATAAGCTGCAAGCCACAAGCTTCAAGCGCAATCGGACAGGAATCCCCCATGCGACTCTTCAATTATCTGGCAGCAGGGTGCCTTGCACTGGCCTGCATCACTGCGCAGGCTGAAACCGTCTCCGGGCTCTATCAGGTGCGCGAGCCGCTCGAAGGGCAGGGCGCCGAAACGCGCACCGCCGCCACTGCCAAGGCCTTCGATACCTTGGTGCTGCGCCTGACCGGCGACGCCAAGGCGGTGCAGAGCCCAGCGCTGGCCGCGTTGCGCAAAGACCCGCAACAGATCATCAACCAGGTCGGTACCGAGGCCGGGCCGCCAGAATCGGTGTTGGTCGAGTTCGACCCCGGCAGCACCGAACGGGCCCTGCGCAAGGCCGGGCTGGCGCTGTGGGGCAGTAACCGGCCCTCCATCCTCGGCTGGTGGCTCAATGATAGTGCCGAAGGCAGCAACCTGGTTGGCGACGGCCAGGCCAGTGCCCAGCCGCTGCGCCGGGCAGCCCAGCACCGCGGCCTGCCGCTGCGGCTGCCGCTGGCCGATCTGCAAGAGCAGCTGGTGGCCAATGCCCAGCAGCTCGAAGGCACTGACCCGGCCCCGCTGCGACAAGCCTCCGAGCGCTACGGCGCCGATGCCATGTTGGCGGTGCATGCCCACGAGGCCGATGGCAAATGGCAAGGTAAATGGCAGCTGTGGCAGGGCGACCAGCGTGAGCAGGGCAATGTCGAGGGCGCTGACCAGGCGGCCCTGGCGGACGCTGTCATGCTGGCGGTCAGCAGCCGCCTGGCGCCGCGCTATGTGGTCAAGCCCGGCGCCAGCAGCCAGTTGCAGCTGCAGGTGCAAGGCATGAACCTGCAGCGCTATGCCGAGCTGAGCCGTGTCCTCGAGCCCTATGGCCCGCGCCTGCAGCTGGCCGAAGGCGGTACCTTGACCTATGCGGTCAGTGGTAACCGTGAGCAGCTGCGTGCCCAGCTGGGCCTGGCCAGGTTGCAGGAGGTGCCACCCGAGCAGGCACCGCCGGCCCCGGCCACACCGGCGCCGACTCCGGGCGCTGTACCTGGCCAGCCCGGCACGCCCGCAGCCGTCGCCGCCAAGCCGTTCGACGGCCTGCGATTCCGTTGGTAAGGGGCGCTATCGATGACTGACGTGCGTCGCTGGATCGGTTGGGGTGCTGCGCTACTGATCGCCGTGCTTCTATATAGTCTGCACAACATCCTCACTCCGTTCCTGGTGGGCATCTTGCTGGCCTACCTGGCCGACCCTCTGGTCGACCGCCTGGAGCGCGTGGGCCTGTCGCGTACCTGGGGTGTGGTGGTGGTGTTCGGCCTCTTCACCTTGCTGCTGATGGCCTTGCTGCTGGTGCTGGTGCCGCTGCTGGCCAAACAGCTGCTGCGCCTGTACGAGCTGGCGCCGCAGATGCTCGATTGGCTCGAACATGTGGCGCTGCCCTGGGTACAGGGCCGCCTGGGCCTGGCCGACGGGTTCTGGAAGTTCGACAAGATCAAGGCCGCCATCGGCGCGCACATGGGCCAGACCACCGATATCGTCGGTATGCTGCTGTCCCATGCCACCGCGTCGAGCCTGGCGCTGATCGCCTGGTTGGCCAACATGGTGCTGATCCCGGTGGTGGGCTTCTACCTGTTGCGCGACTGGGACTTGATGATGGCCAAGCTGCGCGGCCTGCTGCCGCGTCAACGCGAGCCGCAGGTGGTCAGCCTGGCCGGTGAATGCCATGAGGTACTGGGTGCCTTCGTTCGTGGGCAGTTGATGGTGATGCTCGCGCTTGGCGTCATCTACTCGGCCGGCCTGATGCTGGTCGGGCTGGAACTGGGCCTGCTGATCGGCATGCTCGCGGGGCTGGCGGCCATCGTGCCATACATGGGCTTCATCATTGGCATCGGCGCAGCGTTGGTGGCCGGTGTGTTCCAGTTTGGCGGTGACCTGTATCCGATGCTTGGCATCGTCGCCGTGTTCATGGTCGGGCAGGCCCTCGAAGGCATGGTACTCACGCCGCTGCTGGTCGGTGACCGTATCGGCCTGCACCCGGTGGCGGTGATCTTCGCCATCCTTGCCGGTGGCGAACTGTTCGGTTTCACCGGCGTGTTGCTGGCGTTGCCAGTGGCGGCGGTGATCATGGTCCTGCTCCGCCATGTGCACGACTTGTACAAGGAATCTGACATGTACGCCGGCGATGTCGACCCGGATCTATGACCGCCAGCCTTGGTTGCGTCGCCCCAAAGTGGCGCAACTCGTTGATTTTGCTTGTGCAATCCGCCTGCATGATTGTGCGCCCTGCAATGCGGGTATAGACTTTGCACATTGTTCACCAAAGGCCCCCTGCGGTCCTGCCGACCGCCCGCGAGCATGAAACCACCGATCCAGTTGCCCCTGGGTGTGCGCCTGCGCGATGACGCCACCTTCATCAACTACTATCCGGGCGCCAATGCTGCGGCGTTAGGCTATGTCGAGCGGCTGTGCGAAGCCGACGCCGGCTGGACCGAGAGCCTCATCTACCTGTGGGGCAAGCAGGGCGTCGGGCGCAGCCACCTGTTGCAGGCAGCCACCCATCGCTTCCAGCAACGCGGCGAACCGGCGGTATACCTGCCACTGGCACAATTGCTCGATCGCGGCGTTGAACTGCTCGATTACCTGGCCCAATACGAACTGGTGTGCATCGACGACCTGCATGTGATCGCCGGCAAGGCGGACTGGGAAGAAGCGATGTTCCACCTGTTCAACCGGCTGCGCGACAGCGGCCGCCGCCTGCTGCTGGCGGCCTCGGCCTCGCCCCGTGAACTGCCGATCAAGCTGCCAGACCTCAAGTCTCGCCTGACCCTCGCGCTGGTCTTCCAGATGCGTGGCCTGTCCGATGAAGACAAACTGCGCGCCCTGCAATTGCGTGCCTCGCGCCGGGGTCTGCACCTGACCGACGAGGTCGGCCATTTCATCCTCACTCGCGGTACGCGCAGCATGAGCGCGCTGTTCGACCTGCTCGAACGTCTCGACCAGGCCTCCCTGCAGGCCCAGCGCAAGCTGACCATCCCTTTCCTGAAGGAAACCCTCGGCTGGTAACGCCCGTAAACACTGGGCTCCGAGGCGCAAAACGAAAAAGTCACATCTTTTTCGATAAAATTTGCAAATGGCCATGATAGAGGGCATAGTTTCACCCTTCTAAAGGATTACAGACACGGTCGTGCCCATGCTCAAGCGCTTCGCACCCCTCGTGCCACTCGCACTCGTGACCCTGTTGTTTGGCTGCGCGGCCCACGGCCCGGCTTCCCAGCCCCAGGATCACACCCAGATTGCCTCGCAATCGGTCAACAAGGCCAAAGCTTCGCCTTCGTCCGTTTTCGGCGAAGAAGAGCAGGCCACTGAAGATGACCTGGAGGCCTTCTCCAGCAGCAAGCCCTATCAGCTCCCGGTGCTGGCCGACAGCATCCTCGAGCGCGGCATGTCGCTGATCGGCACCCGCTACCGCTTCGGCGGTACTTCGGAAGCTTCCGGTTTCGACTGCAGCGGTTTCATCGGCTACCTGTTCCGCGAAGAGGCCGGCATGAACCTGCCGCGTTCGACCCGCGAAATGATCAACGTCGATGCGCCAAAGGTGGCTCGCAACAAGCTCAAGCCAGGCGACCTGCTGTTCTTCAGCACTAATGGCCGTGGGCGTGTCAGCCATGCCGGCATCTACCTGGGTGACAACCAGTTCATCCACTCCAGCAGCCGCCGCAGCGGTGGTGTGCGCATCGACAGCCTCGGTGATCGCTACTGGAGCAAGACCTTCATCGAAGCCAAGCGTGCCTTGGCCATGGCGCCGACCACCAATATCGCGCGCAACTGATATCAAAATGATATATCCTGCCACGGCGGCGTAGCTGAAAAAGCTCGCCGCCGTGCGCATTTACAGAAAGCGTCTAATCTAATTTCTCAACTCTTTTCGGCTGCGGCCGTTCGGTTTCAGACAGGAAGTTCTGGCCATGGCGATGATGGCGCGCTTCGCACTCCTTTCTCTGGTGGCACTGCTGGCCGCCTGCTCCAGCCGTGCCCCGGCACCGGCCCCTGTGGTACAGCCACAGATCACCTACAACCAGCCCGAAGGCTCGCCGCTCGCCGATGACGTGTTGATGCGTGCGATAGGCCTGGTGGGTACACCGTATCGGTGGGGTGGCAACACACCGGATTCCGGGTTCGACTGCAGCGGCCTGATCGGTTATGTGTACCGCGATGCGGCGGGCATCAGCCTGCCCCGTTCGACGCGCGAAATGATCGTCATGCGCGCGCCCACTGTGGACATCAACTCGCTGCAGTCGGGTGACCTGGTGTTCTTCGCCACCGGTGGCGGTTCACAGGTCAGTCATGCCGGGATCTATGTGGGCGAGGGGCGCTTCGTGCATGCGCCCCGCACAGGCGGTACGGTACGCCTGGATTACCTGTCCAACAGCTACTGGTCCAAAGCCTACCTGCAGGCCAAGCGGGTCATCCCGCAAGGGAGCCTCGCGCAGAACCGCTGATTTCGCGCTTTCCGCTCGCGCGGCATACATCTACCACTCCACGTTGCCCCGAGGTCGCCAGTATGCGCCTCCGATAGCAACGCTTTGGAGTGGGCCGTGAATACCCCCAATGAACGAATGAACCGCAGCCTGGATACCCTGGATGAGGCGCGCCCTCTTGTGCGCCTGGTGGACCAGATCCTCGCGGACTTCCCTGACCTGTACGAGCTGGCACACCACCATGCCGCGCAGATCCTGCACAAGCACACCGGCAAACGGATGGAGCCACGGCTGGTCTGGTGGCACCAGTTCAACAACGAACACAGCAGTGCACGCAGCTTCACCGGTTGGCAGCACAGCGGTCCACCGCAGAAATCGATGCTGATGACCGAGTTGGTGCTCGAACGCTTCGACCTGTACTACCAGGATGCAGCCGATGAACTCGACCAGCGCGGCGGCTTCTACCTGCAGGGGCCCCACGCCTCTACCTACAATGAGCGCAATGAAGTGCCGATGTTGGGCAGTGATGTGCAGAGGGATCTGTGGGCGCTGGATCTTGCGGTGCTGTATCGCGAAGCAGTCGAGCGCTTCTGGTCGAGCAACGCCGGGCATTTCCGCGTATTGGCCAAGATCAACCTGTTGGGACAGGTAGCCACTGCCCTGCTCGACAAGCGTATCACGGCCCAGGACGCTCACCGTCTGCGTAGGCTTGTGTCGGCGGAGCTGGCCAACATTGCCATGCCTTCGCTCGCCATGCTCCAGCGCCAATCCACCGACAATAGCCTGGTCGTCAGCCGTTATGCCTTCGGTGAGGACGACAGGGGCTGCCTGCTGACGATGCAGTCGGCTGATGGACGAGTAGTCGCCTATTTGCCGTGGGCCGACGAGCCGTTGCGGGGGTTCGATTCGGAGCAGGCGCTGGCGTCCTGGCTACGTGCGCAGTTGCAGGTCAAGGCAACCCTGGAAGCGTTCGTCATGGCGGCCCACAACAACCCTCGGGACAGGTCGGTCAACCAGCTGATCAGCGTACATTTGCTGGGCATCGCCAACAGCCGTGACGATGAGGCCGGGTTGATCGCATTGTCACTGTTCAAACGCTCGCTCGGCACCGATCTTTTTGCTTGGCTGAGCGACCAGGCTCGCGCAGAGATGCACCGCAACGGCCAGCTTCTGCAAGATAACGCGGGCTTGCGCAAGGCCATGTGCACGGGCTACCTCTCGGCGTTCCTCAACGTCTTTGGCAGCCTTGCGCCGCTGGGGTGGCCGATGTCCCTCATGCTGCTAGGGGCCACTGTCGCCAAGGTCGGGCTGGATGTGGACGCGGCGCTGCACGCCACCGATGAGCAGGATCGCAAGCAGGCGTTGCGTTCGGCGATGATCGAAAGCATCTATGCGACATTCAACATGGTGGACATCGGCTTCGCATCGATGCATGCCTGGTTGACTTACGAAACCCCGCCTCACGAGCACAACCTCAGCCTTGATGACTGGCAACCGGTGACGTCGGCCAGCTTGGCTGCGGAGGGGCAGGAGAGCAATTCCGTGCTTGACGGCGAGCTGACCCAAAGCGGACGTTTGCGTGGCATACGTGTCGATCAGGGCGGCAGGTGCTGGATCACGCTCAATGGCCTGAGCTATCGCGTGCGCTACAGCCACGAACTGGCGGTCTGGCTGGTGGTGCCCGCAGACAATCCGTTCGCGTTCATTGCGTTGCGGCCGGTGCGCTTGAACGAGGCTGGCGAGTGGGAGCTACTGGCACCGCCAAGCTTGCAGGGCGGAATGGCACCGGAGGAGGAAGGCGTCCTGCCCGTTACCCGATCATCCTTCTGGGACATCTACACGGTCAGCGATAGCGAACAGCTTGGGCGACTGGCGGCCACGGCATTGCGCCGGCAAAAAAAACTGCTGGAGCGTTGGCCGGTGGCTGAGTTGGCGCGTGGCCGGGCCCCCGACTACGATGCGCTGGGCCTGGACTGCGTGATAATCGGTGGCAGGCGTTACTATTCCTACCGCTATGGCAACGAGTACTTCAATACCCTGATCGAGTACTACACCAGCGATGAATCGCAAGTGAATGATGTTTTCCGTCGGGGGGCTTACAAGTACGGTGATGAAGACATGTACATCGCGGACCTGGCGGACAGTCTGGGATTGCTGCCCAAGAATAACCAGGTGACGCTGTACCGAGGTGGCAACAACTTCCGCGGCACCGGTGGCGACTCCTACAGGGCTGGGCATTTGCGAGTCGGCGATGTACTGGTCAATACCGACCTTACATCGTTCACCGAAAACCCTTTCAAGGTTGCCGAGTTCGCCTCGGTGCCGTCCCTGAATATGCCAGGCGGCCTGCCAGGACGCTTCGATGACAGTTCGGTGGTGTTCGAGCTGCCGGCCGGGCAATACCGTGATGCCACACCGGTCAGTGCGTTTTCCCTGTATTGGGATGAGGCCGAGAGTTTGTTCCTGCCAGGGCATTATTTCCGCATCGAGGGCCTGGAGGAGGTCAGGGGCGAGCACTACCGGTTCATCAAGGTGACCCTGAAGCAAACCGACAAACCTGCAGGCGGGGCGGTGTACGATTTGCGTTCCGGGTTGCTGTTCAACGAAGCGCAATACCGCATGCGTTTTCGTACACCCGCCTTGGTCGAGCGGTTCTTCCCGGGCTGATTGCGATCAGGTCGACATCCTCCCGATCCATGGGCGGTGTCTCCGATGCTGTACCGGCGCTGATCCGCCGTTGAGCTCAGGCCTGCTTCATCAGCAGTGCCACCCCCGGAAAATACTGGCCCAGTTCGTTGTGCAGCTTGCGATAGGCATAAGGGAAGTACCAGGCGATGGCGCAGGCGGTATGTTTTTGCAGGTCATCGACCAGGTCCTGCAGTTCTTCCGGGCTGGCATGCTGGCCCGCCTTCCACGGGGTGACGAACAGCGCCCCGGCTTTCAGCTGGCTGGGGTAGGCCACCTGGCGGGCGAGGGTGGCGGTTTGCTGCAGGGCCGCGTCCATGTCCAGCCGGGCAATTCTTGGCCAGCGCTGGCTCACGCTCAGGTAGAGCGCCTCGTCGGCGCTGCTGATCGACAGGTCGCAGCGCCCCTCCTGGTCACCTTCGTCACGCTGTTTCTTGCTGGCAAACTGCGGCAGTGCCGCCAGCTCGGCCTGCCAGGCGGCAGCTGCGAGCATGCCGATGTTGGCGGCGCTGCCGTGCCAGTAGGGGGCTTCGGCATCACCATTGAACCGGTTGAAGCGGTCGATGCAATCGACCCAGCGCTCCAGTACCGGTTGCAGGAACTCCAGGTGAGGGTTGTTGATGATCTGGCCTTGCATGCTGCGCACTCCTGTTATCGTTGTGATCGTGTTCAGTGCAAAATGATGGCTATGTGATATCACTCTGCTCAGTGTGGCACAACCCGGTGGATCGGCCATTGATCCAGGCCAGTTCTGCCGAAGTAAAAGGCCCCGTTCGATTGACGCTCCCAGTGCAACCCTCTAACCTTCGCGGCGTGTTTCAGGTGCCCTGCCAGCCTCGACTGGGCAGGGTGAAACTGGGAAGCCGGTGGTCGCCAGCAGGGCGCGATTCCGGCGCTGCCCCCGCAACGGTAGGTGAGTAGCGGCCGCGCAGGGCCACTGGGTACGAACCCGGGAAGGCGCGCAGGCCAGGGCCGATTGCCCGCTCACGAGCCCGGAGACCGGCCTGAAACTGCCAACGGCATCACGGAGGGTGATGCGCGGTGCACCGTGGCTGCGGCCATGGCCCCTGCGCGTTCTCCGTTTGCCCGCCTATTACCTGTCGTCGCTTTGCTGCGGCGACAGCCTGCGGAGAACCCTTCATGAGCGAATCCACCGAACGCGACGAACGCCACCTGGCGCGCATGCAGCGCAAGAAGGCGGTCATCGACGAGCGCATTGCCAATTCCCCTAATGAATGCGGCCTGCTGCTGGTGCTCACCGGCAACGGCAAGGGCAAGAGCAGCTCGGCTTTCGGCATGCTCGCGCGCGCGCTGGGCCATGGCATGCAGTGCGGCGTGGTGCAGTTCATCAAGGGCCGCAACAGCACCGGTGAGGAACTGTTCTTCCGCCGCTTCCCCGAGCAGGTGCGTTACCACGTGATGGGCGAGGGCTTCACCTGGGAGACCCAGGACCGCCAGCGCGACATCGCCGCTGCCGAAGCCGCGTGGGCGGTTTCGCGCCAACTGCTGCAAGACCCGGGTGTGCAGTTCGTGGTGCTCGATGAGCTGAACATCGCCCTCAAGCACGGCTACCTCGACCTCGACCAGGTGCTGAGTGACATTCAGGCTCGGCCGCCAATGCAGCATGTGATTGTCACCGGCCGTGCGGCCAAGCCCGAAATGATCGAACTGGCCGATACGGTTACCGAGATGGGCATGCTCAAGCATGCGTTCCAGGCCGGTATTCGCGCGCAGAAGGGCGTCGAACTGTGAGTGCAACGCGCAGCTGCCCGGCGGTGCTGATCGCAGCACCTGCCTCCGGTCAGGGCAAGACCACCGTGACGGCAGCCCTGGCCCGCCTGCACCGCAACCTTGGGCGAAAGGTCAGGGTGTTCAAGTGCGGCCCGGATTTCCTCGACCCGATGATCCTGGAGCGGGCCA
This sequence comes from Pseudomonas vlassakiae, assembly GCF_014269035.2. Lineage (GTDB taxonomy): Bacteria > Pseudomonadota > Gammaproteobacteria > Pseudomonadales > Pseudomonadaceae > Aquipseudomonas > Aquipseudomonas vlassakiae. The sequence continues at coordinate 66,675 of NZ_JABWRP020000001.1, forward strand.
GTGGCGCGCCGGTATACCAGCTCGACCTGTGGATGATCGGTGCCGAAGAAAGCCGTCGCCTGCTGTGGCAAGCCGCAGAAGAGGCCGACCTGATTCTGATCGAAGGGGTGATGGGCCTGTTCGACGGCACGCCGTCGAGTGCCGATCTGGCTCGCCACTTCGGCGTGCCGGTACTGGCGGTGATCGACGGCACGGCCATGGCCCAGACGTTTGGCGCCCTGGCGCTGGGCCTGGCACGTTATCAGGCCGACCTGCCGTTCGCCGGTGTGCTGGCCAACCGGGTCGGTAGCTTGCGCCATGCGCAACTGCTCGAAGGCAGCCTGACCGAGGGCCTGCGCTGGTATGGCGGCCTGTCGCGGGAGCGCGGCATCGAGCTGCCCAGCCGCCACTTGGGACTGGTCCAGGCCAGCGAACTGAACGATCTGGATGCCCGCCTGGATGCGGCTGCCGAAGCGCTCGGCGCCAGCTGCGATGCTGCTTTGCCGCCGCCCGTGGTGTTTGCCGCGCCTGTATCGCAGCCGTGCGCCGGGTCGCTGAGCGGCGTGCGCATCGGCGTGGCGCGTGACGAAGCGTTCGCCTTCACCTATGGCGCCAACCTCGATCTGTTGCGCGACCTGGGCGCGCAGCTGTCGTTTTTCTCGCCCCTGCATGATCGTGAACTGCCGGCAGTGGACAGCCTGTACCTGCCGGGGGGTTATCCGGAGCTGCATCACCACGCACTGGCCGCCAATGCGCCGATGTGCGAGGCGATCCGTGCCCATCACGCCCAAGGCAAACCCTTGCTGGCCGAGTGCGGCGGCATGCTGTATCTGCTCGAGGCGCTGACCGATGTCGCTGGCGAGCGTGCCGAGCTGCTCGGCCTGCTGCCTGGCGAGGCGACCATGCAGAAGCGCTTGGCGGCCCTGGCCCTGCAGGCCGTGGAACTGCCGGAAGGTACCCTGCGCGGGCACACCTATCACCACTCGTTGACCAGCACCGGGCTTGAGCCTATCGCCCGCGGCCTGAGCCCCAACGGCGGGCGCGGCAACGAAGCGGTGTATCGGCTGGGCCGCCTGACCGCCTCCTACGTGCACTTCTACTTCCCGTCCAACCCTGATGCGGCGGCGGCGCTGTTGCGACCATGACTGATCACGCCTACAGCGCCGCCGAGCGCGCCGCGATCTACCGGGCGATCGGTGAACGCCGCGACATGCGCCACTTTGCCGGCGGCTCGGTCGCGCCTGAGCTGCTCGGCCGTCTGCTGGCCGCCGCGCACCAGGCGCCCAGTGTCGGCCTGATGCAACCTTGGCGGTTCATCCGCATCAGCCAACGCGAGCTGCGCGGGCGCATTCAGGGCCTGGTCGAAGAGGAGCGGGTGCGTACTGCCGAAGCCTTGGGCCAACGCTCCGATGATTTCATGAAGCTCAAGGTCGAGGGCATCAGCGACTGTGCCGAAGTGCTGGTGGCGGCCTTGATGGATAACCGTGAGCCGCACATTTTCGGCCGCCGTACCCTGCCGGAAATGGACCTGGCCTCACTGGCCTGCGCGATCCAGAACCTGTGGCTGGCCGCCCGCGCCGAGGGCCTGGGGTTGGGTTGGGTGTCCCTGTTCGACCCGCAAGCCCTGGCCGCACTGCTGGGCATGCCTGCGGGCGCCAAGCCGGTGGCCGTGTTGTGCCTGGGGCCGGTCAGCGAATTCTACGCACAGCCCATGTTGGTCCAGGAAAACTGGGCCGAGGAACGCCCTTTGAGTGAAATGCTGTTCGAGAACCAATGGGGAGAACGCCCATGAGCGTGGCCTTGCTGACGGTGGCCGGCGTGGCCCTCGATGCACTGCTGGGCGAGCCCAGGCGCCGGCACCCACTGGTGGGCTTCGGCAACCTGGCGTCGAGCCTGGAACGCCGCCTGAATGCCGGTGGACGCGGCTGGCGCAGCCACGGCGTGAGCGCCTGGTTCCTGGCCGTGGTGCCCTTGACCCTGGTGGCGCTGATCCTGTCCTGGCTGCCCTGTATCGGCTGGCTGGTGGATGTGCTGGCGCTGTATTGCGCCCTCGGCTTGCGCAGCCTCGGCGAGCATGTGCTGCCGGTGGCCAATGCCTTGCGCCAAGGTGATCTGGAAGAGGCGCGGCGTCGTGTCGGCTATCTGGTCAGTCGGGAAACCCGCGAGCTGGATGAGCCCGCCGTGGCGCGGGCGGCCACCGAGTCGGTGCTGGAAAACGGCAGCGATGCGGTGTTCGCCGCGCTGTTCTGGTTTGTCGTGGCCGGTGCGCCGGGGGTAGTGCTGTACCGCTTGAGCAATACCCTGGATGCGATGTGGGGGTACCGCAATGAACGCTTCGAGCGTTTCGGCTGGTGCGCCGCGCGCATCGACGATGTGCTGAACTACATTCCCGCCAGGTTGGTGGCGCTGACCTACGCACTGCTGGGCAGGACGCGTCTTGCCCTGGCCTGCTGGCGCAAGCAGGCGCCGCTGTGGGACAGCCCCAATGCCGGGCCGGTGATGGCCTCGGGTGCCGGTGCGCTGGGTGTCGAACTGGGTGGCCCGGCGGTGTACCACGGCGAACTGCACGAGCGCCCGCGCCTGGGTGAGGGGCCGATGGCCGATGTCGATGCCATCGAGCGCGGCTGGAGCCTGGTCCAGCGTGGCGTCTGGTTGTGGGTACTGCTGATCTGCCTGGGAGCCTATCTGAATGCTTGAACACGGAGGCCGCCTGCTGCGGGCAGTGCGGCAATACGGGATTGCCCGCGAGGACTGGCTCGACCTGTCCAGCGGCATTGCCCCTTGGCCTTACCCGATTCCCTCCATTGCGCCAGAAGCCTGGGCACGCCTGCCGGAGACCGATGACGGGCTGGAGGACGCTGCGCGGCACTACTACGGTGTGCGGCACCTGCTGCCGGTGGCAGGCTCCCAGGCGGCTATCCAGGCCTTGCCCCTGCTGCGCCCGCTGGGGCGCGTTGGTGTGCTGGCGCCGTGCTACGCCGAGCACCCGCATGCCTGGCAGCGAGCGGGGCATCAGCTGATCGAGCTGGAGGAAAGCCAGGTCGAGGCGCAACTCGATCAGCTCGACGTGCTGGTGCTGGTCAACCCGAACAACCCGACCGGGCGGCTCGTGCCGCGCGAACGGCTGCTGGCCTGGCATGCGCGTCTTGCCGAGCGCGGTGGCTGGCTGCTGGTGGACGAAGCGTTCATGGACAACTCACCGCCACACAGCGTGGCGGATTGCGCCGAGCGCCCGGGCCTGATCGTGCTGCGTTCGTTCGGCAAGTTCTTCGGCCTGGCCGGTGTGCGGCTGGGCTGTGTAGTGGCTGAACCCTCCTTGTTGCGGCGCCTTGACGAATGGCTCGGGCCGTGGACCGTCAGCGGCCCGACCCGGGTGCTGGCGCAAGCCTGCTTTGCCGACCATGCGGCGCATCGGGCCCAGCTTGAACGCTGTGCCCTGGCCAGCCAGCGCCTGGCTGCGCTGCTGCAGGGCTGCGGCCTGGCGCCCAGCGGCGGCTGCGACCTGTTTCAGTACGTGCGCAGCACCCAGGCAGCCCAGTTGCATGACTTTCTCGCCCGCCGCGGCATCCTGGTGCGCCTGTTCGAGCAGCCCGCTGCCGTACGCCTTGGCCTGCCGGCAACGGCTGCTGACGAGCAGCGCCTGGCCCAGGCCCTGACTGATTACCAGAAGGAAACGGCATGACCACCCTCATGGTGCAAGGCACCACTTCCGATGCCGGCAAGAGCACGCTGGTTACCGCCTTGTGCCGTTGGCTGTTGCGCCAGGGCGTCGGCGTGGTGCCGTTCAAGCCGCAGAACATGGCGCTCAACAGCGCGGTGACCGCCGACGGCGGCGAAATCGGCCGCGCCCAGGCGGTGCAGGCCCAGGCCTGCCGACTGGCACCGCACACCGACATGAACCCGGTGCTGCTCAAGCCCAACAGCGACACGGGCGCCCAGGTGATCATCCACGGGCGCGCAGTCACCAGCATGAATGCGGTGGCCTATCACGACTACAAAGCCATTGCCATGCAGGCGGTGCTGGCTTCGCATCAGCGCCTCAGTGACGCCTACCCGGTGGTGATGGTCGAGGGGGCTGGGTCGCCGGCCGAGATCAACCTGCGTGCCGGCGACATCGCCAACATGGGCTTTGCCGAAGCGGTCGACTGCCCGGTGATCCTGGTGGCCGACATCAACCGTGGCGGGGTGTTCGCCCACCTGGTCGGCACCCTCGAACTGCTGTCACCGAGCGAGCAGGCGCGGGTCAAGGGCTTTGTCATCAACCGCTTCCGTGGCGACATCGCGCTGCTGCAGCCGGGCCTGGACTGGCTGGAGCAACGCACCGGCAAACCGGTGCTGGGCGTGCTACCCTACGTCACCGACCTGCACCTGGAGGCCGAGGATGGCATCGACATCCGTCAGGGCGCCAAGCAGGCGCGCGTACTCAAGGTAATCGTCCCGGTGTTGCCGCGCATCAGCAACCACACCGACTTCGACCCGCTGCGCCTGCACCCGCAGGTCGACCTGCAGTTCATCGGCCCGGGCCAGCCGATCCCGGCCGCCGACCTGATCATCCTGCCCGGCTCGAAGAGCGTACGTGGCGACTTGGCGCAACTGCACGAGCGTGGGTGGGACAAGGCCATCGAGCGCCACCTGCGCTATGGCGGCAAGCTGATCGGGATCTGTGGCGGCCTGCAGATGCTTGGCCGCGAGGTACAGGACCCGCTCGGCCTGGAGGGCGCCGCCGGTTCGAGCCCCGGGCTCGGCCTGTTCGACTACGTGACGGTGCTCGAAGCCGACAAGCAACTGCGTAACGTTGCCGGGACCCTGAGCCTTGAAGATGCGCCGGTCGCCGGCTATGAAATTCATGCCGGGGTCACTGCCGGGCCTGCCTTGGAGCAGCCGGCGGTGCAGCTCGCCGATGGCCGTTGTGACGGTGCTGTGAGTGCCGATGGCCAGATCCTCGCCACCTACCTGCATGGCCTGTTCGAGGGCAGCCAGTCGTGTGCCGCGCTGCTGCGCTGGGCGGGGCTGGAGCATGCGCAGACCATCGATTACGAGGCCCTGCGCGAACGTGACATCGAGCGCCTGGCCGATCTGGTTGAACAGCACCTGGATACCGCTCACCTGCGAACGCTTTGTGGAGTCGCCTGACATGCGCAACCTGATTCTCGGCGGCGCCCGCTCGGGCAAGAGCCGCCTGGCCGAGCAACTGGCCGGCAACTGCGGTCTGCCGGTTACCTACATCGCCACCAGCGAGCCGCTGGATGGCGAAATGAACGAGCGCGTGCGCCTGCACCGCCAGCGCCGGCCTGATGACTGGGGGCTGATCGAAGAACCCTTGGCCCTGGCTGCCGTGCTGCGCGCAGAAGCCGCCGCAGGCCGATGCCTGCTGGTGGACTGCCTGACCTTGTGGCTGACCAACCTGCTGATGCTCGAAGATCCGCAGCGGCTCGCCGCGGAGCGCGATGCGCTGCTCGACTGCCTGGAGCAGCTGCCCGGCACAATCATCCTGGTCAGCAACGAAACCGGCCTGGGCGTGGTGCCCATGGGCGAGCTGACCCGCCGTTACGTCGACCTGGCCGGCTGGCTGCACCAGGCCGTTGCCGAACGCTGCCAACGCGTGGTACTGACCGTGGCCGGCCTACCTCTCATGCTCAAAGGACCCGCTCTATGAACCAAGCCTGGTGGCGTGATGCCTGCCAACCTCTCGACAATGCCGCCATGGACCAGGCCCGCGCCCGTCAGCAGCAGCTGACCAAACCTGCCGGCTCGCTCGGCCAGCTGGAGGGCCTGGCCGTGCAATTGGCTGGCCTGCAAGGCTGCGAGCGGCCTGTCCTGGATCAGGTCGCCATCAGCCTCTTTGCGGGCGACCACGGCGTGGTCGAAGAGGGCATTTCGGCCTATCCACAGGCAGTCACCGGGCAGATGCTGCGCAACTTCGTGGGGGGGGGCGCGGCGATCAGCGTGCTGGCCCGCCAGCTGCAGGCCAGCCTTGACCTGGTCGACCTGGGCACGATCGATCCTGAGCTGGAACTGCCAGGGGTGCTGCACCTGTGCCTGGGCGCCGGCACCGCCAACTTCGCCCGCCAGCCGGCGATGACCGATGCCCAGCTGCAGGCTGCTTTGCAGGCGGGGCGTGACAGCGCCTTGCGTGCAGCGGCCAAGGGCGCTCAGCTGTTCATCGGCGGCGAGATGGGCATCGGCAACACCTCTGCCGCAGCCGCCCTGGCCAGCACCTTGCTGGCCTGCCCGGCACATGAGTTGAGCGGGCCGGGTACCGGCCTGGACAGCGCTGGTGTTCGCCATAAGGCCGACGTGATCGAGCGCGCCTTGGCGCTGCACGGCCTGCGCGCCGACGAGCCGCTGCGGGCGCTGGCCTGTGTCGGTGGCTTCGAGATCGCTGCGCTGACCGGTGCCTACCTGGCCTGCGCCCAGCAAGGTATCGCCGTGCTGGTGGATGGCTTCATCTGCAGCGTCGCGGCATTGCTGGCGGTGCGCCTCAATCCGCAGAGCCGTGACTGGTTGCTGTTCGCGCACCAAGGTGCCGAACCTGGGCACCAGGCCGTGCTCGCGGCGCTGCAGGCCCAACCATTGCTGGCGCTGGGCCTGCGCCTGGGCGAGGGCAGTGGCGCCGCCCTGGCAGTGCCACTGATGCGCCTGGCCTGCGCCCTGCACGGGCAGATGGCGACCTTCGCCGAAGCGGCGGTGGCGGACCGCCCGGCATGATCCTCGACCTGCTGCGCCACGGTGAAACCGAGCAGGGCGGCGGCCTGCGCGGCAGCCTGGACGATGCCTTGACCGACAAGGGCTGGGGCCAGATGCGCGAAGCGCTGGCAGGCGCTGGCCCCTGGGATGTGCTGGTCAGTTCGCCATTGCAGCGCTGTGCGCGTTTTGCCGAGCAACTGGGCATGCCGGTTCAGCTCGAAGCCGATTTGCAAGAGCTGCATTTCGGCGAGTGGGAAGGGCGCAGTGCGTTGCAGATCATGCAAACGCAGGCTGACGAGCTTGGCCGTTTCTGGGCCGACCCGTACAGCTACACGCCGCCCGCAGGGGAGCCTGTCGTGGCTTTTGCCGAGCGTGTGCTGGCTGCCGTCGAGCGCCTGCGCCAGCAGCATGCCGGAAAGCGCGTGCTGCTGGTCACCCATGGCGGCGTCATGCGGCTGCTGCTGGCGCGGGCCCGCGGGCTGCCCAGGGAGCAGTTGCTGCAGGTCGAGGTTGGCCATGGCGCCCTGATGCGCCTGGCGGTGGACGCAGATGGCGTGATGCTCGAGGTGCTTTGACATGCTGCCGTTCTGGATTGCCCTGCAGTTTCTGAGCAGTCTGCCGGTGCGTTTGCCGGGGATGCCCGAACCGCGGGAAATGGGCCGTTCGTTGTTGTATTACCCGCTGGTAGGGTTGCTGTTCGGCCTGTTGCTGTGGCTGGCCAGCCATCTGCTGCAAGGTGCTGCGGCGCCGTTGCACGCGGCGCTGTTGCTGACGCTGTGGGTGTCGCTCAGTGGCGCGTTGCACCTGGATGGCCTGGCCGACAGTGCCGATGCCTGGCTTGGTGGCTTCGGGGATCGGGAGCGCACCTTGCAGATCATGAAAGATCCACGCAGCGGGCCGATAGCCGTGGTCACGCTGGTGCTGGTATTGCTGCTGAAATTCTGTGCCCTGTGGGTACTGGTGGAGCAGGGCGCTGGCATGGCATTGCTGCTGGCGCCGATTGTGGGGCGGGCGGCGATGCTCGGATTGTTCCTCGGCACACCTTACGTGCGTCGCGGGGGCCTGGGGCAGGCACTCGCCGAGCACTTGCCGCGGCGTACGGCCGTGTGGGTCCTGCTGGCCAGTCTGCTGATGTGTTTGCTGGTAGGGGGTACGCGTGTGATCTTGCCGATGCTGGCGGCGATCGCAGTATTCATCGCATTGCGCCGGTTGATGTGCAGGCGACTGGGTGGGACCACGGGTGATACCGCAGGCGCCCTGTTGGAGGTTGTGGAATTGACTGTGCTGCTGGGCTTGGCAATTTGAGAACAGTCCTGCACAGCTCAGGGAGATTTCTTACGGATAAAACGTGCCGTCATTTTTCGGAAAACTGCTGAAAAAATTCAGGAAATGACGCTTTTTCTGCGGCTGTCTATCCTCGCGGCTTCTCTTCCACTGCGAAGGCATGGACAATGCGACGACTCCTGCTGGCCTTGTTACTGGTGACCGCTAGCGCCCCTGTCAAGGCGGCCGACCTGATCGACTTCTGGAATACCCCGCGCCACGGCGGCAACAGCTTCAATCGCTTGCCACCGGATCAGGCCTATTTCGATGCACTGCGTGCGTACGGCGCGAGCTGGGTACGGCTGTCCTACGACAAGTGGAAGCCGGCGCAGCGTGACTTCCTCCTGGGCAATGCGGACCGGTACGAGCAGCTGCCTGCCGCCGATCTCAAGCAACTTCGCGATACCCTGGACCGCGCGCACAGGGCGGGGCTCAAGGTGGTCATTGCACCGCTGTCGCTGCCTGGAATGCGCTGGTCACAGAATAACCAGGGGCAGTTCGATGACCGTCTTTGGCAAGGCAACGGTTACGCCCGGCAAGCGGACAGTTTCTGGCGAGACCTGGCCCGGGCCCTCGAAGACCATCCTGCCATTGCCGCCTACAACCTGATCAACGAACCTGCCCCCGAGAAGCTTGGCGGCCTGGCCGAGCATGCATCGCCTGAGCGCATGCAGCAGTGGTACGCACGGCAGAGGGGTGGGGCGCGTGACCTGCCTGCGCTGTACGCGCAACTGGTTGCGGCGATACGCGAAGTGGATGCCAGGACCCCAATCATGGTCGACGCTGGCTGGTACGCCAGTGCCGACGCTTTCGGTTATTGGCAAGCGCCCTTGCAGGATGATCGCGTGCTCTACAGCGTGCACATGTATGAACCCTATTCGGCTACCAGTGCGCCAAACCTGTTGCGCAAGCCCCCGATCAGTTATCCCGGCCCAGCGCCGTTCGCCGGTGACATTCAGCAATGGGACGCCGAACGGGTTCGTCAGTATCTGGACCTGCCGTTGGCCTGGATGGAGCGCATGAGGCTGCCGCGCTCCCGGCTGGTGGTAGGCGAGTTTGGATGCATGCGGCGGCTGCCCGGTTGCAGTGAGTACCTCGATGATGTCCTTTCGGTCATGGACCGGCATCGGTTGCACTGGGCGTTCTACAGCTTCCGCGAAGATAGCTGGGATGGCATGGACTACGAGCTGGGATCGGCAAAGGTGCCATGGCGATATTGGCAAGCGATCGAGCACGGTACGCCCGACCCCTTGGCACGCAAGGCCACGGCAGAATTCGAGCCGATCCGGCGACGCTTGGCAGATTGAAATTTCTTGCAACCACCCAGATGCGGGTATATACACGTATCCATGTTGACCAGTGAATGCATCTGTACCCATCTGCGTCGCGCCGCCCGCGGGGTGAGCCGACATTACGACGAGGCCCTTGCCGGCTTCGGCATCAATGTCGCCCAGTTTTCCCTGCTGCGTCACCTGCAACGGCTTGATCGCCCGAGTATCACCACGCTGGCCGAGGCAATGGGCCTGGAGCGTAGTACCTTGGGTCGCAACCTGCGCGTGCTGGAGGCTGAAGGCCTGGTAGCCCTCGCCGATGGCGATGACCAGCGCAACCGCGTGGTATTGCTGACCGAGGCGGGTGCGGCACGCCTGAGGGCGGCCCATCCTGCCTGGGAGCAGGCGCAGTTGAAGTTGGTCGGGCAGTTGGGCGAAGGGCAGCGTGACGAGCTGATACGTTTGCTGGAGCGGCTTGCCTGAGTCATCACGATTAGAAGCGGGTATAGACCCGTACAACCTTGCGATGTGCTGGAGATAACGACAATGACTTCGGTGTGGCGAACCAGCGGGTGGGTACTTGCGGGGGCGGCCTTTATCCTGGCGCTGTCCCTGGGTGTGCGGCACGGTTTTGGCCTGTTCCTGGCTCCGATGAGCGGCGAGTTTGGCTGGGGCCGCGGGGTGTTCGCCTTTGCCATTGCCCTGCAGAACCTGGTCTGGGGCCTGGCGCAGCCGTTCGCCGGTGCGCTGGCCGACCGCCTGGGTGCGGCGCGGGTCGTCATCATGGGGGGCTTTCTTTATGCCGCTGGCCTGTTGTTGATGAGTACCGCCGATTCGGCCTGGTCGCTGTCGCTCAGCGCGGGCCTGCTGATCGGTATCGGCCTGTCCGGCACCTCTTTCTCGGTGATCCTCGGTGTGGTCGGCCGCGCCGTTCCAGCGGAAAAACGCAGCATGGCCATGGGTATTGCCAGTGCTGCCGGTTCCTTTGGCCAGTTCGCCATGCTTCCCGGTACCCTTGGCCTCATCGAATGGCTGGGTTGGTCGTCGGCGCTGCTGGTGCTTGGCTTGCTGGTGGCGCTGATCGTGCCTTTTGTCGGCCTGCTGCGTGATCGCCCGCTGGCCAGTCAGGGGGCGGAGCAGACATTGAACGAGGCCCTGCGCGAGGCGTGTTCGCACTCCGGCTTCTGGCTGCTTGCGCTGGGCTTCTTCGTCTGTGGCTTCCAGGTGGTCTTCATTGGCGTACACCTGCCGGCCTACCTGGTCGACCAGCACCTGCCGGCGACCACCGGCACCACGGTGCTGGCACTGGTCGGGTTGTTCAACATCGTGGGGACCTACACCGCTGGCTGGCTGGGCGGGCGCATGTCCAAGCCGCGCTTGCTGACGGCGTTGTACCTGCTGCGTGCCGTGGTGATTGCGCTGTTCCTGTGGGTGCCGGTGACTCAGTTCAGTGCCTACCTGTTCGGTATCGCCATGGGGCTGCTCTGGCTGTCCACGGTGCCGTTGACCAATGGCACCGTGGCCACCGTATTCGGCGTGCGCAACCTGTCGATGCTTGGCGGCATCGTCTTCCTGTTCCACCAGTTGGGCGCTTTCCTCGGTGGCTGGCTGGGGGGCGTCGTCTACGACCAGACCGGCAGCTATGACGTGGTGTGGCAGATTTCGATTCTGCTCAGTGTGCTGGCTGCCGCGCTCAACTGGCCGGTGCGAGAGCGGCCAGTCGCCCGCCTGCAGGCGCAGGCGGTATGAACCGTTACCTGGCCCGCGGACTGTCGCTGGCGGCTGCTGCGCTGTTGCTGGCGCTGGTGTGGTGGGGCTGGCGGCGGGGTGGAATGGCGTTGATGCAGTTGGGCATGAGCGTTTGTTAAGCGCTACCCTGCAAGTTCAAGGATTGTCTTGCAGGAGGAATGAATCATGCGTGCCCAATGGTTGACGATGCCGCTGCTGGCTTTGCTGGCCGCCAGTTCCAGCTGGGCTGCCGATTGCCCGGCGCTGTTGCAGGGCAGTTTGCCTGAGTTGCGTGGCAAGGGGCAGGTCGACCTGTGCCAGCGCTTCGGCGGCAAGCCGCTGGTGGTGGTCAATACGGCCAGTTACTGCGGGTTTGCGCCGCAGTTCGAAGGGCTGGAGGCGACCTACAAGGCGTACCACGAGCAGGGGCTGGAAATGCTCGGGGTGCCGTCCAACGACTTCAAGCAGGAAGATGCCGACAGCGAGAAGACTGCCAAGGTCTGTTACGCCAATTATGGGGTGACCTTCACCATGACCAAGACCCAGGCGGTGCGCGGCAAGGATGCGATACCGCTGTTTGCCGAGCTGGCGAGCCAGAGCAGCGCGCCGAAGTGGAATTTCTACAAGTACGTGGTGGATCGTCAGGGCAAGGTGATCGGCAACTTCTCGAGCCTGACCAAACCCGATGATCCCGCCTTCAGGGCTGCGATAGAGAAGGCGATAGCCTCGCATCCGTAGGGGTGGAGCGCCATCTGCAAGTGCGCCTGCTCAGCCGCACCACCCGCAGCATGGCGCTGACGCCAGCCTTCATGGATTACCTGCGTGAGTCCTTGGGCGACAGCTGGCAGGTGCAGGCATGAAAAAACCGCCACGAGGGCGGTTTATTCATGCTGCGGTACGAATCAGAAGCGGTAGGTGAGCGAGGCACCGATACCGTGTGCGCTGTTCTCGTACTTGGCCTGGTAGCGGCCCTTGGTTGGGCTTGCCAGGTTGACCTTGGTGTCCTCTTCCCACAGGTAGGAGTAGGCCACGTCGATGGTCATGTCGTCGCTTGGGCTCCAGCCAGCGCCGATGCTGATCGCCTTGCGATCACCGGTAGGAATGCGCGGCGAGCGGTCGGTGTTGTTGGTTGGCGACTGGTCGACAGAGAAGCCGGTGCGCAGCACCCATTCCTTGTTTACCTTGTAGGAGGCGCCAATGGCGTGAGCCCAGGTATCGTGCCAGTTCTGCTCTTCGGTGATGGTGCCGAACTGGGCCCTCAGCGGTGCCGGGACGTCGTTGTTGACGGTGATGTTTTCCAGGCGGCTCCAGCGGGTCCAGGTGCTGCCGGCATACAGGGTCCACTGGTCGTCCAGTTCATGGGTGACCGAGAAGTCCACAGACTCAGGTGTCTTGATCTTCAGCGTGGCGTCGAACTTGCTGCCGCTGAAAGGCCCGATCAGGGCGTTGTTGATCTTGGTGTCGCCTTCGAGTTTGTAGTCGACCATGGAGTGGTAGGTCAGGCCGACGCGGGTGCGGTCGGTGGCCTGCACCAGGATCCCGATGTTGTAACCGACGGCAGTGTCGTCACCCTTGATCTTCACTTCGCCATCGTTCACGCCTGGGGAGCGCGGGTTGATGGTGTTCGAGCCCAGCTCGCCCTTGATGCGGTTGATGGTCGGGCCGAAACCGATCGACACCTTGTCGTTGAAGGCGTAGCTGACGGTAGGTTGGAAGGTGATGACCTCGACGTGGCTCTTCTTGCCCCAATAGCGAGCGGCGTCGCCACTGCCATAATCGGTAACCAGGCCGAATGGCACGTAAACGCCAAAGCCGACGCTCCAGTGCTCATCGATCGGTTTCACGTAGTAGCCCATTGGAACGCCAACGGTAGGCACCATGTCACCGTCGGTTTCGCCTGGCAGTGGGCGGCTGCCCGGGCCGGAAATGTCAGTCTTGGCAATTACAGCGGCTCCGCCCACGGTGACTTCCTGGCGTTTGAGGCGCGACATGCCTGCAGGGTTACCGTACACCGTGCTGGCGTCCTCGGCAGAAGAAGAACGACCTGCAAAGCCGGTACCCATGCCGCTGATGCTTTGTTCGTTAAGTGCGAAGCCGGCAGCGAACAATTGGCTGGATGCCAGGGCAACGGCTACGCCGAGGGAGGTTTTGAGCATTGCTTTTTTCATTATTAGAAACTCCTTGTGATCTCCGGGGCGAAAAGCTACCAACAAATGACGCGCCGCGCTATAGCCTGAATTACAGGAGATCGCGCCGTTTTGTAGGACAATCCGACCAAAATTCCATTTTTTCTAACAAACGTGTAGGACGCTTCCTAAGATGCCTGTGGCAACTTCTGCTCAACGCACAAGTGCCAAGCTTGGGTAAAGTCGCGCAGGCGACCTTGCGGATGGAAAATCTGCCGCCAGATTCGAGCCAGGCCGAGCAAATCATCGGCCGCTGGCAGCGGCGTCGACTGCTCTTCGATGAGCATCCAGGCAATGGCAGTGGAGTAGCGCAGGTTGACCGTGAGTTCCAGGTGCGGTCCGCCGAGAAAGGCGTGCTGACTGGCCAGGCCGCGAACCAGGCTGGCCAACTCCGGGTCACGGGCAAGGAAATGATCCCAGATGGCTTGGTGACGGCTTTCGCCAATGCGGTAGAGGCCGTGGCCACGGCGATCGTGCAAGGCTGAACCGAGTGCCGACTGGCTGGCCGCGATACCGAGCAGAAGGGCCTCGGCGCTGGCGCAGTGGCGATTCAGATAGACCAGGGTAGGTCGGATCACATACTGACACAATTCATTCGCCGCGATACCCATGATGCCCTCGAGCAGTAAAGGGCCGACGGGCGCTGGAGCTTGGCAGCTGGTGATTGGTCAGGCCCGCCGGAAGCGGTAGGGACCGCTCGAGTTGAAGTGTAGTGTGATAATCGTGGTGTAAAGGGCTGTTTTTAAATCGATTGCTGCCTGCCGCACGCTGCCATATGCCTGGCGGCAATTAGCACCAGAACGATCAGGCAGCTTGCGACAGGCGCCATTCAGCTTGTGAATACCCCGATATTCGCCACTCACGCGGTGAGCGACTGACGGGTGCGGGCGATTACCGCCTGCAGGGGTTCCGAGTGGCTGTACTGTTCAGGGTACAGGCGTTCGGTGTGGCAGGCGATGCCGTGCTCGTCCACCAGGGTGAAGCTGAAGCTGCCCTTGCGTGGGGCAACGATTAGGCACTTCAACGGCGAGAAGGCTTGGGAGAGGGTGCCAATGGCAGCCTGAATTTGATGATGAGTTTGCATGTTATTGGAGGTTCCTGCTTTAAACACGGGGTTTATGATCCGTGCATGATAGAAACGTTCCAGTGACGCCTTTATTAAGGGACGAACGAACCTGACTGGAACAGGGCAGCCAGAGAGAGCGCAATCAAGTGTGGGCGCTTGGGCTGACTGGTAGGTACTTCAGAAGGCAGGCAACACGCCGGGGCCAAGGTTCTAGGCCGTCGGGGTGGAATCCTGATCAATCTTCCGGTTGATTCGTGCTTGAACAGCGCTGGGCTGGCGAGTGAATCATCGAGGGGGCCGGTCCTGGTTTCAGCAGCGATCGTTCGGGAGAGCGATGGGCTGCAAGGACGCTTCTGGCCAGAATTGACTTTCAGCTTGGGTACTAACGGAGCGCACCTTAGCGAAAATAGACGGCCTTTGCAAGCATTGCGTGTTTCTTCAGGCGAGCCGCGCAGTATGGCGTGTGTTTCGCCTCATGGGAAGGGGGGCAACCGGCGTCCAACTGGCCCCGATGTGCCAATTTCGTGCATCCAAACGCAGGCTTTCAGTGCACTTGTACACATTCGAGGCATGACTTGTAACACGCTGGCAACAGCCTTTCTCATGCTCGCCAATGACTTGACTGGCACCTTAAGTCAATGAAAAAAAACACTAATTTTTGCTGGTGAAAAAATCGTCAGTTTGACCGTAAGCCCCATTTCTCGGGGGTTCGCGGCCTCATTGGCGGGGTTGTCCACCGAGTTATCCACAGGAACTGTGGATTGTCCCAAGCGCTTGCTCTAGGACGGGCGTGCCAGCACCTCAGAGAACTGTCCGACAATCGATGGGCACCTGCCGACCCTCTAGTCATCCACTCGGAAACGTCAAGAAAAAATCATCGAAAAAAAATTGAAATCCGCCGGAAATCGCCAGGTCATGCACAAAAAAAAGGAGTACAGTTGCGCGCCCTTCGAGTTGCCATCCCTGTCGGTCATGAAGTTTCGCGGTAAACCCCTCGCCAGTCCCGTTGTTGCCTCATCAGCCCCTGCGCCCAGACGCTTTTCCCTTAAAGTGGCCCTCTGGCTGCTCGATAGCCCGAGCCTGGGTGACAAGCCACAGATCAAGCATATTGCCGGGCACCTGCTCAAGCAGCCCGCGCGCGAAGGTGTGGTGGTGGCGCAGAGCCGGTTGGGGCAAATGCTCTGCCGTGATTGCGGCAATGCCCGGGACCGTCGCATCGGCCATGAACTGCTGCGTCAGGCGGCACGGGCCGGGGACCAGCGGGCGCAGCTGGAGTATGCGCGGCTGTTCGAGACCGATGCGGCGAAACAGGCGCCCGACCGGGCAGACTGGTAAGCTGCACACAACTCGCAATGGTGTGATCGGGGTACGCATGGCAGTGGATCTGGCCAGCATTCTGCTGGGCTTGGTGGCAGGGGCATTGCCTTGCCTTGGGTGGGTCATGCACGTGCAGCGCCGTCAGGCTGCGCGCCACGGCGAGCAGGCCTTGCTCGAAGAGCGCCTGAACAGTGCGCAGTTGGCCCAGGCTGGCCTGCAGGCGCAACTGGAGGCCAGCCGCGACGAAGTAAGCGACCTCAGCGAAGCCAACGCCGTCAAGCAGGCCCAGCTGGCCGCCCAGGGCCGTGAACTGGAACTGCTGCAGATCGATCGCGATAACGCCCGTGATGCGGCCCACGCCTGGCACATCGAACGCGCCACTCGCGAAGCTGAATTGCGTCGTCTTGAGGCTCAGACCGCGCGCCTGGAGGCCGAGCTGCGCGAGCAGCAGGACAGCCACCAGCAGCGCCTGGAAGACCTGCAGGAGGCCCGTGACACCCTGCGCGCCCAGTTTGCCGACCTGGCCACGAAAATCTTCGACGAGCGCGAACAGCGCTTCGCCCAGACCAGCCAGCAGCACCTGGGCCAGTTGCTCGACCCGCTCAAGGAGCGCATCCAGGCGTTCGAAAAACGTGTCGAGGAAAGCTACCAGCAGGAGGCCCGCGAGCGCTTCTCGCTGGGCAAGGAGCTGGAGCGTCTGCAACAACTCAACCTGCGGCTGTCAGACGAAGCCACCAACCTCACACAGGCCCTCAAGGGCCAGAAGACCCAGGGTAACTGGGGTGAGCTCATTCTTGAACGGGTGCTGGAACATGCCGGCCTGGAAAAAGGCCGCGAATACCAGACCCAGGTCAGCCTGAAGAGTGCCGATGGCGAGCGCTTTCAGCCTGACGTGCTGATCATGCTGCCCGGTGACAAGCAGGTGGTGGTCGACGCCAAGGTCAGCCTTACCGCCTACCAGCAATTTGTCGGCAGCAACGACGAGGCTGCCCTCAAGCAGCACGTGCAGTCGCTGCGTAACCACGTCAAAGGCCTGTCGGGCAAGGACTACAATCGCCTCGAAGGCCTGCACAGCCTGGATTTCGTGCTGTTGTTCGTGCCGATCGAGGCCGCTTTCTCGGCGGCGCTGCAGGCCGAACCCAACCTGTTCCAGGAAGCGTTCGACCGGCAGATCGTGATCGTCAGCCCGACCACTTTACTGGCCACCCTGCGGGTCATCGACAGCCTGTGGAAACAGGAGCGCCAGGGCCAGAACGCCCGAGAGATCGCCGAGCGCGCCGGTTGGCTGTATGACAAGTTCGTGCTGTTCATCCAGGACCTGGACGAGCTGGGCAACCGCCTCCAGCAGGTCGACAAGGCCTACGCCGCAGCTCGCAACAAACTGTGTGAAGGGCGCGGCAACCTGGTCAGCCGCAGCGAACAGCTCAAGCTGCTCGGTGCACGCGCCAGCAAGAGCCTGCCGGCCGATCTGCTCGAACGGGCCCTGTCAGACGAAGCGCTGGCCGACGAGGCGGTTACTGAACCAGGCTCAGATGGCGATTGAGCAGGGCGCGCAAGGCCGCCGGCTTCACCGGTTTGGCCAGGTAGTCCAGGCCTGCGGCATGCACGGTGGCCAAGGTTTCCTTGCTGCCGTCGGCGCTGATCACCACGCCGGGCACCGGCTCGCCCAGGCGCGCACGTAACCAGCCCATCAGCCCGGTGCCGGTTTCGCCGTCATCCAGGTGAAAGTCCACCAACGCCAGGTGCGGGCGCATGCCCTTGGCCAGCAACGCTTCGCACTCGGCGCGGTTGCGCGCAGTCCATACCTGGCAACCCCAGCGGCTGAGCAGGCTGTTCATGCCGATCAGGATGCTGTCTTCGTTGTCCACGCACAGCACCTGCAAGCCGGCCAGCGGCTGGCTCGCGGTTTCTACCGGGGCGCTCGGCGCCGCTGCGGCCTGATGGGCAATCGGTACACGGACGCGGAACACCGTGCCCTTGCCGGGCCAGGAGCGCACCTCCAGCGTGTGGCCAAGCACCCGGCACAGGCCGTCGGCGATCGCCAGGCCGAGGCCGAGGCCTTTTTCGGCGCGGGTCTGGTGGCTGTCCAGGCGCTTGAATTCCTGGAAAATCACCTGCAGCTTGTCGTCGGCGATACCTGGGCCACGGTCCCAGACCTCCAGCCACAGGTGCTCGCCCTGGCGGCGTGCACCCAGCAGGATCGGGCTCTTGCCGTAGCGCAAGGCATTGGTGAGGAAGTTCTGCAGCACCCGGCGCAGCAGTTTCATGTCGCTGTTGACCCGCAGACGGCTGCCGCGCAAGCGGAATTCCAGGCCCTTCTCGGCGGCCAGCACCTTGAACTCGGCGCCAAGGGTGTCGAACAGTTCATTGAGGGCGAAGGGTTTGGCGTCGGGGGTGATCTTGCCGTTTTCCAGGCGCGAGATGTCCAGCAGGTCGCTGATCAGCTCTTCGGCCGAGCGCAGCGAGCTGTCCATGTGCTGCACCAGCTGCTGGGCCTCTTCGTTCATGCCTTCGGCCTGCTGCGACAGGGCGGCGGAGAACAGTCGCGCAGCGTTCAGCGGCTGCATCAGGTCATGGCTGACTGCAGCGAGGAAGCGGGTCTTGGACTTGCTCACCGCTTCGGCCTGGCTCTTGGCTTCTGACAGTGCCTGGTTGAGTTGCGACAGCTCGTGAGTACGTTCGGCCACGCGCTGCTCCAGGCGTTCGTTGGCGTCGCGCAACGCCTGTTCGGCTTCGCGGAATGGCGTGATGTCGGTGAAACTCATGACAAAGCCACCACCGGGCATCGGGTTGCCGATCAGCTCGATGACCCGGCCATTGGGAAACAACCGCTCGGAAGAGTGGGCGCGGCCTTGGCGCATCCAGTGCAGGCGCCGTGCCACATGGACTTGTGCCTCGCCCGGGCCGCACAGGCCGCGCTCGGCGTTGTAGCGGATGATGTCGGCGATCGGCCGGCCGACGCTGATCAGCCCCTCGGGATAGTTGAAGAGCTCCAGGTAACGGCGGTTCCATGCCACCAGATGCAGGTTCTGGTCGACCACGCTGATGCCCTGGTTGATGTTTTCGATGGCACCCTGCAGCAACGCGCGGTTGAACTGCAGCACTTCGCTGGCTTCGTCGGCGATGCGCACCACGTCTTCAAGCTGCATGTCGCGGCCTTCGATGGCGGCCTTGACCACGGCACGGGTCGAGGAGGTGCCGAGCACACCGGCGAGCAGGCGTTCGGTGTGTTCGATCCAGTCGCCATCGGCGTTCTGGTTGGGGTTGAAACCCTTGCCCTGGCGGTAGGCGAAGCGGATGAAGCTTTGCCGCGCGCGCTCCTCGCCGACGAAGCGCGAGGCGAGGGTGAGCAGGTCTTCGATCTGCACGGCCAGCAACGGTTTGCTGCTGGGCCGGGCGCTGGTCTGCTGGCCGATGAAGCGGCCTGCCTGCCAGTGTTCAGACACGCGGGTGCGCGACAACATCGACACCCAGACAAACAGCGTGAAGTTACCCGCCAGCGACAGCACTACCCCCTGGGTCAAAGGGCTGATCGGCAGGTCGAGCGGGTTGCCATGCAGCCAGGCCAGGCCCGGGAACAACCCCAGCGACAGGCCCAGGCTATGGGCGATGATCGGCAGCACCAGGGTGTAGAACCACAGGAAGATGCCCGCTGCCAGGCCGGCGAACACGCCACGGCGGTTGGCCTGCTTCCAGTACAGCGCGCCGAGCATGGCCGGGGTCAGCTGGGTGACGGCGGCGAAGGCGATCTGGCCGATGGTCGCCAGGCTCGCAGTGGAACCGAGCAGGCGGTAGCTGACATAGGCCAGCAGCAGGATCACCACGATGGTCACCCGGCGTACCGACAGCATCCAGTGGCGGAACGCTTCGAACGGCCGCTCGGCATTGTTGCGGCGCAGCAGCCAGGGCAGCAGCATGTCGTTGGAGACCATGGTCGACAGCGCTACCGCCTCGACGATGACCATGCCGGTAGCGGCCGAAGCACCGCCGATGAAAGCCAGCAGGGCCAGGCTGGGGTGGGCTTCGGCCAGCGGCAGGCTGATGACGAAGGAGTCGGATATCACCGTGCCCGGCAGCAGCATCTGCCCGGCCAGGGCGATCGGCACCACGAACAGCGCGGCCAGGGCCAGGTACAGCGGGAACACCCAGCGCGCCAGGCGCATGTCCTGGGGTTCGATGTTCTCCACCACGGTGACATGGAACTGCCGTGGCAGGCAGATGATCGCCATCATCGCCACGGCGGTTTGCACCACCATCGACGGCCAGTTGATGGTTTCCTGCCAATAGCTGTCCAGTTGCACCGACTGGCGCGCCTGGCTGAGCAGGTCGTCGAAGCCGTCATACAGGTTGAACACCACGAAGACACCCACCGCGAGGAATGCCAGCAGCTTGATCAGCGACTCGAAGGCGATCGCCAGGACCATGCCGCGGTGGTGCTCGGTGACGTCCAGGCTGCGGGTGCCGAAAACGATGGCGAACAGCGCCAGCACCAGCGACACCACCAACGCGGTGTCCTGCACCCGCGTGCCTGTAGCGTCGGCGTTGGCGCCGATCAGCAGGTTGACGCCGAGGACGATGCCCTTGAGCTGCAGGGCGATATAAGGCAGCACGCCAACCAGGCAAATCAGCGCCACCACCACGGCCAGGGACTGCGACTTGCCATAGCGGGCGGCGATGAAGTCAGCGATCGAGGTGATGTTCTGCTGCTTGCTGATCAGCACCATCTTCTGCAGCACCCACGGCGCGAAAATCAGCAGCAGGATCGGCCCGAGGTAGATCGGCAGGAACGCCCACAGCTGTTCCGCGGCCTGGCCGACCGCGCCGAAGAACGTCCAGCTGGTGCAGTACACCGCCAGCGACAGGCTGTACACCCAGGCACGCAGGCGCGGCGGCAACGGCGTGCTGCGGCGGTCGCCGTAGAAGGCGATGGCGAACATGACGGCCATATAGGCCAGGGCGACCACGGCGATCAGCCCGCTGGACAACGACATGAAAACTCCGGAGCAAGAAAGATAACGCGGTCCCGATCAATCAGTCTGGCACGCGGGCGGCGGTTCGTCAGCGCCGACGATGGTCGCAGCGGCGAGTCGTCGCAGGTTCGTCTTTTGCCTGCACTGGCCAATTCGCGGGTACTGCGAAGGTGCCGAAAGCGACGCGGCACCCTCTTAGGAGCGGGTTTACCCGCGAAGCGGCCGGAGCAGGCAACATCAACCCCGACGTGTACCCAGCCAGTAGAAGACGCCCGCCAGTATCACCGACATCACCAGCAGGTAGAAGATCACCCCCGGCCACCACCGCCCCAGGGCGAACCCCACCATTACCGGCCCCAGCGCCGCCCCGAGGTTGGACAGGTTCTGCGCCCCGTAATACACCCCGCGCAGGTGCTCCGGGGCAATCAGGTCGATGAACATGTACTCGGCGGGTATGACGATGATTTCACCGAGGGTGAACACCAGCATCGCCAGGCACCACGCCACTACCGATCCGGCCATGGCAAAGCCGAGCAGCCCGGCGATGAACAGCGCCATGCCGGCCAGCAGCCAGGGCATAAGCTGCTGGCGACCGATGCGTCGACCGATCAGGTACTGCAGGGCTATCACCGTCACCGCGTTGGTCGTGACCAGATAACCGACCAACCGTGCCGCCTCGCTGGCGCTGCTGGTCACCACCAGGTACTGCGACAGATAGGCGGTGAACTGGCCGAAGACAACTGCGCTCAGTACGCCGCCCAGGGTGAAGCACACCAGTCGACGGTCGCGCGCCAGCCCTAGCGCAACCTGGCTGAACCCGGCGCCCGGCGGCACCTGCGCGCTGGCCTGCAGGCCACGGTCGCCAAGCCGCCAGTAGGCCAGGCACATGCCCAGGCCGGTGAGCGCCGAAGCGATGAAAGGCAGATGGTCGTCCAGCTCCAGCATGGCCACGCCAAGCAGCGGGCCGACGGCATAACCGACGTTGCTCAAGGTGTACTTGATGGCGAACACCTCGGCCCGTTGCTCCACCGGCAGCAGCGCGCAGAAGCCGGCCTTGGCGGCGATGTCGACCACCGCCAGGGCCAGGTTGATCAGCACCAGGCAGCTGAAGAACAGCCACACCGAACGGCTGGCGATGGCGATTACGAAGGCGAGGGCGAAGACCAGCGTGCTGGCGCTGACCAGGGTGTGGTTGCGCACGGTGTCGACCAGGTGCCCGCCATACAGGCTCAGCAATGAGGCGACGATCAGCGCGCCACCGATCAGCAAGCCGATCTGGCCGACCGACAGTTGGAAGTTGTCGGCCAGGTAGACCACCAGGTAGGGCAGGGTGATAGCGCGGGCGACAGTCAGCGAGAAGGTGGTTGCCAGCAGCAGACGGACGCTGGCGGGGTAGCCTTTCATGGCAGCGAGCATTGCCACGTCCTTGGTGTGGGGTAATTCGATGCTGGGAGGATAATTGAGACGGGCGGCGGCGACCAGCGGAGGATTGACAGCCTGCACCTCGCGGGGGAATACTCTCGACCAATTCATATATATGTTTATATAACAAGAGACGAGAGCCGACCCATGCACCCACTGTCCGGTGATGCTCGACTACCCCGCTATCAACAGCTGCGCGATCATCTGATCGAGCAGATCGCCAATAACCGCTGGCGCCCGGGCGAGGCCATTCCCACCGAAGCTGCCCTGGCCAACGAGTTCGACATGTCTGTCGGCACCGTGCGCAAGGCCGTCGACGTGCTGGTCGCCGAAGGCGTGCTGGAGCGTCAGCAGGGCCGCGGCACCTTCATCCGCCGCCCGCAGTTCCAGTCTTCGCTGTTCCGCTTCTTCCGTTTCGAAAGCGCCAACGGCGAGCGGCTGATGCCGGAAAGCCGCATCCTCTCCATCGAGCCGGTGCCGGCCCCTTCGGCGGTTGCCCAGGCCTTGGGCCTGGTTGCCGAGGCCGAGGTCATTCGCATTGTCCGTACCCGTCTGCTCGGCGCCCAGCCGGTGCTTGCCGAGGAAATCTGGCTGCCGCGCCAGACCTTCCAACCCCTGCTCGACGTCGACCTGGATAGCAAAGGTCCGCTGCTCTACCCGATCTACGAGGAGCTGTGCGGCCAGGTGGTCGCCTACGCCGAGGAGACGCTGACCGCCGAAGCGGTCGATGCGGTGCATGGCCGCTTGTTGCAACTGCCGGCCAACAGCCCGGTCGTGGTGATCGAGCGCCTGGCCCGCGATTACGCTGGCAAACCGCTGGAATGGCGCCGCTCGCGCGGCCACGCGCAGCACTTCCGCTACCGCGTCGACATTCGCTGAGCCGTTAAACCGGCTGCTTCGCCCGTTACCCGTCTGCGCCGTTCTGCCACGGCGCAGTGGCTTCGCCTGTCCGGTCGCGGGCCTGCCAGCGCTTTGGCACGCCCGGCCGTCACACACACGACTAAGAAGGATAACAACCATGTTCAGCTGGTATCGCCAGATCACTTCACGGGAACGCAAGACGTTCTGGGCCTGTTTCGGTGGCTGGTCGCTCGATGCGCTGGAAGTGCAGATGTTCGGCCTGGCCATTCCCGCGCTGATCGCCGCGTTCTCCCTGACCAAGGGCGATGCCGGCCTGATCAGCGGCCTGACCCTGGTGACCTCGGCGATCGGTGGTTGGCTCGGTGGCACCCTGTCGGACCGTTATGGCCGCGTGCGGACCTTGCAGTGGATGATCCTCTGGTTCTCCTTCTTTACCTTCCTCTCGGCGTTCGTCACTGGCTTCTATCCGCTGCTGTTCGTCAAGGCCATGCAGGGCTTCGGCATCGGTGGCGAGTGGGCGGCCGGTGCGGTGCTGATGGCCGAGACCATCAACCCGAAATACCGCGGCAAGGTCATGGGTACCGTGCAGAGCGCCTGGGCCGTGGGCTGGGGCCTGGCGGTGGGGCTGTTCACCCTGATCTATTCGCTGGTACCGGCTGAGTATGCCTGGCGGGTAATGTTCTTCATCGGCCTGCTGCCATCGCTGCTGATCATCTGGGTGCGCCGCAACGTGCCGGAGCCGGACAGCTTCCAGCGCCTGCAAAAGGACAAGGCCATCCCGGGCAGCTTCTTCAAGTCGATGGCCGGCATCTTCCGCCCGGAGCTGCTGCGCGTGACCCTGCTCGGCGGCCTGCTCGGCCTCGGGGCGCACGGTGGCTACCACGCCGTCATGACCTGGCTGCCGACTTTCCTCAAGACCGAACGCAACCTGTCGGTACTGAACTCCGGTGGTTACCTGGCGGTGATCATCTTTGCCTTCTGGTGTGGTTGCGTGGCCAGCGGCCTGCTGATCGACCGCATCGGCCGTCGCAAGAACATCCTGCTGTTCGCGCTGTGCTGCGTGCTGACCGTGCAGGCCTATGTGTTCTTCCCGCTGAGCAATACCCAGATGCTGTTCCTCGGCTTCCCGCTGGGCTTCTTCGCCGCCGGCATCCCTGCCAGCCTGGGGGCGTTCTTCAACGAGCTGTACCCGGCCGACGTGCGCGGTGCCGGGGTCGGCTTCTGCTACAACTTCGGCCGCGTGCTGTCGGCGGTGTTCCCGTTCCTGGTCGGCCACATGAGCGAATCCATGTCGCTGGGTAGCGCAATCGGTATCGATGCCGGCATCGCCTACGGCGTGGCGATGCTCGCCGCGCTGTGCCTGCCGGAGACCCGTGGCCGTAACCTCGAGGCCACGCCCGCGCCGGCCATGGCTGGCGCTGTCGCCAAGTAACCTGACTGTTCTGTGATGACCATGCCCGACGTTCCTGTTTCACACCTGACCGCCATCGACAGCCATGCCCACGTGTTCAGTCGTGGCCTGAACCTTGCCAGCGAGCGGCGTTACGCGCCCAGCTACGATGCGCCGCTGGGTGATTACCTGGGCCAGCTGCTGGCCCATGGTTTCAGCCATGGCGTGTTGGTACAGCCCAGCTTCCTGGGTACCGACAACCGCTACCTGCTCGATGCCTTGAAGACCGTGCCGGGGCAACTGCGCGGGGTGGTGATGCTTGACCGGGACGTCGAGCGCGAGACCTTGCAAGAGATGGATCGGCTCGGGGTCAGGGGCGTGCGCCTGAACCTCATGGGCCAGGCCCTGCCAGACCTGACGGGGGCTGAATGGCGGCCCCTGCTGGAGCGCATCGGCGAACAGGGCTGGCACCTGGAGCTGCACCGCCATGTCGCGGACATTCCGGCGCTGGTGCGGGCCCTGGAGCCTTATGGGCTGAACATTGTGGTCGACCATTTCGGTCGGCCCGATGCCCGCCTGGGGCTTGGGCAGCCGGGGTTTGCCGAGCTGTTGACGCTGGGCGGCAAGGGCAAGGTGTGGGTCAAGGTGTCCGGGATCTATCGACTGGAAGGTACACCGGAGCAGAACCTGGCGTTTGCACGTCAGGCCCTGTGTGCGCTTGAGGCCCACTACGGTCCCGAACGGCTGCTGTGGGGCAGTGACTGGCCGCATACCCAGCATGAGTCTGCTGTGAGCTTCACCAGGGTTGTCGAGCAGTTCGATGCCTTGGGCTGCTCGGCTGAATTGCGCCGGGCGCTGCTCGTGGATACTGCACAGGCGTTGTTCGGGTTCGCGTGAGGTAGCGCCTGTGCCGGCCTCTTCGAGGCGTCGAACCGCCGCGAAGAGGCCAGCACAGGCACGGTCAATCCGAAAGATGCCCCGCCATCTTCACAGGCAGCGGGGCATCTATCGGTCAGAAGCGGAACCGGCTGATCATCTGCTGCAACTGCCCGCCCAACCGCGCCAGCTCCACACTGGACGCCGAGGTTTGCTGACTGGCCTCAGCGGTCTGTTCGGAAATATCCCGCACTGTCACCACGCTGCGGCTGATCTCTTCGGCCACCGCACTCTGCTGCTCGGAAGCCGCGGCAATCTGCTGGTTCATCAGCTGGATCGCCGACACACGCTGGGTAATCCCTTCCAACGCCACCCCGGCCTCACGCACCAGCGCCACGCTGCTTTCGGTGAGGCTCTGGCTCTGCTCCATCAGCTCGCTCACCGAACGAGTGCCTTGCTCAAGGCTGCCGATCGCCGATTCGATCTCCAGCGTCGATGCCTGGGTACGCTGTGCCAGGCTGCGCACTTCATCTGCCACCACGGCGAAACCACGGCCCGCTTCACCGGCCCGGGCCGCTTCGATGGCGGCATTGAGCGCCAGCAGGTTGGTCTGTTCGGCCACGGCCTTGATCACGTCCATGACCTTGCCGATACGCTGGCTCTCGGTGCGCAGCGCTCCCATGGCTTCGCCAGTGGCGTCCACCTGGCTGGCCAGGCGGCTGATCTGGGCCACGGCGCGGCTGACCACGCTGTCACCTTCACGGGCTTCTTCGTCAGTGGCACTGGCGGCGGTAGAGGCTTCGCCGGCATTGCGCGCGACTTCGTGCACGGTGGCAGCCATTTCCTGCATGGCCGTGGCCACCTGATCGGTTTCGACCTTCTGGTTGCTGGCGCCGGCGCTGGTCTGCTCGGTGATTGCCGACAGCTCTTCGGTAGCGCTGGCAATCTGCGAAATGCCATCGCGCACCTGGGCGATCAGCTCGCGCAGGTTGCGAGTCATGCCCTGCAGGGCGTTCTGCAGTTGGCCGACTTCGTCGCGGCGGCGGCTGCTTGGTTGTTCGCCGAGGTCACCGGCAGCGACCTGCTCCATGGCCTTGAGTGCCTGGCGCAGCGGCTGGCTGATCTGCCGGGCAATCACCACGGCAGCCAGGGCGCCGAGCAGCAAGGCGAGCAGGGTGGTGGCAATTTGCAGGCTGCGGGCGAAGTGGCTGTCTTTGGCGACCAGCACCGCCTGGTCGTCCAGCAGTTGGCCGATGACACCGTTGAGGGTCTCGATGTCGTTGGCCATGGCGGCGCGGTAGTCCACCAGGTGGCTGACCTCGCCACGGAACGCCTCCACGGCCTTCGCATAGGCCTGCACCTGCAGCTCCAGCTGCTGGAACTGCTGCGGGAAATTGCCATTGAAGCGGGCGACCAGCCCCGGCAGATCGTTCACCGTGGTGGCAATCTGGGTGTTCATCAGTTTCTCGGTCTCGGCGTTGGTATTACCGGTATAACCGCGAACGTGGTAGCGCAGCAGGATCAGGTTTTCGCGTATCTGGTTGATGGCCTCGATGCGCACGAAACGCTGCTCGGCATCG
Organism: Pseudomonas vlassakiae; assembly: GCF_014269035.2. Lineage (GTDB taxonomy): Bacteria > Pseudomonadota > Gammaproteobacteria > Pseudomonadales > Pseudomonadaceae > Aquipseudomonas > Aquipseudomonas vlassakiae. Next base: position 93,331 of record NZ_JABWRP020000001.1, read on the forward strand.
GGCAAGGCGCGTACCTGATTGCGAATCTGCTCGATGCTGGCGAACGACTGGGTGGCCAGGACGCCCATTTCCTTTTGTGCCGCGCGCATCTTTTCATAGGAGCGGAAGCTGGCGGCCTGGTTGCCGCTGTAGCTCTGCAGTGCCTGGTCGGCACTATTTATCAGCGCATGGGCCTGCGCCCTGACCATCACCTCGCGCAGCTTTGCCAGTGTCGGCTTGAACGCGTCCAGCGCAACTTGCAGCTGTTTGCTCTCGGCGGGTGCGCCGTTAGCCATGGCATGGCGCAAGCGCGCTTCGCGCAGGTCGCCGAGGGCGTCGTTGAGGCGCGATACATCGCTGACAACCTCACTGCGCCGTACCAGGCTGCCGAGGCCGTCCCAGCTGATCAGCGACTGCACGAGTGTCAGGCACAGCACCAGGCCGAAACCGAGAAAGAGTTTATGGGCGATCCTGAGGTCGCCAAACCAGGTAAACATTACTGCCGAGCTCCTTTTCTTATGCGTTGGAGGAGACCTGAGGTCTGTTCCTTCTGTCAGATATAGTCATCTATATGAATCATCGGCAGATGTAACAAGTCCTGAACAGCAATTTCAATCAAAATAATGGCGTTGTGCTATCGGTCGGGCATCGCAAAAGGGGAGCTACAGCGCTTCAGTTGCGTGCAGGCAGCAGTTCGACGCGTGTCTTAAGGAGGTTTTCCGAGTCTTGGCCCATCATGACTTCGAACCAGCCCGGCTCGGTGACCAGGCGTAGTGATTGATCGTAGAAGGCCAGCATGGATTGATCGATGTCGAAGGTGACCGTCCGGCTTTCTCCCGGGGCAAGCATCAATTTGTGGAAGCCTTTGAGCGCTTTCAACGGGCGGCTGACCGTTGCACTGACGTCACGCAAATAAAGCTGCACCACGGTCTCGCCACTGCGTGGGCCCGTGTTGGTTACCTGGACACTGGCGCGCAGGGTTTGCCCCGGCAACAGGCGCTGGCTTGTCAGCGTGGGGTGGGAAAGCTCGAAGCGGGTGTAGCTCAGGCCAAAACCGAACGGGTAAAGCGGCGTGTTATCGGTATCGAAGTAAAACGATTTATAAGGCGTGGGTCGCTCCGGATCGAAGGGGCGGCCGGTGCTGAAGTGATTGTAGTAGAGCGGGATCTGGCCCACGTTGCGGGGAAAGGTCACTGGCAGTCTGCCTGAGGGGTTGTAATCGCCAAACAGGACGTCGGCGATGGCATTGCCCCCTTCCGTTCCGCTGAACCAGGTTTCAAGAATGGCATCAGCCATCTCTCCTTCGACGCCCAATGTCAGCGGGCGCCCATTCATCAACACCAATACCAGAGGCTTGCCTGTCCGCTTCATCGCTTGCAGCAGCTGGCGCTGCTGCAAGGGCAGGTCAAGGTCAGTCTTGCTCGCAGTTTCGTGGGACATGCCTCTGGCCTCACCCAAGGCCAGTACGATGACATTGGCCTGCCGTGCAATGGCATTCGCTTCCGCCAGCATGGCGGCAGGCTTGCGTGGGTCGAAGGCCACCTGATTATCAGCGAGCAGTTGGAACACCTGCGGGTCGTCAGCGATGTTGGCGCCTTCGGCATACAGCAACCTGGCCTTGCCCCCCAGTGCAGCCTTCAGCCCATCGCGCAGGCTGACGGCCTGCTCGGGCTGGCCGCTGGCGGGCCAGCTTCCGAGGATATCGATGCGATTGTCGGCCAGCGGACCGATCAGGGCGATAGTCCCTTGCTTTTCCAGCGGCAGAAGCTGGTTGCGATTCTTCAGCAAGACCAGGCTTCGTCGCGCCACGTCCCTGGCCTGGGCACGGTGAAGGCGCTTTTCGGCGTGCGGGTCGTCGCGCGCCAGCCCCAGCCTTCTGTAAGGATTGGCGAACAGGCCCAGATCATATTTGGTAGACAATACCTGGCGCACTGCCGCGTCGAGCGTCCCCACGGGGACCAGCCCTTGCTCCACCAGCGTGGGCAATTGGTCGCCGAACAAGGAATCACCGAGATCCACTTGCGTGCCGGCATCGAGCGCCATGCGTGCGGCGGCGCGCGCGTCGCTGGCAGTGCCATGCGTCATCAGCCCACCGATCGCGCCATGGTCACTGATCACCAGCCCCTGGAAGTTCCAGTCCCGCCGCAGCGTGTTCCGCAACATCTCCCTATTGGCGGCCGACGGGGTACCGTTGAGCACAGTCAGCGCAACCATGACGGCACCTGCTCCGGCTTCGATGGCAGCTCGATAGGGCGGCAGGTAGTCCTGATAGAGCTTCAACGGGCTCATGTCTACAGTGTTGTAGTCGCGACCACCTTCGACGGCGCCATAGGCGGCAAAGTGCTTGATGCAGGCCATGATGCTGTCGCTCGCCCCGAGTATCGGGCCTTGCAGTGCTTGAACGGTGACCGAGGCAATGCGCGAAGCCAGGTAGGTATCTTCACCTGGGCTTTCGGAGATCCTGCCCCAGCGAGGATCGCGCGTGATATCCAGCATGGGGGCGAATGTCATGTCCCGCCCATCGGCACTGGCTTCTACCGCAGCGACTCGTGCACTGACAGCAATGGCTTGCATGTCCCAGCTCGAGGCCAGCCCGAGGCCGATGGGAAAAATCGTTCTGTATCCATGCACGACATCTGCGGCAAAAAGCAGCGGGATTTTCAGGCGGCTTTGGACGGCTGCATCCTGCATTTCGCGCAGGCGTGCACGGGGGGTATGGGGATTTGCAACCATTACGCCGATCTGGCCGGTTCTTACCGCCTTCACGCTTTGGCGCGAATTGGCCTCGCTGCCGACATAGTCCGTTTGCAACTGGCCGGCCTTTTCAGCCAGGCTCATGCGCGAAAGCAGGTCCTGCAGGAAGTGTTCCTTGTCGGCGGCTGCGAGGCTGGAGGCGTTGGTAACGGGCAGCGAGGCCAGTACGGGCAGTATCAACGCGGTGAGCAACGGATGGCGACAATTGCGCAGGCTAGGCATGAAATCCCTATTCATGAAATTTTCTGCCAGCCTGTCCCGAAGACCCATCGCCTGCTACTGACAAAGTTGTCAGTTGACAGCCATGATGTGGCCTGGAGAGCGTTGTGCGCCTTCTAATCAAGCAACGGCCGCCTGCGGCTCAACTCAGGAACAAGGACGATGAGTCACCCCTCGCAATTCACCTTGCTCGGCAAACGGCGTTTCCTGCCGTTCTTCGTCACCCAGTTACTGGGTGCCTTCAACGACAACCTGTTCAAGCAGTCGCTGATCCTGGCCATTCTGTTCAAGCTCAGCCTGGGCGACGGCGATCGATCGATCTGGGTCAACCTCTGCGCGCTGCTGTTCATCCTGCCGTTCTTTCTGTTCTCGGCGCTGGGCGGGCAGTTCGGCGAGAAGTTCGCCAAGGACGCACTGATCCGCGCGATCAAGCTGGCCGAGATCGTCATCATGGCGATCGGCGCCATCGGCTTCGTCACCAACCATCTCACGCTGATGTTGGTGGCGCTGTTCGGCATGGGCACCCACTCGGCGCTGTTCGGCCCGGTGAAATACTCGATCCTGCCCCAGGCCCTGCGTGAAGAGGAGCTGGTGGGGGGCAACGGCCTGGTGGAGATGGGCACCTTCCTCGCCATCCTGGTAGGCACCATTGGCGCCGGGGTGATGATGGCCAATGACAGCTATGCCACGGTGGTGGCCGCTGGCGTGGTCGGCACCGCCGTGCTCGGCTACCTGGCCAGCCGCTGGATTCCCCGGGCTGCGGCAGCGTCGCCGCAGATGGCGCTGGACTGGAACATCTTCAAGCAGTCGTGGGTGATCCTGCGCATGGGCCTGGGGCAGACCCCGGCAGTGTCGCGCTCGATCGTCGGCAACTCGTGGTTCTGGTTCGTCGGCGCCATCTACCTGACGCAGATCCCGACTTACGCCCAAGAGTGGCTGCACGGTGACGAGACCGCAGTGACCCTGGTGCTGACCCTGTTCTCGGTCGGTATCGCCGTCGGGTCGCTACTGTGTGAACGCCTCAGCGGGCGCAAGGTGGAAATCGGCCTGGTGCCGTTCGGCTCGTTTGGGCTCACCTTGTTCGGCCTGCTCTGGTGGTGGCACTCAGGTGACGTACCGGCCGGCGCCCAGCCGCACGACTGGCTGGCGCTGCTGGGCATGCACCAGGCCTGGTGGATCCTGGTGTCGATCGTTGGCCTCGGCGTGTTCGGCGGCTTCTACATCGTGCCGCTGTACGCGCTGATCCAGGCGCGCACTGCCGAAGACCAGCGGGCGCGGGTGATCGCCTCCAACAACATCCTCAACGCGCTGTTCATGGTGGTCTCGGCGATCTTCACCATCGTCTTGCTGAGCGTGCTCAAGCTGAGCATCCCCCAGCTGTTCCTGGTGGTGTCACTGCTGAACGTGCTGGTCAATGCCTACATCTTCAGGATCGTGCCCGAGTTCACCATGCGCTTCCTGATCTGGATGCTCAGCCATTCGATGTACCGCGTGCAGCACCGCGACCTTGAACGCATCCCCGATGAAGGCGCTGCGCTGCTGGTGTGCAACCACGTGTCGTTCGTCGATGCACTGCTGCTGGGCGGGGCGATCCGTCGGCCGATCCGCTTCGTCATGTACTACAAGATCTACAACCTGCCGGTGCTCAATTTCGTGTTCCGCACGGCGGGTGCCATTCCGATTGCCGGGCGCAACGAAGACCAGGCCACCTATGATCGGGCCTTTGCGCGTATCGCCGAGTACCTGGCAGACGGTGAGCTGGTGTGTATCTTCCCGGAAGGCAAATTGACCGGTGATGGTGAAATCGACGTGTTCAAGGGAGGCGTCAGCCGCATCCTCGAAGAAACCCCGGTGCCGGTGATTCCGTTGGCGCTGCAGGGCCTGTGGGGGAGTTTCTTCAGCCGCGACCCGGCCAAGGGCTTCTTCAAGCGCCTGTGGTCGCGGGTGACCATCGTGGCAGGCGCCGCCATCCCGGTGGAGGCGGCGCAGCCAGAGGCCTTGCGTGAGCAGGTCAGCCGCTTGCGCGGTGGCCTGCGCTGAGCAGAGGTATCAGCTGGCGCTGACTTTCAGGCCGATCAGGCCGGTAATGATCAGCGCCACGCTGACCAGCCGTACCAGGGCCATCGACTCGCCGAACAGGATGATCCCGGCGATCACCGTGCCGACGGCGCCGACGCCGGTCCAGATGGCATAGGCGGTGCCCAGCGGCAGTTCCTTCATGGCAAGGCCCAGCAGGCCCAGGCTGATGGCCATGGCGGCGACGGTGAGTACGGTCGGGAGCGGTTTGCTGAAGCCGTCGGTGTATTTCAGGCCGACGGCCCAGCCGACCTCGAACAGGCCGGCGAAGAACAGGATGATCCAGGACATGATGCTGCTCCATCGTTGCGAATGATGGGGCCGTCCCCGGAATGGTCACGCGGTGCGTCGTGAGGTCGTCCTCACCGTGGCCATCAGGGTACACATCAATGCCTGGCTGGCTCAACCTCTTCAATGGCGGCCGATGGCTCTTCCACCCTGCGGAACCAGGTCGAAAGCAGCGCCCCGGAGATGTTGTGCCAGACGCTGAACAGCGCGCTCGGCACCGCCGCCAGCGGCGAGAAGTGCGCCGCCGCCAGCGCCGCCCCCAGCCCCGAGTTCTGCATGCCCACCTCCAGCGCCAGCGACTTGCGCTGGGCCAGCGGCAGGTTGCAGAGCCGGCCGGTGAGGTAGCCCAGCAGGTAGCCGAAGGTGTTGTGCAGCACCACCACCGCCATGATCAGCAACCCCGATTCGGCAATCTTGGCCTGGCTGGCCGCCACCACCGCGCAGACAATCATCACGATGCTCACCACCGACACCAGTGGCAGCACCTGTACCGCCGCCTGCACCCGCGCACCCAGCAAGCGCTGAGCCAGCACGCCGAGCACGATCGGCAGCATCACCAACTGCAGGATCGACCAGAACATGTCCATGAAGGACACCGGCAGCCAGGCCGAGGCCAGGAACCAGATCAGCGCCGGGGTCAGCAGGGGGGCGAGCAGGGTGGTGACCGCAGCGATCGCCACCGCCAGCGCCAGGTCGCCCTTGGACAGCCAGACCATCACGTTCGACGCCGTGCCGCTCGGGCAGCAGCCGACCAGGATGACGCCCACGGCGATTTCCGCCGGCAGGTGGAACAGTTGGCACAGCAGCCAGGCCATGCCCGGCATGATCACGAAGTGCGCGACCACGCCCAGGGCCACACGCCAGGGCTGGCGGGCGAGGGCGGCGAAGTCATCGAGCTTGAGGGTCAGGCCCATGCCGAACATCACCAGCCCCAGCAGTGGCACGATGGCGACCTTGAGGGCGATGAACCACTGGGGCACCATGAAGGCCAGCACGGCGAACACCAGCACCCACAGGGCGAAAGTGTTGCCGACGAAGCGGCTGAGGGCGGCGAGGGCACGCATGGGGCAATTCCTTTTCTCGTTATAGCTCTATGAATTTCACCGGCCCATTCGCGGGTTCATCGAGGCGTCGAACCGCCGCGAAAGGGCCGGTGCTGGCAGAAAATGCCTTTCAGGCAAGCACCGGCTTTTCAAACACCATCAGACCCCTTGCGGAATCTCTTCGCCACCGAGCACTTCGAACAGCGCCGGCAGGAATTCGGCAAAGGTCATCATCATCAGCTGGAAGCTGGCATCGAACTGCTGCGCGGCCTCTTCGCCACCGTCCTGTTCGGCCTGTTCCTGCAGCAGCTCTTCGAACTTCAGGCGCTTGATCACCATCTTGTCGTCGAGCACGAACGACAGCTTGTCCTGCCAGGCCAGGGCCAGCTGGGTGACCACCTTGCCGGTGCTCAGGTGCAGCTGGATCTCCTCGCTGGTCAGGTCCTGGCGCTTGCAGCGCACGATGCCGCCGTCTTCGGCGGTGTCCCGCAGTTCGCACTCGTCCAGCACGTAGAAGCCTTCGGCAGCCTGTTGCGACTTGACCCAGTCGGTCATGGTCGCAGTGGGTGCGATCTTCACGGTCACCGGGCGCACCGGCAGCGAGCCCATCACTTCGCGCAGGGTCGACAGCAGGTCTTCGGCGCGCTTGGCGCTGGCCGAGTTGACCAGGATCATCCCCAGGCGCGGGGCGATGGCGGCGAAGATCATCGAGCGGCGGATGAACGCGCGCGGCAGGAAGGCCTGGATGATCTCGTCCTTGATCTGGTCGCGCTCTTTCTTGTAGACCTTGCGCATTTGCTCGGTCTCGATCTCTTCGACCTTCTCCTTCACGGCATCGTTGACCACGCTGCTCGGCAGGATGCGTTCTTCCTTGCGCGCGGCAACCAGCAGGAATTCGCCGCTGACGTGCACCAGGGGAGCGTCTTCACCCTTGCCGAACGGCGCGATGAAGCCGTAGGTGGTCAGCTCCTGGCTGGCGCAGGCGCGGGCTGGCTTGGTGGCCAGCGCGGCTTCCAGCGCTTCAGGCTCGAACGGTACTTCCTGGGTCAGGCGGTAGGACAGCAGGTTCTTGAACCACATGGGGGGCAATCTCTCCTTAATGCATAAGGCGGGCATTATTCTCCGAGCAGCGCTCTGAGGCCAACCCTGTCAGAGGGCCAGCAGGACCCGATAAGGAAGGAAAAGCCCCGGCTGCGCTAGGTCTTTGAAAGGCTTGGAGTTTTTTTTGAAAAAAAATAAAAAAATGCTTGCCAGGGTAGCAGCCCCTCCGTAGAATGCGCGCCACACCGAGACGAAGGGTGATTAGCTCAGCCGGGAGAGCATCTGCCTTACAAGCAGAGGGTCGGCGGTTCGATCCCGTCATCACCCACCACTCGATGTATAGCGCAGCGGTAGTTCAGTCGGTTAGAATACCGGCCTGTCACGCCGGGGGTCGCGGGTTCGAGTCCCGTCCGCTGCGCCATATTCCACTTCCTGGGCCCACTGAACACCCGGAAGTAACAAAAAAAGCGACCTTAGGGTCGCTTTTTTTGTGCCTGAAATTTGCGATGGCTGATTGTGCAAAAAAGTTGCTTCAATGGCTTGCCAGGCTGCTGGTTCATCCGTAGAATGCGCGCCTCACCGAGACGAATGGGTGATTAGCTCAGCCGGGAGAGCATCTGCCTTACAAGCAGAGGGTCGGCGGTTCGATCCCGTCATCACCCACCACTCGTTGATTAGCGCAGCGGTAGTTCAGTCGGTTAGAATACCGGCCTGTCACGCCGGGGGTCGCGGGTTCGAGTCCCGTCCGCTGCGCCATATTCCGCTTCCAGGGCCCACTGAACACCCGGAAGCCACAAAAAAGCGACCTTAGGGTCGCTTTTTTTGTTTGAGCGCTTACCGGCTACGCTCTTCATCCCGTAATGTCAGCACCTCGACCCCATCCTCAGTCACCGCCACCGTATGTTCCCACTGTGCCGACAGGCAGTGGTCGCGGGTGATCACCGTCCAGCCATCTTTGAGCGTCCGCGTCCCGCGCCCACCCTGGTTGATCATCGGCTCGATGGTGAACACCATGCCCGGTTGCAACTTCATGCCCATGCCACGCAGGCCGAAATGCAGCACCTCGGGCCCTTCATGCATCTGCTGGCCAATGCCATGGCCGCAGTATTCGCGTACCACGCTGTAGCCAGCCGCTTCGGCATGAGCCTGGATGGCATGGCCGATGTCACCCAGCGTCGCCCCAGGGCGTACCTGTTCGATGCCTTTCCATAGCGCCTCATAGGTCATGTCGACCAACCGCTGTGCGTCTTCGCTGATTGGCCCGATGCTGTACATCTTCGACGAGTCGGCAATGTAACCGCCCTGTTCGAGGGTGATGTCGACATTGATGATCGAGCCTTCCTTCAACACTTCATCGACCTTGGGGATGCCATGGCAGACCACATGGTCCACCGAGGTGTTGAGCGAGTAGGGGAAGCCGTACTGGCCCTTGCTCGCCGGGCGTGCCTTGAGGGTATCGACGATGAATGCCTCGGCGCGGTCGTTGATCTGCATCGTGGTGATGCCGGGGCGGATGAAGCTGTCGAGTTCGGCGAAAACCCGGGCCAACAGCTGGCCGGCGTTGCGCATCAATGCGAGTTGGGCGGGGGTCTTGAGGATCACCTTGGACATGGAATGCAGGCTGTAGCTCTTGCGGGAAAGTGCTCCAGCATAGCGCCATGAGCCTCGCCCCTGCCACCGCGTGGTGCGCAGGGCTTTTGTGGGAGCGGCCTTGTGTCGCGAAAGGGCCGCGAAGCGGCCCCAGGATTTTGATGGTATCGCTTGAATTGCTGGGGCCGCGATGCGGCCCTTTCGCGACACAAGGCCGCTCCCACAAGGGCTGGCCCACTAATTGCTGACAGACCAACATCCAGGGCTATCAACGTCGACAGCCCAAACAATTCACGACAAAGGCGCCGTGTTGCCCCGCTTGCTCTGCAAGCACGGGCAGCCGGCGCCTTTTTGCGTTCCTGACAGGGGAAGAGCGCCCATGACCACCCGTGAAGTACGCAGCGTCTGCCCCTACTGTGGCGTCGGCTGTGGCATTGTCATGAGCATCGATGATGGCAAGGTCAGCAAGATCAGTGGCGACAAGCAGCACCCAAGCAACTTCGGCCGCCTGTGTACCAAGGGCCTCACCGCACACCTGCCACTGACCGCCGCCGGGCGCATGGAGGATGCCTACGTCCGCCAGCAACGCAGCCAGCAGCCGGCGCGCAGCAGCATGGACCAGGCCATTGCCCAGGCCGGCGAGCGCCTGCGCGGCATCATCGACCAACACGGTGCGGACGCCGTGGCGCTGTATGTGTCCGGGCAGATGTCGCTGGAAGCCCAGTACCTGGCCAACAAGCTGGCCAAGGGCTTTATCCGCACACGCCATATCGAGTCCAACTCACGGCTGTGCATGGCCAGTGCCGGCAGCGGCTACAAGCTGTCGCTCGGCGCCGACGGCCCGCCCGGCAGCTACCAGGATTTCGAACGTGCCGACGTGTTCCTGGTGATCGGCGCGAACATGGCTGATTGCCATCCGGTGCTGTTCCTGCGCCTGCTGGACCGGCTCAAGGCCGGGGCCAGACTCATCGTGGTGGATCCACGGCGCACCGCCACGGCCGACAAGGCCGACCTGTTCCTGCAACTGCGCCCCGGCAGTGACATGGCGCTGCTCAACGGCTTGCTGCACCTGCTGCACCACAACGGGCACACCGACCCCGCGTTCATCGCCCGTCACACCGAAGGCTGGGACGAACTGCCGGCCTTCCTCGACGATTACACCCCGGCGCGCGTAGCCGCCATCACTGGCCTGAGCGAAGCCGACATCCGCCGGGCAGCAGAATGGATCGGCACCGCCGGTGAGTGGATGAGCTGCTGGACCATGGGCCTCAACCAGAGCGTCCACGGCACCTGGCACAGCAACGCCTTGTGTAACCTGCACCTGGCCACCGGCGCCATCTGCCGCCCCGGCAGCGGGCCGTTTTCGCTGACCGGCCAACCCAATGCCATGGGCGGCCGCGAAATGGGCTACATGGGCCCGGGCCTGCCGGGCCAGCGTTCGGCGCTGGTGGCGGCGGACCGCGCCTTCGTCGAGCAGCAATGGCATCTGCAACCGGGCAGCCTGCGCAGCGAAGGCGGTGAGGGCACGATCGCGCTGTTCGAGCAGATGAAGGCCGGTGCGGTGAAAGCCTGCTGGGTGATCTGCAGCAACCCGGTGGCCAGCGTCGCCAACCGCCAGCAGGTGATCGACGGCCTGCGCCAGGCCGAGCTGGTGATCACCCAGGACGCCTTCCTCGACACCGAGACCAACCGTTACGCCGATATCCTGCTGCCCGCCGCGCTGTGGGCCGAAGGCGAGGGCGTGATGATCAACAGCGAACGTAACCTGACGCTGATGCCGCAGGCGCTGCCGGCGCCCGGCCAAAGCCTGGCGGACTGGCAGATCATCGCCCGGGTGGCCTGCGCCATGGGCTACGCAGAGGCCTTCGATTACCCCGACGCCGAGGCGGTATACGACGAGATCCGGCGCTTCTGGAACCCGACGACCGGCTACGACCTGCGCGGCATCGGCTATCGGCAATTGCGCCACAGTCCGCGGCAATGGCCCTGCGCGCCGGGTCGCGAAGCTGACCGCAGCCCGCTGCGTTACCTGAACGACGGCAGCAGCCAGCACCTGTTGCGCGATGCCGAAGGCCATGCGCCTGCCCTGGCGTTCCCCACCGCCAGCGGCAAGGCGCGCTTCTTCGCCCGGCCTTGGTTGCCGGCGCCCGAACTGCCCGATGCCGTCTACCCGCTGGTGCTCAACACCGGCCGCGTGCAGCACCAGTGGCATACCCTGACCAAGACCGGCAAGGTACCTGCGCTGAACAAGCTGGAGCCCGGCCCCTTCCTTGAAATCCACCCAGATGATGCTGCCCGCCTGGGCATCGCCGAGAAGGACCTGGTCGCCATCCGCTCGCGTCGCGGCCAGGCCGTGTTGCCTGCGCGCATCAGTGACCGGGTCATGCCCGGCAACTGCTTTGCGCCATTCCACTGGAACGATCTGATCGGCGAGCAACTGGCGATCAATGCCGTGACCTGCGATGCAGTCGACCCGCTGTCGCTGCAGCCGGCGTTCAAACATTGCGCGGTGGCCCTGGCGCGGGTCGCCGGCGAGCGCATCGATGCGCTTGAGCTGAACACTGATGTTGCGCAGTTCGCGCAGCCAGTCGCTACGCCGGCCCGCGCCGCGCCGCGTCATCAGGTGCTGTGGGCCTCGCAGACGGGCAATGGCGAGGCGCTTGCCGAGCGTTGTGCCGAGCGCCTGCGTGGTGCTGGCCTGGAGGTAGAGCTCAGTTGCATGGACGCGGTCAACCCCAGCCAGCTGCAAGGCGCCGCCAGTGCGGTGCTGATCACCAGCACCTTTGGTGACGGCGACGCGCCCGACAGTGCCACGGCGTTCTGGCAGGCCCTGCAGGGCGAGGAGGGCGCTTGCTACGCGGAGCTGCCCTATGCCGTGCTGGCCTTGGGTGACTCCAGCTACGACCAGTTCTGTGGCTTTGGTCGCAAGCTCGACCAGCGTCTGGCCGAGCTGGGCGGGTGCCGCTTGCTGCAGCGGGTCGATTGCGAACCGGATTTCGATGAAGCCTTCGCCGCTTGGCTCGAAGCCCTGCTGGCGGGGCTCGGCTGCGCCAGCGCGCCACCACCGGTCAGCCAATCGGCGCCAGTCGCGAGCTACAACAAGCAGCAACCATGGTTGGCCCCGCTGCTGGAAAATCAGCTGCTCAACGGCCCGGGTGCCAACAAGGAAACCCGCCAGCTGGTGTTCGACCTGTCCGGCAGCGGTTTCACCTACGCCGCCGGCGATGCCTTGGGCGTGTGGCCGCGCAACTGTCCGGCACTCGTCGACGAACTGCTGGCGCTGACGCAGCTCGATGGCCAGGCGCTGGTGAAATTGAAGGAGCAGCCGCTGATGCCACTGGTCGAGGCTCTGGAAACCCGTCTGGAGATTGCCAAGGTCACGCCGCAGCAACTGCAGGTTTTCAGCGCGCATCACGCCGAGCTGCAGCACCTGCTGCAACCCGAGTGCAAGGCGGAACTGCAGCATTGGCTGTGGGGCAGGCAGCTGGTCGATGTGCTGCGTGCATTCCCGCAGCAGTTGCCGTTGGCCACCTGGCTTGACCTGCTCAAGCCGTTGCAGCCGCGCCTGTATTCGATCAGTTCCAGTCCGTTGGCGCATCCGGACCAGGTCCACCTCACGGTATCCACCGTGCGCTATGGCAAGCGAAAAGGGGTGTGTTCAACGTTCCTTGCGGACCGGGCTCAGGCATTGAAGGTGGAAATCTTCCCGCAGGTATCGAAGCACTTCCGCCTGCCTGAAGACGACAGCGTGCCGGTGATCATGGTCGGCCCCGGCACCGGTATCGCACCATTCCGTGCCTTCCTGGAAGAGCGCGAGGCACGGGGTGCGAAAGGTGGTAACTGGCTGTTCTTCGGCGAGCAATATGCGGCCACGGATTTCTACTATCAGGTACAGCTGCAGGCCTGGCAGGCGAGCGGGCATCTGCGCCTGGACACGGCGTTCTCGCGGGACCAGGCCGAGAAGATCTATGTGCAGCAGCGCATGCTCGAGCAGGGCGCGCAGCTGTGGCAATGGCTGGAGGCGGGGGCGTACTTCTATGTCTGTGGTGATGCCCAGCGCATGGCCAAGGATGTCGATGCAGCGTTGCGTGAGGTGATTGCCGTGCATGGCGGGGTGGATGCCAATGCCTATGTCGAGGCCTTGGGCAGGGCCAAGCGGTATCGGCGCGATGTGTATTGAGGTGCGCCAGCATGGGGAGCGCTGCACTTGAACTGTGCATTGGCAGCGCTGGCCCCGTCGTGGGCGAACCCGCGCCTACAGCTACCGTGCAGTGCTTGAGAGCAGTGGAGGCGCTTGTGGGTGCGGGTTCACCCGCGAAGAGGCCAGCACAGAAAGGCTGGATTGGCACAGTCCCTGCTTCATCCCTGATACAACAAAGCCCACTGATCAACGGCGATCAACCCGGGCCACCCACCGTGATGAATACAGGCAAAGGCGCCTGGAGCTTCGGCTCCAGGCGCCTTTTTTTTGATCGAGGATCGGCTTATGAAGGCAACAGCGAGCAGGCAACGAGAGCGACTGGTCATCGTCGGCAACGGCATGGTCGGCCACCATTGCGTCGAGCAACTGGTCGAACGCGGCGCCCTCGCGCGCTTCGAGCTTCATGTGTTCGGCGAAGAACGCCAACGTGCCTACGACCGCGTGCACCTGTCGGAGTATTTCGCCGGCAGCTGTGCCGAGGCTTTGGCCCTGTGCGGGCAGGATTATTACGGCAAAAGCGGCGTGCACCTGCACCTGGGCGAAGCGGTGCTGGAAATCGACCGCGTACGCTGCGAGGTGGTGACTGCCGAGGGCCGTTACGGCTATGACCAGCTGATCCTGGCCACCGGCTCCTACCCGTTCGTGCCGCCGATCGAAGGCCCAAGCGGCAGTGCCCGCCTGGTCTACCGCACCCTTGACGACCTCGATGCCATTCGTGCCGCTGCCGGCCAAGCGCGTCGTGGCGTGGTGGTCGGTGGCGGCCTGCTCGGCCTGGAAGCCGCCAATGCGCTGAAGTCCCTTGGCCTGGAAGCGCACGTGGTGGAATTCGCCCCACGGCTGATGCCTATGCAGCTGGACGGCGAGGGCGGCGCCGCACTCAAGGCGCAGATCGAAGCATTGGGCGTTGCTGTGCACCTGTCGCGCGCTACCCAATCGATCAGCACGGGTGAAACCTACCGCTATCGCATGAACTTCGAAGGCGGTGAATACCTGGAAACCGACCTGATCGTATTTTCCGCCGGCATCCGCCCACAGGACGCCCTGGGCCGTGCCAGCGGCCTGGAAATCGCCGCACGCGGCGGTGTGATGATCGACAACCACTGCCGCAGCAGCGACCCGCGCATCTTCGCCATCGGCGAATGCGCCTCGTGGAATGGCAGCGTGTTCGGCCTGGTCGCGCCGGGCTACAGCATGGCGCGCAACCTGGCGGCGCTGCTGATGGGCGAAGCCGCCAGCGCCTTCACCGGTGCCGACCTGTCGACCAAGCTCAAGCTGCTGGGCGTGGATGTCGGCTCCATCGGCGATGCCCACGGTGCCACGCCGGGCTCGCGCAGCTACCGCTTCATCGACGAGGCCAACCACGCCTACCGCCGGCTGGTGGTGGATGCCAGTGGCAAGCGCGTGCTCGGTGCAGTGCTGGTGGGGGACAACAGCTACTACGACGCCCTGCTGCAGTACGCCCAGAACGGCATCGCCCTGCCGGCCGACCCGGCAGCGCTGATCCTGCCGCAGAGTGGCGGTGCGCCTGCGCTCGGCGCCGACGCACTGCCCGACAGTGCGACCATCTGCTCGTGCCACAACGTCAGCAAGGGCGCGGTCTGTGCGGCCATCGACAGCGGCTGCGGCGACCTCGCTGCGGTCAAGGGCTGCACCAAGGCGGCCACCGGCTGCGGCGGCTGCGCAGCGTTGCTCAAGCAGGTGTTCGAACACGAGCTCACTGCCCGTGGCGTGACTGTCGACAAGAGCCTGTGCGAACACTTCGCCTACACCCGTCAGGAGCTCTACGGCCTGGTGCGGGTCGAGGGCATCCGCAGCTTCAATGAACTGCTCGAACGCCACGGCAAGGGCCATGTCGGTTGCGACATCTGCAAGCCGGCAGTGGGCTCGATCCTCGCCTCGTGCTGGAACCAGCCGATCATGGACCCGGCGCTGGTGCCGCTGCAGGACACCAACGATACCTTCATGGCCAACATGCAGAAGAACGGCACCTATTCGGTGGTGCCGCGCATTCCGGGCGGCGAGATCACCCCCGACAAGCTGATCGTGATCGGCCAGGTGGCGAAAAAGTACGACCTCTACACCAAGATCACCGGGGGGCAGCGCATCGACCTGTTCGGCGCTCAACTGCATGAGCTACCGCTGATCTGGGGCGAGCTGATCGAAGCCGGCTTCGAGACCGGCCACGCCTACGGCAAGTCGACGCGCACGGTGAAATCCTGCGTGGGCAGCACCTGGTGTCGTTACGGCGTGCAGGACAGCGTCGGCATGGCCCTGCGCCTGGAAGACCGCTACAAGGGCCTGCGCAGCCCGCACAAGCTCAAGTTTGCGGTCTCTGGCTGCACCCGCGAATGCGCCGAGGCACAGAGCAAGGACATCGGCGTGATCGCCACCGACAAGGGCTGGAACCTCTACGTCTGCGGCAACGGCGGCATGCGCCCGCGCCACGCCGAACTGTTCGCCACCGACCTGGACGACGAAACCCTGGTGCGTCTGATCGACCGCGTGCTGATGTTCTACATCCGCACCGCCGACAAGCTGCAGCGCACCTCGGTCTGGCGCGAGAGCCTGGAAGGCGGCCTGGACTACCTCAAGCAGGTGATCCTCGACGACAGCCTGGGCCTGGCCGCCGAGCTGGAGGCGCAGATGCAGCATGTGGTCGACCAGTACGAATGCGAATGGGCCAACGCCCTCAACGACCCCGAGAAGCTCAAGCGCTTCCGCACCTTTGTCAACGACAAGCGCGCCGACCCGGACGTGCACTTCGTGCGCGAACGCGAACAACGCCGGCCGGCTGCACCGCTGCACCTGATCCCAACCGTCGAGGAGGCTGTCTGATGAACCTGTCCGATGCTGCTGTGAAAACCCAGGAGAACTGGCAAGCGGTGTGCCAGGCCGATGATCTGGTGGCCGACTCAGGCGTGGTGGTTTGGCTTGATGGGGCACAGGTTGCGCTGTTCTACCTGCCCGAGCTGGAGCAGAGCCTGTATGCGGTGGACAACCGCGACCCACGGTCGGGAGCCAACATCATCGGGCGTGGGTTGGTGGGTAGCTTGCAGGGGGAGCTGGTGGTGGCGGCGCCGTTGTACAAGCAGCACTTCAGCCTGGTAAGCGGGGCGTGCCTGGAAGATGCCGGGCAGCGGCTGCGGGTGTGGGCGGTGCGGTTGAAGGGTGGGGCGGTGGAGCTGGCAGTGGCCTGATCAATCGCTGGGGGCGCTTTGCGCCCCTTTATGCATGGCCAGGCAGATCATTCAAGTTGCCAGCCAGCATCGCCTTCTTCCAGATACCCACCATGGTCAGTTCGATCACCCTGGCGCGCCACGGCCTTGCCTTCGATCTGGTAGGCCGCCGAGCCGCTGACGATCACTGCCCCGCAACTCGTCCGGTCACCGACCCTGGCCACGGCCTTGCCGTTGAAGGTGTAGTGGGGGCTGCCGGTTTCCACGACGCCTTTGCCGTGGATCGGGCAGACTTGGGAGTGGCCGACGAGCACCACAGGTTTCATGGTTGTTCTCCTGGGGCGGGGGCGGTGCGGGATTCCAGGTCCATTTCGGTGGGCCACTGGACTTTGGGAGCAAGGCGGTCAAACGGGTTGCCAAGAGCAACATTTTCCAACGCGTCAGGATTCGTTGATTCTTCATGCTCTTTCGAGGTGCGAATAAAGTCGGGAAGTGCTTCGGGGCCTTGCTGCATGAATAGCCTGGCAATGGCCCAGTACTGCTCGCCTTTTTCAATATCGTCGGCAAGGAAAACTCGATCAATCACTTCGTCAGTACCGGGTTTGCGAACCGAAAGCATCACCTCCTCTCTTAATCCGCCGTAACCCATGGCCCCGTAGATCCGATAAGCCTCGGCGGTGAGGTCATCCCAGTCATAGGCCACCGGCTTCACCCCCCAGTTTTTACGACCGAAAGGGTGAAGCAAGTCAAATCGGTATTGATAGAAATAGACCTTTCGGCGATGTCTGTTGAAGCGTATGGGTTCGTTGCAAGGTCGTCCGATATCCATGCGAATGGAGGGTGTCAGGATGGCGAATAAGATGATGCTGGCACCCAATGTTGCTGCGATAAATTCGAGATCTGTTTTGTTTGCTACAAATAAGCTGTAATAAATCGCATCTGCTTCTGCGTATGCGGTTGCGAGAAGTATTAAGGAGCCTATTATTAGGGTTGGGCCTCTAAGATTTACTGAGCGTCTTGGTATTTCAAGCATGTTCTCATCTATATTGTCCAGTGGCGTCTCTGTATTGCTACTGATAAGC
Source organism: Pseudomonas vlassakiae (assembly GCF_014269035.2). GTDB lineage: Bacteria > Pseudomonadota > Gammaproteobacteria > Pseudomonadales > Pseudomonadaceae > Aquipseudomonas > Aquipseudomonas vlassakiae. Next base: position 110,780 of record NZ_JABWRP020000001.1, read on the forward strand.
TGCACGTGGCTGGGGTGATGAGTAGCGTCTAGATCATACTTCCAGCCTGCTGGGCGTTGAATTTGGCTCATTAAAGTTCTTCCTGTACTGCTGTTTCGGCATAGGCTTCTGGGATGCTCCTGTCTGGCCAGTAAGTTATTAGTAGCGAAGCGGCCATTATGTTGTGTCTGCCAATGTCGGGGGTCAATGCAATGCTACCGACGAATGACAAAGTAGGGTTCTCACCCGATTTGACCGGATGTTGATGAGTCGGGCTGACTATTATTGAGTCGGCGATGTAGTCAGAAGCTCTGGGAGGCTTAATTGGCCTCATTGAGGCATAGAGTGAAGTCCTTGTCGGGATGCCGGGCGGTAGGTGTTGTTCATTGATCACGACCTCTCCGCCGACATGGTTCGGAGCATTACCATCTCCTTGGCGGTGTAAGGTCAAGGCCCAGTGGTAACTGGAAATAGCCTCGTTATAGTGGGGGATCGTAACTAGAAATTTTATGCTGTGCTGCAACTCTACATTTGCGCGCCCTCCTGTTTTTGGGCTTGCCGGGTCTTTCCTAGTGCTTTCTAATGTCAGTCCGCCCGTCAAGGAAAGCGTGGCTGCATTCAGTTCAGCAAAGGCGATATCAGCATGATTTGGTGAGTCCCAATGAACGCGCGGGGACTCGTTAGCGAACCCAAAATAGCAGCGTCTAGCCCAGCGTTCTAATCGTGTTGATTTTTGCTTTTCAGCAAATTTAGTGAAGCGAAATGTAAGAAGATTAAAAATTATGGTGGCGCCTAGCGCCCCTGCTAGTAGTGGGCTGAATACGGCTCTGATACCAGTAAGAGCTCCAGTTACTGCTGAAGCTGTCGCCATGATGTACCAAGTTTTAGCATTGTTGTCACCATCCTTATAAGAAAGGTTTATTGCCATTAATGAGTAGGCAGATTCAAAAAGCCCTGCAACTGCGCTGATGACTGCTCCGGTTCTCGCAACTGTCCGGCCAAGAGCGGCGGTACTGCTTGTGTTTATCCTGCGAGGAATTGACAGCCCGGCAAGCTCTACAGCACCACCGAGTGTGCCAATGCTGGATCCGTATAATGCCATCAGGGCCTCTCTGGACTTCGGACTGATTTCCTCTTTCGTCGCTTTAAGGTTTTTCTCAAAGCTGTCGCTCATCAAGTAAAGTCCGCCCAAAGAAAGCAGCAACTCCCAGCCTTTTCCCGTTCCTCGTAGTCCGGTGAAGCTGTCTCGTACCAATTGCGATGCTTGGCCCGTACTGATCTTCATGCCATTCAGTGATCTGCGCGCATCCAGTTCCAGCGTCCCCGCTGCCACCTTGATTTCCACCAACGCCCTCTTTGCGGCGTCATTCAGTTGGTTGATGTTCAGCTTCACTTCCCGGGCCAAGCGCTCATGAAGGTCATACGCCGTGCCTTCGACCCAGACGCTGACCGGGATCATCTGATGTGCCACCTTCGGGTCGAGCACGGCCAGGCTCAGCAGCCCGGTCTGGATGATCGGTTTGACCTTGCGCGCTCCGTTCTGCACGCCAGCTTGTAGTTCGTCGAGGGACAACATCATGCCTTCCCGCGCCTTGGCCAGTTTTTGGCTGGCGCTGTTCTGCAGTTCCCGCAGATGAGCGCTTTGCAAGGCGTAGTACTCGCCCAGCTTCATCTGCACCTGCAACTCGATGAGGTGCACACCGTTGTAAACCCGCTGGCTGACGCTGTTCAGGTGCCGCACAGCCTGCTGGATGCCAGGATCGAGGTGCGCCTGCAGGCGCTGGCTGGCGGCATTGACTGCGCCCTGTAGTTCAGTGATGGCCTGTTTGAGCGAATCACGCATCTTCAGGCCCGCATCTTCACTGGTAATGAACTTGCTCAAGGCGTTGTAGAGCTTCTCGCTGTCGTTCCAGTTGGTCGGCTCGGTCGGCGAGAAGCTTGGCAACAATGCTGTCAGCAGTGGGCCGTCGCGGAGCAGGAGCGCCCGATAGGGCGGGCTGTTCGGCTCTTGTAGCCACTTCAACCACAGCGCTTCACTGGTGTCGGGTGCTGGCGGGGACGGTTCGGCGCTGGCAGCAAGCGCTTCGGTGATGCCACCAGCCAGGCAGGCAGCCATGGTCTTGCTGTAGGCGATGCCCGACTCGCGGTCCCGGCCGTCGTAGTCGTGGCGTTCAATGAGGGCGAATGCCGGGCTTTCGCACAGTTTCGCGTAGGTGCCGGCATGCCGGTCGATGTAGGCCTGGAAGCGGGCTTCCTCTTGTTCATACTCTGCTTGGAATGCCGCGCGCCGGGGTTCGTCATAGCGTTCCTCGAGCTTCTTATCGCTTTCTAGCTGGGCCATCTCGACCACGCGCTGGCGCTCTACTTCGGAATCGATGAATACAGGCTGCCCGTCGCCGGTCTGTGGCTCGAACGTCGGCACCTCTTGCGCCGCCCATTCGCGCTGGGTGGCACGGATGATTTGCAGGATCTGCGAGGTCTGCAGCTGGTAGGCGCGCAGCGGATCTTCGCGCCAGGCCTGGCGCTTGGCCACCCAGTTCAGGCGCTGGTGGTTGTACTCCTGGATCAGGCCGACGGTGTCGTCGAGCACCACCGCCAGCACGCCGTTCTCCAGCTTGTGCCTGGCGATGGTGTTGGTCAGATAACCGCGCAGGGCGGTTCTGCGCAGGAAGCGGCTGTGGAAGCCATGGGCGCTGTCGAACGGGCCGTTCAGTTGCTGGGCGTATTCGAATACCTGACGGTCGACCTGAAGATTGTCCGGTGTCATGGCCAGGCCCAGCAGCTCGGGGTTATTGCGTGCCTGGATCAGGTCCAGGCCCTCGAAGCGATGCGCAGGGTACTGGCCGCTCTTGTAAGCCTGCAGCACGCTGACCGGCCAGGGATCACTGGAGAACGCCAGCCAGGCCGTGCCGTAAGTGTCGGTGTCGATGTTAAGGAAGGACGAGGGGATGTCGTGGTCCTCATGCATGCAGCGCTCGGGCAGCGACGCTGGCGGGCCCGGATTGGGTTCGTAGGGATCGAAGCGACGCAGGTGACCTTGAGCAGTGACTTCGTAGGCGTGCCAGATGCGCTGGTCGAGCAGCACGTAGAGGTAACCACTGCGTAACGTGCGCAGGCCCCTCCGGGTTTGCGTGGCGGGGTCGCTGCCAGGTCGGGTATCGGGGACCACGGCGTGGCGCAGGGGGAGGATGGGCAGGCCCTGGCGCTGGCAGGCTTTGCAGGGGGTGAGAAGGAAGTCGACTTCGGCGACTGCATTGGCAATGTCTTGAGTGATGCTCATGGGTAAGCCTCTGGCTGGGGAGTGGCTGCAACCAGGCGTTGCCAGCTCGAGTCGGTAAAGTGCGCGAACATCTCGGCGAGAGGCCGTTGCTGACGGATGGCCATGTCGATCATGTCGCGCACGGCTTTCTGTGTGTGCAGGCGCGGGTGCAGCCGGAGCAGGTGAAGGGCCATTACCAGAATGTCCTGCTCGACCTTCAAGCCGAGCCCGCGCGCGTCATCGAGATGGTTGGCTGCCCGTACGGCAGCAAATGGAGGGATCTCGCAGGCACCGGGAAGCGCAGGCAATTTCCTCCATGCGGCTAACACGGCCTCGATCAGCGCGGCGTCCTGCTGCACGCCGATGGCGCCCGCAGGCAGGCCACGCCGGTTGCGGGGCCGACCTTTCAGGCTCGCCAGGCTGCCGCCACTGGTCACGAACACCCAGCGCTCGATCGGCCACCACGGTCCCTGCTCCGCACGCTCGAACATCGCGGCCAGCAACTCCAGGCGCAGCGGTTCGTAAACAGGGTGAATCGCCGTCGCTCCGGATGCCTCTGGCAAACGGCAGAGCGCCGTCAGGTGTGCTGCAATGGCAGCGGGCGGCGCTTCGCTGAGCAGCCAACCGCAGACCTGGCGCTTGCGTCGATGTATGTCGCCTTCGGCAGCCTGTGCTGTCAGCTCCAGCAGCGCGGCGTCAGGCACGCTGCCAGGTGAGCCAAGGCACACGAGCACGGGATGCAATCCAGGTGCAAGGGGCAGGTCGGGCCGAGTCACGCGTGTCATCGCACCGTCGCCCAATACCGATTTCAGGCTAGCGAGTGCTGAGTGCTCGCTACCTTCCGGGACTGCCAGTGGGTCCAGCAGCACATAGCTGTACTGCCCGGTGTGATGATGTTCGCTGAGGAGTTCGACCAAGGCTTTACGGTTCATCGGCCTGTTTCCTCGCACCTGTCGCTGTCATTGGCGAGCAGATCCAGGTCCAGCGTGTTTCCCGATCCCTCGATGGCCGCTATGGTCGGGCCGAGCAAGGTGAGTGTCAGGCCGTTCAAGGTGATGCCTTGCTGATCCAGGACGATGCTGCCACCGGGGCTTCTGAATTCGATGCGTTCACTGGCCTGCAGTTGGTAGAGGGTGGTTTGCTGGTTCACGCCCCCGCCGATGGTGATCTGCTGTCGTCCTTTGATGTGCAGCTCGCTCTGCCCGCCGATGGCGATATGGTGATTGGCACCCGTGATCTCACGATGGTCATTTTCGACTTGCTCGACCAGATCCTTGCCGATGTCCACCTGGCAGCTGCGCCCGACCCTATGAGTGCGGTCGCGCCCGGTTTCCTGTATCAGGTCATTACCCACTTTCAGCTGTTCGTCATTGCCGACCTGCTCGACGCGGTTACGCCCGACGCGCGTGGTCTCGTCATGCTTGACCACATTGTTCTGGTCCCGCTCGGCATGGATGAACACCTCCTGCCGCCCCAGTTCATCCTCGAAACGCAGCTCGTTGTAGCCATCACCCTTGTGGGTCTGGCTCTTGATGGTCATGCGTGTCTTGTGTTCTGGCAGGTCGTACGGCGGCAGCTGGTTACCGCAGTAGGTGCGCCCGGTGATGATCGGCTGGTCGGGGTCGCCATTGACGTACTGGACGATCACGTCCTGGCCGATCCGCGGGATGGCCATCGAGCCCCAACTGCCGCCGGCCCAGGCTTGCGACACGCGTACCCAGCAGGAGCTGAACTCGTTGTCCTTGCTCTCCCGGTCCCAGGGGAAGCTGACCTTGACCCGACCCCACTGGTCGCAAAAGATCTCCTCGCCGGGCGGACCGACCACGGTCGCCATGTGCGGGCCGTCCACGCGTGGCCGGGGCAGGGGGGGCCGGTCGCCATTCGGCCATGCCGGGGACCAGCACGGCACTCTGCTCGTAATGGGTGCCCTGTTTGGCCTCGGCAGCGCCTTCCTGCAGGCTGGTGAACTGGCTGCCCTCGTGGTGGGCGCTGATCACTCGCCACAGCACATTGAGGTTGTCGCGCGGGTGGCCGGTGAGGGTGAAGGCCTGGCCCGGTTGCAGGCGCACGTCGTCGCCTTTGACTTCGGCGATGCGTGCGTCGTGGCGCAAGCCGGCAAGACGGGTCTGGGTGAAGGGGATGCCGACTGCTTCGCGCTTGTAGCGCCCAGGGAAGTCGAAGCGCTCGTAGTCCATGGACTGATGCACTTCGCCCTTGGCCTCGGCGTGCTGATCCAGGCGATAGGTTGGGTGAACGAAGGTGTAGTCACGCTGGGCCTGGCGTGCAGTGCGGACGTTTTCGCTGTAGTGGAAACGCCGCAGGCATGGCTGTGCCTGGTCGCCACCGCTGTTGACGTGGTACAGCACAGGGGCGGGGCGGCTTGCATCCTCTGCTGCGTAGGCGCCTTGGTGCTCGCCCTTGGCCTGAACCGGACCCTGTCTGATCAGGCCCAGTGATAACAAACGGTCGGTGATGAGCAGCTTGTGTTGCCTGGGGCTGTGCTCGAAGCTGTAGACGAAGCCTTCCTCTGCCGCGAGACGGGCGATGAACTCAAGGTCGGTCTCGCCAGCCTGGACGCAGAATTCGCGGGCCTGATGGTCCGAGCCGGTACTCAGATCGAAGCGCAGGATGCCTTGGCGCCGGAGCATCAGTTCGAGAATCTGCGGCGCGGTCTTCTGCTGGAAGATGCGCCAGTTCGAGCGCAATCCGGCGCGGGCCAGCTGAGGCTCGACCAAGGCGCGGTAATAGGTACGGTGGAAGCCGCTGTCGCCCTGGCGAAAGCTGCTGATCAATCCGTGTACGTAACGCACCGGGCGGTCTGCGTCCCAGATAGTGAACAATGCGGGCTTGTCCAGCAGTTGGCCGAAGTCAACATCGTCGTAGAAGCTGATCAAGTCCAGGTGCAACTCGAAAGGTGTACTGAGTGCTTCATCGAGCTTGAATGACACCACTTCGAGTTCGATATCAGCCGCCAGGGGCTGGAAGCTGTAACGCAGATCGGATTGTCCAGGCATAAAGGCTCCAGAAGCAGAATCATTGCTGCAGGATGTGGTTGAGCGACTCCAGCACTTCGGCGGTCAGCAGCTGCAGGCGATAGCTGTAAATCCCATACACCACCGCCATGGCTGCGGCACTGATCAGCAACGGGCTCCACCATGGCCACTGGCGGCGCATGCGGACGTTGCTCGGGGCGACATTGGCCAGGGGGGCGCAGACCTGTTCCGGTACCGGGCCACGCACTTCCCGGATGAGCGTGCAGATCTGCCGGAGCAGGGCGTTCAGCGCCTCGTCCAGGTACAGGCACAGGGCGTAGGAATAAGCCAGCAGTTGCGCGGCCTCATAACCGCGCTGGCGCATTTCCTCGACGATGTGGTCGACCTGGGTACGCACCTGCTGGTGCACCTCCAGGATGTTGGGCAGGTCGTCCAACGTGCGCAGGCGCATTACCAGGCCGAACAGCGGCATCGCCGCATCAATCATCGGATTGTGGAAGGTGCCGCGCAGTTGGAGGTCAGGGTCGGCCGGGTAGCGCTCAGGCAATTCAGCGAATTCGGGTTGGCTTCTTGGCGAGTGGGAAGAGGGACTGGCGCTCCATGCAGAGCGCTCGAGAATGGACGCGGCGTTGTGTTCGTTTATTGCTTGAGTGACACTTGGCGTATCCGCTTTCTTGCTGTTGGAATCAGACTTTTGGAGCATGAAAGTTCCTCTTTCACCCGTCATTGCGCGGCTATGCCGGCCAACGGTTGGTTAGCGAACAGGTGCGTCTTGGTTGCACCTGAACACTAACGAGGAATCAATTCTCAGAGGAGCTTGGCTCTTCTTCAAAACTTGTAGGGCTTTTCCTTAAATAAATTTCCAGCCATGTGAGCAGAAGCAACTTAATTGTCTGCGCGGCAAAAAGTGGAGCGGTAAATGGCAGTCAGCTTGCCATTCACCGTTCTCACTGCAGGTTCAAATCAGACCACCAACCCCTGCGGCTTACGCCCGGCAAACACATCCACCAGGCTGGCGACGACCATCTCGCCCATGCGCGTGCGGGTCTGCACCGTGGCACTGGCGCGATGCGGCTGCAGCACCACATCCTCACGTTCGAACAAGGCCTCGGGCGCCCGTGGTTCATCGGCAAACACATCCAGCGCCGCGCCAGCGATGTCGCCGGCCTCCAGCGCCGCGATCAACGCCGCTTCATCCACCAGCTTGCCGCGCGCGATGTTGATCAGATACCCCTCGGCGCCCAACGCCTGGAGCACCTCACGGTTGACCAGCGCTTCGCCCTTGTCGGCTGCGGCCGCCAGAATCAACGCATCGCTGTCCTTGGCCAGTTGCAGCAGATCCGCCTCGAAACCATAAGGCACTTCCAGCGCCTGCAGATCGGTGTAGCGAATCGGGCAACCGAACGCCGCCGCCCGCTGCGCCACGGCGCGGCCGACCCGGCCCATGCCGACGATGCCCACGCGCATGCCCGATACCTGGCGGGCCAGCGGCAGCGGTGCCAGTGGCGTGGCGCTGGTAGCCCAATGGCCGGCGCGGACGAAGCGGTCACCGGTGCAGATGCCACGGCACACGCCGATCAGCAGGCCGATGGCGAGGTCGGCGACATCCTCGGTGAGGGCGCCGATGGTCGCTGTCACCTGAATGCCACGGTCGCGGGCATAGGGCAGGTCCACCGCGTCGGTGCCGACGCCATTGACCGCGATCACTTCGAGGTTGGGCAGGCGCGCCATCAGCGCCTGGCTGATGCCGGTGTGGCCACCGGTGATCACGCCGCGGATGTTGTCGGCATGCTGGCTGACATAGGCGTCCTTGTCAGCCTGCTCGTAGTAGCGGTGCACGGTGAACAGCTGTTCCAGGCGCTCACGGATGTGCGGGATGAGGATCGGGCTCAGTTGCAGGACTTCAGGTTTCATCGGTCACTCCATCAGGAACAGGGATCAGCCACGGCCAACGAACGGCATGTTGCTGGCCATCACGGTCATGTTCAGTACGTTGGCGTCCAAGGGCAGCGCGGCGATGTAGCGCACCGCATCGGCCACATGGCGCACGTCGAGCATCGGCTCGGCGGCGGTCTCGCCATTGGCCTGGCGCACGCCACGGGTCATGCGCTCGGACAGTTCGGTCAGGGCATTGCCGATGTCCACCTGGCTGCAGACGATGTTGTACGGGCGGCCATCCAGCGCCAGTGCCTTGGTCAGGCCGAGCACCGCGTGCTTGCTGGCGGTGTAGGGCGCCGTGAACGGGCGCGGGGTGTGCGCCGAGATCGAGCCGTTGTTGATGATCCGCCCGCCTTGCGGCTGCTGGCGGCGCATCAGGCCGAAGGCGGCACGGGCGCACAGGAACACCCCGTCGACGTTGGTGGCGATGACGTTGCGCCAGTTCTCCAGCGGCAGCTCGTCGACCGGCACGGCGGGGGCATTGATGCCCGCGTTGTTGAAGATCACATCGAGGCGCCCATGTACCTCTTCGATGGTGGCGAACAGCTGTGCGACGCTCTGTTCATCGCGTACGTCGGTGGGTACGGCCAAGGCTTCACCACCGGCTGCCAGCGCTTGCTCAACTACCGATTGCAGCGGCTCTGCGCGGCGACCGGCGAGGATCAGGCTGAAGCCGTCTTCCAGCAGGGCGAGGGCGACAGCGCGGCCGATGCCGCTGCCGGCACCGGTGACCAGGGCGACTTTGTTGTTTTGGCTCATAGAGGACTCCAGTGGATTCAGGCAGCGTTGGCGGCTTGCCCGGCAGGGCGAGGGCCGACGCGCAGGTGCAGTTCGCCGATGCCATCGATGCCGGCGTGGATCGTGTCGCCCGGGTTCAGCGGCGCCACGCCTGGCGGGCTGCCGGTCATGATCAGGTCACCGGGGCGCAGCGGTAGCTGGCGGGACAGCCGGCTGATCACTTCGGCCAGCGCCCAGGTCTGCTGACTGAGGTGGGCACGCTGGCGCTCCTGTCCGTTCACTTGCAACCACAGCGATGCGTCCAGTGGCCAGGCGCATTCGCTGGCAGGGACGATGGCGCTCATCGGTGCCGAGGCATCGAACACCTTGGCGCCTTCCCACGGCAGGCCCTCGGCTTTGGCCCTGCGCTGGTGGTCGCGACGGGTCATGTCGAGGCCGGCAGCAAAGCCGAACACATGTTCCAGGGCATGTCCCGGCGCAATGTCGGCGCCGCCCTTGGCGATGGCTGCGACCAGCTCGATTTCGTGGCAGAACTCATCGGTCTGCGGTGGGAAGGGCAGTTCACCCTGCGCCTCGACCACGTTGCTCGCCGGTTTCATGAAGAACACAGGCTCCTGTGGCGCCGGGCCGTAGGTCTCCGGCCAGGGATAGTTGCGGCCCAGGCAGAACACCCGGCCGACCGGGAAGCGCACAGCGCTGCCGCGGATCGGCAGGCTGACGATGGGCGGCGGGTTGAACAGGTAGGTCATGGATGGATCCTCCGTGCTGGAGTGGCCAGCGTAAGGCAGAGGCTGGCCGGCAAAGTTGGACGAAAACGGGGTCGGCTTGGACTATCCCGGGAACCTGTGCCGCCCCTTTCGCGGCTGAGGCCGCTGCCACAGGTACAGCGCTGCCCCCAGGCCTGGCGCTACCCCCTGCAGGAGCGGCTTCAGCCGCGAATCGGCCGGTATCACCGACGCATTCCTCGGATCAGGCCCCAGTCTTCAGCTCGATCCGATACAGCTTCCCAAGCAGCAGCGAATACGAAAGGGTGCCCATCAACGCCACCCCACCGATGAACCAGAACGCCATGGCAAACGAGCCGCTGGCATGCACGATCGCGCCAATCACGATGGGCGTGACGATGCCGCCGATGTTCGCCGCCAGGCTGGTGATCCCGCCGGTCAGGCCGATCAGTTCCTTGGGCGCCACCTCCGACACCGCCGCCCACGACGCCGAGGCGATGCCCTGGGCGAAGAACGCCAGGGTAAGGATGGCGATGCACACCAGATTGGAGTCGGTGAAGTTCACCAGCACGATCGACATGCCCAGCATCGAACCCACCACCAGCGGCAGCTTGCGGGCGAATGACAGCGAGTGACCCTTGCGGATCAGCAGGTCGGAAACGATCCCCGCGAGGAGGATGCCCACCGTGGCGCCAATGAACGGCATGACGGCGAAGACGCCGACCTTGATCAAGGTCAGCTGGCGCTCTTCGATCAGGTAGGTGGGGAACCAGGTGAGGAAGAAGTAAAGCGCCGAGGTGCTGGCGAACTTGCCCAGGCAAATGGCCCAGATCTGCCGGTAGCGGAACAGCTCGGCAACCTGGCGCCAGTCGAAACGGGTACGCTCCTGGCTGCTTTTCACCAGGCCGCCGCCTTGCTCGATGTAGGCCAGTTCCTGCGGGCTGACCTGCTTGCAGTTCAGCGGGTCGCGGTACAGCCACAGCCACACCACGCCGAACAGGATGCCGACCAGGCCGGTGCTGTAGAACACATGGCGCCAGTCGTAGGTGGTCGCCAGCCACAGCAGCGCGCCGGTGAACAGTGCGGTGCCTAGGTACTGGCCACACACGTAGATGCTGCTGGCCATGCCGCGCTCGCGGGCCGGGAACCACACCGTGACCGCGCGGCTGTTGGCCGGGAAAGCCGGGGCTTCCATGGCACCGACTGCCAGGCGCAGGCCGAACAGTGAGGCAAAGCCGCCGGCCAGGCCCTGGGCCACGGTGACCGCCGACCAGCTGATCAGCGACACGCCGTAGGTCAGGCGCGAGCCGAAGCGGTCGGCGATGAAACCGGCCGGTACCAGGGCCAGGGCGTAGGTCCAGGCGAAGGCGGAGAAGATCAGGCCCATCTCGACCTTGTCCAGGCCCAGGTCCTTGGCCATGAACGGCGCAGCGATGGAGATGTTCACCCGGTCGACATAGTTGATGATGGTCGCCACTAACAACAGCGACAGCATGAACCAGCGGCGGCGGGTGGGCAGACGCTGGGCAGGGGCCGCGTCCAGCGCGAATGGCGACGCGGCGCGAGGGGTAGGCGTGCTCGACATGAGTCGACCTCGTTTGTTGTTGTTGGTAGAGGTTGGGCTGCAGTCCCTTTTCTAAAGTGGTCGTACAACGAATCGAATGCAATGGCGGTTTTAGACCGTTTTTTTTACAGAGGGTGGGCTAGGTTGGTGCTGTCCAAGAAAATTCACTGTCAGGGTTTTGCCCGGAGTTCTTGCTGAATACCGCGTTTTATGCGGGTTGTGTGGATTTGCTGTTGCGCAGGTTTTTGCAGAAGGGGTTGAATTGCAGAGTTTGGACATCGTACAACTAAAAGCCCCGCAACTCGGAGATTGCCCATGCCCCCCAAGCGCGAGGTCCCGACCTACGTCATGCAGCAGCGCAGCGAGCTGATGGATTTCTACATCCGCGACCAGCGCGGTCGCCCCGCCGAGACCGCGCCGCATCGTCACGAGTACTTCCAGATCCAGGTCAACTTCGGCGGCGACACGGTGCAGCACATCGGCAGCGTGCAGCGCCCCTTCGAGCGCAACACATTGGCCTTCATCCTGCCGCACCGGGTGCATGTGATCCCGCATCCGGCCGACAGCGACTTCGTGGTCATCAATTTCTCCCAGACGTTCCTGCTGCCGCACCTGGCCTGCGACCCGATGGACCTGGAAGAGGTGTCGATCCTGCAGGCGCCGGAGCTGTCACCGTTCCGCTTCCAGGAGCACCTCGACTTCTGCCTCGACGAGGCCGACTTCGCCGAGGTGCGGCAGATCCTCGATCGGATGCGCACGTTGGATGCCAATCGCCGCTTTGGTAGCCGCGAAATGCTCAAGGGCCTGCTGCTGCAGCTCATCGGCCAGGTCTGCGGCCTGTACGCCGAGCCGCTGCGCGAACTGGCCGACAGCAATGCCGCGCAGCTCAGCCGCCGCGCCGCACTGGGCCGCATGAGCGAGTATCTGCGCCGGCATATCGACGACCCCGACCTGAACCTGCAGAAAGTCGCCGCCGCCACCTACCTGTCGCCGACCTACCTGACCCACTGGCTGCGCAAGGAAATCGGCAAGACCTTCAGCGAGCTGGTGCTGGAGCGGCGCATGCACACTGCACGCAATTACCTGCTCAATGGCAGCCGCCCGGTGGGCGAGGTGGCGCGGCTTTGTGGCTTTGCCGATGAGGCCTACTTCTCGCGGCGCTTCCGCCAGATCCATGGCCTGCCGCCAGGGCAGTTCCGCCGCCAGCAGCGCGACCCGGATACGCCGCAGGTGGCGATGCGGTAAGCTTGCCGGCATGAACCTCGACACCCGTATCAAGTACCGTCACCTGCTGTGTTTCCTGGAGATTGCCCGGCAGGGCAGCCTGGCCAGGGCGGCGGATATTCTGGCGATCAGCCAGCCGGCGATCTCCAAGACCCTCAAGGAGCTCGAGGACCTGCTCGAAGCGCGCCTGTTCGAACGCAGCCGCCAGGGCGTCGAGCTGACCCCGGCTGGCACGCGATTCATGCGTTACGCCGGGCCTAGCGTGCAGGCGCTGCGTGATGGCGTCAGCAGCTTGCGCGGTGAGGCGCGGGCACCGTCGCAGGTGCGCATCGGCGTGCTGTCGACGGTCGAGGGGCTGCTCATGCCCGAAGTGCTGTGTCGCCTGCATCAGCGCCACGAGGCCATGGTGATCAGCGTGGTCACCGGGGTCAGTGCGCAGTTGCTTGGGCAACTGCACCTGGGCGAGCTGGAACTGGTGGTCGGGCGCATGACCGAAAGCCCACAGATCCAGGGGCTGTCATTCGAGCACCTGTACAGCGAGTCCATGGCCCTGGTGGTGCGCCCCGGCCATCCTTTGCTGGCAAGTGCACCGGTGGAGCGGCAGCGGGTCGGGCAGTACCCCTTGGTGCTGCCACCGCCGGGCACCACCATTCGCCAGCATGCCGACAGCCTGTTCGTGCAGTGCGGCATCCAGATGCCGGCGCAGCGCCTGGAGACCTTGTCGTTGGCGTTGAGCCGGCGTTATCTGCTGGGTAGCGATGCGTTGTGGGTGGCGCCGATGGATGCGGTGCTGCTTGATTTGCGCCGCGGGGAGCTGGCCGAGCTCGACCTGGGCGTGCGCGAACCGGGCGGGTCGGTGGGGATCTGCCGCAATGCCGCCTTGCCGCTGAGTTTGCCGGGGCAGTGGGTTTGCGAGGTGCTGCGCGAGCTGGCAGAGCAGTATCGGGAGGGGCGGTATCCTTGAGCTGCCTGGCGCTGAATCTGTTGTGACAGGCCCCTGGTGGCCATCACACCATCCAGATCCAGGCCCCTGCCACCCCCCGACCAACCCCAGCAACCTCCCTCAGAACCCACCGAAATTAAAAGCCACAAAAACCAGGAAAACCCGGCACAACGGGTCAATACTGGCAAATGGCTGTAAAGCTTCCATGAAGAAGCTTTTACCTACTGAACTTCCTTACGAAAACCCGCTCCTATGCCGGTAGCCATTGGTGATGGCCGCCTGATAAGCTCGCGGCTTTACCCTGATTGCCCTTATGGCGCATGAACAAGGAAATAGCATGAAACAGCATCGTCTGGCGGCTGCGGTTGCCCTGGTAGGCCTGGTACTGGCTGGCTGTGATCAACAAGCCAGCAGCCCCGAGCTGAAAACTCCGGCACAGAAAGCCTCCTACGGTATCGGCCTGAACATGGGCAAGAGCCTGGCGCAGGAAGGCATGGAAGATCTTGATTCGAAAGCGGTCGCTCTCGGCATCGAAGACGCTGTCGGCAAGAAAGAGCAACGCATCAAGGACGAAGAGCTGGTAGAAGCCTTCACCGCGCTGCAGAAGCGCGCCGAAGAGCGCCTGGCCAAGGCCAGCGAAGAAGCTGCCAGTGCTGGCAAGAAATTCCTCGAAGAGAACGCCAAGAAGCCTGGTGTGGTTACCACCGCCTCTGGCCTGCAGTATGAAGTCGTGAAGAAGGCCGACGGCCCGCAGCCAAAGCCGACCGACGTGGTCACCGTTCACTACGAAGGCAAGCTGATCGATGGCAAGGTGTTCGACAGCTCGGTCGAGCGTGGCAGCCCGATCGACCTGCCCGTCAGCGGTGTGATCCCAGGCTGGGTCGAAGGCCTGCAGCTGATGCACGTTGGCGAGAAGTACAAACTGTTCATCCCGGCTGAGCTGGCCTACGGTGCGCAAAGCCCGAGCCCGCTGATCCCGGCCAACTCGGTGCTGGTGTTCGACCTGGAACTGATCGCCATCAAGGACCCAGCCCAGCTGCAGGGTGGCGAAGCACCCGAAGCTGAAGCCCCGGCCGAAGCACCTGCCAAGTAACAACGGCTGGTACTTGCACAACGCCCCGTCCTGACGGGGCGTTGTCGTTTGTGAGGGCTCATTCGGCGAACCTCGTGCGGCGGCGATTGTCCGAGCAAATGCAGTGTGAAGAAGCCGGAAGCTTCTGACGCAGATCGTTTGCAGATCTGAAACGGCTGCGTAAAAAACGCCCGATCTGAGCGGGACCCTTGCCTTGTGGGCGCCCGCCGTCACAAACTTCGCCCTGTTCACAAGGTTATCCACAATAAATGTGGATAACCTTTCCCTGCTGGAGGCTCCATGAGCGCACCCTGGAATTTCGCCCGTTTCCTGCCTCTGGCCGAGCGCCTGCTCAGCCGTGGCCGCTTGCCGGCCTTGCTGTTCGCAGTAGCCCGCAAGGGCCCGCGCATCGGCCAGCTGCGCGACGACGTCAAGCTGCTGCAGTCGCTGTGCCTGGCCTGGTGGCGGGGTGAATACCGCGCCATCAGTCCCAAGGCACTGGTGACCATCGTCGCCGGCCTGCTGTACTTCGTCAGCCCCATCGACGCCATTCCCGACTGGATTCTGGGTGTCGGTTTTCTCGATGACATCGCTGTGCTCGGCTGGGTTCTGAAGACCGTGGCCGATGAGCTGGCGCGCTTCAAGGCCTGGCGCGACAGCCAGGCGCCTGAGCGCCTAAGGGTGGTCGAACGCCTGCCCGACACCCCGGAAGCGCTGCGGCTGGAGCGCAATACGCACTGAAATCGAGCAAGTCCCCACAGACTCCCGCGCTTGGTAATATAATTGGCATAAGCGTTATGCCTACGGATTACATGCGGTAATCCTTACGTAAGGGGGTTGTAATGGGTATTCAGGTTATTAGCCGGGACGGTCAACCCGAGTATGCCGTCGTGCCCTGGGAGCAGTACCAGGCCTTGCTCAAGGCAGCCGGGGAAGCGCCCGCCGAGGCGGTTGCCGAACCCGCGCAGCAAAGCGCGCCTGCAGCCAGCCTGCCAGCGTTCAGCGACGTGGCACAACTGCGCCAGGCCAAAGGCATCGCCCCTGAGCAACTGGCGCGTAATGTCGGGGTCAGCCCGGCTTACCTGGCCATGATCGAATCGGGTGAGCGCCAGCCGGATGCCGCGATTCGCCGCGCCCTGGCCTGGCATCTGGGGGTGGCCGGCTGGAGCGAGCCGTCATGAGCCAGGTCAGGATCAGCCGACAGCAATGGCAGAACCTGCTGGACGAGCTTGACCTGGCCCGCCGTCAACGCCACCTGCTCACCTACCGTGCACTGATCGAGCGCCTGCAATTGCCCAGCCCGGCCATGCAGACCCTCACCGCTGCGCTGGAATACCTGGCGGTGCTCGATGCCCGTGCCGAGCAGCCCTTGCGCAGCTCGCTGGTGATCAGCCAGGGTGCCAGCCGTCTGCCGCGCACCGGCTTTTTCGAGTGTGTGGAGCGCCTGGGGCGTTTCGCGGGGCCGGTGGATGGCATGGAGGCGGCGTCCTGGCATGCCTCCGAGGTCGTTCGGGTGTTTGAGTACAGTTATCCCGAGCATGCTTGAACAGTGTGGACTCCCTGTGCTGGCCTCTTCGGGGCGTCGAACCGCCGCGAGGAGGCCGGCACAGACAGAGCATCTCGATGGATCACGCCGCAAGGGTTGCCATCGGCATCCCGTATATCCAGTTCCTTCAGGTCACCATAGCGGCCAAACAAATCCATGACCTGGCCAAGCGTGGCATTCAGCCCCACCGTTGGCTGTTCGACCAAGGCCGCCGGCAGCACTTGAGCCAGTAGCGGCTGATCTTCTCGCACCCCCAAATCCTGCGGCCGTCCCATCAGGTAACCCTGGACCAGGTCCACGCCCATCTCGGTCAATACCGCCAGCTCTTCCGGCAGCTCGATCCCTTCGGCGATCACTTGCGCCTTGGAGGCCCTGGCAATCTGCAGGATGGAGCCAACGAATTCGCGCTTGAGCGGATCGCGGTGGATGCCATCGATGAAGTGGCGGTCGATCTTCACGTACTCCGGGCGCAGCTCCGACCACAGGCGCAGGCTCGAATAGCCCGCGCCGAGGTCGTCCAGGGCGATGGAAAAGCCCATGTCGCGATAATGGTGCAAGGCGTTGGACAACAGCTGGAAATCGTCGGTAGGGGTCTGCTCGGTAAGCTCGATCACCACCCGACTGGGCGGCAACCCCACTTGTTCGAGGAGCTTGAGGGTGCGCCCGGAAGGATAGTGCGGTTCGAGCAGCGATTCGGGAGAGATGTTGAGAAACAGCTTACCGTCGAGCCCCTGTTCGCTGAACCGTCGGCACGCGCTTTCACGGCACGCGGCCTCCAGTTCGGTCAGTTGACCGGCCTGGCGGGCGATGGCGAACAGGTTCAAGGGCGAATGCAGCGGGCTGTTGGAGGGGCCACGGCTCAAGGCTTCATGGCCGAAGACCCGCCGTTCGCTGAGGCAGACGATCGGTTGGAACAAGCTGTGAATGCTGCGCTGAGCCAGGATTACACTCAAGGCACTGAGCTGTTCGGCGACGGTCATGACGGTATCCTGAAAATGAAAGGGCCGGGCATTTGCATGCCCGGCCCCTCTATTTCACGAAAGTGTCATGACTGTTTGATGACGGATCACATTAATCTGCCATCATCGGTCGGTTACTTCTTGGCCATCTTGGTACTTTCGCTCAGGTAGTCGATGAGGATGCGACCGGTCTCGGCCAGGTAGGCGTCATCTTCCGGCTTGGTCTTGTCATCCTCTTCCGGCAGGGCGTCCTCGTCGACTTTCTTCAGTTCCTTGAGTGGCTCCTCGCCCTTGGCCTTGCGACGGATGTTCTCCATGGCCAGCTGCTTGGCTTCGACCTCATCGTGGCGGGCACGTCGCTCCTGCTCGTTGAGGCTGACGGTCTTCTCGTCCATCAGCTTCTGGGTCAGGGCCAGGCGGTCACGGATGTAGGTGAACTCGGCGTCCTTGGCGCTGCGAGCGTCATGTTTGGCCTTGAGGTCGGCCAGGAACGGCTTGAACGGGTCGACTGCGGGCTTGACCACCGGGCGGATGGTGTCCCACGGCATGGCTTCCGGCAGGGCGCTTTCGCCGATTTCCTTGGTGTCGATGATCGATGGGTAGTCGATGTCCGGAAGCACGCCCTGATGCTGGGTGCTCTGCCCGGAAACGCGGTAGAACTTGGCCAGGGTCAGCTTCAGCTCGCCATGGTTGAGAGGCTGGATGGTCTGCACGGTGCCTTTGCCGAAGGTCTGGCCACCGATGATCAGCGCACGGTGGTAGTCCTGCATCGCGCCGGCGAAGATCTCCGAGGCCGAGGCTGACAGGCGGTTGACCAGCAGCGCCATCGGGCCTTTGTAGAAGGCGCCCGGGTTCTCATCCTCGAGCACATCGACGCGGCCGTCGCTGTTGCGGACCAGCACGGTCGGACCTTTCTCGATGAACAGGCTGGTCAGCTCGGTGGCTTCCTGCAGCGAGCCACCGCCATTGTTGCGCAGGTCGATCACCACGCCGTCGACTTTTTCCTTCTGCAGCTCGGTGAGCAGTTTCTTCACGTCGCGCGTGGTGCTCTTGTACTCGGGGTCACCGGCGCGGTAAGCCTTGAAGTCCAGGTAAAAGGCCGGGATCTCGATGATGCCGAGCTTGTAGTCACGCCCGTCCTGCTTGAGCTTGAGCACCGACTTCTTCGCGGCCTGTTCTTCGAGCTTCACCGCTTCGCGGGTGATCGAGACGATCTTGCTGGTCTGGTCGCTTGGCGCATTGCTGGCCGGGATGACTTCCAGGCGCACCACCGAGCCTTTCGGGCCACGGATCAACTTGACCACCTCGTCCAGGCGCCAGCCGACCACGTCGACCATCTCCTTGTTGCCCTGGGCGACGCCGATGATCTTGTCGGCCGGTGCCACCTGCTTGGTCTTGGCGGCCGGGCCTGCCGGCACCAGGCGTACGATCTTGACCTGGTCGTTGTCGCTCTGCAGTACCGCGCCGATGCCTTCGAGCGACAGGCTCATGTTGATGTCGAAGTTCTCGGCGTTGTCCGGCGACAGGTAGTTGGTATGCGGGTCGTAGGACTGGGCGAAGGTATTGATGTAGGCCTGGAAAATGTCTTCGGCCCGGGTCTGGTCAAGGCGCGCCAGCTGGTTCTTGTAGCGCTTGGTCAGGGTTTCCTGGATCTGCTTCGGCTCCTTGCCGGCGATCTTCTGGCGTAGCACCTCGTCCTTGACGCGTTTGCGCCACAGCTCGTCGAGTGCGGCCTGGTCCTTCTCCCACGGGGCATCCTTGCGATCGATCAGCAAGGTTTCGTGGGTGGTGAAGTCGATCTTGTCGACGCCCTTGGCCAGCTCGGCCAGGGCGAAGTCCAGGCGCTGCTTGACGCGGTCGAGGTAGCGCTTGTAGATGGTGAAGCCGGGGTCGAGGTTGCCGCTCTTGAGGAAGTCGTCGAACTGCGTCTTCCACTTGTCGAATTCAGCGATGTCGGCTGCGGTGAAGTAGCTGCGGGCCGGGTCGAGCAGCTTGATGTAGCTGTCGTAGATGATCACCGAGCGGGCGTCATCGAGCGGCGGCTTGCTGTAGTGGTGACGCTTGAGCAGCTCCACGACATTGAGGCTGGCGACGATTTCGTCGCGGTCCGGCTGCAGGCTGTCCCACTTGTTGGCGGCCGCCGCATTGCCGCCGAGCGTGAGGCTGCCCAGGCCAACCATCAGGGCCAGGGCAGTGCTGGGAAGGAAATGCTTCATGCTGATTCGACGTGGAGGCAATTGATCACGCATAGTAGGCCGTCTTATCCGTTCGCCGGTTCCATCAGAGCCGGGCAAATACTGCAAAAAAGCCTGAGGAGCGGGCTCCTCAGGCTCAGTCTGTGAATCAACTATGGAGGCACTGTGAAGGCATTGCAAGGCGTTGACGGACATGTGGCCTGGGTCGAGGCCGAACGCCCGGCCTGTGACGCGGGCCAAGTGCGCATTCGCGTGGCTGCAGCGGGGCTGAACCGCGCCGATCTGTTGCAGATGAAAGGGCTGTATCCACCGCCGCCAGGCGCGAGCCCATACATGGGCCTGGAATGCGCCGGGGTGATCGAGGAGGTCGGTGCCGGCGCTGACTGGCGTGTGGGCGACCGCGTCTGCGCGCTGCTGGCCAGCGGTGCCATGGCGGAAGAAGTGGTAGTCGATGCGCGCCATGTGTTGCCGGTGCCAGAGGGCCTGAGCCTGCATGAAGCGGCGGCACTGCCGGAGGTGTATGCCACGGCGTGGCTGAACATCTTCCAGCTGGGCAAGGTGAAGGCCGGTGAGAAGGTGCTGGTGCATGCGGGCGCCAGTGGTGTGGGCTCGGCGGCGATACAGCTGTGCAAGGCCTTTGGCAGCCCGATCTGGGTCAGTGTCGGTTCCCAGGACCGCCTGGACTACTGCCAGGCGCTGGGCGCTGCGGGTGGCGTGGTGCGTAACCAGAACCTCGACGCGCTGGAAGGCATTGGGCCGTTCGACGTGATTCTGGACCCGGTGGGTGCCAGCTACGGTGAGCTGAACCTCAAGCTGCTGGCGCGTGACGGGCGCTGGGTGATCATCGGCCTGATGGGCGGGCGCACGTTCGAACTGGACCTGGCACAGGTGCTGGGCAAACGCCTGGAGATCACCGGCTCGACCCTGCGCAACCGTGATGACGGCTTCAAGGCCGAGCTGCTGCGCGAGCTGCAGCAGCAGGTGTGGCCGCTGTTTGCCGAAGGGCGATTGTCGCCGCAACTGGTCGATACCTACCCGGTGGAGTTTGCCCAGGCGGCGTATGCCGAGCTTGAGAGCAACCAGGTGTCCGGCAAGCTGGTGATGGTCATCGACCCGAGCCTGGCGTAAGCAGGCCTGGCCTCTTCGCGGGTTCATCCGCGAAGAGGCCGGTACAGCCCCACCCAGCGCTTCAGCTCCAGCTCAACACCGGCCAGCCATTCTTCTCGGCATGCTCGCGCAACACCGCGTCCGGGTTCACCGCATGCGGATGATCGACCTTCAGCAACAGCGGCAGGTCATTCCTCGAATCAGAGTAGAAACTTGCACCTTCCAGGTTCTCCTGCTCCTGATCCAGCCATTCCAGCAGGCGGGTGATCTTGCCCTCGCGGTAGGTCAACACCCCATGGGTGTTGCCGGTATACACCCCGTTCACTGCCTCCAGTTCGATCGCCAGGTACTCATCCACCCCCAGCCGCGCCGCAATCGGCCCCACCAGGTGCGTGCCTGAGGCGGAAATGATCAGGATCCGGTCGCCTCGCTGGCGGTGCTCGGCAATGCAGCGGCAGGCGTCGCCGTAGATGAGCGGCTCGATCACCTCCTCGACCCACGGCTCAACCAGGTGCTCGACCTCTTCCAGCGTGCGCCCGGCAATCGGCTCCAGGCTGAAGGCCATGTAGTCTTCCATGCGCAGGTGGCCCTTGCCGTAAGCCTCCATCAGTTCATGATCGCGGCGCAGGAACGCCTTGCTGTCGACCCAGCCCAGCCGGGCCATCTGTTCGCTCCACAGCGACGCACAGTCGCCGTGGATCAGGGTTTCGTCCAGATCGAAAATTGCCAGTGCCATCTTGCTGATTCTCCTTAAGCCACTTCGCGCAACGCCGTGGGGTCGATCGACAGGGAGACCCGCTGGCCGTCGGCATGCAGGTCCTCAGGCGAGCGGTTGAGCACGTCGACCACCAGTTCCACCTCACGCACGTTTACCCGGTAGCGGATGACATTGCCGAGCAGGCTGTGACTGCGTACCTCGGCGTCCAGTTCACCGTCCAGGCCCAGGGTGATCGACTCGGGTCGGATCGCCAGGCGACCGGCCACCGGCCGTTGCAGCAGGCGGCTGGCGCTGTCGGCGTCGAGCAGGTTGTAGTTGCCGATGAAGCCGGCGGCGAACAGGTCCACCGGCGCGGTGTAGAGGGTTTCGGCATCGCCGCTCTGGACGATGCGCCCCTGGTTCATCAGGAAAATGCGGTCAGACATCGTCAGCGCCTCCTCCTGATCGTGGGTGACGAAGATGGTGGTCAGCCCCAGTTCGCGCTGGATCGCGCGGATCTGCTCACGCAGGTGTTTGCGGATGCGCGCATCCAGCGCCGACAACGGTTCGTCGAGCAGCAGCAGGCGCGGGCGAGTGACCAGCGAACGGGCCAGGGCCACACGCTGGCACTGGCCACCGGACAGTTGATGCGGGTAGCGCCCGGCGAAGCTGCCCAGCTCCACCAGCTCCAGTGCTTCGCGCACGCGCTGCTGGCTTTCATCGGCCTTGACCTTCTGCATGCGCAGGCCGAAGGCAACGTTCTGCTCCACGGTCATGTTGGGGAACAGCGCATAGCTCTGGAACACCATGCCGATGCCGCGCTTCTGCGGGCTTAGCGGCACGATGTCGTGGCCGTCGAGGAGGATCTTGCCGCCGTCTACCGGGGTCAGCCCGGCGATGCAACGCAACAGGGTGGATTTGCCGCAGCCGGAGGGGCCGAGCAGGGTGACGAACTCGCCGCGTTCGATCTGGCAGTCGATGTGCTCGAATACCGGGCTGCCGGCATAGCTTTTTTGCAGGTTTTGTACGCTGACGAAGCTCATGTCAGGTTTTGTCCTTGTTCAGGCGGTTGGCGACCCACGTCAGCACCAGCACGAAGGCGAAATAGGAGATCACCAGCGCGCTGTTGAAGTGGCCACTGCTGTTGCGCATGTTATTCAGGTACACCTGCAAGGTCTCATAGCGGGTGCCGACCAGCAGGTTGGCGAACACGAATTCGCCGAACAGGAACGAGAACGACAGCAGCAGCGCCACCAGCAGGCCTTTGCGCAGGTTCGGCAGCACCACCAGCAGGGCGGCCTGCCAGGTGCTGGCGCCGAGCAGTTGGGCGGCGTCCATCAGGTCGCGCAGGTTGATTGCCTGCAGGTTGTTGGTGATTGCCCGGTACATGAACGGCAAGGCGATGGTGAAGTAGCAGCCGATCAGGATCCACGGCGTGCCGACCATCGCCAGTGGGCCGCTGCCATACAGCTGCAGCAGGCCCACCGACGACACCACCGGCGGTACCGCAAAGGGCAGCAGGATAAGGATGTTCATCAGTGCGTCGAGTTTCGGGAAGTGGTAGTGCACCACGAACAACAGCGGCAGGATCAGCACCACCGACAGCAGCAGCGCGCCCACGCACACCAGCAGCGACTGGCCGAACGCGGCCAGGAAGCGTGGCTCGCTCCACAGCGCGACGTACCACTTGAAGGTCAGGCCGCTGGGCAGCAGGCTTGCCGACCAGCTGGTGGCCAACGAGTAGAGCAGGGTGCCGGCCAGCGGTAGCAGCAGGATCAGGAACAGCAGGTACACCACCAGCCGATGGTAGAGCCCGGCGGAGGTTTTTTCAGCGCGCATGGTAGCTCCTCTTGAGCAGCCATTGATGAACCACCGTCACCAGCGTCATCAGCCCCACCAGCACCATCGCCAGGGCGCTGGCCAGGTTCGGATCGAGGCTGATATCACCAGCCACCAGGCCGGCGATGCGGATCGGCAGGACGTTGAAGTTGCCGGTGGTCAGGGCGTACACGGTGGCGTAGGCACCGAGGGCGTTGGCCAGCAGGATGACGAAGGTGCCGAGCAGCGCCGGGGTCAGTACCGGCAGGCCGATATGCCGCCAGAACTGCCAGTGGCTGGCACCGAGCAGCGCGGCCGACTCGCGCCAGTCTTCGCGCAGGGCGTCGAAGGCGGGGTAGAGCAGCAGCACGCCAAGCGGGATCTGGAAATAGGTGTAGACCAGGATCAGCCCGCTCTTGGAGTAGATGCTGAAGTCCTCCAGCAGGCCGATCCGTTTCAGCAGCAGGGTCAGCGCGCCGTTGAAGCCGAGCAGGATGATGAAGGCGAAGGCCAGCGGCACCCCGGCGAAGTTGCTGGTCATGTTGGCGAAGGCGCTGACGAAGTCGCGCAGCTTCGAGTCGACCTGGCGCAGCGAATAGGCGCCAAGGGTGGCGATGACGATACCGAACAGGCTCGACCAGAAGCTGATCTCCAGGCTGCGCTGCAGCGCCTGCAGGTAGAACTTCGAGGCGAACACCTTGCTGAAGTTGTCCATGCCCCAGCCTGCTTCCGATTGCAGGCTGTTGATCGCCACCCAGGCCAGCGGGGCGATCTGGAAGATCACGAAGAACACGGCGAACGGCAGCAGGCAGAGCAGGGCCAGGTAGCGGCCACGGTTCACTTGAGCAACTCCCGGCAGACCGACTTGTCGTGCGCCGCCCCGAGCAGCTCGCAGATGGTCCCGCACAGTTCGGTCTGCAGCGGTTTGGCGGCCGGGTCGAGGCTGAAGGCGTCGCCGAACACGAACAGCGGTACTTCACGCTCTTCGGCCAGCAGGCCGTTGTGCGAGCGGTCGTTGTTCATGCCATGGTCGGCGGTGACCAGTACCTGGTAGCCCTCTTCCAGCCACAGCGGCAGGTAGTCGGACAACAGGATATCGGCGCTGCGCGCGGCATTACGGTACTGGCTGCTGTCCAGGCCATGGCGGTGGCCGACGTCGTCGATGCTCATCGGATGCACCAGTAGGAAATTCGGCGCATGGCGGCGGCGCAGGTATTCGCCGTCGGCGAGCAGGTGTGAGTCGGGATAGCGATCGTCCCAGTAGAACAGGCCGTGCTGGATCGGCAGCTTCGGCGCGTGGGTGTGGCGGTCGCGCTGGGGGTCGAAGGGCGAGCGGTTGTACAGCTCGCTCATCCAGTGATAGGCCGCCGCGGCAGTCCCCAGGTTGGCTTCGCGGGCGTAGTGGAACACGCTGCGCTGGTTGGACAGGCGGTTGACGTTGTTGTGCACGATGCCGCTGTCGATCGGTGCCACGCCGGTGAGAATGCACTCGTACAGCGGCCGTGACAGCGACGGCAATTCGCATTCCATACGGTACAGCGCGGCGCGGTCGGCCTCGACGTAGGCGTGCAGGTGGCCCATGGCATGGTGCGCGACCTGGTAGTTGAGGCCGTCGAGCAGGACCAGGATGACGTTGTGTTGCATGATTGCTCCAGTTTTGAACCGCATTGGCGTCTTCGCGGGTAAACCCGCTCCCACAGGGATCGCACATGCCTAGAAGATCTGCTGCTCCTGTGGGCGCGAGTTTGTCGGGGCGTCGAACCGCCGCGAAAGGGCCTGTTCAGGCACTACAAAAGCTAGCCCTTCATTCCATCTCGATGATCACTTGCTCCTGCCACATCTGCGGCAGCTTCTTCGAAGTCGCTTCCCACACCTCGGCATTCTTGATCGGCTGCGCGGCCTTGTATTGCTCGTTGGGCAGCAGCTTGGCCTGCACATCCTCCGGCAGTTTCAGGTGCTCGGCACGGATCGGCCGCGCATGGCCCTTGGCCAGGTTGATCTGCCCGGCGTCGCTGAAGATGTACTCACGCGCCAGCTTGGCCGCGTTCGGGTGCTTGGCGTACTTGTTGATGATGGTGGTGTAGCCGGAGATCACCGTACCGTCCGATGGGATCAGCACTTCGAAACGCTTGGGGTCGATCTGCTCGCGGTAGCTCAGGCCGTTGAAGTCCCAGACCACGCCAACCTCGACCTCGCCCTTCTCGATGGTCTGGATGGTCGGGTTGGCCAGCGACAGGCGCTTCTGCTGGGCCAGCTTGGTAAACAACTGCAGGCCCGGGGCCAGGTTGCTTTCATCGCCCTTGTAGGCGATGGCCGCGGCCAGCACGCCGTTGGCAGCCTGGGCGGCGGTGCTGACGTCACCGATGGCGACCTTGTACTTGCCTTTTTCCAGGTCGTGCCAAGTGGTCGGGCGATCGCCTTCCTTGACCGAGTCCTTGTTGATGATGAAGGCGATGGTGCCGGTATAGGCCAGCGCCCAATGGCCGTCCTTGTCCTTGGCCCACTCCGGCACCTGGTCCCAGGTGCTTGGCTTGTAGGGTTGGGTCACGCCCTTGCTGGCGGCGATCGGGCCGAAGGCGGCACCGACGTCGCCGATGTCGGCGCTGGCGTTGTCCTTCTCGGCTTCGAACTTGGCGATTTCCTGGGCCGAACTCATGTCCGTGTCGCTGTGCTTGAGGCCGTACTTGCTGGCCAGGTCTTCCCAGGTGCCCTTCCAGTTGGCCCAGGCATCCGGCATGCCCACGCTGTTGACGTTGCCTTCCTTGCGGGCGGCGTCTTCCAGGGCCTTGAGGTCGGGGCCTGCGGCCATCGCCGAGGTGCACAGGGTAATGGCCGAACCGAGCAGTGACGCCATGAACAACTTTTTCATCCGAAGCTCCTTGGGTGGGTGCCTTTAGCGATCGTTGTTATGAGTGAAGCGGTTTTTGCTGACCGTTGGTCTAGGTCAGCAAAGCTTGAGCCAAGGTAGGCCGCTTGCATGACAGTTTGATGTAGGGCAAAGCCTGTTCCAGGCCTTGACGCTACAGCGTAGACCACCCGATGGCCCCGGATATGCTGGCTTGGCGCGTTTCTGGCAGTACCCGGCCGAGGCCTTTGTCACAGGATGTTCATCAGCCCTGCCTAGGCTTGCACTATTCTCCAGAGGCCTCGTTATGGGGCTGGACTAGTCCAGATAGGTAACCTTTTGATGCAGTCGACGCCCCCGCGCGCGGTAACAGCCATCTGCCATGCCCTGCAGGAGCAGATCGAGCACGGCCTGCTGGCACCGGGCGGCAAGCTGCCGGCCGAACGCAAGCTCAGCGAGGTGTTCGCCACCACGCGCATCACCCTGCGCGAGGCGCTGGCGCAGCTGGAAGCCCAGGGCCTGATCTACCGCGAAGAACGGCGCGGCTGGTTCGTCGCGCCGCAACGCCTGACCTACGACCTGATCGAGCGTAGCCACTTTCATGCGATGGTGCGGGACCAGGGGCGGGAGGCCAGCACCGAGCTGCTCTCGGCGCGTCTGCAGCCGGCTTCGGCGGCGATCTGCGCGCGCCTGCAACTGCCGGCGCTGTCCAGCGTGGTGCGAATATGCCGGTTGCGGCGCATCGATGGGCGGGCGGTGCTGTATGCCGAGCATTACCTGAACCCGAGGTATTTTCCCGGGATCCTCGAGCAGGACCTGGCGCAGTCGCTGACCGAGATCTACGGGCGGGTCTACGGCATCCGCTACGGGCAGGTGTGCTTCGAGATCCTGCCGACCGCCTTGCCGGTGGAAGCGGCTGCTGCCCTCAAGGTCTCTACGGGAAGCCCCGGGTTGCATATCACCCGGGTCAACAGCGACCAGCATGGGCACCTGATCGACTGTGACCTTGAATATTGGCGCCACGATGCCATTCGCATCCGCGCCCAGGCGGGGTAGGGCCTCAGCTGGAGGCGCCTGACCCGGTCACGCCGCCACCACCCGCCGTCACCACCTGCACCGACAGACGCGGCGTGGCCAGGTCCAGCCCGGCCTCATCGAGCTGGCGCTTGAGCGCCAGGTTGAACGCCCGCGACACTTCCCACTGCTTGATCGGCGCGGTCTTGAAGCGTGCCCGCAGGATCGCCGAGCCTGACTCGAAACTCTCCACCCCCTGCAGCTCCAGCGGCGACCAGATATTGCGGCGCATCAGCGGGTCGTTGCGCAGTTTCTGCCCCACTTCGCGGATCAGCGTGATGGCCTGGTCGATGTTCATGCTGTGCGGGATGGCGACACGGAAGATCGCGTAGCCGAACTCACGGGAGTAGTTCTTGATGCTCTTGATCTCGCTGAACGGGATGGTGTGCACGATGCCGTCGATGTCGCGCAGGCGTACGGTACGGATGGTCAGGCCCTCGACCGTGCCCAGGTGGCCGCCGACATCGACGTAGTCGTCGATCGCCAGTGAGTCTTCGATGATGATGAACAGGCCGGTGATCAGGTCGGCCACCAGCGACTGCGCGCCGAAACCGATCGCCAGGCCGATCACACCCGCACCGGCCAGCAGCGGCGTGACGTTCATGCCCATGTTGGCCAGGGCGACGATCACCGCAATGATGAAGATCACCACGAACATCACGTTGCGGATCAGCGGCATCATGGTCTGCGCACGGGCGTTGGCCAGGCCCCGGCGCGAACGGACCAGGGCATGGTGTACGGCGGTGTCGGCAAGGATCCATACCAGCCAGGCGACGATCAGCGTACCGGCCAGGCCCAGCAGCCGTACGCTCACTTCATGGCCTTCGCCTTCGGCGAAGCCGATCATCGACAGGCCCCACACGCGCAGCCCCAGTTCGATGAACACCAGCCAGATGAACAGGTGCACCAGCAGGTAGCCGAAGTTGCGCAGGCGCTCGGCATACACCGCCTGACGCTTGCTGGCCCGTTTGGGGTTGGCGGCGTGGCGACGCACCAGGCCGTTGAGCACCATGCACACCACCACCAGCACGGTGCACATCAATGACTGGCGCAGGGCAGTGCTGGTGTCACCGGCGGAAATGAAGGTGGCGAACAGCGAAATGGCCACCAGGATCAGTGCCGGCACGAACCAGAAGCTGCCGAGGATCTCGATGGTGTCGCTCAGGGTGCGTCGGGTCAGGCGCCGGGCCAGGGGCTGGTTGCGGATCAGGTGGGCGATCGGCCGGCGGAAGCGCAGGATGAACAGGCCGGACGACAGCGCCGCGATGACATTGGCCAGGGTCGCCAGCGCGTGGGCCAGGTGGGTACCGAGTGCGACCAGCATGCGCGGGTCGCTCATGGCCTCGCCAAAGGCGGCGAAGCTGCCGATCAGCCACAGCGGGCGGAAGGCCTGGTGGCGCAGGATGTGCAGGGCGCGGTGGCGATGGGGGCCGTCGAGCAGCGAGAAGGCAATCACGCAGATGGCCGAGAAGCACGTGCCGACCACCAGCGCATAGGCCAGCACCATCGCCAGCGATTTGCCCAGTGACGGCGGCAGGGCAAAGCTCAGGTACACGGTGAAGATCAGGGCCACCAGCCACGGGCCCAGCTTGCGCAGGGCGAAGCGCACCAGGTCCCAGGTACGGGGGTGTTGCGGCAGCTCTTCGGTCAGGCCGAAACGCACCCGCACGCGGTGGCCGACCCAGTTGAAGGCATAGGCCAGCAGGCTCCACACTGCAATGACCGCGGCAAAGCCGAACAGGATGGCCGGCCATTGATGCACCGGCACGATCAGTTCGGCCAGTTCGGCCTGGGCCTGTTCGATTTCCTGCGACCAGCGATAGAACGGGCTGGAGTCACCGCTGAACTGCTTTTCGAAGTCGTTCAGCGCGCCGCCGATCAGGCCCAGGACCCCCTGTTCGACGGTGGGTTGCGATTGCTTGGTGGCGTCGCGCAGTTTCTTCAGGTCGGCCAGCAGCTTGGCGCGTTGCTGGTCGTTTTCGAGATTCTTGATCACCTCGTCCAGCGATTTGCCCAGTGGCTCGGTGGCTTCGGGCTGGGCGGGGGCGCTGGACCCCAGCAGGCTGGGCAAGCCCGCCGCCTGGACCGGGGACATGAAGATGAACAGCAGCAGGGCTAGGCAACGCAGGAAGGCTGGCACCGGAAAATCTACCTCAGGTCAAACGATTGACCGAGTGTAGAGGTTTATGTCGGCAGTTTCTCCAGGATCGTCCAGCAAGTGAGGCCAAAGATGCCCAGGGTGCCGATCCACATCATCAGCACGCCGATATTGCGCTCGCGCATGCTGAAACCGATGGTCAGCAGCATCAGGAACAGGAACACCGGCACGAACAGGGAGAGGAAGGGGGACATGGGCAGCGGTCCTTCTGCTTTGGGGGCCATACAACAAGCATAGCGGGTTGGGCAGACCGGGGATTGATTCTGGACAGTTGTTTTCAGGCCCGGCCTTTTCGCGGGCCCCCTCCTACAGGGGGCGCACAGGATTTGAACCTTGTCGAGGCCCTGTAGGAGCGGGTTTACCCGCGATGAGGCCAGGCCTGCCTACATCAGGCTCAAGGCAGTTCGCGGCTGCGGTAGAACGCCGACAGTACCTTCACCAGATGCGCCAGGTCATGGCTGCCACACAGCTCGCGGATCGAGTGCATGGCAAAGGTCGGCAAACCGATATCCACCGTGCGCACCCCAAGATGGCTGGCGGCGATCGGCCCGATGGTCGAACCACAGCCCATGTCGCTGCGCACCACGAAGCTCTGCACCGGCACTTCCTCGGCCATGCACAGGTGCCGGAAGAACCCGGCGGTTTCGCTGTTGGTGGCGTAGCGCTGGTTGTTGTTGACCTTGATCACCGGCCCGGCGTTGAGCTTGGGCCCGTGGTTGCCGTCGTGCTTGTCGGCATAGTTGGGGTGCACGCCGTGGGCGTTGTCGGCCGAGACCATCAGCGAGCGCTGGATGGTGCGCACATAGGCATCGCCGTCCGGCAGCAGGCGCTGCAGGGTCTGTTCGAGCATCGGGCCATCGGCGCCACAGGCCGAGCAGCTGCCGACTTCTTCATGGTCGTTGCACACCAGCACGCAGGTTTCATCGCTGTCGGCGCCGAGCAGCGCCTGAAGGCCGGCATAGCACGACAGCAGGTTGTCCAGGCGTGCGCCAGCGATGAAGTCGCCATTGAGGCCGATCAGCGCGGCGTCCTGAGTGTCGTAGAAGCTCAGTTCGTAATCCAGCACCACGTCGGCGTTGAGGTCGTGCTCGCGGGCCAGCTGTTCGGTGAGCACGGCGCGGAAGTCGATGCGCTCGTCACCGGCCACCTGGGCGAGAATCGGCGGCAGTTCATTCTGCGGATTGATCTGCCAGCCTTCGTTGGCGGTGCGGTTCAGGTGGATCGCCAGGTTGGGGATGATCGCGATCGGCAGCTTGAAGTCGATCAGCTGGCTTTCCACCTTGCCGTCACGGCGGAAGGTGACGCGCCCGGCCAGCGACAGGTCGCGGTCGAACCACGGCGCCAGCAGCGCGCCGCCGTACACTTCCACGCCCAGCTGCAGGAAGCCCTGGCGCTGCAACTCAGGCTGCGGCTTGACCCGCAGGCAAGGGCTGTCGGTGTGCGCGCCGACCATGCGGATGCCGTTGTGCAGCGGCGACTGCTTGCCCAGCTTGATCGCGATGATCGAGGAGTCATTGCGGGTTACGTAGTAACGGCCACCGGGCACCGTAGCCCAGCTGTCACGCTCGTCCAGGCGCTGGTAGCCGGCCGCCTCCAGGCGCTGGGCCAGGCTGGCGGTGGCATGGAAGGGCGTCGGGGAGGCCTTGAGGAATTCGATCAGGCCGGTATTCAGTGCTTCGCGCATAACTCACTCCAGACAGCAGTGGCGCGAGTTTAGCGCAGTTACCTTCAGAAGGGGGCGGGGCACTCGAACTTCAATCGCTCACCGCTGACCGGATGGGTGAAGCTCAACATCGAGGCATGCAGGCACAGCCGTTCATGGGCCGCCAGCGCCTCGGGGTTGGCATACAGGCGGTCGCCCAGCAGCGGATGGCCGATCGACAGCATGTGCACGCGCAGCTGGTGCGAGCGCCCGGTGATCGGCGTCAGCTCGACCCGGCAGTGATCCCCGCACCGCTCGACGATGCGCCAGAACGTCAGTGCATGTTTGCCCTGTTCATGGTCCACCACATGCCGTGGCTTGGTTGGCGGGTCGTAGCGCAGGGGCAGGTCGATGCTGCCGCTGTCCAGCGCGGGCTGGCCCCAGCACAACGCGGTGTAGGCCTTTTCGGTTTCGCGGTCATGGAACTGGCGCGACAACTCGCGGTGGCTGTCGGCATCGCGGGCCAGCAGGATGATGCCAGAGGTTTCCCAGTCCAGGCGGTGCACGATCAGCGCGTCCGGGTAGCCGTTTTCCTGCAGGCGGGTGATCAGGCAGTCCTTGTTATCCTCGGCGCGGCCGGGGACCGACAGCAGGAGGGTCGGTTTGTTGATCACCAGGATGGCGGCGTCTTCATGGAGGATCTGGATGTTCGACAGCGGCATTGCGGGTTCTCTGTGAAAATGACAAAAACCACTGGGGCTGCAATGCAGCCCCAGTGGTTTTTGCCTGTGCCGGACGCGTATGGATCAGCGATCAGGCAAGGTGATGTTCAGCTCCAGAATCGAGCAGCTGCCCTGGTTTTCCAGCTCGATGTGCACATCATCGTTGCCGATGTTCACATATTTGCGGATCACTTCCAGCAGTTCTTTCTGCAGCGCCGGCAGGTAGTCCGGTTCGCTGCGCTGGCCGCGCTCATGCGCCACGATGATCTGTAGACGCTCTTTCGCTACCGACGCGCTGGTCTGTTTCTGTCTGCCACGAAAGAAGTCAAAAAGGTTCATGGTTTATTTGCCTCCAAACAGGCGCGCGAAGAATCCTTGCTTCGGCACTTCGACGAAACGCAGGGGTTTCTCTTTGCCCAGGAGGCGGTCGACGGTGTCGCTGTATGCCTGGCCGGCATCGCTCTGGTCGTCGAGGATGACCGGGATACCCTGGTTGGAGGCCTTGAGCACGGCCTGCGACTCGGGGATCACACCCTTGAGCTTGATCGCCAGGATCTCTTCGACGTCGGCGATGCTGAGCATTTCGCCCTTTTCCACGCGCTCGGGGTGGTAACGGGTGATCAGCAGGTGTTCCTTGATCGGCTCTTCGCCGTTCTCGGAGCGGCGCGACTTGCTCGACAGGATGCCCAGCATGCGGTCCGAGTCACGCACCGAGGACACTTCAGGGTTGGTCACGACAATGGCTTCGTCGGCGAAGTACATCGCCAGGTGCGCGCCTTTCTCGATACCGGCCGGGGAGTCGCAGATGACGTAATCGAACTGTTCTTTCAGCTCCATCAGCACCTTTTCCACGCCTTCCTGGGTCAGCGCGTCCTTGTCGCGGGTCTGGCTGGCGGCCAGCACGAACAGGTTCTCCAGGCGCTTGTCCTTTATCAGGGCCTGCTGCAGGTTGGCTTCGCCGTTGACCACGTTGACGAAGTCGTACACCACGCGGCGCTCGCAGCCCATGATCAGGTCGAGGTTACGCAGGCCCACGTCGAAGTCGACGATGACAGTCTTGTGGCCGCGCAGTGCGAGGCCGGTGCCGATGGCGGCGCTGGTGGTGGTCTTGCCCACACCCCCCTTGCCGGAAGTAACGACGAGAATCTTGGCCAAGGTGTTTCACCCCTAAATAAGTCGGGACAGGTGTCCCAGCAATATGCAAATAAACGGCAACAGATGAAAAAGTTGCTCTAAAAATGACGGCAAGTATCCGTTAAAGACGGGTGATGTTCAACACGTCACCGGACAGGCTGACTTGCACGCCAGCGCCCCACAGCGGGTCGCGGCGCAGGTCTTCGCACACTTTGTACTGGCCGGCGATCGAGACCATTTCAGCGGTCATCTGCTGGCAGAAGATACGCGCCTTGGTATTGCCTTTGATCCCTGCCAGGGCGCGGCCGCGCATGGCGCCGTACACATGGATGTTGCCATCGGCGAGAAGTTCCGCACCCGGGCTGACCGAGGCGGTGACCACCAGGTCGCCACCCTGGGCATAGATCTGCTGGCCGCCGCGCACGGGGGCGGTGATGATGCGGGTCGGGCGCACCTCTGGCACAAGCGCAGGCTCTGGTGCCGGGGCAGGCGCAGGCTCGGCCTTCTTGACCTCGGGTTCGGGCTCCAGCGGCCGCTCACGGGCGCCGGACGGCGGCAGTACCGGCAGGTCGATGGCGATCGCCGCCGCGATGTCCTCGATGCGGTTGGCGCGGATCGCCAGGGTACGCAGGCCATGATGGCGGCAGATACGCATCAGCCCGGGCAGGTCGATTGCCCCTTCGTTGGCGGGCAGCTTGTCCAGCGCCAGCACCAGCGGCGTGTTGCTGAAGAAATTCGGTGCCTGGGCCACTTTCGCCGCCAGCTGGCGGTCGAGGGCTTCCAGGTCGTTGCGCCCCAGTTCCAGCACAGTGATGGCGAGCATGCTGCCCTTGAGCTGGAACACGGAGGCGGTGTCGGGTGTGGGGTTTGGGCTCATGGTCTGCATAGACGGCTTGTTGCGAAAAAAGTGCCCTGACTTATAACGATAAGACCGGTTGGCCGCAACCGGTGCCGATCCGATGTAGAATGCTCGGCCTTTGTCTTGCCGGAAGCTTCAATGGAACGCCCGCGTTTTCGACCCTATTTCCTCCACCCGCGATTCTGGGGCCTGTGGCTGGGCCTGGGCCTGCTGTGGCTGGTGGTGCAGTTGCCCTACCGTGCCCTGCTATGGCTCGGCGCTGCCCTGGGCGCGCTGATGTATCGCGTGGCCGGCGAGCGCCGGCGCATTGCCGCGCGCAACCTCGAGCTGTGCTTCCCGGAGCTGTCCGGCGACGAACGGCGGCGCCTGCTCAAGGCCAACTTCGCCTCGACCGGTATCGCCTTCTTCGAAATGGCCATGAGCTGGTGGTGGCCCAAGGCCCGCCTGGCACGCCTGGCCCACATCGAAGGCCTCGAGCACCTGCAGGCAGCGCAGCAGGCCGGGCAGGGCGCGATTCTGATGGCGGTACACTTCACCACCCTGGAAATCGGCGCCGCGCTGCTCGGCCAGGCCCACACCATCGACGGCATGTACCGCGAGCACGGCAACCCGCTGTTCGACTTCATCCAGCGCAGTGGCCGTGAGCGACACAACCTCGATTCGCTGGCCGTTGAACGTGATGACGTGCGGGGCATGCTCAAGCTGCTGCGCTCGGGCCGGGCGATCTGGTACGCACCGGACCAGGACTACGGCACCAAGCAGAGCATCTTCGTGCCGTTGTTCGGTATCCCGGCAGCCACGGTCACCGCGACCACCAAGTTTGCCCGCCTGGGCAAGGCCCAGGTGATTCCGTTCACCCAGAAGCGCCTGGAAGATGGCAGCGGCTACCGTCTGGTGATCCACCCGCCGTTGGCAGACTTCCCCGGCGAGAGCGAAGAAGCCGATTGCCTGCGTATCAACCAGTGGGTCGAGGGGGTGCTGCGCGAATGCCCCGAGCAGTACCTGTGGGCGCATCGGCGCTTCAAGTCGCGGCCCGAGGGTGCACCGCGGCTTTACGACAAGAAAAAACGCTAGGCCTTTTGTTGCCTATGCCGCCCCTTTCGCGGGTAAACCCGCGAAGAGGCCGGGCCTGAAAACAGCTGATCCAGGAAGGAATCCATGGCGCCATCCCCGGTAACCGGTCTGATCCTCTCTGGCGGTGGCGCCCGCGCCGCCTATCAGGTCGGCGTCCTCGCCGGTATCGCCGAACTGCTGCCGCCCGGTGCGCACAATCCGTTCCCGGTCATCGTCGGCACCTCGGCCGGCGCCATCAACGCCGTCACCCTGGCCAGTGGTGCCAGCCGTTTCAACGACACCGTACAGCGCCTCACCGCCTTCTGGCAGAACTTCCGCAGCCACCTGGTGATCCGCAGCGACTGGCCCGGTGTGGTGCGCCAGGCCAGCCGTTTCGTCGGCCACAGCCTGTTGGGCCTGGGCGGGCAGGTGCCGGTCGCCCTGCTCGACAGCAGCCCCCTGCGAGGCCTGTTGCAATCGCACCTGGACCTGGATGGCATCGGCCATTCCATCGCCGCCGAGCAGTTGCGGGCGGTCGCCGTAACCGCCTTTGGTTACGAAAGCGGCCAGGCGGTGACCTTCTACCAGGGGCGCGGCACCATCGATGCCTGGCTGCGCCACCGCCGCATCGGCGTACCTACGCCGTTGACCATCGATCACTTGCTGGCCAGCGCGGCGATCCCGCTGCTGTTCGCCCCGGTGCGCCTGGGCGACGAGTACTACGGTGACGGCGCGGTGCGCCAGTCGGCACCGATCAGCCCGGCCCTGCACCTGGGCGCCAGCCGGGTGCTGGTGGTCGGGGTCAGCGGCAACCCGCAGCGCCCGGCGGCGCCGTTGCCGACCCAGCGCGTGTTCAGCGGCCAGCAGCCGAGCCTGGCGCAGATTGGCGCGCACATGCTCAACAGCACGTTCATCGACAGCCTGGAGGACGATATCGAGCTGTTGCAGCGGCTCAACCACCTCAGCCGGCTGCTGCCGGCGCACCTGGATGCGCGGCGCCTGGGGCTGGCGCCGATCGAGGTGCTGGTGGTAGCGCCCAGCCAACCGCTGGACGAGATTGCGGCGCGGCACCGGCGCGAGTTGCCGGCGGCGTTGCGCCTGTTCCTGCGCGGTCCGGGGGCGACCCGGACCAGCGGAGCAGGGGTGTTGAGCTATCTGCTGTTCGAGGCCAGTTATTGCAGCGAACTGATCGAACTGGGGCGGCGCGATGCCCTGGCCAAGAAGCGCGAACTGTGCCAGTTCCTGGGGATTTGATGTCGCCGGTACTGGCCTCTCGCAGCTAAAGCCTACAGGGATTACCTCAGGCCTGAGACCAGCACGGTACCTGCAGGAGCGGCTTCAGCCGCGAACAGGCCGGGCCTGCTTACTCGGCTATCTGCAGCTTGCGCGCCTGGGTGTACACATAACGCACCTTCTCATACTCGAACGGCGAGTTGAGCTGCCCATAACGGAATTTGGTGGTGTAGCGCTTGTCCACCACGCGCAAGGCAAAGATCTCCGGGTGATGCTCGCTGGCTTCGGCCACGTTCAGGTAATTGACCGCCTGCTCGCCGGCATAGTCCACCACCAGTCCGGTCGTGTCGCGCAGGTTTGACGGGCCGAGCACCGGCAGCATCAGGTACGGCCCCTCCGGCACGCCATAGAACCCCAGGGTCTGGCCAAAGTCCTCGCTCTGGCGCGGCAGGCCCATGCTGGTGGCCGGGTCCCACAAGCCGCCCACGCCGATGATGGTGTTGAACATCAGCCGCGCGGTGATCTCCGCCGAGCGTTTGGCCTTGAGCTGCAGCACGCTGTTGAACAGGTTCGGTATGTCACCCAGGTTGTTGAAGAAGTTGCTCACCCCAGTGCGCACGAAGCTGGGCGTGACGTACTGGTAACCGCTGACCAGCGGCAGCAGCACCCATTGGTCAAGGCGGTAGTTGAAGTGGTAGATGCGCCGGTTCACCGACTCCAGCGGGTCGTACACGTTCAGCGCTTCCAGGGTCGAGCGCTCGAATTCGCGCTGGTCCAGCCCTGGGTTGAATTTCAATTCGCGCAGCGGGTCGATGAAACCGTCGGCCTCTGGTGTCAGCGGCGCCTGGGTGACTTGCGGGTCGGCTTCGACCACGCTGGCCCGTGGTGCGGTTTCGGCTGCCAGGGCATTGCCGGCGGCGACGAGCAGCGCGGTGGCGAGGAGGAATTGGTTAGCCACGGAAGAACTCCAGCATGGCGTCGCTGTTGACGCGGTAATTGAGGTTGCCGCAATGGCCGCCATGGGGGTAAAGGGTCAGGCGATCGCCGAACACCTTGCGCAGGAAGCCGATATCACCGGGGCCGAGGATGACGTCGTCGGCATTGTGCATCACGGCGATCTTGTCGCTGTTGCGCAGGTAGTCTTCCAGCGCATACAGGCTGACCTGGTTGACCAGCTGCAGGATGCTGTTGCCATCGGTACGCGCGCGCCACATCGGGATCACCTGTTCGGTCATGTAGCAGTCGAAGTCGCATTGCAGCGCCCGTTTGAAGAACGGCGTCAGGCTGCTGCCCTCGGTGATCGGGAACTTCGGAGGAATGATCAGGCCGCGGCGGTTGATCAGGTCGGAAGTAAAGGCGATGTCGGCCGCCGAGAAGCGGAACGAGGTGCCGATGAGCATGGCCATCTGTTCATTGGACAGGTGCTGTTTCGACTGCTGGAAGTCGTACAGCAGGGCGTCGTTGAGGTCGATGTAGCCCTTGTCCTGGAAGTAGCGGGTGAGCTTTGCCAGCATCAGTTCGTAGAAGGTCGTGCTGCGGTCGATGCCCTTGACCTGGGTCTGCACCAGTTTGTCCAGGTTGTTGATCGAGGTGTACAGATTGACCGGCGGGTTGAGCAGCAGCACGCGCTTGAAGTTGAAACTGCGGCGGGTTTCGTCGAGGTGGCTGACGAAGGCAGCGTCCAGCGCGCCCAGGCTGTAGCCGGTCAGGTAGTACTCGCTGACCGGCAGGCGCGGGTGTTGGGCACGCACGGCCTGCATCACCCGGTACAAGTCCTCGGCGTCCTCCTGGCTGACCCCGGGGGTGGCGAAGCGCGAGGCGGCGCTCATGAAGTCGTAGCTGGTCGGCGACGACAGCTGCACCACGTGGTAACCGGCCTGGTAGAACAACTTCTTGAGGTATTCGTTGATGCTGCTGGAGTAGGGCGCACCGGTACCGGCGATGAGAAAGATCAGCGGCGCCTCGTGGTCCTGGCGTGCCAGGCGGTACTTGAGCTTCTTCACTGCCCAGAAGTTGTCGGGCAGGGAGAACTCGCGCTCCGGGCGCAGGTTCAGGCTGTAGTCGGACTGGTCGATGTCATCGTCGCTGGGCAGGGTCGGGCGCTGCTCCGGCGGCGTAGTGGCGATGGTCGCCTCGAACGGGTTGGTCAAGGGGTAGCCGTAGCTGGCGGCGTCGATATCCCGCGCCGAAGCGGCCGCAGCCATGAGCAGGCCGCCAAGTAGGGCGGCGAGGCGCCAAGATCGAAGCATGTATTCCCCCAGAAAGATCAAGGTCGTGCGGTACGCAGGCTAGGACCACGGTTGCCTGGGCAAAGTTGCCGAGCGCGGTGGCCTTTGGTGTGCTTGTTATCTGCAACATAGCTGCAGGGTTGTGATTTTGCCTTACAACAGGGCTTGGGCGATCATGGATGATTTCGATTACCGCTATTGGAGAACGGGATGTCTCGATCGCTGCCGGGCGCTCTATTGCTGATGTTTCTGGCCATCTGGCTCGCCGCCAGTTATGGCGTGCGCTATGGGCTGATGGAAGATGGCCAGTGGGTGGGGCTGTGCTCGACGCCGGGCGACCACTGGCAATGCCAGGTGCGTTCGCTGCTGGGGCTGGGCATTCATTTCCAGGTGTTGGCCTGGGCCGGGCTGGCGCTGGCCTTGCTGGCGCAGTGGGTTGCCCGGCGTGCCGGGTGGTGGCTGGCGGTGCTGGCGCTGTTCTTCGGCATTCCTGCCCTGGTGCTGTATACCGCCAGCATTGCGGTGTTCGTGGTGGTGCTGGCCGGGTTGCGCCTGGTCCGGCAACCTGCCGCCTAGGTGCTGCAAGGCCGCTCCCACAAAAACTCAGTGCTTGCTGGTAATCCGCAAGCTCCGCCACAAGGCTGCAGTCATCAACACACTGACCACCGCCCAGCCCCAGGCCTGCTGGTTCTCCAACCCTTCCCGATACAGCTGCGGCAACACCCCGGCGCCGACGATGAAGGCCAGCAACGCCACCTCCGCTCGCCGCGCCGCCACCGGCCTCAGCAGGTACACCAGCGCCGGCAATGCCAGCGCCACGCTGGGGAAGCTGCGGTAGCGCGGGTCGAACACCATCGCCAGCATGCTCACCGCCGCTGCAAAACCGGCCGCGAGCAACAGCCAACCCGCCCGAGCCTGCATAGCGTCGAACAGCCGCCGACGCCAGCCGTCGCGGCGGGCGAGGGCAAGGGCCGCATGCATCAGCACCAGCAGGTTCAACCCGGCAAGCACCACCGCCCACACCCATTCCCCGGCAAACCGCGCATGGGTGCGCATCAACTCGCCCCACAAGCCCAGGCAGCCCGCAGCGAACGCGGCCAGCACCGGCAACAGCAGGGCTGCCAGCGGTGTCGCGGGGCGCCCGGCCATCAGCAGCGTGGCCGCCATCAACAGCGCGCTCGCCAGCAACCACTGCGGCCAGTAATGCAAGTTGCTGACCGGCCCTTCGAGCACGCCTTTGTCCTGCCGGTCGGCATCGTACAGCCCCCAATAGCCGCCCACGGCGCCTTCACTGGCGCGCTTCCACGGCTGGTCGAAGGCTTCGATCAGGTTGTAGTGCCAGCCATTGGCCTCGGCCATGCTGACGAAACCACGGATGAAACGCGCCTCGTTGGCCCGGCTGGGCACCGCGGTCTCGCGTTGGCGACCTTCGCTGGGCCACCCGGTTTCGCCGATGAAGATGTCCTTGGGCGCGAAACGGTTGCCGAACACCTGGCGCACGTCGGCAACATGGGCCAGGGCATCGTCGATGCCGCGTGGGTCGTCTTCCCAGTAGGGCAGCAGGTGGATGGTCAGGAAGTCCACGGCCGGCGCCACTTGAGGGTGCTGCAACCAGAACTCCCAGACATCGGCATAGGTCACCGGCACCCTGACCTGGCTTTTCACCTTTGCGATCAGCGCGGCCAGCTGCTCGCCGGTCACTTCCTTGCGCAACAGCGCCTCGTTGCCGACGATGACTGCGCTGACCACGTCCGGGTTGGCATTGGCGGCGGCAATCAGCGCGTCCACTTCCTTGTTGGTGTCGACCGGGTTGGCGTTGACCCAGGCGCCGAGCATGACCTTCAGCCCATGCTTGCGCGCCAGCGCCGGGATTGCCTCAAGGCCGGTCATCGAATAGGTGCGGATGCACTGGAATCGCTCGGCGAGCAACGCCAGGTCGGCATCCATGCGCGCCGGGCGCAGGCGGAAAGGCTGGTCGAAGGGCGACTGATCCTTGTCGAACGGGGTGTACGACGCACATTGCAATTTATGCGTGGGGCTGGCCGCGTCGGGCAACTGCACCGGCTTGCCCAGCCCGTACCAGAGCGCTCCCAGCCCGAGCAGGGCGAGCAGGCAGGCGAGCAGGTACAACGGCAGCAAGCGGGAGGCATCAGGCATCGGGCGGTCCATCGTCAGGCGCAAAACGTTAGATAGTAGCCTGACGCCAAACCTTTGGCATGCAAGGATCGCGCAGGGCGCTGTAGCTTGATGCCGCTAATGGCACAGTGCTGTCGCCTATGGTGTGGTACAGGTCGCAGTGGGAGCAGGTCGCGCTTTGTTGCAGGAAGATGATGCAATCTCCAAGACCTGACGAGGGGATGCTTTGATGGCTACTTTTACAAGAATGCGCCGTTTCCTGGGGGTGGGTACCGCCCTGGTATTGGCCATGAGCGCTGCACAGGCCATGGCCAAAGAAGTCAGCATTGGTTACGTGGATGGTTGGGCTGACAGCGTGGCGACCACCAACGTCGCCGCAGAAGTGATCAAGCAGAAACTCGGTTACGACGTGAAGCTGCAGGCCGTGGCCACCGGCATCATGTGGCAGGGTGTGGCCACCGGCAAGCTCGACGCCATGCTCTCGGCCTGGCTGCCGGTCACGCACGGTGAGTACTGGACCAAGAACAAGGACAACGTGGTCGACTACGGCCCGAACTTCAAGGATGCCAAGATCGGCCTGATCGTCCCCGAGTACGTCAAGGCCGTGAGCATTGCCGACCTCAAGACCGATACCAGCTTCAAGCAGAAGATCGTCGGTATCGATGCAGGTTCGGGGGTGATGCTCAAGACCGACCAGGCCATCAAGGACTACGACCTGACCGGCTACAAGTTGCAGGCCAGCTCCGGCGCGGCCATGACCGCCGAACTGGGCCGCGCGTATGCCAAGCAGCAGTCGATTGCAGTGACTGGCTGGGTGCCGCACTGGATGTTCGCCAAGTGGAAGCTGAAATTCCTCGAAGACCCGAAAGGCGTATATGGCGCGGCTGAGACCGTGAACAGCATCGGCAGCAAGGAACTGGCGACCAAGGCGCCGGAAGTCGCGGAGTTCCTGAAGAAATTCCAGTGGCAGTCCAAGGATGAGATCGGCGAGGTGATGCTGGCGATTCAGGAAGGCGCCAAGCCTGAGGCAGCGGCCAAGGACTGGGTGGCCAAGCACCCGGACCGGGTGAAGGACTGGACTGGCAAGTAAACAATCCTTCTGGGCCAGTTTTGATTGATCGCGGATAAATCCGCTCCTACAGGGTGAGTTGCGCCCCATTGGTTGGACAAGAATCCAACCGCAGGGGCGCAGTTCAGGGGCCCGGCAGGAGCGGATTTATCCGCGATGGGCCGTCACGTTGTTACGCAATCGGTAAAACACCGTTGCATCTAAGACTAAGGTCGTCTGGTTGGCGTCCAACAGCTGCATAAAGTAAGGGTGTGGGTTCCATCCCCTACCTGTGCTGCTAGGACAAAAACAATGAACGACAGCATTTACCTCTCGATACAAAACAGCCCGCGCTTCAAGGAGCTGGTCAGCAAACGTGAACGGTTCGCCTGGATTCTCTCGGCGATCATGCTTGGCCTCTACTGCGCCTTCATCCTCCTGATCGCCTACGGTCCACAGATTCTGGGTACCAAGCTCAGCCCTGGCTCGTCGATTACCTGGGGCATTCCCCTGGGCGTCGGCCTGATCGTTTCGGCATTCGTCCTGACCGCCATCTACGTGCGCCGCGCCAACGGTGAATTCGATGAGCTGAACAAGGCCATCCTGAAGGAGGCGCAACAATGATTCGCCACGCCAAAGCCCTGGCCATCATGGCCTGCGGAGCCTTCGCACCCGCCGTGTGGGCCGCCGATGCCCTGACCGGCGAGGTGCAGAAACAACCGCTGAACGTCCCCGCGATCGCCATGTTCGTGGCCTTCGTCGCCTTCACCCTCGGGATCACCTACTGGGCCTCCAAGCGCAACAAGTCGGCGGCTGACTACTACGCCGCCGGTGGCAAGATCACCGGCTTCCAGAACGGCCTGGCGATTGCCGGCGACTACATGTCGGCGGCCTCGTTCCTGGGTATTTCGGCCCTGGTGTTCACCTCAGGCTACGATGGCCTGATCTACTCGATCGGCTTCCTGGTCGGCTGGCCGATCATCCTCTTCCTGATTGCCGAACGCCTGCGCAACCTCGGCAAGTACACCTTCGCCGACGTTGCCTCGTATCGCCTCGGGCAAAAGGAGATCCGCACGCTGTCGGCCTCCGGTTCGCTGGTGGTAGTGGCGTTCTACCTGATCGCGCAGATGGTCGGCGCGGGCAAGTTGATCGAGCTGCTGTTTGGCCTGGATTACCACGTCGCGGTGATCCTGGTGGGTATCCTGATGTGCCTGTATGTGCTGTTCGGCGGCATGCTGGCCACCACCTGGGTGCAGATCATCAAGGCCGTGTTGCTGCTGTCCGGTGCCAGCTTCATGGCGCTGATGGTGATGAAACACGTCGGCTTCGACTTCAACACGCTGTTCTCCGAAGCGATCAAGGTGCACGCCAAGGGCGAGGCGATCATGAGCCCGGGCGGCCTGGTAAAAGACCCGATCTCGGCGTTCTCCCTGGGCCTGGCGCTGATGTTCGGTACCGCTGGCCTGCCGCACATCCTGATGCGCTTCTTCACCGTCAGTGACGCCAAGGAAGCCCGCAAGAGCGTGCTGTACGCCACCGGCTTCATCGGCTACTTCTACATCCTGACCTTCATCATCGGCTTTGGCGCGATCCTGCTGGTCAGCACCAATCCGGACTTCAAGGACGCCGCTGGCGCCCTGATCGGCGGCAACAACATGGCGGCGGTGCACCTGGCCGATGCCGTGGGCGGCAGCGTGTTCCTCGGCTTCATCTCGGCCGTGGCCTTCGCCACCATCCTGGCGGTGGTTGCCGGCCTGACCCTGGCCGGTGCCTCGGCGGTTTCCCACGACCTTTATGCCAGCGTCTGGCGCAAGGGCAAGGCCAACGACAAGGACGAGATCCGCGTGTCGAAGATCACCACCATCGCCCTTGGCGTGCTGGCGATCGGCCTGGGCATCCTGTTCGAGAAGCAGAACATCGCCTTCATGGTCGGCCTGGCGTTTTCCATTGCCGCCAGCTGCAACTTCCCGGTACTGCTGCTCTCGATGTACTGGAAGAAGCTGACCACCCGCGGCGCCATGATCGGCGGCTGGCTGGGCCTGGTGAGCGCGGTGACGCTGATGATCCTTGGCCCGACCATCTGGGTGCAGATCCTCGGCCATGAGAAAGCCATCTACCCGTATGAATACCCGGCGCTGTTCTCGATGATCATCGCCTTCATCGGGATCTGGTTCTTCTCGATCACCGACAAGTCCAAGGCAGCGGATGACGAACGTGCCAAGTTCTTCCCGCAGTTCGTTCGTTCGCAGACCGGCCTGGGCGCTTCCGGCGCGGTTTCGCACTGATCCACCGGCCATGAAAAAACCGCGCCTTGGCGCGGTTTTTTCATGGGCTGCGGCTAGATCATGCCTAGCAGCAATAGCACCAGCAGAATCACCAGCACCACGCCAACGATACCGGACGGGCCGTAGCCCCAGCTGCGCGAGTGCGGGAAGACCGGTAAGCCACCAATCAGCAGAAGGATCAGGATGATGATGAGAATCGTGGTCATGACGGAGTCCTTGCGTGGTTGAGGGTCAAGGGCCTCGGACTGCTGGCCTCTTGTAAATTCGGACTGTTGCCGCTTGTGAAAGATTCCATTTGTGTATTGCCTGTAGCGGCCTCTTCGCGGCTAAAGCTGCGAAGAGGCCGGCACCGACTACACAGTCATGCCCGGCCATTCACTATCCTGATGGATCCTGCCTCCGGCCGAAGCCTTGATTAGACTCGCTGCACAACCTGTCAGAACAAGGCGTGCCACCATGCAAAACCGCATCATGATCACTGGCGCCGGCTCCGGCCTTGGCCGCGAGATCGCCCTGCGCTGGGCGCGTGAGGGCTGGCACCTGGCGCTGGCCGATGTCAACGAAGCGGGCCTGCGCGAAACCTTGGCGCTGGTACGGGGTGCAGGGGGCGAGGGCTTCGTCCAGCGTTGCGACGTGCGCGACTACAGCCAGCTCACCGCCCTGGCCCAGGCCTGCGAAGAGAAGTTCGGCGGCATCGATGTGATCGTCAACAATGCCGGCGTTGCCTCGGGCGGCTTCTTCGCCGAGCTGTCGCTGGAAGACTGGGACTGGCAGATTGCGGTCAACCTGATGGGCGTGGTCAAGGGGTGCAAGGCGTTCCTGCCGCAGCTGGAGCGCAGCAAGGGCCGCATCATCAACGTCGCGTCCATGGCGGCGCTGATGCAGGGGCCTGGCATGAGCAACTACAACGTGGCCAAGGCCGGGGTGCTGGCTCTTTCAGAGAGCCTGTTGGTGGAGCTGCGCCAGCTCGAGGTGGCGGTGCACTGCGTGTGCCCGTCGTTCTTCCAGACCAACCTGCTCGACTCGTTCCGTGGGCCCAACCCGGCGATGAAAGCCCAGGTCGGCAAGCTGCTGGAAGGCTCGCCGATCAGCGCGGCGGATATCGCCGACTACATCCACCAGCAAGTCGCGGCGGGTGAGTTCCTGATCCTCCCCCATATGGCCGGGCGCGAGGCTTGGCAGCTCAAACGCCAGGCGCCGGAGCGGCTGTACG
The DNA here is from genome assembly GCF_014269035.2 of Pseudomonas vlassakiae. Classification (GTDB taxonomy): domain Bacteria; phylum Pseudomonadota; class Gammaproteobacteria; order Pseudomonadales; family Pseudomonadaceae; genus Aquipseudomonas; species Aquipseudomonas vlassakiae. The sequence goes on from NZ_JABWRP020000001.1 coordinate 155,167, forward strand.
ATGAGATGGCGGACATGGCGGTGAAGATGCGGGCCAAGGCGCAGCCGCGTTGATTGTAGGAATTGTCTGTAGGAGAAATTACCTGCCTGCGTAGGCTTGCTCTGAATTGCAGGCGAAGTATTGTCCAGAGGAATATCCCTAAGCACTCTCCGGTCTTTTCCTGTTGTGAGAGGGCCGGGACATGTTGGTGATCACGCGTGAAATCGGTGAAGTCATCACCATTGGTGATGATATTCGGATCAAGGTAGTGGAAACGCGCAATGGCGTGGTGCGCTTTGGCGTGGATGCGCCGCGCAAGGTGCCGGTGCACCGGGCCGAAGTCTATCGGCGGATCAAGGCTGCGCTGGCGCGCAAGGCTGATTGACCTGCACCGGCCTCTGTGGGAGCGGCCTTGCGTCGCGAAAGGGCCGCAAAGCGGCCCCAGGATATCAGCGACTACGCAGAGATTGCTGGGGCTGCTCTGCAGCCCTTTCGCGACGCAAGGCCGCTCCCACAGGACCCGCGACAAGGCACGATGTCACTCGAGCAGCTCGCGGGGCACGTCATGCCTGGCCAGCAGCTGGCACTGCTGGCTCTCCGGGTCGAACAGGATGAACGCCTGGCCCTTGGCCAACGCCTGGCGCACCCGCAGCACACGGGTCTCCAGCGGGGTATCGTCGCCGTTATCGGTACCGTCGCGGGTGACGAAGTCTTCGATCAGGCGAGTCAGGGTTTCGGCTTGCAGTTGGTCGTAGGGGATCAGCATGGGCAGCGCACAGTCTTGTTCATGAGGGTCTGCATGCTACGCGATTCCACGGCCATCAGCCTTTGTTTCCTACCAGGCTGTCCACGGCCGGCACCCGGGTATCGCTCTCCATCTGTGCATCGTGCTCCAGCTGGTGGCTGAAGCGCTCGAGCGAGGCATTGGCCGGTTGCGAGTCGCTGGCAAACACGGGCGGGCTGAGCAGGTAGGCCGAAAGCAGGCGGCTGAGCGCAGCCAGGCTGTCGATATGGGTACGTTCGTAGCCATGCGTGGCATCGCAGCCGAACGCCACCAGCGCGGTGCGGATGTCATGCCCGGCGGTCACGGCCGAGTGGGCATCGCTGAAGTAGTAGCGGAACAGGTCGCGGCGCACCGGCACATCCTGGTCGCCGGCCAGTTTCAGCAGGTGGCGTGACAGGTGGTAATCGTATGGCCCGGACGAGTCCTGCATGGCCACGCTCACCGCATGCTCGCTGGAGGCCTGGCCGGGGGCGACCGGGGCGATGTCGATGCCGACGAACTCGCTGACATCCCAGGGCAGGGCAGCGGCGGAACCGGAGCCGGTTTCCTCGGTGATGGTGAACAGTGGGTGGCAGTCGATCAGCGGCTGGCGGCCGCTTTCCACCACTGCCTTGAGGGCGGCCAGCAGGGCTGCCACGCCGGCTTTGTCGTCCAGGTGACGGGCGCTGATGTGGCCGCTTTCGGTGAACTCCGGCAGTGGGTCGAAGGCGACGAAATCACCGATGGCAATGCCCAGCGTTTCACAATCGGCGCGGGTGGTGCAGTAAGCATCCAGGCGTACCTCGACATGTTCCCAGCTGATCGGCATCTGGTCGATGGCGGTGTTGAAGGCATGCCCGCTGGCCATCAACGGCAATACGCTGCCACGGAATACGCCAGTGTCGGTGAACACGCTGACCCGGCTGCCCTCGGCGAAGCGGCTCGACCAGCAGCCTACCGGGGCCAGGGCCAGGCGGCCGTTGTCCTGCAACTGGCGGACGCTGGCGCCGATGGTGTCGAGGTGGGCCGAGACGGCGCGGTCGGGCGAGCTTTGCCGGCCCTTGAGGGTGGCACGGATGGTGCCGCGGCGGGTCAGTTCGAAGGGGATGCCCAGTTCGTCCAGGCGTTCGGCCACGTAACGCACGATGGTATCGGTGAAACCGGTCGGGCTGGGGATGGCGAGCATCTCCAGCAGGACGCGCTTCATGTAGTCGAGGTCGGGTTCGGGGAGTCGATCGGACATGGGGATTCCTCGTTTCCTGTGCCTCTTCGCGGCTGAAGCCGCTCCTGCAGGAACGGCGACGCTATCAGGGGGTGTGAAACCCCTGTGGGAGCGGGTTTACCCGCGAAGAGGGCATTGATGTGTTACGCCAAAGGCCGGCTATGCGGGAACAGCAAATCGACAAACCGCTCGGCCGTCGGCTGCGGCTCATGATTGGCCAGCCCGGCCCGCTCGTTGGCTTCGATGATCACGTAATCCGGTTGCTCGGCATCGCGCACCATGAAGTCCAGGCCCACCACCGGAATTTCCAGCGCGCGCGCCGCACGCACTGCCGCATCTGCCAGCACCGGGTGCAGGCGTTCGGTGACGTCTTCCAGGGTGCCACCGGTATGCAAGTTGGCCGTGCGACGCACCGCCAGGCGCTGGCCGGCGGGCAGCACGTCGTCATAGCCGTGCCCGGCACTGTGCAGGGTGCGTTCGGTCTCGTCGTCCAGCGGGATGCGGCTTTCGCCACCGGTCGCCGCCTGGCGTCGGCGGCTCTGCGCCTCGATCAGCTGACCAATGCTGTGCTTGCCGTCACCGATCACCTGGGCCGGGTGGCGAATCGCCGCCGCCACCACTTCATAGCCGATCACCAGAATGCGCAGGTCGCTGCCGGCATGGAAGCTCTCCAACAGCACCCGGCTGTCGAAGCGGCGGGCGCTTTCCACGGCCTGTGTCACTTCCTCGATGCTGGTGAGATTGACCGCCACCCCCTGGCCCTGCTCGCCGTCCACAGGCTTGACCACCACCGCGCCATGCTCGTCGAGAAACGCCAGGTTGTCGTCGGCATTGCCGGCCAGCTGCTGCGCCGGCACCTGCAGCCCGGCGTTGCGCAGGGCATGCTGGGTAAGGCGTTTGTCCTGGCACAAGGTCATGGTCACGGCACTGGTCAGGTCACTCAGCGACTCGCGGCAGCGGATCCGGCGCCCGCCCAGGCTGAGGGTGAACAGGCCGGCAGCGGCATCGTCGACCTGCACCTCGATACCGCGGCGCAACGCCTCGTCGACGATGATGCGGGCGTATGGGTTGAGGCCGGCTTCCGGGCCGGGGCCGAGAAACAGCTGCTGGTTGATGCCATTCTTGCGCTTGACCGCAAAGGTCGGCAGGTTACGGAACCCGAGTTTCTCGTACAGCCGCTTGGCCTGGTGGTTGTCGTGCAGCACCGACAGGTCGAGGTAGGCCAGGCCCCGGCTCATGAAGTGCTCGACCAGGTGGCGCACCAGCACCTCGCCAACCCCCGGACGGGTGCACTGAGGGTCCACGGCCAGGCACCACAGGCTGCTGCCGTGTTCGGGATCGTCGAACGCCTTGCTGTGGTTCAGGCCCATGACACTACCGATCACCGCGCCGCTATCCTCATCCTCGGCCAGCCAGTACACCGGGCCACCAAGGTGGCGGGGGGTGACCAGCTCGGGGTCGACCGGCAGCATCCCGCGCGCCTGGTACAGGGTATTGATCGCCTGCCAGTCGCTGGGGTTTTGCGCCCGGCGCACACGAAAGCCGCGGAACACCCGCTGCGCCGGGCGGTAATCGGTGAACCAAAGGCGCAAGGTGTCGGAAGGGTCGAGAAACAGCTGCTGCGGTGCCTGGGCCAGCAACTGCTGGGGGGCGGCCACGTACAAGGCGATATCGCGCTCGCCGGGGCGCTCCTCCTGCAAGGCGGCGGCCAGGCTGGCTGGGTCCGGGTAGGTATGACCGATCAGCAGACGCCCCCAACCGCAGTGCAATACACGCGGCTGGTCGTGGGGCTCGCTGCCGTCGCCGGCCAGGCGCGCCTGCAAGCGCTCGTAGGACGGCGCCTGGCCGCGCAGAAGGCGCTGACCGTAGGCGATTTCGTGGGTTTTCATCGGTCAGATTCCTTGTTCGCTGAGCCATAGGTTCAGGGCCGCCAGCTGCCACAGTTTGGAACCGCGCAGCGGGGTGAGCTGGCCGTGCGGATTGCTCAGCAGGCGGTCAAGCATGGCCGGGTTGAACAGGCCACGGTCCTGGCTTGGGTCGGTCAGCAGGTCGCGCACCCAGCCGAGCGTTGCGCCTTCCAGGTGCTTGAGGCCGGGCACCGGGAAGTAGCCCTTCTTGCGGTCGATCACCTCGTGGGGGATCACCCGCCGCGCGGCTTGCTTGAGCACCTGCTTGCCGCCGTCGGGCAGCTTGAAGCGTGCCGGAATGCGTGCCGACAGTTCGACCAGGCGGTAGTCGAGGAACGGGGTGCGCGCCTCCAGGCCCCAGGCCATGGTCATGTTGTCGACCCGTTTGACCGGGTCATCGACCAGCATTACCGTACTGTCCAGGCGTAATGCCTTGTCCACGGCTTCGGGGGCGCCGGGGCGGGCGAAGTGCTCGCGGACGAAGTCGCCGGCCGCGTCGGTCTCCAGCAGCCATGGGGCCTGGACCGTGTCGCGGTACTCGTCATGGCTGCGGTCGAAGAAGGCGTCGCGGTAGGCGGCGAAGGCATCCTCGGCACCGTTCACCTTCGGGTACCAGTGGTAGCCGGCGAACAGCTCGTCGGCGCCCTGGCCGCTCTGCACGCCCTTGCAATGCTTGGCCACTTCCCGCGACAGCAGGTAGAAGGCGATACAGTCGTGGCTGACCATCGGTTCGCTCATGGCACGGAAGGCCGCCGGCAACTGCTCGATGACCTCGTGCTCGGCGATGCGCAGCTGGTGGTGGCGGGTGCCGTAGTGCTTGGCGATCAGGTCGGAATACTGGAACTCGTCACCGCGCTCGCCGCCGGCATCCTCGAAGCCGATGGAGAAGGTCGACAGGTCGTCCACGCCGACCTCCCGCAGCAGGCCGACCAGCAGGCTGGAATCGACACCGCCAGACAGCAGTACGCCGACGTCCACGGCGGCGCGCTGGCGGATGGCCACGGCGTCGCGGGTGGCGTCGAGCACGCGGGTGGTCCAGCCTTCCAGGTCGAGGTCGCGCTCGTCCGGGTTGGGGCCATAGTGCAACTGCCACCAGGTCTGGCGCTCGACTTCGCCGTGACGGTCGATGCGCATCCAGGTGCCGGGTTCGAGCTTCTGCACATTGGCCAGCAACGTGCGCGGCGCGGGCACCACGGCGTGGAAGTTGAGGTAGTGGTTGAGCGCCACCGGGTCGATCATCGGATCGATATCGCCCCCCTTGAGCAGCGCCGGCAGTGTCGAGGCGAAGCGCAGGCGCTCGCCGTTGCGCGACAGGTACAGCGGCTTGACGCCCAGGCGGTCGCGGGCCAGGAACAGGCGCTGGTTGTCGCGCTCCCAGATGGCCAGGGCGAACATGCCGTTGAGCTTGGGCAGCAAGGCCGCGCCCCAGGCGTGGTAGCCCTTGAGCAGCACCTCGGTGTCGCCGTCGGACCAGAAGCTGTAGCCCAGCGCCTGCAATTCCTGGCGCAGCTCGGGGAAGTTGTAGATGGCGCCGTTGAAGGCCAGTGACAGGCCCAGGGTATTGTCGACCATCGGCTGTGCCGAACCGTCGGACAGGTCCATGATCTTCAGGCGGCGGTGGCCGAGGGCGATCGGGCCCTGGCTATGGAAGCCCCAGGCGTCGGGGCCACGGGGCGCCAGGTGGTGGGTTATGCGCTCTACCGCAGCCAGGTCGGCTGGGCGAGGGGCCTGGTCGATGGGGGTGAAACGCAACTCTCCTGCTAATCCGCACATAGGTCCTTACCGGTTTTTCCGTTGGGGAATGAGTGCCCCGGATTAGGGCACCCTGTAAGGAACTGACCTGTGCGGTTTGTGGGAGTTTTAGATCGATCTGTTATAAGCGGGGGTGAGGCCTGAAGTGTGTGCCGATAAATTTGTGTCGCCTGTGAGATCGAGCGCCGCCCGCGCGGCGCTCGATCTCACAGGCGCTGCAAATCCATCGCCATACGCCCCCAGCCCGCCCCTCACTTCCCGCGAATCAGCCGGCGCAGCATGAACCGGTTCGGGTGGCAGGCCTCAGCCACCGCCCGTGGCAACGGCAGCGGTTCGCCACTGGCCCAGGCCGCAATCAGCTCGCCACTCAACGGCGCGGTGATCAACCCTCGCGAGCCATGCCCACTGTTCACATACAGCCCATCCAGCCACGGGCACGCCACCTCTGGTACCTGTCGCGCATCTTTGCCGAGCACGGCATACGCCTGGGCAAACACTTCAGGGTCGGCGACCGGGCCGACTATCGGCAGGTAATCCGGACTGGTGCAGCGAAACGCTGCCCGGCCCTGCAGTTGCTCGGCGTCGAGTGCCTCCGCGCCCAGCCGTGCGGCCAGGTCGCTGGAAATCTCATCCAGCAACGCCAGGTTGCCTTGGTGCTCGGCAACGGTCGGTGTCAGGTCATCATTGTGGAAGTCGAAACTGGCGCCCAGGGTGTGCTCATCACCCCGGGGCGGTGCGACGTAGCCATCGGCACACACCACGGTGCGCAAGGCACGGCTGGCTTCAGTGGCGGGCAGGCGCGTGATCTGCCCGCGAATGCGCTTGAGCGGCAATTGCGCGCAAGGCGCGAAGCGGCGCACATCGGCGGCCCCGGCCAGCACCACCAGCGGCGCGCTGGCCAGCAAACGCTCCCCATCCCAGGCCTGCCACAGGCCGTCGGCCTTGCGCAGCTCGACCACATCTTGATGGAGTTGAACGCGAATGTTCGGGTGCTGCAACTGCGCCTGGCACAAGGCAGGCGGGTGAACCCAGCCACCCTCGGGGTAGAACAGGCCGCCCGCAGGCAGCGCCACCCCGGCAATCGCTTCGGCATCAGCCTGCTCCAGCGCCCGCAGCAGGCTGCTGTCGAAGGCCTCGGCAAGCTTGGCCTGGCGCTCGCCTTCCTGGCTGTCGAAGGCCAGCTGCAGCACACCGCAGGCGTCCCAATCGCGGCCACGCTGCAACCGTTCGAGCTGGCGCCGGGTAAAGCCGAAACCGGCCAGGATCATCTGCGACAAGGCGGTGCCATGGGCGGACAACTTCAGGTACAGCACACCCTGCGGGTTGCCCGAAGCCTCCTGCGCGGGCGCCGCGTGGCGTTCCAGCACCGTGACCTGCCAGCCGCGTGCGGCCAGGCTGGCGGCGCTGGCGCTGCCCGCCAGGCCGGCACCGATCACCAGTGCCTGGCGCGGGCCTGCCACAGGCGCAGGGCGGGCGTACCAGGGCGTGGCGATGGCCGGCGATGGATGGCCGGTGTATTCGCCACTCATCACCTCCCACTTCTTGCCGATGCCTGGGATCTTCTTCATGGTGAAGCCCGCATCGATCAACCCGCGGCGTACCCAACCGGTGGTGGTGAAGGTGCCCAGCGCGGTGCCGGGGTGGGCCAGCCTTGCCAATTGGCCGAACAGCTCGGGGGTCCACATGTCAGGGTTCTTCGCGGGGGCGAAGCCGTCGAGAAACCACACGTCGATGCTGGCGTCGAGCTGCGGCAGTTGCTCCAGTACGTCGCCGATCAACAGGGTCAGGGTGACCCGGCCGTTGTCGAAACTGAACTGCTGGAAGCCCGGGTGCACTGCCACGTACTGCGCCAGGAAAGGCTCGGTGAAGGCCGCCATCTCCGGCCACAAGCGCGCGGCGCGAGCCATGTCGTCGCGGCCGAGCGGGTACTTCTCGACGCTGATGAAATGCAGGCGTGCATCGGCATGGGCCTGTTCGGTGAACAGCTGCCAGGCGCAGAAGAAGTTCATGCCGGTGCCGAAGCCGGTCTCGCCGATCACCAGGCAAGCGTGTGGGGCCAGGGCGGCAAAGCGCTGCGCCAGGCGCGTCTGTTCGAGGAATACGTAGCGGGTTTCGTCGGTGCCTTCATTCTTGGAGAAATAGACGTCGTCGTACTGCCGCGAGTGGGGGCGGCCCTGGTCGTCCCAGTCGATCTGGGCATGCTGGAGGAGGGTGGACATGGTTGGCTCGGTTGCAGCGGATGTGCGGATTTTATGTCATCTGCCGGGTTTGCGCAGGCGCTACGCAAATCCGCTAGTCTTGCTTATCCAATGAAGGAGCCAGTGCATGTTCGAATCCGCAGAAATCGGTCACAGCATCGACAAGGAAACCTACGACGCAGAAGTGCCTGCCTTGCGCGAAGCGCTGCTTGAGGCGCAATACGAACTCAAACAGCAGGCGCGGTTCCCGGTGATCGTGCTGATCAATGGCATCGAAGGCGCCGGCAAGGGCGAAACGGTCAAGCTGCTCAACGAGTGGATGGACCCGCGCATGATCGACGTGCTCACCTTCGACCAGCAGACCGATGAAGAACTGGCCCGGCCACCGGCCTGGCGTTACTGGCGAGCGTTGCCACCCAAAGGGCGGATGGGTGTGTTCTTCGGCAACTGGTACAGCCAGATGCTGCAGGGGCGGGTCCATGGCCAGTTCAAGGACGCCGTGCTCGACCAGGCCATCACCGGTGCCGAACGGCTTGAGCAGATGCTCTGCGACGAAGGCGCACTGATCATCAAGTTCTGGTTCCACCTGTCCAAGAAGCAGATGAAGGCGCGCCTGAAATCGCTCAAGGACGACCCGTTGCACAGCTGGAAGATCAGCCCGCTGGACTGGCAGCAATCGGAAACCTACGACCGTTTCGTGCGTTTCGGCGAACGCGTGTTGCGCCGCACCAGCCGCGATTACGCGCCGTGGCATATCGTCGAAGGCGTCGACCCGAACTACCGCAGCCTGGCGGTGGGGCGCATCCTGCTGGAAAGCCTGCAGGCGGCGCTGGCCAACAACCCCAAGGGCAAGCACCAGGGCAACGTCGCTCCGCTGGGCCGGAGCATCGATCAGCGCAGCCTGCTCGGTGCCCTGGACCTGAGCGTGCGCCTGGACAAGCAAGACTACCAGGAGCAGTTGGTCACCGAACAAGCCCGCCTGGCCGGCCTGCTGCGCGACAAGCGCATGCGCCGGCATGCCCTGGTGGCGGTGTTCGAAGGCAACGATGCCGCCGGCAAGGGCGGCGCCATCCGCCGCGTGGCGGCCGCGCTGGACCCGCGCCAGTACCGCATCGTGCCGATTGCCGCGCCCACCGAAGAAGAGCGTGCGCAGCCTTACCTGTGGCGGTTCTGGCGGCACATCCCGGCGCGCGGCAAGTTCACCATCTTCGACCGGTCCTGGTACGGCCGGGTGCTGGTGGAGCGGGTGGAGGGCTTCTGCACGCCGGCCGACTGGATGCGTGCCTACAGCGAGATCAATGACTTCGAAGAGCAATTGGTCAATGCCGGCGTGGTGGTGGTCAAGTTCTGGCTGGCGATCGACCAGCAGACCCAGCTGGAGCGCTTCGAGGAGCGCGAGCAGATCCCGTTCAAGCGCTACAAGATCACCGAGGACGACTGGCGCAACCGCGACAAGTGGGACGATTACACCCAGGCCGTTGGCGACATGGTCGACCGCACCAGCAGCGAGATCGCACCGTGGACGCTGGTCGAAGCCAACGACAAGCGCTGGGCGCGGGTGAAGGTGCTGCGCACGATCAACCAAGCCCTGGAGGCAGCTTTCGCCAAGGACAAGAAATAGCCAGGCATGCCGCCGAGGAATGACCCGATGAATTTATTTCCCGGCATTTTCCTCCGGCTCGGTGCTCCAAGCCCTTAGAATTCGGTTACCCCCACCAAGGGCACATTCGAGGACTGTATGCACACAACTTCCGGCCGTTGGGGCTACGGCCTGTTTCTGGCACTGCTGACCGCGCTGCTCTGGGGCATCCTGCCGATCAAGCTCAAGCAGGTGCTGCAGGTGGTCGACCCGATGACCGTCACCTGGTATCGCCTGCTGGTTTCCGGCGGCGTGCTGTTCGCCTGGCTGGCCGCCCAGCGGCGCCTGCCGTCGCTGCGCAAGCTGCCGCCCAAGGGCAAGGCCCTGATCGTGGTCGCCGTGTTCGGGCTGATGGGCAACTATGTGCTGTACCTGATCGGCCTGAACCTGCTGAGCCCGGGCACTGCCCAGCTGGTGGTGCAGATCGGCCCGGTGTTGTTGCTGGTGGCCAGTGTGTTTGTGTTCAAGGAGCGCTTCAGCCTGGGGCAGGGCATTGGCCTGCTGGTGCTGCTGGGCGGTTTCGGCCTGTTCTTCAACCAGCGCCTGGAAGAGCTGCTGACCTCGCTGGGCAGCTACACCACGGGTGTGCTGACCATTCTCCTGGCCACCAGCATCTGGGTATTCTATGCCCTGAGCCAGAAGCAGCTGCTGACGGTGTGGCATTCGCAGCAGGTGATGATGGTCATCTACCTGAGTTGTGCGGCCCTGTTGACGCCCTGGGTGCATCCGCTGGAGGCGCTGCAATTGAGCCCGGTGCAGGGGTGGCTGTTGCTGGCCTGTTGCCTGAATACCCTGGTGGCCTATGGCGCGTTTGCCGAGGCGTTGGCGCATTGGGAGGCGTCACGGGTGAGCGCCACGCTGGCGCTGACACCGCTGGTGACCTTTGTCGCGGTGGCGCTGGCTGCCGTGGTGTGGCCTGAGTATGTGCACGCCGAAGACATCAATACCCTGGGCTATATCGGCGCGGTGACGGTGGTGGCGGGGTCGAGCCTGGTGGCGCTGGGGCCTTCGCTGGTGGCCGGGTGGCGCGCCAGAAGGGCACGCCTGGTTTGAAATGAAGGGTTGCCTGTGCCGGCCTCTTCGCGGGTTCAAGCGCGAAGAGGCCGGCACAGGGTATACATCATTCAGCCCTTGCCGCCAGGCGCAAGCATGTGCTCCGGCCTGACCCACTGGTCGAACTGCTCGTTGGTCAGGTACTTCAACTCCAGCGCCGCCTCACGCAAGGTCTTGCCCTCGCTGTAGGCCTTCTTGGCTATCTCCGCCGCCTTGTCATAGCCAATGTGCGGGTTCAGCGCCGTCACCAGCATCAGGCCACGTTCCAGATGCGCCGCCATCTGTTCGGCATCCGGCTCGATTCCGGCCACGCAATGCTGCTGGAAGTTGCGGCAGCCATCGGCCAGCAGCTCGATCGATTGCAGCAGGTTGTGGATGATCACCGGCTTGAACACGTTCAGTTGCAGGTGACCCTGGCTGGCGGCAAAGCCGATTGCCGCGTCGTTGCCCAATACCTGGCAGGCCAGCATCGACAGCGCCTCGCACTGGGTCGGGTTGACCTTGCCGGGCATGATCGAGCTGCCCGGCTCGTTGGCCGGCAGGCGCACTTCGGCCAGCCCGGCCCGCGGGCCGGAACCGAGCAGGCGCAGGTCGTTGGCGATCTTCATCAGCGCCACTGCCAGGGTCTTCAGCGCACCGGCCAGGCTGGTCAGCGGCTCATGGCCGGCGAGGGCGGCGAACTTGTTCGGCGCGGTGACAAAGGGCAGGCCGGAGAGGGCGGCCAGCTCGGCGGCCACGGCCTCGGCAAAACCATGCGGAGCGTTCAGCCCGGTGCCGACGGCGGTGCCGCCCTGCGCCAGCTCGCACACCGCCGGCAAGGTGGCGCGGATGGCGCGCTGGGCGTAGTCGAGCTGGGCGACGAAGGCCGACACCTCTTGGCCAAAGGTGATCGGTGTGGCATCCATCATGTGCGTGCGGCCGGTCTTGACCAGCTTGCTGTGGCGCGCCGACAGCTCGGCCAGGCCCGACGACAGCTCGGTGATCGCCGGCAGCAGCTTGTCGTGTACCGCCTGGGCGGCGGCGATGTGCATGGCGGTGGGGAAGCAGTCGTTGGAACTCTGCGAGCGGTTGACGTGATCGTTGGGGTGGACTGGCGCCTTGCCGCCGCGGCCTTTGCCGGCCAGCTCGTTGGCGCGCCCGGCGATCACCTCGTTGACGTTCATGTTGCTCTGGGTGCCGCTGCCGGTCTGCCAGACGACCAGCGGGAACTGGTCGTCATGCTCGCCATCGAGCACTTCGTCGGCGGCTTGTTCGATCAGCCGGGCGATGTCGGCGGGCAGGTCGCCGTTGCGGTCGTTGACCCGCGCGGCGGCTTTCTTGATCAGTGCCAGGGCGTGCAGCACCGCGAGCGGCATGCGTTCCTTGCCAATGGCAAAGTTGATCAGCGAGCGCTGGGTCTGCGCGCCCCAGTAGGCGTCCTCAGGAACTTCGACCGGCCCCAGGCTGTCTGTCTCGATACGGCTCATGCTGCGTTCACTCCTTGTCAGTCAGAATCAGCAGTTTAGGCCCTCATGCGTGCGAGCGGTTCATTCGCTCGTCGTGCCACTTGAGCGCTGCGCCCCTGCGGGAGCAGAATGCTCTACTCTGAGGTACCGCCTCCCCTCCTGAAGGAAATGCAATGACCCGTCTCCGTGTCCTCTGTGCTGCCGTCGCCCTGGCCTGTGCCAGCGGCCAGGTACTCGCTGCCACCGCCAGCCACAATGCTGCCGCCGAGAAATTCCTGACCCTGGCCAATGCCGACAAGCTGGGCACTCCGGTGTACATGCAGGTCCAGCAGATGTTCGCCCAGCGTTTCGCCCAGACCAAGGCCCCGGCCTCCAAGCAGCCGGTGCTCGAGAGCTACCAGGCCAAGGCCAACGCTGCCCTGGACAACGCCATCGGCTGGAACAAGCTGAAACCGAAGATGGTCGACCTGTACACCCAGACCTTCACCGAGCAAGAGCTCAAGGACCTGGTCAAGTTCTACGAGTCGCCGCTGGGCAAGAAAGTCCTGCGTGAAATGCCCAAGGTCACCCAGCAGTCGGCCCAGCTGACCCAGACCAGCCTGGAACCGGCGGTACCTGTGGTCAACAAGCTGCTCGACGACATGACCAAGGAGCTGGACCCGAACGCTGGCAAGGCCGCCGCCCCGGCCAAGAAGTGAGTAACACCCGATGAGCATGCAGCACCGCATCGAGCAGCAACTGGCCGCGCTGGCCCCGCAACACCTTGAAGTGCACAACGAAAGCCACATGCACAGCCGTGGCCAGGAAACCCACTACAAGGCGGTGATCGTCAGCGAGCAGTTCGCCGGGCTCAACAGCGTCAAGCGCCACCAGAAGGTCTACGCCACCATGGGTGAGCTGATGGGCGAGATCCACGCCCTGGCGATTCACACCTACACGGCCGAGGAGTGGGCCAAGGTGGGTGTGGCACCTGCCTCGCCGGTGTGTGCTGGCGGCGGGCACTGAATCCTTTCCGGCATTCTGTTAGACTGCACAACGCGCCGCTTGCCGGCGCGTTTTTATTTGTCATTCCGGTCCGCCCCTTACGAGGGTGACCACCTGGAGAACCGATTTCATGTCCCAAGCTATCGTCGTGGCGGCGCTGTACAAGTTCGTCACCCTGGAAGATTACGTCGAGCTGCGTGAGCCGCTGCTCAAGACCATGCTCGACAACGGCGTCAAAGGCACCTTGCTGCTGGCCCACGAAGGCATCAACGGCACCGTTTCGGCCACTCGCGAGGGCATCGACGGCTTGCTCGCCTGGCTGCGCAACGACCCGCGCCTGGCCGATGTCGACCACAAGGAATCCTACTGCGACGAGCAGCCGTTCTACCGTACCAAGGTCAAGCTCAAGAAAGAGATCGTCACCCTCGGCGTGCCGGGTGTCGACCCGAACCAGGCCGTCGGCACCTATGTCGAGCCCAAGGACTGGAACGCCCTGATCAGCGACCCGGAAGTGCTGCTGATCGACACCCGCAACGACTACGAAGTGGCCATCGGCACCTTCAAGGGCGCCATCGACCCGAAGACCGAGACCTTCCGCGAGTTCCCCGAGTACATCAAGGCCAACTTCGACCCTAGCAAGCACAAGAAGGTCGCGATGTTCTGCACCGGCGGCATCCGTTGCGAAAAAGCCTCCAGCTACATGCTCGGTGAAGGCTTCGAGGAGGTCTATCATCTTAAGGGTGGCATCCTGAAATACTTCGAGGAAGTGCCTCAGGAAGAGAGCCTCTGGGACGGCGACTGCTTCGTTTTCGACAACCGCGTCACGGTGCGCCATGACCTGAGCGAGGGCGAGTACGATCAGTGCCATGCCTGCCGCCACCCGGTCGATGCCAAGGACCGCGAGTCGGAGCACTATTCGCCAGGCGTGAGCTGCCCGCATTGCTGGGACACCCTGAGCGAAAAGACCCGCCGCAGCGCCATCGATCGGCAGAAGCAGATCGAGCTGGCCAAGGCCCGCAACCTGCCGCACCCGATTGGTTACAACTACAAAGCCGAGGCTTGAACCATGACCGCCCGCCTGATCTATGTGATGGACCCGATGTGCTCCTGGTGCTGGGGTTTCGCACCTGTGGCTGCGGCCCTGATCGCACAGGCCGCCGAGGCGGGCGTCAGTACCCGCCTGGTGCCGGGCGGCCTGCGCACGGGCGGCAGCGCGCTGGATGGCTCGACCCGCAAGTACATCCTCGAGCACTGGCAGGCGGTGGCCGAGGCCACCGGGCAACCGTTCCGTTTCGACGGCGCCATGCCTGACGGCTTTGTCTACGACACCGAGCCTGCCTGCCGCGCCCTGGTCACGGCCCGCGAGCTGGATGCCGAGCGTGTCTGGCCGCTGCTGGGGCTGATCCAGCGCGCTTTCTACGAGCAAGGCGTGGATGTCACGCGTGCCCCGCAACTGGTCGAACTGGCCGAACAGGCCGGCTTCGACCGCGAGCGCTTCGCCCAGCAGTTCACTAGCCATGATATTCGCGCCGCCACCAGCGCCGACTTCAGCTGGGTGCAGGACCTTGGCATCGCCGGCTTCCCCACCCTGCTGGCTGAGCGCAACGGCCAGCTGGCGTTGCTGACCAACGGCTACCAGCCGCTGGCCAGCCTGCAACCGCTGCTTGGCCGCTGGCTACAGCAGGCCGTCTGTGCTTGATCTGCCAGGGTCGCCCGACCCTGTGCCAGGGAAGCCCGCCGCTGTGTCCGATCGCCTGAGCTGGGCGGAAATCCGTCGCCTGGCCCTGCATCACAAGAAAAACCTCTGGGCCGCCAACCTGGTCGCCGTACTGGCAGCCTGCTGTGCCGTGCCGATCCCATTGCTGTTGCCGTTGCTGGTCGACGAAGTGCTGCTGGGCCACGGCGACGCCGCGCTGAAATGGATGAACCAGCTGCTGCCGAGCGCCTGGCAAGTGGCGGCCGGCTACATCGGCCTGATGCTGGTGGCCACGTTGTGCCTGCGCCTGGCGGCGCTGGCCTTCAACGTGGTGCAGGCCAAGCTGTTCGCCGGTTTGGCCAAGGACATCGTCTACCGCCTGCGCATTCGCCTGATCGAGCGCCTCAAGCGCATCTCGCTGAAGGAATATGAAAGCCTCGGCAGCGGCACCGTGACCACGCACCTGGTCACCGACCTGGATACCCTCGACAAGTTCGTCGGCGAGACCTTGAGCCGCTTCCTGGTGGCCATGCTGACCCTCACCGGCACGGCGGCGATCCTGATCTGGATGCACTGGAAACTGGCGTTGCTGATCCTGTTGTTCAACCCGCTGGTGATCTACTTCACCGTGCAGCTGGGCAAACGCGTCAAGCACCTGAAGAAACTCGAGAACGACAGCACCTCGCGTTTTACCCAGGCATTGTCGGAGACCCTGGATGCTATCCAGGAAATCCGCGCCGGCAACCGCCAGGGCTATTTCCTCGGCCGCCTTGGCCTGCGGGCCCGTGAGGTGCGCGACTATGCCGTGGAATCGCAATGGAAGAGCGATGCCAGCGGCCGCGCCAGTGGTCTGCTGTTCCAGTTCGGTATCGACATCTTCCGTGCGGCGGCGATGCTCACCGTGCTGTTTTCCGACCTGTCGATCGGCCAGATGCTGGCGGTGTTCAGCTACCTGTGGTTCATGATCGGCCCGGTGGAACAGCTGCTCAACCTGCAGTATGCCTACTACGCCGCCGGCGGTGCGCTGAGCCGGCTCAATGAGCTGCTGTCGCGGGCCGACGAGCCGCAGTACCCGGCGTCCTGTGACCCGTTCAGCGGCCGCGAGACGGTGGGTATCGAGGTGCGCGACCTGCGGTTTGCCTATGCCGACGAGCCGGTGCTGGACCAGCTGAACCTGGCCATTGCCCCCGGTGAGAAGGTGGCCATCGTCGGTGCCAGCGGTGGCGGCAAGAGTACCCTGGTGCAGTTGCTGCTGGGCCTGTACAGCGCGCAGGCCGGGACTATCCGCTTTGGCGGTGCCAGCCTGCAGGAAATCGGCCTCGAGACCCTGCGCGAGAATGTCGCGGTGGTGCTGCAGCACCCCTCGCTGTTCAACGACAGCGTGCGCGCCAACCTGACCATGGGCCGCGAATGCACTGACGAAGCGTGCTGGCAGGCACTGCGCATCGCCCAGCTGGACGCCACCATTGCCGCCTTGCCGCAAGGGCTGGACAGCGTAGTCGGCCGGTCGGGGGTGCGCCTGTCCGGTGGCCAGCGCCAGCGCCTGGCGATTGCCCGCATGGTCCTGGCCGAGCCCAAGGTGGTGATTCTCGACGAAGCCACCTCGGCGCTGGATGCTGCCACCGAGTACAACCTGCACCAGGCATTGGCCCGCTTCCTCAGTGGCCGCACCACGCTGATCATCGCGCACCGCTTGTCGGCGGTGAAACAGGCCGACCGCGTGCTGGTGTTCGACGGTGGCCATGTGGCCGAGGATGGCGACCATCAGCAGCTGATTGCCGAGGGTGGGCTGTATGCCAAGCTGTATGGGCATCTGCAGCAGACTTGACCGCTTGATTTGCCTGATCCGGCCTGTTCGCGGGTGAACCCGCTCCCACAGCGCCTGTGTTGATCTCGAGCGCAGTGCAGTACGGGTGGGGGCGGGTTTACCCGCGAAGAATCCAGCGCCGCTCTCCAGGCACAAAATTCCCCTCCACTCAGATGGCAAATGGCCTACGCTGTGCTTGTCTGGGTTGATTCAAAGTCTTATCTGCTCTGCGACAGGGACTAAATGAAGGGAAATCGCACACAAGAAGCGCCTAGGTTGGCAAGTATCATCTGGCCCTTCATCGCCGTTGTCGTGTTCCAGGTGTTGCTGGGTAGCCTCAGCCTTTATGCGTTGTCGGCGGTGCGTGCCTACGTCGCCGGTGAAAGCCTTTGGTCCAAGGCGCAGAAAGACGCCATCTATTACCTCAACCTGTATGCCGATGACCGCGACGAGCGTACCTATCAGCGCTATCGCCAGGTCATGGCCGTGCCCCAGGGCGACCACGAACTGCGTGAACTGCTCGACCAGGCCAGCCCGGACCTGCAAGGCGCCCGCCAGGCTGTGCTGCAGGGGGGCAACCACCCGGACGATGTCGACCGGATCATCTGGTTCTACCGTAATTTTCGCCAGGTCAGCTACATGCAGACGGCGATCGATTACTGGAACATCGGCGACGATTACCTGATCAAGCTCGATATGCTGGCCAGCGACATGCACGCGGGTTTTGCTGCGGGGCAGGTCAGCGCTGCCCAGCTCGCTGACTGGAAAGCCCGCATCGTCGCGATCAACGAAGGCGTCACGCCGGCCGCCAAGGCCTTCAGCGATGCGTTGGGCGAAGGCTCGCGGATGCTGCTTCGGGTGCTGCTGGTCACCAACCTGCTGACTGCGCTGTTCCTCATCACCTTTGCCTGGCGCCGTTCGAGCAAGCTGCTGGCCCAGCGCCAGGCCTTCGCCAATGCCCTGCGGGAAGAGAAGGAGCGGGCGCAGATCACCCTCGAGGCGATTGGTGACGCGGTGATCACCGCCGATGTCGAGGGCAATATCGGCTACATGAACCCCGCTGCCGAGCAGCTGACCCACTGGCAATCCGGGCAGGCCCTGGGGCTGCCGTTGGGGGCGTTGTTCAGCCTGCTCGACGAGCAGGAGGAGGGCGAAGGCAGCACGCTGGTCGAGCAGGTGCTCAGCGGCAGCCTCAAGGGCGGCGCTGAGCATGCCCGGCTGATCCAGCGCCTGGATGGCAGCACGGTCTCGGTCAACCTGGTCGGTTCGCCGATCATCAACAACGACCAGGTGGCGGGCATCGTGCTGGTGCTGCACGACATGACCCAAGAGCGCCAGTACATCGCCAACCTGTCCTGGCAAGCCACCCATGACGCCTTGACCGGCCTGGCCAACCGTCGCGAATTCGAATACCGCCTGGAACAGGCGCTCAATAGCCTGGTGCGCCAGGCCGGGCGGCATTCGCTGATGTTCCTCGACCTCGATCAGTTCAAGCTGGTCAACGACACCAGTGGCCATGCGGCGGGTGACGAGCTGCTCAGGCACATCTGCGCGGTGCTGCAGTCCGGGCTGCGCGAAGGTGACACCCTGGCGCGCCTGGGCGGCGATGAATTTGGTGTATTGCTGGAGAATTGCCCGTCCGAACAGTCCGAGCGCATCGCCGAGAACTTGCGCCAGGCCGTGCAGAGCCTGCACTTCGTGTGGAAGGGCAGGCCGTTCGTGACCACCGTCAGTATCGGCCTGGTGCACATCGCGCAGGTGCCGGGCACGCTGGAGGCCTCGTTGCGAGCTGCCGACATGGCCTGCTACATGGCCAAGGAAAAGGGCCGTAACCGGGTACAGGTGTACCACGCCGACGACAGCGAGCTGTCCATGCGCTTTGGCGAGATGGCCTGGATCCAGCGCCTGCACGTGGCGCTGGAGGAGAACCGCTTCTGCCTCTATTGCCAGGAAATCGCCGCGCTGAAAGACATCGAGGGGCCGGGCCATATCGAGATACTGCTGCGCCTGCATGACGAAAGCGGTCGCACCATCCTTCCCGACAGTTTCATCCCGGCCGCCGAGCGCTATGGCCTGATGACGGCGCTGGACCGCTGGGTGGTGCGCAACGTCTTCCAGGTCATACGCCAATGCCTGGATGAAGGGCGGGAGGGGCCGTTGGCAATGTGCGCGATCAACCTTTCGGGGACGAGCATCGGTGATGACAAGTTCCTTGAGTATCTGCAGCGGTTGTTCGTCGAATATGCCATTCCGCCGCGCATGGTCTGCTTCGAGATCACCGAGACCAGTGCCATCGCCAATCTGGGCAGCGCAATCCGCTTCATCAATGAATTGAAAGGGCTGGGTTGCAAGTTCTCGCTGGATGACTTCTGTGCCGGGATGTCGTCATTCGCCTATTTGAAACATTTACCGGTCGACTTCTTGAAGATCGACGGAAGTTTTGTCAAAGATATGCTCGACGACCCGGTCAATCGTGCCATGGTCGAGGTGATCAATCACATCGGCCACGTCATGGGCAAGCGGACCATCGCCGAGTTCGTCGAAACACCGTTGATCGAGCAGGCCTTGCAGGAGATCGGCGTGGATTACGCCCAGGGCTATCTGATTGAACGACCGCAGGTGTTCACCTGCGACAGTCTGCAGCGCCAACGGATTGCTGCGCGGCCCTTGCTGCATCGGGCGCCAGGTACTTTTCGCTGAACACACGTCCGCCAAATCACAAGGATCAAGGAGCTGAAAAGTGATTGATGCATTCGTACGTATCGGGCCCTTGATGGACCCGGCCAGTTACCCCCAGTGGGCCCAGCAGCTGATCGAGGATTGCCGCGAAAGCAAGCGCCGGGTGGTCGAACATGAGTTCTACCAGCGTCTGCGCGATGGCCAGCTGCGCCAGTCGACCATTCGCCAGTACCTGATCGGTGGCTGGCCGGTGGTCGAGCAGTTTTCCTTGTACATGGCCCATAACCTGACCAAGACCCGCTATGCCCGCCACCCTGGCGAAGACATGGCGCGGCGTTGGCTGATGCGCAATATCCGCGTCGAGCTCAACCATGCCGACTACTGGGTCAACTGGTGCCAGGCCCATGGCGTGCACCTGCACGAGCTGCAAGCGCAGGATGTACCGCCAGAACTGAACGGGCTGAACGACTGGTGCTGGCGGGTGTGCACCACCGAGTCGCTGGCGATTGCCATGGCGGCGACCAATTATGCGATCGAAGGGGCGACGGGCGAGTGGTCGGCGGTGGTCTGCGCTGAGGACACCTACGCCATGGGTTTCCCCGAGGATCAGCGCAAGCGGGCGATGAAGTGGTTGAAGATGCATGCCCAGTACGACGACGCGCACCCGTGGGAGGCGCTGGAGATCATCTGCACGCTGGCGGGCGAGAACCCGACCCTGGGGCTGCGCACCGAGCTGCGCAAGGCCATCTGCAAGAGCTATGACTGCATGTACCTGTTCCTGGAACGGTGCATGCAACTGGAAGGGCGCCAGCAAGGGCGCATGCGCCCGGCGTTGGCCGCTGGCTGAGTGCTGAACCGGCCTCTTCGCGGGTAAGCCCGCTCCTACAGGTATTGCATCTGCCTCAAGGCAGTGAAAATCCTGTGGCAGCGGGTTTACCCACGAAGAGGCCGAGCAGGCCACACAAGCCTTACTGGGCGTTGAACGCCTGGCCGTTCACCGCTTTGCTATCCGGCCCCATCAGGTACAGATAGACCGGCATGATGTCTTCCGGCAGCGGGTTGTTCTGCGGGTTCTCGCTCGGATACGCCTGGGCCCGCATCGCCGTGCGCGTAGCGCCGGGGTTGATGCTGTTGGAGCGCACTGGCGCCACGCCTTCCAGTTCATCGGCCAGGGTCTGCATGAGCCCTTCGGTGGCGAACTTCGACACCCCGTAGGCACCCCAGTAGGCCCGGCCCTTGCGCCCGACGCTGCTGGAGGTGAACACCACCGAGGCATCTTCAGACAACTTGAGTAGTGGCAACAAGGTGCTGGTGAGCATGAAGGTGGCGTCGACGTTGATATGCATCACGCGCATGAAGTTGTCGCCCGACAGCTGCTCCAGCGGCGTGCGCGGGCCGATGATCGAGGCATTGTTGAGCAGGCCGTCGAGGCGGCCGAACTGCTCCTCGATCATGACTGCCAGCTCGTCGTACTGATGGGGCAGGGAGGTTTCCAGGTTGAACGGGATCACCACCGGCTGTGGGTGGCCGGCGGCCTCGATCTGGTCGTAGACCTCGTTGAGGTTGGCCTCGGTCTTGCCCAGCAGCAGCACGGTAGCGCCCACGGCGGCATAGGCCTTGGCAGCAGCGGCGCCGATGCCGCGGCCGGCGCCGGTGACCAGGATGACGCGGCCGGCGAGCAGGCCGGGGCGGGCGGTGTAGTCGAACATGGTTCTGTCCTTCGAGTTCGTGGGAGCGACACCCGCTCCCACAAGGGCATAGGGCGGTGTTCAGCAGCCGCACAGGGCGCTGTCGATCACCTTGCGCAGTTCCAGCGGGTGGTCCACCACCACATCGGCGCCCCAGTTGTTCGGGTTGTCCTCTGGATGAATATAGCCGTAGCGCACCGCCGCCGTGCGGGTGCCGGCGTCGCGGCCGGACTCGATGTCGCGCAGGTCGTCGCCGACGAACAGCACGCTGGCAGGGTCCAGGTCCAGCGTCTTGCACGCGAGGATCAGCGGCTCCGGGTCGGGTTTGCTGTTCTTCACGTGGTCCGGGCAGATCAGCAGGGCCGAACGCTCGGCCAGGCCCAGTTGCTGCATGATCGGCTCGGCGAAGCGCACCGGCTTGTTGGTCACCACGCCCCACAGCAGGTTGCCCTTTTCGATGTCGGCCAGCAGCTCGCCCATGCCGTCGAACAGCTTGCTGTGCACGGCGCAGTCACGCTGGTAGCGCTCGAGGAATTCCAGGCGCAGGGCCTCGAAGCCTTCGGCCTCGGGGGCCATGGCGAAGGTGGCCGCAACCATGGCGCGGGCGCCGCCGGAAATCACGTCGCGGATCCGCTGGTCATCGATGGCCGGCAGGCCGCGCTCGGCGAGCATGGCCTGGCAGATGGCGATGAAGTCCGGCGCCGTGTCGAGCAGGGTGCCGTCCATGTCGAAGAGTACTGCTCGCAAACGCATGGTCATTCCTCGCGCAGGGTCTGGATCATGTAGTTGACGTCAACGTCGCTGCTGAGCTTGTAGTGCTTGGTCAGCGGGTTGTAGGTCAGGCCGATGATGTCCTTGACCTCGAGGCCGGCGACACGGCTCCAGGCGCCGAGCTCGGACGGGCGGATGAACTTCTTGAAGTCGTGGGTGCCGCGCGGCAGCATCTTGAGGATGTACTCGGCGCCGACGATGGCCAGCAGGTAGGCCTTCGGGTTGCGGTTGATGGTCGAGAAGAACACCTGGCCACCGGGCTTGACCATGCGGTAGCAGGCGCGGATTACCGACGACGGGTCGGGTACGTGCTCGAGCATTTCCAGGCAGGTGACCACGTCGAACTGCTCGGGCATCTCTTCGGCCAGGGCTTCGGCGGTGATCTGCCGGTATTCGACCTCGACGCCCGACTCCAGCTGGTGCAGCTGGGCGACCGCCAGGGGGGCCTCACCCATGTCGATGCCAGTCACGGTGGCGCCGCGCAGGGCCATGGCCTCGCTGAGGATGCCACCGCCGCAGCCGACGTCCAGCACCTTCTTGCCCGCCAGGCCGACGCGCTCGTCGATCCAGTTGACGCGCAGCGGGTTGATGTCGTGCAGCGGCTTGAACTCGCTTTCGCGGTCCCACCAGCGGTGGGCCAAGGCTTCGAACTTGGCGATTTCGGCGTGGTCGACGTTGCTCATTGAACAATCCTCTGGAACTTGCACTTCAAATGGGGCGCAGTATACCCGAGCGTCTGCGGCCGAGGGTCGCTATAATCGCCGGCTTTTGATATCCGAACGACGGGGAGAGGCAATGCGCGAGCGACTTTTGGCGGCGGAGAAGGTGACCGGGATGCGCTGGCAAGGCGGCGCCCTGCACCTGCTCGACCAGCGCCTGCTGCCGTCGGAAGAACGCTGGCTGACCTGCGACAATGTCGCGCAGGTGGCGGCGGCGATCCGCGACATGGCTGTGCGTGGCGCCGCTGCCATCGGCATTGCCGCTGCCTATGGCCTGGTCCTGGCCCTAGAAGAGCGCCTGGCCCAGGGTGGCGACTGGGAAATGGACCTGGAAGAGGACTTCCTCAGCCTGGCCGAAGCCCGGCCCACCGCGGCCAACCTGTTCTGGGCGCTGAACCGCATGCGTGAGCGCCTGCTGCGGGTGCGTGGCGCCGAAGACGTGCTGGCCGCGCTGGAAGCCGAAGCGATTGCCATCCATGAAAGTGACCGCGAAGCCAACCTGACCATGGCCCAGCACGGTATCGAGCTGATCCGTCGCCACCAGGGCAACGAGCAGACCTTGCTCACCTACGGCAACGCCGGCGCCCTGGCCAGTGGCGGCATCGGTACGGCCCTGGGGGTGATTCGCGCCGGTTATCTGGAGGGGATGGTCGAGCGGGTGTACGCCGGCGAGACCCGCCCTTGGCTGCAGGGCTCGCGCCTGACGGCCTGGGAGCTGGCCAACGAGGGCATCCCGGTGACGTTGTGTGCCGACTCGGCGCTGGCCCACCTGATGAAGACCAAGGGCATCACCTGGGTGGTGGTCGGCGCCGACTGCATCGCCGCCAATGGCGATATGGCGAGCAAGATCGGCACTTACCAGCTGGCCGTCAGTGCCATGCACCACGGCGTGCGCTTCATGGTGGTGGCGCCCAGCACCAGCATCGACCTCAACCTGGCCACCGGTGAGGACATTCCGCTGGAGGAGCGTGAGGCCGATGAGTTGCTGGACTACGCCGGTACCCGTGTGGCACCGCCGGTAGAGGCGTTCAACCCGGTGTTCGACGTGACCCCGGCCGACCTGATCGACGTGATCGTCACCGAGCGCGGCATCGTCGAGCGGCCGGATACCGCCAAGCTGGCCCAGTTGATGTGCCGCAAGCGGTTGCATTGATCGGGGGTGGGGCGTGGGATTTTCAGCGCCTGTGATATCGAGCGCTGCCCGCGCGGCGCATCGCGGATAAATCCGCTCCTGCAAGGCAGGCAACCATGGCGTAACAGGTTCGGCACGTTGCAACAACTGTAGGAGCGAATTTATCCGCGATGCGCCGCGCGGGCGGCGCGCGGTCTTACGGGCAACACAAAACTCAAGGCAAGCACCCTCGCGCCATATCTCCCCACCGCCCCGCCTTTGTGATAACATCCGGCAGTTTCCAAGACCGCCCACGAAGGCGGCCTTCATTGCGCAGATCCATGCAACAACTCATTGATTTGTCGTAAGTCGTCGCACCTCTATGCGTTGCGGCGGCGAGCTTCGTTCGGCCCTTGATGGAGCTGCGAAGTTTCACCAGAAAAAGGAATCAGGCTTCTCATGGGCGAACTGGCCAAAGAAATCCTCCCGGTCAATATCGAAGACGAACTGAGACAGTCTTACCTCGACTACGCGATGAGCGTGATTGTCGGGCGAGCGCTGCCCGATGCGCGTGATGGCTTGAAGCCCGTGCATCGTCGCGTTCTCTATGCGATGAGCGAACTGGGCAACGACTGGAACAAGCCGTACAAGAAATCCGCCCGTGTGGTCGGTGACGTGATCGGTAAGTACCACCCGCACGGCGACACTGCGGTCTACGACACCATCGTGCGTATGGCCCAGCCGTTCTCGCTGCGCTACCTGCTGGTCGACGGCCAGGGCAACTTCGGTTCGGTCGACGGCGACAATGCCGCCGCCATGCGATACACCGAAGTGCGCATGACCAAGCTGGCCCACGAACTGCTGGCCGACCTGCACAAAGAAACCGTCGACTGGGTACCCAACTACGACGGCACCGAGCAGATCCCGGCAGTCATGCCGACCCGTATCCCCAACCTGCTGGTCAACGGTTCCAGCGGTATCGCCGTGGGCATGGCGACCAACATCCCGCCGCACAACCTCGGTGAAGTCATCGATGGTTGCCTGGCGCTGATCGACAACCCGGACGTCACCGTGGATGAGCTGATGCAGTTCATCCCCGGCCCGGACTTCCCGACTGCCGGCATCATCAACGGCCGTCAGGGCATCATCGAGGCCTACCGCACCGGCCGTGGCCGCATCTACATGCGCGCCCGCTCCGAAATCGAAGACATCGACAAGGTCGGTGGCCGCCAGCAGATCGTCATCACCGAGCTGCCGTACCAGCTGAACAAGGCCCGCCTGATCGAGAAGATCGCCGAGCTGGTCAAAGAGAAGAAGATCGAAGGCATCACCGAGCTGCGCGACGAGTCCGACAAGGACGGCATGCGCATCGTCATCGAGCTGCGCCGCGGCGAGGTGCCGGAGGTGGTGCTCAACAACCTCTACCAGCAGACCCAGCTGCAGAGCGTGTTCGGCATCAACGTGGTCGCCCTGGTCGACGGTCGCCCGCGCCTGCTCAACCTCAAGGACCTGCTCGAAGCGTTCGTCCGTCACCGCCGCGAAGTGGTGACCCGCCGCACCGTGTTCGAGCTGCGCAAGGCCCGTGAACGCGGCCACATCCTCGAAGGCCAGGCGGTCGCGCTGTCCAACATCGACCCGGTGATTGCCCTGATCAAGGCCTCGCCGACGCCGTCCGAGGCCAAGGAAGCGCTGGTTTCCACGCCGTGGGAATCCAGTGCCGTGCAGGTCATGGTCGAGCGCGCCGGCGCCGATTCCTGCCGCCCTGAAGACCTGCCGGAGCAGTACGGCCTGCGTGAAGGCAAGTATTACCTGTCGCCGGAACAGGCCCAGGCCATCCTCGACCTGCGCCTGCACCGCCTGACCGGCCTGGAGCACGAGAAGCTGCTGGCCGAGTACCAGGAAATCCTCGAGCAGATCGGCGAGCTGATCCGCATCCTCAGCAGCGCCCAGCGCCTGATGGAAGTGATCCGTGAAGAACTCGAAGCGATCCGTGCCGAATACGGCGATGCCCGTCGCACCGAAATCCTCGATGCCCGTCACGACCTCAACTACGGCGACATGATCCCGGAAGAAGAGCGCGTGGTGACCATTTCCCACGGCGGCTATGCCAAGACCCAGCCGCTGTCCGCCTACCAGGCCCAGCGCCGCGGCGGCAAGGGCAAGTCGGCCACCGGCGTGAAGGACGAGGACTACATCGAGCACCTGCTGGTCGCCAACAGTCACGCCACCCTGTTGCTGTTCTCCAGCAAGGGCAAGGTGTACTGGCTGAAGACCTACGACATCCCTGAAGCCTCGCGCGCTGCCCGTGGCCGCCCGCTGGTCAACCTGCTGCCGCTGGAAGAGGGTGAGCGCATCACCGCCATGCTGCAGATCGACCTCGAGGCCCTGCAGCAGAACGCCGACCCGGAAGAAGAGCTGGAAGACGGTGATGAGGGTGTCATCGAAGGCGAAATCGTCGAAGCTGAAGAAATCGACGAGGAAGACGGCGACACCCCTGAGTGGGTCGCTGAGCCGACCGGCGCCTATATCTTCATGGCCACCGCTTCCGGTACCGTCAAGAAGACCCCGCTGGCACAGTTTGCCCGCCCACGCTCCAGCGGCCTGATCGCCCTGAAGCTGAAGGAAGGCGACACCTTGATCGCAGCGGCGATCACCGACGGCGCCAAGGAAGTCATGATGTTCTCCGACGCCGGCAAGGTCATCCGCTTCGCCGAGAGCGTGGTTCGCGAAATGGGCCGTACCGCCCGCGGCGTGCGCGGCATGAAGCTGGGCAAGGGCCAGCGGATCATTTCGATGCTGATCCCGGAATCCGGCGCGCAGATCCTCACCGCTTCCGAGCGTGGCTTCGGCAAGCGCACCCAGCTGTCCAAGTTCCCGCGTCGCGGGCGTGGCGGCCAGGGCGTGATCGCCATGGGCACCAAGGGGCGCAACGGCTTGCTGATCGGCGCCATCCAGGTGCAGGAAGGCGAGGAAATCATGCTGATTTCCGACCAGGGCACCCTGGTGCGCACGCGGGTCGGTGAGGTGTCGAGCCTGGGTCGTAACACCCAGGGTGTGACCCTGATCAAGCTGGCCACCGATGAAACCCTGGTGGGCCTGGAGCGTATCCAGGAGCCATCCGAGGACGAACTCGATGATGTGATCGAGACGGACGAGGAGGGCGTCCAGGCCGATGCGCCGGACGATGAAGCTGCAGGTGCCGAAGAGGCTCCGCAGGAATAAGCAAGCGTGAACCCGAGCGGGGCGACCAAGGTCGCCCCGTTTGACTGATTACAGCAGGCAACGCGATTGTGGAATCTGCCCTTTGTGGGAGCGGCCTTGTGTCGCGAAAGGGTCGCGAAGCGGCCCCCCTGATTCCAGCGTCAACGCATGGATTGCCGGGGCTGCTTTGCAGCCCATTCGCGACACAAGGCCGCTCCCACAAGGGTGTTGTGCGGCCCGCAACTTAAGATTTTGTTCTATTTGGCAGAGCGAGAGTGGATGTGAGCAAACGAGCCTTTAACTTCTGCGCAGGCCCTGCCGCGCTTCCTGACGCTGTGTTGCAGCGTGCCCAGGCCGAAATGCTGGACTGGAACGGCAAGGGCTTGTCGGTGATGGAGATGAGCCATCGCAGCGACGACTACGTGGCCATCGCCGAAAAGGCCGAGCAGGACCTGCGTGACCTGCTGTCCGTCCCCTCGAACTACAAGGTCCTGTTCCTGCAGGGCGGTGCCAGCCAGCAGTTCGCGGAGATTCCGCTGAACCTGTTGCCGGAAAACGGCACTGCCGACTACATCGAAACCGGTATCTGGTCGAAAAAGGCGATCGAGGAAGCGCGCCGCTTTGGCACCGTCAATGTGGCCGCCAGCGCCAAGCCGTACGATTACCTGGCCATTCCGGGCCAGAACGAGTGGAAGCTGACCAAGAACGCCGCTTACGTCCACTATGCGTCCAACGAGACCATCGGTGGCCTGCAGTTCGACTGGGTTCCGGAAACCGGCGACGTCCCGCTGGTGGTCGACATGTCCTCCGACATTCTCTCGCGCCCGATCGACGTTTCGCAGTACGGCATGATCTATGCCGGCGCGCAGAAGAACATCGGCCCGAGCGGGCTGGTGGTGGTGATCGTTCGTGAAGACCTCATCGGCCGCGCCCGCAGCAGCTGCCCGACCATGCTCGACTACAAGGTCGCAGCCGACAACGGCTCGATGTACAACACCCCGGCCACTTACTCCTGGTACCTCTCGGGCCTGGTGTTCGAATGGCTCAAGGAGCAGGGTGGCGTCGAGGCCATGGAGCAGCGCAACCGCGCCAAGAAGGACCGCCTGTACGGCTTCATCGACGCCAGCGAGTTCTACACCAACCCGATCAGCCACAACGCCCGTTCGTGGATGAACGTGCCTTTCCGCCTGGCTGACGAGCGCCTGGACAAGGCCTTCCTCGCCGGTGCCGATGCCCGTGGCCTGCTCAACCTCAAGGGCCACCGCTCGGTTGGCGGCATGCGCGCCTCGATCTACAACGCCCTGGGCCTGGACGCGGTAGAAGGCCTGGTGGCCTACATGGCCGAATTCGAGAAGGAGCACGGCTGATGTCCGAACAGGAACTCAAAGCCCTGCGCGTACGCATCGACAGCCTCGACGAAAAGATCCTCGAGCTGATCAGCGATCGCGCCCGTTGCGCCGAAGAAGTGGCGCGGGTCAAGACCGCGTCCCTGGCTGAAGGCGAGAAGCCGGTGTTCTACCGCCCCGAGCGCGAGGCCGCGGTGCTCAAGCGCGTGATGGAGCGCAACAAGGGCCCGCTGGGCAACGAAGAGATGGCGCGGTTGTTCCGCGAAATCATGTCCTCCTGCCTGGCCCTGGAGGAACCGCTCAAGGTCGCCTACCTCGGCCCTGAGGGCACCTTCACCCAGGCTGCGGCCATGAAGCACTTCGGCCATGCCGTGGTCAGCCGCCCGATGGCGGCCATCGACGAAGTGTTCCGCGAAGTGGCGGCCGGTGCCGTCAACTTTGGCGTCGTCCCGGTGGAAAACTCCACCGAAGGTGCGGTCAGCCACACCCTGGACAGCTTCCTCGAGCACGACATGGTGATCTGCGGCGAAGTCGAGCTGCGCATCCACCATCACCTGCTGGTGGGCGAGAACACCAAGACCAACAGCATCACCCGCATCTACTCCCACGCCCAGTCACTGGCCCAGTGCCGCAAGTGGCTGGACGCGCACTACCCGAATGTCGAGCGCGTGGCGGTTTCGAGCAACGCCGAGGCGGCCAAGCGGGTCAAGGGCGAGTGGAATTCGGCGGCGATCGCCGGCGATATGGCGGCCAACCTGTATGGCCTGACTCGTCTGGCCGAGAAGATCGAAGACCGCCCGGACAACTCCACGCGCTTCCTGATGATCGGTCAGCAAGAAGTGCCGCCGACCGGCGATGACAAGACTTCGATCATCGTCTCGATGAGCAACAAGCCAGGGGCGCTGCATGAGCTGCTGGTGCCGTTCCACGAGAACGGCATCGACCTGACCCGTATCGAAACCCGCCCGTCGCGCAGCGGCAAGTGGACCTACGTGTTCTTCATCGACTTCGTCGGCCACCACCGTGACCCGCTGATCAAGGCGGTACTGGAGAAGATCAGCCAGGAGGCCGTGGCGCTCAAGGTGCTGGGTTCCTATCCGAAGGCAGTGCTTTGATCTGAGGTTGTTGGGGCCGCTCCGCGCCCCTCGCGGCTGAAACCGCTCCCGTAGGAGCGGATTTATCCGCGATGGGCGGCAACGCCGCCCCAATGGTCTCGCAGAACTGCCTAGATTTCTGAACAGGGTTCGCACCAGTGGTAAATGCAGCAAAAACCAAACCCGCGCCAATCATCGATCGCCTGGTCGTAGTCGGCCTCGGCCTGATCGGTGGCTCCTTCGCCAAGGGCCTGCGTGAAAGCGGCCTGTGCCGCGAAGTGGTCGGCGTCGATCTGGACGCCCCGTCGCGCAAGCTGGCTGTCGAGCTGGGCGTGGTCGACCGTTGCGAAGAAGACCTCGCGGCCGCCTGCATCGGCGCCGACGTCATCCAGCTCGCCGTGCCGATCCTGGCCATGGAAAAGGTCCTCGCCCGCCTGGCCCGGCTTGACCTCGGCAATGCCGTGATCACCGACGTCGGCAGCGCCAAGGGCAATGTCGTGCGTGAAGCGCGTGCCGTCTTCGGTGAGCGCCTGCCGCGCTTCGTGCCCGGGCACCCCATCGCCGGTTCCGAGCAGAGCGGGGTAGAGGCCTCCAACGCTGCCCTGTTCCGTCGGCACAAGGTCATCCTTACGCCGCTTGAAGAGACCGACCCCACCGCCCTGGCCCTGGTCGACCGCCTGTGGCGTGCGCTGGATGCCGATGTCGAACACATGCCGGTGGCGCGCCATGACGAAGTGCTGGCAGCCACCAGTCACCTGCCGCACCTGCTGGCCTTTGGCTTGGTCGATTCGCTGGCCAAGCGCAATGAAAACCTCGACATCTTCCGGTACGCTGCGGGAGGTTTCCGCGATTTCACGCGGATCGCCGGTAGCGACCCGACCATGTGGCACGACATCTTCCTCGCCAACCGCGAGGCCGTCCTGCGCACCCTGGACACATTTCGCAGCGACCTCGACGCCTTGCGCGACGCAGTCGATGCTGGGGACGGGCACCAGCTGCTGGGTGTTTTCACTCGTGCACGCGTTGCCCGCGAGCATTTCAGTAAAATCCTGGCCCGCCGGGCCTATGTGGACGCTATGAACGCCAACGATCTGATTTTCCTGGCCCAACCGGGTGGCCGCCTGACCGGGCGAATCCGCGTACCGGGCGACAAGTCGATTTCCCACCGTTCGATCATGCTCGGCTCGCTGGCCGAAGGCACGACCGAAGTCGAAGGTTTCCTCGAGGGCGAGGACGCCCTGGCGACCCTGCAGGCATTCCGTGACATGGGTGTGGTCATCGAAGGTCCGAACCATGGCCGCGTGACCATCCACGGCGTCGGCCTGCACGGCCTCAAGCCGCCACCTGGGCCGCTTTACGTCGGCAACTCCGGCACCTCGATGCGCCTGCTCTCCGGCCTGCTGGCCGGCCAGCCGTTCGATGTCACCATGACCGGCGACGCCTCGCTGTCCAAGCGCCCGATGAACCGCGTGGCCAACCCGCTGCGCGAAATGGGCGCGGTGGTCGAGACTGGCCCCGACGGCCGACCGCCGCTGACCATTCGTGGCGGTAGCAAGCTGAAGGCGCTGACCTACACGCTGCCGATGGCCAGTGCCCAGGTCAAATCCTGCCTGCTGCTGGCAGGCCTGTACGCAGAAGGCAAGACCACCGTCACCGAGCCGGCCCCGACCCGTGACCACACCGAGCGCATGCTGCGCGGCTTCGGCTACGCGGTCGAGAGCAACGGCCCGGTCGCCTCGCTGCAATCCGGTGGCAAGCTCACCGCTACCCGTATCGAAGTGCCAGCAGACATCTCGTCGGCGGCATTCTTCCTGGTGGCTGCATCGATTGCCGAAGGCTCCGAGCTGGTGCTCGAGCACGTCGGCATCAACCCGACCCGTACCGGCGTGATCGACATCCTGCGCCTGATGGGCGGCGACATCACCCTGGAGAACCAGCGTGAAGTCGGCGGCGAGCCCGTGGCCGACCTGCGCGTGCGGGGTGCCAAGCTGAAGGGTATCGATATCCCTGAAGAGCTGGTGCCGCTGGCCATCGACGAATTCCCGGTGCTGTTCGTGGCCGCTGCCTGCGCCGAAGGGCGTACCGTGCTGCGTGGCGCCGAAGAGTTGCGGGTCAAGGAATCGGACCGCATCCAGGTGATGGCCGACGGCCTGATCACCCTGGGTATCCAGTGCGAGCCGACCCCGGACGGCATCATCATCGAGGGAGGCCAGCTTGGCGGTGGCGAAGTGCACGGTCACGGTGACCACCGTATCGCCATGGCCTTCAGCGTTGCCTCGCTGCGTGCCAGCGCACCGATCCGCATCCATGACTGCGCCAACGTCGCCACCTCGTTCCCGAACTTCCTCAAGCTGTGCGCCGACGTCGGCATCCGCGTCGCCGAAGAGGGCAAAGCGTGAATAGCCTGGCACCGGTCATCACCATCGACGGCCCAAGCGGCTCCGGTAAAGGGACGGTCGCCGGGCTGCTGGCCCGCGAGCTTGGCTGGCACCTGCTGGATTCCGGCGCGCTCTACCGCTTGCTGGCCTTCAACGCCAGCAATCACGGCGTCGACCTGACCAATGAAGAGCTGCTGACCAAGCTTGCCGCCCATCTGGATGTGCAGTTCATCGCCGCCCAGCCCGGTAAGCTTCAACAGACCATTCTCGAGGGCGAGGACGTCAGCCAGGTCATCCGTACCGAAACCGTCGGTGCCGGTGCTTCGATGGTCGCCTCGCTGCCGGCAGTGCGTGATGCGCTGCTGGAGCGCCAGCGCGCGTTCCGGGAAATGCCAGGCCTGATCGCAGACGGTCGCGACATGGGCACCGTGGTGTTCCCGGACGCGCCGCTGAAGGTGTTCCTCACCGCCAGTGCCGAGGAGCGCGCCCGTCGCCGCTACCTGCAGTTGAAGGGCAAGGGCGAAGATGTTAGTCTGTCGAGTCTGCTAGATGAGATTCGTGCGCGTGATGAACGTGACACACAGCGTGCAGTGGCCCCGCTGAAACCAGCGGCCGATGCCATTCAGCTGGACTCTACCGAGTTGTCCATCGAGCAGGTGTTGCAACGTATCAGGAGCGAGCTCGCCCAGCGCGACTTGGTCTGATAGCCAGGAAAGCAGGCGGGGGCACCAGTCAACGTCCTGCCGGCTTTCCTTTACTTAAAACAAACCCACATTGTCTGGAATGTGGCGATGGGCGTCTGTTTCGCCCGAATCTACAGGAATTAAAATGAGCGAAAGCTTTGCAGAACTCTTTGAAGAAAGCCTGAAAACCCTCAATCTTCAGCCGGGTGCCATCATCTCCGGTATCGTTGTCGACATCGACGGCGACTGGGTTACCGTACACGCTGGCCTGAAGTCCGAGGGCGTCATCCCGCTCGAGCAGTTCTACAACGAAGCTGGCGAGCTGACCATCAAGGTCGGTGACGAAGTTCACGTTGCGCTGGACGCGGTCGAAGACGGCTTTGGCGAAACCAAACTGTCCCGTGAAAAAGCCAAGCGCGCCGAGTGCTGGATTGTTCTGGAAGCAGCTTTCGCCGCCGAAGAAGTGGTCAAGGGCGTTATCAACGGTAAGGTTAAGGGCGGCTTCACTGTCGACGTTAACGGCATCCGTGCGTTCCTGCCGGGCTCCTTGGTTGATGTCCGCCCAGTGCGCGACACCACCCACCTGGAAGGCAAAGAGCTGGAATTCAAGGTCATCAAGCTGGACCAGAAGCGCAACAACGTTGTCGTTTCCCGTCGCAGCGTGCTGGAAGCCGAGAACTCCGCCGAGCGCGAAGCCCTGCTGGAAACCCTGCAGGAAGGCCAGCAAGTCAAAGGTATCGTCAAGAACCTCACCGACTACGGCGCATTCGTGGACCTGGGCGGTATCGACGGCCTGCTGCACATCACCGACATGGCCTGGAAGCGCATCAAGCACCCATCGGAAATCGTTAACGTTGGCGACGAAGTCGACGTACGCGTTCTGAAGTTCGACCGTGAGCGCAACCGCGTTTCCCTGGGTCTGAAGCAGATGGGCGAAGATCCGTGGGTCGCTATCACTGCACGTTACCCAGAAGGTACCCGTGTACAGGCTCGCGTTACCAACCTGACCGACTACGGCTGCTTCGCTGAGCTGGAAGAAGGCGTTGAAGGTCTGGTACACGTTTCCGAAATGGACTGGACCAACAAGAACATCCACCCGTCGAAAGTCGTTCAGGTTGGCGACGAAGTGGAAGTCATGGTTCTGGACATCGACGAAGAGCGTCGTCGTATCTCCCTGGGCATCAAGCAGTGCAAGTCCAACCCATGGGAAGACTTCTCCGGCCAGTTCAACAAGGGTGACAAGATCACCGGTACCATCAAGTCGATCACCGACTTCGGTATCTTCATCGGTCTGGACGGCGGCATCGACGGCCTGGTTCACCTGTCCGACATCTCCTGGAACGAAACCGGCGAAGAAGCCGTACGTCGTTTCAAGAAGGGCGACGAGCTGGAAACCGTCATCCTGTCGGTTGACCCAGAGCGCGAGCGCATCTCCCTGGGCATCAAGCAGCTGGAAGACGATCCGTTCTCCAACTTCGTTGCTGTCAACGACAAGGGCGCTATCGTCAAGGGCATCGTGAAAGAAGTTGACGCCAAAGGCGCCATCGTCACCCTGGCCGACGACATCGAAGCCACTCTGAAAGCTTCCGAAATCAGCCGTGACCGCGTTGAAGACGCGCGTAACGTCCTGAAGGAAGGCGAAGAGATCGAAGCCAAGATCATCAGCGTTGACCGCAAATCGCGCGTCATCAGCCTGTCGATCAAGTCGAAAGACGACGCTGAAGAGCGTGAAGCCATCCAGAGCCTGAAAAACGCTCCGGAAGCGGCTGCCGACACCACCATGGCCGCGCTGCTGCGCGAAGCTATGGCCAAGCAGAACTGAGTTCTGTTTGATCGGTAAAAAGGGGTGGCCTTCGGGCCACCCCTTTTTTTGCCTGGATTTCTATTCAGGCTGGCGCGCCCCCAGTCCTGATGTGCTTATTTCCTAACACGCCAATCTTGAATTTTTTTATTAAGTCAAGAACCACCCTGTTCAAATCCCTCCGAGCGTGCTACAAACTGATTAAGCAATGATCTAGCTGCTTGATAACGAAGGGAAAAATATGACGAAGTCGGAGCTGATCGAACGTATTGTCACCCATCAGGGGCTGCTCTCGTCCAAGGACGTGGAGTTGGCCATCAAGACCATGCTTGAACAGATGTCCCAATGCCTGGCCACTGGCGATCGCATCGAGATCCGCGGTTTTGGCAGTTTTTCCTTGCACTATCGCGCCCCGCGGGTAGGTCGCAATCCCAAGACCGGTCAGTCGGTCGAGCTCGAAGGTAAATTCGTACCGCACTTCAAGCCGGGCAAAGAGCTGCGGGACCGGGTGAACGAAGAAGAGCACGAGCACTCTTGAGTCATAAGGAAGGAGCAACCTGATGCGTAACCTCAAGCGCGCCCTGGCGGTGTTGTTCGTGCTGCTGTTGGCGGCTGTGGTGCTGTTCTTCGTATTGGAGAACCAACAGGCGGTGGCGCTGGTACTATTCGGCTGGACGGCGCCGGCGATGCCGGTAGCGGTGCCGGTGCTGGCTGCTTTGGTGGTTGGCTTGGCCGTTGGCCCGCTGCTGGGGGCCTACGGCGTGCAACGCAGCAAGCGCAAGATCCGCGCATCGGCACGTCAGGCGGTACTGAGCGAAAGATGAAAATTCCTACGCCCATGTAGGAATTTCTCACCTATCCGTGCGCCCACCGAAATGGAGTAATAGGTACTTCATTTCCGGTCTTGGTGAGCGTGCAGCAGTATGGAATTTCCCTCCCTTTCCCATCATGGTGGTACCCGGAGCGTCACCGGTTCGTGCCATCAGCTTCATCTTGACCCGACAACCAGCGTGTTGATCGATTGTGGCCTCGAGCAAGGGCGTGAGGCCTCTCCAGGCGCGGAATTTGCGCCTCTTGGCTTTGATATCACGGGTATCCAGGCGCTCGTCATTACTCACGTCCACATGGACCATGTTGGCCGCATCCCGGCGTTGCTGGCCGCTGGTTTCCGTGGGCCTATTTTGTGTAGCGAGCCCTCGGCCAGGCTCTTGCCGTTGGTGCTGGAAGATGCCTACAAGCTGGGTATCAGCGCTGACCCCGTCCAGGTAGACCGCTACCTGGCGCTGTTGCAGCGTCTTATCGTTCCGCTTCCTTTCGAGCAGTGGCATTGCGTCGTAGAGCAGGGCGGGGTGGCCTGTTCCATTCGCCTGCAGCGTGCCGGTCATCTGCTTGGCTCGGCTTATGTGGAGTGCGATGTGCGCACTGAAGGGCGGGAAGCCAGCTCACGCATCGTATTTTCGGGCGACTTGGGTGCGCCCGGTAATCCACTGTTACGCCCCGTTCAGCCCCCGGAGCGAGCCGATGTGCTGGTGCTGGAGAGCACTTACGGTGACCGGCTGCATGCAGACCGTAGTGACCGCCAGCAACGACTCGAAGCCGTCATAGATCGGGCGCTGGCCGACAACGGTACCATTCTGATTCCGGCTTTCAGCCTGGGGCGCACCCAGGAGTTGCTGTACGAGATCGAAGACATCCTCCACCGCAAGGCGCTGCTCAGTGAGACTCGTGAAGCCCAAGGCGACGACCCGCTGCAGGCGATCGACTGGTCGCGCTTGCCAGTTATCTTGGACTCGCCGCTGGCCCAGCGCATCACCCAGGCTTACCGCGAACTGCATGAATACTGGAATCACGAAGCTCGGCAGCGGCTGGAGGAGGGTAGGGCGCCGCTGGGGTTTGCCCAGTTGGTGTGCGTTGACACCCATGCCAAGCATCAGAAGGTGGTGAGCTACCTAAAAAGCACTGGGCGGCCGGCGATCGTGATTGCCGGCAATGGCATGTGCTCGGGCGGGCGGATTGTCAATTATCTCAAGGCCATGCTGGGGGATCCGCGGCATGAGGTGGTGTTTGTCGGGTATCAGGCGAAGGGGACGCCGGGGGCGGTGATACAGGCGAGTGAGGGGGCGGAGGGATTTGTGCAGATTGATCTTGATGGTCGGATGTATGAAATCCGCGCCAAGGTAATTACCTTGGCGGGGTATTCGGGGCATGCTGATCAGGAGGGATTGGTGAGCTTTGCAATCGGGCAGCGAATGGTGCCAGGCAAGGTGTTGCTTGTGCATGGTGAGCTAGAAGCCAAGCATGCGTTGGCTGGTGCCTTAAAATCTCGAGCTGCGCATATCAAGCATGCGACTGCTGTCAGTATTGCCTGAAAGTGTTTGGGTTGTGAAATTGGTGTTCGAGTAAGCGGTGCAAGTCTAAATTTGATATCATTATGCCATTGATGGTGCATTTGCTAATAATTATCAATTCGAAGAATGAGACATCGGCTTGTTTTGTGAGTGACTGAAGGACTGATGTTCATTTGAGCTGTACCCTGTAGAAGTGCTGGTTATCTGATTTGACAACAGAGTGAGTCGTGCATTGAGAGTCTTGGTTACAGGTGCTTCTGGCTTTGTTGGCCGGGCGCTGGTCGAGCAGTTGTGCCTAGAAAGTGAACTGCAAATACGAGTAGCGCTGCGCTCCTTGAGCGAGATGCCTATCACCGAGTCGGTTCAAGTCGGTGATATCAGCAGTGCGACCGATTGGAGGCTGGCGCTGGCTGAAATCGATGTGGTTGTCCATCTTGCTGCGCGCGCGCACATAATGGATGACAGCGCTGTAGATTCTCTCGCCGAGTTCAGGAAAATCAATACGGCGGGTACGCTAAATTTGGCTCGACAGGCTGCGACGGCCGGCGTCAAGCGCTTTGTTTTTATCAGCAGCATTGGCGTTAATGGCGCGCAGACTTATGGGCAGGCCTTTACTGAGTTGAGTCCGGTCGCGCCGCATTCACCCTACGCGCAGTCTAAATACGAGGCAGAATGTGGATTGCTCGAACTGATTGGTCCGGGAAGCATGGAAGTTGTCATAATTCGACCTCCTATGATTTTTGCAGCGCATGCGCCGGGTAACTTTGCGCGTTTGATGAAGTTGATATCCTATCCAGTTCCCCTGCCGTTGGGGGGAGCACGTAATCGGCGTAGCCTGATCTCTTTGCACAACCTTATCAGTTTTATCGAGGTCTGTC
The DNA here is from genome assembly GCF_014269035.2 of Pseudomonas vlassakiae. GTDB lineage: Bacteria > Pseudomonadota > Gammaproteobacteria > Pseudomonadales > Pseudomonadaceae > Aquipseudomonas > Aquipseudomonas vlassakiae. The sequence continues at coordinate 192,309 of NZ_JABWRP020000001.1, forward strand.
TGAAAAGCCCGCGTGCAGCCAATCAAGTGTTCTTGGTCAGTGACGGGGATGATATTTCAACTGAGGAAATGGTCCGTCACTTGGCCCTGGGTATGGGTTTTCGGCGTTGGCTGTTTGCATTTCCCCAGTTCGTTATTGCCTGGCTGGCTGCGGTGATGGGTAGGAGAAACATGTACATCCAGCTTTTCGGCTCGCTTCAGGTTGACTCGAGCAAGGCGCGCGATTTGTTGCGATGGACGCCAAGCATGAGCACCCGCCAGTCGCTGGAGGAAGCTGGGAAGAAGTTCAGGGCTGGGTCTAAGCATCCGTCGGCCTTTTAGCCGCAGGCCGCTCGTGGATGTAAGCGAATGTGAACGCGCTCTGAATGTGATAGGTTTGGCGGCTGGCCGACGCCCTTGCCGGGCTGGGGGCCGCCGAATCGGCCTGGAAGAGGGCTTGAAACTGATTGCACAACACTTCTGGAAACGCGCCGACAATGAGCCTCGCTTGGCTGGTCCCTATTACTTTTGCCCTCTCCTTTGCCTTGACGGCAGCGCTGCGGCGGTATGCCCTGTCACAGAGTCTGCTGGATATTCCCAATTCGCGCAGTTCACACAAAACGCCTACGCCGCGGGGTGGCGGGGTTGCGATTGTCCTGACCTTTTTAGCAGCGTTGGCGCTTCTAGGATGGCTCGGCCAGGTTCCGCTTTATGCCTGCCTGGCTCTGGGCGGGGCGGGCTCCTTGGTGGCCGTCATCGGCTTCATGGATGATCATGGGCACATCGATGCACGCTGGCGCTTACTTGGTCATTTCATGGCGGCTGCCTGGGCGCTCTACTGGCTCGGTGGTATGCCCGCATTGATGGTGTTTGGCATGTCTGTCGAATTGGGGGGGGTGGGTACCGTTCTGGGACTGCTATATCTCGTCTGGATGCTCAATCTATACAACTTCATGGATGGTATTGATGGCATTGCCAGTGTTCAGGCGATTAGTTGCTGTGTCGGGGCATGCCTGCTTTACGGGCTTACTGGCCACTCGTCAGATATCTGGGCGCCGCTGTTGCTTGCACTATCCGCGGCTGGCTTCCTATGCTGGAATTTTCCGCCAGCGCGGATTTTCATGGGTGACGCCGGCAGTGGGTTTTTGGGGATAGCGCTTGGCGTGTTGTCGCTACATGCCGCAACGTTCAGGCCTGAGCTGTTCTGGTGCTGGCTGATTCTCATGGGTGTGTTCGTTGTCGATGCCACGGTGACCTTGCTGCGGCGGTTGTTGCGTGGGGACAAGGTCTACGAGGCTCATCGAAGTCATGCATACCAGTATGCTTCACGACAGTTCGGTAGGCATCTGCCGGTCACGGTGTTCGTATTGCTGATCAACCTTTGCTGGTTGCTGCCGATAGCCTTGGGTACCGCTGTATTTGGCCTGGACGGGGGAGTGGGCGTGTTGTTGGGATACGCGCCGCTGGTGATGCTGGCTTTTAAGTTTCAAGCAGGAAAGCGAGAGGCTGATGTTTGAATTGGATAAGCGGCGCTATGGATGGAAAGATGCTTCAATGAAAAAAGCGATTGAACGTTTGCTGTTTCTGCGCCATGTGCAGGGAGGAGTCGATGAGCGGCGATAACCTGTTGGACAAGGTGCGAGTGTTCCTGGTTGGGCGCCCGAGGCGGCAGAAACGGCTCATTCAAGTGGTCACCGATGTGCTGCTTATATGGTTAGCCTTGTGGCTATCGTTTCTGGTGCGACTGGGCATAGAGGACCCCGCAGGTCCGCTCAGGGCGCACCCTTGGTTGTTCGCCTGCGCCCCTGTCGTAGCGATACCGCTATTTACTAGATTCGGAATGTATCGCGCCGTGATGCGTTATTTCGGTAACGATGCGTTGATCGCGATCATTAAGGCGGTAAGTCTCTCGTCACTGATTCTTTCAGTGGTCGTCTTCTGGTACAGCAACCATAAGGTGCTTGTGCCGCGGTCGATAATATTCAATTACTGGTGGCTAAGTCTGGTCATTATCGGTGGCTTACGGCTGGTGATGCGCCATTACTTCATGGGTGATTGGTTTAATGGCAGCCATGCAGTGCCGTTCATCGGCAGGGATGACGGGTTGACCAAGGTAGCCATATACGGTGCAGGAACAGCGGGCAATCAATTGCTTGCGGCGCTGCGCATGGGGCGTGTTATGCGCCCTGTGGCCTTCATCGACGACGATGGTGAGCTCTCGGGGCGGGTTATCTCCGGTTTGCAGGTTTACAAGCCCAAGCATCTACAGCAGTTGATTGACGAGACTGGGGTGCAGGAAGTCCTGTTGGCGCTTCCATCGGCTTCGCGTGGGCGTCGACGTGACATTCTCGAGTTTCTCGAACCGTTCCCCTTGCATGTGCGTAGTGTGCCGGCGTTTGCCGACTTGGCGAGCGGGCGGGTAAAGGTGGATGACATCCAGGATGTCGACATCGCAGATTTGCTGGGGCGGGATGCGGTCCCTGCGCAGGCGGATCTGCTCGAGCGATGTATTACGAAAAAAGCGGTGCTGGTGACGGGAGCGGGCGGATCGATCGGCTCGGAGTTGTGTCGGCAGATCGTCGGGCTTGGCCCCAGGACGCTTCTGCTGTTCGATCATAGCGAGTTCAATCTATACAGTATTCTCAGTGAGCTGGAGCAGCGTATCGCGCGCGAATCGCTGTCGATTCGCTTGTTGCCGATTCTCGGGTCGGTTCGCAATCAATCACATCTGCTGGACATCATGAAGTCCTGGCATATTGATACTGTTTACCATGCGGCTGCCTACAAACATGTGCCGATGGTTGAGCACAACATGGCTGAGGGCGTGCTCAATAATGTCATCGGGACGCTGAACGCAGCTCAAGCTGCGCTGCAAGCTGGTGTGGCGAATTTCGTCCTGATTTCCACGGACAAGGCGGTGCGGCCGACCAATGTAATGGGGAGCAGCAAAAGACTCTCGGAAATGATCCTGCAGGCTTTGAGCGGGGAGGTGGCGCCGGTGATGTTCCAAGATTCTAGCAAAGTTGCCCGAGTCAATAAAACGCGCTTCACCATGGTCCGTTTCGGGAATGTACTGGGCTCTTCGGGTTCGGTTGTCCCTTTGTTCCATAAGCAGATCAAGCTAGGAGGGCCGCTGACCGTTACCCATCCGAAAATCACTCGTTATTTCATGACGATCCCCGAGGCGGCCCAACTGGTGATTCAGGCAGGCTCAATGGGGCGTGGGGGTGAGGTCTTCGTGCTCGACATGGGAGAGCCGGTCCGAATCGTCGAACTTGCCGAGAAGATGATCCATCTGTCGGGTTTGAGTGTGCGTTCAGAGCGCAATCCCCAAGGCGACATCGCAATCGAATTCACGGGGCTGCGTCCTGGTGAAAAATTGTATGAAGAGCTATTGATCGGTGACCATGTGGCGAGTACGCAGCACCCCATGATCATGTCCGCACATGAGGATTGCCTATCTTGGGAGGTGCTCAAGGAGAGGCTTGCGGCTCTGCTGTCCGCCATTTCCCAGGATGATTATGGGCACGTACGCCAGCTATTGCGAGAGACGGTCAGCGGCTACGCGCCTGATGGTGATATTGTCGACTGGATTCATGCGCAACGCAGGCTCGACTCATGAGTGGCCTTTACGGGCACTGCCGTACTAAGTTCGGATGTCGTAGGCCGGCGTAACAAATAGATTTCGTGGACGGCAGATATCAAGGTAAAATCTGCCGCTGATTTATCGTCTAAATACGCTTGCCCAAAGTGGCGCATGGGGTGCAAATATCGCCGTAGCTGCCGGCGCATAATTTGCGCTGGTGCTTACATGGATAGGTTAAGCATTTTTGATGCCTGTAAGGCCCTCAAGGTAGATTTCTCGTGAAGATTTTAGTAACAGGCGGTGCAGGCTTCATTGGTTCAGCCGTCATTCGACATATCATTTCCAATACCACCGACTCCGTTGTCAATGTCGACAAGCTCACTTATGCAGGAAACCTTGAGTCCTTACAGTCGGTCGATCAGGATCCTCGCTACGCCTTCGAGCACGTCGATATCTGCAACCGTGAGGAGCTGGATCGAGTGTTCCGTGAGCACCAGCCCGATGCGGTTATGCACCTGGCCGCCGAGTCCCACGTTGACCGCTCGATCAGCGGCCCGTCGGAGTTTATCCAGACCAACATCATTGGCACTTATGCCTTGTTGGAGGCCGCTCGTGGCTATTGGGCAGGTCTCGCCGAGGAGCGTAAATCAGCTTTCCGTTTCCACCATATTTCAACTGACGAAGTCTACGGTGACCTGGAGGGGCCGGAAGATCTCTTCACTGAAACGACACCATACCAACCAAGCTCCCCGTATTCGGCGAGCAAGGCAAGTTCCGACCATCTGGTACGTGCCTGGGCCCGTACTTACGGCCTGCCGACACTGGTTACCAACTGCTCGAACAACTACGGGCCATTCCACTTCCCTGAAAAACTGATCCCGCTGGTGATTCTCAACGCTCTGGAAGGCAAGCCACTGCCGATTTATGGCAAAGGTGATCAAATTCGCGACTGGTTGTTCGTCGAAGATCATGCTCGCGCGTTGTATCAGGTGGTAACGACAGGGGAAATTGGTGAGACCTACAATATCGGTGGTCACAACGAAAAACAGAATATTGAAGTTGTGCGCACAGTTTGCGCATTGCTCGATGAGTTGCTTCCTGGCTCTAAGTTCTGTCCCCATTATGATCTGGTGACATACGTTACCGATCGTCCGGGTCACGACCTGCGCTATGCGATTGATGCCAGCAAGATTCAACGTGAGTTGGGCTGGGTGCCGGAAGAAACCTTCGAATCGGGTATTCGCAAGACCGTACAATGGTACCTCGACAACGCGGAGTGGGTCGCTCACGTCAAGAGCGGCAGCTACCAGCAGTGGATCGACAAGAACTATACGGCGCGTGCTGAAAAGAAATGAAGATTCTATTACTTGGTAAGGACGGGCAAGTTGGCTGGGAGTTGCAGCGGGCCTTGATAGTGCTCGGTGAGGTCATCGCGCTGAGTCGTCATCCGGAGCGAACGCCCTATGGCGTGCTCAGCGGTGACCTGTCGGATCTTGTCGGGTTACGTGAAACAATCCGTGCTGTGGCGCCGGATGTGATTTTGAATGCGGCGGCTTATACAGCCGTAGATAAGGCTGAGTCGGAGCGTGAGCTCGCTCGTACGGTAAATGCCTTGGCCAGCAAGGTAATGGCAGAAGAGGCGAAAGAGCTGGATGCACTGCTTGTGCATTACTCCACAGACTACGTATTCGACGGCACTGGCACTCGCGCCTGGCAGGAAAGCGATCAAGTATCGCCGGTGAACCATTACGGCGAAACCAAGCTGGAAGGCGAGCAACTGATTGTTGCTTCAGGGTGCAAGCATCTGATCTTCCGCACCAGTTGGGTCTATGCCGCAAGGGGCAACAACTTTGCCAAGACCATGCTGCGTCTTGCCAAGGAGCGGCAGACGCTCAACGTCATTGCAGATCAGGTCGGTGTGCCGACCAGTGCTGAGCTACTGGCAGATGTTGCAGTGCATGCGCTGCAAAAGACGCTGATCGACCCAGGCTTGTCTGGCATCTATCATCTGGCTCCTGCCGGTGAAACGTCGTGGCATGCTTACGCGACTTACGTCACTGAGTTCGCGCGCGCGAACGGCGAGTGCCTGGCAGTGGAGACGATCAATCCAATCGTGACTACAGAGTACCCGACACCCGCCCGTCGTCCGTTGAACTCACGCTTGGATACGAAAAAGCTTCGCGATGCTTTCTCCCTGCATTTCCCGGATTGGGAAGTTGGTGTGACTCGAATGCTCATGGAAATCTTGAATAAATGAATGCAGTCAATCGAAAAGGAATAATTCTGGCAGGCGGTTCGGGCACGCGTTTGCACCCTCTGACTTTGGGTGTATCGAAGCAGATGCTGCCGATCTACGACAAGCCAATGATTTTCTATCCGCTCTCGGTTCTGATGTTGGCGGGTATGCGGGAAATTCTCATTATTTCGACACCGGAAGATTTGCCGGCGTTCCGCAAGTTGCTGGGTGATGGAAGCCAATATGGCATCCAGCTGACGTACGCAGAGCAACCAAGCCCGGATGGTCTGGCGCAGGCGTTTATTATTGGTGAGGCGTTCATCGGTAATGATCCTTGCTGCCTGATCCTGGGTGATAATATTTTCTACGGCCAGCATTTCTCGGACAATCTGCGCGCAGCCGCAGAGCAGAAGGAAGGTGCGACTGTTTTCGGTTACCACGTTAATGACCCGGAGCGCTTCGGAGTCGTTGAGTTCGACAAAGACGGTCGGGCCTTAAGTATCGAAGAGAAGCCTGCTAAGCCGAAGTCCAATTATGCCGTGACAGGCCTGTATTTCTACGATAACGACGTGGTTGAGATCGCCAAGGGTATCAAGCCCTCTGCGCGTGGCGAGCTTGAGATTACTGATGTCAACCGTGCTTACTTGGAGAGAAGGTCTCTTACAGTCCAGATGCTGGGGCGCGGTTTTGCATGGCTGGACACTGGCACTCATGAGTCATTGCTTGAGGCGAGTCACTTCGTTCACACGATTGAACAGCGCCAAGGTTGGAAAGTAGCGTGTCTGGAAGAGATTGGCTTTGCCAATGGCTGGATTTCCAAGGAGCAGGTCGTCTCTCAGGCTGAGAAGTTGAAAAAGACTGGCTACGGCCAATACCTTCAGAAGTTGCTCGAGGTTGGCGAACTCTGAGTCGCCATCTGCAGAGGAAGATAAGTGACCGGCAGCATGAACGATAACACCCCCCGGGTTGCGGTGCTGCTGGCTGCTTATAACGGCATGTCATGGATAGCGGAACAACTCGCGTCCATCGTTGCGCAAACCAATGTCGATGTCTGTGTTTACATTAGTGTCGACCCGTCCACCGATGGCACTGAAGCGTGGTGCTCGAAATACGCAGAGAATAACCCCAGCGTAAAACTGCTACCGGCTTCTGGGCCGTTCGGTGGGGCTGCTCGTAATTTTTTCCGCCTTATTCGGGATGTCGATTTCTCGGATTTTGACTATGTTTCTTTTGCCGATCAGGATGATATCTGGTACCCCGAAAAACTCGAGCGCGCAGTGAACAAGCTACGCTTGGGTGGAATCGATGGTTACTCCAGCAATGTCGTTGCTTTCTGGCCAAGCGGCCGCCGTATACTGGTAGATAAGGCGCAGCCGCAGGTAGAGTGGGATCACTGGTTCGAGGCCGCCGGGCCTGGTTGCACCTACGTGCTTACGCAGCCATTGGCCTCTGCGCTCAAGGAAACGATTGTAAAGCACTGGCACAAAGTTCAAAGCATTGCACTGCACGATTGGTTTTGCTACGCATTTGCGCGTAGCGCTGGGTTCAAATGGTTTATCGACAGTGTGCCGGGGATGGACTATCGCCAGCATGCAGGGAATCAGGTGGGGGTGAATTCAGGTGTCGCTTCGGCAATCTCGCGCCTCAGGCAGGTTCTGAATGGTTGGTGGTTTTCTCAAGTAAGGCTTATCTGCGAGCTAACTACCGAAAACTGTAATAACGTATCGAAACGTCCGGGACTTTCCGGGCGAATTTCAATTTTGAAACTGGCCGTGCGGTTGAAGGATTGCAGGCGGCGGCGTCGGGATCAGCTGGTCTTTGCGGCTTTATGCATTGTGATAGCGCTATTCGGCAAGATCGCTTGATGCGATTAACTGTGTGGGGCGCATTGGCTGGCAGGCGATGCAAGAGTGATTACCTTCCAGTATCGATGCCCGTTTTGCTCCTCGAAAACTGTCAGGATCCCGATGACCAAGTGTGGTCGCCTTGGTATAAAGTACAAGTAGTTTCTGGCCGGCAAGGGCTATGACGCCCAAGCCCTACGCGAATACAATATAAGCCTCCCATAACCGTCGCATTGAAAACCCTTGTGCTCCCGACTTTCTGGGGCCGTTAACCATGATGCGACCCAACGCAAAAGTTGAAAATCTATCGTCACCCCATTTTTTCAATACTGATTACTGAAACGCCTGCCGCAGGCGTCCTCGGTCGAAGACTGCCAAACCTTCCTGCTATGCACTTAATCTTCATGTCGGCGGCCAATCGGTGTTAGCAACGGGCAAAAGGCTGGCTGAACCGCGAGGAGGTATTGGAGGGGAATGTTTCTGGATCACCGCTCAAGGTCAGTAAGGACAAAGACGGTGAAGATTTCCAAAATCCGGTATCCGGCGGATCGTAATGCTGCTCCGCTTAAGTGAGCAGCATAACGCTATTATCGGGCTTTAAACATCTAAAACGCATGTCAAGCAAGTGCGGTTCGTGCTCCCGTCTTATTTTCCATAGCAACCCGGAGTCTTCCCATCGATGGTTTTTCTATAAACACATAGGAAGCATAAGAGAAAAGAATGCAGATGGAGCATAGTATTACTCCGCTGATAATTCCGTACTGCGACCAACCAGGTACGTGTCGATTAAAGAAGGGGTAATAGTACTCAACGACATAAATAATCTGGTAATGCCAGATATACATGCTATAAGAAATGACGCCTAGAAATACAAGTGGTGACATCAGTTGTGATGCCATCTGGTTGCATTCCTTGCCCTTTGTCAGTGAGATGCAGGATAGCGCAAAGGCGATAGCTATTATGCGCCCGACATAGGGATGCATTGTGGCATCGAAACAGGCGTAAATCGCTAATGAAATGGATGCTAAGCAGACAACAAACCGTGCCTTGCTGCTCGCATCGGCAATGAATATCCCTAAGGCAAAAGCATAGAAAATTTGCGCGAACTTGAAGTACTCCAACCAACCGTAGGACAGGAACACTGCGTATATGGTTAACGAGGCAGCTAGAATCATGTATTTATTTCGAATGCCGGCCATCAACATAATTGGCACTAAAATATAAAACAATGCCTCATGGGTGAGCGTCCACAGAACAGGGTTGATGCCTCTTGAAACGGAAGGGTATAAGTCCTGTGAGAAAATAAGATGTCGGAATACGACCCAGGCATCGTAATCGGGTGTCCATCGACTACCGATATAGCCAATTGCGACAGTAACGAAAAGCAAATTTATCAGGTATAGCGGAACTAAACGCGTGAGTCGATGTATGGCGTAGAGTTTGATCCCATCTGGTTTTCCGACGAGGCGTGTGCCAGACTGCCAAATCAAGTACCCGCTTAGGCAGAAGAAAACATAAACTCCAAAGTCGCCCATGAGCCCCTTGTGTGCTTCAAACCAGGCATTGGTTGCAAGGCCAGACGTATCTGAATGATCAAAAAAAACGGCGGCAGCAGCGATTCCTCGTAGCGCATCAATCGCTTTTGAATGAAGGTTGTATCTCATGCGACAAGAGACCATGGTTTTGTTGAAAGGCCGACATCATGGCACCAACCAATGCATTAGTCCAAGCTCGCTTAAGGTGTGAAGCTGTTCAGCTGAGCGCAGCCGTTTTACGATCCATCGCTTACCGGCTTTGGGAGCTTCACAGTCGTTGGTTTTCCGGGCTTTGGACGGTGCCTCAAAACAATACCTCTCACACCGCCCCGTGCAGTCAGCCTCCTTACGTTGCCGGCAGCGGGACAGCCATGGCCGCTCCGATCTTGGATTCTTCATGGCAATGCTGTCTGCTCATCGCACCTCTCAAAGGGGGGCTCATTATGAAGCTCGGAGGTAGCTACAAGATATAAGATCATTGAACCGCCAGTGGTCACGACATCGCCATGCCGAACATTTCCACTCAGGTCTTTTAGTGGCTGCCAACGACTGCAGCGCATTAAAATTAGCCGTCTTTTTCATAACCAGGGCGATACTTGATCAACTTCGCCGGCACCCCTCCCACAATCCCGCCTCGTTCAACAGACTTATTGACGACCGCCCCGGCAGCAATGATAGCGCCGTCTTGAACAGTGACCCCGTCTAGGATGCGGCATCCTGTGCCAACCCAGATATCATTTCCTAGCTGAATACCCTTTTTTTGGAGGCCCTGTTTGGCTATAGGTACCGTCGGATCCTGATAGATGTGATTTGCAGGAATCACGACTGTGTGCGCTGCGATCCGCACATAATCGCCCATCTTCAACCCACCGTGTCCGTACAGTACACAATAAGGGTTAACCGAGTTTGACTTCCCTAGCGTTATCTGGCCGCCTGGTCCGGTCTCCAAGATGGCACCATGCTGGATGATGCTTCCATCTCCGATAACTATCTTGGCTTCGGCATTCGTACAGATCAGCCTTGCACCCGACTTGATTACCACTCTCCTTCCGATCAAGATATTCTCGATGTGACCTTCGAAGCAGGCATCGGGCGCGACCTGCACGCCCTCGCCCAGCGTGACCGTCGGCCTCTCTTCCTTCTTAGGGTGCGCAGACAAGAGCTGCTTTATCTTCGATAGAATGGAAAGCATCAATATTTCACAATGTAGGCTTTGGTTCTGTTCGGAGCGTCGTCGCCGTATCTGAGTTGCGCCAACTTCTCCGGTTTGTCGCGAAAGAACTGATCAATAGCTTTTCCTGCCATCGGGTAGTTCACGGAATTGTAATCATCAAAGAAAATCACTCCTCCTCGAACCATACGAGGATAGAAATACTCCAAGCACTCGATATGAGGTTCGAACAGGTCGCAGTCGATGTTGACGTAGTGATACTTCCGCTCCTCTAGCAATGGAAGAGACTGACTGAAGAGGCCTTCCATCAGCTCAACCTGATCAGTCAGGCCAGCCGCATCAACAAGCGCTTGCACGCCGGCCCGCGAAGTCTCAGTAAATAGCGTCTGGCTCCGGTAGACGGCATCTTCGGGGGCAAGCAATTTGTCCTGTTCGGAAAGAGGCGGAAGGCCAGCGAACGTATCCAGTCCGATCATCTTGAGTGGAATACCGCTTTCAGATGCGTACTTGGCGCACGCCACCAGACTACTACCGGTGAAGACACCACATTCGACAGCATTGAATGAAGTCAGCCGACGAACGCCTCTGCGCCAGAGAAAGCCACCCCAAGGGTTCTTTTCTTTTCGCTGGCGCTCGGCATGGAGGTAATTGGCAATCGCGATCTGAAAACCATGCAAGACCGGCACCCGCTCAAAGAAAATCTCAGAGAACGGAGGGACATTTGGAAACGGCATAGAAGCGTTGAACTTGATTTTTTTTGGTTTTGCCTTGCTGACAGACATTCTCACACCTTAGAACTGGAAAGCGCCAAGCCCAGGTCGATGATACCAGTTTGGCCCGACACTGAAGCGACGTCAAAACTAAAGAAATTTTGTGACATTTCGATAGGTATCGCAGCATCTCCAACAACTTCGTTGACTATGTAGCTGAAGAAATATTTGCCCCCCAGCAGTCGATTGTTAAAAGAAAACGAAAGTTTGTATTTGTCGCCTTCTTTAACATCGCGCAACATTGGGCCTACTTCTGAGCCATCAATAGCGCACACCGAAATCCCCGAGCTATTTCGGATGCCAAAATTAAACGCTATACATTCCACGGCGCGGGGAGCGGTGAAGGTGCCGTTGAAAACGAACTGATTAGTTACCGAATCAAAGTCAAGGGAAAAATCTCGAATGGTTTTTGCAACCACTCCAGTTTTCGCAGTTGAGGATTTTGACGAATTATTTTTCGGCTCATGCTCACTGCGTATGTTCTTGTAAACCTCGATGGCTTCGAAGACCGTGCCATCATGAACTTTTTTTCCGCCCTCAATCACGATTGCGCGAGTACAAAAATTAGCCAACAGGTTCTGGTTATGGGTGACTAGCAAAAACGTCTGTCCGGAGTCACGCATCTTTCGGATACGCTCATAACATTTCATCCGGAAACTGGCGTCTCCGACCGCCAATGTCTCGTCAATGATGATGAGGTCGGCATCAACGTGCACGGCACAAGCAAAGGCCAGGCGTGACTGCATGCCAGAAGAGTAAGTACGCAGTGGCTGATCGAAGTACTCTCCAAGGTCGGCGAATTCGATGATATCGTCTATTCTGCGATCGGTGGCCTCACGGTTGATTCCCTGAATACTGCAGAAGAGATAAGCATTCTCACGCCCAGTAAAGCTCATGTTGAAACCGGCGGTAAGCCCTAAAAGGGTCGCAATGCGGCCATGCCTGCTGACCTTCCCCTCGGTCGGTTCAATCACATTACCAAGAATACCCAGCAACGTGGTTTTACCGGCACCATTGCGCCCAATGATACCGACGGTCTCACCGCCGCGGACCGACAGACTGATACCATCCAAAACTCTCTTGCCGCCGAGCGACCGCGAGGTTCTCTTGAAAAGCGCATCAAAAAATACGGTTGCTGGCTTCCGGGAGCTGGCGTAACGCTTGCTCACATTCTCAGCGGCGAGCAGCAAGTGATCGCCGTTTAGCTTAGACGACATCGGCTACGACCCCCTTGATCCTATTGAACAGCCAGACAGATAGCGTCCATAGCACAACCGCAGATGCCAATAAAGCGGCCAGCACGGTTGAAGAAGGCTCGTGACCAAACACCAGCGCTTCCCGAAGAGGCTCCACGATGACAGTCAAAGGATTCAGCCACAGCAGAAAACGATACGACTCCGGCGCTAGGCTGACAGGATAAGAAATCGGCGCTGCATAAAAGAGCACTCGCATCAACAACCGCATAGCCTCTGAAATATCACCAATGAATGGGCCGATTATGGACAAAGCCAAGGATACCGCAGAAATGATGACCAGCGAAAGCACCAACAAGATGGACGCCCACGCTAAATTCTGCAAAGCGATAACCGAAAACCAAACACACAAGACCAACACAATGACCGCATACACGAGACCGTGAGTGTAAGCGCGCATCAGATTGGCGAGCCACAGCACCCATAAGGGGAAGGGTGACTTCGCCACATAGGTTCGCTTACTAGAATACAGTACTGTAGATGAGTTTATGACATCACTAAGTAACAGATAGATGGAGAGTCCGATGAAAAAAGGCAATACAAAGCCAATAGAAACATCCGTCCCCGGCTGCTGCCAACTAATTTTAAATATTCCACCAAATACAACTGTGTAAACACACAGCAAGCACAGTGGTGTCAGAAACATCCAAAAAATACCCAGCAGGGATCTTTTATACTTGGCCTGTAAATCCCGCCTTGCCAAGTCCCAAGCCAGTCTAAAGCACTCTCCTAGCCTCATACACCCCCCAAAAAAACAACAGAACGGCCATTCGCACTTGTCGCAGGCGCGGGATTGTATAGGAAATGGCACAAAAAAAGCGATTCGGACTGACACCTGGACTGTCAGAGTCGAGCCGCTTGTCAATGCATTCCAGCCTTGGATGGCCAGTACAGCCACGCAGAAGCAAAATGCGGCCAACGACCTTATGTCCCCGCCGAGCCATAGGTGGCTGGACACTGGCTACCACGCTGAGCACACAATCTTTTGAAGCGATCGTCGTGTCCCTAGAAGTGGTGTAACTGAACCAGCCGAAGGCGTCCTGCGGGCGAAGGAGGTTGTCCCATTGAGTTTGCGAAGACCAAGCCCTCACCTGGGAAGCCACGATGACCAAGCCCCCTGTCGTGTAGACCGAGTTGGCCGTGGAATGGGTAGGTGCTGGTCTACTCAAGCAATGGTCCAGTTCGTTGCCCAGCGTATGATGAAATTCGATGTCGAAGGCATATGCGGTGCGGGTTACGCTGTCAAACGCCCAGACCGGACAAGCAGACGCAACGGCTACCTTGAGCGCATCTGGCAAATCTGCGCCGGTGACGTTGAGCTGGGATATCCCCAAGCTGCGGCAGGGCATCTAATTTCCTGGCTTTCTTGAGACTCGACGTACCGCCGAGAAAGCAACGACGGCGGTGATCCAGACGCCCGCATCCAAGGCGTCTCAACGCGCTCGGTGGATAAACTGGTCGAGGTCATAGGCATGACCGGTATCTCCAACATGCTAGGCTCTGCACGAAAAACTTGTTGCAGACACCGCATGGAACGAGCCAGTGAGACCATGGCGGCATAGCTTTTTGCAGCTTGTCGAAGCGTGTCACGATTTTGCGATTCTCTTTCAGGCAGCCGAACATACGCTCGATGATGTTGTGCTGCCGGTACTTTGGCCGATCAAACAGTTGGGTAAGTCAGGCTTGGGTTTTAGCTTCATTGAGCGCAGCGGGACGACGGCTGCATACGATGTTGATCGCAGTAGCGGCGTTAGCCTTCGGCGTCGCAGCCCTTGTCGGCAAGCAGCCGTTTACGGCCTTTACGCGGACGACCACGTTGGCTTGAGGGAATGTTGACTCGTCCAGCCGAGGCTGGGCGTAGCTGATGTCACTGGCTTGACCGCCAGAAAGAAGGAAGCGTAACGGTGTTCCATTGGCGTCGCAGAGCATGTGGATTTGTAGTTGTCAGGCCACCGCGACTGCGCCTGAAGCGTGATCGGCAGGCTCGTAAGGCCCCCTTTTTCCAGCGCCAGATGAGGCTCGGGTTGCGCGTACTGCGGTTGAATCGATCATCCAGGTTCGCAGATCGATCAAACCCTGCTCGTTCAATCTCAGGCGCAGGCATTTGAGCATCTGATCGACTGTGCCCTGATTTCGCCAACCCAGAAACCGTTGATACACCATTGACCACGGGCCGAAGCGCTCAGGTATGTCGCGCCACGCAGCCGCCGAATAGAGCACCCTGAGCACGCCATCGAGCATCAGCCTGTCGCTAAGGCGTAGGTGCCCTCGGCCATGGTGAAGAACTCGGAGACAACTCCCTAGGCCTCCTCCGAGAGTTGGTAACGCTTTACCATCACGGAGTTACTCTCTGTCGATGGCGCGGGACTCTACAAAATCTCAGCGTCCAAGGCGTGGCGATTGGGTTTCTCGGGGTTTCGTACAGAGCTTAGCTCTCGTAGGTCATCGTGAATTTTGTGATTGCCATGCACCTCCGCTTTCTAATCAGTCATGCCTGATCAAGCCAAGCAGCGTTGCTCTTCTTTGCCTCGGATAGATTGAGGCTCGGTCAGCCAAGCGTTGTAGCCGCTGTGATGCACATTGAGGGTTTGGCAAAGGCGACGCACTGGGTAATCCGTCTAGTGTTTTTTGATGATGGCGTACTTCAGCGGCACTCCTTGGCCAAGTACGCGGCGGCCTTCGTTAAGATGTCTCGCTCCTCCGACACGCGCTTGAGCTTAGCGGGCAGCTTGAGCAGTTCGGCCAGCTGATCTTCGTCTTGCTAACGCTGCTCTTGGGGCTTGCTGTAGACCTTGATCCACGCGTCACGGGTGTGCAGGGACATGCCCAAGCGCTGAGCGACATCGTCGACAGATTTGCCTTTATCGGTCACTTGCTTGACCGCTTCGATTTTGAATTCTTCGTTGTAACGCATGACGACACATGGCACCTCCTGTTTGGGCCTCATTATGAGGCTTGAAGGAGTCTAGGAAACCAAGGGCGATTCGGGTTGCCTAACCTAAGCGACCATTTAATGCTTGGGTGTGTCCGGGGCCTCGATGAACAGGGCATGACAAGCCCGTCGATCACGTGGTAGGCCGCAGCCGTGGCGGCCTGATCACGAGGGAGATAAACATTGATAATTAGATGAGAGGGTGGAATGGGTGGGCATATAGCGTTTACCTGACTGCAGCCAGCTTAAGTATTTGCATTGCCCGTGAGAGCTTAGACAGGCCTGTTCGGATTGCACCTTTGCTTGACAACGTAATTGCGTAAAAAGGAGGCGTAAAGCATAAGTCTCGCCAGGTATCGGTGAGCGAAGGCCTCCAAGTCTCTATCGTTGCACTTGACACTTGACTGATCAACGATGGTCGTACGTGGCCTTGCGCTATTTCATGGCGCAGTTGATCTTGTGTAATGAAGCCTTGTGCGAGTGCTCGTTTGAGGCACGCGATCCACAGGTGACCGTTCGGGTTGTTTAGCGAGATCCACGGCTGAGTGTTCATGTCAGTATAATGGAGCAGGCATGTATGATCCTGGTCGAAGTGCTCAAGTGAATTCCATTTTTCTGGAATACTATAGGAAATTGACTTGGCTACCTTCATGTCAAACATGAGGGACTGGTAGTTAAGGGTGCCACTGTCAAGTTTCTCGACAATGTCCTCGATCCTCCAGTTCAATTGCGCACAGTCTAGCAGCACGACACTGAATTGTGAGCGACGCTCACCCGCAGCACTGCCAACCGTTTGTAGATCACTTCCATTGAACGGGCTGTTCCAGAGGCCATCAATGTTTTGGAACACCTGCATGTCAGCGTCCAGATAAATTGCTTTACCTTGGAAATTACAAAGCTCCGGGATTAGGAAACGCTGGAAGGAGAATGGCGTTCGCGCCCTGTTGGCCGGATCTTTGGGGGTAGGAATGGTCCTTGAGTGTGTATAGATTGCCGACAGTTCAACTGGCAGATCTGTATGTTCTAGAATTGAAAACTCCAGAACTTTCATGGGTAGCCATTCGGCTGGAGTTGCAGCTACAAAAACGCGGACCGGCTTTTGGTTATTCGGAGTAAGTGCCATTGTCTCATCCATGTCAGTCACTTAAAGATCTGGTTATCTACGCAGGCACCAGATGCCTCAAGCTTTTGATCAAGCAGGGTGCGTTGAATCTCAGGCGCAAGTACTTTGCTGTTTTTGAAGTCAGCAATACCCTGCTCCAGAGCCAGCATCATCAACGTGCTGCCTTTGCATGTGCCCAAGTGGTCCTCGTCATTAAACAATGACCAGTCTTGCATCAGCCCGACCTCCGGCTTGTCAAGATCTATGAATGGCACCTCGTATTTCGATGAGGTGCGCTTCAAGTCGCGTACATGCTCTTCGAGCCCATACTGCTTCTGAAAGTTATAGAGATCCGAGCGTACTGGTGGTTGATAGAATACGATCTGGATGGCGTGATCCTTTCCCCATTCGGCAAACATGTCGAAGAGTCCGTCCCAAGGAGCGTTGCTTGGAATGTCACGCAGACGTTGGACTTTGATGTGGTCGTTGCTAATTTCCGGAAGAAGCTTCGCCGTAGGCGTTATCGGAGGAAACCTGTCATTTCGCTCGCCTTTAGATGTCAGTGTTTTCAATAAAGGGTCATTTTGAGCTTGTATCTCCTTTGCCGAGTCAGCCAACAAAGACGAAAATCTAAGATGGTTTCGGTATTGATGAATAGCGAGGTGCCAACTGACTTTATTTTGCTGTAGGCGGGTTTGAGCGCCTGCGAACACTGCAGTACAACCAAGGATTTTCTTTTGCTCGCTGCAGAGCGGTTTTAGCGATAGCAGTAGTGGAAGGTATTTCAGATGATCAGGTTCGACCATGAAACGACCAGGCCGTCTGAGTAAGAGTGACGTCTCGACATACAAGGTTTTTAGATTTGGGAATCGTAGGCGTAAAATCTCCGCTTGCAAGATGAGACCGTAGGAGATTTCATTATAGGTATTTCCTGCGCCTACAACTCTACCCTCCAATCCTAAATGGCTTGGCTGGAGAATTTTGGTCCTTGAAGTGCCTACATAACCCACCGTAACATCATTGGGGGTTGGGTAGGTACTGAAAAGTGCGACGTTTTGGGCGAGTAACTGGTTACCTACCTCTCGATCGGATATGGTCGACGTGGGGAGGCGGGCAATGAGCTCAGATACCGTCTCGGTATAAGTGTCTTCGTGGTCGAAGTAATGCCGCACCGCCATTTCTGCAATGAGAAAGCCAGCGCCAACCAAAGTCAAGGTCAGGGCATATAGTTTTATCAGTTTGTAGTGTGTGAGCTTTTCGCTCTTAGAATTGAAAATATATGAAGTCATTGCCGTCTACATAATAGATGTAAGAGAACAAAGCTAGCGACATGAACGTCATAGCGCATTGGAGGGCTTTGAGGTTTGTTATGTCGAATTGGTAAGTCGTCTTGTGTATCAGCCATTGTAGCGGCAGATAAATTAGCAGTAGTTCATAGAAGACAGGGGCAATTTTAGTTTGGCTCCACCCTGGGGTAGCTGACAATATTGTGCCAATTGTAGCAAACGCTGAATGCGTGTCTGCAGCACGGAAGAATATCCAGGCAAAGAAAACCACGGTCATCGTCAGCAGCCATGATAACCCGGGAAGGTTGAGTAGCCTCCGGGCGTAGGTCTGCGGATGAAGTTTTTCGAATAGACGCTGGACTACCAAGGCTCCGCCCTGAATGCCACCCCAGATGATAAAATTCCAGCTCGCACCGTGCCAGAGTCCGCCTAGCAGCATGGTGAGGAATAAATTGCGGAGCGTCTTCCACTCTGCAGATGTTCTGGATCCACCGAGAGCGATGTAGAGATAGTCGCGCAACCAGTTGCTCAGCGTGATGTGCCAGCGACGCCAGAAATCTTTAATGGATGCAGAGGCGTAAGGGGCATTGAAGTTGTATGGCAGCACGTAGCCAAAGAGTAGGGCAGCGCCGAGGGCCATCAGCGAGTAGCCCCAAAAGTCGCATAAGATCTGCACGCCAAATCCGATGACAGACATCAGATTATCCAGGCCTGAATAGTGCTCTGGATCCTTAAAGATCACGTTGACGAATGGCGCCAGGCCGTCCGCAATGCCACATTTAAGCGCCAGGCCCGCAACAAAATAGTAGAGACCATTATAGATGTGAGAGAGATTCAGTGCCTGCTTGATCTTTATTTGAGGCAAGAATTGGGCTGCCCGGCAAATGGGGCCGGCGATCAGATGCGGGAAGAACAGGACGAAAATGGCAAAAATTGCCGGGTCTTTTTCGTGGTCGAACTTACCGGTATAGACGTCAACGTGGTACGAAATCAGCTCGAAAACATAAAACGAGATGCCAAGGGGGAGGATGATCTTCAGCAAGCCAATCTGGTAATTGGGGTCATAGAGCTCTCCGACTGCCTGGATGTTTTCCAGGAAAAAGTTCATATACTTGAAATAACACAGCAGCAACAGGTTCGCGACACATGCGCCAATCAGCCATGCTCTGCTGCGGGTAGAGGCAATACGAGAAGCGATCAGCCAGTTGATGGCTATTACTCCGATAAGCATCAAGCCAAAGGCTTTGCTCCAACTGAAATAGAAGTAAAGACTTGAGATCAGCACAATCCACTGCCTGCCCTTCAGCCAAGGGCAAAGCCAATAGCATGCCAAGGTCGCAGCGAGGAGCGCTATATACTCCATGGAGTTGAAAAGCATTTGTATCTTTTCCTTTTTTGATGAGCTGCTCGGTCTAAGATGAAGGGGTCGCCTGGTCTATCGTCACGAGCGTGGCTACATCACTTTGCTCAATACCTGCTTGACTTGCTGCTGCAGAGTGTTTTCCGAGAAGTGAATCTGACAAAAATCTCTGGCGGTCTTCAAGTTTGAAGCTCTGAGCTCGGGGGCATCCAGCAAGCGGGCAATGGATGCATACCAGCTATCCTTCACGAGTACACCGCCACCTTCAGGAATGACCCGGCTGTATACCGTAATGTCCGAGGCGACCACTGGAATGCTGGCTGCCGTATACTCGATGAATTTGGTCGGAGCCTTGCAAAGGTTGAAAGACTCGTTCACCAAGGGTGCAAGACCGATATCCCAGTTCAGCGAGGCAAGGGTAGCGAGGAACCCGCTGTATGCCTGATTGACCTTGTGGCTCTTGACCCGCTCCCCGAACCGGAGCAGATCGCTCGGCATCTGAATAGTACCAAATACTTCGAAATGCAGATTAGGTCGCTCCTCGAGAAGTCGAGCGATGGAGGGCGTTGCGAGCTCCAGGTCTTCCTGGTGTCCCTTTGAACCCATGTAGCCTACTATTTGGTAGTCGCGCTGAGGCTTGGTGATTTCGCCGATGTGGGCAGCCATGTAGGGCGCGTACATGCCATGAAATACACATTGTACCGGGAAAAGCCGTTGCAAGTGATTGGCCAAATACGGTGTCGACGCATAAATGAGGTCACATCTTTCGAGCAGGTAGTGCCGCTCTTCAATCACCTCTTTAGCTCCCTGAACTTTTTGGATCTCGGCGCCCAGCGAATGCGGAATCTCCAGGAGATTGTCATCTATGTGGTAAATGACGGGGGTGCCTTGCTGCTTGAAATAATCGAGAATCTGCCGCCCATGCGGCAGGCCATAGCGAGTCATGATCACGACGTCGGGGCGAAACGAAGTGTTCCACGCCTGCAGTCCGCCTATCCCTTTGCTCTTCACCAGCTTTTGCGAGGCGACGGCGAAGTTTATCTCACCGCGGCGATGAATCTCTTTCAGTGGAATATCAAAACTTATGAAATACGTAGCGTTCACATGTTCAGTGAAGATCAGCACGTTCGGTTTATTGACGTTGCCAGAGTGGCAAATGTCGAAGTCGCCGGTGCGATCAACGGGCGCTCTTTTAATCAAGGATTTGAGAAACGCGATCATCAACGGCTGGCCTCTCTCGAAGCGCGAGTTTCAGCATTCGCCCGGGCTTGGAGCTGGGTTTCATATTCTTTGATAACTTGCTGCCTTTTGCGCTTGGCCTCGTACACTGCTTTGTGAGGGATGTACCCCGATAGCCTATCGAAGGCGGCGTTCTTCGCATCCCAAATTTTATGCATGAAAGCGGGTATCAGATGGCGATACTTGATATCCCTGATCAGCGATGGGCGGAAATAGCCGAGTTTTATTTCCTCTGCAATGGCGGCTTCGGTGAGGCTTTTGTCGGCGAGCATCCGGCGCACTTCTTTAAACCACACCCAGGCAAATTTATTGCCGCATGCAGACCAGGGTTGCGTGTATACGTCGGTGTAATGGATCAGGCGAGTTTCCTCGTCCCAGTGCTCCAAACTGTTCCACTCAAAGGGCACACCATACTTCACATGCTCTTCATCAAGGATGACCAGTTCCGACATCAATTGATCGTAGTCATAACGCCCTTCATCCATGCCGCGGACGATTTCTTCCACGTCCCAGTCCAGTCGATCGCAATCGAGCAGCATCACTGCGCATTGTTTTTTTCGAACTTTAGGGGCGCCGACCTTTTGAGTCGTATCCTCAGCATGCTTCACTTCTTGCTGAATGATGATTTTTGCGCCATCGAACGGGATGTTCCATAATTCCCTGATGTCACGAAGTACAAGCATATCGGCGTCCATGTAAATGGCTTTGCCCTTGTAGCCTGCAAGCTTCGGAATGCAGAAGCGGCTAAATGAGAAGCCGGTGCGCTGCCCGTTTCGTGGATCGGCAGGTACGGGTACTGGCAAGTCGAGCATCGGGATGACTTCGACCTTGGCCGTGGTGTGGCGTTTGATAGAGTACTCAAGAACCGGTACCGCTAGAAGCTGGGATCGGTCGACGCCAACGTAGACCCTGATGACTTCATCATTGGACACGGTAAGCCCTCCTTAATCCTGTACGTTGCTGTATTCGATTTTTGCCCATTCAGCCAATCGGATGACGCCTTCTTGGACGCTGATACGAGGAATCCAGTTCATGGCCTGCTTGGCTGCGGTGATATCTGCGCAGGCGTAGCGGATGTCGCCGATCCTGAAAGCCCCCGTGACCTTGAATGCATCATCATTTTTGCCGAGGGCGCGCATCAGCATCTTCGAGATTTCAAGAATTGAAACAGGCTCGCCGCTGCCGATATCGAGGATGGTTCCGTGTTTGATGTCGGCGTCGCCAGCCAAGACCAACGCACTGACGATATCGTCGACATAGGCGAAATCCCGAGCGATCTCGCCGTCTTCATAAATGGCCAGTTCGGCGCCCGACAAAATCTGCCGTGCAAAGATAGACAATACGCCGGTGTAAGGGTTGCGGAGCGACTGGCCGGGGCCATAGACGTTCTGGAATCGCAGAATCACCGCATCCCACGGGGCGCCTTCACCTGCTTGGCAGAGCAGATATTCCTGCATCAATTTAGTCGATGCATACACAGAGGCAGGGGCGGGCGGGAGGCCGGCGTGACTTGCAATCGGTCGTGCCGGCGCCACTGCATTGGCAGGAACTGGAACCGCAAAGTCTCCGGCTTCCATCGCTTCTGGCTGACGAGGGAGGCCTACAAACTCCAGCCCGTTGGCATCGACGTAACCACCCTCGCCGTAGACTGCGCGGGAACCCGCCAGTACGACTTTGCTGACGTTATGCTGAGTGCGCAAGGCTTCGATCAGGTTGGTGGTGCCAATCACATTAACGGCGCAGTAGCGAGTTGGTTCGTCGTACGACTGGCCTGTGCCGGTTTCCGCTGCCAAGTGGTAAACGATGTTCGGATTGGAGGCTTTAACGCACTCTGTCAGGGCCTGTGCATCGGTGACATCACCTTTGACGAAAGTCACGCCAGTTCCGAGATCTGGCGTCGCTGGGTTGACACCGTGAACCTGGGGATGCAGGTTGTCAAAAACCCAGATCTTGCAAGAAGGGTTCTTCTTCAAGAGTGCGGCGATGAGGCGAGAGCCAATGAAACCTGCGCCGCCAGTTATCAGAATATTTTCGGTCATTTCAAATTCCATTATTACAACTAAATAATCAAGTCATCCAATATCTTGGACGCTGCCGGTCCTTCGATGACAGTACGCTTTATAAATTCGTTGGATAATACGTCCGGCTGAGTATTGGCTAATGCGCTCGCGACAAAATCTACCCAGTCTTGAGTGGCGCTTATTCTGGGCAGTGGTCTGTATTGGTCGAGTTGCAACTGATGAGCGACTACGGCGACACTTAAGCCCCTGCGTGCAGCATCTAGGGCGATGGTCGAGGGCGATGTGATGACCGCGGCCATTCTGCCGAGTAACTGATCAGCGGTGAAATTTTGCCAGTCCGAGCTTTCCGGGTCCGCAATGAGCAGGTTGGCGGCAACTGGTCGGTCGCCCTTGTATCGCTTGGTTAGCCATACACCTGCTTGGTGGGGCTTGATCAGGAAGATAACTTCGGGAAAACGTTTCGCCAGGGTTACGACGCCGTCGATGAAGAAAGTTCTGTAGGCTTCGTCATAACGATGCCAGTGCAGGTTTTCGAAGATGCCGACTACTGGCGCTGCCGGGCTGATCAGATGATCGAGGTTTGCGTCATCTTCGCCGACGGGCTTGGGGCAGCCCACAGGGACACATTTGTTACGAGTCAGCGAGCCAGCGCCAGGGTGCAATGTGTCAAGGGGGCCCCACAAGAAAACCTTCTCTGAGGCAAAGTTAACCTTGCAAATATGGTGAATTTCATCGCTGTATGTCAGGCCGACGTTTTCAAATCCATGTTGCATAGTGGCTGTTCTGAGACCGGCTTTTTGGGCGCGGCGTGTCAGTGTGCGTGTGAAGACGTGGGGCGCGAGGTTGGTTTCGGTCACTGTTAGCAGCGCCTTTGTACCCGCAGCAAAAATCGGTGCGCGATCGGCCTCGCTTTCCAGGATAACCGTCGGGGAGACGCGAGCACCTTGAAGGATGCCGAGCACGCGTGGATGTTTTTTCAGCAGCGCGGAACTGCTCCACACTTCAAACGGAACGGCACGCTTCTGCGCTTCGGAGATGATGGGTAACATCATATCCACGTCCTGTATCAGGTTGAGCACGAAAATGACTTGAGGGACAGGTTTATCAATGCATCCCTTTGCTATGGCCTCTCTCAAGGTATGCTGCCAGGCTTCGGCGATTACCGCCGGTCCGAAATGAGTCAGGGCAAGTTGTTGTCCTCTGGCCACATCGTCGGCTGCATGCTGAGCGCACGACAAATACCTTCTCAATCCGGCTCCAAAATCATTAACCGCGATACTACCCGATAGCGGCAGAAGGCTCGGAGTATTGGTTGCGACAACCGGAAGGTTGTTGATCAGTGCGTGCACCGAGCGATTGGCTGACTTGCAGATACTGAAATCATCCAGTGAGTTCGGGATGAGCACGAGCGTCGCTCTCTTCAACTCTCTGTCAATAGATGCCGGTGACCACTCCACGTAGCGCGAACGTATTGCCATTGGTTGTATATGGGTGTCGTATTTTTCGCGATTGTTACTGACCACGACCAACTCAACGCTGTATTCCAGCGCAACGGCTTCGAGTTCGTCTCGTATCCGCAGCAAATCGAGCATGCCGAAGTCTGCGTATTCAGCGCCGTGGTTGCCAAACCAGAGCAGCTGGGAGGCATTGGCTGTAGGCGGTGTATCGCCCTGAGTTGCAGTGATGGCTGCGGCTTGGCGACGCGTAGAGGCCATTTCGGCCTTTGCCCTTAGATGAGCCCGCACTCGGTCAATCCGGCGCTTCCAGAAACCAGGAGTGAAAAGCGACCACCATCGTTTTGCCCGCTTTTTAATCAGAGCGCGCAGGGATGCGCCAACTAAAACCCGGGCTAGGTGGCGCAATCGTTTCAACCAGTTGATACCTGGTAGTTTTCTGGCAGGTTTGATATTGGCCCGCGCCAGAAACAGGCGTGCATCCAGCGCAGCGTTGGTTGCTTCGTAAATGATGCCATCAGGTATGACAACTACCTGTGCATTGGCGACGTGTCGAGAGATAACGTTAGCCAATGGCGTGGTTGTGACCACGATAGCGTCTGCGCATTTGGCGATTGCCAGGAACAATTTGCTCGGGGTGATTACCGAGTGTTTACCGTAGCCTTCGACGAAAATATTATCGCAAAGATCAAAAATGACAGGTATTTTTAGTGATTTAGCGCGCTGGATAAGCCGATAAGTGTCAACGCTGAAGTCTTTGACAACGATCAGTGCATCGAGTGACTTGAGGTCGACAGGATTGGCACTGGTAAATAGATGGCAGGTATGGCCGAGCGCTTCCAAGGCCACGATCGGTAAAACCGCGCGATACCTGACACTTGCAATTTTCAGCGATAACGAAGAGACGCACCAACCGATTACTAGTGGCCGTTCATTCTGAAGGTTCATCATGCTTAAGTTTTCTTCTGCCTTCAGCATTCTATCTTCGTTGCCTAATGAGTAAGTGGATGGGAGCGGTGATTGAGCAGCTGTTGCGGGTCATCAGTTCATGGGCGCCAAGGCAAAGGGCCAACACTGCTGAGTGAACCGCGGGGCGCTGGGCGAAATCCAACGCTACCCAGATCCGTTGTGTTCGATACCAAGTGCAGCGAGGCCTTCGGCCGGGTCGAAATCCTCGATATTCTACCGAAATGAATCTCGCCGTGGAAATTTTGTAGACGTTGGGTACTGCCTTCCGACAATGGCGTGACCTGTGTCAAACAAATGAGGTGCCGGCCGAGGGGGGGCAGGGCTCTGTATCTATTCCTGAGAGGCTCAATCTTGGCGTGCCAAGGGGAGATTCTTACTGGTCGTCAAGCCCCCTCTCGATGCCCTACCCGTGGAGGGGGTTGGGGGCAGCGGCTCATCGGGAGCTACCCGTCGGGCAGGCGGACCTGTGTGGCAACGAGCAGGGTGGACGCAACCCGCAGAATGACAAGATACGAAGTCATGGCTTAGTATTCACGCCATGACCCGAGCAAGATCAAGCAGATCGATTTTGGAATAGTGAACCTCCGAGAGACAAGAACCGACCTGCCATGCCTATAGCAGCCGCTCCACCTTCCCGCGTCACGCGAAAAAATCCGAACAACCAATGTTTAGTTGCGATTCTACTTTGTACCTACAACGGTGCCGAGTATCTGCGGGAGCAACTGGACTCCTTCATTCGCCAGACACACCGAAACTGGGTGGTCTACGCTTCGGATGACGGGTCGACGGATGCAACTCTCGACATCCTTGGAGAGTATCGGCATGCGCTTGGTGATCAGCTCGTCATTCTGAATGGCCCGCGACAAGGTTTTGCCAAGAACTTTATCTCCCTGATCCAGAATCCTGCAGTTATAGGAGAATTTTTCGCATTCAGTGATCAAGATGACATCTGGATGTCGGATAAGTTAACCAGGAGTTTGGCGGCGCTGCAGTCTGCGGACCACGAAGCCCCGGCGCTTTATTGCTCACGGACGCAACTTATTGATAAGTCAGGGAGGAGTATTGGGTTTTCGCCTCTTTTCAGCAAGCGTCCGGGCTTTCGTAACGCGCTGGTTCAGAGTCTCGCAGGCGCCAATACCATGCTTATAAATCAGCGAGCCCGAGAACTGCTCTGCTTAACGCCACCCGATGCTCGAATCGTGGCGCATGACTGGCTCACGTATCTGATCGTCAGTAGCTACCAAGGCCTGATCGTATTCGATCCTGTTCCGACCCTTCTTTACCGTCAGCATGGTGGTAACTTGATCGGATCAAATACAGGCATGAAGCGCCGTTTGATTAGGGTGATCGGTATGTTTCGTGGGCGTTTCAGCGAATGGAACGAGATGAACTTGAGGATTTTGCTGGCGCACAAAATCAATCTGGGTCAAGAGCACCGGCGGCTTCTAGAGCAGTTTGAACTCGCTAAACGAAGCCCCCTGCTCAAGCGCTTGAGGTTGCTGGCAGAGACGGGGGTCTATCGACAAACGCTGGCGGGCAACATGAAGCTGGTCGTTGCCGCTATTTTTAACAAGTTTTGAAGTCCGTAGCCGAACGAGACTAGCTGCTCCTGCAGATCCCCACGTCGAGAGGGCTATGACTTGGGGCTTTGCACGGCAGGTGAAGAGATAAGCTTGAGGCTCATGCGCTTTGCTTGTCTGGGCAAAAACCTTACCATTGGGCCCTTCGCAATAACTGCATTCGTCAGGGACGGAAATGAATCACCTAACCATCGCCAAAGAAGCCCTGATCGCCCAGGCCCAGGCCGTTACTCAGTTGGCTGGCCGCCTTGATGGCGAATTCCAGAGCGCTGTAGAACTGATTCTCGCTTGTCAGGGGCGCACCGTGGTTTGCGGTATGGGCAAATCCGGCCTTATCGGCCAGAAGATGGTGGCCACCTTCGCTTCCACTGGCACCCCGAGCTTCTTCCTGCACCCAGCCGAGGCGTTCCATGGTGATCTTGGCATGCTCAAGTCGATCGATGTGCTGATTCTTATCAGCTACAGCGGAGAGACTGACGAGTTGATCAAGCTGATCCCGAGCCTCAAGTCGTTTGGCAACAAGATCATCGCCATGACCGGCAATGGTAAGTCCACTCTGGCCAAGCACGCCGATATCTGGCTCGATATTTCGGTAGATCGTGAGGTGTGCCCGAACAATCTGGCGCCAACTACTTCGACCTTGGCGACCATGGCCATGGGCGATGCTCTGGCTGTTGCGTTGATCGAAGCGATCCAATTCAAGCCGATGGATTTTGCCCGTTACCACCCTGGTGGGAGCTTAGGCCGCAAGCTGCTGACCCGAGTGCGTGATGTGATGCGCACGCCAGCACCGGTCGTTACCGGTACTACTAGCTTCCATGATTGCTTGCTGGTGATGACCCAAAGCCGCCTGGGCCTGACCGTTGTCATTGACGATGACAAGCTGGTTGGCATTGTCACCGACGGTGACCTGCGCCGGGCGCTGCTGGATAACGAAGGCATCATCCACGAGACGGTTGCACATTTCATGACCGCCAAACCGCACACTATTGCGGAAGATGCGCAGCTCTCGGAAGCTGAGGCTTATATGCTGGACAACAAGATTCGGGCATTGGCGGTGATCAATGGTGATGGCGCAGTCGTGGGTGTGGTCGAAATCTTTGACTGATTTACTACTGTGGCAAAGGGCGATACATACTTGCGTTTCAGCTTCGCTTATTCCGAGAAATCAAACCCTGGTGGGCTTGGTTGGTAATACTCGGTATTTCTCTATCTTCGTCATCATGGACTAATGAGGTTTTGTATTCGGTCAGCATGTTGCGGCTGTATGTGTGGGCGCTCACGGGCTCAAGGTGCGCCAGGCTCCATGCAGACCGTCAGGGTGTCGGTATCCGCCAGGCGCACCAGCGGTTTGACACCCTGCCGGTCGCTGTGAAATTTATGCGATAACCAGCGGCCGGAACGATTTCACCAAGTCGTCCAGTGCCTTGATTTGCGCCAAAAACGGCTCGAGCTTGTCCAGCGGCAGTGCGCTCGGCCCATCGCACTTGGCCAGGTCCGGGTACGGGTGAGCCTCCAAGAACAATCCAGCCAGGCCAACTGCCATGCCGGCACGGGCCAAGTCGACCACCTGCTCGCGGCGGCCACCGGAGGCAGCACCGGATGGGTCGCGGTTCTGCAGGGCGTGGGTCACGTCGAAGATGATCGGGAGGTCGTCACAGGTACGCTTCATCACGCCAAAGCCCAGCATGTCTACCACCAGGTTGTCGTAGCCTATGCAGGTACCGCGGTCGCACAGGATCAGCTGGTCGTTACCGGCTTCCTTGAACTTGTGCACGATGTTCTGCATCTGCGAGGGGCTGAGGAACTGCGGCTTCTTGATGTTGACCGGCTTGCCGGTCTTGGCCAGGGCCACCACCAGGTCGGTCTGGCGGGCCAGGAACGCCGGAAGCTGCAGCACATCGACCACTTCGGCCACTGGCGCGCATTGGTAGATCTCGTGCACGTCGGTGATGATCGGCACGCCGAACTCGGCCTTGACCTTCTCGAAGATGCGCAGGCCTTCTTCCATGCCCGGGCCGCGGTAGGAGTGGATCGAGGAGCGGTTGGCCTTGTCGAAGCTGGCCTTGAACACGTAAGGGATGCCCAGTTTCTCGGTAACCCGAACGTACTCGGCGCAGGCGGTCAGGGCCAGGTCCTTGGACTCGAGCACATTAATGCCGCCGAACAGGACAAAGGAAGAAGAATTGGAGCATTCAATGCGTGAGTTGATTTTAACCACTTTAATAGACTTCACAATGTTGAAAAAGGCTCTTCACGGAACTTCGGAAAAGGCGAGCATGAGAGCACCGCTGTGACGGCTGATGTTTGCGCGAGCAAAATATCTAAAAACGGCGTTCTTTGTACAATACTAATGCGTTTCAGCCCTCTGGGGTGGTCTTTTATTTTTACTTCCATCTGATCCGGTGTTGATGTCCTGCGGATTGGCCTGATTCCGCCAGCCGCTTGACTCCCAACCTGCTGGATGCCCGCCAGTGCATCGCCCCCCCCACCACCCGCACGGCGCTTGCCACGGCTATGAGGTCGCCCATGCAGAGGAAATCTGCTACCGTGTCGGCAGGGCCTGCGACGAAAAACTCGAACGTCTGGTACGGAGTTCGCTGAAACACGGTTACCGACAATTCTTGAAAACTTGCTTGAAGTAAAGGTATTTTGATGCACGCTATTCCATTGTCAATCCCAGAAGTCATCCTGTTCACCCCCAAGGTGTTTGGCGATGATCGTGGCTTTTTCTTCGAAAGCTTCAATGCTCGTGTTTTTAATGAGGTCACCGGTCAGCAGTACGATTTTGTTCAAGACAACCATTCGCGCTCGGTGAAGGGTGTATTGCGTGGCCTGCACTACCAGTTACCGCCCCATGCCCAAGGCAAGTTGGTGCGCGTTGTTCAAGGTGAAGTGTTTGATGTGGCGGTGGATATCCGCCGCAGTTCGCCGACCTTTGGCAAGTGGGTCGGTGCCGTGTTGTCGGCGCAGAACCACAATCAGCTGTGGATACCACCCGGGTTCGCCCACGGCTTCGTAACCCTGAGTGATACAGCGGAGTTTCTCTACAAGACCACGGACTTCTATGCGACCCAGAGCGAGCGCTGCATTGCCTGGGACGATTCGCAGATTGCTGTTGAGTGGCCAATCGACTTCGCCCCCACGCTTTCCGCCAAGGACTTGGTCGGCAAGGCGTTGGCACAGGCTGACCTGTTCGATTGAACGAGAGAACCTATCGTTTGATGTGGAATGGGTAGGTGCGTCCGCTGCAGGATTTTATGAATATGCGTATCGCAACATTCGGTGACGTCTAATTCGGTCACAATTTCTGCCTAAGATGCGCTGGTGCGATTGCGCGTGACTCTCTAGATTGGAAGTGCAGCCAAGGAAACAGCTGCACATTCATTCAATTCAAAGGAGTGATCCCACATGCGTAATACTGTCCTCAATTACCTGCTGCTGCCACTGTTCGCCGGGCTGTCTTTTTCCCTGAGCGCCGCGCCGGCCACTGTTGGCGCGGTAAAGGAGCCCATACCGGTGGTCAGCCAGATGGACTCTCAGCAGACGCTGGTCGATTTGAACAAGGCTGATGCAGCAGTCTTGCAAAGAGAGCTGAATGGGATCGGCAAGGCCAAGGCCGAAGCCATCGTTGCCTATCGAGAGGCCAACGGGCCATTCACTTCGGTGGATGAACTGCTGGAGATCAAAGGAATAGGCAATGCATTGTTGGAGCGTAACCGGAGCAAACTGATGGTTGAGTAAGCTGGGCGCGAATAACGTAATGCTTTTGGTTTAAAACTTGGGTCGTTTGCATCGGCCTGTCTCGCAGCCCATCACCGGCTTGCCGGAGATGGGCTGCACAACGCCCCTGACGGTATCCGTGGGGCTCGCTTAGCCTTTCACTTGTCCCTCGCATCCTTGGCATCCGCCTCGGCATTGCGTTCATGCACCTTGCGCAGCTGCTCTTCCGTCAGCGGCAGCTTCTTCGCCGTATCGCGCAACATCATCAACGCGCCCACGATCGAGCCGAGGGCTATGATGAGTATCAGCCAGGCATACCAGGGCATTGTCGTTCTCCTATGCGCTTTGAAGGCTTCGCTTGTACAAAATATGAGCGATGGCCATATCCGTTGGTTCAATTATAGGAGCCGTACCTGTCTGGGCCAATTCTGATGGCGCCCTGGCCCCCAAGGCACGCTGACTTCGTTTACAATGCGCGCCGTTTACGACTTGCCAAGAGACCCCTGACCATGTCCGCCTGCCAGACGCCCCTGATCGTCGCCCTGGATTTCCCCACCCGTGACGCCGCCCTGAAGCTGGCTGACCAGCTCGACCCCGCCCTGTGCCGGGTAAAAGTCGGCAAGGAGCTGTTTACCAGCAGCGCTTCGGGCATTGTCGAAACCCTGTGCGCGAAGGGCTTCGAGGTGTTCCTCGACCTCAAGTTCCACGACATCCCCAACACCACGGCCATGGCGGTCAAGGCCGCTGCCGAGATGGGGGTGTGGATGGTCAACGTGCATTGCTCCGGTGGCCTGCGCATGATGGCCGCCTGCCGCGAAGAGCTGGCCAAGCGCAGCGGCCCGCAGCCGTTGCTGATCGGCGTGACGGTGTTGACCAGCATGGAGCGTGAGGACCTGGCGGGTATCGGCCTGGACGTGGACCCGCAAGAACAAGTACTGCGCCTGGCGGCGCTGGCCGAAAAGGCGGGCATGGATGGCTTGGTGTGCTCGGCTCTGGAAGCCCCGGCGCTGAAGGCTGCGCACCCGGCTTTGCAGCTGGTCACTCCGGGCATTCGCCCTGCGGGCAGTGCCCAGGATGACCAGCGCCGTATCCTCACCCCGCGCCAGGCGCTGGATGCAGGTTCCGACTATCTGGTGATCGGCCGCCCGATCAGCCAGGCAGCTGACCCTGCTCAGGCGCTGGCAGCTGTGGTAGCGGAAATCCGCGGCTGAATCCAAGGCAAAGAAAAAGGGCTGCATTGCAGCCCTTTTTCATGCTTCGCCGAATCAGGCAATAACCAACGGCTGGAAGCCTTTGATCAGGTCATCCAGCGCCTTGATCTGCATCAGGAACGGCTCCAGCTTGTCCAGCGGCAATGCACTCGGCCCATCGCACTTGGCCTGGTCCGGGTTCGGGTGAGCCTCCAGGAACAGCCCGGCCAGGCCAACCGCCATGCCAGCGCGCGCCAGGTCGACCACCTGCTCGCGGCGGCCACCGGAAGCTGCACCGGACGGGTCGCGGTTCTGCAGGGCGTGGGTCACGTCGAAGATGATCGGCAAGTCGTCACAGGTACGCTTCATCACGCCAAAGCCCAGCATGTCCACCACCAGGTTGTCGTAGCCCATGCAGGTACCGCGGTCGCACAGGATCAGCTGGTCGTTACCGGCTTCCTTGAACTTGTGCACGATGTTCTGCATCTGCGACGGGCTGAGGAACTGTGGCTTCTTGATGTTGACCGGCTTGCCGGTCTTGGCCAGGGCCACCACCAGGTCGGTCTGGCGGGCCAGGAACGCCGGAAGCTGCAGCACATCGACCACTTCGGCCACTGGCGCGCATTGGTAGATCTCGTGCACGTCGGTGATGATCGGCACGCCGAACTCGGCCTTGACCTTCTCGAAGATGCGCAGGCCTTCTTCCATGCCCGGGCCGCGGTAGGAGTGGATCGAGGAGCGGTTGGCCTTGTCGAAGCTGGCCTTGAACACGTAAGGGATGCCCAGTTTCTCGGTAACCCGAACGTACTCGGCGCAGGCGGTCAGGGCCAGGTCCTCGGACTCGAGCACGTTGATGCCGCCGAAGAGGACGAACGGGGCGGTGTTGGAGCACTCGATGGTGGGGGTGATCTTGATCATGGTCTACTCTGCAAATCCCAGTCACTGGTATCAGTGGCGATAGCCAATCTTACAGACTCACACCTTCAACACCAACTTGCCGAAGTTCTCGCCGCTGAACAGCTTGAGCAGCGTCTCGGGGAAGGTCTCCAGCCCCTCGACCACATCCTCCTTGCTCTTGACCTTGCCCGTGGCCAGCCAGCCGGCCATTTCCTGGGCCGCCGTGCCATAGTCCTTGGCGTGGTCCATCACCACGAAACCTTCCATGCGCGCGCGGTTCACCAGCAGCGCCAGGTAGTTGGCCGGGCCTTTGACGGCTTCCTTGTTGTTGTACTGGCTGATTGCGCCGCAGATGACGATGCGCGCCTTGAAGTTGATGCGGGTGAGCACGGCGTCGAGGATGTCGCCGCCGACGTTGTCGAAGTACACGTCGACGCCTTTGGGGCATTCGCGTTTCAGGCCGGCCAGCACGTCTTCGGCCTTGTAGTCGATCACGCCGTCAAAGCCCAGTTCGTCCTTGAGGTACTGGCATTTCTGCGCGCCACCGGCGATGCCGACCACATGGCAGCCCTTGAGCTTGGCGATCTGGCCGACGATGCTGCCGACCGCGCCGGCCGCGCCGGAGATGACCACGGTGTCGCCGGCCTTGGGCTGGCCGACCTCGAGCAGGGCGAAGTAGGCGGTCATGCCGGTCATGCCCAGGGCCGAGAGGTAGCGGGGCAGTGGGGCGAGGTTGGGGTCGATCTTGTGCAGGCCCTGGGGCTCGCCGGTGAAGTAGTCCTGCACGCCGAGGGCGCCGCTGACATGGTCACCGGGCTTGTAGTCCGGGTGGTTGGAGGCGACCACTTCACCGACGCCCAGGGCGCGCATCACTTGACCAAGGGCCACGGGGGGGATGTATGACTTGCCTTCGTTCATCCAGCCGCGCATGGCCGGGTCCAGCGACAGGTACAGGTTGCGCACCTGGATTTGCCCGGCGGCGGGGGCTTCGGCGGGTACCGTCTCGAAGGTGAAGTCGTCACGGCGCACGGCGCCGACCGGGCGTTTGGCTAGCAGGAAGCGGCGGTTGGTCTGGGTCATGGCAGGTTCCTTATGGGCAATGAGGCGCAGCGGTCAATTTAACCTGCTGATGCAGGTTGGTCCGCAAAATCACTGCTAAGCATGGTAGCCCAACCGTTGCCCTGATGATGCTGCCCAGCCGGGCGGTGGGCTGACTAGACTCTGAGCCCATCCATTCCCCCTCAGGAGCAGACGATGAGCATGACCTTTTCCGGCCAGGTAGCCCTGGTCACCGGTGGCGCGGCGGGCATCGGCCGGGCGACGGCGCAGGCTTTTGCCCGCGAAGGCCTGAAGGTGGTGGTGGCCGACCTCGACCCGGTCGGTGGCGAGGCCACGGTGGCCTTGATTCGCCAGGCGGGTGGCGAGGCGCTGTTCGTGGCCTGTGATGTGACCCAGGATGCTCAGGTGCGCGAGCTGCATGAACGAGCCATCGAAACCTATGGCCGGCTCGATTATGCCTACAACAATGCCGGCATCGAAATCGAACAGGGGCGACTGGCCGAGGGCAGCGAGGCCGAGTTCGACGCGATCATGAGCGTCAATGTCAAAGGCGTGTGGCTGTGCATGAAATACCAGCTGCCGCTGCTGCTGGCCCAGGGCGGTGGGGCGATCGTCAACACCGCCTCGGTGGCGGGCCTGGGGGCGGCGCCAAAGATGAGTATCTACGCCGCCTCCAAGCACGCAGTGATCGGCCTGACCAAGTCGGCGGCCATCGAATATGCCAAGAAGGGTATCCGGGTGAATGCCGTGTGCCCGGCGGTGATCGACACCGACATGTTCCGCCGCGCCTACGAGGCCGACCCGCGCAAGGCCGAATTTGCCGCAGCGATGCACCCGGTCGGGCGTATCGGCAAGGTCGAGGAAATTGCCAGTGCGGTGCTGTACCTGTGCAGTGACGGGGCGGCGTTCACCACCGGGCATAGCCTGACGGTGGATGGCGGGGCTACCGCGATCTGAGCCTCCCCGGGTGCAGGCGGTACGGCCCGTGTATAGCCGGTTTGCTGATTCGCTGTATATACTCTGGCTGTTCTGGTTTTGGAAAGCGACATGGAGACAGTCAGCGCCCAAAAGCCCGGCTGCCGTGCCTCGATACTGGATTTCGAGGCGTGCCGGGGCGTAGCCGAAGGGCCGGTATTCATCGTGGCCTCGGGGGCCTCTGCCAAAGGCTTCCCACTGCAGCGTTTTGCCGGCGTGCCGATGATCACCGTCAATGGCGCGATTTCGATGTTCGCGGAGCATGGCGTGCGCCCGTATTTCTATGTGTGCACCGACACTGGGTTTGCGCAGCAGCAACCTGATCTTTACGCCAAGGCGCTACGGCTCAGTCAGCGCCTGGCGATCTGGCCGGATGAAATCGGTCTGTTGCCGGTGCCGACCAAGGCCCAGGTTTTCCCATTGGCCAAGGCCGCCCGCGCCAGCCTGCAAGAATCCCTGTTCAATACCGAGCCAATGTTGGTGCGCAGCCGTACCTTATGGGGTAGCCGCTCGCGCTCGGTAGGCTTCAGCAAGGATCTCTCGCTGGGGTTTTTCGATGCACGTACGGTAGCTTATGCGGCGTTGCAGCTTGCCTGTCACCTGGGCTTCAATCAGGTTTTCCTGGTGGGTGTGGACCTCGACCAGTCGGTAGGGCGCTTCTATGAAGAACCCGGCCAGGCGGTTTCGCGCTGTCACCTGGACGAGTCATTTGAGCGGCGCATCCTGCCCTCGCTGAAGCTGATGGCCGATCGGGTTGTGAACGAGCACTTCGCCGTCTACAACCTGTCTGCCACATCGAAGATCCCCGCATCGGTCATCCCCAAGATCAGCCTCGATCAGGCCGAGACGCTCATCCACGGCCGCGCGCCTCAGGCGTTCTTGTGCAGCCACCCTGCGTGACTCGAAACGTTACGGGATGCTCGTGATGTACGCCTTGCCTTGCATCTGGTAACGCCGCGGCAACGGCCATGCACCCGGCCAGCAGCACCCCACCAAACCCCAGCAAGGCCACGCCTGAGCCAAGGTGGTCGCTCAGCACCCCGGTCAGGATCACCGGCACGCTGAAGCCCAGGTAGGCCAGCAGGAAGAACCCCGCACTGGCGCGGGTCTTTTCGGCGCCGGCCATTTCATTCACCGCCGCCAGCCCGCCCAGGTAGATGAAGCCGTAGCAGGCGCTACTCGCTGCCACCGCGCCGGCCAGCACTGCCCAGAGGCGGCCGCTGTCGGCGCCCCAGGCCAGCAAGGCATAGCTGCACGGCAAAATTGCCATGCCCAGCAAGGTGGCCGCGCGGCTCGACATACGCCTGGCCAGCGGCTGGAACAGCAGGCCGCAACTGATCACGCAGAATGTCGAGAACCCCGACCAGGCGCTCAAGCCGTGCTGGCGCAGGATCCCGGGCAGCAGGGCGATCACCAGCCCGACGCAGGCCCAGGCCAGCAGAATGGCCAGGCCATAGACCACGCTGCCTCGGGGGTAGCAGGGCAGGCGCAGCATGGCACTGCGTTGTGCCGGTCGCGGGTCGGGCAAGCGCCAGACCAGCAGCACTGCGACTGCGCCCAGCAGCAACTGCAGGTGGAAGCTGCCGGGCGTCAGGCTCGGGCCTCGCAGCAGGAACAGGCTGGTCAGCGCTGCGCCCAGGCCAAAGCCCAGCGAGGTACTGGCGGTGACCCAGTTGGCGGCGCGGGCACTGGTGTCGGCGCCCATCAGTTCCGTCATGTAGGCGGTTGCCGTGGCCGAGGCCAGGCCGGTGCCCAGGCCCAGGAAGAAGCGCGCCACGCCGAGGGTTTGCAGGCTTGGCGCAAACAGCATTAGCAGCGTGGCAATCATCGACAGCACCAGCGCGGCGAGGATCAGTGGACGTCGCCCGACCCGGTCGGCCAGTCCGCCCAGGGCCAGCAGCACCGGCAGCACGCCCAGCACGTAGCCGGAGAAGGCCACTGCGGTGGCAGCGGCGCCCTGGCCCGAGAGGTCGGCGTAGGTGATGTAGAGCGGGGCCTGCAGGTTGACGGCCAGGGTGATCAGGCACAGGGCGAAGGCCAACAGGGCGGGGGAATGACGCGAGGGCATTGGGTACGATCCTGGTTCTCGGGTTGTCTGTTCCGGCCCTTTCACGGGTAAACCCGCTCACACAGGAACCCCACAAATTCCACCGTCTGCGCTGTACGTGTGGGAGCGGGCTCACCCGCGAAAGGGCCATTTCAGCAGACATTGCCCTCAGGGCAAACACCCAACAAGGCACACCCAAGCTCCATTTGTGCTTAACTGTTCGCTCAAGATGAGCAAACACCCGCCGCCATGCACTTCACCCTCGACCGCCAAAGCCCCACTCCACTGGTGCAACAACTCACCGAAGAACTCCAAGCCTGGATCGAACAGCAGCGCCTGCGTCCCGGGTCCCGCCTGCCGTCGATCCGCAGCCTGGCCCGCAGCCAGTCGGTTAGCGCCTCCTGCGTGATCGAAGCCTACGACCGCCTGGTCGCCAGCGGCTGGCTGGAGGCGCGCCATGGCACTGGCTTCTTCGTTGCCGAGCGCAAAGTCACCCTGGAAAGCGACAATCCGCCGGTCTGGGGCGAGGCAGGCGATGGCAGCTGGCGCCAGTTCCGCGAAGGCCACGACGAACTGCTCAAGCTCGGCTGCGGCTGGCTGCCGAACAGCTGGCGCGCAGACGTCGAACTGGCCCAGGCGATCCGCCAGGTCAGCCGCGGCGCCCCCCAGGACCTGTTCGACTATTGCCCGCCGCTGGGGCTGGCCAGCCTGCGGCTGCACGTGCACAAGCGCCTGGCGCGGCTGGACATCGCTGCCGGCCCCGAACGTATCCTCACCGTCCAGGGTGCCAGCCATGGCCTCGACCTGCTGGTGCGGACCTTGTTGCGGCCCGGCGACACCGTGCTGGTGGAAAACCCTGGCTATTACAACCTCTTCAACCTGTTACGCCAGCATCAGGTGCACATGCTGCCGGTACCGCGCACGGCGGCCGGCCCGGACCTGGCGGTGCTCGAACGCCTGCTGGCCGAGCACCGCCCACGCTGCCTGTTCACCAACAGCCTGTACCACAACCCCACTGGCACCAGCCTCGTACCCAAGGTTGCCTATCGCCTGCTGGAGCTGGCCCGCGAGCACGACCTGCGCATCATCGAGGACGATATCTACGCCGACTTCCAGGAAGGCCCGGCCACTCGCCTGGCCACACTCGACAGCGAGCAGCGAGTGATCTACCTGGCCAGCTTTTCCAAGACCCTGAGCAGTTCGCTGCGGGTCGGCTACCTGGTGGCCGACGCGCCGCTGCTGGCGCGTCTGGCCGAACTGAAGATGGTCAGTGGCATCGGCACCTCGCGCTTTGCCGAGCAGGTGGTCGGGCAGATGCTGGCCAACGGCAGCTACCGCAAGAGCGTGCAGCGCCTGCGGGTGCGGCTGGGCCAGCACATGGCCAAATTGCTCGGGCAGCTGGAGCAGTACGGCTGGCAAGTGTTCTGCGAGCCGTATGGCGGCATGTTCGTCTGGGCGCGGGTGCCTGGGCGTGACTTCGCCAGCCTTGAGCGCCTGGCGCTGGAGCATGCGGTGTTGCTGACCCCGGGCAGCGCCTTCGACTACCAGGGCGCTGGCAGCGACTGGCTGCGTATCAATGTCGCCTACGGGCAGGACACCCGCGCCCAGGGCTTCCTTCAGCACGCAGGGCGACCTTCAGCTAGCTGATCGCGACACGCTCATAGCCATTTGACACCATTTTCCCGTCACCCCCTTGTGAGCAGGGCAATAACGTTGCCACGCTTGGCCCACGGCAAAACCTTGCACGATGAAGGGGAATCGGCGATGGCGACGAGCAGGCACGGTGTTCTGGCCAACCTGGGCATGGCCCGTAAACTGGGCCTGGGGTTCGCCTTGGTGTTGCTGCTGACCATCGCGGTGGCGGCCATCGGTATCGCGGCGCTGCACAGTGTTGGCCAGCGCTTCGACGGCCTGCGCCAGCTGGGCCAGGTCAATACCGACCTGCTGCGGCTGCGCCAGCACGAGCAGGCCTTTGCCCTGCGCTCCGACATCAAGGAGGCCGAGGCCTTGCGCAGCGGCCTGCAGAACCTTGCCGAGCGCGCCCGCAGCCTGCCAGCACTGGCGGCGGCCGAGGCTGACCTGGCGGCTTACGGCCAAGCCTTCGACGCCTTCGTCGAAGCGGTACAGGCCAAGGAGCTGGCGCTGGACATGGCCAGTTGGTCGGTGTCCAGCGTGGCCAACAACCTCGATGTGTTGCAGGCCGGCCTGGCCGACGATGGCACCTACACCCTCAAGCAGTCCCAGGGCCAGCAAGGGGGCGAGTTCCTCGAGCAGGCGGGGCAGGTGGCGCAGGTGTCGCGGCTGATGTTGCAGGCCATGGACGAAGCGCGGGTGCGCCTGGACAAGAGCCGCAAGGGCGAGGAGGGGGAGCAAGGCCGCATCGCCCAGACGGTCGAAGCGGCGCAGCTGGTCGAGCAGCTCAAGGCCACCGTCGGTGATGCGGGTTACCAGAGTGTGCTCGGCGAGGTAGCCGGGCACATTGTCAGCTTCTCCGACAAGCTCAACGAATACACCGACCTGCTGGGCAAGGAGCAAGGCATCAAGGCGCAGCTGCAGGCGCGTGCCGAGCAGGTCACCGGCCGGGTCGACCAGGCCTATGCCGTCGATCAGCAAGCCATGCAGGCTGAGCTGGCGCGCAACCGCCTGGCCATCGCCCTGGCCACCGGGCTGGCGTTATTGGTGGGTGTGCTCGCCGCCTGGCTGATCACCCGCGCCGTGGTCGGCCCGCTCAAGCGCGTGATCGGCCGAGCCCAGCGCATTGCCGCCGGCGAGTTGAGCCTGGACAGCGAGGCGCCGCGCAGCGACGAAGTCGGCCAGTTGATGCAGGCCATGCAGCAGATGGCCGCTGGGCTGTCTGGCGTGGTCAGCGGCCTGCAGCAGGGGATCGAGCAACTGGCCGGCAGCGCCCAGGCGTTGTCGGCGGTCACCGAGCAGACCAACCGCGAAGTCGGCAGCCAGAAGGAGGAGACCGAGCAGGTGGCCACGGCCATGCAGCAGATGACGGCCACCGTGCACGATGTGGCACGCAATGCCGAAGAAGCCGCACAGGCGGCGCAGGCCGCCGATGACAAGGTTGACGCTGGCCAGCGCGTGGTGCGCGAGAGCATGCAGCGCATCGAGCAACTGGCCACGGCAGCGGACACCGCCAGCGCTGGCATCGACAGCCTGAGTGCCGAGATCCACACCATTGGTGATGTGCTGGAGGTGATCAAGAGCGTGGCCGAGCAGACCAACCTGCTGGCGCTCAACGCGGCCATCGAGGCCGCCCGGGCGGGTGAGCAGGGGCGTGGTTTTGCAGTGGTGGCCGACGAGGTAAGGGCGCTGGCCAGGCGTACCCGCCAGTCGACCGAGGAAATCGAGCGCTTGGTGGCCAGCCTGCGCGGCAATGCCCAGCAGTCGGTGGCGCAGATCCGCGGCAGTACCGAGCTGGTGCGCCTGGCCGTGGCCGATGCGCTGCAGACCGAGAGTGCGCTGGGCAGTATTGCGGTGGCGGTGTCGTTGATCCAGCAGATGAACCAGCAGATTGCGGCGGCGGCCGAGCAGCAGAGCTCGGTGGCCGAAGAGATCAGCCGCAGCGTGACGCAGATCCGTGGCAGTGCCGATCAGGCGGCGCTGGCGATGCAGGACAATGCCCGGTCCAGTATCGAACTGGCGCAGTTGGGTAATGACCTGAAAGGCATGGTTGGGCATTTTAGGCTGTGAGTGCCTGGCGGGGCATTTTGTGAGGTTCGAGATCGAGCGCCGCCCGATCTCAACCGTAACGCCGATCTACCGTCGAACACCCCGAGGATTGAGGATCAACAAGGTCAGCACCCCCGCCACAATCCCCCAGAACGCCGAGCCAATCGAGAACAGCGTCAAGCCCGAGGCCGTCACCATGAAGGTGATCAGCGCCGCCTCACGCTCGCGTGCCTCGCTCATGGCCACGGTCAGTCCGTTCATGATCGAACCGAACAGCGCCAATGCCGCAATCGACAGCACCAGCTCCTTCGGCAGCGCCGCGAACAGTGCCGCCAAGGTGGCGCCGAACGTACCGGCAATGCCATAGAAGATCCCGCACCACACCGCCGCGGTATAGCGCTTGCCCGGGTCTTCATGGGCATGCGGCCCGGTGCAGATCGCCGCACTGATCGCCGCCAGGTTGACCCCGTGCGAGCCGAAGGGGGCCAGCAGCAGCGAAGCCAAGCCCGTCGTTGAAATCAGCGGCGAGGCAGGCACCTGGTAGCCGTCGGCGCGCAACACGGCCACGCCAGGCATGTTTTGCGAGGTCATGGCCACCACGAACAGCGGAATGCCGATGCTGATGGTCGCGGCCAGCGAGAAGCTTGGCGTAGTCCACACCGGGGTCGCCACTTCCAGCCTGAAGCCGCTGAAGTCGAGCAGGCCGAGGGCGCCGGACAATGCCGTGCCCACCAGCAAGGCGGCGAGCACGCAGTAGCGCGGCGACAGGCGCTTGACCAGCAGGTAGCTGAAGAACATGCCGAGCACCAGCAGCGTGCGGTGCTGGGCGGCCACGAAGATTTCGCTGCCGATCTTGAACAGGATGCCGGCCAGCAAGGCCGAGGCCAGCGACGCCGGGATGCGCTTGACCAGGCGCTCGAAGCTGCCGGTCAGGCCGCAGATCACCACCAGCACCGCACAGGTGATGTAGGCACCGATGGCCTCGCCGTAGCTGACCCCACCCAGGCTGGTGATCAGCAGCGCCGCACCGGGGGTCGACCAGGCCACGGTGATCGGTGTGCGGTAGCGCAGCGACAAGCCGATACTACACAGCGCCATGCCGATCGACAGCGCCCAGATCCACGAAGAAATCTGCGCATTGGTCAGGCCGGCTGCCTGGCCGGCCTGGAACATCAGCACCAGCGAACTGGTGTAGCCAGTCAGCATGGCGATGAAGCCGGCGACGACCGCCGACGGGGAGGAGTCTGCCAGGGGCCGCAGGCGCGCGGAGGTGGCATCGGTCATGGGGTTGGGTCCTTGTCCAGGTGTAAGCAGTTTTTTCAGACTAACGCGGGCCGAATTGATCCTTGCCATACAGCAGGCATTGCTTTTAGCCGTACAGTCGCCAACTATTGGGCGAATTTTCGCAACTGCATGGGAGGGGACGGGCGATGTTCAAGGTGTATGGTGATTACCAGTCAGGCAACTGCTACAAGGTCAAGCTGATGCTCAGCCTGCTTGACCGCCCGTATGAATGGCAGTCGGTGGATATCCTCAAGGGCGAGACCGAAACGCCAGAGTTCCTGGCCATGAACCCCAACGGCAAGGTACCGGTGCTCAAGCTCGAGGACGGTACCTGCCTGTGGGAATCGAACGCCATCCTCAACTACCTGGCCGACGGCAGCGAATTCCTGCCCAGCGAGCCGCGCCTGCGCACCCAGGTGTTGCAGTGGCAGTTCTTCGAGCAGTACAGCCATGAGCCGTACATTGCCGTGGCACGGTTCATCCAGTTCTACCTGGGCT
This sequence comes from Pseudomonas vlassakiae, assembly GCF_014269035.2. Classification (GTDB taxonomy): domain Bacteria; phylum Pseudomonadota; class Gammaproteobacteria; order Pseudomonadales; family Pseudomonadaceae; genus Aquipseudomonas; species Aquipseudomonas vlassakiae. The sequence continues at coordinate 233,979 of NZ_JABWRP020000001.1, forward strand.
TGCCGGACGAGCGCGTCGAGGAATACCGCAAGCTGCACAAGGGCGGTTACAAGGCGTTGAAGGTGATGGAGCGGCAGTTGCAGATGACGCCGTACCTGGTCGGGGACCAGTACTCGATTGCCGATGTGGCGCTGTATGCCTACACCCATGTGGCGCATCAGGGCGGGTTCGACCTGGCTGATTACCCGGCGGTGCGCGCCTGGCTTGAGCGGGTGGCCAGCCATCCACGGCATGTGCCGATGGTCGAGTAAGGCAGCTCCCACATGGGGCGCGCAGGGCTTACGCGAAGCGCTTGTCCAGGTAGGCAATGATGGCCTTGGATTCATACATCCAGGTCACGTTGCCCGCCTCTTCGATGCGCAGGCATGGCACTTTCACCCGGCCGCCGCCTTCAAGCAGCGCCTGGCGATGCACGTCGTCGTTCTTGGCATCACGCAGCGCCACCGGCACATTCAGGCGGTGCAGGGTGCGGCGGGTCTTCACGCAGAACGGGCAGGCATGGAACTGGTACAGCGCGAGGCCCTTGGCCTCTTGCTCGACCCGCGCCTGGGCCGCCGCATCGCGCCTGCGCTTGGCCGGGCGGCTGATCCAGTCGCCGAACACGATGAGCTGGCCGAGGCCGACCCGCAGGGCTTTGACGATCATGGGCTACTCCTGAAATGAAAAAGCCGACCCCTGGGGGCCGGCTCGAATCGTGCGCCGATCACTTGATCAGGCTGAGAAACTCGCTGCGAGTCGAGGCGTTTTCACGGAACTCACCCAGCATCACCGACGTGAGCATGGTCGAATTCTGCTTCTCCACGCCGCGCATCATCATGCACATGTGCTTGGCCTCGATGACCACCGCCACGCCTGCGGCGCCGGTCACCTGCTGCACGGCCTCGGCGATCTGGCGGCTGAGGTTTTCCTGGATCTGCAGGCGGCGGGCGAACATGTCGACGATGCGCGCCACCTTCGACAGGCCCAGGACCTTGCCCTTGGGCAGGTAGGCGACGTGGGCCTTGCCGATGAAAGGCAGCATGTGGTGTTCGCACATCGAATACAGCTCGATGTCCCGGACCAGCACCATCTCGCTATTGTCGGAGGTGAACAGCGCGCCGTTGGTGACTTCTTCCAGCGTCTGCTCGTAACCGCGGCAAAGGTACTTCATGGCCTTTGCAGCCCGCTTGGGCGTGTCGAGCAGGCCCTCACGGGAGACGTCCTCGCCAAGTTGGCTGAGGATCTCGGTGTAGTTCTGTTCCAGGGACATGTATCTACCTGTGGGAAAAATCGCAAAAATGAAGGGTACGGCGCCGCGCGCGGCGCTGCAAGCACGGCGTTACTCGTCGCGGCCTTCCATCATGGTTCGCTTGAGCATCACATACACCGCGCCAGTGCCGCCATGGCGAGCCTGGCACGAGGTGAAACCGAGCACTTGCGGGTGCTGACGCAGCCAGGTGTTGACGTGGCTCTTGATCATCGGGCGCTTGCCGTCCAGGCGCGCGGCCTTGCCGTGGGTCACCCGCACGCAGCGGACTTCCAGCTGAGTGGCCTCGGCGATGAAGGCCCACAGGGTTTCACGGGCCTTCTCCACGCTCATGCCATGCAGGTCGAGGCTGCCCTCGAAGGCGATCTGGCCCAGCTTGAGCTTGCGGATCTGGCTTTCCTGCACGCCATCGCGGCGCCACATCAGCTCGTCTTCGGCACCCACGTCGATGACGAACTGGTCAGACAGGCCGTCGATCACCAGGGTCTGGTCACTGCGCACGGTAGCGGCCTGGCGCAGGCCGGCCAGCTGTTTGCGGTCGGTTTTCGGCTTGCCCACGTCAGCGCGGTCGTGCTTGATCGGCTTGACGCCGCGCACTTCGGCGCTGAACAGGGAAAAATCGTCGTCTTGCATGGTGCCTCCACGTGGGCGGCGTAGTTTACGCGATCAACCCTGCGTCGTCAGTACCAGCCTCTTCGCGGCGGTTCGACGCCTCGAAGAGGCCGGTGGCACAAGGCGCTAATCGTGTTTTTTCATCAGGTGCGGCGACAGGTTCAGCTCGCGCCCGCGGCGCAGGCGGATACGGCTGCGTCGCCAGAAGCGTACGCCAAGGTACAGCAGCAACAGCCCGGCCACGGCCAGGATGCTGGCCAGCGGGCGGTTGGCGTTGAGCTCGGCAAGGGCGGGGTAGTTGCCGAGCAGCCCGGCGATGCCGGCCATGGCCAGCAACACGCCGAGCGTGGCGATCAGGGCCGACAGGCCGGCGGCAATACGCGCACCCCAGTTACGCGGTTCACGCGGGCGCAGACGCTTGGCGTCGAAACTGCCTTTGAGCTTCATTCCAGTTTCCTCTGTGGACATCCGGAATTCGACCTGGGCCGGGCCCTTGGGTTCCGCCCGGCTGCCGGGCGGTCATCGCAACGTCAGCTCAGATCAGGCTGGCGGTAGGGGCGACACAGGCGAAGTTGTCGGCCATCACGGCCATTTCGCACGCGTGGATCTGCGCGGCGGGGATCACCTGGTCCTTGAGCGCCAGGTCGCGAGTTGCCGAGGCGTCTTCCACCAGGGTGCAACGATAACCATAGTCCTTGGCGCGGCGCACGGTGGTGCTGACGCTGGAGTGGCTCATGAAGCCGCACACGATCAGGTCCAGGTGCCCCAGCTCCTGCAGGGTGTCGTGCAGCTTGGTGTTCTTGAAGGCGTTGGGCATGCGCTTTTCGATGACGATTTCACCTTCGCGTGGCTCCAGGCCGGGGATGAACTGGCCGGCCGGCCCCTGCGGGTCGAAGCGCCCGCCAACGGTACCGAGGTGGCGAACGTGGATGATCGGACGGCCGGCCTTGCGGGCGGCGTCGAGCAACCGGGCGATGTTGGCCACGGCCTCGTCCATGCCCGACAGTTGCAGAGGACCGCTCAGGTATTCCTTCTGCGCATCGATGATGATCAGGCTGGCTTGGCTCAGCTTGGCCGGCGGGTAATCGCGGCCAGTGAGGCGGAACATCGTGGTTGGAACGGACATCAAGGGCTCCTTGGGTCAGGGCTTTTGTATACCTATTCTCCCTTGCCTTGGCGCCAATGGGAATGGTTGACATCGCAAGCGGCATGTTTACTGGCCTGTGGCTGGCCGTCGGGGCATAGCGGGGAACAAATGTGCGGGTGGGGCTGTTAGACTTTTGTACGGTCTGAATTAGGAGTACCCCGTGATCACATCTCGTCTGCGCACGTTGCGCGACCACATCCGCTGGGCGGTCAGCCGCTTCCATGAGCACGAGCTGTTCTTCGGCCACGGCGCCGACAATGCCTGGGACGAAGCCCGCCTGCTGGTGCTGGGCGCCGTGCACCTGCCATGGGAAATCGCCGATAGCTACCTGGACTGCCAGCTGGAGGATGACGAGCGGGTACGCCTGCAGCATCTGCTCAAGCGCCGCATCGAAGACCGCGTGCCGACCGCCTACCTGCTGGGCGAAGCCTGGTTCTGTGGCATGTCGTTCATCGTCGACGAGCGCGTACTGGTGCCCCGTTCGCCGATCGGCGAGCTGATCGAAAAGCGCTTCGAGCCATGGTTGGCGCAGGAGCCGGCGCGCATCCTCGACCTCTGCACCGGCTCCGGCTGCATCGGTATCGTGGCTGCCGAAGTGTTCCCCGAGGCCGAAGTGGTGCTGGCCGACCTGTCGTTCGACGCGCTGGAGGTGGCCAACCAGAACATCGAACGCCATGGCCTCGACGAGCGCGTGTTCACCGTACAGGGTGACGGCTTTGCCGGCCTGCCGGGGCAGCGTTTCGACCTGATCCTGTCCAACCCGCCGTACGTCGACGCCGAGGACTTCGGTGACATGCCGGCCGAATATCACCACGAGCCGGAAATGGGCCTGGCCTGCGGCAAGGATGGCCTGGACCTGGTGCGACGGATGCTGGCCGAGGCGGGCGACCACCTGACCGAGAAAGGCTTGCTGATCGTCGAGGTTGGCAACAGCCAGGTCCATGTCGAGGCGCTGTACCCGGAAGTCGACTTCGCCTGGCTGGAATTCGAGCGTGGCGGGCATGGTGTGTTCATGCTCACCGCCGAGCAGTGCCGCCAGCATCAGGCACTGTTCAAGGCCCGAGTCTGAGATTGGCCTGCTGGGGCTGCAAAGCGGCCCCGGCTGTTTACCGGGTGGCGATCCAGATCAGCAACCCGGCCTGGAACACGGCGAACGCCACCAGGCAAGTGATGGTAAAGCGCAGCCCGCTGTCTTCGCGACGGTACTTGGCCACCCGTTCATCGCGCTCGCGCAGCTGCCCCTCTTTCTCCAGCAACTGTTGCTCGGCCTGTTGCAACATCGCCGCCGTATCGAGAACCGCCAGCTGCTGCACCTTCTCGGTATTCCAGCCGCCCTTGAGCTGGCTCACCGTGGTGTCGAGGGTGCGACCCTTGAGGTGCTGTGGGTCGGCGTATTCCACTTCCAGGCCGCTGGCGGTGATGAAACGGTCGCGGCGCAGGCGAGTGTCTTCGTTCAGCGCATCCTTGTTCGGCAACGCCATGCCTTCGACCCGGTAGTTCGACCAGCGACGCTGCAGCCACTGCACGGCCTGGCCGAGCATGAAGCGGCCAAGGCCACGGTTGAGCGGCTCCAGTTGCAGGCCGCTGTCGCTGCCGAGGGTCACCAGGCGCTCGGCGTGGTCTACCCGCACATCCAGCTGGTTCTGCTCCTTGCGCACCTTCTGCCCCGGCAGGCGGATTTCCATGCGCAGCAGGCTGTGGGCCTGGTCATGGCGCTCTGCGTAGGCGAACTCGACGAAGCGCAACGGCCGCGCACCGCTGTTGCGGTCGGTGGGCAAAGGCGCCAGGCGCAGCAGCTGGAAATGTTCGACGGCAAGGTCGGCCCAAGGCAGGGCGGCAGGTTCCGGGGCGTGCGGCTGTTCGGCCGGTTCGGCGGCGGCGGGGGCATCGGTCATCTAGGCGTTTCCTCAGATACGGGCGGGTGCTGAAAGGGCCGCAAAACGGTCCCGTTCAGCACCAATACCGCGTTATCGGCAGGTTTTGCCGATGTTTGAGGGTCAGGCCGAAGGCAACTGGTGAATGAAGCTGACCACTCGCTCGCCAAGCTCCCGTGCCAACGGCAACTCCGGGTTGAGGTAGCTGTCACGCTGCTGGTGCATGTCCTTGGGGCTGATGCGCAGCATGTGGTTCATGCCGTCGATCAACACCAGCTGGGCATCTGGCTTGGCCGCCTTGAGGCGTTCGGCGTCGGCCACGTCGACTTGCACGTCATTGCGGCCCTGGACGATCAGCGCCGGCATCGGCAAGCGGGCGAAGGCCTGCGCCGGGTCCTGCTGGAGCAGGGTGATCAGGTAGGGCTGCACGCTGGGGCGGAACACCTGGCGCAGCGGTGCTGGCACGTCCAGGCTGGTCTGCCCGGCCTGCAGGCGGTCGAGCAGGGCGCTGCCACCGGCCAGTAAAGCGGGCGACATGCGCTGGGCCAGTTGTTCGCGCAGCACGTCCGCCAGTGGCCGGCCCATGCCGGCCAGGGTGATCACCGCGCTGGCGCCGGCACGTTCGGCGGCCAGGCTGGCGATCAGCGCCCCTTCACTGTGGCCGATCAGGATCAGCGGGCCGAAGCGTGGGTCGGCCTTGAGCTTGCGGCTCCAGGCCACCACGTCGTCGACGTAGCGCTGCACGCTGAGGTCGCGCTCATCGGGCGTAGCCGGCTGGCTGGCGGCCACCCCGCGCTTGTCGTAGCGCACGCTGGCGATGTGCTCGTTGGCCAGCACCAGCGCCAGGCGCTTGAGATTGTCGACGCGCCCCGAGGCCGGGTTGTTGCCGTCGCGGTCGGTGGGGCCGGAGCCGGCGATGATCAGCACCACCGGTGGTGGCGTGGCCTGTTGCGGCAGCAGCAGGCTGCCGTGCAGCACGCCTTGGCCGGTATCGAGGTCGATGGGGCGTTGCAGCACGGTAGGGGCGGCGGCCTGGGCCAGGCCAGCGCACAGCAGGAGGAACAAGGCGACGAGGCGCGACATCATGCGGTACTACAGTGGGGAGATGACGGTTTGACCCAATGTTTGCGGGAAGGTTCGCAGGCAAGGACCAGGCCGCGCACAGACAGCCATTCCATCTGTATACTGCCCGCTTTCGTTCATCTCAGGCAGATTTCGCGGAGCGTCCATGTCCGGCAATACCTACGGCAAGCTGTTCACTGTCACCACCGCTGGCGAAAGCCATGGCCCGGCGTTGGTCGCCATTGTCGATGGTTGCCCTCCTGGCCTGGAAATCTCCCTCGCCGACCTGCAGCACGACCTCGACCGGCGCAAGCCCGGCACCAGCCGGCACACGACCCAGCGCCAGGAAGCCGATGAAGTGGAGATTCTCTCCGGCGTGTTCGAAGGCCGCACCACTGGCTGCTCGATCGGCCTGCTGATCCGCAACACCGACCAGAAGTCCAAGGACTACTCGGCGATCAAGGACCTGTTCCGTCCGGCCCACGCCGACTACACCTACCACCACAAGTACGGTATCCGCGATTACCGCGGCGGTGGTCGCAGCTCGGCGCGGGAAACCGCCATGCGCGTGGCCGCCGGTGCCATTGCCAAGAAATACCTGGCCACCCAGGGCATCCAGGTGCGTGGCTACATGAGCCAGCTGGGCCCGATCGAAATCCCGTTCAAGAGCTGGGATTCGGTCGAGGAAAACGCCTTCTTCAGTCCTGACCCGAGCAAAGTGCCGGAGCTCGAGGCCTACATGGACCAGCTGCGTCGCGACCAGGATTCGGTCGGGGCCAAGATCACCGTGGTGGCCGAAGGCGTGATGCCGGGCCTGGGCGAACCGATCTTCGACCGCCTCGACGCCGAACTGGCCCACGCGCTGATGAGCATCAACGCGGTGAAGGGCGTGGAAATCGGCGCCGGTTTCGCCAGCGTTGCCCAGCGCGGCACCGAACACCGTGACGAACTGACCCCGGAAGGTTTCCTCAGCAACAACGCTGGCGGCATCCTCGGTGGTATCAGCTCGGGCCAGCCGATCGTCGCCCACCTGGCGCTGAAGCCGACGTCCAGCATCACCACCCCGGGGCGTTCCATCGACGTCGACGGCAACCCGGTCGATGTGATCACCAAGGGCCGTCATGACCCGTGCGTCGGCATCCGCGCTACCCCGATCGCCGAAGCGATGATGGCCATCGTGCTGATGGACCACCTGCTGCGCCACCGTGCGCAGAACGCTGACGTGAAGGTCAACACCCCGGTGCTGGGCCAGCTCTGATCAGCCTGCAAGGGCCTCTTGGCGGGTGAACCCGCTCCCACAGCGTCACCACGATTTCCAATATTGTGCGGTCCCTGTGGGCGCGGGTTTACCCGCGAAGAGGCCGGCACAGGTCCCCCACAAGGCTTATCCCATGCCTGCAATACCCTACTGGCGCCTGTCCAGCTTCTACCTGTTCTACTTCGCCCTGCTGGGCTCCACCGCCCCGTTCCTGGCCCTGTACTTCGACCACCTGGGGTTCTCCCCGGCCCGCATCGGCGAGCTGGTGGCCATCCCCATGCTGATGCGCTGCGTTGCCCCCAACCTGTGGGGCTGGCTCGGTGACCGTAGCGGCCAGCGCCTGCTGATCGTGCGCTTGGGCGCCTTGTCGACCCTGGCCACCTTCTCGCTGATCTTCTTCGGCAAGAGCTACGCCTGGCTGGCGCTGGTCATGGCCCTGCATGCGTTCTTCTGGCACGCGGTGCTGCCACAGTTCGAAGTCATCACCCTGGCCCACCTGCATGGGCAGACCTCGCGCTACAGTCAGGTGCGCCTGTGGGGTTCGATCGGCTTCATCCTCACCGTGGTCGGCCTGGGGCGGCTGTTCGAATGGCTGAGCCTGGACATTTACCCGGTGGCTCTGGTGACCATCATGGCCGGCATCGTCGCCGCCAGCTTGTGGGTGCCCAACGCACAGCCGGTGGAGCAGGGCGAGCGACGTGAGGCGGGCGGTTTCCTGCGCCAACTGACCGCGCCGGGGGTGATCGCCTTCTATGTCTGCGTGGCGCTGATGCAGCTCAGCCACGGCCCGTACTACACCTTCCTTACCCTGCACCTCGAACACCTGGGCTATAGCCGCGGTGCCATCGGCTTGCTGTGGGCCTTGGGCGTGGTGGCCGAGGTACTGATGTTCATGGTGATGAGCCGCCTGTTTGCCCGCTTCAGTGTGCAGCGGGTGCTGCTGGTCAGCTTCCTGCTGGCGGCGCTGCGCTGGCTGCTGCTGGGCAACCTGGCAAGTGAGCCGGCGGTGCTGGTGTTCGCCCAGTTGCTGCACGCGGCCACTTTCGGTTGCTTTCACGCCGCGTCCATCGCCTTCGTGCAGGCCAGTTTCGGTGCCCGCCAGCAAGGCCAGGGCCAGGCCCTGTACGCGGCGCTGTCGGGTACCGGTGGTGCGCTGGGCGCCTTGTATTCAGGCTACAGCTGGAAACTGCTGGGGCCGTCCTTCACCTTTGGTATGGCCAGCGCCGCAGCGTTGGCGGCAGCCGTTATCATTGCCACTCGTTCGAAATCGACCAGGACCAGCAGCCGATGAGCATCCTCTGTGTTTTCCACCCGTCCAGCCCAGGCTTGCCGAACAAGGTGCTGACCCACCACGACGACATCACCGCGACCCTGGCCGAGCAGGGCGTGCGCTTCAGCCACAGCCCGCTGGTGCTGCGCGTGCGCCCGGGCAGTAGCGAGGCTGACGTGCTCGAGGCCTGCCGTGAACACCTCGACCAATGGATGACGGCCCACGGCAGTGCGGCGTTCACGCTGCTCAACCGTGATGGCCTCGACCCGGCCCAGGTGGATGTGCGTGACGAGCACGTGCACGCCAGCGACGAAGTGTTCGCCGTGGTGGCTGGCCGCGCGCAAGTCGGCCTGCGCCTGGGCGAGTACGTGTATGCGGTATTGTGCGAGAAGGGTGATCAACTGGTGGTGCCGGCGGGGACGCGGCGCTGGGTGGAGCTGGGGGACAATCCGTTCTGCCTGGCGTTGCGCCTGTTTGGCAGTGAGCAGGGCGTGGAGCCTCGGTTTACCGGTGATGTGACTGCCCGGGCGTTTCTTGGGATCGACGAGCTTTAGTGTCTGACCGGACCTCATCGCGGATAAATCCGCTCCTACGCACAGGTACCCCGCCATCCCTAGGGGCAATGCAGTACCTGGGTAGGAGCGGATTTATCCGCGAGAGGCCGGCACAGACGAACCTCAGCGATAGGTCGGCAGGGCAAACCGCTGCTGACTCTGCAGCATGGAAATCACTGGCAGTTCACTGGCCTGCTCGGCCAGGTCACGGCGGATGGCACTGATGGCCCAGGAGAGCTGCTCGGCACTGTGCAGTTGGCCGTAGGTCAGCACGCGGCGGGTCACTTTGCCATCGGCGGCGCGCAGGGTCAGCAGCACGCCACCGTCAGGGCGGGGCTGGGTAGCGACCTGGTAGGCCGGGAATACCGAGACGAATTTTTCCTGAATGAGGTCCATATCAACTCCTGACTGTTTGGGGGTGCAGACGTGAGTTGATTGTTGCAGTGACCGTGCCAGAACTCGGAAATCGGGAAAATCCAGTAAATACAGGGGTTTAGGGAAGTTTTTCAGCAGCGGTATCGTGCAGGCTGCAAGGTCGTGCATTTTGCACAGTGCATTTTGCACGGCGTGGGTTGTTCCTATCGGCGCAATAGAATCTGAACCTTTGACCGCAATGGCATGCCTGACAAAGACTTGGGCAATCATTTATGCCAGGAGGTTCCCGATGTCCGCTCAACCCACCGCCACCGCCACCGCCACCGCCATGACCGAGGACGAAACCGCCGCGTTTGCCGAGCAGGTCTTCGAGCGTGCCCGCCAGGGCGACGCCGAGATGCTTGGTCGCCTGTTGGCCAGTGGCCTGCCGGCCAACCTGCGCAATCACAAGGGCGATACCTTGCTGATGCTGGCCAGCTACCACGGCCATCATGAAGCGGTGCGGGTGCTGTTGGCCCAGGGGGCCGACCCGTTGATCGCCAACGACAACGGCCAGTTGCCCATCGCCGGTGCGGCATTCAAGGGTGACCTGGCGATGATTCGCCTGCTACTGGAAAGCGGCGTCCCTGTGGATGCTGCTGCGCAGGATGGGCGCACCGCACTGATGCTGGCGGCGATGTTCAACCGCACAGAGATTCTCGACTATCTGCTCGCCCAGGGCGCCGACCCGGCGCACCAGGACGCCCGTGGCGCCACGGCGCTGATGGCGGCGCAGACCATGGGCGCGGTTGACGCTGCCGCACGCCTGCAAGCGCTGGCCGGCTAACCGCCCGGGGGCATTTGCGGCTATCCTTGGCGACTTTTCACCCGTCGCAGGCCCCCTTTCATGAAAAACCAGTTGCTCGAATTCATCAGCCTCGTCGGCGCCGGCTGCATGCGCGATGAGGATATCGAGCGCATCGCCGACGAGGCCGCCCAGGCCTACGCCGACCCCGCTGCCTTCCTCGCCGCCAACCCGGACATCAACTACGACGACAGCTTCCCGATCCCGCTGGGTGAGTGGGTCGTGCTCGGCAGCCTGCCAGACACCGTGGTATTCCAGGCCGACAGCTACCAGGAGCTGTTCCAGCGCATCAGCGATTCGTTCGACCAGAGCGTGCCGTTCACCCTCAAGCCCAAGCAGCTGGCGCGTACCGAGCCGCTGACCGCACTCAACCGCATCCAGGTGCAGATGGGGGCTTTGAACAAGGAGGCCGGTGGCTATGTGCTGCTCAACTTCAGCCAATTGCTCGATGATGAGCTGCAGATGGTGATGGTGGGCCAGCAGGACCTGGAGCGGGTGCTGGAACTCGGGGCAGCGCTGGGGATCAAGGTCGAGCCAGCGTTGGAGGCCTTGAAGGTCGCGGTTCACGTTTGAGTTGTAGCGCCTGGGGATCGAGCGCCGCTCGCGCGGCGCATCGCGGATGAATCCGCTCCTGCAGGCATGCGCCAAGGCTGGCAGGCGGCGCTCGATCTCAGCGACACCGCAATGACATCGGCGACCCCATCTAACCCAACGCCGTATCGAGAAACATCATCACCGCAAACCCACCCATCAGCCCCAGGGTCGCCGACGTCTGGTGACCATTACGGTGGGTTTCGGGAATCACCTCGTGGGACACCACGAAGATCATCGCCCCCGCCGCCAGCCCCATGCTGATCGGATAGGCCAGGGCAAAGCCGGTGGAGATGCCCAGGCCGATCACCGCGCCCAAGGGCTCCATCAGCCCCGAACCAATCGCCACCAGCGCAGCTTTGAGGTTCGACAGCCCGGTCGCCCGCAAGGCCAGGGCCACGGCCAGGCCTTCGGGAATGTCCTGGATGGCGATCGCGCTGGTCAGTGGCAGGCCGATGTTCATGTCGCCATTGGAGAAGCTCACCCCGATCGCCATGCCTTCGGGCAGGTTGTGCAAGGTGATCGCCAGCACGAACAGCCAGACCCGGCTGATGCGCTCGGCCTCCGGCCCGCAAGGGCCGGTGCTCTCATGCTCGTGCGGGGTGAAGCGGTCGAGGCCGAGCATCAGCAGCACGCCCAGGCCCATGCCCAGCACCACAGTGAACGCCGCTGCCGGGCCATTGCCGGTGATTGCGCGGGCAGCATCCAGGCCCGGCAGGATCAGCGAGAACGAACTGGCAGCGAGCATCATGCCGGCGGCAAAGCCGAGCATCACATCCTGGCTGCGTGCGCTGACATCGCGCAGCACTACCGCCAGCACCGCACCCAAGGCGGTTGCGGCAAAACCGGAAAGCCCGCCGAGCGCAGCCAGGTGCAGGTTGTCGGCGTGGTCGCCGTTGATGGCGTTCCAGAAGCTGGCCACCAGCAGCACGGCGACCGCCAGCAGGCTCACGGCCAGGCCCGCGCTGAGCCATGGGCTGCTGAGCAATTGCTCGCGCCAGGCATTCAGCAGGGAGGGTGGGGTGGCGCTTTGGCTGTGAGCAGGGGGCATGGGAACCTCGAATGCAGGAATGCTTGCAGTGTAGGTAGTGACCTGCGCGGCAGGCCAAGGATTCACTTCTATCGCTCCAATAGAGGACTATGCTGAGCAACAGCCTTTCAAGGAGAACGTGGCATGGGCTCTACCTTCAATGGCCTGGTCGGCCTGATTATCCTCGCCCTCGACATCTGGGCAATCCTCAACGTGATCAAGAGCGGCAGCGAGGTAGGGATCAAGGTGTTGTGGATCCTGCTGATAGCCCTGCTGCCGGTGATCGGCCTGGTGATCTGGGCGATTGCCGGGCCGCGGGGCAATGTCCGTCTGTGAAAGCTGCGTCCCAGACAAAATCAGCAATAGTGACGTGACAAAATTTTCACATTGGATTAAACAGAATCCGCTCCCGCATAATGCTTGCGTTGGGCCAGCCCCAACGCCACCTCCGCAAACCGCAATCCTAGGACCTTCCCATTCATGGCTAACACGGATGCCTTGAGGCAACAGGGCGCGCGAGCGTTCACGCCGACCTTGAAATCGCACCTGGCCTACACGCTGCTCAGCGGCCTGGTGATCATGTTGATGCTCAGCCTGGTGCGCCTGGCGCTGCTGGTCTACAACAACGACATGATCGGCGACACCCCTTACTCGACTGTCGCCGAAGGCTTCTTCAACGGATTGCGCTTCGACCTGCGGGTGGTGGTGTACCTGAGCATTCCTCTGCTGCTGGCGATGCTGAGCCCTTGGCTGATGGCCCGGCGCGGGCTGTTCCGTTTCTGGCTGACCCTCGCCTCGAGCGTGGTGATGTTCCTCGGCTTGATGGAGATGGACTTCTACCGTGAGTTCCACCAGCGCCTCAACGGCCTGGTCTTCCAGTACATCAAGGAAGACCCGAAGACCGTTCTGAGCATGCTCTGGTACGGCTTCCCGGTGGTTCGCTACCTGCTGGCCTGGGCCTTCGGCACCTGGCTGCTGAGCCTGCTGTTCAAGGGCATCGACCGCCTGACCCGGGGTACCGGCGAACAGCGTGTGGCGCCATGGTACGCCCGTGTGGCGGTGTTCATGGTGGTCCTGCTGGTGGCGGTGGTCGCCGCCCGTGGCACCCTGCGCCAGGGCCCGCCGATGCGTTGGGGTGATGCCTTCACCACCGACTCCAACTTCGTCAACCAGCTGGGCCTGAACGGCACCCTGACCCTGATCGACGCAGCCAAGAGCCGCTTCGGCGAAGACCGCGCCAATATCTGGAAACCGGTGCTCAAGCAAGAGCTGGCCACCGAGACCGTGCGCAAGCAGCTGCTGACCGCCAACGACACCCTGGTCGATGCCGACGAGGCCGCCGTGCGCCGCGATTTCGTGCCGCCAGCTGATCGCACCTTGCCGATCAAGAACGTCGTGGTGATCCTCATGGAAAGCTTCGCCGGCCACTCGGTCGGTGCGCTGGGCAGCCCGAACAACATCACCCCGTACTTCGACAAGCTGGCCAAGGAAGGCCTGCTGTTCGACCGCTTCTTCTCCAACGGCACCCATACCCACCAGGGCATGTTCGCCACCATGGCCTGCTTCCCCAACCTGCCAGGCTTCGAATACCTGATGCAGACCCCTGAGGGTGGCCACAAGCTGTCGGGCCTGCCGGCACTGCTCAGTGCCCGCGACTACGACGACGTCTATGTCTACAACGGCGACTTCGCCTGGGACAACCAGTCCGGGTTCTTTGGCAACCAGGGCATGACCACCTTCATCGGCCGTAACGACTTCGTCAATCCGGTGTTCTCCGACCCGACCTGGGGCGTGTCCGACCAGGACATGTTCGACCGCGGTAACGAGGAACTGGCCAAGCACGACCAGAAGAAGCCGATCTACGCGCTGCTGCAGACCCTGTCCAACCACACGCCGTACGCGTTGCCAAGCAACCTGCCGGTGGAGAAGGTCACCGGCCAGGGTCGCCTGGACGAGCACCTCACCGCCATGCGCTACTCCGACTGGGCGTTGGGCCAGTTCTTCGAGAAGGCGCGCAAGGAGCCGTACTTCAAGGACACCCTGTTCGTGATCGTCGGCGACCACGGCTTCGGCAACCAGCAGCAGGTCACCGAGCTTGACCTGGGCCGCTTCAACGTGCCGCTGCTGCTGATCGCGCCGGGCATCCAGGAGAAGTTCGGTGCGGTCAACCACACCGTGGGTACCCAGGTCGACATCGTGCCGACCATCATGGGCCGCCTGGGTGGCGAAACGCGTCACCAGTGCTGGGGCCGCGACCTGCTCAACCTGCCTGAGGGTGACCCGGGCGTCGGCATGATCAAGCCATCGGGCAGCGAGCAGATCGTCGGCCTGGTCAAGGGCGATCACCTGCTCATCGAGTCCAAGGACATGAGCCCGCGCATGTACCGCTACCAGCTGGGCAGCGAGTTCAAGGCCGAACTGATCGAAAGCCCGGAGCAGCCGCAGATGCTGCAGCAGCTCGAGGCCTTCATCCAGACGGCGACCAAGAGCTTGCTGGACAACACCGCCGGTGTCGTCCACGGTACGCCGAAGAAATAAGCCTCAGGCAGCAATCAGTGAACACAAAGGGGCCGCAATGCGGCCCTTTTCGTTGCCGGAACGAATGCCTGAGGCCAAGGTCTGCATCTACAGGCGTCACTCACCGGGTGTTCTTTGATTGAGAGGGCTAGTCAATGAAAGAGTGGGAAGTCATCTTTGCCGATCAGAAAGGCGAGCCAACCACCTTGCTGCTGCACGGTGAACAGTGCCCCAGCGAAGAGGAGGCGGCCCGCGCCATCCGTTCGCATCTGTTTCCGGTCATGGATGAGCTGGACCTCAACGACTTCCAGGACCGCGCCCCGTCCCCCACTGCACGCTGGCTCAAGGAGCAGACCGGCGTGATCATCACCAGCATCCACGAAGCGCCCTGAATCACCGGTTGGCGTGGTGCCGGTGCAGGCACTACGCTGGTGGAAGGTGCCGCCCTTTTCTGCGGGCCTGTACCCCTTCAATTCGCGTCTTGCATCAGCTCGATCTGTCGGCAGTGCCGGCAGGTGCGTAGTGCACGGAAAGTCTATCCATCGCATTATTCGGGAGGACGATTCATGAGCAGCCTGAACGACGATATCAGCAGCAATGTCCTGCGCCAGATGAAAGCTGGCGGTTTCGACTTTACCCGCATCCACCCCATCGAGTTCTACGCGGTATTTCCAGATGAAGCCGGCGCGCGGCGGGCAGCCGGGCAGTTTCGTGGCGAATCGTTGAATGCTCAGGTGCGTGAACTGGACGATGGCGCGTGGCACCTGGAACTGAGCAAGGTCATGTATGCCACCTATGGCGGGATTGGTGATTTCGAAGAGGCCTTCGAGCAGGTCGTTTCACCCTGTGGCGGCGAAGTGGAGGGGTGGGGCGTCAAGCAGGAAAGGCTGATTGCCTGAAGGCATGTGTCACCTTCTTCGCGGGTGCATCACAAGGCCCGAGGCAGTGATATCCCTGTAGGAGCGGGTTTACCCGCGAAGAAGGCTACCGATTTAAAGGCCTGCGCCCGGCCATATGTTTCAGATAAGCCAGCAGCGCATCCAGCTCCCGTTCACTCAGCACGCTATCGGCGAATCCGGGCATCCGCGCCTGCGGCCATTGCCGCAAGCTCTGCGGGTCACGAATGTAGCTGCGCAGATACTCAGGCTGGAAATACTCGGTCGGGTTGTGCGGCACATTCAGGTCCGGCCCGAACTGGGCATCCCCCGCACCGTTGAGCCGATGGCAGGCCAGGCAGTTCTGCTGGAACAGGGCGAAGCCCTGGCGTACCGGGTCATTGGCTGCCAGCCTGGGGTCGGGCAGCAGTGCCGGGAAACGTTGTTCGACCGGCGCCAGGCGGCGGATCGTGGCGACCTGGAATGGCCATTGTTCGGGGCGAATGCCGCTGGCCTGCGGGTTGGTCCACACCAGGTAGAACGGGCCGGCGCTCGGCTTGCCGTCACCCAGCGCAGGCCACGGTTTGGCCGGGTCCTCGACGGCCAGCCAGGCGCGTGCCGGCGCCTGCTGCAGTAGCGGCCCGGCTGGCATTTCCGCGGCAAAGCCGTCCAGCGCCACCGCCTGCAGATGGTCGTCGGCTTTGACCCCTTGCAGCAGTGCCGCCAGTGGCACGGCGCGAAAATGCATGGGCCGCTTGTAGGAAACGTCCTGATCGATGTCGATATCGCGGGCCTGAGGGTGCTGCAACAGTTCGCCGGTGGACCATTCCCGGGTGCTGTCACCCAGCTCCAGGTGCAACTGCGCCGCCGACAGCGGCAGGCTCAACACCAGGGCTACCAGAGCCAGGCAATGACGCATGGGCAATCTCCGATCTGAAAACCGCAAGATTAACCCAAGCGAAGCATTGACGCTGTCAGCCGAACAACCGCGTGAGGTTGGGAAGAATCAGCAGCAAAGTCGTGGCGAAGAGAATGAGCCCGGCTTGGCGAAGTTTTGATTGTCTGAACATGGCGGACCGCCTTCTTGTTGTTATTCCTGAATACCCGGTGGCTTCCTTGTCGGGTCTGCTTGCCTCATGTATGTGGATATAAACCACCCACAGGGCGAGCGTCATGCATTGTCGAGAACGCTTTGTTCTAAAGGGGCCAAATACGATGCCGTTTGGCTATGAGGCCTTTAGCCATCGCGCTGGCAAGCTCTGCCTAGACAGCCGCAGATCCCCCCTTGGATATTCGACAAAATGTGACCGTTCGTCAGTGCAGCCTACTTGCTTGTACGTGGCTTTCGCGTCAGTCTCTACAGCAGATTCCCACCCATGTCGTTCAGGACTATCCCTATGTCGTTACGCATCTGCATCCTTGAAACCGATGTCCTGCGACCGGAGTTGACCGCGCAGTACCAGGGCTACGGAAGGATGTTCGAGCAGCTCTTCTCGCGTCAGCCGATCGCAGCCGAGTTTCGTGTGTACAACGTGATGAACGGCGTGTACCCGCCCGACGGCGAACGCTTCGATGCGTACCTGGTGACGGGCAGCAAGGCCGACTCGTTCGGCAGCGACCCCTGGATCCAGACGCTCAAGGCCTACCTGCTCAAGCTCTACGAGCGTGGCGAGAAGCTGCTGGGTGTGTGCTTCGGCCATCAACTGCTGGCATTGACCCTGGGTGGCAAGGCCGAGCGCGCCGACCAGGGCTGGGGCGTGGGCGTGCACCGCTACTCGCTGGCGGCGCATGCACCGTGGATGGACCCGGAGGTTTCCGAGCTGACCTTGCTGATCAGCCATCAAGACCAGGTCACCGAGCTGCCGGAAGGCGCCACGGTAATCGCCTCCAGCGACTTCTGCCCGAATGCGGCGTATCACATCCGCGACCAGGTGCTTTGTTTCCAGGGCCACCCCGAGTTCGTCCACGACTACTCGCGGGCGCTGCTCGATGCGCGTCAGGAGTACCTCGGGGACGAGGTGTACCAAAAGGCGATTGCCAGCCTGGCCACCGAGCACCAGGGCGACCTGGTGGGCGAATGGATGCTGCGCTTCATCCAGCAGCCGGCCAAGGCCAGCGACAGCGCCGCCTGATTCGCCGGGGCCGCACAGCGGCCCCGGCACGCTAAAGCCAGCCGGCTTTCTTGAAGCTGGCAAACAACCCCGTACACCCCAGCGCGATCACACCCAGCACTGCGAAGTAGCCATAGTGCCACCCCAACTCTGGCATGTTCTGGAAGTTCATCCCGTAGATCCCGGCAATCGCCGTGGGGAAGGCCAGGATCGCCGCCCACGCGGCGAACTTGCGCTGCACGATGCTCTGCCGTGACGATTCCAGCAGCATGCCGATTTCGATGGTCTGGCTGGCGATGTCGCGAATCCCGGCCAGGTCCTCCATCTGCCGCGTCACGTGGATCTGCACGTCACGAAAGTACGGGCGCATGTTCTTGTCGATGAACGGGAAGCTCAGGCGCTGCAGTTCCTCGCTGATTTCCACCATCGGCGCCACATAGCGGCGCAGGCGCAGGATGTCGCGGCGCAGCCCGTGCAGGCGCTGGATATCCTCCTCCTGCAGCGTGGTGCTCAGCACGCTCTGTTCCAGCTCCTCGATCTCGCCATGAATGGCCTCGCTGACCGGCTGGTAGTTCTCGGTGACGAAGTCGAGCAGGGCATACAGCACGAAGTCTTCGCCATGTTCGAGCAGCAGCGGGCGCGCCTCGCAGCGCTGGCGCACCAGCGCGTAGGATTTCGAGTGGCCATTGCGGCAGGTGATGATGTAGCCGTTGCCGGCGAAGATGTGGGTTTCGATGAACTCCAGCTTGCCCTGATGGCGGACTGGCGAATAGGTGACGATGAACAGCGCGTCACCGAATGTTTCCAGCTTGGGCCGGCTGTGTTTTTCCAGCGCGTCCTCGATGGCCAGTTCGTGGAGGTTGAACTGGCACTGCAAGTTGGCCAGTTCCTCGGCGTTGGGCTCTTCCAGGCCGATCCACACGAAGTGCCCCGGCTTGCGCGCCCACTCGCTGCCTTCGTCGATATTGATGTTGGTGACCTTTCTGCCGGCGGCATACACCGCCGATGCCACGACTCGACCCATGGTTATCCACTTGTTCGGTTGTACACGGGTTACAGCTTGGGCTGTAGTTGGCTGCAGAGCAACTGGCGGCGCAAGCTTGCTCGCGATCAAAGCAACCTAGGCCTTTGCCAGTTCGTTTTCCATGTTATCGATGCACAGCTGCATCTGTGTGCGGCACTGTTCGATCAGTGCGGGCAGGTCCTGCTGGCTGAGGCCGCGGGTGGCGATCGGCGGCAACGAGCGCACGATCACGGTCCGCCGCCGCCAGCTGTTCAGGCTCAGGCGCCGGGCATAGCGGCTGACGCACACCGGGACGATCGGTACGCCGGCCTCCACGGCCATGTGAAAGGCGCCTTTCTTGAACGCCAGCAATTGTTCGTCGGGGTTGCGCGTGCCTTCCGGGAAGATCCAGATCGAGGTGTCATCCTGCAGGATGCGCGTGGTGGTCTGCATGGCCTTGCGCGCCTGGTAGGCGTTTTTACGGTCGACCAGCACATTGCCACCGAGCCAGAACAGCTGGCCGAACAGCGGGATCCAGCCGAGGCTCTTCTTGCCAATGGCAACGGTGCGTTGCGGTACCACATGGCCGAGGATGAACAGGTCGAAGTTGGACTGGTGATTGGCGACGATCACGCAGCCGGGTGGTTGGTCCCACAGCGGGCCGACTTCGGCCTTGACCTTGATGCGCATCAGCCAGGTGGCTGGCACGCTGTAGAGGCGCGCGAAGACACGGCTGTTATCGCGGTTGAAGGGGCGCAGCAGGCCGATCAGCAGGCCGATGACGCCCACCAGCAGAAAATGCAGCCCCAGCAGGAACATGCGAAGCGAGTAAAGCATGGTACGACTCACACCAGACAGTCGCGACGCAGTGTACGGCTGTGCACTGGCCGCGGCAAACCCTGGTGTGAACCGGTGTACTCAGCCCATGTGGCCCTGGTCGAGCAGGATCGCTTCGTCGAGGCTATCCAGCAGCGCCTTGCGCACCTTCAGCTTGGTGTTCTTGTGCGCCAGCATGTTCAGCTTCTTCAGCTCGCGGGCCACGCCCTGGGCGACCTCAAGCAGCTGCTCGGCTGGCACGACCTTGTCGAGGAAGCCGGCATCCAGGGCATCCTTGGGCTCGAACATTTCGGCATTGATCACCGAGCGGTGGAAGGCCGAGCGACGCAGGCGGTCGCGGGCCAGTTCGATGCCGGCGTGGTGCATGGTCATGCCGATCTGCACTTCGTTCAGGCCGATCTTGTACGGCCCTTCGACGCCGATACGGTAGTCGGCCGACAGCAGCAGGAAAGCGCCCTTGGCCACGGCATGGCCGGGGCAGGCGACGATCACCGGGAACGGGTGCGAGAGCAGGCGGCGGGCCAGGGTGGAACCGGCGGTGACCAGGGCGACGGCTTCTTTCGGGCCGGAGGTCATCACCTTGAGGTCGTAGCCACCCGAGAGGATGCCTGGCTGGCCGGTGATGATCACCACGGCGCGTTCCTGCGTGGCGCGGTCGAGGGCGGCATTGAAGGCCGCGATGACATCCGGCGAGATGGCGTTGACCTTGCCGTTGTTCAGGGTCAGGGTGGCGATGCCGTCTTCGGCGTGGTAGGTAATCAGCTCGCTCATGGCGCAATCCTTAGGGTGACGTGGCGAAGACGTTACCCAGCACCGCGAGCCAGGTAAAGCAGCAAGGCTGACCGGCCAGTCAGCGTCGGGATGCAATGCCTTGTGCGGCGAGGGTGCAGCGTTTGTGGAGAGTAAAAGCGCTGGCCAGATTGGCCGCTTTGCCCTGGCAACCCCGGCTTTTCAGTGGGTTGGCTTAAATGCATGAAAAATTTGAAAAAAATGCTTGCCAAAGAAAAGCTCTTCTACTAAATTAGCGCGCCTCGACGGGGTGAAAGCCTTGAAGAGAAAACGGTGAAGTGTCCGAGTGGTCGAAGGAGCACGCCTGGAAAGTGTGTATACGAGAAATCGTATCAAGGGTTCAAATCCCTTCTTCACCGCCACATTCTGCAAAAGCCCCCGAGCTGAAAAGCTCGGGGGCTTTTGCATTTTGGGGCCGTGTAGCAACCGGGCCCTGGCCCCGCCGGGGGCTCAATCGGCAGGTGGCGGGCGGCGATGCTGGCGCCAGGTGTCGTCGATCTTCGACCAGGTCTTGCCGTCGGTGATGGCCATCAGTTTGCGCCCATCCTTGAAGGTGGCCAGGAAGGTGGCTTCTTCCTCTTTGCCGCCCAGCCAGAGCCCGGCCAGCAACCCCACCGGGCCGGCCACCAGCGCCCCGGCCACGCCCCAGCCGAGGGCGGTGCCCAGGCTGCGGCTGGACTCCAGGCTGGCCAGGCGCAGGTCAACGATGCGGGCCAGTAAGATGCGCTCCCCGGGTGAAGGGCTGCGCGGGGTCTTGAGTGTGAGCGATCCATTGCGAAACTCGCCTTCACCTTGCAAGAAATCGCCGGATTGCACCGTGAGTCTTGTCATTGAGTCGTCCTGTCAGTGAAAGGTCTGTGACCAGCGCTTACTGAGCGCCGCCGGGGCAGGCAAGTCAACGGCCAGGCGACGGAGGGTAATGCGGCGGGTCGTCACGTCCGCTGATGGCCTCAAGCCAGTTGCGCGGCGGCCTTGCGCTGCGAAACGCCCCATACCACCAAGGCCAGCGTGCCGATCACCAGGCCTGCCACCACGATGCCCATCCACCCTTGGCGCTGGAACAGTTGCGTGCCCAGCAACGAGCCTAGCGCACCGCCGATGAAGTAACAGGTGATGTAGCCGGCATTCAGCCGCGTGCGTGCTTCGGGGCGCAAGGCGATCACGGCATTCTGGTTGCTCACGTGTACCAGCTGCACGGCCAGGTCCAGGGCCAGTACGCCGACCAGCAACGCCAGCAGCGAGGTTTCGGCAAAACCCAGCGGGACCCACGACAGCAGCAGCGCCGCCAGGCCAACAGTGGTGCCCAGCGAGCCCTTGCCACGGTCGGCCAGGCGCCCGGCCCAGTTGGCCGCCAGTGCACCCGCGGCGCCGGCCAGGCCGAACAGCCCGATGGCCGCGTCGGAGTAGTGATAGGGCTCGCGTGCCAGCAGGAACGCCAGCGGTGTCCAGAACAGCGCGAACAGGCTGAACGCCAGCAGGCCGAGCAGCGAGCGCAGGCGCAGCACCGGCTCTTCGATGAATAGGCGGAACACCGAGCCGATCAGCGCCGGGTATTTCAAGCCGGCATGGCTATTGTGTTCGGGCAGGTTGCGGTACAGCGCCAGCGCGGTGAGTGCCATCAGCACGGCGGCCAGCACATAGATGCTGCGCCAGCCGCCCAGCTCGGCCATGAAACCGGCGGCTGTGCGCGCCAGCAGGATGCCGAGCAGCAACCCACTCATCAAGGTGCCCACTGCGCGGCCGCGCTGATGCGGCTCGCTCAGGGTCGCCGCCATGGGCACGAGGATCTGCGCCACCACCGAGAACAGGCCGGTGAGCGCGGTACCGAGCAACAACCAGGGCAGGCTTGGGGCGCAGGCGCTGATGACCAGGCCCAAGGTGGAGATAGCGGTCATCACCACGATCAGCCGGCGCTGCTCGAACAGGTCACCCAGCGGTGCCAGCAGCAGCAGGCCGGCGCCGTAGCTCAGTTGCGCGGCGATGACGATGCTGCCGGCGCTGGCGGTACTCAGGCCGAACTGTTGGGCGATGCTGTGCAGCAGCGGTTGGGCGTAATAATTGCTGGCCACGGCCAGGCCGGTGGCGGTGGCCATCAGCAGGATCAGCGCGCGGCTCAAGGAGGGGGATTTCATGGGGTTCTCGTTGGGGGCTGGGGTGTTCGTCGATAAATTTGTTGCGCCTGTGAGATCGAGCGCCGCACGTGCGGCGTACAGGCTGTTGCAACGTGCCGAACCTGTTACGCCAGGGTTGCCAGCCCGCGCGCAGGCCTGTAGGAGCGGATTTGTCCGCGAGGCGCCGCGCGGGCGGCGCTCGATCTGCGCACCAGCATACAACTCAAGGCATGCGCATCGCCGCCCTGACACTCTCCCTCAAGCCGCAAACCCACCATCGGCCAGCAAGCTGGCCCCGGTGATGTAACCCGCCTCAGGCCCGGCCAGGTACGCCACGAAGCTGGCAATCTCGTCTGCCTGCCCATACCGCCCGATCGCCATCAGCGGAATCAGGCTTTCGGCGAACTCGCCACTGGCCGGGTTCATGTCGGTGTCCACCGGCCCTGGCTGCACGTTGTTCACGGTAATCCCCTGCGGCCCGAGGTCGCGGGCCATGCCCTTGGTCAGGCCGACCAGCGCCGACTTGCTCATGGCATACGGGGCGCCTCCGGCGAACGGCATGCGTTCGGCGTTGGTGCTGCCGATGTTGATGATGCGCCCGCCCTGGCCCATGTAGCGTGCTGCGGCCTGGCTGGCGACGAACACGCTGCGCACGTTGACTGCGAGGGTGCGGTCGAAGTCCGCCAGGTCGAACTCGGCCAGCGGCGCAACCGCCAGCACGCCGGCATTGTTGACCAGGATGTCGAGGCGGCCGAAAGCCTTCACCGCGTCGTCGATCGCCAGTTGCAGGGCGGCGGCGTCGGCGCTGTCGGCGCGCAAGGCCAGGGCCTGACCGCCACCAGCCTTGACCTCTTCGGCCAGCGCTTCGGCCGGGCCGGCAGAACTGACGTAGGTGAAGGCCACCTGTGCACCTTCTCGGGCCAGGCGTCGCACGATGGCTGCGCCGATACCGCGCGAGCCGCCTTGGACGAAGGCCACTTTGCCTTCGAGGGTAAGTTGCTTGGACATGCTGATCTCCTGCTGGAAGCAAGGCCGAATGCCTTGGATGGACGCAGTATCGACCGCTGATTACCTGCTGATAAGATGGCAATCACTATTAGCAGAGTAAACCTTTGGTTGGTAATCAATGGCCATGGAATCCTTCAACGCCCTCGAGTGCTTCATCCGAAGTGCCGAGGTGGGCAGTTTCGCCGAGGCAGCCCGGCGTCTGAGCATCACCCCGGCGGCGGTGGGCAAGCACGTTGCCCAGTTGGAGGCGCGCCTCGGGGTGCGGCTGTTCCAGCGTAGTACGCGCAAGCTGACCCTGACCGAAGCCGGGCAGCGATTTCTGGGCGAGGTGAGCGACAGCTTCCGCACCATCCAGTACGCCGTGGCCAACCTGGCCAGCGCCGAAGGGCAGCCGGCCGGGCTGCTGCGGGTGAGCATGGGTACCGTGTTCGGCCGCTTGTACGTGCTGCCGCTGCTCGGCGAGTTTCTGCAGCGTTATCCGGCGATCACCCCCGACTGGCATTTTGACAACCGCCAGGTCGACCTGATCGGCCAGGGCTTCGATGCCGCCATAGGCGGTGGTTTCGAGCTGCCGCTGGGCGTGGTGGCGCGCAAGCTGACCCCGGCCCATCGGGTGCTGGTGGCGGCGCCCGGCTACCTGCACCGGCACGCTGCTATCGAAGACCCGCAGGTATTGCAGCGTCACGACGGAATTCTGATCCGTTCCCCACAGACCGGGCGTGTACGTTCCTGGCCCTTGACCAGTCGATGGCAGGAACAACAGCCGTTGCTGTTGCGCCAGGCGATGACCATGAGCGATTCGGACGCGGCGTGTGCGGTGGCGCAGCAAGGGTTGGGCATCGCCCTGGTCAGCTTGCCGTTCGCCGTGCCGTACCTGGAGGCCGGGCAGCTACAGCGGGTGTTGCCGGACTGGTATGTGGATGACGGGCATATCAGCCTGTATTACGCGGAACACAAGCTGTTGCCGGGCAAGACCCGGGCCTTCATCGACTTTGTGGTGGAGCAGTTTGCCGAGCGGGGATTGGCGAGGCGGTTTGATGCTTTGGTCTAGAGTGGTGCCGCCTCAGGCGACATCGATGATGTAGAAAAGCTGATCCCCAAGCCTTACCTCATCCTCGACCTTCTTGCCCACCAGCTGCTGCCCCAAGGGCGAACGGGGCGTGATCACGGTCACCCACTCATCGCCTTCGCCAATCTTCAATCCTGCCGCTTCAGGCCCAAGGAACAGCACGCGCTGCCCACCGTCCTCATCCTCCAGGGTCACCAGATTGCTCACCTGCACCCCTTGCGCCGGGTCATACTCGCGCAACAGCAACTGCTGATAAGTCAGCAGCGCCTGGCGAATCTCGGCCGTGCGCCGCGCCTGCCCGGTGGCCAGGTACGACGCTTCCAGCCCCAGGGTGTCGTACTTGTTCTCGGCGATGTTCTCTTCGGCGGTGGCCGCTTCGTAGGCGGTCTGAGCCGCGCGACGCAATACCTCCATGTCGGTTTCCAGGGCTGCGACGATGCGCGTGAGCAGGATGGCCTTGTCCATGGTCAGTAACAGAACTCCAACACGTTGGCCTGGCTCTTCTCGGTCGGCGCGGTACGGTTCTGCGCAAGCCAGAACTGGCACTTGGGGCTGTTGAGGTTGCGTGGGTTGCCTTGGGCAGCCTCAGCGGCCTGCTGGATTTGCTGCTGGTGCAGGATGTCCTTGTAGCGCTCGAACATCTCGCGCTGCGCGTCCACCGGCTGTGCCGGTGCAGGCTTGCTGTAGGCCGGCGCCACCGCCTGGGCCACGGGGGCCACCTGTTCGGGCCACAGCTGCAGCGCCAGCCACAGGCTCAGGCCAATCGCCACGGCGCCGAGCCACAGGCCCAAGGCCACGCAGAAAATCAGTTGCAGCGGTTTGAGGGTGATCTTCAATTCACGTTGGCGGGGCATGGCAGCTTCCTGGCAGAGCGGGCGAAGGGGGCATTGTCGCATGCTGCTGGAGAATTTTTGTGCGGCGCTTTTGTCGACGACGAATTATCCGCAGAATTCGCCCTTTTCGTGCAAGGCAAGGCAGGGCATATGAAAACCACCTGGGACATTTTCTGCAGTGTCGTCGACAACTATGGCGATATAGGTGTGACCTGGCGCCTGGCCCGGCAGCTGGTGGCCGAGCACGACCTGGCGGTGCGCCTGTGGGTGGACGACCTGAATGCCTTCGTGCCGCTGTGCCCGGGCGCCGATGCCGGTGCCGCGCAGCAATGGCAGCAGGGGGTCGAGGTGCGTGCCTGGCCTGCCGACTGGCAGCCCGCAGAGCCGGCCGACGTGGTGATCGGTGCCTTTGCCTGCCAGTTGCCGGCGGCCTACATCGAGGCGATGCGTGCTCGTCCGGCACCGGTGCTGTGGCTTAACCTTGAATACCTCAGTGCCGAGGACTGGGTCGAAGGCTGCCATGGCTTGCCATCGCCCCAGCCCAATGGCCTGCGCAAGGTGTTCTTCTTTCCGGGCTTCACCGACAAGACCGGTGGGCTGTTGCGCGAGGCCAGCCTGCTGCCGCGCCGGCAAGCCTTTGAGCAGTCGGCCGAGGCGCGTGCGGCGTTTCTCCAGAGCCTGGGCGTACAGGCGCAGCCTGGCGCGCTGCTGCTGTCGCTGTTCGCCTACGAAAACGGGCAGCTGGGGCGCTGGCTCGATGCGCTGGCCGAAGATGCCCAGCCGGTTCACCTGCTGGTCCCGCAAGGGCGCATCCTCGGCGACCTGGGGGCTTGGCTGGGTGAGCAGCAACTGCAAGCTGGCGCTGTGCACCAGCGCGGCACCTTGACCGTGCAAATCCTGCCGTTCGTCAGTCAGGATGACTATGACCGTCTGCTGTGGAGCTGCGATTTCAACGCGGTGCGCGGGGAAGATTCGTTCGTCCGCGCCCAGTGGGCCGGACGGCCGATGCTGTGGCACATCTATGTGCAGGAGGAAAATGCCCACTGGGAAAAGCTCGAAGCCTTCCTCAGCCATTATCGACAGGGCTTGTCGGACGCCGCCAGCGGGGCGCTGATGGCCTTTTGGCGTGCCTGGAACATGAACCGCGACATGCACGCGGCCTGGCAAGAGGCCCGCAAACACTGGGCGGAACTGCAGCAGCACGCCCGTGATTGGGCCACTTGCCAGGCCGCTCGGCCGGACCTTGCCAAGGCGCTGGTACAGTTTTACCGAAATTGGCTATGATATGCGGCCTCGATTTTTATAAATCCATCCAGATTCGGATACTTCGTAATGAAAACTGGTAAAGAACTGAAACCCGGTACCGTACTGCGGATCGACAACGACCCGTGGCTGGTTCAGAAAGCCGAGTTCACCAAGTCGGGTCGCAACAGCGCGATCATGAAGACCAAGCTGAAGAACCTGCTGACCGGCTACAAGACTGAAACCGTCTACGGTGCAGACGACAAGCTGGACGACGTGATCCTGGATCGCAAAGAAGCGACCCTGTCGTTCATCAACGGTGACGAATACACCTTCATGGACACCACCGACTACACCATGTACGAGCTGAACGCCGAGGACATCGAAGCCGTTCTGCCGTACATCGAAGAAGGCATGGAAGACGTCTGCGAAGCCGTGTTCTTCGAAGGCCGCCTGGTATCGGTTGAACTGCCGACCACCATCAGCCGTCAGGTCGAGTACACCGAGAACGCTGCTCGCGGCGACACCTCGGGCAAGGTCATGAAGCCTGCCAAGCTGAAGAACGGTACCGAGATCTCGGTAGCCGACTTCATCGAGATCGGTGAGTTCATCGACATCGACACGCGCGACAACAGCTTCAAAGGCCGCTCCAAGAAGTAATCCTTCTTGCGAAACGCAAAAACCCGGCCTTGGCCGGGTTTTTTTGTGCCTGTGATTTACACGGTCACGTGCAGGCGCACGTCCACATTGCCGCGGGTGGCGTTGGAATAAGGGCAGACCTTATGAGCCTTTTCCACCAGCGCTTCGGCGTCAGCCTGGGCCAGGCCCGGCAGGTTGATGTTCAGGTCGATGTCCAGGCCGAAACCACCAGGGATCTGGCCGATGCCGACCTTGGCGGTGATCGAGGCATCCGCGGGCAGGGCTTTCTTCTCCTGGCCGGCAACGAACTTCAGTGCGCCGATGAAGCAGGCCGAGTAGCCGGCGGCGAACATCTGTTCAGGGTTGGTGCCGTCACCACCGGCGCCGCCGAGTTCCTTGGGGGTGCTCAGCCTGACTTCCAGCTTGCCGTCGCTGGAGCGGGATTTGCCGTCGCGACCGCCGGTGGAAGTGGCTTCTGCGATGTACAGCGGAGTGACCTTTTGCATCTTGAGCCTCGCTAGTGTGCTGTGCGCCCCTGGTGATCAGGTGGCGTCGTGTGGGTACGGGATTTAAATTAGCGCGCAATTAGTTAGTGCGCAAGATAAATATTCACCGTTCATCGGAACGAGCAACACACAGCGTAGCCGTCAGAGGTTTTTTTGCAGGCTGTCGCGCAGCTCCAGCAGGTCAGTCTGCAGCTGTTGCAGGCGTTCGAGGCTGCGGCCGCTGGCCTTCAGAATGCATTGGGGCACTTCCCGAGCCTGCTGCTGCAGGGCGCGGCCCTTGTCGGTCAGCTGCACCAGCACCACACGCTCATCTTCGCGGCTGCGGTTGCGCTGCAGCAGGCCTTCGCTTTCCAGGCGCTTGAGCAGGGGCGTGAGCGAACCGGGGTCGGTCAGCAGGTGCTGGCTGATTTCGCCTACGGTAAGACCGTCCTGCTCCCACAGCACGAGCATGGCCAGATACTGCGGGTAGGTCAGGCCCAGTGCTTGCAGCAGAGGCTTGTAGACCTTGGTCATCAGCAACGAGGTGGAGTGCAGAGCAAAGCAGACCTGGTTGTCCAGCAGCAGCTCGTCACAAGAGGCTTGAGTGTTGGCGTTCATGCAGGTCCTTGAATGTCATCAATGGAGAAATCTAGCACGCTGAAGGTTGGGGCGCTTACTGCCAGCGCAGTTCACTGCGCAGCGCCAGGTCCCAGGGTGGAACCGGGCTGAAGCGGCTCTTGAGAAATTCGAGCAGCAAACGGCTGCGAGAGTTCGTTTCATGTTCAAGGCGCAGTGCATAAATGCCGCTGGTTTCGGCTTCGGGCAGGCCGCTGTCGCAGAACAGCGGCAGCAGTTCGCCGCGCAGCAGGTAGTCGCTGATCAGCCAGGTAGGCAGGTGGGCGATGCCGAGGCCGGCGAGGGCGCCGAACAGCAGGGTCTCGGCGTTGTTGGCAGCCATGCGCATGCGCGCCGGGCGGTACAGGCGCATCTGCCCGTCGACTGCGAAGCGCCAGGCGAACGGTGGTGCCAGGCCGTCCCAGTCGAGGCCGTCGTGGCCGGGCAGCTCGCTGGGGCAGCTGGGCATGCCGCGGCTGGCCAGGTAGGCCGGGCTGGCGCAGGCGATGCGTACCATGTGCGCCAGCTTGGTGGCCACCAGCCGGGTATCGGCCAAGGGGCCGGCGCGCAGCACCAGGTCGACCTCGCCCAGGTGGCTGCCATGCAGGTCGACGAAACTGTCGATCAGGCGCAATTGCACGTCCAGGCCCGGATAGGCCACCAGGAAATCGGCGATTGCCGGCGCCAGGTGACGGCGGCCGAAGGCGGCCGGGGCATCGATGCGGATCAAGCCTTCCGGGGCACTGCTCAGCGATACGGCTTCGGCGCGGGCCAGGCGCAGCTCTTCGAGAATGCGCCGGGCGCGTTCGGCAAAGGCATTGCCCGCCGGGGTGGCGCGTACGGCATGGGTGCTGCGCGTGAACAGGCGGCTACCGACGGCGCTCTCCAGGTTGTCGATGCGCCGAGCCACGGCGGACGGGGTCAGTGGATGGCGGCGAGCGGCAGCAGAGAAGCTTCCGCTATCCAGCACATCAAGAAACAGGCTCAACTGGTCGGTCAGGGTGTCGGGGTTCATGATCATTCGCTTTTGCAAGAAACGCATAGCCATTGTGCGTTGCTGTGCGTTTCCCCGCCAGAGCGCAATCGTTAGCATGCCCGCATTACCAACGCAGGCGGATGAGGCCCTGATGATCGAGTGGTTGTTGTATATCGTACTGGGCGCCGGCCTGGGCACCATGGGTGGGTTGTTCGGTATCGGCGGCGGGCTGATCGCCATCCCGGCACTGGGCGTGCTGTTTGGCCTCGACCAGCAGTTGGCGCAAGGCACGGCGCTGGTCATGGTGGTGCCGAACGTGCTGCTGGCGCTGTGGCGTTATCACCAGCGCAACCGCATCGAGCTGCGCCATGCCGTGCCGCTTTCTTTGTGCAGCTTCCTGTTCGCCTGGCTCGGCTCGGTCTGGGCGGTGGGTATCGATGCCCACTCGATGCGCCTGGGCTTTGTCGGCTTCCTGGTGGCGCTGGCGATCTGGAACGTGGCGCGGATGTTCCTCAAGGTCTCGCCGCCCAGCGCCGAGCTGCGTTACGCCTGGCCCTGGCTGGGTGTGCTGGGCAGCTTTGCCGGCACCATGGGCGGGTTGTTCGGTGTCGGCGGTGCCGTGGTGGCCACGCCGATCCTGACCAGTGTGTTCGGTACCACCCAGGTGGTGGCGCAGGGCCTGTCGCTGGCGCTCGCGGCGCCGAGTACCTTGGTGACCCTGGTGACCTATGGGGTGCACCACAGCGTCGACTGGAGCGTGGGTATTCCCCTGGCAGTCGGCGGGCTGTTGAGCATCAGCTGGGGGGTAAGGCTGGCGCACGCGCTGCCCGAGAAAGCACTGCGGGCGATGTTCTGTGTGTTCCTGGTGGTGTGTGCGGTGATGCTGGGCTTCGAGGTGTAGGGGTCACATGAACCCCTCGACGATGTAGTCGGCCATGCAGTCGGTGATCGGCGACTGGCTCTGGCTGTTGCGCAACAGCATCACGTTGGCCACCGGCAACTGCGGCAAGCCTTCGTTTTCGCCGAGAATGCGCAGGTTGCCGCCGATCAGGCTCTGCAATTGCGCGGTCACTGCCAACCCTGCGGTGACGATGGCAAAGATCGCTGCCAGGCTGGGGCTGGTGTAGGCGATGCGGTAGTCGATGCCTTGGGCCTCCAGAGCGTTGCAGGTCCAGGCACGGCAGAAGCAGTCGGTGTTGAACAGCGCCAAGGGCATTGGCCGTTGTTCCTGCGGGCAGAAGCCTTCGGCGGCTGCCCATACCAGGCGTTCCTGACGCAGCAACTGGCCAACCTCGTTGCCCGGTTCGCGGGTGACGATGGTCAGGTCCAGGTCCTGGCGCAGCATCAATTGCCTGGACGAGTCGCAATGCACCTCCACCTGCACCAGCGGGTAGGCCTGGGCGAAGCTGGAGAGGATGGTCGGCAGGAAGCGCATGGCGTAGTCGTCCGGCGTGCCGATGCGCACCATCCCGACCATGTGTGGCATGCGCAGGGTGTTGAACACTTCGCCATGCAATTTGAGGATGCGCCGGGCGTAGCCGAGCAGCACCTGGCCCTCGGCGGTAAGCCGGACCTGACGGCCGTCACGCTCGAACAACTGGCGCTGCAGGATGTCTTCTTCCAGGCGTTTCATCTGCATGCTCACCGCCGACTGGGTGCGGTTGACCACTTCACCGGCGCGGGTGAAGCCGCCTTGTTCGGCGATGGCGACAAAGGTGCGCAGCACGTCGGCATCAAGGCTCTGGTACTGGGACATTGCATCAATCTCCGAGATGCATGGCATCAGAAACATTCGTTGGATTGATCTTAAGCCTGGGCGGAAACTGAAGCCATCAACACGAAGGGCTTCACGATGAAAGGTCATGTCAGCAGCATCCAGCAACCTGCCTTTTCCCTGAACCACCTGTGGCATGCGGCCCTGGACCGTCCTGTCCGGTGGCTGCAGCTGTACCGCCAGCGCCAGGAACTGGCCAGCCTGAGTGATGAGACCTTGCATGACCTGGGCTTGAGCCGGGCAGACATCCAGCAAGAGGCCGAGCGGCATTTCTGGGATGACCCGTTGCGTAAATGAGCTAGGTTTGTCGGTGGGTCTACCGGCGTCATCGCGGCTAAAGCCGCTCCTGCAGCGGACGCGGTAGCCTCTGTAGGGGCGGCTTTAGCCGCGATGACGCCGGTAGACCCACCACAAGGAGGCCAGGCTTGCCGCTCAAACTGTCCATCACCCAGGCCCGGCGCCTGGCCCTTTCTGCCCAAGGCTTCGGCAAGCAGCCTGGCTCCGCGCCGACCCTGCCGGCACTCAAGCGCATGCTGCAACGCCTGGGCGTGGTGCAGATCGACTCGGTCAACGCCGTGGTCCGCTCCCATTACCTCCCGCTGTTTTCGCGCCTCGGCAACTACCCAGTGGAACTGCTCGACCAGCTCGCCTGGGGCCGTGGCCGCCAGCGCCAGCTGTTCGAATACTGGGGCACGAAGCCTCGCTACTGCCGCTTAACCTCTACCCCCTGTTGCGCTGGCGCATGGCCCATGCCGCCGATGGCCGGGGCATCTACCGCCAGCTCGCGCGGTTCGGTCGCGAACGCCAGGACGTGATCGCCCGCGTGCTGGCCGCCGTACGTGAGCAGGGCGCGCTGGGCGCGGGCAGCCTGTCCACCCGGCAGGAGCGGGCGGGCCCGTGGTGGGACTGGAGTGAAGAAAAGCACGCGCTGGAATGGTTGTTCGCCGCCGGTGAAGTGACGGTGGCGGGGCGGCGCGGTTTCGAGCGGCTCTACGATGTGCCGGAAAAGGTCCTGCCCAAGGCCATTCTCGACCAGGCCCTGCCAAGCGAAACCGAGGCCCGCCAAGGCCTGATGCTGCACGCCGCCACGGCGCTGGGCGTGGCCACCGAGCGCGACCTGCGCGACTACTTCCGCCTCGAACCAGGCCAGGGCCGGGCCGCATTGCAAGACCTGCTCGCCGACGGCCGCCTGCAGCCGGTCAAAGTGCAGGGCTGGAAGCAGCTTGCCTATTGTGCCGGCACGCCAAGCATCCCTCGTCGTATCGAGGCCAGCGCGCTGCTGTCGCCGTTCGATTCATTGGTCTGGGAGCGCAACCGCACCGAGCGGTTGTTCGATTTCCACTACCGCCTGGAGATCTACACCCCGGCGCACAAGCGGGTATACGGCTACTACGTGCTGCCGTTCCTCTATCGCGAACGGATCGCCGCGCGCCTGGACCTGCGTGCCGAGCGGGCCCAGGGGCAACTGGCGGTGCACGCCGTGCATGCAGAATCGCCAGCGTTGGACGAGGAGGGCTATCAGGCCCTGGCCGCCAACCTGCTGCGCCTGGCCCGGTGGCTGGGCCTGCAGCGAGTGCAACTGAACTGCCCGCGGGCTGAGGGCAGCCAGTTGCGTCAGGCTTTGCTCAGCGCCGCACCTGCTTGAGGGTTTCGGCGATCAGGAAGGCCAGTTCCAGCGACTGATCGGCGTTCATCCGTGGGTCGCAGTGGGTGTGGTAGCGGTCGGACAGGGCATCTTCGGTGATCGGCCGGGCGCCGCCGATGCACTCGGTGACGTTCTGCCCGGTCATTTCGATATGGATGCCGCCGGCATGGCTGCCCTCGGCCTGGTGCACCTGGAAGAACTGCTTCACCTCGTCGAGGATCTGCGCAAAGTCTCGGGTCTTGTAACCGCTGCTGGCCTTGATGGTGTTGCCATGCATCGGGTCGGAGCTCCACAGCACCTTGCGCCCCTCGCGCTCGACGCTGCGAATCAGCCCTGGGAGGTGCGCGCCGACCTTGCCGGCGCCCATGCGCACGATCAGGTTGAGGCGGCCGGGGTCGTTGGCCGGGTTGAGCGTGTCGATCAGGCGGATCAGCTCGTCGGGGTTCATGCTCGGGCCGACCTTGACCCCGATCGGGTTATGCACACCGCGCAGGAACTCGACATGGGCACCGTCGAGCTGGCGGGTGCGGTCGCCGATCCACAGCATGTGCGCGGAGCAGTCGTAATAGTCGCCGGTCAGGCTGTCCTGGCGTACGAAGGCTTCTTCATAGTTGAGCAGCAGCGCCTCGTGGGCGGTGAAGAAACTGGTTTCGCGCAGTTGCGGCGCGCTGTCCAGGCCGCAGGCGCGCATGAACGCCAGGGTTTCGTCGATGCGGTTGGCCAGCTGGTGGTATTTGTCGGCCAGCGCCGAATTGGCGATGAAGTCGAGGTTCCACTTGTGCACCTGGTGCAGGTCGGCGAAACCGCCCTGGGCAAAGGCGCGCAGCAGGTTGAGGCTGGCAGTGGCCTGGTGGTAGGCCTGCAGCAGGCGCTCCGGGTCCGGCACGCGGCTCTTTTCGTCGAAGCCGATGCCATTGACGATGTCGCCACGGTAAGCCGGCAGGGTGACGTTGCCGATGGTTTCGTCGCCTGAGGAGCGCGGCTTGGCAAACTGCCCGGCCATGCGCCCGACCTTCACCACCGGGCAACCGGCGGCGAAGGTCATGACGATGGCCATCTGCAGCAGTACCTTGAAGGTGTCGCGGATCTTCGCTGCCGAGAACTCGGCGAAGCTCTCGGCGCAGTCGCCACCCTGCAGCAGGAAGGCGCGGCCCTCGGTCACTTCAGCGAACTGCCGGCGCAGCTCGCGGGCCTCGCCGGCGAACACCAGGGGTGGGTAGCTGGCCAGGGTCTGCTCGACCTTGCGCAGGTGCGCGGCGTCGGGGTAGGTCGGTTGCTGCTGGATCGGCAGGGCACGCCAGCTGTCGGGGCTCCACGGTCGGTTCATCACAGGCTCGGTCTTGTCTGTTATAGGCTGCCTGCCATGGTAACAGCGGCGCCGAGCTTGTTGCATCCGGGGCGTTGGCGGACAATGCGCGTTTTGCGCGGGTGGGTGGCAGGTAGATGGCGACGGAGCGGGAAGAGAAGCTGTTGGCCCGGGTCGAGGATGCCTTTGGCGTCATCAGCGTGTACGAGGTGGAGGATTACCGCTTCCTCGAGTTCGGCGATGCCATCGAGCAGAGCTGCGTATTCACCGCAGACCCCAGCTGGCTGGAGTACGACTACACCCGCGCCATGCTGGTCGGTGCGCTGTGTCATGAACAGCCGGAAAGTGCGCTGTTTCTTGGCTTGGGCGCCGGTACCCTGACCCAGGCCTGCATGAAGTTCCTGCCACTGGAGGACATCGAGGCCATCGAACTGCGTGCCGACGTGCCGCGTCTGGCCATGCAATACATGGGGCTGGATGACGACCCACGGCTGTACGTGCGCATTGGCGACGCCCTGGAGCTGCTGCCCACGGCCGAGCAGGCAGACCTGCTGTTCGTCGACCTGTACACCGACCATGGGCCGGGTGTCGGGCACCTGGCGTGGAATTTCCTCGAGAACTGCCAGAAGCAACTCAACCCGGGTGGCTGGCTGGTGATCAACCAGTGGGCCAACGACGACGGCAAGCCGTTGGGCGCGGCGCTGCTGCGCGGGTTGTACCACCGGCATTACTGGGAGCTGCCGGTGAAGGAGGGCAATGTGATCTTGCTGGTGCCGGCGGACCTGGAGCAGGAGCTGGACCTCGCTGGCCTGCGGGCGCGGGCCGAGGCGCTGGCGCCGCGGCTGGGGTACAGCCTGGAAGGCTTGATCCGCGAGATACGCCCGGCAACCTGAAGATCGCGTCGCCTGCTTCGCGGGTAAACCCGCGAAGAAGCCAGCACGGAGCTTCAGAAGAAAACCGATTCAGCTGCCTGCGCCTGATGGCCTGATACTGGCTGTTGGGACAGAAAAATTTACTCACTCCCCGGCATTAATTCGGGTATAGTACGCGCCGGTCTTTTAGCGGACCTCAAAATCAGGTGGTGCAAATCCTCCGAGTCCAGCTTCGGCTGCACGTCCGCTAGGCGGACCTTCTCAAGTTTTTCTTTTTCAATCGTTTTCGCAAATCCCCGCCGACAAAGCTGCCTGGGTGACCGTTCCGGTCTTTCAAGGCATGTGCAGCTTTGCAGCATGGGTCTTTGCGGATGCACTTAGAGGCAGACCCATGACCCAGGAAACCGGCGGCTTCGCCGCTCTCGATCTTAATCAGAACATTGTTGCTGCCGTACTGGCTACCGGCTACGAAGAGCCATCGGCCATTCAGCAACAATCGATCCCGATCATCCTCGCCGGTCACGACATGATCGGCCAGGCGCAGACTGGCACCGGCAAGACCGCTGCCTTCGCCCTGCCGATCCTCAACAAGATCGATGTGAGCAAGCGCGAACCGCAAGCCCTGATCCTGGCGCCAACCCGTGAGTTGGCGCTGCAAGTTGCTACCGCTTTCGAAACCTACGCCAAGCAGATGCCAGGCGTAAACGTAGTGGCCGTGTACGGTGGTGCCCCGATGGGCCCACAGCTGCGCGCCATTCGCAACGGCGCGCAAATCGTCGTCGCCACCCCGGGCCGTCTGTGCGACCACCTGCGTCGTGACGAGAAAGTCCTGTCGACCGTGCAGTACCTGGTGCTGGACGAAGCCGACGAAATGCTCAAGCTGGGCTTCATGGACGACCTCGAAGTGATCTTCGATGCCATCCCGGCCAGCCGCCAGACCGTGCTGTTCTCCGCCACCCTGCCGTCGTCGATCCGCTCGATCGCCGAACGCCACCTGCGCGAGCCCAAGCACGTCAAGATCCAGAGCAAGACCCAGACTGTCACCGCGATCGAGCAGGCCCACCTGATGGTCCACGCCGACCAGAAGATCCCGGCTGTGCTGCGTCTGCTGGAAGTCGAAGAGTTCGACGCGCTGATCGCCTTCGTGCGCACCAAGCAAGCCACCCTGGACCTGGCCGCCGCGCTGGAAGCCAAGGGCTACAAGGCTGCCGCGCTGAACGGCGACATCGCTCAGAACCAGCGTGAGCGGGTGATCGACTCGCTGAAGGATGGCCGCCTGGACATCGTCGTCGCCACCGACGTCGCTGCCCGTGGTCTGGACGTACCGCGCATCACCCACGTGTTCAACGTCGACATGCCGTACGACCCGGAATCCTACGTGCACCGTATCGGCCGTACCGGCCGTGCCGGCCGCGATGGCCGTGCGCTGCTGCTGGTCACCCCGCGTGAGCGCCGCATGCTGCAGGTGATCGAGCGCGTGACCGGGCAGAAGGTTGCCGAAGCCCGCCTGCCGAACGCCCAGGCTGTGCTGGACGCCCGCATCAAGAAGCTGACCAACAGCCTGGCGCCGCTGGTTGCCGAAGCAGAAGCCACCCATGGCGAGCTGTTCGACCGCCTGACTGCCGACCTCGGCTGCAGCGCACGCGCCCTGGCTTCGGCCCTGCTGCGCAAGGCCACCAACGGCCAGGCGCTGGACCTGGCGACCGTCGAGCGCGAGCAGCCGCTGGTACCAAGCTTCGCCCCGCGTGGCGAGCGTACCGAGCGTGGTGAGCGCAGCGATCGTGGCGATCGCGGTGGTGACCGTGAGCGTCGTGCGCCAATGCCGCTGGCCGAAGGCCGCGTGCGCTGCCGTACCGCCCTGGGTGCCCGTGACGGTATCGCTGCCAAGAACCTGCTGGGCGCGATCCTCAACGAAGGTGGCCTGGCCCGTGACGCCATCGGCCGCATCCAGGTACGCGACAGCTTCAGCCTGATCGAGCTGCCGGAAGATGGCCTCGAGAAGCTGCTGTCCAAGCTCAAGGACACTCGCGTAGCCGGCAAGCAGCTGAAGCTGCGCCGTTATCGCGAAGATTGATCCTGATGCAGTGAAAAATCCCCGGCCCAGGTCGGGGATTTTTTTTGCCTGTCAGGGCCTCTCGCGGGTAAACCCGCTCCTACAGGGGCTTCACAGGCCTTGAGGGTTGTGAGGTTCCTGTAGGAGCGGGTTTACCCGCGAAAGGGCCCTTCAGTCGAACCGGTAGATGTCCATCCCCAGCGCCCCCAGGGTGAAGCCTTGGTGCACGATCCCGAACCTGTCCCCGGCCCCCATGGCAAAGAACAGCGGTAGCAAATGCTCGTCGCTGGGATGGTTGCGCGCCGCAAATGGCGCCTGTTTCCGGTAGTCCAGTAGCGCCGCCTGGTCATCTGCCTGCAGCCGCTCCACCACCCAGTCGCGAAACGCCAGTGCCCAGGGTTCGACTGCATCCGGCCCAGCGTGCCAGTCCAGTTCACCGAGGTTGTGGGTAATGCTGCCGGAGCCAATCAGCAGGATGCCTTCGTTTCGCAGCCCAGCCAGCGCCTGGCCGACCTTGACCTGCAACCCGGGCCCCATCTGGCTGGGCAGCGATACCTGAATGACCGGGATGCTCGCATCCGGATACATCAGCGACAGCGGCACCCAGGCGCCATGATCGAACGGTCGTTGCGGGTCCAGGCGCGCCTGCAGCCGTTCAGCGACCCGGCTTGCCAGGTCTGGTTCGCCCGGCGCCGGATACTGCACCGCGTACAGCGCCGGCGGGAAGCCGTAGAAGTCGTGCCAGGTCTCTGGTCGCGCGCCACTGGTCACCAGCAGCTCAGGGCTTTCCCAGTGCGCCGACACCACCACGATCGCCTTCGGCCGTGGCAGGGCACTGGCCAGCCCGGCCAATGCCGGCCCGCTGGCGCCTGGTTGCAAGGCGAGCATGGGAGAACCGTGGGAAATGAACAGGCTGGGCAGCATGGCGGGGTCCTGAAGGTTATGATGCAGTCATCTTCAATCAACTATCGATCGAAATCCAAACCAAGTTTTACCGACAAACCATCTAAAAATCGGGAGTAATCATGGAACCAGCGTTCTGGCAGAAGCGGTGGGCCGACAACCAGATCGGTTTTCATCAAGCTCGGGTGAACCCATTTCTGCAGAAGTATTGGCCGCACTTGCAGCTGGCGCCGGGCAGCCGTGTGCTGGTACCGCTGTGCGGCAAGAGCCTGGACCTCGCTTGGCTGGCGGCGCAGGGGCACCGGGTGTTGGGGGTAGAGTTGTCACGCCAGGCAGTAGAGGCCTTCTTCCGTGAGCATGGGCTGGAGCCACGGGTAGCGCAGCAGGGTGCCTTCGAAGTCTGGCGCAGCGGTGATGTAGAGCTTTGGTGTGGCGACTTCTTTGCCTTGCGGGCCGAGGATGTGGCGGATTGCGTGGCGCTCTATGATCGCGCCGCACTTATTGCCTTGCCACCGGAAATGCGTGCGCACTACATGCGCTTGCTTTCACAGGCATTGCCGGCGGGTGCCGGGCTGCTGCTGACACTGGATTACCCGCAGGCACTGCTGGCCGGGCCGCCGTTTTCGGTGGCTGACGATGAGGTGAGGCGCGGGTTTGCCGGTTGGCAGGTTGAGGCGCTTGACGAGCAGGAGGTGATCGGCGAGAGCCCGAAATTCCTGGAGGCGGGGGTCAAGAGCCTGATCGAGCGGGTGTACCGCGTGAAGTTCTGAGCGCAAACGAAAAAGGGCGACCTAGGTCGCCCTTTCCTTTACCGGTTGGATCAACCGCGGCGGCGCAGGGCCTCGATGCGGTCTTCCAGCGGCGGGTGGCTCATCAGCAGGCCAGCCAGGCCGTGCTTGAGGCCGCCATTGATGCCGAAGGCCTTCATGGTGTCGGGCATGTGCACCGGCAGGCCTTGCTCCACGCGCAGGCGCTGCAGGGCGCCGATCATCGCGGCGGTGCCGGCCAGTTGTGCACCGGCTTCGTCGGCACGGTATTCGCGGCGCCGCGAGAACCACATGACGATCATGCTGGCCAGAATGCCCAGGATCAGCTCGGCAACGATGGTCGCCACGTAGTAGGCGATGCCCTGGCCTTCTTCGTTCTTGAAGATCACCTTGTCGACGAAGTTGCCGATGATGCGGGCGAAGAACATCACGAAGGTGTTCACCACGCCCTGCACCAGCGCCAGGGTGACCATGTCACCGTTGGCCACGTGGCCGATCTCGTGGGCCAGCACGGCGCGCACTTCATCGGGCGAGAAGCGCTCCAGCAAGCCCTGGGACACGGCTACCAGCGCGTCGTTGCGGTTCCAGCCGGTGGCGAAGGCGTTGGCCTCGTAGGCCGGGAAGATACCCACTTCGGGCATCTTGATGCCGGCCTCGCGCGACAGCTCTTCGACCGTTTGCAACAGCCACTGCTCGTGGCGGGTGCGCGGCTGGCTGATGATCTGGGTGCCGGTAGTCATCTTCGCCATCCACTTGGAGATGAACAGCGAAACCAGGGAGCCGGCGAAGCCGAACACGGCGCAGAACACCAGCAGGCTGCTGAGGTTGAGGTCAACCCCGTTGGCGGCCATGAACCCGTTGAAACCGAACAGGCTCAGGGTAATGCTTGCAACCAGCACCACCGCGAGGTTGGTGGCTACAAACAACAGAATGCGCATCATGGTTGTTACGTTCTCCTGACGGATGAGTTGTTGCTTACTGCGGGGTATATAAGGTGCCGGTCGCAGGGTTTCAATCGGGCGACTATTTCAAACTGTGTACGGCGGAGTATGGCAGAGGTTTTTGCGCGGGCTGTGAGATAGAGCGTTGCAGGATGTAAGAAAAGGTGTTCGCGTTGAGGGTTGAGGCGTGTGTGCGATCGAGCGCCGCCCGCGCGGCGCATCGCGGGCGGCGCTCGATCTCGGCGCCACCGCAAATCCCCCGTCGAACCCTACTGCGAATAGGTCCGCAGGAAATTACCGATCCGCCCGATCGCCGCCTCAAGGTCATCCACCCGCGGCAAGGTCACCACGCGGAAGTGGTCCGGCCACGGCCAGTTGAACGCCGTACCCTGAACGATCAGCAGTTTTTCCGACAACAGCAGGTCGAGGGCGAACTTCTCGTCGTTGAGGATCGGGCAGACTTTCGGGTCGATCCGCGGGAACGCATACAGCGCGCCCATCGGCTTGACGCAGCTGACGCCCGGGATGTCATTGAGCAGCTCGTAGGTGCGGTTGCGCTGCTCCAGCAGGCGGCCCGGCGGCAGCACCAGGTCGTTGATGCTCTGGTAGCCGCCCAGGGCGGTCTGGATGGCGTGCTGGGCCGGCACGTTGGCGCACAGGCGCATGTTGGCCAGCATGTCGATGCCTTCGATGTAGCTCTGGGCGTGGTGCTTGGGCCCGGAGATGATCAGCCAGCCGGAACGGAAGCCGGCCACCCGGTACGACTTGGACAGGCCGTTGAAGGTCAGGCACAGCAGGTCCGGGGCCAGCGAGGCGGTGCTGATGTGCACGGCTTCGTCGTACAGGATCTTGTCGTAGATCTCGTCGGAGAACACCACCAGGTTGTGCTGGCGGGCCAGCTCCAGCATGCCCAGCAGCAGCTCTTTGGAGTACACCGCGCCAGTCGGGTTGTTCGGGTTGATGATCACCAGCGCCTTGGTGTTGGGGGTGATCTTGGCCTTGATGTCCTCAAGGTCCGGGAACCAGTCGGCCTGCTCGTCGCACAGGTAGTGCACCGGCTTGCCACCGGCCAGGCTCACGGCCGCGGTCCACAGTGGGTAGTCAGGGGCCGGGATCAGCACTTCGTCGCCGTTGTTCAGCAGCGCCTGCATCGACATCACGATCAGCTCGGACACCCCGTTGCCGAGGTAGATGTCCTCGATGGTGACGCCTTCGATTTCCTTCTGCTGGCAGTACTGCATCACCGCCTTGCGCGCGCTGAACAGGCCTTTGGAGTCGCTGTAGCCCTGCGCGGTCGGCAGATTGCGGATCACATCCTGGAGGATTTCGTCCGGCGCTTCGAAGCCAAACGGCGCCGGGTTGCCGATGTTCAGCTTGAGGATGCGGTGGCCTTCCTCTTCCAGGCGTTTGGCGTGCTTGAGCACCGGGCCGCGAATGTCGTAGCAGACATTGGCGAGCTTGTTCGATTTGCTGAACTGCATGATGTGATCCCGATTGAGAATACGCGGCGCCGCCGTCTAAGGTTTGAAAGGGCGGGGCGCGGGTGCCAGACTGGAGGCCTTGCACACGAAGCCAACTAATATACGTGCCACCCGCGTTACGGAAAAGACGGCGCGAGGTGAAATTCAGCCTGCCGAGGTTCACTTATGCAAAAGATCGACAAGACACTCGAAGAGTGGCGCGCCATGCTCGACCCCGCCCAGTACCAGGTGTGCCGCCTCAAAGGCACCGAACGGCCATTCAGTGGCAAGTACAACAGCGAGCGCCGGGCTGGCGTGTACCACTGCATCTGCTGCGGCCTGCCGCTGTTCGACGCGCAGACCAAGTTCGATTCCGGCTGCGGCTGGCCGAGCTTCTACGCGCCGATCGAAGCCAGCGCGATGATCGAAATCCGCGACACTTCCCACGGCATGATCCGCACCGAGGTCACCTGCGCCCAGTGCGACGCCCACCTGGGCCATGTGTTCCCCGACGGCCCGCCACCGACCGGCCTGCGCTACTGCATCAACTCGGTGTGCCTGGACTTCAAACCCCGTGACGGAGCCTGAGAATGGCCGGATCGATGCTGGACATCCCTTGTGTGACCCTGGGCGGCGAGCAGAAAAAGCTCGGCGACTTTGCTGGCACGGCGCTGCTGGTGGTCAACACCGCCAGCCAGTGCGGCTTCACCCCGCAGTACCAGGGGCTGGAGCAGCTGTGGCGGGACTACCGCGAACGTGGCCTGGTGGTGCTGGGCTTCCCTTGCAACCAGTTTGGCCAGCAGGAGCCGGGTGATGCGCGGGACATCGCGCAGTTCTGCGAGGCCAATTTCGGCGTGAGTTTTCCGCTGTTTCGCAAGATCGAGGTCAATGGCCCCGGCGCCCACCCGCTGTTCGTCGAACTCAAGCAGCGTGCACCAGGCTTGCTTGGCACGCAGAAGATCAAGTGGAACTTCACCAAGTTCCTGGTCGACCCGGCCAGCGGCAAGGTCACTCGCTACGCGCCGACCACCAAGCCACAGGCGCTGCAAGCCGACATCGAGCGCCTGCTCAGCCGCTGAGCGGCACCCAGTGGTCGATCAGCGCCAGTAGCTCCTCGCGGCGGAACGGCTTGGCCAGGTAGTCGCTCATGCCCGCCGCGCGGCAGCGCTCGCGCTCTTCAGGCATGGCGTTGGCGGTCAGGGCGACGATCGGCAGCTCCGGCCAGCGCCCGCTCTGGCGAATCCGCCGGCTGGCCTCGTAGCCGTCCATCACCGGCATGTTGCAGTCCATCAGCACCAGGTCGAAGTCTTCTCGCTCCAGCCATTCCAGGGCCTCGACGCCTTGGGTGGCGACTTCTACCTGGCAGCCGAGCTTGGCCAGCATGCCCTTGGCCACCAACTGGTTCACCGGGTTGTCCTCCACCAGCAGGATGCGCGCACGGCCTTCGGTGGTGGTGAGCAGCGGGGTGGCCAGGGGGTGCTCCGGGGCATGCCCCTGCAAGGTGCGGCGCAGGGTCTGATACAGCGCGTTGCGCGCCAATGGCCGGGCCAGTTGGTGCAAAGGCGCCAGTTGCGCCGATTGCTCGCCGGGCAGGAAGTTGCCATAGGCGGTCACCAGCAGGATCGGCGCCTTCAGTGCCGGGCGCAGCTGGAACAGCTGCTCCAGGTCATCGGTGATCAGCAGGTCGACGCTGGCGTCGAGCGTGGCGCGGCCGTCGTGCCGTTGATAGTCCAGCCCCCAGCCCGGCAGCAGGCCCTGCAGCAGCTCGCTGAGGCCGCTGCCGGCGTCGCTGAGGGCGACGACCTTGCCCTGCAGGGCGGCCGGTGCGATGGCCTCGGTGTGGGTGGGCAATGGCAGCTCGGCGCTGAAGCGGCTGCCAAAGCCAGGCTCGGACTGGATGTGCAGATGCCCCTGCATGGCCTTGCACAGGTTGCGGGTCAGGGCCAGGCCCAGCCCGGTGCCGCCGTACTGCCGGGTGATGCCGGCACCGGCCTGGGTGAACGGCTGGAAGATCCGCGCCTGGGCCGCTTCGGGGATGCCGATGCCGGTGTCGCGCACTTCCAGGCGCACACCGCCGACGATGCGTGCCAGG
The DNA here is from genome assembly GCF_014269035.2 of Pseudomonas vlassakiae. Lineage (GTDB taxonomy): Bacteria > Pseudomonadota > Gammaproteobacteria > Pseudomonadales > Pseudomonadaceae > Aquipseudomonas > Aquipseudomonas vlassakiae. Next base: position 276,765 of record NZ_JABWRP020000001.1, read on the forward strand.
CGCACGTCGACGCGGCCGAAGCGGGTGAACTTGAGGGCGTTGGACAGCAGGTTGCTGACCACCTGGCGTACCCGCGTGGGGTCGCCGAGCACCGAGCTCGGGAAGTCGCCAGCGATCAGGCAGGTCAGCTCGACGTTCTGCGCGGCATTCTGCGACAGCAGGTTGGCGGTGTCCTCGACCATGGCGCCCATGTCGAAGGGGATGCGCTCCAGTTCCAGCTGCCCGGCATCGAACTTGGACAGGTCGAGAATATCGTTGAGCAGTTCCACCAGCACCTTGCCCGAATCGTGGGCAATCGACAGCTGCTGGCGCTGTTCGCCGGCCAGTGGGCTGTCCAGGGCCAGGGCGATCATGCCGAGCATGCCGTTGAGCGGGGTGCGGATCTCGTGGCTCATGTTGGCCAGGAACGCAGCGCGCGCCTGGGCCATGTCCAGGGCACGCTGGCGGGCCTCTTCCAGCTCCTGGTTGGACTGGCTGAGGCGATTGTTGCTGGCCTTGAGCTCTTCGGTGCGGGCCGAGACGATGTCTTCCAGTTCGTTGAGGTACTGCGTCAAGCGGTTTTCCGCGGTGCGCCGCTGCTGGATCTCGGTGGCCATGCTGACGAACTGCTGGTTGGCGACCCGGACCAGCACGCCGATCTCGTCCTGTTCGTGCCCGGGCGGGCAGTCCACCCGGGTTTGCCCCGGCTGGCGCGGGTCGCGCCCGGTGAGGGCGGCGATCACGGTGACCAGCGGTTTGGTCAGCATCATGTAGAACAGCGCAAGGAGGATGCCGGTCAGCACCAGGCTGCGGGCGAAACCATTGAGCAGGGTGACCTCGGCGCGGTCGAGGAAGCGGCTGCCGAAGGTGAAGGTGTCGACGTCCAGGTACAGCGTGCCGAGGTATTCCTCGGGCATGTGGGTCAGGTACAGGCGTTCCTTGAACTGGCGTTTTTCACCGAACAGAAAGTCGCTCAGCGGCCGGTAGCGGTCCTCGAGCCGTGGCCGTTCGACATCGGCCAGCACCGTTTCGTTGTTGTCGATCAGCCGCGCACGGATGACTGCTGGCGACTCCAGCAGGCCGCGGGTGAGTTCCAGCGCCAGTTCCGCATCGATGTTGTAGGCGATGCGCGAGGCCGGGTTGTGGCTGATTTGCAGCAACGCCTGCACTTCACGGTTGATGGATGCGTCTTCGCTGGCATAATCGATGCCGATCTGGATGAGACTGAGCAATGTTCCCAGGATGAAGCCGACCAGGACTGTCAACCGGGCTTGCTTGTATGACAGGCGATTGGTGAACTTGATATCCATGGGTCCCGAGCCGGTTTAACGTTCCTTGCGCTGCGCAAGCATAGCCGATCAACCTTGGCTACTGGCGGGTCTGTCGCACATTCGGCTTTGATTGCTCATTTGCCAGTGCCGGCCTCTTCGCGGCTAAAGCCGCTCCTACAGGACGGGTGCGATCCCTGTGGGAGCGGCTTTAGCTGCGAAGAGGCCGGCACAGCAGCCTAGAATCTGAATTTGTAGGAGTCGTCATGGACGCTCGCTTGAATGCTTTCCTGGAACGCGCGGAATCGGTGCTGGCGCGTCTCGAACCTTTGTTGCCGGCGCCACGCCCGGAAATCGACTGGAACACCACCCTGGCGGCGCGCTGGCAGCGCGATGGCCGCACGGGCTACCTGATGCCGCTGGAAGTCAGCCTGGACATCCGCCTGAGCGACCTGATCGGTGTCGACAAGCAACGCGACCAGCTGGGCCGCAACACCCACCAGTTCATCAACGGCATGCCGGCCAACCACGCCTTGCTGTGGGGCTCGCGTGGCACCGGCAAATCGTCGCTGGTACGTGCCCTGCTGGCCGAGCATGCGGGCGCCGGCCTGCGCCTGATCGAGATCGAGCGCGACCACCTGGCCGACCTGCCGCGTGTCGTCGAGCAGCTGCAGAAGCTGCCGCAACGCTTCATCCTGTTCTGCGATGACCTCTCGTTCGAAGCCGGGGAGGGCGACTACCGCGTGCTCAAGAGCGTGCTCGACGGCTCGCTGGAGCAGGCCCCGGACAACGTGCTGCTGTACGCGACGTCCAACCGCCGCCACCTGGTGCCGGAAAAGCAGAGCGACAACGAAAACTGGAAAATGGTCGACGGCGAGCTGCACCCCAACGAAGCGGTGGAGGACAAGATCGCCCTGTCCGACCGTTTCGGCCTGTGGCTGTCGTTCTACCCGTTCAGCCAGGAGCACTTCCTCGACGTGGTCGAACACTGGATCGGCCAGCTGGCCCGCCCTGCCGGCCTGGCCTGGCAGCGTGACGAAGCCCTGGACATTCTCGCCGTGCGCTGGGCAACCGGGCGCGGCAACCGTAATGGCCGTTGTGCCTATCAGTTCGCCCGCTACTGGGTCGGGCTGCAATTGCTGGAGCAAAAGTAAACATGATCGACCTCAATGCCAGTGGCACCGGCCTCGACGGCTACAACCTGCTGGCCGCGCAAGTACAGGCGCTGTTTGCCGACGAGCGCGACTTCATCGCCAATGCGGCGCAGTTTTCGGCGTTTCTCTACCACCAGGTGGATGACCTGAACTGGGCCGGGTTCTACCTCAATCGCAACGAAGAGCTGGTGCTCGGCCCGTTCCAGGGCCAGGTGGCCTGTGTGCGCATTCCGTTCAACAAGGGTGTGTGCGGCGCGGCTGCAGCCACCCGACAGACCCAGCGGGTCGAGGACGTGCATGCGTTCCCGGGGCATATTGCCTGCGACAGCGCGTCCAACAGCGAGCTGGTGATTCCGCTGGTGAAGGACGGGCGGCTGATTGGTGTGCTGGACCTGGACAGCCCGAAACTGGCGCGTTTCAGTGAGGCGGATCAGGTGGGGCTGGAACGGTTGGCGGCGATCTTTCTGGAGCTGACCGACTGCTGATGTTGTGTGCCTGTACCGGCCCCATCGCGGCTGAAGCCGCTCCTACAAGGACTGCGCGATCGCTGTAGGAGCGGCTTCAGCCGCGAACAGGCCGGTACAGGTCAAGGGATCAGTCGTAGATCACGCGCTTCTTCCAGGTCTCTTCGTCATCGGTCTTGAGCCCCTGGGTCAGTTCGTTCTGCTCGTTCTCCGCCGGTTCCATCTTGTCCAGCACCTGGGCATTGGCCCGCGCCAGCAGTTTCTCCAGATAGGTCAGCTGCTCTTCATACACTTTCGGTTCCGGCTGCTTGCGCAGGTATTGCACGCCGCGTTCGAAAGCCAGGCGCGCCTGGCCGGGCTGCTCCTGCTGCAGGGCCTGCTGGCCAAGGTTGTTGAAGAACTCTATGTGCAGCAGCACCAGCATGTGGCGGATTTCTCTGACCCAGTGCTTGCCTTCGTTGGTCTGCAGGACGTTTTCCTGGGTGCCTTTGACGATCTGGGTGTGCAGGGCTTCCAGCAGGAAGCGCACATCCTTGGCCTTGGCCTCGGTCTGGATCGGGCAGGGCGGGTTGTTCACCGGAATGCGCTCGCCTTGGGCAATCAGCCCTTCGAGTTCGGCGACGCGTGCCTTTAGTTGCGCATTGTGCTTGTCCAGCGCCAGTTGCCGCTGGTTGAGGTTCAGCTCCAGGCGTGCCAGCAGCAGCTTGAGCGCCGGGGTCATGAACTGGCCCGGGAAGGTCTCGGTGATTTCGCCGCAGCGGCGCACCCGGTCGGCGAGTTCGACTTTCAGTCGCGCGCGTTCAAGCTTGCTGTTTTCGACCACGTTGTTGAGGTAGCCGATCACGATCAGCAACGCGATACCCGCCACGATGAGCAGAGTGATCAGAAGTGGTGTCACCGTTAACGCCTCATCAAGAAGTTTTACTTAATAGAGTGTAGTGGTAGCGGCCGCTACCGCGAAGGGACCGACGTGGCCGCCTTGCTGCACTTTGTCGGCCGAGCGCCGCTTTCCTCAAGTGATGGCACTTTGCGACGACTGCGTCAGGAAAGCAACGCCAATCCTTCGGCGCGGCTTGGCGACACCGTCTATATGGACCGAAGTCATTGATTTAAATAAATTTCTACAAAGGGGTTGACGACCCTTTCAAGCATCCATAGAATGCGCGCCACTTGCAGCGTAAAGCACACAGCGAAACGCGGCAGGGAGTGAAAGCAGGCAGCAATGCCAGCAGCGTGTCCCCTTCGTCTAGTGGCCTAGGACACCGCCCTTTCACGGCGGTAACAGGGGTTCGAGTCCCCTAGGGGACGCCAATGCGGGAATAGCTCAGTTGGTAGAGCACGACCTTGCCAAGGTCGGGGTCGCGAGTTCGAGTCTCGTTTCCCGCTCCAGATTCTCCGGCAACGCTTGACGGCGGGGCAGGAAATAGAAATCCAGTCTGAATCGTGAGGTTCAGGTGCTGGTGCACTGAAAAGTGTTGTGTGTCCCCTTCGTCTAGTGGCCTAGGACACCGCCCTTTCACGGCGGTAACAGGGGTTCGAGTCCCCTAGGGGACGCCAAATGCGGGAATAGCTCAGTTGGTAGAGCACGACCTTGCCAAGGTCGGGGTCGCGAGTTCGAGTCTCGTTTCCCGCTCCAGTTTAAATACTGTGGCGTTCGCACGGTGCAGTGGTGGTGAAGGTCGTCAAGGCGCTTCACGCCGATTAGCGGTAAAGCTTCACATTGCGGGAATAGCTCAGTTGGTAGAGCACGACCTTGCCAAGGTCGGGGTCGCGAGTTCGAGTCTCGTTTCCCGCTCCAAATACAGAAAACGCCACTCTTTCGAGTGGCGTTTTTTTTTGCCTCGTACCGGCTACGACGCGTAGTCCAGTAGCATGCCGTCGGCAAACGGGAAGTTCAGCCAGCGCTGCTTGTTGTCGAACGACACCTGCACATGAATCCTGAAGTAGGACTGATGCGCGAACTTCAACAGCTCGGCTTTGGACATTGAGCCCAACGTGATAGGGCCAGTTTCTCCAGGTACGGCTCTTTCATGGGCAATCGTATGCGTCAACGGCTTGCTCGGATCATTTCGATCCCATCCTTCCATCCAGGCAGAGTAATACTGGGAAGGCGCCATGTACGCCCACGTGCCCAGCGTGAAGATGGCCGGCCCGGTGAGACGGTCCAGAATGATCATGCCGTTCTGGAGAGCGTCGGACTGCAACGGTGGCAGACGCGTCAGCCAGGATAGGCTGGTGAAATGATTCTGTGACGGTTCTTCGCCGACGACGCCAACCTGGTAATGCACCTGAACAGTCGTGCCCATGTGCGGAGCAATGAAAGCCTTGGGAATATGGTATTCCCTGGGCTTGTCGGGTGTGGTGGGGGTGTCGGTCTCATACGCATAGGCAGCGCCGGGGATACCCCAGAACACGGTGGTTTTTACTCCCGCAACCACCGCATCGGCGGGGATCTCCACGGTCACGCCACCGGTGGCGTTTTCCAGGTCGAGGTTGCTGGCGTAGGCGTTGCCGGTGGCCTCCTTGACCCTGGGGGGCATCCTGGGGCTGGTGGGAGTGCCGGCGAAAGTCACGGCGACGCTCGACGAGTGTTGAACATAGGTGCCGGCGTAGTCCTGCACGTCATAGCGAGGGAAGTGCGGGCCATTGCCGGCCTGACGGATGAACTCGGCCGGGAACACCAGTTGCAAGGGTTTGCCCAGATGCGTCTTGTTCAGGACCAGGCTGCCCACCTGCTCACTGCCAAGAGGGTCTTTGCTCCAGAACCACTTCACCACATCGCCGACCGCGGCATCCAGGTAGGGCTGGGTTTCACCCTCGAAACCGGGAGGGATCTCGCTGTCCTTCAAGGGCGGCAGTTCTCCCACCAGCTGATTGCCATTGTTCTGGAAATAGGCATCCGTGAGGCCCGCGTCCGGCAAGGCAGGCTTGTAGCTGAGCACCGGTTGCCTGCCCAGATAGGGCGGGATCTTGTCGATGGTGACCAGCAGATCCTCGGACGATGTCTCGTCGCCGTTGAACAACTTGATCTTGTAGTAAAGCCTGTAGACACCATCGCGCAGAAACTTGGGCGGTATCTCGACGAATAGTTCGTCATCCTTGACCGGCTCTCTCCACTCTCTGAAGGCGACCAGGGTCCCCTCGGTGGTTTTGCCACCAGCGACATCGAACACCGGCGCCATGTACATGCTCACGCGTTCCGGGTCTTCTTCGGACGGGTAGGAAAACGTCCACTTGGAAAAATGCACTGGCAGCGGGTCGTAAGTTGCCTTGAATGGCAGCAGATTGATCGGTCCGTCGTCGATGTCCGGAAGCAGCAGGTCAAGTATGAACGGCGGCGTGTAGGGACTGCGTTCCTCACGCGTTGTACTGTTGTTGTCGTGGGGCGTGTTCGAAGTTGCCATGATGGTTCTCCATGAAAAAGGGGAGTGTCGTTGCCGACCCTCCCCATGACAGACATCACCAGTTGTAACGCACCCCGAGGTTCACGCCCCAGGGCTGTTCGAGCTTGCTACCGTTGCTGTAGTCGAAATCGGCATGGGCCCGCCATTTATCTGCCCAGGCCAGCGCCACACCGACCCCGACTTCGCCACGGGAACCGGCAAGGTTGTTGTTGAAGCGGTTGCCATTGACCTTGACCTGGTTGTCGTTGGCAAACTCGTGCACCGCCGCCACCCGGACATAGGGCTGGACCATGCGCCCGTCGGCGGCACTGAATGTGCGCCCGACGGTGCTGCCCAGCTTGCCCTGCAGGGAGTGTGTGTTGCTGCCTTCGGCGCGCATGCCATTGTCCAGCTGGTAGTCCTTGCCCTCGATCACCAGGGCCGCCAGTTGTGCGAACGGCTCGATGAAGTAATCGTCCGCCAGCTGCAAGTGGCGACCGGCCTCCAGGGACACACCCACGCCATGGTTGTGGTAATCGCCCTTGGTCTTCTTGCCGTCGCTCAGGCGCACGTCGGAGCTGTTCTGGTAGCGGTTGAGGCGCGCCGTGGCGTCGAAGTAATAACCGCTCTGCGGGTCGAGCCAGGTGCTGTAGGCGCCGACATGGTAACTGTCGACCTTGGCCGACGCGCCGCGCTCAAGGTTCAGGTCGGACTTGCTGTAGCCTGCGCTGACACCGGCCAGCCAGTTGCCGTCGCCGAACGGCAATGGCGTGTCGGCACCGAACGAGAAGCCTTGCTGGGTTTGCTGGTAGGCCACGCCGGCGGCGGCCGATACGTTGTACTGGTTGCCGAAGGTACGTACCCAGCCGCCGGCCTTGCCGTGGTCCTGACGCAGTTCGCCCATGCGGCTGCGCAGGCTGCCGAGCTCGCCGTACCAGACGGTCGGCGCGCTGTTGAACAGCGCCAGCACCGAGCCGGCGCCGGGGCTGACCACGCGGGTTGTGAGGTCCAGGTACCAGTCGTTGCCGCCCTTGTTGATCAGGTCGTAAGAGTAGGTGCCCAGGTCCACCGGGCCGCCTTCGAGGCTGAAGCGGGCATCGCCGCTGGCTGCATGCACCATGTGCAGGCTGCTTTCGGCCAGCGGGTCGCGGCCGCTGCTGCTCACGCTCAGGCTGTGCTCTCCCGTGGCGCTGCCGGTAATGTCGAGGAAGTCGGCCCGGCCGCTGGCGAAATCGCCTTCCATGACGAAGCTGCCATTGCCAGACAGGTTGTCCAGGGTCAGGGCGTAGAACTCACCTGGCTGGCCGAAGCGCACGCTGCCGCCATCCATGGCCAGTTCGCCCAGCTTGCCATCGCCAACCATCACCCATTGCGCGCCGCTGTCGATGGCCAGCTTGCCGACGTTGTCCAGGCGGCCGGTGAGGGTCGCGGCGTTTTCCAGGGTAACCTCGGCACTGCCGCCTGGCGCCACCTTGATATCACCGACCAGCTGGGTGTTGCCATCGCTGACCCGCAACGCTGCGCTGGCACTGTCGGCCACCTCCAGCAGCACGCCGTTGCTGGCGCTGAGCACGGCGCCATTGCGCACCTCGATGTCTGCCGATACGGCGCGGCCGGCACCACGGCCAACCACGATGGCCGAGCCGTCACGGCCTTCGACCAGGCTGTTGTCGAGTATCAGCGTGGCCGTGCCCGCGCCCGGGGCCTCGCGCATCAGCACGCCGTTCTGGCCGCCACTGATGGTGCTGTCCCTGGCCAGCAGGGTGCCGTTGAAGAATTCGACGCCGATACTGTTTGCCTCGGTGCCTCGCAGCTCGCTGCGCTCGAGTTCGACGCGGCTGTCGCTGATTTTTGCGCCACGTTTGCCGCCGTGGAACTGGCTGTCCCTGGCCTGTACCAGCGTGCTGCGCCCGGCACGGTCGTCGTTTGCGACCAAGGCGGTGCCGCTGGCAGTCACTCTGGTCTGGTTGAGCAAAGCGTTGCCGCCGATCAGGGTGATGCCGTAGTGGCCTCGGCTGCCGGACTCGACCTTGGCATTGTTGAGGATCAGCGATGCGCCAGACTCGACATCGACGTAGTGCAGCCGGGTATCGTTACCGGTCAAGGTGGCGCCATTCATGACGCGGTAGTTGTCCGCCGGCGCGCCTGGGCTGATGACGGTATCTTTGGTGATGTTTTGTTGCGCCATGGCTGGGGCAGCCAGCAGCACCGCGTTGATGAGAAAAGCCAGTCGGCTCAGCTTCAGTGGGTTAGGACGAGTCATTAGCACACCCTGTTCATTTGTCGGTAGGCAATGTGATCCGTGGCAACTCCGTTTGGGGGTTAAGGATCGGTAGGGTGCTGAGCGTAAATTCCCTGATTTCGCAAAACTGTAGGAAAAGCCCTACATAAATTGGCGATAAATCCTAATTCTCAAAGCATTGGAGCGGCGGGCCGTGCCTGCCTCGGCACGGCCCGGCTCTTCATGACTTGCGCGGTGTCGGCAGCGGACAGGAATCGTTCCCTGCCGCCAGGCTGAGTTTTTGCTTGATCCACACGGAACTGATCGACCCATCCGCCTTGGCGTAGCGAAACCTGGCACGGGCTCTGGGGTTCGTTGTGTTGAAGGTGGGCAGCAGGCGATCCTCGTAAGGCTCGATGTGGAAGATGAAACCGTTGAGGTTGGTGTCGTCCAGCTTGACCTCCCAATCACCGGCAGCGCCCGGGACAGGCACCTCTGGATCACTGTCGTTCGAGCCAACGAAGGGGTCCCAATACAGCTTGAGTACGTCATTCACATTAAGGTCGGTGCTGAGGTCTGGAATCTTCACCCTGAGCGAGAGCGGGCCGCCCGGGTTGTCTGGGTCTTTCAGAGAGCCGCAGTTCAGCCAGCCGCCTGAGGTGATGCCCTCGAAGCTGGGTTGCGGTAGCAACAACTCCACCGCGTCTGCATTGACCTCTTTCACTACGGACTGTTGTTCATTCAATGCATCGCGGGCGGCCCGGACGGTGTAATGGACTGGCAGGGCGGGGTTGTTGCCAGCCTTTCGGATGTCGTCCCAAGGGATTTCCACCGAGAAGGGCTGAGGGTCGTTAAGGTCGACTTCGTACTGGGCGTTCTGTACCAGTACGTTATTCCAGTAGAAATCAATGATGAAGCCATTCTCGATATTGTCGAATCTCGGGAAGGTCAGCGTGGCACTCATATTCATATCGGCACGGGTCAGTACGTCGTCCGTCTGGGACATTTTGCCGCGGATGGTCGGAGCTGCCAGTCTGTCATTGACCGGGTCGGGCCATTTTTCGTCTGGGTCCGGCCGTTCTGGGCCGACAATGCTGAAGTCAACGTTGACCGTGATGGCCAGGGCGGTGGCCGGGTAGGCGACCTCACCTCGCAATATCTGGTAGCTGACCTCGGTGACTTGGGGGCCTGCGGCGGCCGTGTATTCCCCGCGCAGCACCTCCGGTGGTACGGGGATGGAAATGGGGAACTGCTCGCCTGCCACCGGTTTACGTTGAAGCAGGGTATTGCCCCACTTCACCCTGATGTGATCGACATCGCGGACATTGTCGTAGGCTTCGATCTTTACGAATACACGCTCGATGGCGTCCTTGAGGTCGATGATGTTGTCGGTTTCTGCCAGTGGTACGCGCGGAGGTTTGAAGTTGGCTGGCGGTTCCCCGAGCGCCACATCCAGGATGACGGGCAGCGACAGGCGGCTTTTGTTGGTCGCCTTGTCCCACAGGTAATAGGCTGCGTAATAACGACCTACTTCGTTGGGTTTGAAGCGGCCGGCAGGGATCAGCACTTGCCGGCCGAGAGGCACGGTGCCTTCGGCAACGGGGTCTTTGTAGTCATCGCTCTCCTCGGGCCAGCGGTCGAGCAGGTACAGTTCGTAGGTATCACCCGCGGCACCATACGTGTCGTCAGGCAGCACGCCAGCGACACCGATGGGGTTGGCGTCCATATACGCTTTGTCGATGATCAGCGTGTCGAATTGCACACCCTGCGGTTGTACATCCTGGCCCCACGGCGGCACACGGTCGCAAATGAGCTTCAGAGACTGGGAAAACGCGTCTTGTTCGGCATGGTTGCGGTGGCGATAGCGGACGTGAACGGCGCCATTGGCCGGTAAGTCGCTCTGGTGGATGAACATGGGATAGGGGAATATCGAGCTATCGCCAGGCCCGTCGAAGTCTTGCCAGGTAACGTCCCTGTATTCGGCGTCGTCGTCCCCCTTTGTGGAAACTTGCACGTAGATGTACTCGGTTTCGCCCTCATCCGGCAGCAGCAGCCAGCTGGGGATCTTGACTTCAAGCGGATGGTCCAGCGCCTTGCGGTCCAGCGTTCCGTCGGGGTCGATTATTGCATCTACGATAACGGGCGCCAAGGCGAATGCGGCCGCTTTGCGCGCTTCTTGTTTGTTCCTGTAAGAGCGGCTGAGTTGTTCGCGCTCTTTACGTAGTTGAGTTCTAACGCGCTCGGCGATTTCGCGCGGATTAAAGTTTTTAAAGGTCGTGTTCATGGTGCAGTCCTGAATTTAAAGTGTGTATGTGCTTGCGTTATCGAGAGGACTATCTTCGAACGTCTTGAGCGCCAACTTGTGCAAGTTTTGCTCTCGGGAAGTACTTGTCCAGCGGTCCATCATAGGGTTTACCTTTTATGGCAACCTGCCAGGCCGCAAACTTCCTGGCTTCGCCAACTGTTGGAAGATTGCTGACAAGCGGGTCGGCCGTGCCAGCTAAATTGCTGGTTGTGGCTTTCGTCAGGCGCTCAGCAGCACGGAACGGCGCAGCTAATTTATTGACAGCGGCTCGGAAAGCAGCGCTCCAGGAGCCCAAAGTTTTATATGCGGTGGCCACCGTACTGATTCCCTGTGCGGCGAAATACGTAATCCCGATAAGCCCGGCTAAGCTGCCGGTAATGAGACTGGTCCTGTTCGACTTACGACTCCCACTGGCCAATGCATCAATTTGATAGGCAGTGGACGTCACCGTCAGCGCTGCAACGGTAGTTGCTACTGTCGCGGCGATGGTTTTGCCGACTGCAGCAGCGGCAACTACGGCGGTCTGGGCGATTGCAACAGAGGTCATGATTGCAGTGCTTTTTAATGCCCAAAGTGCATACAGTTTTGCTGCAGCTCCATAGGTGACTACGGTCGCAATGGTGATCGCGATGAATGAGGCCACCACCGCCACGCCCGCGCCTATCAATTCCCAAATCGAATTGCCAGACGTCCGCGTTCCGTTGGCCGGATCATCTTCGTACACTTCGCGCAACCGCCCGCTCCAGCCGATCGCGGTGGTCCCGGTCGGATCGCGCAGCATGATCGGGTTGCCCCGGCAATAGCCGTAATAACTCAGTTCGCCATTGTCCAGTGGGCTGGTCGGGTCCTGCATGCCGAAGTCCATCGTCACAGTGCTGTAAGGGCGCAAGCCACCGAGCAGGTACAAGCCACTGTCCGGTTCCTGCATTTCGCCGTTGTAGCCCAGGCCTGTGCGCAGCGGCGCATCCTGCTGATAGGGCTGTGTGCCATAGGCGCCGTAGGTCGCGTCGCGGCGGTCTGCCCTCAGGCTCTCGGCGATCACGCTGTGGCTGGCGCTGGTCTGCAGCAGCAGGGGGGCCTGGCCATCATTGCTCTGTTGCGCCAGCGGCACTTCGCCCTGGTAGCAGTACAGCTGTTCGAGGCTGCCGCGCACCGCCCGGTGCAGGCGATTGCCCTCGAACAGCAGTACGGTGTCCGCACCGCTGGCATCCTGGCGGGCGAACAGGCGGTCGAAACCGTCATAGCGATAATGGCTGGCGCCGACCGACAGCAGCCGGTTGCGGTTGTCGTAGCTCAGGACTTGGCCACGCTCGTCGTTCAGCCGGCTGCCATTGGCGTCGTAGCGGAAGGTCGGGTTACCTGTGGCACGTGCCGGTGTGTACTCGATGCGCCGCAACTGGCAGGGGTCGTCGGCCGCGCGGATAAACATGGCCCGCTCATAGCCATGGCCGTCGGCATAAGTCGACATCACCATGCTGATATTGTCGTAGGCATCCGTCGTGAAGATTTGCGACGTGATCGGCCGGTTCAGTTCGTCACGCGGTAATTGCGTGCCTGTACAGATGCAACTGATCAGTCGGCTGCGCGGATCGTAGTTGAAGACCTCTTTCAGCAAGGTCTTGCCATCTTCGCTCAGCTCGCGGCTCTTCAGCAGATCGTCAGGCCCCCACTCCTGGGTCTGCATGCGTATCTTCTTGCCGCTCAGTTCCCAGGACCTGCAGATCTCGCGGTCGCGATGGTCATAGAATATTTCGGTCTTCAGGTAGTTGCCGCTGCCGTCCAGCGTGGTGGTGCTCGACGGCCGACCGAAGTCATCGTAGGCATGGCTGATGTGCAACGGCTCTTTTTCCGTGCGCTCCAACCGGGCGTAGCGGTCATACAGGTAGCGAGTGACGATGCGATTGTCCTCGGTGCTTTGCACCAGACGATCATCGACCGAGCTGCGGTATGTGCGGGAAAGCCGGGTGCGGCTTTTGTGATCGTACCAACGCTGGACGGTCACCTGATTGGCAAGGTTGTACTCGTAGTCGCGATCGCAATCGCCGTTGCCGGCGTGGTTCAGGCGCGCACTCACTTCGTGGAAGGTGAACTTGCTGCTCAGCTTGTCGGTGACGCTGCCAGTCGGTTCCGTGGTCAACGCCAGTTCGTATTCGAACCGGGTTGATACGCCAGCGGCACTGATGTGCTCACGCGGCTGGGTTTCCCCACCCTGGTAATGCAGGTACTCGGTACGCGGGCCTGTGCGGGTGAAGCTTACGCGGTCGAGGCCGTCGTAACGACGCAGGGCGATTTCGCTGGTCGGTTCGTTGATATTGGCCGGGAACACGGTGAGGCTGGTGGCCAGCTCCGCCTCGGTATGCAGGGCGTATGCCCGCTCGATGCGGGTCTTCTCTGGCAACGTGGTCGTGGTCAGGCGGCCCCAGGCATCGTAGCCATAAGTGGTGCTGAAGTTGCGCTCGTCGGTCTCGCTCACGCAGCGGTTCCAGCCATCGTAGCTGTACCTGCGAAGCGTGACGGGTTGACCGTGCTCATCAAGCGCAAGCGTGCGCAGCGGTTTTTCGTACGGGTTCTGCCAGGCCTGCTGCCAATCACTGACCCGCGCGTCCTTGCCTGTCCCTACCTGGCGCCAGGTCGTGAGTACAGCGCCATCCGGATGCTCGCGGCTGCCAAGTGGGTTGACAACTTGATAATGGCGTATCGCTTTGGGCCCGATCGTGGACTCGTCCACATCGGTCGGCCCGATGGTGCAGCACAGCTCGCCCCATTCGTCGTATTCGAAATGCTCGGTCAAGGCCCGCTCCCCTTGGTCGGGCAGCCAGTCGTAGCGGGTTTGCGACGCGCGCCGGCCCCATTCGTCATGGCGAACGACCTGGGTGGTGTGCAGGCGTAGCGGGTAACCTTCGTAGACGTTGTCGCGCCGCTCCTCCACCGCCCGGGCCAGGCCGTCGAACAAGGTCACGGTGGTGATGCCTCGGGCATCGGTCACCGCTTGGGAGGTTTGTGTCGCGCCACCGCTGAACAGGGTATAGGCATACTCACGAACGGCCTCGAATTTGGTGTCCGGCGCCACGGTTTGCTTCTTCAGGCGCATCAGGCGATCGTATTCGAGCACGAGGTCCACGCCGTTGGCATCACGTATCAACAGGTGCTTGCCGTGCAGCAGCGAACGTTGCTCCAGGGTGCTGCGCCGGGTACCGTCGTAACCTCGCAACACTTCTTCGGTCTGCAGGACCTGCTTGTCCAGGCCTGGGCCTGGGACCCGGGTGTAATGCCACTCGGTGGCAGTTTGCAAACCATTGCAGAGCTGCTGCTGCAGGTAGCGCCGGCCATGCAGGAAAGGATCGGTGACGGAGTTTGCGTAATGATAAATGGTCTGGCGCAGCAGCTGTTCAGTCTTGCCTTGCTCGATCATCACCTCACTGTAAGTGGCATGCCAGGGCTGTTTGTGCCAGTCATGATCGGGGTTGCCTTGGTCATGCTCCGGGTCGGCAAGCCTGGGTAGCGTGATGTAGATGTAGCGTTCGCACTGCGGCAGCGCGGTTTTGTCCGCCACGGTCGCCGGCTTGGTGATTTTTTCCTTGAGGTGGCGGACGAAGCCCTCCGGGTCGGCGGGGCAGTCATCATCGCCAGTGGCGGGGTACCACTCGTAGTGCTCTTCGGCGCCGGTGTTGAAGGTGCGGGTGCGCAGGTTGCCGTGTTTGTCATAGGTGTTTTCAACCCACTCGCTGCGCGGCGGGAGGCTGTTGTCCAGCATGCGCCAGCGCCGGGTTTCCTTCAAAGGTAGCTGGCAAGTGGCGGGAAGATCCCGGAAGTGACGGTTGCCCAAAGCGACATAGTCGGTGAGGTTCTCGACCACCGAATTGCCCTGGCGGGTGATTTCCGCCGTTTGCAGATGAATCCGGTTGAAGCGGCGTTCGATGCTGCGTACCACCTTGCCGTCGACCCACAGCTGCTCTTCGCTGCGATACTCGTAGTCGTCGCGGTACTCATAGAGGTTGTCGCGGCCCGAGTCGCTCCAGCCAATATTGGTGCCGCTGCCAATGAAACTGTGCTGGCGGTAGATATTGCCCTGATCGATGAAGTCATAGGTGAAGCGCACATCGATGGGCTTTTGCCCAAAGCGCGGTTCGGTCAGATGACGGGTCACGCGTGGCAGGTATTTGGTCTTGTCGTGCGGGAACTGATGGCCGTTGTCCTCGTAGAACAGTTGCTCGATGGCCCCCGTCGGGTTGCGGATGGTGTCGAGGCACATGAGCCCCTGCCGCGGTCGGTAGCTGAAATCCCAGATGGCCGCATCGCCGCCCGGCAACGTGATCGTCTTGACCCTGTTGTCATCGCTTTCCAGGGTCATGCTGTAGCGCGCCAGTGGCTGCACGCCGGTATCCGCCACTGGGTATACGAGCAATTCGACCGCGCTCCTGCTGCGGGTGCATTTGAACAGCAATTCACCTTCACCATCGGTGACGGTGTCGAGAACGTGGTGGTTGCCGACAAAAGGCTTGTAAGTCAAATACAGCCTGTGGCCTTGCGGCGAGTGAATCTCCACCGGCAGGGCCACGCCCTGGCTGGGCTCGCCTTCCCCTGCGTTGAAGAATTCCAGTATTTCCACCAGGCCAGAGCGGTGCATGACCCGCAGGCGACGGATACGGTCCAGGTCGTGCTTGCCCTCTTTGTACACATTGAAACTGGGCAACTTCTGCTCTTCGACGAACAGTCGCTGGCCACTGCTGCTGTCCCCCAGGCTGAACGATTCACCGGTACTTAACGACAGCCGCTGATTGCTTGCCGAGTACTGGGAGAGGTTCAAGTTCCAGCCGTTGCCATAACCCGAGTCATCGCGGTTCAACGGGTTGAAGTCAAGTTGCAACTTCAGGGGGTGTTCAAGTTGGCCATTGCCGACCAGGTCGGGCAAGGAGATGGACATCGTATATTGCCCGGTGCGCGGGTCGACGCCGCCTTTCATGAAACTTAGAAAGTTCATGGCATTGGAATTGACTGACGAGTTGATAGCCATACGGAGCCGCCCTCTGCTGTATGAATAAAGGTGTCCGGAGTTCGCGATTGCCTTGGCTGCGTGGCACTAACATAGCGCTACTGGTCAGGGGGGGCACCTAGCATTATTACCAGTTTCGCCATTAAGGCGGGTTGGCTAGAGTCGGGCCATTCATTGGTATGGCCGCTCAGCGAGGGCGCGAACATGCGAGTTGAAAACAAGGCGCTGGACTTACCTTATATTCCCCTGTTGAACCCTGAAACGGAGTCTGTCGACCTGGCGCAGGTAGGCCCGCAGGGCTTGGACACACACCTCGATGCACCCGGCGCAGGCATTGGCGAGTTCATTCACATTCAGTTGCGCGGGCGGACCAGGATCGGCATTCCACATGATCTTGTTGACCGTGTGCCGATCACCAAACTCGATGACCAGAACCGTGTAATCTTCGCGATTCCCAAGCCCTTGCTCGACCAGCTGGACGGCGGTCATGTGTTTTTCTCCTACGCGCTCGATGGGCCGGGCGGGCAGCCATTGGACGAGTCCCTGCGCCTGGACTTTCGCGTCAATCGTCCGGTGCTCGCGGGTGGGCTGTCGCTGGGTATCGCCCAGGTGCGGCAGTCGCATGACCTGCAGATTTCCATTGAGGCGCTGGATGTTTTGCCGCTCAGCGTGGTGACTCCGCCTTTCCAGGCCATGGTCGAGGGTGCCGAGGTAACCCTGTCCTGGTTGGGGTACTTCGGCGAAGGCGTTCCGTACCTTCCTTACGAGCAGTCCTACCCGGTGACCGCCCAAGACATCGGGCAGCCACTGGTATGGTCGATACCTTGGGATCAGGTTGCCATTTTCATCGATGGCTTTGCCGAACTGAAGTACAGCATCCGCCATGACAACGGGCAGGTCACCGTGTCGGCGCTGCAGCGCTTCGACATCAAGCAAACCTGGCCGACTGTGCGTCCTTTGTTGCCGGCACCGCGTATCAAAGGGCTGACGGGCGGCGCGCTGGACCCTGATCAATACCCCGATGGCATTGAAGTGATCATGCCCTATGACCCTGCTGCGGATCTGCAATCGGGCGACCAGCTGGTCTTGTATATCGAGGGCAGCGCGCGGGTCGTCTATACCGCCCGTGTCGATCCGACCACGCTCGACAGCCGTTACATGGCGGTGTTCGATAGCCGCTGGGTGCATGACAAGGAAAACTTCGGCAAGCCGTTCTCCATCAGTTATCAGTACGCCCGTAAAGGCATGGCCCTGCATTCGGAACCCTTGCAGCTGACCGTACGCAGGCGCTTGCTATTGCCAATGCCGATTGTTGAGGAAGCATACGATGGAGAAGAGAACAACGAAGGCGTGGCCTATCCCATAGATTTAACCGCTGGCGCCCGGGTACGCATACCCCAGGATGCGGTGATCGAAGACGGTCAGGTGTTGCTGATCTGGGAGGGGCATGAAACGGTGGAGCTCGAGCCTTCGATCGCTGACCCACGGCTATTCAAAGTGCCTCCGGCAGTGATTGCAGCCAACCTCGGCAAGCAAGTTTGCCTGTATTACAGCGTGACGCCGCCGGGCGAATGGTCGCAGCCTTCCGATCCTTTCTATCTGAATATCGCTGATATTGCGGTGGGTAGTTACCAACCGGTTCAGAATACACAGTTGCGCAATGGCAAGTTATCTTTTAAAGAGGTGACTCACCCCGACGGCACACAGTTCACCTTGCGCAAATGGCCATTCTTCGCACGCGAGCAACCCTTTCGGATGGTGGCCATTTACGAGGGACTTCCCGAGCCATTATCCCTGCGCAAGTCTGACGTTATTACCTTGCCTGAATACAATGCCGGGCTAGTCGAAGGCTGGCTGCCTAAAAGTTTTCTGCAACAAATGCGTGACCGCAAATTGGAACTTTTTGACGTGTTGCCAAGTGTCAGTTTCGATGGCGGCCACACCTTCAAAGCCATGCGTCCGCTCAGGGCCACATTGATTGACTGAGCCTCATCCAGGTTGACAGGAGAAACACCATGTTTGCCGAATCTCTTGCAAGTCTCTTGCAATGGTTGCGTGTGCGCAGTCGGTTGTTCGGCTGGGATGCCATTGTTGCGCTCGATCGCTTCAAGATCAATCGCCTGTTGAAACGCGAATATATACGCCGGTTCAATACCGGTAGTTATCTGCCACCGGTCAGCGGCGAAGTGTCGGGGAGCAACGAGGCGAGGATTGTCATTCATGATTTCAGGCTCGCTCACCCGCGCCTGTCATTCGAAAATGCCGACCTCAACGATTCCAAGGCACGCCTGCGCATGGCGGTGGTCGGCGGCAATCAACTGGCCCTGCGCAAGAACGTCAGTGACTGGTATGTCCAGCGGCTGGACTGGATTGGCCCCCTGGCGGGGCCAGAGCTGCACCTGGACGTGCACCTGGACGATGCGCCGGGCCAGGTGGCCGGTGACGGGCGCATCCTGCTGGACCTGAGCAAAAGTGACAACTTTTCGCTGACGTTCTCCAATGATGCCCAGGAGCGTGAACTGGGCGGCAACTTTTTCAAGGAGCTGTTCAACCGGCTGCCGGACGCCCAGCGCGTCTGGTCATTGGGCGAAATCGACCCGGGCTCGCGCCCCCTGCTCAGGCCCAGGTCCTTCCGCTTGCGGACCCAGGCCAAGCCCCCCTCCAAGCTGGCCCCGGCCTCTGCCGAAGCGCAAGAGGCCGAGGGTGCGGTACTGGCGTTCATCAATATGAAGTCCGGCCACGATGGCAGCCTGCCGGATGCCAGTTCCGACTTCCGCTATCTGATTCCTGATGATGCCGGTCAGGAAACATCGGCGACGGTACTGTTCAATGCGCGGCGCCTGATCATTCAACAGCTGATAGAGCGATTCTCTGGGTTTATCAAGGACGCAAGTTTTGTCATTGAATATGACCAGCAAGGTGGCGTGATGGGCGCCTATTGTGATGTTGGGCGTATCGAGTTACCAGCGATGGGGGGGTGGAACAGCAGCGATTTCGAATACAGAGGCCGTCATTTCCATATCGACATGCTGACCGTCGTCGAAGCCACCGTCATTCAAGCGGGTAATAAACAGCTGCGCATCGATTTTTCGGGTGATACCGGTGTCAGAGTGTCCTGGGTGGCCACCAGCGACATGGAGATCCGCCTGGTTCTGTTGAGTTTCGATACCAAGCAGTACCGTCAGGAAGATCTCGACAGGCTATTCCCCGCACATCGCAGTGTGACGGTTCAGTGTTTCATCGATTATGAACTGGTCGATCGTGAAGGCGGGGTACTTGAAATGACCCGCCTGGAAATTGATGGGCTGGAACACGAGATCAAACCACCCGTGCTTGCCGAAGCGCAGCTGGAACACGCCCGCGCGCTGTACGAAAGCGGCGACCGGCTGCCTGCACCCATTCCCACTAACGAGGATGGCCTGAACCCTATCGAGGCGATGTTCGTTCTGCTGTACATGGTGGGCCAGATGATCGTGTTGCCGGCTCAGCAGGCCATGCGAACCGCAGCGGTGGAGCCGTTGCGCGAGCGTCTGGGACGTGACTTGCCAGTCGCAGAGGTGCTTGAGCCGCTGGTCAAGGAAACCCTGCGCCTGAGTTTCGGCAATCTGGTCGTCAGCGATCAGGTGCGCGGGCCCAAGGACGTGGTCATGTTCGGCAAGGTCAACCCGGATGGTGGCAGTTTCGAAGTCACTGCGCTCGAGCCGGTGCTCGAGCCTGGGGGCACGCTGCAGTTCAAGGTCGAACCCCCTCGCAAGGTGTACTGGAAAGTCGAAGCGTTGACGGCCGACGCGGACGACCCAGGCGAGATCGACACGTTGACCGGTTGGTACACCGCCCCGGGGGTCAGTCATATTACGGCCGGTTTCACCCAGGCCCGCGTTACCGCGCTCGATCCTGACTCCGGGTTCACCGCTGCCGCCCTGGTGACCGTGGTCGATCACGCCATCGCCCTCAGCCCCATGCTGGAGGTCGTCGAGCCAGGCGGAGAAGTGGCGCTGATGGCCGGCACCCGGGAGACCGCCGATATCCAGTGGTCATTCGTCAATGCGGCGCCACACGGGGCTTTGCGCGAGCCTGGCGGTACGGGCCGGCTCAATACCTACTTGGCCGGTGCGGACTCGCGCACCGAGGCGTACAAGCTCGACCTGGTGAAAGTGCGCAACAACGCCAGTGGCGATGAGCGCGTTACCTGCCTGGTGACGCGGATGAGGAAAAAGAAACCGATGCCGGTCACCCCCGAGGAGTGGGGCAGCAGTGCCCAGCAGGACTGGGTGCGCCTGGCACTCTGGGTCGGCAGCGAAGTGCAGACGGACGTCCAGTGGACGGTCTTGTACGGGCCTGGGGAGATCAAGGGTGACCGTTACGAGGTCGGCCGCAACCGACGTGACCGTTTCGTGGTCATCGGCGGCCACGTTGAAAGCCCGGATTGGGGCGCGCTGGAGGGCTTCATCATCCTGCCGTTGCCGCTTGATGGCGCGGTCGAAGCCTATGAGGCGCAGTCCTCGCAGGGCAGGCGCCTGCGCCTGGCCAGGCGTACCGCAACCGGGGCCAGTTCGGCCGCCGCTTCCCAACCGTGAGAGCACCCGAGGAAATCATCATGTCAGGCAATTCCTTGTTGGCCATTCTGGACTGGATGAAACGCAATCCGCACCTGTCGGAGTGGGATTTCATTTTTGCCGTGCCACCCGTCGCGGTCGATTCCCTGGTGCAACGGCACCATAGGCTGCAGATGAGCAAAGGCAGCGACATCGCCTGGAAGCGCATCGAGATCAAGGTTTCTGCCAGTCGGCAGACCCATGTCCTGAGCCACTACCGGCTTGGCCCGCCCAGCCTTGACTGGGGCCATGCCTCCTACGACAACCCACGGGTAGGGTTCAGCCTGCAGGCTGACGGTGGCACCCATGTTCTGCAGGACAACTTCCTCGATGTGCTGGCCGTTTCTGCGCATGATGCGCTTGACAGCCTGCAGTTGCGTGGCCTTACCCGTTTCACCACCGACGACCTGCGCCTGGGCCTCGACCTGAAGCAACCAGAAGCGCAAAGCCTGGAATTCGATCTGGGCGACAGCCAGCAGGAGCGCTGGGAAGGCGGCGCCTTCATGGCCGACTACCTGGCCCATCAACTGGAAGACGACCAAGGCCTCTACGCGTTGGCGGATGTGTCGGCGAAGTCCGAAAACCCGTTCCTCAATGCCCGGGCCGTAGGTGCCCGCGTCATGACTCAGGCGTCCGACCCGCGTGCGGCGCTGGTACTGTTTGGCTCGCTGGAGCGGGGGCCTGCAGGTGTCTATCCGCCCGCCGGTTCGGATTTCCCCTTCCTGCTGCCCAAGGAAATGGCCGAACGTGCGCCGGCGACGCTGCTGCTTTCCAGGCGCTTGTTGCACCGTGCGGCTTATGCCCATGCGATGGAGGCGATGCTCGACGGGCCAACGTTCGACTACCGCAATACGCCCGAAGGCGCTCTGCAATCCCTGCAGGCCAAGGCGGGCACGCTACAGGTCTTCGAACTGGCACACACGGCCAGCCATTATCTGTTCAAGTCCTCCAGGTTCAGCCTGCAGGCCGGTGCCGGGGCGCTGCCGCTGACGGCCGAGTTCGACGAAGACGAAGTCCAGCTGCGCTGGCAATCGCAAGGGGCTATCGCCTTCGAGTACCAGCAGCGCAAAAAACACGAGGACGAAGCGCCGAAGCCTTGGCTGCCGCTGTCGTGCACGTTCGAATTTCACCTGCACCATCGTTTCTACCTGTTCCGCCCCTCCCTCGAGGAGACCGACGGCGGGCTGATCATGGGGGAGGTGGCCTGGCCATGGGCGGAACAGGCGGAAGTCACCGTGCTCGATGGGCTGCCGGCAGACCTTGACGAAACCCAGCTCGAAGAAATCGACCGGTTTGTCGGGCTGGTGCTCAAGCAAGCCTTGCTCGAAGGGCTGGCCCGCAAGCTCTCGGCCCGCGTGCCGGAAACCCTGTTGAAAAACTTCACCCTGGCGCAAGACAGTGCATTTACCCCGCACGATGCCGAATATCCCCATGGGCTTGCCTTGTTCGGCAAGCTCGACAGCAATGCGGCGGGCATTCAGATCCGCGACCAGGATGTACGCCTGGCGCCTGGGCAGGCACATACCTTCACGGTCGACTCCGGGCTCGCCTCGGTGACCTGGAGCCTTGAAGCCCTCGACGGCAACATGGGGGATATCGGCGACATCGATCCCGACACCGGCTTTTATCAGGCCCCGCCAGCCCATGTGCTGGGGTATCGCCAGGCGCGCGGGCTGGTCATCGCAACCGACCGGCAAACCCGCGCGCGCAGCACGACGCTGCTGACGGCATTGGCCCAGAGTATCAATGCCAACCCCAGGGTGCGTATCTGTTCCTACGGGGATCAGCTGACCTTCACCGCCGGCGCGTTGGGCGGCGACCCGCAATGGCGGGTCGTCGAGCAGCCAGGCTGTGGACGAGTGGAGCCCAGCGCCGACGGCACGCGCTGCACCTATACCGCAGCTGGGCAGCAGGATGAGGGCACCTACCTGCTGGACATGATCGAGGTGAGCAACAGCGCGACCGGGGAGGTCACCGTCGTGCAGGTGCTGGTCATGCAAGAGGAGCCCGCCCTGCACCTGGAGGCCGATCCGCCGAAACCCGACGGTAGCGTGCAGTTCAGGGCCTATTTCAATGGCATCGAGAAGACCGCGCAGGTGCAGTGGCCACTGCATCTGGGCGACGGTTTCCTTGATGAGGATGAGGGAGTGTACTGGCCTGCCTGGGAAGGCCCGACACCCTTTGTACTGGTAACCGCCTTGTTGCCCGACACGCCCTTCGGTGACCTCGAAGGCCACCTGTTGTTGCCGCTGGAGCCTCAACGCAAGGGGCATCCTGCCCGGCAGCCGGCTGCCGATCAAACGTTGTTCGAACCTGATGCATCATCAAGAGGATGAAGCCATGTCCAATTCCTTGGAGCAAGTACTGGCGCGTATGCGGGAAAGTTCGGTGACCCTGGGTTGGGGCGCCGTGGCGGTCTACAGCCGCGGGCGGCTCAACCGATTGCTGTATCAGCAGCACCTCGAGCGCCTGGGCGGCCCGAGTGACTTGCCACTGTTGTCGGTCGACCTCGTCACCAGGCCCCGGCGTGCCGCGGCGCAAGCAACCGGCCACGCCGATGGGCTTGCCGCCTTGAGCGCTGTCAGCGCCCGGCGTATCGGCAGTTCGCGGGTGCATGTGGCACTGGATATCGATGCCGTCAGCGCACCCCAGGCCGAATGGTTGCCTGGCCCGTCGAGTGCCGTGAGCTTGTCCGGTATCGAATTCGGCCCGCCGCTGCTGTCATTCAGCACGGCCTCGGTGGAAAACTCGCGGGTACGCCTGACGATGAACATCGTTGCCGGGCGTTGCGCCAGCACCAACAAGGATGGCGGCAAGTTGTTCTCGGGTTTCTCGTTCAGCGAAGCCATGGACTACCAGGTGGAGATCGATGTCGACCTTGCGCTGGCCGAAGGTACGGTCGACCGGCGTGGCCGGGTGCTGCTGGATATCGCCAAGGGCAGCCGGGTGCGCTGCAACCTGTTCGCCCAGGATCCGCAGCTCAACCAGCAACTCAACGCCCGGCTGGCCGAGTGGTTTGCCAGATTGCCGGCGCGCAGCAGTGAATTCGAGCTTGGCAGCATCGACCTGCGCGGTTATCGGACACTCACTCCCAACCGCTTCATCCTGCGGACGCAGGCGGCGCCCGGTGCGAGGCTCAGGGCTGCGGCGAACTACGGTGACGGCGCGGTGCTGGTGTTCATCGGTGTTTTAGGCGATGACCAAAAGGGGCGGCTACCCACCCGCGATTTCCCTTACCTGCTGCCGGACGGCGACTACTCCGCAACGCTGGTGGTCGCCGAGCATTTGCAGGATCAGGCCAGCGAAGTGGACCTGATACTGCTCAACAGCTTGCTGTTCCCTGCCTCGTATGAGTTTGTCGAGCGCGAACGCCACACCCCGAGGGATCTTGCGGTGTTTGGCAATATCAACCCGTTGCGCACCACCATGAGCGTGCAGCCGGCAGGGACGCTCCTGCATGCCGGTGAGCAAATGCAATTCAAGCTTTTCAACGGCGAAGGCCGGCAAGTGAATGCCAGCCAGTGGCGCGTCACCGGGTTGACCAATCACACGCTTGCCACGCAAGGCAGCATCAGCCTGGAAGGCCTGTACAGCGCGCCAGACATCAATGCCATCGGTCACGAAAGCCTGACGGTGGTGGTCACGGCTGAATATAAGGAGGGTGACATCACCTATGTCGCCTCCGAGCGGGTGCAGGTAGCCTTCGAACGGCTGGAACTCATGCCAAGGGTGGTCAGTTTCGCCCAGAACCAGCAGGAGATGAGCCTGGGGGCCTGGCAGTCGGGGGGCGGTGGGAGCATCGACTGGTCCTTCGTCGGCCCGGCGCTGGGTGAACTGGGTGTGTCGGGAGCTGGCGGGCGCAACGCGGTGTTCAAGCCATACGCCGACACGCTATTGCGACCGTTGGCGGTCCAGCAGTTGCGGGCCGAGGGCAGCGAGACGGGCATGGCCTCGCTGGTGATGGTCAACGCCCAGCAGTTGCTCGGTATCGAGCCGCGCTTCGTGCCCCGCCTGCAGCGCCAGCAGACCACCATACTGGCGGATACGTCTGGCATGTTGTCAACGCTGCACAAGCGCTGGCGGGTGCTGGCCGGCACCGGTCGGGTCGATGGCGAGGGCCGCTTTACCGCGACGGACGAAACCGATACCCGCAGCAGCGTCGTGGTCTGCGAGGTGGTCGAGAAAGGGGTGCGCTATGCCACCGACTACAGCGTGGTACAGCAGTCTCAGCTCAACGAGGAGCCCACCTGGAAATCATTGAAAACTCACGATATCAAGGTGCCCGGTGGGGCGGATCTAGGTACCCGGGGTTCACTGTTCGGCAACGGCTTCCAGCCGTTGATGGTGGAGGTGACCGTTGAAACGGCGCTTGTAGACGGCAAGCATTACCCCCTGAGCCTGAAGGAAGAGGCTGATATCGGCATTTACCAGCGTGCAGCGACCCAGAGGCTGCCGGATCTCGGGACCGCTCAAGGTATCGAACTGAATGAGCTGACGCCTTGGGCAACGCGCAAAGAGCCCAACATCTTCGAGCAAGCCACCACGCCAGGGGCAGTGGAAATGACGCGCAATGATAAACAAACCGTCAAGCGCTTCTATTTGCATGCGAAGTCGGACAGCCTCGATATACAGGACTTCCACTCTAGATTTACGTCTGATAAGGGTTTCCAGTACGCATCAAACGACACCAATGATCAGCATTCGTCTATCACTGTAACCGCGATTCCGACGCCGCATTTCAATGACACGGATTATGTATTCGAAGGTTTTCGTATGGATGGCGGGGGGACCGGTTTCGAATTGCCGGAGAACCCGAATGATGACGAATTCTATCTGCATCCGAATACGGTGGACTACTGGAGGCTCAAGTATGGTGGAGGGAATTTCCTGACCTGCCAGTTTCTTTCCTCCAAGCATGACGCCAGCATCAATACCACCTCCATGACTTGGGAAAATCGACACAGTGCAGTCGAGGAAATGAGCTTCACCGGATGGATCTTTTATGATGCAGTGAAAGGTGCGGAACCGACGGAGGTGCAATTCGACAACGATGATCTGGACAAGACCGTGCTGGCAGACAAGTTGAAGAAGTACTTGAAACTGGACGTGGATACCCGTGTGTTCCATAAAGGGGCGCTGGTGATCGTCAATCGGCGTGTCGATGATATTGGGTATATCAGTGAAGACAAGCTGGTGGCGCCTGGCAAGAGCATCGTTGGTGGTGGCGAGAAGTTCCTCAGGCCCCTTGCCGTGCGTTTGCGAGACCGTTACGGCCACCTGCATGAACGACTGGTCTATCACCTGCCCGAATCAATCGTTGGGCATCGCAATCACTTGTATCACTCGGCGTTCGACAGTGCCCCTGCACGGCGCCTGGAACGTATCACTGCCCGCGAGCTGGGAGACAAATAAGATGGTTTCATTCAAGCGTGTTTCAATGGCTACTCTCGTTTTGCTCCTGGCAGGGGCGGGTGTGCAAACAGTGGCTGCCGAGAGGTCCGACTCCAATACGGTCAAAATCAGCTTTGCCAATAATAATGACGGTAATCCGGGCAAAGATTGTACCAAGGAACTGCTGTGGGGAACCAAGGGTCAGTTTAAGCTGGGCGACATGGAGTGCGGTAACGATAATGCCT
Organism: Pseudomonas vlassakiae; assembly: GCF_014269035.2. Taxonomy (GTDB): domain Bacteria; phylum Pseudomonadota; class Gammaproteobacteria; order Pseudomonadales; family Pseudomonadaceae; genus Aquipseudomonas; species Aquipseudomonas vlassakiae. The sequence continues at coordinate 302,763 of NZ_JABWRP020000001.1, forward strand.
ACTACTTCAAGGTTGAAAATATGCCGGCGGGTGCTGTTTTGATGCTCGCGGACTCGCCTTCTTGTGATGACGATGGGAATTTTTATTTCAAACTCAGGAGCGCGAAGCATCCCTTTCAAATGGAATGGATGAAGATCCAAGATCTCCGAACCTACGCCGTCGGAGATCAGGTCAAACCGGGCCTGAAGCTCCTGGTCAAAAAGGGTACTGGGCAAATTCACGGAAAACTCTCCTGTTTTCGCTATGAGTATTGATGGCGAGTGTTGAACTTGCGGAGGCGCAACATGAGCGATAATCGAACGGTCCATTCCACCGCGTTCAACTTCTTGAGCGCCGTCCGTGGGGGCGTCGACCCGAGAACGGGTTTGTATACGGTGTCGATCGAGTTACCGGACCTGAAGTCCCATGCGCTGGCTGGCCCGGCCTTGAAACTGGCGCTGCACTACAACCCCCTCAATACCCAGGACTCAGGCTATGGCAAGGGCTGGAACCTCGGATTGACGCAATATACCCGCCACAACCAGGTGCTTGCCCTGGGCACGGGTGAGTCGTTCCGGCTTGAAGAGAGCAGTCGCGAAGACAAGCGGCTGAACATTCCCCAACAGAAGATCGCCAGTTTCCATGTTTACAAGGAAGGCAATCTAGGCCTGGACGAGACCACGCGCTTTCGTGTGGTGCACCGGTCCGGGCTCAAGGAAATTCTCCAGATGCAGGATGATAACCTGGCCCTGCCGGTCAGTGTTCTGCACATGGGGCGCAAACTCAAGCTCGAGCACCTCGCTTTCAATAGTCAGTATTTCCGCTTGCAGGCAATCTTCGAGGTGACCGCGCAGGGGGACGAAAACGCGCTGCTGACCGTTGAACGTAGTAGTTCCACGGTGGAGATAAAAGAGCATTCATTGGCCAATGGCGGAGTCGCGCGTTACGTCATGTCGCTGGGTGGCAATGATGACCGCGTCACCCAGATCGCCCTGCCCACTGCCAATAAGGCCAATTGGCAGTTCGAGTATGAGTACGATGCCAGCAACAGCTACCTTTCGATTGTCGGGGTCAGGACGCCGACAGGCGCCAGGGAGGTGCTCGAATACACCGACGGTGGTCATGAATTCCCAAGCGCTGCCAGGCGCAACCGGCTACCCCGGGTCAACCGCCACAAAACGACGCCGGGGAAGCCACTGCCGCAACTCGGCATCAAGCATGCGCTGGTCGATGTGGGTTTCGTCTACGAGAATGCCGAAGCGCAAGGCTGGGGCAACAATAACTTCCTCGGCGATAGAGACACCCCTTGGGTCGAGGACAGTGGGCTGGACAACTTGTACTATCGCCAGGGCGTCTATCAATACGGTTCGGTGGAAACCCACTATGTCAACGACACGCCAGTAAAGACCATCGAGCGGCGCTTCAACCGGTTTCACCTGCTGGAGACTGAGAAGACGCTCCAGGGCCGTTCACTGCGGGAACAGATCTACAAATACCCGGTGGACCAGGAGAAGACATTCGAACTGCAACCTGCCAATTTTCAGCTGGTCACCGAACAGACCCAGCGCTGGACGCTGCTGGAGAGCGGTCGACCGCCACGCTCGCCGACCGAATACAGCCGGTACGACGTGCACGGCAATCTGGTATGGCGCAAACGGTTCAACGAAGTCGAGGAACTGCACGAGTGGTATCCGGTCGGGGGCGACGGTGCGGCCTGTCCGCCGGACCCGGAAGGCTTCGTGCGCCACCTCAAGCAAACCACCATCACGCCGGCAGCAACCGGTTTTGGCCAGGCGCCGACCTTGACTACCCACTACACGTATATCAGCTTGCCGGCGGTTATCGACAGTGAATACGACGCGAATGACCCGGACAACCAATGGCGTGCCTATGGCCAGCATGTGGTCGAGGGGCAGACGCTGATCAATGCTGGTGAGGCGATTGAAGGGACCTATTTCTGCTACTTCGACCAGCCTGACGATGCGTTGCGGCTCGGGCGCGTGCGAGAGCAGGAAGTGAATTATCCCGGTGTCGACCCCGACGAGGTGTGGAGTACCACGAGCACCTACGGCTATGAGGAAGTCTTCGACAAGGCGTCGGGTGAGTTCGCGCTGCAGACGATAGAGACCATCAGCGGCTTCGACCAGGTGTCCAAGACCCTCGAAACACTGCGCTCGGTGTTGCATGGCGAACCGTTGCTCAACAGCGACGACAACGGTGTGAGGATTCGCTATGTCTATGACGCGCTGCGCCGTGTGACGCGCGAAACCGTCGATCCGGACGGAGAGGACGAGGCCTTCAAACACTATGAATACCACCTCTGCGCACATGACGAGGACGTGGCCGAGCAAGCAGTGACCGATGTCATTGGGGTCAGGACGCGGTCGATCGTGGATGGTTTCAATCGGGTCGTCTATGAGGAACGCGATGATGACGACAGCAAGCTGTTCGCCGGCGCGCCACGCCCCATCTATCGGGCCTGGTACGATGCGCTTGGCCAGCTGGAAGCGCGGACTGACGTCGATTGGTATGAAGACTGGCAGCTGGAACTGGAGTACAGCTTAGAGTATGACGACTGGGGCGAGCTGTATTGTGAAATCGGCCCGGAGGGTATACGCGACTATTCCGAGACCGACCCTGTGGGCTCTACCGAGCACAAAGGGCCGATCGTCACCCGTTGGCGCGTGGATGATCAGGGTGTGCAAAGCGGTGTCACGCAAACCTGGATGAATCTGTTCGAAAAAGCTGTGCGCGTCGAGCGCTACTACCTGAGCGAGGATGATACGGGCAAGCCGGTCAAGCAGCAGGTGAGCCTGTTGCGGCAGGACTACGACGGCCTGGGGCGCCTGCACCGTGAGCGCGACGGCGAGGGCGACCGGATGCGCATCAACGTCTATGCCTACGATGCCTTCGATCGGCAGGTAACGCACACGTTGCCTGGCAATGCCGTGGTCACCCGGGCCTATGCCATGCATAGCCGTGAGGACTTGCCGGTCAGTATCAAGGTGGGTGACGTGCTGCTGGGTACGCAGACGTTCGATGGCCTCGGCCGGCGAACCCACGCGATTACCGGTTTCCGTGATCAGGAGTTCCAGTACAGGCAAGGTGAACGTCAACCGTGCCTGATGATTGCACCCGACAAGGCAGAGGTGAGCTATGACTATCGGCCGGCCTTGGGCGAAGAACCTGTTCACCGTCATTTGGGGGCGGTCGACGCTAACTATATCTATCATCGCAAGAATGCCCGCCTGGTGGAATTCGACGAGCCTGGGTACAAGGTTGAACTCGAATATTTCACCAACGGTGAAGTGAAGCATGAAGACCGCTATGTAGGCGATGAGCTTTACAGCATGTCATACGGCTACAGCTACCGAAGCCGCATGCACAGGTACGGCGATGTGCTGAATCAGGAGCAAGTCTACGAATACGATGACTGTGGCCGTCTCAAGCAGACTCGCTTGCACGCCGCGCCGGCGAAACGCCGCGGCCGTACCCAGGCGCTTGGCCCGGTGTTGCTGCAGACAGACTTCACCTATGACAGCTTTGGCCGGATGGAGAGTTTTACCACCCAGGACATCCAGGCTGGTACTGAATTGGTGACCTCGCTGGAGTACGACGGGTTTGATCGCGAGACTCGGCGGACCTTTGATTTTGGCGGCGAGACGGTACAGACCCTGACGCAGCGCTATGATGAGTTCGATTGCCTGGAGCAACGGGTGCTGGCTGAGTGTGAGCGGGAGTCCGATGAGCCACCACTGCAGGTTCTGCGTGACGAAAGCTATCGCTATGACACGCGCGGCCGCCTGGTCAATTACACGTGTGATGCCTTCGACAACCCGCAAGCGCCCGAAGACCACTACTGGCCAGTGGATCCCTACGGCAAGAAAATCAAGACGCAGGTCTTCAGCTTTGATGACCTGGACAATATCACCGTGGTCCTCACCACCTTCGACGGTGGCTTCAACCGGGCCCTCTACTCTTTTGGCGACTATCGCCTGGAGCAGGACCCGGCGCAATTGTTGCGAATCACCAACACCCATGCCGATTACCCCAGGGAGATTCTTCTGGAGTACGACAAGAACGGCAACCTGACCAGGGATGATGCGGGCCGGACCTTGAAATACGATGCGCTCAACCGGCTGGTCCTGGTCACACTTCCCGGGAGCAGCCCCGCCGAGCCAGGCGAAAGCGTGGCGTACCGGTACGACGCGAGGAACATCCTCAGTGGTACCGAGCCGGCGGCGTAGGCCCTGCACGCGGGTAAGCGAAGGGAGGCCGACAGCGGCCTCCCTTCGTACCTAGCGATAGCGCACGATGAAGTTCAGCTGCCCCTTGGCAAGCCCAGGCCGCACCTTGTGGCTGGGCTCGGTCTGGTGAAACGCGGCCTTGAGGTTGATTATCGTGTTGCCGTTGTTCAGGGGGGTCATGGGTACTTCAGTGTTGAGGGGCATGGGGGTGCCATCGCCCTTGAAGACCTCGATGCCGACGCCTGCGGCCTGCGAGTCGCGGGTCAGGCCAAAGACACTCGTCAGGCCCGGGCCGATCATGGCGTCTTCGCTGTTCAGTTCGAGGGTGGCGTAGGTGTTGTTCTCGGGGTCAGTCTGGCAGGCGGCGAGGGTAATTCTGAAGTTGACCTTTTCGGTGGTATAGCCGATGTGGGAGAAGTTGGAGCGGGGGAACTCTCCCAGCGGTACCGGGTTGGGCTCGACCGGATCGGCTCCCACCGTGCATTGGGACTGGATGACTTCAGCCTTCAGGCGGAACTTGAACACATCGCCAAAATTGGCGTAGTCCAGATTCCCTATGAACATATCGCTGTCGATGGTGTAGCGGCCGGGCGCAAGCGGGGCGGTCTTGACCAGGATGGCCCGAAAGAACAGGGCCCTCATATCGAACGCCGACAGTCCGTGCGGGGTAGCGCGGATGGCCGTGAAGGGGACCCAGGAATGGCCTTCTTCGGGGATGAAATCAGCGGTGGCTTCGCCCGAGAAGGGGGAGGACAGCAGGATGCGAGCGCCTATGCCTTCAACATTGGTGGCCAGGACTTCTCCAGGCCCGCCACTTCGGGCCAGCATCAGGGGCGGGCGAATGGGGGTCATGCGAAAACGCATGACAACACTGCCGTCGTGGTAGCAATACAATGACCGCCCTTCTCTGGGGAAGACATACGGCACCGGGGTGTTGCCGAACTCGGTACCGATTGAGGCGTTGAGCGGAACGTATTGGGTCTGCAGATCCGCTTCGTAGGTGAGGCTGGGCTTGCTGCGGGTGTCGTAGTAGAAGCAGAGCTTGTCAGTGTTCGCCAATGCCTGCTCGGCGGGCCATGCCAGGCCGAGCAGCATGCCCAGCGCCAGCGTGGTAGGGGTAAACTTGATCATGTCGATTCCTTGAAACTGTCCGCGACACAGGTCAGTGTCTGCAGGTGATAGCCTTCGGCGCGCTGCATGTGCTGCGGGTCGACGTGCAGTCGGCAGCGCTGGTCGTCCCGCTCACCCCAGCTGAGGGAGAGTGTCTGGGGCTGGTCGATGGCGCTGAGCAGGGTCACGCCAGCCTGGCCGACCATGCCCAGTGGCTGATCCTCGGCATCGAGTACCACGCTGCCAAAGGGCACTGGCGTGCCGTTGGCGTGCAGCAGCGTCAGTACCCAGCGCGAAACCTGGCGGGCGCTGAACTGCTGCTTGACGATCGCGCCGCGGCGCGGCACCAGCTGCGCTGTACCGTTCTCGATTTCCACGTCAGGGCCAAGCTTGTCGGTTTGCAGCACGACGGTATTGTTACGGTACGGTTGCAGGTGCGGCACCAGGGCATACCCGCGCGCGTTGGTGCGGCTGCCGTTGCTGTTTTGCACGCCGACGCCGGCAACCCCAGGGACTTCGACCAGCCCTGCGGTATCGCCCAGGTAGCTACCCAGCTCAAGGCCACCGGCATGCAGCAGCAGCGCGCCACTGGCATTGAGTGACAGGCTTTGATAGTCGCTGCCCTGCGTCAGCCCGGTGCCGAAGTTGCCGTGCTCGGTCTTGTAGCCAAGCGTCAGTGCACCCGAGTGCTGGCGGTCCTCGTCCTGGGCCACGCTGGTGTTGTAGCTGAGCCTGCCGTCGCCGGTACTGCCACTCAAGCTGGCGCGCTGGGTGTAGCCATGTCGCTGTTTGTGCAAGTCGTACCGGGCATTGGCGCTGCGGCCGAAGTTCAGTGGCATCGACAGGCTCAGGCCGAACTGGCGGTCGCTGCCGTAGGTATCGTTGAGCGATTGCGAGGCGAACAGGTAATAGCTGATGCCCGCGTGGTAGGTGTTGAAGCCCAGCTGGTACTGGCGCTGAGTGGACGCCTGTTGCCAGTATTGCTGTTGCGACAGGGTCAGGCTGAGGCTGTGGCGCTGGCCCAGACGCTGATGCACCGAGGCTTCCAGCCGGCTGCGGCGGCTGCCCTGGAAGGTTGTGCTGTGGCTGCGCTGCTGCACCGCTTCGCTGAAATCACGGTAGCCTTCGGTGGAGTAGCGATACCCGGCAAATCGCAGGTTGGTGCCGGTGGCGAACGCCTTGCCGTACTTCAAGGCATAGCTCTGACCCTGTGCACTGGCCTGTTCGGCGATGTCGAGCTGGCTGTTGGCCTGGGTGACGTCGAACGATGCGGCGCCAAGGCTGCCCAGGTCCTTGCCGATGCCGATGTTCATGGCCCGGTAGTACTCGCTGGCCATCAGCCCGCCATACAACGTGAGGTCCCATTCCATGCCCCTGCTGAGGGTAGCCTGCCAGATCAGCGGCTTGTCCAGGTCGCTGGCCGGGTTGTAGGTACCGACGGTAGCGCTGTAGCGCCATATGCCCTGGCGCTGCAGGTTGCCGAGGGTGGCGTATGGCTGGATGAAGCGCCGCACCTGGCCATCGGCTTCGGTCAGCACCACTTCCAGTTCACCACTGCCAGCGGTATTCAGGTCATCGATCGCATAGGGGCCGGGGCTGACATAGGTGGCGTAGATCGGGTAGCCGTTCTGCCATACCTCGAGCTTGGCGCGGGTCTGCGCGACCCCGCGGATCACCGGTGCATAACCTTGCAGCGCATCGGGTAGCATGCTCATGTCGGAGGCCACGCGAACACCGGTGACCGGCACGCCGCCGAAGATGTCGGCGTCGGTGAACGTCTCGCCCACGGTGATATTGGCGCGGGTGCCGGGCAGGTCGCGCTGGGCATAGGTCTGGGCGCGGGTCCATTCGCGTGTGCCGTCGCTGTCCTGGCGCCACGCCTGGGTGCTGCGCAGTCGCCAGTCGCCGAGGTTGACGCCACCATTGAGGTACAGGTCCTCGTTGCTGTAGCGGCCACGGTAGCGGCTTTTTCCCTGCAGGGTGGACGCCTGGTAGTTGAGGAAGGCGGCATTGATACCGCTGTCCCAGCGCGAGGGGTCGACATTGCCGGCGATATCACGGCGCATTGCGATCTGCGGTATGGAAATGGACAGCCGCAGGCGGCTACTGTCGAAATCGACCTGTGCACCAGGGACGACTGACGTCAGGTCCAGGCAGGCCTGGCTGGCGTCTTCCAGGCTGGCCAGGGCGTCGAGGCGCAGCCCCCATTCGCCAAGCCGGGTGGAAGGCAGGCAGGGTTGCAGTTCGCCATTGGCATCGGCCGTGAAGTCAAGCTCATGGCGCCCGGCGGGTTCCAGGTTGACCCGTACGGTGACCAGGTAGCGCCCAGGCGCGAGGCTTTGTTGGCTCTGCAGAAAACTCAGTGCGTGTACGCCCGAGCCATCGGCCTCGCGCAGAAACCCGGATTCGAAACCCGGCTCGCTGCTCGCTTTCACAATGGGTATTTCGAGCCATGCTACGAGGCTGCCGGCCAGGCACAGCAGCAGGTGGCGCTGGCCGCGGACCGGGCAGCGCGTTGGAAGAAGGGGCATGAAAGCGACTCCTTGCGATGTGACGCGGTAAGGCTCTAGCGAGTCGGATGAATCGGCAGGGTCATAGGCTCGGTGTAACCGCCAAAGTCGTTGATCACTGCAAAGCGCACGCTGGATTGGCCATTGAGAGGTATGTCCGTCAGCGCGTAGGCGTGCTGGGAGAGTGGGGCAAGCATTTCCGGGCGGTCGAGCTTGTGGCTGCGGCCATCGGTGCTGATTTCCAGGCGAATGAAGGTAAAATGGAACGGCGTTGGATTGTCGACCAACAGTTGCTTCGCGCCATCGCCTTCAGCCACGGAAAATTTCAACGACGCAAGTTGTTCGCTCGGCTTACCTTTGAGTGAGTGCGGCCGATAGAACAACTTGATGCGTGTGCGAATGGCAATGCTAAGTTTGTTGCCAGGCTCGGTACTGGCTTGTGGTATTTCTTGCATATTGAAGAAAAACAGCGATTCACGGTCTTGTGGTAAAGCATTGGGCAGCGCATTGATTTGCAGCAACTGTTCGCTGTTCGGGCCGATCTTGAACAGAGGAGGGGACGTTGCAAAGGGCACGGCGGTGCTATTGTCGTCCGCTTCTGTATTGATCCAGCTCTGTACCGCATAAGTGCTTTTGGACGGATTTCTGATAACCACGGAGGTATTGCGCTTGTCACTGTCGAAAACGATGCGGGTATTGTTCACTGTCAAGGCAGCATGGCTGGCCATCGAGAAACTCAGCATCGACAGGGTCAGGCAGGCGCAAGCGACGACACGCACGGGTATCGTGAATATGAACGGTTTGATCATCGGGTAACTCGCTGCATCCAGGCGCATCGACTACGCCTGGATGATTGGGTTAGTGCCAACAGGCACAAAGGTGGGGCGGGTGATTAGCGATAGTCGACGGTGTACCTGACATTGGCCGACGCTGCGCCCGCCGTCACGGTGGCGGCGGTGGAGCGGTAATAGGCGTCGAAGCGCAGATCGGTCGGGCCCGAAGCGTTCAGAAGGTAATCTTCCGAAGTTTCACCAGGCTTGATCGATTTGTTGGTAACGTCCTTGATGACGATCGAGACGTTTTGTGCTGAGTCGGCGCCCGGATTGACCCTGAAGTAGTTGCCGCTGGCGTCGGCATCGCCGTCGAATTTCACGAAGGCGTTGTCCTCGGTAATGCTGCAGCTTGCCTTGTCGGGTACGCGGATAGCGAAGGCGGCGCCACGAACCTCAACATTGGCGGCGGTGAAGCGACCAGCGGGAATATCGCCCATGTAGACGTTGTCGTCGGCACTGCCGTCGCCCGGATTGACAACTTCGATAGGACACGATTCAGGTGTGATACGGCCTTCAAAGGATATCGAACTGGTGTAGGCGAAGGCCGCATTGCCGGCAAGGCCGGTGAGCAGACCGAGCGATAGGGTAACTAAGGACTTCTTCATGACATAACCTGGTTATAAGGGTTAGTTTGGTTTCAGTGCGAGGCGCTGATTGGCTTAGTTGCCAGTCGTTGTCTCGGCGCTGATTCTAAGTGTCATGAGTTTTATCAGGCTGTAGGATTAGGCTAGGGCGCTGTGCGACTTTTCACTTTGTTACATGCACTTACGGTGTGAAGTTGCCGATGCGCCCTGACATGACCAGGGCGCAAGCAATGAATCAGTGCGTGCTGCCTGGCGCGGCCTGGCTCAGCAGTTGCTTTTCCAGGTTCCAGTCGAAGGGTTCGCCGTTGGATTCGGCCTCGTAGCGGCGCTCTTCCAGTTGCTGGAAAAGCGCCAGCTCTTCGTCGGGCATGAAGTGCAGGCAGTCGCCAGCGAAGAACCACAACAGGTCGCGTGGTACCAGGTGGGCAATTTGCGGGTAACGCTGGATCACCTGACAGATCAGGTCCTGGCCCAGGTACTGGCTTTCCAGCGGGTCCTGTGGCAACAGCGTCAGCAGTTCGTCGAAGCGTTCGAGGAACAGGGCGTGGCTTTCTTCCGGCACCTGTTCTGCTTCACCCAATGCGACCAGGATGGTGCGCAGGTGCTGGAGCAGTTGCAGGTGATATTCCAGGTAGGGGTTGGCCATGGAATGGGTCCTCGGTATGGCTGAAACGGGGGGCGGAGTATACGCCGCCCCCCGGTGCTCGCGAAGGGTCAGCGTACCTTGCCGGGCTCGGCGAGCAATTGCGCCTTGTCGAAGGCATCGACATCGATCACCCTGCGCCGCGCCTGTTCGGCAGCGTGCAGCCGCTGGCCTTCACCGGGTTGCAGCACGCCGGCCTCGACGGCGGCATCGATGCCGGCCTGGCCGGGGCCTGGCTGGACTTTGCCTTCCTTGATGGCCTGATGCAGTGCCTTGCGCAGCGGCGCCGTGTCGTCGAGCAGGTCGCTGGCCCGTTGCAGGGCTGCGACCGGGTCGTTGTCTGCCTGCGGGCGGTAGCAGCCGGCCAGCAACTCTTCCAGCGCCGGGTCGCCCTTGCGTCGCCCGATCAGCTCGGCCACCTCGGCATCCAGTTCGTCACTGGGGCCGGTATGGCGACGGCCAAAGGGGAACACCAGCAGCCGCAGTGCGCAGCCGACGAAGCGGTTGGGGAAGTTGTCGAGCAGGCGGTCCAGCGCACGCTCCGCCTGGCCCAGGCTTTCTTCCATGGCCCAGCGCAGCAGCGGCTGCAGGTACTCGGGCGAACCCTGGTCGTGATAACGCTTGAGCGCGGCGCTGGCCAGGTACAGGTAGCTCAGGACATCGCCGAGGCGGGCACTGAGGCGTTCGCGGCGCTTGAGCGCCCCGCCCAGCAGCATCATCGACAGGTCGGCCATCATCGCGAATGCCGCCGCCTGGCGGTTGAGGGCTCGGAAGTAGCCCTGGCTCAGGGCATCGCCCGGCACCCGCTCCAGACGACCCAGCCCCAGGCCGTAGACCAGGGTGCTGGCCGCATTGCCGGCGGCGAACATGATGTGCTTCATCAGCAGGTCATCGAACTCGACCAGCGCCTGGTCGCGGTCCTCGCGGGCGGCCAGGGCCATTTCCCGGAGGACGAACGGGTGGCAGCGGATCGCGCCCTGGCCGAAGATCATCAGGTTGCGCGAGAGGATGTTGGCGCCCTCGACGGTGATAAAGATCGGCGCGCCCTGCCAGTTGCGTCCCAGGTAGTTGTTCGGGCCCATGATGATGCCCTTGCCGCCGTGCACATCCATGGCGTGCTGGATGCATTCGCGGCCGCGTTCGGTGAGGTGGTACTTGAGGATCGCCGACAGCACCGAGGGTTTTTCGCCCAGGTCTACGGCCTTGGCGGTGAGCAGGCGGGCGCTGTCCATCAACCAGGCGTTGCCGCCGATGCGCGCCAGTGATTCCTGGATGCCCTCGAAGGCTGCCAGCGGCACGTTGAACTGCTCGCGGATGCTGGCGTACTGGCCGGTGACCAGGCTGGTGTACTTGGCGGCGCCAGTGCCCACGGCGGGCAGCGAGATCGAGCGGCCGACCGACAGGCAGTTCATCAGCATCATCCAGCCCTTGCCGAGCATGGCCTGGCCGCCGATCAGAAAGTCGAGCGGCACAAACACGTCCTTGCCGCTGTTGGGGCCGTTCATGAACGCTGCGCCCAGTGGCAGGTGACGCTTGCCGATCTCCACGCCAGGTGTGTCGGTGGGGATCAGTGCCAGGCTGATGCCCAGTTCTTCTTCTTCGCCCAGCAGATGGTCGGGGTCGTAGGCCTTGAATGCCAGGCCCAGCAAGGTGGCGACCGGGCCCAGGGTGATGTAGCGCTTCTCCCAGTTCAGGCGCAGGCCGATGACCTCTTCGCCCTTCCACTGGCCCTTGCAGATCACGCCAGTGTCGGGCATGGCACCGGCGTCGGAGCCGGCCAGCGGGCCGGTGAGGGCGAAGCAGGGGATTTCCTCGCCACGTGCCAGGCGGGGCAGGTAGTGGTTGCGTTGTTCATCGGTGCCGTAATGCAGCAGCAATTCGGCGGGGCCAAGGGAATTGGGTACCATCACCGTGGAGGCCAGGTCACCGCTGCGGGTTGCCAGTTTCATCGCCACCTGTGAGTGGGCGTAGGCGGAGAAGCCTTTGCCGCCGTATTCCTTGGGGATGATCAGGGCGAAGAAGCCATTCTGCTTGATATGCGCCCAGGCTTCGGACGGCAGGTCGAGGTCCTGGCCGATCTGCCAGTCGCTGACCATGGCGCATAGCGCTTCTGTCGGGCCATCGATGAAGGCCTGTTCTTCTTCGCTCAGCTTCGGTGCCGGGTAGGCGAGCAAGGTGCGCCAGTCGGGACGACCGCTGAACAGTTCGCCATCCCACCACACGGTGCCGGCGTCGATTGCTTCGCGTTCGGTCTGTGACATCGGCGGCAGGGTGCGCTGGAACCATTTGAACACCGGGCCGCTGAACACCTTGCGGCGCCACTCCGGCAACGCCACCAGGGCGATCTTCAGCGCCAGCATGATCCAGATCAGGGTCAGCAGCCAGCCAGGGGCGTTGCTGAAGAGGCCCATCAGCAGCACGTAGGCCGCCATGATGCCGAGAATCTGCAAGGGCGCCAGGCGCCGGTGCGTGAAGTACGCCGCGCCGATCACCAGCACTACCAACCACAACAGCAACATAATCGGTCCTCCTTGGAACCAGGGGGGGCTTGAGCCGTCCCAGACAGCTTAGACGCAACACTGTGAACGGCAGGTTCAGAACAGTGACAGGGTGTGGCGGCGGTAGTTTCAGCGCATCGTTTGCCTGGAGTAGACTGTCCCACCTCTGCATTCATAAGGATGTTGCCATGCTGAAGATCTGGGGCCGCAAGAATTCGAGCAATGTGCGCAAGGCGCTGTGGATCGCCCACGAACTGGGCCTGGATTTCGAGTCGATCGACGCCGGCGGCGCCTTCGGCGTGGTCAACGAGCCGCATTACCGCGCCCGCAACCCCAACGGCCTGGTGCCAATGCTCGAGGACGGCGACCTGACCCTGTGGGAGTCCAACACCATCGTCCGCTACTTGTGCGCCGAGTATGGCGCGGAGCAGGGCTGGTATCTGCAGGACCCTCGCCAGCGCGCCCTGGCCGACAAGTGGATGGACTGGACCACCTCGTCCTTCGCCGCGCCGTTCCGCCCGCTGTTCTGGGGCCTGCTGCGCACCCCGGAAGACCAGCGCGACTGGGTGGCAATCAACGCCGCACACAAGCAATGCGCCCAGTTACTGGCCATTGCAGACGAGACCCTGGCCAAACAGCCGTACCTGTCCGGTGACCAGATCGGCATGGGCGACATCCCACTCGGTAGCTTCGTCTACGCCTGGTTCGAAATGCCCATCGAACGCCCGGCGATGCGCCACCTGGAAGCCTGGTATGCGCGCCTCAAGGCCCGCCCGGCTTATCAGGCCGCCGTGATGACCGCGCTGACCTGATCGAACACCACGGCTGTTTCGATAGTCACTATCAATACACATGACTGTACATGTGCGACCTGGCCTTGCACCATGGCCGCACTCACTGCGCCAGTGATCTGCCCTGGCGTGTCCTGCACCTTTTTCTTCGGTAAGTGACCCGCTATGAGTTCCGCCCTGTCCATCCGACAGCTGACCAAGACCTACGGCAACGGCTTCCAGGCCCTCAAGGGCATCGACCTGGACGTCGCCGAAGGCGACTTCTTTGCCTTGCTCGGCCCCAATGGGGCGGGCAAGTCCACCACCATCGGCATCCTCTCGACCCTGGTCAACAAGACCAGCGGCACGGTCAACGTGTTCGGCCACGACCTGGACCGCGAGCCCTCGGCGCTCAAGCGCTGCCTGGGCGTGGTGCCGCAGGAGTTCAACTTCAACCAGTTCGAGAAGTGCTTCGACATCGTCGTGACCCAGGCGGGCTACTACGGCATCCCGGCGAAAATCGCCAAGGAACGCGCCGAGCAGTACCTGACCCAGCTGGGCCTGTGGGACAAGCGTGACGTGCCGTCGCGTTCGCTGTCCGGCGGCATGAAGCGCCGTCTGATGATCGCCCGTGCGCTGATCCACGAGCCGCGCCTGTTGATCCTCGACGAGCCGACCGCGGGCGTGGACATCGAGCTGCGCCGCTCGATGTGGAGCTTCCTCACCGAGCTTAACCAGAAAGGCATCACCATCATCCTCACCACCCATTACCTGGAAGAGGCCGAGCAGCTGTGCCGGAACATCGGCATCATCGACCACGGCACCATCGTCGAGAACACCAGCATGCGCCAGCTGCTGGGCAAGCTGCATGTCGAGACCTTCGTCCTCGACCTCAAGCAGGACCTTGCCACGGCGCCTGTGCTGCAGGGCTACCCGTGCCGGCTGCTGACCCCGCACACCCTGGAAGTGCAGGTGGAAAAAGACAGCGGCATCACCGCGCTGTTCGGCCAGCTGGCGCTGCAGAACATCGAAGTGCAGAGCCTGCGCAACAAGACCAACCGACTCGAGGAGCTGTTCGTGTCCCTGGTGGAAAAAAACCTGTCGAAGGTGGCCGTATGAGTGTGGAGCTGCGCACCAACTGGGTCGCCCTGCAGACCATCGTCTATCGCGAAGTGCGGCGCTTCCTGCGCATCTGGCCGCAGACCCTGCTGCCGCCGGCGATCACCATGGTCCTGTACTTCGTCATCTTCGGTAACCTGATTGGCCGGCAGATCGGCGACATGGGCGGCTTCACCTACATGCAGTACATCGTGCCAGGGCTGATCATGATGTCGGTGATCACCAACTCCTATGGCAACGTGGTGTCGAGCTTCTTCGGCAGCAAGTTCCAGCGCTCGATCGAAGAGCTGATGGTGTCGCCGGTGTCGCCGCATACCATCCTGGTCGGCTACGTGCTGGGTGGCGTGCTGCGGGGGCTGGCGGTCGGGGTGATCGTGACCATCCTGTCGCTGTTCTTCACCGACCTGCAGGTGCATCACCTGGGCGTGACGGTGATCGTGGTGCTGCTGACCGCGACCATCTTCTCGTTGCTGGGCTTCGTCAACGCGGTATTCGCGCGCAACTTCGACGATATCTCGATCATCCCGACCTTCGTGCTGACGCCGCTGACCTACCTGGGCGGGGTGTTCTACTCGATCAACCTGCTGCCGCCGTTCTGGCAGACCGTGTCGCTGGCCAACCCGGTGCTGCACATGGTCAACTCGTTCCGCTACGGCATCCTAGGGGTGTCGGATATCAGTATTGGTACGGCGATCACCTTCATGCTGGTGGCCACCGCAGTGCTCTATGTGCTGTGCGTGCGGCTGCTGGTCAGCGGCCGCGGCATGCGCGCCTGACAGCCGTTGCTTGCGCCGGCGCCACTGCCGGCCAATCCACCAGCGCCAGTACAGCAGGGTGGCGAAGTAGGCGAGCACGCCGAGCACCACCCCGCACACCACCGAACCCAGCAGAAACGGCTGCCACAGCGTGGCCAGCTGGTCGGTGATCCATTCGAAGGTCAGCTCGTCGGGCAACGAGCGCGGCGGGATCTGCATCAGCCAGGCGCCGGTCATGTAGGTGACGAAGAACACCGGTGGCATGGTCAGCGGGTTGGTCAGCCAGACCAGGCTGACGGCAATCGGCAGGTTGCCGCGCACCGGGATCGCCAACGCCGCGGCCAGCAGCATCTGCATGGGGATGGGTATCAACGCCGCGAACAGGCCCACCCCCATGGCCCGTGCCACCGAGTGGCGGTTGAGGTGCCAGAGGTTCGGGTCATGCAGCAGCTTGCCGAAAAAGCGTAAGGACTTGTGTTCCCGAATGCTGGTCGGGTCCGGCATGTAGCGTTTGAAAAGTCGGCGCGGCATGTAGGCTCCCGGAGCGTTGATCGGGGAAGTATGCCTCGATTCCCGTTCAGCCTCGTTTAGAGTTTGTGACAATTGTTGAGCGGGCCATGCCGGCTTTTGGTCTATGCCTCGGTAAGCGATTCCGCTTCTGGAGCTCTACCTCATGCGCACAGGGATGTTTGCGCTCGCGCTCGGGCTGTTGTGCCTGGGCTTTCTCCCCGCATTGCCGTCGGTCGGGTGGCTGTTGTCACTGTTGCTCGCTGGCGTCGTCTGCTTGTGTTCGCGCCTGTGGCCACTGGGCTGTTTCCTGTTGGGCCTGTGCTGGGCCAGCGGGTCGGCGCAGTTGGCGCTGGATGACCGACTGGCCTCCGGCCTCGATGGCCGCACGCTATGGGTGGAAGGCCGGGTCGCCGGCTTGCCGACGCGAACCGCGCAAGGCGTGCGCTTTGAGCTCGAGCAGGCGTATTCGCGCCGCGCCGAACTGCCTCGGCGCCTGCAATTGAGCTGGTTCGATGGGCCCGTCATTCATGCTGGCGAGCATTGGCGCGTGGCGGTTACCTTGCAGCGCCCGGCCGGGTTGCTGAACCCGCATGGCCCGGATCGCGAGGCGCAGCTGCTGGCCCGTCGCATCGGCGCCACGGGCACGGTCAAGACGGGCCAGTTGATGCGCGCGGTGGCGCCAGGCTGGCGGGATGCACTGCGCGAGCGCCTGCTGCAGGTTGATGCCCAGGGGCAGGAAGCGGCGCTGGTCGCTTTGGTGCTCGGCGACGGGGCAGGTCTGGCCCGCGAGCAGTGGC
This sequence comes from Pseudomonas vlassakiae, assembly GCF_014269035.2. Taxonomy (GTDB): domain Bacteria; phylum Pseudomonadota; class Gammaproteobacteria; order Pseudomonadales; family Pseudomonadaceae; genus Aquipseudomonas; species Aquipseudomonas vlassakiae. The sequence continues at coordinate 319,118 of NZ_JABWRP020000001.1, forward strand.
AGGTGTTGCAGGCGACCGGCACGGTGCATTTGCTGGTGATCTCCGGGCAGCACATCGGCCTGGTCGCGAGCTTGTTGTACGCCTTGGTTGCGGGCCTGGCGCGCTGGGGCGCCTGGCCGCGTGGGTGGCCGTGGTTGCCCTGGGCGTGCGGCCTGGCGCTGGCTGCGGCGCTGGGCTACGGCTGGCTGGCCGGGGCGGGTGTGCCGGTGCAGCGTGCCTGCCTGATGTTGGCGGTGGTGCTGCTGTGGCGCCTGCGGTTTCGCCAGCTGGGCGCGCTGTTGCCGTTGTTGCTGGCGTTGAACCTGGTGTTGCTGGCTGAACCGCTGGCGGCATTGCGCCCTGGTTTCTGGCTGTCGTTCGCGGCGGTGGCAATCCTCATCTACAGCTTTGCGGCGCGGCTGGGCGGCTGGCGACCCTGGCAGGCGTGGACGCGGGCCCAATGGGTGATCGCCGTCGGCTTGCTTCCGGTACTGATGGCCATGGGGTTGCCGGTCAGCCTGAGTGCGCCTGCGGCAAATTTGCTGGCGGTGCCCTGGGTCAGCCTGGCGGTGTTGCCACTGGCATTGCTCGGTACGCTGCTGTTGCCGTTGGCGGGCATTGGCGAGGGGCTGCTGTGGGCCGCAGGTGGCTTGCTGGACATGCTGTTCCGCCTGCTGGGGTTTATGGCAGGGTGGCGGCCGGCCTGGATACCACCGGCCCTGCCGGTGTGGGCCTGGTTGCTGGTGGGGTTCGGCGCGCTGCTGTTGCTGTTGCCTCGCGGTGTGCCGCTGCGTGGACTGGGCGGGGTCATGTTGCTGGCCTTGTGGGTACCGAGGGAGCCGGTGCCGCATGGGCAGGTTGAAGTCTGGCAGCTGGACGTCGGCCAGGGCCTGGCGATGTTGTTACGCACGCAGCATCACACCCTGCTGTACGACGCCGGGCCGGCGAAGGGCGAGACCGATCTGGGCGAGCGGGTGGTGCTGCCAACCCTGCGCAAGCTGGGGGTGGACTACCTGGACCTGATGCTGATCAGTCACGCCCATGCCGACCATGCCGGCGGTGCTGCGGCCATCCAGGCAGGCTTGCCGGTCAAGCAGGCGATTGGCGGTGAAGCGCTGGATGACGTGCAGTTGCAACCTTGTGCCAGTGGTGAGCAATGGACATGGGACGGCGTGCATTTTTCGCTATGGCGCTGGGTGGACGGGCAAAGCAGTAACGACCGCTCCTGCGTGCTGATGGTCGAGGCACAAGGCGAGCGGATGTTGCTGGCGGGGGATATGGAGGCCGGCGCCGAGCGGGCTTGGCTGGCGGATACCGAAACGCCCGCTATCGATTGGCTGCAGGCGCCGCACCATGGCAGCCGTACATCCTCCAGCGAGGCCTTCATCCGTGCCACGGCACCGCGTGGGGTGCTGATTTCGCGGGGGCGTAACAACGGTTTCGGGCACCCGCATGTGCAGGTGGTCGAGCGGTATCGACGGCATGGCGTAGTGGTGCATGACACGGCGGTGGACGGGGCTTTGCGGGTGGTGTTGGGTGGGCAGGGGGAAGTGGCGGGAGTGCGTTGGCAGAGAAGGTTCTGGCGGGGGCGGTGAGCTGATAGGCGCTGAAGAGCCAAAAGCATGCACCTGTCAGCCCTGACTGTATCCAAAGACATGCCCCTGTCACACACCATTTGCCTGACCTCCGGCAGATGAGCCCCTCGCGCTCCTGTGTTAGAGTGGCGGCCTTTTTCCAGAGGGGCGTTTACTGTGTGGGAATTGGTCAAGTCCGGTGGTTGGATGATGCTGCCGATCATTCTGAGTTCCATCGCCGCCATGGCTATCGTCGTCGAGCGCCTGTGGACCCTGCGCGCCAGCCGCGTTACCCCGCCGCACCTGCTGGGCCAGGTATGGATGTGGATCAAGGACAAGCAACTCACCAGTGACAAGCTCAAGGCCCTGCGTGCTGATTCACCGCTGGGCGAGATCCTCGCGGCGGGCCTGGCCAATTCGCGCCATGGCCGCGAAATCATGAAAGAGTGCATCGAGGAAGCCGCCTCGCGCGTCATCCACGAACTCGAGCGCTACATCAGCACCCTCGGCACCATCGCCGCCATGGCGCCGCTGCTCGGCCTGCTGGGCACCGTGCTGGGCATGATCGACATTTTCAGCGCCTTCATGGGCTCGCAGATGACCGCCAATGCCGCGGTGCTGGCCGGTGGTATCTCCAAGGCCCTGGTCACCACCGCAGCCGGCCTGATGGTCGGTATCCCGGCGGTGTTCTTCCACCGCTTCCTGCTGCGCCGCATCGATGAACTGGTGGTGGGCATGGAGCAGGAGGCGATCAAGCTGGTGGAGGTGATCCAGGGCGACCGCGAAGTGGAAGTGGCCGGAGGCAAGGCGTGAAGTTCCGGCGCAATCGCCAGCGGGAGAACGTCGACATCAACCTCGCATCGCTGATCGATGTGGTGTTCGTCCTGCTGCTGTTCTTCGTGGTCACCACCACCTTCACCCGCGAGACCCAGTTGCGTGTCGAGCTGCCCGAGGCGGCGAGCGCCGAGCAGCCGCCGGCGGATCAGGGCAAGCTGGTTGAAGTGACCATCAGCGCCGATGGCGTGTATTCGGTGAACAATCACCTGCTACCCAAGAGCGACCTGGCGACCCTGACCGAGGCCATCGAGCGCGAGTCGGGGGGTGACAACAAGTTGCCGCTGGCCATCAGCGCCGATGGCAAGACCCCGCACCAGGCCGTGATCACCGCAATGGATGCCGCCGGCAAGCTCGGTTTCAGCCACCTGCGCATGACCACCGTCGAGGCTGCCCAGGGGACACCTTGATGGCGCTCGCCGACCGCTTGCTCGCCGCCTGGTACGCCGGGCATCCGGCCCTGGCGCTGCTGCGCCCGCTCGAAGCGCTGTACCGGCGCGTGGTGACGCGCAAGCGTGCGCGTTTTCTCCGTGGGGACAGTGCCAGTTACCGGGCGCCGGTTCCGGTCATCGTGGTGGGAAACATCACCGTGGGCGGTACCGGCAAGACGCCGATGATTCTCTGGCTGATCGAGCATTGCCGTCGCCAGGGCCTCAAGGTTGGCGTGGTCAGCCGTGGTTACGGTGCCAGGCCGCCACACTACCCATGGCGTGTGGACGCCAGCCAGCCAGCCGCACAGGCCGGCGACGAACCCTTGCTGATCGTCCAGCGCACGGATGTGCCGCTGATCATCGACCCTGACCGATCTGCTGCGGTAAAGGCGCTGCTGGCCAGCGAGCCACTGGACCTGATCCTGTGTGACGATGGCATGCAGCACTACCGCCTGGCCCGTGACCTTGAACTGGTGCTGATCGATGCTGCCCGTGGCCTTGGCAATCGCCGTTGCCTGCCGGCTGGGCCGCTGCGCGAGCCTGCCGAGCGGCTGCAGGATGCCGACGCCGTGCTGTTCAACGGCGCCAGTGAAGACCGCGACGAGGGGTTCGCTTTCCGCCTGCAGCCTTCCGCCCTGGTCAACCTGCGCAGCGGCGAGCGCCGTGGGCTGGATCATTTCCCGGCAGGCCAGCGCCTGCACGCGGTTGCCGGTATCGGCAACCCGCAACGTTTCTTCAATACCCTGCTGGGGCTAAACTGGCAACCGGTGCCGCATCCCTTTGCCGACCACGCGCAGTTCAGCGCCGAAAGCCTGGCATTCAGCCCGCCGCTGCCGCTGGTCATGACCGAGAAGGATGCGGTGAAATGCCGGGCCTTCGCTGGCGATGACTGGTGGTACCTGGCTGTCGAGGCACAGCCCACGCCAGCCTTTGGCGCCTGGTTCGACAGCCAGCTGCAGCGCTTGCTGCGCAAGCCCTGAGCCCTTCTTCAATTTCTGGCCATCTGGCCTCAAGGACGCTTCCATGGACACCAAACTGCTCGATATCCTGGCCTGCCCGATCACCAAGGGCCCGCTCAAGCTCAGCGCCGACAAGACCGAGCTGATCAGCAAGGGCGCGGGCCTGGCCTACCCGATCCGCGACGGCATCCCGGTAATGCTGGAAAGCGAGGCGCGCACCCTGACCGATGACGAGCGCCTGGACAAATGAGCGTGAACTTCACCGTGGTCATTCCTGCCCGGCTGCGCTCCACGCGCCTGCCAGGCAAACCATTGCTGCCGATTGCTGGCAAGCCGATGGTGCAGCACGTCTGGGAGCAGGCGCGCAAGAGCGGCGCCAGCCGTGTGGTCATCGCCACCGATGACGCCAGCATCTTCGAAGCCTGCCAGGCCTTCGGCGCCGAAGTGCTGATGACCCGCGCCGACCATGAGTCGGGCACCGACCGCCTGGCCGAAGTGGCCGCGCACCTGGGCCTTGCGGCTGAGGCCATCGTGGTCAACGTGCAGGGTGACGAGCCGCTGATCCCGCCAGTGATCATCGACCAGGTGGCCGCCAACCTGGCTGCCCACCCGGAAGCGGGTATCGCCACCCTGGCCGAGCCGATCCATGAACCGGAAACGGTATTCAACCCCAATGCCGTCAAGGTGGTCAGCGACAAGAACGGCCTGGCCCTGACATTCAGCCGCGCGCCGCTGCCTTGGGCCCGTGATGCCTTTGCCAGGGATGGTAAGGCGCTGCCGGAAGGCGTGCCGTATCGCCGCCATATCGGCATGTACGCCTACCGCGTCGGCTTCCTCCAGGATTTCGTCAGCTGGGGCCCGTGCTGGCTCGAGCAGACCGAGGCCCTGGAACAGTTGCGTGCGCTGTGGCATGGCGTGCGCATTCACGTCGAGGATGCTATCGAAGCGCCAGCCGTGGGCGTCGATACCCCTGAAGACCTGGAGCGCGTACGGCGCTTGCTGGAGGCCTGATGCGCATCCTGTTCGTCTGCCTCGGCAACATCTGCCGCTCGCCCACCGCCGAAGGCGTGCTGCGCCATCAGTTGCAGGTGGCCGGCCTGGCTGAGCAGGTGCATGTGGCGTCTGCCGGTACCGGCGACTGGCATGTCGGCAAGGCACCTGACAGCCGCACCTGCAAGGCTGCGCTGGCGCGTGGTTATGACTTGTCGCAGCAACGTGCCCAGCAGGTCAAGCCGGCGCACTTCGCCGAATACGACCTGATCCTGGCCATGGATGAAAGCAACCTTGGCCACTTGCGCGCCCTGCGCCCACACGACGCCGCTGGCGAACTCGACCTGTTCCTGCGCCGCTATGGCGCGGCCCTGGACGAGGTGCCGGACCCTTACTATGGCGGTGCCGAGGGCTTCGAGCAGGTGCTCGACCTGATCGAGGCTGCGTGCCGCGAGCTGGTCGTGGAAATCAAGGGGCGGTTATGACAGCGGTCTGGCAGGAACAGGTTTCGCTGAAGCCCTACAACACCTTTGGCATCGATGTGAAAGCCCGTTATTTCACCCAGGCGCACAGCGATGAAGACGTGCGCGAGGTGCTGGCTCAGGCGCGCCAGCGCGAGCTGGCGGTGCACGTGATCGGGGGCGGGAGCAACCTGCTGCTGACCCGCGATATCGACGCAGTGGTGTTGCACATGGCCAGCCGTGGTCGGCGGGTGATAAGCGACGACGGCGAACGTGTGGTGGTCGAAGCGCAAGCGGGTGAACCCTGGCACCCGTTCGTGCAATGGTCGCTGGCCCAAGGCTACTGCGGCCTGGAAAACCTCAGCCTGATCCCCGGCACCGTGGGGGCTGCGCCGATGCAGAATGTCGGCGCCTATGGGGTCGAGATCAAGGATGTGTTCGCCGGCCTCACTGCGCTGGACCGTGAAACCGGAGAACTGCGCGATTTCAGCCTGCAAGCCTGTGCTTTCGGTTACCGCGACAGTGTGTTCAAGCGCAACCCGGGGCGTTGGTTGATTCTGCGTGTACGCTTTGCCCTGCGCCATGAGCTGCAGGCCCATCTGGACTATGGCCCGGTGCGCCAGCGGCTGGCGGAGCAGGGCGTCGAACAACCGACCGCGCAGGCAATCAGTGACGCGATTTGCAGCATTCGTCGCGAGAAATTGCCGGACCCCGCCGAGCTGGGTAATGCCGGGAGCTTCTTCAAGAACCCGGTCGTGTCGGCTGAGCAGGTGGCGAGCATCCGTACCCAGTATCCGGGTGTGGTCGCTTATCCTCAGGCTGACGGCCAGGTGAAGCTGGCAGCGGGCTGGTTGATCGAACAAGCGGGCTGGAAAGGTTATCGCGAGGGAGATGCCGGGGTGCATCGGTTGCAGTCGCTGGTGCTGGTCAATTATGGCCAGGCGAGTGGTGCGCAGGTGCATGCGCTGGCGCAGCGGATCCAGGCGGATATCCTGGAGCGGTTCGGGGTGGCGCTGGAGATGGAGCCCAACCTGTACTGATCGATCTGCCGCTATTGCCCGCTTCGTGGGTAAACAGATAGCCAAGAAAAAGCCCCGCCAGTTCGCACTGGCGGGGCTTTTTCATTCAGCGTTGGCTATCAACCGTGATGAGGCTTTTGCTCATCGGCGGTTTCCAGCACGCCCTTGGCAGCTTCCTCGGCGGCTTTGGCAGCAGCCTCGGCCTCACGCTTGCGGCGACGCACTTCACGTGGGTCGTTCGGGGCGCGGCCGTTTGGCAGCATTACGGTGGCGGCCGGAGCTTGTTCCGCAGGGGCCTGCTCGACCACTACCGGTGCGGCTTCGACGACTGCAGGCGCAGGTTCTGCGGCCACTTCAGGCTGGGCATCGGCCACAGGGGCTGGCTGCTCGGCGACGGGGGCTTGCTCGACCACGACCTGGGCCTTCTCGGCTTCGCCGGCCTCGACGACCGCCGCTTCGGCAACTGGCGCTTCAACGGCGGGTGCATTTTCAGCGGCAGGCACTGCGACCGGCGCTTCGGCAACGAGCACTGGCTCCGCAGCGGCAGGGGCTTCTTCAGCCACCGGCTGTGGTGCGACATCGACCACTGGCTCGACGCCGGCTTCGACCACGGCGACGGGGCCGCTGACTGGCTGTTCGACCACTGGGGCGATGGCTGCCTGCTCGGCCTGGGCAACCTCTTCAACCTGCTCGGTCGGCTGGGCGACTTCGCTGTTTTCAGTGGTCACAGCTTCGGCGCTGGCGCGTTCAGCCTGCTGGTTGGCTTCAGCCTCTGCATTGGCGCTGATGTGGCTGCTGGCGACAGCGGCGGTGACGGCCAGGCCGGCAGCCAGCTCGGCGCCAAGCGCAGTGGCCTGGTGCTGTTGCGGCTGTTCTTCGCTGCCTTCTTCCTCGCTGCCTTCGATCAGCTCGCCATTGGCATTGCGCTGACGCTCGCGACGGTTGCTGCGGCGACGCTGGCCGCGGGAGCGACGACGCGGACGCTCATCATCGGTGCCTTCCTGCTCATCCTGCAGCAGCTCTTCGTTCGGCAGTTGCTCTTCGGCGAGCTCGGCAGCCTGCTCGGCGGCTTGTTCGGCCGGGCGTGGCTGGCGCTCTTCGCGCGGTGGGCGAGGCTGGCGCTCTTCACGAGGTGCGCGCTCTTCACGAGGTGCGCGCTCTTCACGCGGGGCGCGCTCTTCACGTGGGGCGCGTTCTTCACGTGGGGCACGCTCTTCGCGAGGGGCGCGCTCTTCACGTGGTGCACGTTCTTCGCGAGGTGCGCGTTCTTCACGTGGGGCACGCTCTTCACGAGGTGCACGCTCCTCGCGGGCTACCCGTTCTTCACGCGGCTGACGCTCTTCGCGTTCGGCGGGTGCGGCGTCCAGCGGCTCACGCAGTTCGCGTACGCGTTCTTCGCCGCGGTTGCCACGGCGGTCTTCGCGTGGCGGGCGTGGGGCGCGTTCTTCACGCGGAGCGCGCTCTTCGCGAGGTGTGCGTTCTTCACGTGGGGCGCGCTCTTCGCGAGGTGCGCGTTCTTCACGCGGTTGGCGCTCTTCACGCGGGGCGCGCTCGCCACGCTCTTCACGCGGCTTGCGCTCTTCATCGCGACGGCCGTTGCGGTTGCGGCTCTGCTGGCGACCGTTGCGGCGCTCTTCGTTGCGTTGGCTGCGCTCGGCGGCCGGCTTTTCAGCGGCAGCGACGACCGGTGCGGCGGCAGGCTCTTGCTTGCCGGCGAACAGGCTGACCAGCGACTTCACCAGGCCCTTGAACAGGCTTGGCTCAGGTGCGCTCGGCGCACGTGCTGCCGGTGCGGCCGCCTGAGGTTGCTCTTCGGCGGTGCTCGGTACCGGGGCGTTGGCGCGGGCCGGGGCGGTCTTCACCGCAGCTTCCTGGCGAACCAGGGTGCGGGTGGCGGTCGGCTGCGGCGCTTCTTCGGCTTCGGAGGCGGCGATTTCGTAGCTGGACTGGTTGTTCAGCACTTCCGGGTTGTCGTCGCGCAGGCGCTGGACTTCGAAGTGCGGGGTTTCCAGGTGGTCGTTCGGCAGGATGATGATGCGGGCGCGGGTGCGCAGTTCGATCTTGGTGATCGAGTTGCGCTTCTCGTTGAGCAGGAAGGCTGCGACCGGGATCGGCACCTGGGCGCGTACTTCGGCCGTGCGGTCTTTCAGGGCTTCTTCTTCGATCAGGCGCAGGATGGCCAGCGACAGCGATTCGACGTCACGGATGATGCCGGTGCCGGAGCAGCGCGGGCAGACGATGCCGCTGCTTTCGCCGAGCGATGGGCGCAGGCGCTGACGGGACATTTCCAGCAGGCCGAAGCGCGAGATGCGGCCAACCTGCACGCGGGCACGGTCGGCTTCCAGGCATTCACGCACACGCTCTTCCACGGCGCGCTGGTTCTTCGCCGGGGTCATGTCGATGAAGTCGATGACGATCAGGCCGCCGATGTCACGCAGGCGCAGCTGGCGGGCGATTTCCTCGGCCGCTTCCAGGTTGGTCTGCAGGGCGGTTTCTTCGATGTCGCTGCCCTTGGTGGCGCGCGCCGAGTTGATGTCGATGGACACCAGGGCTTCGGTCGGGTCGATCACGATCGAGCCGCCCGACGGCAGGTCGACGACGCGCTGGAAGGCGGTCTCGATCTGGCTTTCGATCTGGAAACGGTTGAACAGCGGCACGCTGTCTTCGTAGAGCTTGACCTTGCTGGCGTACTGCGGCATCACCTGGCGGATGAACGTCAGGGCTTCTTCCTGGGCATCGATGCTGTCGATCAGCACTTCGCCGATGTCCTGGCGCAGGTAGTCGCGGATGGCGCGGATGATGACGTTGCTTTCCTGGTAGATCAGGAAGGGCGCGGCGCGGTCCTGGGACGCTTCCTTGATGGCGGTCCACAGTTGCAGCAGGTAATCGAGGTCCCACTGCATTTCTTCGCTGCTGCGGCCAAGGCCGGCAGTGCGTACGATCAGGCCCATGTCACCCGGTACGGTCAGGCCGTTCAGGGCTTCACGCAGTTCGTTGCGCTCTTCGCCTTCGATGCGGCGCGAGATGCCACCGGCACGCGGGTTGTTGGGCATCAGCACCAGGTAGCGGCCAGCCAGGCTGATGAAGGTGGTCAGGGCGGCGCCTTTGTTGCCGCGCTCTTCCTTCTCGACCTGGACGATGACTTCCTGGCCTTCGCTCAGGACTTCCTTGATGTTGACCCGGCCTTCAGGGGACTTCTTGAAGTACTCGCGGGAGATTTCCTTCAGCGGCAGGAAGCCGTGACGTTCGGAGCCGAAGTCGACGAAGGCGGCTTCGAGGCTGGGCTCGATCCGGGTGATCTTGCCTTTGTAGATGTTGGCCTTTTTCTGCTCGCGCGCGCCGGACTCGATGTCCAGGTCGTAGAGACGTTGGCCGTCCACCAGGGCTACACGCAACTCTTCAGGTTGAGTTGCGTTAATCAGCATTCTTTTCATGTTGTACCGTCGGTTTCCGGGCTGCCGGAAACGGCGTGCGGCACACACGACTTCTCATGGTCGGTGCCAAGGTGCGCAAAGGGTGGCCGGGCCACCCCCGTGTCGAGCAACGTTCGGCACCAGCCGGTTGCCCAGCCTGCCGTTGTCGCGACGACGCGTCCTGTTTGCTGCGGTGCCTACCAGGCCCCGGTGGCTTCGAATGGGTATCCGAATCAACCAAGCGGGCCTCGTGCACTCAGTCAGGAGGAGGAATCAACCGTCAGCCGTGGACGCCCGGAGGCATCTGTTCAGGACCTTATCCGCTCGCCGGCCATTCAGTGGGCCGGTGGCCGGACGCGGTGCTACACGGTCCGAGGGCTGTGCATCTCCACCCTGCACGTATCCCTGATAATTCGGGTGCTGCCGCGCGCTGAATCCGCAACGGGTTGCATTTTTCGCCAGCTTCGAACGGGAAGCTGACGCCATTACATGTCCAAGGCAGGTATTTCCGAAGCATTCGCCTTGCGTTGCGTGGAAGCGACGGGGGCGGGCAGAGGTGCAGCGAAAAGAATCGGGAAGCAGGTGAAAAACCACACTTGTCGTTTTTTTTCGGTCTTCTCTACACAGCGCTGGTGGCGATTCCAGGCAATTCGGTAAACTGGCGAAAACCCCGTAGGACGGCCTCGCGTCCTGGAGAACTGCGTAGGTCAGGAACCGGCCCAGGGCCTGGATTCACTGGCCTGCCGCTTTTGGCGGCGTTCGCGACTATAGCAGTAATGATTAACTGCTTCAATTCCATAAATAATTGTTATGATCCCCTCCATGACGACCAATACCCCCCCGACTTCCGGCGTCCAGCTGATCGAAGTCGCGCCGGAACTTGCCGGCCAACGCATCGACAATTTTCTTATCACCGCGCTCAAGGGCGTGCCCAAGACCTTGGTCTACCGCATCCTGCGCAAGGGTGAGGTGCGCGTCAACAAGGGGCGGGTCAAACCCGAGTACAAGATCCAGGCCGGCGATATCGTGCGCGTGCCGCCCGTGCGCTTGCCCGAGCGTGACGAGCCGGCGCCGGTGGCCCAGGGGCTGCTGCAGCGCCTGGAAGCCGCCATCGTCTACGAAGACAAGGCGCTGATCGTGATGAACAAGCCAGCCGGCATCGCCGTGCACGGTGGCAGCGGCCTGAGCTTCGGCGTGATCGAGGCGCTGCGCCAGCTGCGCCCGGACGCCAAGGAGCTGGAGCTGGTGCACCGCCTGGACCGCGACACCTCTGGCCTGCTGATGATCGCCAAGAAGCGCAGCATGCTGCGCCACTTGCATGCGGCCTTGCGCGGTGATGGCGTGGACAAGCGCTACATGGCGCTGGTGCGCGGTCACTGGCCAACCTCGAAGAAGCAGGTCAACGCCCCGCTGCTCAAGAGCAACCTGCGCTCCGGCGAACGCATGGTCGAAGTCAACGATGAGGGCAAGGAAGCGCTGACCCTGTTCCGCGTGCTGCGCCGGTTCGGCGAGTTCGCCACCATTGTCGAGGCGCGCCCGATCACCGGTCGCACCCACCAGATTCGTGTGCATACCCTGCATGCCGGGCACATGATCGCCGGTGATAGCAAGTATGGCGACGAGGATTTCAGCCGTGAGATCCGCGAACTGGGTGGCAAGCGCCTGTTCCTGCATGCCTACGCATTGACCGTGCCGCTGCCAGATGGCGGCGAGCTGAAACTCGAAGCGCCTGTGGACGAAGTCTGGGCCAAGACCGTGGAGCGTTTGAGTGCGCCGTGACTATGAGCTGCTGATTTTCGACTGGGACGGCACCCTGGCCGATTCCATTGGCCGCATCGTCGAGGCGATGAATGCCGCTGCCGAGCGTGCCGGCGAGGCGCCAAGCCCTGAGGGTGCGGTCAAGGGCATCATTGGCCTGGCGCTTGGGGAGGCCATCTCGACACTGTATCCTCACCTTGATCCGCAGCAGGTCGAAACCTTCCGTCAGCACTACGCCGACATTTATATGGCCCTCGATCAACAACCTTCGCCGCTGTTCGAAGGTGTGGTCGAATCGCTGGATGCCTTCCGTGCCGAGGGCTATCGCCTGGCAGTAGCGACCGGCAAGGCGCGCCGCGGCCTGGATCGGGTGCTCAAGGCCAATGGTTGGGAGCGGTTCTTCGATGTCACCCGTGCCGCCGACGAAACCCGTGGCAAGCCTCACCCGCTCATGCTTGAGGAAATCCTCGGGCATTGTGGTGTCGAACCTGGTCGGGCGCTGATGGTCGGAGATTCGGCATTCGACCTGCAAATGGCCAGCAATGCCGGCATGCATTCGGTGGCGGTGGGCTACGGTGCGATGTCGCTTCAGGCGCTGGCCGAGTTTGGTCCGCAAGTATGCATCGATCATTTTTCCCAGCTGCGCGAGTGGCTGGCTGGTTCCAGGCAAGTCCAATTCCAAGGTAGGTGAGCATGGCTGACGAGTGGAAAGCGCCGGTTAACGAGACCGAAGAGGAGCGTCTCGCTCGCGAAGCGCGTGAAGCGCAGAACGAAGAGGCTCGTGTCGAGCAGAAGAGCTGGAAGTTGCTTGAAAAGACCTTGCTGGCCGGGGTCCAGGAGCAGCGTCGGTCCCGGCGGTGGGGGATCTTCTTCAAGCTCCTGACCTTCATCTACCTGTTTGGCATTCTCGCCCTGTTCCTGCCGTTCATGGATGTGGACAAGGCCGCGTCGCGCAGTGGCAATCACACGGCGCTGGTTGAAGTGCGCGGGGTGATTGCCGACCAGGAAGCGGCCAGCGCCGACAATATCGTCAAGAGCCTGCGCGATGCGTTCAAGGACCCCAAGACCAAGGCGGTGGTCCTGCGCATCAACAGTCCGGGCGGCAGCCCTGTGCAGGCAGGCTATGTGTATGACGAGATCCGTCGCCTGCGTGCTGAGCACCCGGATATCAAGTTGTATGCAGTGATTGCCGACCTGGGCGCTTCCGGGGCTTATTACATCGCCAGTGCGGCGGATGAGATTTATGCCGACAAGGCCAGCCTGGTCGGTTCCATCGGTGTGACGGCGGCCGGCTATGGTTTCGTGGGTTCCATGGAGAAGCTGGGTGTCGAGCGTCGTACCTACACCGCTGGCGAGCACAAGGCGTTTCTTGATCCGTTCTCGCCTGAAAAACCTGAAGAGCGTGCGTTCTGGCAGGGTGTGCTCAATACCACGCACCAGCAGTTCATCGCCATGGTCAAGCAGGGGCGGGGCGACCGCCTGAAGGACAAGGAGCATCCGGAGCTGTTCAGTGGCCTGGTCTGGTCGGGTGAGCAGGCCAAGGCACTGGGGCTGGTGGATGGGCTGGGCAGTGCCAGCTACGTGGCGCGTGAGATCGTCGGTGAAAAGGATCTGGTCGATTACACCGTGCAGGAATCGCCGTTCGATCGCTTCTCCAAGCGCATCGGTGCCAGCGTTGCCGAGCATCTGGCCATGTGGATGGGGTTCCAGGGGCCGCAGTTGCGCTGAGTCTGTCGTGCGTCTTGTGGTGTCTGTGAGGTCGAGCGCCGCTCGATCTCGCAGGCGCAAAAATCCCAAGCCAGGCTAAGGCACCACCACCCCCTCCCGCGTCAGCATATCCACCAGCCGAATCAGTGGCAGTCCGATCAGGCTGGTGGCATCGCACCCATGAGTGCTCTGAAACAAGCTCACCCCCAATCCTTCCGCCTTGAAGCTCCCCGCGCAATCCAGCGGCTGCTCCGCCTGCACGTAGCGCTCCACCTGCTCCCGATTCAGCTCGCGCATGATGACCGTGAACGGCACGCAGTCGACCTGGCAGAGTCCGGTTGCGGTATTGAGCAGCGCCAGCCCGGTCAGGAAGGTCACCTGCTGGCCGCTGGCTTCGAGCAGCTGCTCGCAGGCGCGATCGAAGGTGTGCGGCTTGCCGAGGATCTGCTCGCCCAATACCGCGACCTGATCGGAGCCGATGATCAGGTGCCCCGGATGGCTGGCGGCAAGCGCTTCGGCCTTTTGCCTGGCCAGGCGTTTCACCAGATCCACGGCGGGTTCGTCAGCCAGGCGTCGCTCGTCTAGGTCGGGGCTTGCCCAGGTGAAGGGCAGGCGCAGGCGCGCGAGCAGTTCGCGCCGGTAGGCAGAGCTGGAAGCCAGCAACAGAGGCAGCATGATAGACTCCTGGTCAGTTGAACCCGATTCTAACATGCGAGATGCCGCCTAATTTCCTTTGACAGGGGCGGGGGGCATCCCTAGAATGCTGCGCCTATGTTGAATGACCCGATTCCACCTCACGTTGACCCGCGCAAATTAGCCGACCGAGGCGTATCCATCACTGGTACGCTGCAACTCGCTGATTTGGAAAGACTCTGCGACCCGCTTTCCGACGATGTCGGTACGGTGCAGGCGAAGTTCGATTTTGAACGAGATGAACAGCACGTGGTGGTTATCCACAGCGAGCTGGACGTCGAAGTCAAAATGGTTTGCCAGCGTTGTCTTGAGCTGGTCACCCTGCCGATCCACAGCGAATGTACTTACGCCGTGGTGAAGGAGGGTGCGAATACCCAGTCGTTGCCGAAAGGCTATGACGTGCTGGAACTGGGCGAAGATCCTTTGGATCTGCAGGCCTTGGTCGAGGAGGAGCTGCTGCTCGCCTTGCCTATCGTGCCTGCTCACCATCCGGAAGAATGCCAGCAGCCGGCGGGCGCAGACGAGCCCGAATCGAGCAAGGACGAGGTATCGCGGTCCAACCCGTTCAGTGTTTTGGCGCAGTTAAAGCGTGACCCAAACGTTTAGGAGTTAATCAATTATGGCTGTTCAGCAGAACAAAAAATCCCGCTCTGCCCGTGACATGCGCCGTTCCCACGACGCCCTGTCGGAAAACGCGCTGTCGGTAGAAAAGACCACCGGTGAAGTGCACCTGCGTCACCACGTTTCGCCAGAAGGCGTATACCGTGGCCGCAAAGTGGTCGACAAGGGCGCTGACGAGTAATCCTTGTCCGCTCAGATCATCGCGATCGACGCAATGGGCGGGGACTTCGGTCCCCGCAGCATTGTCCAGGCTAGCATTGCCTGCCTTTCGGCTACCCCCTCGCTGCACCTGACCCTCGTCGGTCAACCCTCCCTCCTTGAAGATCTTGTCAGCGGCCTTGCGGCTGCGGATCGCGCGCGCCTGCAGATTGTCGCCGCCAGTGAGGTAGTCGGTATGGACGAGCGGCCATCCCAGGCGTTGCGTGGCAAGCCGGACTCGTCGATGCGCATCGCCCTCGAACTGGTGCGGGACGGCAAGGCCCAGGCCTGCGTAAGTGCCGGCAATACCGGGGCGCTGATGGCACTGTCGCGTTTCGTGCTCAAGACCTTGCCGGGTATCGATCGGCCGGCCATGGTCGCGGCGATCCCGACCCAGGCGGGTTACTGCCAGTTGCTCGACCTGGGCGCCAATGTCGACTGCAGTGCCGAAAACCTCTACCAGTTCGCCGTCATGGGGTCCGTGGCTGCCCAGGCCCTGGGTATTCACCGGCCACGCGTGGCGCTGCTGAACATCGGTACCGAGGACATCAAGGGCAACCAGCAGGTCAAGCTGGCCGCCACCCTGCTGCAGAACGCCCGTGGCCTCAACTATGTCGGCTTCGTCGAAGGTGATGGCTTGTATCGCGGTGAGGCCGATGTGGTGGTGTGTGACGGTTTTGTCGGCAACATCCTGCTCAAGTCCAGCGAAGGTCTGGCGACCATGATCGGCGCGCGTATCGAAAAGCTGTTCAAGGGCGGTGCGTTGTCGCGGGTGGCAGGGGCAATGGCGATGCCGTTGCTCAAGCGCCTGCAGGCCGACCTGGCGCCAGCGCGGCACAATGGCGCGAGCTTCCTCGGCCTGCAGGGTATCGTCATCAAGAGCCATGGTTCGGCGGGCGTGCAGGGCTTCCAGAGCGCGATCCAGCGAGCGCTGATCGAGATCCAGGAGAACCTCCCGCAGCGGCTGCATGGTCGCCTCGAAGATTTGTTGCCTTAGGCATTTCGCCGATGAAGTGCTTAAATGTGACCGCTTGGTCTGTGTTTCCATCCAAGTTTTCAGATTCCGCGCCCGGCCCAAGGCCCGGCGCACCCTATCCGATGACAAGATCATAAGGGCTTGTTCAATGTCTGCATCCCTCGCATTCGTCTTCCCCGGTCAAGGTTCCCAGTCGCTGGGCATGCTCGCCGAACTCGGCGCTGAAAAGCCGGTGGTCATCGAGACCTTCAAGGAGGCTTCCGAGGCTCTGGGCTACGACCTGTGGAAGCTGGTCCAGGAAGGCCCGGAAGAACAACTCAACCAAACCGACAAGACCCAGCCAGCGATCCTCACCGCCTCCATCGCCCTGTGGCGCCTGTGGCTGGAAGAGGGCGGCGCACAACCGGCGTTCGTTTCCGGCCATAGCCTGGGGGAATACAGCGCCCTGGTCGCCGCTGGGGCCCTGTCGCTGAAAGATGCCGTGCGCCTGGTCGAACGTCGTGGTCAGCTGATGCAGGAAGCCGTGCCTGCCGGTCACGGTGCCATGGCTGCGATCCTGGGCCTGGATGACGCCGTCGTGGTGGAAATCTGCGCCGAAGCGGCCGAAGACCAAGTGGTCAGCGCCGTGAACTTCAACTCGCCAGGCCAGGTGGTCATCGCCGGTAACAAGGCTGCGGTCGACCGCGCCGTGGAACTGTGCAAGGCCAAGGGTGCCAAGCGCGCCCTGCCGCTGGCGGTCAGCGTGCCGTCGCACTGCGCCCTGATGAAGCCGGCTGCCGAGCGCTTTGCCGACTCCGTCAACGCCATCGAATGGAAGGCCCCGCAGATCCCGGTGGTGCAGAACGTCACCGCCGCTGTCGCCGCCGAC
Organism: Pseudomonas vlassakiae; assembly: GCF_014269035.2. Lineage (GTDB taxonomy): Bacteria > Pseudomonadota > Gammaproteobacteria > Pseudomonadales > Pseudomonadaceae > Aquipseudomonas > Aquipseudomonas vlassakiae. The sequence continues at coordinate 335,599 of NZ_JABWRP020000001.1, forward strand.
CTCGATGCCCTGAAGCGAGACCTGCTGGCACAGCTGTACCAGCCGGTACGCTGGGTTGAATGCGTGCAGACCCTGGCCGCCAATGGTGCGGTCAACCTGGTCGAGTGCGGCCCGGGCAAGGTCCTGGCTGGCCTGAACAAGCGTTGCGCCGACGGCGTGACCACCTACAACCTCAATACCCCTGACGCTGTCGCCGCCACCCGCGCGGCGCTGGCCTGATTTGGAGAAGCTTGCATGAGCCTGCAAGGTAAAGTTGCACTGGTCACCGGCGCCAGCCGTGGTATTGGCCAGGCCATCGCCCTCGAACTGGGCCGCCAGGGCGCGACCGTGATCGGCACCGCCACCTCGGCTTCCGGTGCCGAGCGCATCGCCGCCACCCTGAAAGAACATGGCATCGCCGGCACCGGCATGGAACTGAACGTCACCAGCGCCGAGTCCGTGGAAGCCGTGCTGGGTGCCATTGGTGAGCAGTTCGGCGCACCGGCCATTCTGGTCAACAACGCCGGTATCACCCGTGACAACCTCATGCTGCGCATGAAGGACGACGAGTGGTTCGACGTGATCGACACCAACCTGAACAGCCTCTACCGTCTGTCCAAGGGCGTGCTGCGTGGCATGACCAAGGCGCGCTGGGGTCGTATCATCAGCATCGGTTCGGTCGTCGGGGCCATGGGCAACGCCGGTCAGGCCAACTACGCGGCGGCCAAGGCCGGCCTCGAAGGCTTCAGTCGCGCCCTGGCACGTGAAGTGGGCTCGCGTGGCATCACCGTCAACTCGGTGACCCCGGGCTTCATCGATACTGACATGACCCGCGAACTGCCAGAAGCGCAGCGCGAAGCCCTGCAGACCCAGATTCCGCTGGGCCGCCTGGGCCAGGCTGACGAAATTGCCAAGGTGGTTTCGTTCCTGGCGTCGGACGGCGCTGGCTACGTTACCGGTGCCACCGTGCCGGTCAACGGCGGGATGTACATGTAAAACTGCAACTCAATGTGACGGATTGCTTCAAAAAAGAGTCATACTGCGAGCCTAAAATCCGTTATAAAGCTGCAACCAGATTCCAGGCAGCGGGTGCGGTGGCTAAAGGGAAGCTGCGTTCCGCTTGAAAAGCGAACGTCTTTCTATAAACTTGGTCACCGGCCAGCTGCCTGACATATGTCCATTAGGAGTGAAAACTAGGTATGAGCACCATCGAAGAACGCGTCAAGAAAATCGTCGCCGAGCAACTGGGCGTCAAGGAAGAGGAAGTGACTGCCGAGAAGTCCTTCGTCGATGACCTGGGTGCCGATTCGCTTGACACCGTTGAGCTGGTGATGGCTCTGGAAGAGGAATTCGAGACCGAAATCCCTGACGAAGAAGCCGAGAAGATCACTACCGTTCAAGCTGCAATCGACTACGTCAAAAACCACCAGGCTTAAGACGTTGTAGTCGACGCTTCTTGTCGAGAAGAACCGCACTGCCTTTGCCGGCGTGCGGTTTTTTCTTTGCGAGCCAGCGCCGTCGTTTCGCTCGCTACGAGAGCTTGTTGCCATTTCATTCCATTGCTTGAATGCAATGGCAAGAAACTCTGTGATTAGAAAAGGAGAGTACTGTGTCGCGTAGACGCGTCGTGGTCACCGGTATGGGCATGCTGTCGCCACTGGGTACCGATGTACCGAGCACCTGGCAGGGCATTCTGGCTGGCCGCAGTGGCATTGGTCCGATCGAGCATACGGACCTGTCTGCCTACTCCACCCGTTTTGGCGGCTCGGTGAAAGGCTTCGAGGTTGAGCAGTACCTGTCGGCCAAAGAGGCCCGCAAGCTCGACCTGTTCATTCAGTACGGCCTGGCGGCCGGTTTCCAGGCGGTGCGTAATGCCGGCCTGGAAGTCACCGACGCCAACCGTGAGCGCATTGGCGTGGCCATGGGCTCGGGTATCGGCGGCCTGACCAACATCGAAGAAACCAGCCGTACCTTGCACGAGCAAGGCCCGCGCCGTATTTCGCCGTTCTTCGTACCCGGTTCGATCATCAACATGATCTCCGGCTTCCTGTCGATCCACCTCGGGCTGCAGGGGCCGAACTACGCCATCGCCACCGCTTGCACCACCGGCACCCACTGCATCGGCATGGCCGCACGCAACATCGCCTACGGTGAAGCCGACGTGATGATTGCCGGTGGCGCCGAAATGGCTGCGTGTGGCCTGGGCATGGGGGGCTTCGGTGCGTCTCGGGCGCTGTCCACCCGCAACGATGAGCCAACCCGTGCCAGCCGTCCGTGGGACAAGGGCCGTGATGGCTTCGTGCTGTCCGACGGTGCCGGCGCCCTGGTGCTCGAGGAACTGGAGCACGCCAAGGCCCGTGGTGCGACCATCTATGCCGAGCTGGTCGGTTTCGGCATGAGCGGTGACGCCTACCACATGACATCGCCGCCCGACAGCGGTGAAGGTGCTGCCCGTTGCATGGCCAATGCCCTGCGCGATGCCGGCATCCAGCCTGAAGCGGTGAGTTACATCAACGCCCACGGTACCTCGACCCCGGCCGGCGATATCGCTGAGGTCGCGGCGATCAAGCGCGTGTTCGGCGAGCATGCCTACAAGCTGGCGGTCAGCTCGACCAAATCGATGACCGGTCACCTGCTCGGCGCCGCCGGTGCTGTCGAGGCGATCTTCAGCGTGTTGGCGATCAACAGCCAGATGGCGCCGCCGACCATCAACCTCGATGAGCCGGACGAAGGTTGCGACCTCGACTTCGTACCGCACCAGGCGCGCAGCATGCCGATCGACGTGGTGTTGTCCAACTCGTTCGGCTTTGGTGGCACCAACGGTTCGCTGGTGTTCCGCCGGTTCGCCGATTGATGCACAGCTGGATCGACGGCCAGCCCGCGACTGCGATCAATTTGCAGAACCGCGGCCTGGCCTACGGCGATGGCCTGTTCGAGACCATCGCCGTGCGCGCTGGCCGGCCCAGTCTGCTGGACGGCCATCTGGCCCGCCTGGCGCTGGGCTGCCAGCGCCTGATGATCGACGCCGATCTGGCGCTGGTGCGTGATGAAATCCTGCGCTTTGCCCGTCAGCTCGGTGACGGAGTCGCCAAGCTGGTCCTCACCCGTGGCGACAGCCAGCGGGGCTACGCGCCGGTTGCCGGCGTTGCACCGCGGCGGATTCTCCAGGGCAGCCCTTTGCCCAGCTATCCTGTCGAACATGCCGAGCACGGCGTGCGGCTTTTTCCCTGCCTGACCCGGCTTGGGGAACAACCGTTACTAGCCGGTCTCAAACACCTCAATCGCCTGGAGCAGGTGCTGGCCCGTGCCGAATGGCAGGACAGCGAACATGCCGAAGGCCTGATGCGTGACGGGCAGGGCAGGGTGGTCGAAGGTGTATACAGCAATCTGTTCCTGGTGCGCGATGGCGTGCTGCTCACGGCTGACCTCAGCCGTTGCGGCGTGGCTGGCGTGATGCGCGGTGCCCTGCTGGAGCAGGCGCAGCGGTTGGGCATCCCGGTACAGGTGCGAGATATCGGGTTCGACGAATTGCAACAGGCGGACGAAGTGTTTGTCTGCAACAGTGTCTATGGCGTCTGGCCCGTGCGCGGAATTGCCGCGCTGAACTGGTCGCCGGGCCCACTCACCCGTAAACTGCAGGCCGTTGCCCGTACGTTACTGGATACCTGAATTCGTGAGACGCAAATTCCTGCTGCTGCTGGAAATGGGCTTGATCCTCGCCGGCCTGGCCCTGGGCTGGTCGGCCTGGAAGATCAACTCGGTGCTGGAGCAGCCCCTGCATGTGGCCGAAGAGCGCCTGCTCGACGTGCCCAGTGGCACCAACCCCAACCGCATGTTCTATCGCATGCAGGCTGAAGGCTTGCTCGATGACGCCGTCTGGCTGCGTCTGTACTGGCGCTTCAACATGGCCGGCACGCAGTTGCATACCGGCGAGTATCGCCTCACCCCCGGCATGACCGTGGAACAACTGTTCGACGTCTGGCGCCGTGGCGATGTAGTGCAGTACAACCTGACCCTGGTCGAAGGCTGGACCTTCCGCCAGGTGCGTTCGGCGGTGGCCAGGCATGAAAAGCTCAAGCACACCCTGGATGGCCTTTCCGACGCTGAAGTGATGGACAAGCTCGGCCACACCGGCGTGTTCCCTGAAGGCCGCTTCTTCCCCGATACCTATCGCTTCGTGCGTGGCATGAGTGACGTCGAGCTGCTGCAGCAGGCCTACATGCGCCTGGACGAAGTACTGGCCAAGGAATGGGCCGAGCGCGCCACTGACCTGCCTTACCGTGATCCCTACCAGGCCTTGATCATGGCCTCGCTGGTGGAGAAGGAAACCGGCATTCCTCAGGAGCGCGGGCAAATCGCCGGGGTTTTCATCCGCCGCCTGCGCCTGGGCATGATGCTGCAGACCGACCCGACGGTGATCTATGGCATGGGGGAGCGCTACAACGGCAAGATTTCCCGCGCCGACCTGCGTGAGCCGACGCCTTACAACACCTACACCATGACCGGCCTGCCACCGACCCCGATCGCCATGGTCGGGCGGGAGGCGATCCATGCCGCGCTCAACCCGGCCGATGGCACCAGCCTGTACTTCGTGGCCCGTGGCGATGGCAGCCACGTGTTTTCCGATGACCTGGACGATCACAACTCGGCGGTGCGTGAGTTTCAGCTCAAGCGTCGAGCGGATTACCGGTCCAGCCCGGCGCCGCAAAGTGCGCCTGCAGACGCGGCCGAACCCGCCGAGCAGGATCCTGCCAGCGACGCCGCGCCGGCCGACGCGGCAACGCCCGACGAACAACATTAAGGACTGCCAGTGAGCGGCTTGTTTATTACCCTAGAAGGCCCCGAAGGCGCGGGCAAGAGCACCAATCGCGATTACCTGGCTGCGCGCCTGCGTGAGCAGGGCCTGGACGTGGTGTTGACCCGCGAGCCTGGCGGTACGCCGCTGGCTGAAAAAATCCGCGAGCTGTTGCTGGCGCCAAGCGCTGAAGTGATGGCCGCAGACACCGAACTGCTGCTGGTATTCGCTGCCCGTGCCCAGCACCTGGCCGAAGTGATTCGCCCGGCGCTTGCCCGTGGCGCGGTGGTGCTTTGCGACCGTTTCACCGATGCCACCTATGCTTACCAGGGCGGCGGCCGCGGCCTGTCGGTGGAGCGTATCGCTGCGCTGGAACAATTCGTCCAGGCCGACCTGCGTCCGGACTTGACCCTGGTCTTCGACCTGCCGGTGGAGGTCGGCCTGGCCCGTGCTGCCGCTCGCGGTCGCCTGGACCGTTTCGAGCAGGAAGGCCAGGCCTTCTTCGAAGCCGTGCGCCAGGCCTATCTGCAACGCGCCCACGGCGAGCCGCAGCGCTACAGCCTGCTCGACGCCGCCCAGCCACTGGAGGCCGTGCAGCGCGCCATCGATGCGCTGCAGCCGGGCATCGTGGAGCGTTGCCGTGGCTGAGGCCTACCCCTGGCAGCAAGCGCTGTGGCAGCAACTGGCCGGGCGCGCCCGCCACGCCCACGCTTATCTGCTGCACGGGCCGCAGGGCATCGGCAAGCGCGCCCTGGCCGAACGGCTGATGGCGCGTCTGCTGTGCCAGCAGCCGCAGGCGCTGGATGCCTGCGGGCAGTGCAAGTCGTGCCTGTTGCTCAAGGCGGGCAGCCACCCGGATAACTTCGTGCTGGAGCCGGAGGAGGCCGACAAGCCGATCAAGGTCGATCAGGTGCGCGAATTGGTGTCGTTCGTGGTGCAGACGGCGCAGCTGGGCGGGCGTAAAGTGGTGCTGATCGAGCCGGTCGAGGCGATGAACGTCAATGCTTCCAACGCCTTGCTCAAGAGCCTGGAGGAGCCTTCGGGCGATACCGTGCTGCTGCTGGTCAGTCATCAGCCCAGCCGCCTGTTGCCGACGATCAAGAGCCGCTGCCAGCAAGTCGTCTGCCCACAGCCCAGCCTGGCGCAGAGCCAGGCCTGGCTGGCCACGGCATTGCCCGAGAGCGACGAGGCCGAGCGCGAAGAGCTGTTGACCCTCGCCGCCGGTTCGCCGCTGATGGCGGTCAGCCTGCAAGCGCAAGGTGTGCGTGAGCAACGGGCCTTGGTGACTGACGGGGTGAAGAAGCTGCTCAAGCAGCAGCAATCGCCCAGTCAGCTGGCCGAGGCCTGGAGCAATGTGCCGTTGCTGTTGCTGTTCGACTGGTTTTGCGACTGGTCGCACTTGATCCTGCGCTACCAGTTGACCCAGGATGAAGCGGGGTTGGGCTTGGCCGACATGCGCAAGGTGGTGCAGTACCTCGCGCAGAAGGCTCGTCAGGGCAAGGTGCTGGAGGTCCAGGCATGGATCCTCGAACAGCGCCAGAAGGTGCTCGGCAAAGCCAACCTCAATCGTGTATTGCTGCTGGAAGCGCTGCTGGGCCACTGGCTGCAGCTGCCCGGTTCCCGCTGACTTTCCATCTTTTCATGTGTGCCGCCTCCCATGCTCGTAGATTCCCATTGCCATCTCGACCGTCTTGACCTGAGCGCCCATCAGGGCTCCCTCGATGCAGCCCTGCAGGCAGCGCGCGAGCGTGGGGTAGGGCATTTCCTGTGCATTGGCGTCAGCGCCGAAAATGCCGGGGCGGTGAAGGCGCTGAGCGAGCAGTACGCCGATGTCGACTGCTCGGTGGGTGTGCACCCGCTGGACCTTGCGCCGGGCGAGACGCCGGCGCTGGAGTGGCTGCTGCGCGAGTTGGCGCACCCGCATGTGGTGGCGATTGGCGAAACCGGCCTGGACTACCACTACGAGCCGGAAGCCGCCGAGTTGCAGCAGGCGTCGTTCCGCCTGCACCTGGAGGCCTCGCGGCAGACCGGCAAACCGGTAATCGTGCATACCCGTGCGGCGCGGGCCGATACCCTGGCGCTGTTGCGTGAAGCGAACCTGCCGCAGGCGGGCGTGTTGCACTGCTTCACTGAAGACTGGGACATGGCCAGGGCGGCGCTGGACCTGGGCTACTACATCTCGTTGTCCGGTATTGTCACCTTCCGCAATGCCGAAGCTTTGCGCGATGTGGCGCGGCAAGTGCCGGTTGATCGCCTGCTGGTGGAAACCGATTCGCCGTACCTGGCACCGATCCCGCATCGTGGCAAGCCGAACCTGCCGCAGTATGTACGGGAGGTGGCGGAGTATGTGGCATCGTTGCGTGGGGTCAGTTACCAGCAGTTGGCGGAGCAGACCACGGGCAACTTCAAGCGCCTGTTCCCGCTGGCGCGAGTGGCCTGAGGGGCAGGGCAGGCACTTCCCGGCCCAATTGCAATCTTGCTGCTTCTCCCCGGATAAAAAAAACCCGGGTTCTGGGGGGGGAATCCGGGTTAAGACCATTAGGAGTAAAACAAAGGTACGCGGTCCCTGAGCACCTTTATTGGCGCGCCACTTGGGGGGGATGCGCCGCGCCAACACTTCAAGTATTGGTCAGCTTTGGCGCAGTGCCAGTGCTTCTCTGTTCGTTTTTTAAACAGATTTGGAATACGCCCGCTGTCCCTTCCTCCCTCAGCGCATGGCCAAGCGCCGTATTTGCTGGACAGCTTCGTCGATCAGCTGCTCACTGGTATAGAAATGTGGCGAAAACCGTATACCTGGCCCTCTTAGTGCGCAGATCGTCTGCTCCGCCATCAGGCTTCGATAGACAGCCGTGCTGTCCTGCCCCGCAAGGCTGAAAGTGACGATGCCCGCACGTTTTTCCGGGGATACCGGGCTATGCAGGTGTACGCCGGGAATACTGGCCAGGCCCTGAAGCAGTTGCTCGACCCGCAGTTGCAAGTGCCGGCCGACCTCTGCCATGCCTAGCTCCTCCAGCAATGACAGGCTGGCCTCCAGGGCGCACGCGCCCAGCATGTTCGGGCTGCCGCATTCAAAACGCCTTGCGCTGCGTGCCGGCTGCCACTCGCGGCGGTCGAAGTCGCCCAACCGTTCGAGCATATGCCAGCCATAAGCGTGCAGCTTCAACTGCGGGCGCAGTGCCGCCCGGCAATAGAACAAGCCCATGCCCTCGGGGCCCAGCATCCACTTGTGGCCGTCGGCCATGGCGAAGTCGCACTGAGCGTGCTGCACGTCGAAAGGCAGGGCGCCGATCTGCTGGATGGCATCGACGCAGAATAGGACATGACGTGCCCGGCACCCCTCGCCAAGGCGGGGCAGGTCCAGGCGCAGGCCGCTGGCGAACTGCACGGCGCTCACTGCCAGCAGGCGTGTACGCGGGCCGCAGGCCGCGAGCAGTGCCGCTTCAGGGTCAGGCCCGGCCAGGCTCACCTTGGTTACCTCGACGCCATGCACGCCTAAGGCTTCCCAGACGACCCGGTTGGACGGAAATTCCTCGTCGCTGATCACCACCTGGTCACCGGCTTGCCAGTCGAGGCCGAACGCGACCAGCGAAAGCGCCTCTGACGTGTTTTTCACCAACGCGATGTCTGCCTGGGATGGGGCGTTGACCAGGCGTGCCAGCCTTTCCCGCAGCCTGCGTTCGGTGGCCAGCCATGCCGGGTAGTCACTCGCACCCAGGCGCACGTTGACCTGAGCAAAGCGTGCCACGGCCTCGCTGGCCCGGCGTGGCCAGGGCGCGATGGCGGCGTGGTTCAGGTAACGCAGCCCCGGCGCCTGGGCAAACTCATCGAGAAACATAGACATGGTTGGATGATCCGTGCAATTTGCTGCAAGTTAGGCATAATAAACCGCTTCAATGTCATCCAGTCCTTCCTATGCAGAAAGAACCTCGTAAGGTCCGTGAGTTTCGCCGTCGCGAACAGGAAATCCTCGATACAGCCTTGAAGCTGTTCCTCGAACAGGGTGAAGACAGCGTCACTGTCGAGATGATCGCCGACGCCGTGGGGATCGGCAAAGGCACGATCTACAAGCACTTCAAGTCCAAGGCGGAGATCTACCTGCGCCTGATGCTCGACTATGAGCGTGACCTGAACGCGCTGTTGCACTCGGCCGATGTCGATCGCGACAAGGAGGCGCTGTCGCGCGCCTACTTCGAGTTCCGCATGCGCGACCCGCAGCGCTACCGGCTGTTCGACCGCCTGGAGGAGAAGGTGGTCAAGGGCAATCAGGTCCCGGAAATGGTCGAGCAGTTGCACAGCATCCGCGCTTCCAACTTTGACCGCCTGACCCAGCTGATCAAGGGCCGCATCAGCGAAGGCAAGCTTGAAGACGTGCCGCCGTACTTCCACTACTGCGCCGCCTGGGCGTTGGTACATGGCGCCGTGGCGCTGTACCACTCGCCGTTCTGGAGCAACGTGCTGGAAGATCAGGAAGGCTTCTTCCAGTTCCTCATGGATATCGGCGTGCGCATGGGCAACAAGCGCAAGCGTGATCCGGAAGCCACTCACTAAAGGCACTTGTCGTCAGCGGGTGAGCCCGGGGTGTAAAGGGGACTTGCAAAAACTTGAACCATGAGTCAAGTTTTGCCAGCCCCGATTCATCCATGCCGGAGTCATCCATGATCGTCGATCGTCAAGGCAGGCGTTTTCGCAACCTGCGCGTCAGCCTGACGGCTGCCTGTAACTACGCCTGCAGCTACTGTGTGCCGGACGGCAAGCGCCTGGTAGCAGCCCAGGATGAACTGTCCGCGCATACCCTGGCGCGGGGCGTGGCCTACCTTATCGAAGCTGCTGGTATCGAGCGCTTGCGCATTACCGGTGGCGAGCCGTTGGTCAGTCCCCGACTGGATGCCTTTCTGGCGGCGGTAGCCAAGCTCGACCTTGACGACATCACGCTGACCACCAATGGGCAGCTGCTCACCCGCAAGCTGCCACGACTGCAGGCGGCCGGTATTCGCCGCTTGAACGTGTCCCTCGATACCCTCGATCCCCATGCGTTCCGCCGCATCGCCCGTGGCGGTGACCTGGCCAGCGTGTTGGCGGGCATGGATCAGGCCAGCGCCATGGGCATGCGGATCAAGGTCAACATGGTGCCGATGCGTGGGCAGAACCTCGATCAGGTGCTGCCGATGCTCGATTACTGCATGGCGCGGGGGTTCGAGCTGCGTTTCATCGAGCTGATGCGCATGGGCCACCTGGCCCGGGACAACAATGCGTTCCTGCAGCAGTTTGTCGGGCTCGATGCCTTGCTCGATGTGATCGGCGGCCGTCATGCCTACCAGCCGGTCGACGCACCGCCGGATGCTACGGCGCTGCGCTACCAGATCCCGGGGCATGGCCATTTCGGCGTCATCGCCAATGAAAGCGTGCCGTTCTGCCGTACCTGCTCGCGGCTGCGCCTGTCCTCTACCGGCTGGCTGCACGGCTGCCTGTCCTCCGGCAATCGTCACTTTATCGGCGACCTGTTGGAGAAACCCCGTCATCAGGCGCTCCCTGGCTTGCAGCGGCTGCTGGTAAAAGCCTTGGCAGACAAGCAGGAACTGGCGTTTTCAGGAGGGGTGATGGTGATGAAGGTGATCGGCGGTTGAAGCTGGCGCAAAAGCTGCATCCGCCGGCTATTCGCCGGTTTTTCGTCACCGGTCACTGGAGGAAAGATGCGTAGCTTGGTCTTGCTGCTGACGCTGATGGCGTTGGGCGGTTGCATGAATGTCAGCGATATGGGCGAAGGCGTCCGTTACCACATGAGCGACGCCGGTTTGCTCGACCACAGCGATACCCGTCGTAGCTTGTCGATTCGTCTGCAGCCTGATTCGTTCATCTTCATCGGCCAAGGCGCGTTCATGCCGCCAGGCAAGGGGCCGTTGCCGAAGCAGAACGTGGTGGCCGAGGAGGCATTCAAGAGCTTCATCGAGTATTTCCCGCTGGTGCGTCGCGCCCAAGCGCCGCTGGGGCTCGAAGAAGCGATTACCCAGGCCCGCTCGGTGGGCGCCGACTATGTCCTGTATACCCGCTTCGCTCGCACGGATGACCGTATCGGTAACGGCGACCAATGGTATGACGAGCAGGCCGTCGACCGCGTGGGTTGGGACACCGGTGTCGTACAGATGATGCTGATCGAGACCAACACGCGCTACCTGATCGACACGGTACGCATCAAGAGCCGCGGCGGTTTGTTGACGTTCCACGACCAGTCGCCCCAGGATTTGCTTGGCGCACCGATGCGCGAGTACGCTCGTAGCCTTCTGGGCATGAGCGAGTGAGGGCAGGGCGATGACGGATTCCGGCAAGGCCAACGATCTATTGGCGCAAGTTCCCAAGCACAAGGGGCTGCCGCCGGTGCATCTGTGGAACCCGGATTTCTGCGGCGATATCGACATGCGTATTGCCCGCGATGGGACCTGGTACTACCTGGGTACGCCCATCGGGCGGAAACCAATGGTTCGCCTGTTCTCGACAATCATACGCCGCGATGGCGATGACTATTTCCTGATTACCCCGGTGGAGAAGGTCGGCATCCGCGTTGATGATGCGCCATTCGTGGCCGTGACGCTTGAGGTGCTAGGGAGTGGTGAGGCACAGGTGCTGCGCTTTACCAGCAATGTCGAGGATCAGGCTGAGGCCGGGCCGCAGAACCCGTTGCGGGTCGAGATCGATCCACAGACCCAGGAGCCGTCGCCTTATGTACTGATGCGCAGCAATCTCGAGGCATTGATCCACCGCAATGTGTTCTACCAATTGGTCGACCTGGCGGTGCCACGGGTAATCGATGGCGAGGAGTGGCTCGGGGTGTGGAGCCATGGCGTGTTCTATCCGATCGGGCGCAATTGCTGAGAGCGTTCCGGCTGGCCCCCTGCTTTTCCTTCTGATTGGCCGTTTGCACCCTGTGCCGCCGGGCCTAACCTGCAGGCAATCGCCAGTCAGGAGAAAGCCCGTGAAATCTGCCAACTTTTCGTTTGCCTTGCTTATTGCCGCTGGATTGCTGGGTGGCCAGGCCACTGCCTGGGCCCACGGCGACGCCGCAGACCCAGTAAAAGTCCTTCAGCAACAACAGCCCTCGAACGCCCCAGGCAAGAGCGCCGTCATGCTCACGGTCAGCTATGCCCCCGGGCAAGCTTCACCTGCCCACCAGCATCCGGGGGCGGTAATGGCCTATGTGCTGGAAGGGGCGGTGGTATCGAAACTCAACGATGAGCAGGAAAAAACCTACACGGCCGGTGAGTACTGGTACGAAGCGCCCGGCACCGAGCACAGCGTTTCGCGAAACGCCAGCAAGACCCGGCCTGCCAAATTGCTCGTATGGAGCCTGGTGGATGAAGGCAAGCCGGTGACTGAGCCGGTCAGGAAGTGATGTGTGGGCCCTGAGATGCCTGGCTGGAGATCTTCAGCGCCGGTGAGATCGAGCGCCGCCCGCGCGGCGCTCGATTTCACCGGCGCCAAAGATCTTCCGCCAGACAACGAAAAAGCCCCCGATGCTTGCGCATACGGGGGCTTTCTCAGTGTTTGGCTCCGCGACCTGGACTCGAACCAGGGACCCAATGATTAACAGTCATTTGCTCTACCGACTGAGCTATCGCGGAATCTGCGCGTATCTTACCGATTGCCAGGAGGAAGTCAAGCGACCTCCTGACAAATCAATCAGTTACAGCACTTCAACGATGGCCTTGGTGACCACGTGGATGTTGCTCTGGTTCAGCGCGGCGACAGCAATGCGGCCGGTGTCCAGCGCGTAGATGCCGAAGTCGTTCTTCAGGCGGGCAACCTGCTCAACGGTCAGGCCCGAGTAGGAGAACATGCCCACCTGGCGGCCGACGAAGCTGAAGTCGCGCTTGGCACCGTATTCGGCCAACAGCGCGACCATCTGCTTGCGCATGCCGTGGATGCGTTCGCGCATCTCGCCAAGCTCCGCTTCCCACATCTGGCGCAGCTCGGCGCTGTTGAGCACGGTGGCGACGATTGTCGCGCCGTGGGTCGGCGGGTTGGAGTAGGTGGTGCGAATCACACGCTTGACCTGCGAGAGGACGCGGGTGCTTTCGTCTTTCGAGGCGGTGACGATCGACAGTGCGCCGACGCGCTCGCCGTACAGCGAGAACGACTTGGAGAACGAGCTGGATACGAAGAACTCCATGCCCGACTCGGCGAACAGGCGCACGGCAAAGGCGTCTTCGCCGATGCCATCACCGAAGCCCTGATAGGCCATGTCGAGGAATGGCACGTGGCCCTTGGCCTTGACCACTTCCAGAACATTCTTCCAGTCGTCCAGGGTCAGGTCGACGCCGGTCGGGTTGTGGCAGCAGGCGTGCAGCACGACGATCGAACCGGATGGCAGGGCGTTGAGGTCTTCGAGCATGCCGGCGCGGTTGACGTCGTTGCTCGGCGCGTCGTAGTAACGGTAGTTCTGCACCGGGAAACCCGCGCTTTCGAACAGCGCCCGGTGGTTTTCCCAGCTCGGGTCGCTGATGGCAACCACGGCATTCGGCGAAACGCGCTTGAGGAAGTCGGCGCCGATCTTCAGAGCGCCAGTGCCGCCCACGGCCTGCACGGTGACCACGCGGCCAGCGGCCAGCAGTGGTGATTCGGCACCGAACAGCAGTTTCTGCACGGCCTGGTCGTAGGTGGCGATACCATCGATCGGCAGGTAGCCGCGCGAGGCGTGCTGGGCTGCACGCTGGGTTTCGGCTTCGATCACGGCGCGCAGCAGCGGAATGCGGCCTTCCTCATTGCAGTACACGCCTACGCCCAGGTTGACCTTGTCGGTACGTGGGTCGGCGTTGAATGCTTCGTTGAGGCCCAGGATAGGGTCGCGGGGTGCCAGCTCGACAGCGGAAAACAGGCTCATTGTTACTTCGGCTCTGATTGGAGAGTGATAGGGCGTACACGCTCCAGCCGAATGCACTGAAGCGGTGCACAAACGGGGAGTCAGTATAGTGATACCGACCGGTCACTGCGACAGTCGGGCGCAGGTTTTCCGGCGATTTGCGCAAATATTTTTCGACCATTGGTCGAAATGCCCGGTCCACCGTAATGCGCGCTCACAGCTTGGCCTTGATTCCGGCCCCTGGCGGGCGCATTTGGGTATAGACTACTGGCTAAATTTACAGTTACTGCGTTACCGCGAGGTCCGTCATGTCCGAGTTCCAGCTCGTCACCCGTTTCCAGCCGGCCGGCGACCAGCCCGAGGCCATCCGCCAGATGGTCGAGGGTATCGACGCAGGCCTGTCGCACCAGACCCTGCTAGGGGTGACCGGTTCGGGCAAGACCTTCAGCATCGCCAATGTCATCCAGCAGGTGCAGCGGCCAACCCTGGTGCTGGCGCCGAACAAGACCCTGGCGGCGCAGTTGTATGGCGAGTTCAAGGCGTTCTTCCCGAACAACGCGGTGGAGTACTTCGTCTCCTACTACGACTACTACCAGCCAGAGGCCTACGTGCCGTCCTCGGACACCTTCATCGAGAAGGATGCCTCGATCAACGACCACATTGAACAGATGCGCCTGTCGGCGACCAAGGCGCTGCTGGAACGGCGCGATGCGATCATCGTCACCACCGTGTCGTGCATCTACGGCCTCGGCAGCCCCGAGACCTACCTGAAGATGGTCCTGCACGTCGACCGGGGCGACAAGCTCGACCAGCGCGCCCTGTTGCGCCGGCTGGCCGACCTGCAATACACCCGCAACGAGATGGACTTCGCCCGTGCCACATTCCGTGTGCGTGGCGACGTGATCGACATCTTCCCGGCCGAATCCGACCTCGAGGCCATCCGCATCGAGCTGTTCGATGACGAGGTCGAGAATATCGCCGCCTTCGACCCGCTGACCGGCGAGGTCTTCCGCAAGCTGCCACGCTTCACCTTCTACCCCAAGAGCCACTACGTGACCCCGCGGGAAACCCTGCTGGAGGCGGTGGAGGGCATCAAGGAAGAGCTGCAGGACCGGCTCGAGTACCTGCACAAGGCCAACAAGCTGGTCGAAGCCCAGCGCCTGGAGCAACGCACCCGTTTCGATCTGGAGATGATCCTCGAACTGGGTTACTGCAACGGCATCGAGAACTACTCGCGCTACCTGTCCGGGCGCCCGGCCGGCGCGCCGCCGCCCACGCTCTACGATTACCTGCCCGCCGATGCCCTGCTGGTGATCGACGAGTCCCACGTCAGCGTTCCGCAGGTTGGCGCCATGTACAAGGGTGACCGCTCGCGCAAGGAGACCCTGGTCGAATACGGCTTCCGCCTGCCCTCGGCACTGGACAACCGGCCGATGCGCTTTGACGAATGGGAGGCTGTCAGCCCGCAGACCATCTTCGTGTCTGCCACCCCTGGCCCCTATGAAGCCGAGCATGCCGGCCGGGTGGTGGAGCAGGTGGTGCGTCCGACCGGCCTGGTCGACCCACAAGTAGAAGTGCGCCCGGCGCTGACCCAGGTCGACGACCTGCTGTCGGAGATCCGCAAGCGCGTCGCCCAGGGCGACCGGGTGCTGGCGACCACGCTGACCAAGCGCATGGCCGAAGACCTGACCGACTACCTGGCCGACCATGATGTGCGGGTACGCTACCTGCACTCGGACATCGACACGGTGGAGCGCGTGGAAATCATCCGTGACCTGCGCCTGGGCACCTTCGATGTGTTGGTGGGCATCAACCTGCTGCGCGAGGGCCTGGACATGCCTGAGGTGTCGCTGGTGGCCATTCTGGATGCCGACAAGGAAGGCTTCCTGCGTTCCGAGCGCTCGCTGATCCAGACCATTGGCCGTGCCGCACGTAACCTCAATGGCCGGGCGATCCTGTATGCCGACAACATCACAGGCTCCATGCAGCGCGCCATCGATGAGACGGAGCGGCGCCGCGAGAAGCAGATCGCGTTCAACCAGGCCAACGGCATCGTGCCCAAGGGTGTGGTCAAGGACATCACCGACATCATGGAAGGCGCCACCGTGCCCGGCGCGCGCAGCAAGAAACGCAAGGGCATGGCCAAGGCGGCGGAGGAGAGCGCCCGTTACGAGGCCGAGCTGCGAACGCCGGGCGAGATCACCAAGCGCATCAAGCAGCTGGAAGAGAAGATGATGCAGCTTGCCCGCGACCTCGAATTCGAAGCCGCCGCGCAGTTGCGTGACGAGATTACCCAACTGCGCGAGCGCCTGATCACCAGCTGATTGATCTGTTGCCGGTACTGGCCTCTTCGCGGGTTTAGCCGCGAAGAGGCCAGTACCGGCTAATGAGCTTCCCCTGCCTTCAACCCCTCCGGCAGCTTGCGGGTCAACAACACCGCCACCATGCTCACCGCCAGCCCGATGCCGACAAAGTGGAAGGCATCGTTGTAGGCCATGATCAGCGCCTGCTGGTGGGCAATTTCGCTCAGCTTGCCCAGCGCCGCATTGTCATTGCCCAGCCGTTCCGTCAACTGCGCCAGCCGCTCCGCCACCTGCGGGTTGCTCGGCACCACCGACTCCCTCAGGTAGTCGAAATACACCTTGGTCCGCGCATCCAGCAAGGTGGCCAGCAAGGCGATGCCGATCGCGCCGCCCAGGTTGCGCAGGATGTTGAACAGGCTCGACGCAGACCCGGCATCCTGCGGCTGGATATACGCCGTGGCGATCAGCGAAATGGTCACCATGATCATCGGCTGGCCGAGGGCGCGGATGATCTGGATATGGTTGAACTGCGGCCCGGCGAAGTCCGGGTTCAACACCCCCGAGCCGAAGCTGGCGACCCCGAACAGGCAAAAACCGAGGGCGCACAACAGCTTGGGCGACACCACCTTCATCAGTTGCGGCACCAGCGGAATCAGAAACAGCTGCGGAATGCCCATCCACATGATCACTTCGCCGATCTGCAGGGCGTTGTAGCCCTGGATCTGTGCCAGGTACAACGGCAGCAGGTAGATCGAGCCATAAAGCCCCACGCCCATGCCCAGGCTGGCAATGCTCGACAGGCCGAAATTGCGGTTGCCGAGGATACGCAGGTTGATCAAGGGGTGCGGTTTGGACAACTGCAGGATGACGAAGGTGGCCAGGCTGATCGCAGCGACAGTCGCCAAGCCGACGATCAGGTTCGACTCCAGCCAGTCCTTGCGATGGCCTTCCTCAAGGAAGACCTGCAGGCAGCCCAGGCCCACGCCGAGGGTGACGATGCCGGCATAATCGGTGCTTTTCAGCAGTTCCCAGTGTGCTTCTTTCTTCTCCAGGCCATAGAGCAGGCCGGCAATCATCACCAGCCCGGGCGGGATGTTGATGTAGAAGATGTATTCCCAGCCCCAGTTCTCGGTCAGCCAGCCGCCAAGGGTCGGGCCGATCGACGGGGCGAAGGTGGCAGTCATGGCGAACATGGCCATGCCTTTGGCACGGTGATGCTCGGGCAATTTGATCAGGGTCAGGGTGAATGCCAGCGGGATCAGCGCGCCGCCGGTGAAGCCCTGCAGGGCACGGAACAGGATCATGCTTTCGAGGTTCCAGGCCATCGAGCAGAGCAACGAGGACACCAGGAAACCGCCAGACACCCACACCGCCAGGCGCCTCGCCGAGAGCAGCTGCACCAGCCAGGCGGTCAGCGGAATCATGATGATTTCCGCCACCAGGTAGGAAGTGGATATCCATGAGCCTTCCTCCAGGGTCGCTGAAAGCGCGCCCTGGATGTCCTTGAGCGAGGAGTTGGTGATCTGGATGTCCAGCACGGCCATGAAGGCCCCCAGCATCACGCTCATCACCGCGATCCAGTCGCGCCGGGTCGGCTCCGCAGTCGGGCGGAGCAGTTGATCACCGGCCATCGTGGCCTTCGTCTTGGTGACGCAGGTCGACGGTGGCGGTGACCGACATGCCGGGGCGAATGCGCCCATGCAACGGGTTGTCGGCGGCGAACGTCAGCTTCACCGGGATGCGCTGCACCACCTTGGTGAAGTTGCCGGTGGCATTGTCTGGCGGCAGCAGGCTGAACTGCGCGCCCGACGCGGCGAACAGGCTATCGACGCGGCCTTCGATCGGGGTGTCGGGGTAGCTGTCGAACAGTAATTCGGCGCGCTGACCGGGTTGCATCTTGCCGATCTGGGTCTCCTTGAAGTTGGCCTGCACCCAGATGTTCTCATCGGGCACGATCGACAACAGGTAGGCGCCGGCCTGTACGATCTGGCCACTGCGGGCATTGCGCTGGCCGATGGTGCCGCTGAGTGGCGCGCGAATCTCACAGCGGGTCAGGTTCAGTTGCGCCTGGGCCAGGTCGGCGCGGGCATTGGCGATCTGCGCGTCGAGGCGTTTGAGGTCGGCGGTCAAGGCGTTGACCTGCTGGCGCTGGCTTTGCAGGTCGGCACGCGCTTTGTCGACCTGGGAACCGGCCACATGGCTGTCTGCCGACAGGGTGGTCACCCGCTCTTCGGAGACGAAGCCGGGCTTGCGCAGCTTTTCGGCACGGCTCAGGTCCAGGCGCGCGCGGTCGAACGTGGCCTGGTTGGCGGCGACCTGCGCCTGCCCTGCGGCGATCTGGCTGCCTTGCTGGGTCAGCCGGCTCTGGGCCTGGGCATATTCGGCCTCGCGGGTGGCGAGGGCGGCGCGGGCGCGTTCCACGGCCAGCTCGAAGTCGGCGGCCTCCAGACGCACCAGCAGGTCGCCTTTGTTCACGTGCTGATTGTCGTCGACCCGGACCTCGTCGATGCGTGCGCCGAGCTGACTGGAAATACGGGTGATCTCACCCTGCACGTAGGCATTGTCGGTGCTCTCGAAGAAGCGGCCTCTGGAATACCACTCGGCCAGGAAGGCGAGGGCGATGAGGGCCACCAAGGTGAAGAAGATCGCCAGGCGGCGTTTGAGTTGGGCAGGCATGGGGACTATCGTTCCAGAAATGTAATTAAATTTAACAGCGGCACATGGCCAGCCGACAAGTGACGTTCGCGCCATTGCTGGAGCCCGGTGCCTGCTCCCTGCTAACATCCCGCCTTTGTTTCATCTTTCGTTCGAGACTCTCATGACCACCGTTCGCACGCGTATCGCGCCATCGCCCACTGGCGACCCCCATGTCGGCACCGCCTACATCGCCCTGTTCAACTACTGCTTTGCCAAGCAGCACGGCGGTGAGTTCATCCTGCGTATCGAAGACACCGACCAGCTGCGCTCCACGCGCGAGTCGGAGCAGCAGATCTTCGACGCCCTGCGCTGGCTTGGCATCGAATGGAACGAAGGCCCGGATGTCGGTGGCCCGCACGGTCCGTACCGGCAAAGCGAGCGTGGCGAGATCTACGCCAAGTACGCCAAGGAGCTGGTCGATGCCGGCCATGCCTTCTACTGCTTCTGCACTGCCGAAGAGCTGGAGCAGATGCGTGCCGAGCAGATGGCCCGTGGTGAAACCCCGCGCTATGACGGCCGTGCCCTGCTGCTGAGCGCTGAAGAAGTGCAGCGCCGCCTGGCCGCTGGCGAGCCACATGTGATCCGCATGAAGGTGCCGAGCGAAGGTGTCTGCGTGGTTCCGGACATGCTCCGTGGCGACGTCGAAATTCCATGGGACCGCATGGATATGCAGGTGCTGATGAAGAATGACGGCCTGCCGACCTACTTCCTGGCCAACGTGGTGGATGACCACCTGATGGGCATCACCCATGTCCTGCGCGGCGAAGAGTGGCTGCCGTCGGCACCGAAGCTGATCAAGCTGTATGAGTACTTCGGTTGGGAGCAGCCGAAGCTTTGCTACATGCCGCTGCTGCGCAACCCGGACAAGTCCAAGCTGTCCAAGCGCAAGAACCCGACCTCGGTGACCTTCTACGAGCGCATGGGCTTCATGCCCGAGGCCATGCTCAACTACCTGGGCCGCATGGGCTGGTCGATGCCGGACGAGCGCGAGAAGTTCTCCCTGGCCGAGATGGTCGAGCACTTCGACCTGTCGCGTATCTCCCTGGGGGGCCCGATCTTCGACATCGAGAAGCTGTCTTGGCTCAATGGCCAGTGGCTGCGCGAGCTGCCGGTAGAAGAATTCGCCGCACGTGTGCAGAAGTGGGCATTCAACAGCGACTACATGATGAAAATCGCCCCGCATGTGCAGGGCCGTGTCGAGACCTTCAGCCAGATCGCCCCGCTGGGTGGCTTCTTCTTCGAGGGCGCGCTCAAGCTCGATGCCAAGCTGTTCGAAAGCAAGAAGCTGTCCGCCGACCAGGTGCGCCAGGTGATGCAGTTGATCCTGTGGAAACTGGAAAGCCTGCGCCAGTGGGAGAAAGAGCGCATCACCGGCTGCATCCAGGCCGTGGTCGAAGCGCTTGAACTGAAGCTGCGTGATGCCATGCCACTGATGTTCGCCGCCATTACCGGCCAGGCCAGCTCGGTGTCGGTGCTCGATGCCATGGAAATCCTTGGCCCCGACCTGACCCGCTACCGTCTGCGCCAGGCCCTGGACCTGCTCGGTGGTGTGTCGAAGAAAGAAAACAAGGAATGGGAAAAGCTGCTGGCGAACATCGCCTGACTGCCTTGCGAAGCCATAACTGAACCTGTGGGGGCGGGTTCACCTGCGAATACGCTGATGCATTCACCGCAGCATTCGCGGGTAAACCCGTTCCTATAGGGCTCGATGTTCAGGTTTGCATGGGGCAGGGCGGTAAGTGATTGTTATCTGTGAAAAAAATTTTGAATATTTTCAAAATTTAGTTTGACAGCCCTGCAATCCGATCTTAATATGCGCCCCGTCCACAGCGATGAACGAAAACGAAACGCCAGGCACCCAGCCAGCGCTTCTGTTCAGAGCGACATTGTGGGGCTATAGCTCAGCTGGGAGAGCGCCTGCATGGCATGCAGGAGGTCAGCGGTTCGATCCCGCTTAGCTCCACCAAATTCCGCTTGACAGCCGTGGCTGTCGAGCAAGAGCGGGTCCAGCAACCCGGTCTTGAAGGTAAGAAGGTTCGTCCCCTTCGTCTAGTGGCCTAGGACACCGCCCTTTCACGGCGGTAACAGGGGTTCGAGTCCCCTAGGGGACGCCAGTTTTGCACAAGCGATGTTTCAGGATGTCGCTGGGCCGAGAGGCTAGAAATCCGGGGCTATAGCTCAGCTGGGAGAGCGCCTGCATGGCATGCAGGAGGTCAGCGGTTCGATCCCGCTTAGCTCCACCAATTCTGCCAGGGTTCGATGCGTCGAACCTTCGCGAAGGTTACGTCCCCTTCGTCTAGTGGCCTAGGACACCGCCCTTTCACGGCGGTAACAGGGGTTCGAGTCCCCTAGGGGACGCCACTTTTACCCGCGTTTTGCGGGACTTAAAAAGGCTCGTTCGCATATTGAATGAGTCTTTTGTTTCGGGGCTATAGCTCAGCTGGGAGAGCGCCTGCATGGCATGCAGGAGGTCAGCGGTTCGATCCCGCTTAGCTCCACCAATTCTGCCAGGGTTCGATACGTCGAATCTTCGCGAAGGTTACGTCCCCTTCGTCTAGTGGCCTAGGACACCGCCCTTTCACGGCGGTAACAGGGGTTCGAGTCCCCTAGGGGACGCCATTTTTACCCGCGTTTTGCGGGACTTTTAAGGCTCATTCGATTATTGAATGGGCCTTTTGTTTTTCTCCCACCGCAAAAAAGCTGCTGCCGACAAGCGGTGGCAAATTCTGCTTGCCAAAAAATATGATGGGAATAATATTTCGATCATCATATTTTGATCGGCAGCCGGCCAATGAGCGACAAGAAGAGCAAGACCCGCGAACGCATTCTCGAAGCCGCCCGCAGCGCGTTGATCCAGCATGGCCCGGCCGAGCCGAGCGTCAGCCAGGTAATGGGCGCGGCAGGCCTGACCGTGGGTGGTTTCTATGCGCACTTCGAGAGCAAGGACGAACTCATGCTCGAAGCCTTCCGCCAGTTGCTGGGCGAACGGCGTGCCTTGCTCGCCCAGATAGACCCGAACCTCGATGGGGAAGGGCGCCGTGCCCTGGCGAGCGCCTTCTACCTGTCGCGCAAGCACCGTGACGCCGAGGTGCATGCCTGCCCGCTGCCGAACTCGCTCGGCGAGATGCAGCGACTGCCTGCAGCCTTCCGTGAAGTGCTGGCCGAGCACATCGAGCTGATGACGGCGGCGATGGTCGACCGCCCGGAAGACGCCGACAAGGCCTTGGCTGACCTGGCCCTGATGATCGGTGGCCTGGCCCTGGCGCGGGCCTTGGGCCCGGGCGAGTTGTCCGATCGCATTTTGCGTGCCGCCAAGTCGGCAGTTCTCTGATACCCCCCTGGTCCTGGAGCAAGGCGATGACTACCCTGAGCTGGATTCGTGGCGTAAATGGCGCCTTGGGTCGACTGGCCCCCGAGCATGTCGCCGGCAAGATGCGCCGTGCCTTCATGACCCCGCGCAACCTGCCGCCCCGGCAGTGGGAGTTGCCGCTGCTGGCCAGTGCCGAGCGCATCACCTTGCGCTTCGGCTTGTCGGCCTTGCGTTGGGGCAAAGGTCCGACGGTGCTGCTGATGCACGGCTGGGAAGGGCGCCCGACCCAGTTCGCGGCGCTGATCGAAACGCTGGTGCGGGCCGGGCACACCGTGGTCTCGCTGGAGGGCCCGGCCCACGGTCGCTCGCCCGGCCAGCAGGCGCATGTGGTGCTGTTTGCCCGGGCACTGCTGGAAGCGGCTGCCGAGTTGCCGCCGCTACGTGCCGTGATCGGTCACTCCATGGGCGGTGCCAGCGTGTTGCTGGCGCTGCAGATGGGGCTGCGCGCCGAGGCCGCAGTGAGCATTGCGGCGCCAGCGCAGCTGCTGGGTGTGTTGCGTGGCTTTGCCCAGCGCCTGGGGTTGCCGGCGCGGGCCAGGGCGGCGTTCATCCGCCAGGTCGAGCGCGATGTCGGCATGCAGATCGCTCGCCTCGATGTCAGTGGCTACCAGCTGGAGCTGCCCGGGTTGGTGGTGCATGCTGCGGATGACGCGCTGGTGCCCGCAGGTGAGGCGCAGGTCATCCACAAGGCCTGGTTCGACAGCCGGCTGATGCTGCTGGAGGAGGGTGGGCATCAGCGCCTGCTGGCTGACCCGCGTCTGAGCGAGGCGGTGCTGGAGCTGCTGGCCCGTGAACCTTCGCGGCAGAGTGCCTGACTGTGTGCGGCGGTGCGGCGATCCGACTTGCCCGCGAAGAGGCCGGGTCATCCACCACAAAGGCTGGACATTTGCCGGCTTGGCCATGCTAAATCCCAGTTTTCCTTCAAGGAAGCAGGTATGAGCTGGGACCTGGCAACACCATTCATCATCGACCTGCGCGTCGGAAGCGAGGACATCGACGGCCTTGGTCACGCCAACAATGCGGTCTACGTCACCTGGCTGGAGCGTTGCGCCTGGCGCCACTCCCAGCGCCTGGGGCTGGACCTGGCCGAGTACCGGCGCCTGGACCGGGCCATGGCGGTGGTGCGCCACGAAATCGACTACCTTGCTGCAGGCTACGAGGACGATGAGCTGCAACTGGCCACCTGGATCATCGACTGGGACCAGCGCCTGCGCATGACCCGGCGTTTCCAGCTCAAGCGTCCACGTGATGGTGTGACCTTGCTGCGTGCACAGACCACCTTCGCCTGCATCGAGCTGTCCAGCGGCAAGCCCAAACGCATGCCAGCGGAGTTTCTCGAGGGTTACGGGCCGGCGCTGATCGGCCACTGAAACCACGGTTTTTTTTGCTAGACTGCCGCCTTTTCCGCCGAGACCCCGACATGCAAATTGCCCTGGCCCCCATGGAGGGGCTGGTCGACAACATCCTGCGCGACGTCCTGACCCGAGTGGGCGGCATCGATTGGTGCGTCACCGAGTTCATCCGCGTGTGCGACCGCCTGCTGCCGGCCTCCTCGTTCGACAAGCTCGCCCCTGAGCTGCGCCAGGGCGCGCGCACGGCCGCTGGCGTGCCGATGCGTGTGCAGTTGCTGGGCTCGGACCCGGTGTGCCTGGCGGAGAACGCCGCGCTGGCCTGCGAGCTGGGGGCGCCGGTCATCGACCTGAATTTCGGCTGCCCGGCCAAGACCGTGAACAAGTCGCGTGGCGGCGCGGTGCTGCTCAAGGAGCCGGAGTTGTTGCATGCCATCGTTCGCGAAGTGCGCCGTGCGGTGCCCGCGCACATCCCGGTCACTGCCAAGATGCGCCTGGGTTTCGATAGCCCGGATGGGGCGCTGGAGTGTGCCACGGCGTTGGCCGAGGGCGGTTCGGCGCACCTGGTGGTGCATGCGCGGACCAAGGTCGAAGGCTACAAGCCACCGGCCCACTGGGAGTGGGTGGCGCGGGTGCAGGATGTCGTGCGGGTGCCGGTGTTTGCCAATGGTGAAATCTGGAGCGTTGACGACTGGCGGCGTTGCCGCGAGGTCAGCGGTGCTGAAGGCATCATGCTGGGGCGCGGGCTGGTGTCGCGCCCGGACCTGGCCCTGCAGATCGCCGCGGCGCGCGATGGGCAGCCATACCAGCCGATGAGCTGGGTTGAGCTGCTGCCGTTGTTGCGCGAATTCTGGCGCCAGGCCCAGGCCAAGCTGTCGCCGCGCTATGCGCCGGGGCGGATGAAGCAGTGGCTGGCAATGCTGACACGCAGTTATCCCGAGGCGGTGGTGCTGTTTGCCGAGTTGCGCCGAGAGGACGATTGCGCCCGCATCAGCCGGTTGCTTGGGGTCGAGGCGACCACCGAAGAGGCATGTGTTGCCTGAACGGGCCTCTTCGCGGGTAAACCCGCTTCTACAGGTCCAGCGCTGCTCTCAAGGCCCGTGTTATCCCTGGGGGCGGGCATGCCTGCGACGAGGCCAGCAGCGACTCAAAATTTTTTCAGCGCTGCCCTTGAAAGCTTTTCCGTAGGCCCTATCTCTTTGAGTACGCGATGCCGAAGTCGGGTCGCGCAGTGACTTTACTTGCTGAAACTCAGGAGTTTATGACCATGACTACCGCTTTCTCTCTCGCTCCACTGTTCCGCCATTCCGTTGGCTTCGACCGTTTCAACGACCTGTTCGAGTCTGCGGCGCGCAATGAGGCGGGTAGCAGCTACCCTCCCTACAACGTGGAAAAACATGGCGATGATCACTATCGCATCGTGGTTGCCGCAGCCGGCTTCCAGGAGCAGGACCTCGACCTGCAAGTCGAAAAAGGTGTCCTGACCGTAACCGGTGGCAAACGAGAGAACGGCACTGCTGAAGTGACTTATCTGCACCAGGGCATTGCCCAGCGTGCCTTCAAGCTGTCGTTCCGCCTGGCCGACCATATCGAGGTCAAGTCGGCTGGCCTGGCCAACGGCCTGCTCAGCATCGACCTGCTGCGCATCGTGCCGGAAGAAGCCAAGGCCAAGCGCATCCCGATCAATGGCGACCAGCCAGCACTGAACTGAGTTCAGTATGAAGAAAGGGCACCTTCGGGTGCCCTTTTTTCGTTTCAGTAATCTGCCGGTGCTTCCAGCAACATCTGCCTGAACTCCGGCAGCGGCAATGGCCGGCTGTGCAGGTAGCCCTGGTACAGGTAGCAGCCCAGGCGTTCGAGAAACGCCAGTTGTTCGGTCAGTTCGACCCCTTCGGCAATCACCGCCAGGTCCAGGCTGCGGGCCATGGCCACGATGGCACGGACAATCTCGGCATCGTTGGGGTCATCGGGAGCGTCGCGGACAAACGTCTGGTCGATTTTCAAGGCATCCACCGGCAGGCGCTTGAGGTAGGTGAGCGAGGAATAGCCGGTGCCGAAGTCGTCCATGGCAAAGCTCACGCCATAGCGCTTGAGTTCACGCATCTTGCTGATGGTGTCTTCCAGGTTCTGGATGACGATGCCCTCGGTGATCTCCAGCTTCAGCATCTGCCGTGGCAGGCGGTAGTCATCCAGGCTGCGCAGTACCCGCTCGACGAAATCGTTCTGGCGGAACTGCCGTGGGCTGATGTTCACGCACAGGCTGAAATCATTGGCGTCGATCAGGCCGTCTTCGAGCATGTGCGCGCAGGCATCGCAGGCTTCGTCGAGAATCCAGCTGCCAACTTCCAGTATCAGGCCGCTTTCTTCCAGCACCTGGATGAACTGCGCCGGCGGTTGCTGGCCCAGTTGCGGATGATGCCAGCGCAGCAACACTTCGGCACCGACGATGCGATTGTCGCGGGCATCGACCTGGGGCTGGAAATGCAAGGCCAGTTCGCCCCGCGCCAGGGCCAGGCGCAGGTCGCTCTCCATGCGCAGGCGCTCGCTGGCGGCCTTCTGCATGGTGGTATGGAACAGTTCGGTGGTATTGCGCCCGGAGTCCTTGGCCCGGTACAGGGCGATATCGGCGCGCTTGAGCAAGTCGGCCGGCGTGGTGCCGTGGTCGGGGATCAATGCCACGCCGATACTCGGCGTCACCTGCAGGCGCTGGCCATCCAGCGACATCGGTTCGGCCAGCAGTTCGCGGAGGGTATCGGCCAGTTCGCGGACCTTGCCTTCCACGGCCTCGCGGCTGCCTTCCAGGCCGCTGAGCAGCACCACGAACTCATCGCCGCCCAGGCGCGCCACGGTGTCTTCCAGGCGCACACTGGCTTCCAGGCGGGCGGTAATGATCTTCAGCACGGTGTCGCCCACCGGGTGCCCGAGCGAGTCGTTGATGTGCTTGAAGTGGTCGAGGTCGAGGAACAGCAGCGCGCCGCGCAGGTTGTGGCGGCGCAGCAGGGCGATCTGCTGGCTCAGGCGGTCCATCAGCAAGGCGCGGTTGGGCAGGTTGGTCAGCGGGTCGTGGTAGGCGAGGTGGCGGATCTGCGCCTGGGCGTTCTTCAGCTGGCTGACATCGCGGGCAGTCAGCAGCAGGCAGTCCGCCTCGTTGAGGCTGATCGGCTCCACCGACACCTCGACGGTGAGGATGTCGCCGCGCTTGTTGCGCCCGAGCATCTCCCGGTGGTGCACCCGGCCACGCTCCTTGAGCTCGCTGAGCAGTGCGCTGCGCTGCTTGTCGTCGGCCCAGATGCCGATTTCGTAGACGCTGCGGCCGATCACTTCGTCAGCGCTGTAGCCCGTCAGCCGGCAGAAGCCGTCGTTGACCTCCAGGTAGCGGCCGCTGCGGCGTTCGGTGATGGTGATGGCGTCCGGGCTGGAGTGGAAGGCCTTGGCGAACTTCTCTTCGCTGGCTTTGAGCGCCGCTTCGGCGCGTTGCTGCTGGGTGATGTCGCGCAGCGTGGTGACGCTGCACGGCTGGTCATCGACGCTGATCAGGCGGCTGGCAATGACGCAGGTCAGTGGCGCGCCATTGCGGTGGTTGACCACCACCGCCACATTGCTCAGTGCCTGTTCGCGGATCACCCGCTCGATGCGCTGGGCGCGTTCGATCGACTCGGCCCACAGGCCGATCTCTTCGGCGGTGCGGCCGATCACCTGTTCGGCGCTCCAGCCGAAGGTCTGGGTGAAGGCCGGGTTGATCTCGATGAACTGGCCGGTGTCCTGGCGGGTCACGCAGATCGGGTCGGGGCTGACCTGGAACAGGCTGGCGAATTTTTCTTCCGAGGCGCTCAGGCGCTGTTCGCGCTCTACCTGCTCGGTGATATCCAGCAAGGTACCGGCCATGCGCAACGGGTTGCCCTGCTCATCGCGGTACAGGCGAGCACGGCTTTCGATATAGCGCGAAGTGCCGTTTTCCAGCTGCACGCGGTAGGTGATCTGGTAGTTGCCCGCCGGGCCTTCACGCAGGCTGCGGTAGGCCTGGCGCATGCTGGAGCGTTCGTGTTCCGGCACGCCTTCGAAGAACGAATCGAACGACTCGTGGAACGGCACCGGGTCCAGCCCGTGCAATTGCGCAGCGCGGGCCGAGCCGTAGAGCATGCCGCTGGGGATGTGCCAGTCCCAGGTACCCAGTTGCGCCGAGTCCAGCGCCAGGTCCAGGCGTTCCTGGCTGTCCTTGAGGGCCTGTTCGGCGCGTTTGCGCTCGGTGGTGTCGACAAAGGTGCTGATCAGGTAGGTCACGCCCTCCATCTCGATGCTCTGGGTGCACAGGATGCCGTCGTGGAGCTTGCCGGTGCTGGCGCGGAACTGCACTTCCATGATCGCCGGCCCGTGGTTGCCGCGGGTGGCCTCGATGACCTGGTGACGCTGTTCGGGATTCACCCACAAGCCCAGCTCGAGACTGGTCTTGCCGATCACCTGGCCGCCGGGCCAGCCGAACATGTCTTCGAAGTGCTGGTTGACTTCGATGATCATGCCGTCCTGGCGGCGGCTCAGCAAAATGGCGTTGGGGCTCAGGTGGAACAGCGTGGCGAAGCGCTTTTCCGAGTTGATCAACGCGGTTTCCCGTTCGCGCTGGCGGGTGATCTCGCGGATCACCCCGATCATCTGGCGTCGGCCGTGAGGATCATGGGTCAGGCTGCCGTTGATCTCCAGCCAGTGCAGGGTGCCATCCGGCCACCGGATGCGATGGCGCATGGCTTGTTCCACCGGCTCGCCATTGACCACCGCGTGGAACAGTTGCCGGGTACGCGCACGGTCTTCCTCCGGCAGCAGGTCGAGGTAATCGATGTCGTTGGGCAGCGGGCGTTGCGGGTCGAAGCCGAACAGCGCCTGGGTGCCCCGTGACCAGCTGATCCTGCCGGTGTCGATATCCCACAGCCAGGCGCCCAGGCGTGCGCCGTTGAGGGCGGCCAGCAGCTGCGGGGCGTTCTGCCAGGCCTGTTCCGATTCCTGCGGGTCGGCCGCTGGGATGCGCGGCAGGCGCGGAAAACGTTTTGCTGATTTGGGCATTGGTACCAGACCTTTGGCGTGTGACGCGTCCATGAAGTTGGAAATGCCGAGCTGACGACCGGTCAGGCGGACCCTGCGTGGCTGTCGAGCAGGGCCATGAAGGCCCTGGCAGCGTTCGATAGCGTTCGCTCCGTGTGCAAAATGTAGCCTAGCTGGCGCGACAGCTGTATGCCGGGCAAGGCGATGGGTGCAACCTGATCATCCAGCATAGTCCGGGGCAGCACGCTCCACGCCAGGCCGATCGACACCATCATCTTGATGGTTTCCAGGTAGTTGGTGCTCATGGCGATGTTCGGTGTCAGGCCCTGGCTTTCGAACAGGCGCTGGACGATATGGTGGGTGAAGGTATTGCCACCGGGGAAGACCGCCGGGTGCCGGGCGACATCGGCCAGGTTCACCGCCTGGTTGCTGGCCAGTGGATGCTCGGGCGCCGCCACGAAGTCCAGGGCGTCGTCCCACACCGGTGCGGCCTTGACCAGGTGGTGAGGCTCGGGGGCGAGGGTGATGACGGCAATTTCAGCGCGGCCATGGAGGACTTCATCGTAGGCCTGTTCCGAATCCATGAATTGAATATCCAACGCCACAGCCGGGTACTGCCGGGTAAAAGCCCGTAAAAGCGGGGGCAGGCGGTGCAAACCGATGTGGTGGCTGGTGGCCAGGGTGAGTCGACCGCTCACTTCCCCCGTCAAATTGGTCAGCGCCCGTCGGGTATCATCGAGGACGTTGAGGATCTGGTAGGCACGCGGCAGCAATGCGCGGCCGGCCTCGGTCAAGGTCACTTCGCGGCCCAGGCGGTCGAACAGGCGCACGTCCAGTTGCTGTTCCAGGCCAGCGATACGTTTGCTGATCGCTGGCTGGGTCAGGAACAGGCGCTCGCCGGCGCCCGAGAAGCTGCCGGTCTCGGCAATGGCAATGAATGCGCTGAGGTTGGCCAGGTCCACGATTTCGGATTCCTCTTGGTTATCCAAAGCATAAAAATTATGAATTTGAGTTATTCAATCTAACCCCATAGCATCGTCCGTACAAGCCAAGGGGTCTTTGGCATAGAAAGACGCTGATGAGGAACAGTCTGATGGCTGGCAAAACGCTCTACGACAAACTCTGGGAAGCCCATGAGGTCAAGCGCCGTGATGACGGCTCGTCCTTGATCTACATCGACCGCCATATCATTCACGAAGTGACGTCGCCCCAGGCCTTCGAAGGCCTGCGCCTGGCCAATCGCAAGCCGTGGCGCATCGATGCCAACATCGCCACCCCGGACCACAACGTGCCGACCACGCCGGAGCGCAAGGGCGGCATCGAAGCCATCGCCGACCAGGTGTCGCGCCTGCAGGTGCAGACCCTCGATGAGAACTGTGACGAATATGGCATCGTCGAATTCAAGATGAACGACGAACGCCAGGGCATCGTCCACGTCATCAGCCCGGAGCAGGGCGCCACCTTGCCGGGCATGACCGTGGTCTGCGGTGACTCGCACACCTCCACCCACGGCGCTTTCGGCGCCTTGGCCCATGGCATCGGTACCTCCGAGGTGGAGCATGTGCTCGCCACCCAGTGCCTGGTTGCCAAGAAGATGAAGAACATGCTGGTACGGGTTGAAGGCCAGTTGCCAGCCGGCGTCACCGCCAAGGACATCGTCCTTGCCGTGATCGGCAAGATCGGCACGGCCGGTGGTAATGGCCACGCCATGGAGTTCGCTGGCAGCGCCATCCGTGAATTGTCCATGGAAGGGCGCATGACCATCTGCAACATGTCCATCGAAGCCGGTGCCCGTGTGGGCCTGGTAGCGACCGACGCCACCACCATCGCCTACGTCGAAGGCCGCCCGTATGCGCCCAAGGGCGAGGACTGGAAGCGTGCCGTCGAGGCATGGAAGGACCTGGTTTCCGACGACGATGCCGTGTTCGACACCGTGGTCGAACTCGACGCTGCGCAGATCAAGCCACAAGTCAGCTGGGGCACTTCGCCGGAAATGGTCTTGGCTGTCGACCAGCGCGTGCCGGACCCGGCTGCCGAGCCAGACCTGATCAAGCGTGGTTCGATCGAGCGCGCCCTCAAGTACATGGGCCTCGCCGCCAACCAGGCGATTACCGACATCAAGCTCGACCGCGTATTCATCGGTTCGTGCACCAACTCGCGCATCGAAGACCTGCGCGCCGCCGCCGAGATCGCCAAGGGCCGCAAGGTTGCCGCGACGGTCAAGCAGGCGCTGGTCGTGCCAGGTTCGGGCCTGGTCAAGGCCCAGGCCGAACGTGAAGGCCTGGACAAGATCTTCCTCGAAGCCGGCTTCGAATGGCGTGAGCCCGGCTGCTCGATGTGCCTGGCAATGAACCCGGATCGCCTGGAAAGCGGCGAGCACTGTGCGTCCACGTCCAACCGCAACTTCGAAGGCCGTCAGGGCGCCGGTGGCCGTACCCACCTGGTCAGCCCGGCCATGGCCGCCGCCGCCGCGGTGACTGGCCACTTCATCGATGTCCGCGAGTTGATCCAAGGGAGCGCAGCATGAAAGCCTTTACCCAGCACACCGGTCTCGTCGCGCCGTTGGATCGTGCCAACGTCGACACCGACCAGATCATCCCCAAGCAGTTCCTCAAGTCGATCAAGCGCACCGGTTTCGGCCCCAACCTGTTCGACGAATGGCGTTACCTGGATGTCGGTCAGCCATACCAGGACAACAGCAAGCGCCCGCTGAACCAGGAATTCGTGCTCAACCACGCGCGTTACCAGGGGGCCAGCGTACTGCTGGCGCGGGAGAACTTCGGTTGCGGTTCGAGCCGTGAGCACGCGCCCTGGGCACTGGACGAATACGGCTTCCGTAGCGTGATCGCACC
This sequence comes from Pseudomonas vlassakiae, assembly GCF_014269035.2. Classification (GTDB taxonomy): domain Bacteria; phylum Pseudomonadota; class Gammaproteobacteria; order Pseudomonadales; family Pseudomonadaceae; genus Aquipseudomonas; species Aquipseudomonas vlassakiae. The sequence continues at coordinate 366,826 of NZ_JABWRP020000001.1, forward strand.
GAGCTTCGCCGACATCTTCTTCAACAACAGCTTCAAGAACGGCCTGCTGCCGATCATCCTCAGCGACGAGGAAGTCGACGAGCTGTTCAAGCAGGTCGAAGCCAACCCGGGCTACCAGTTGACCATTGACCTGCAGGCGCAGGCGGTGACCCGCCCGGATGGCAAGGTGCTGCACTTCGAAATCGACGCGTTCCGCAAGCACTGCCTGCTCAATGGCCTGGACGACATCGGCCTGACCCTGCAGGACAGCGACGCGATCAAGGCGTTTGAACAGAAGCACCGTGCCGCGCAGCCCTGGTTGTTCCGGGATGCCTGATTGAGCGGCTGGCCTCATCGCGGATAAATCCGCTCCTACAGACCATGCGTGATCCTTGTAGGAGCGGATTCATCCGCGAAAGGCCGGTGAAGGCAACACACCACCCAAGGATCGATACCCATGACCAGCACCACCCATACCGATGTGGTCCAACGCCAGTTCGGCGAACAGGCCAGCGCCTACCTCAGCAGCGCCGTGCATGCCCAGGGCAGCGAGTTCGCCCTGTTGCAGGCCGCGCTGGCAGGGCAGGGCGATGCCCGCGTGCTGGACCTGGGCTGCGGTGCCGGTCATGTCAGTTTCCACGTCGCGCCCCTGGTCGCTGAAGTGGTCGCCTACGACCTCTCGCAATCGATGCTCGACGTGGTTGCCAGCGCCGCCAGCGAGCGCGACCTGGGCAATATCACCACCGAATGCGGTGCGGCCGAACGCTTGCCGTTCGCCGACGCTTCGTTCGACTTCGTCTTCAGCCGCTATTCGGCGCATCACTGGAGCGACCTGGGCGTGGCCCTGCGCGAAGTGCGCCGGGTGCTCAAGCCGGGCGGCGTGGCAGCGTTCATCGACGTGATGTCGCCGGGCAGCCCGTTGCTCGACACCTACCTGCAGGCCGTGGAAGTGCTGCGCGACACCAGTCACGTGCGCGACTACTCGGCCGCCGAATGGCAACGCCAGGTCAGCGAAGCCGGCCTGCACGTGCGCAGCCACACGCGCCAGCCACTGCGCCTGGAATTCAGCAGCTGGGTCGAGCGCATGCGCACCCCCGAGCCGATGCGCGTTGCCATTCTCCAATTGCAGCAAGCCATGGGCGCAGAAGTACGGCAGTATTACCAGATCGAGGCCGATGGCTCGTTCAGCACCGATGTGCTGGTGTTGTGGGCCGAGCGATAAGAACTTTTCGGTGAGGCCCGAATGGCCGCACCGCGTGAATGGATAGAGGAAAGCATGAGCAAGCAGATTCTGATTCTCCCAGGTGATGGCATTGGTCCGGAAATCATGGCCGAGGCGGTCAAGGTGCTGGAGTTGGCCAACGACAAGTTCCAGCTCGGCTTCAGCCTCGAGCACGACGTGATCGGCGGCGCCGCCATCGACAAGCACGGCGTACCGCTGGCTGACGAGACCCTGGAGCGTGCCCGCAAGGCCGACGCCGTGCTGCTGGGCGCCGTGGGCGGCCCGAAATGGGACAAGATCGAGCGTGACATCCGCCCGGAACGCGGCTTGCTGAAAATCCGTTCGCAACTGGGCCTGTTCGCCAACCTGCGCCCGGCCATTCTCTACCCGCAACTGGCCGATGCATCTTCGCTGAAGCCGGAAATCGTCTCGGGCCTGGATATCCTCATCGTCCGTGAGCTGACCGGCGGCATCTACTTCGGTGCCCCGCGTGGTCAGCGCGAGCTGCAAGGTGGCGAGCGCCAGGCCTACGACACCCTGCCCTACAGCGAAAGCGAAGTGCGCCGTATCGCCCGGGTCGGCTTCGACATGGCCCGCGTGCGTGGCAAGAAGCTGTGCTCGGTGGACAAGGCCAACGTCCTGGCCTCCAGCCAGCTGTGGCGTGAAGTGGTCGAAGACGTGGCCAAGGACTACCCGGACGTCGAACTGAGCCATATGTACGTCGATAACGCTGCCATGCAGCTGGTTCGCGCACCGAAACAGTTCGACGTGGTAGTGACCGACAACATGTTCGGTGACATTCTGTCGGATGAGGCTTCCATGCTGACCGGTTCCATCGGCATGCTGCCTTCGGCCTCCCTGGACGCCGAAAACAAGGGCATGTACGAGCCTTGCCACGGGTCGGCCCCGGACATCGCCGGGCAGGGCATCGCCAACCCGCTGGCGACCATCCTGTCGGTGTCGATGATGCTGCGTTACAGCTTCAACCAGCAGGCCGCAGCCGAGGCGATCGAGAAGGCGGTCAGCGTCGTGCTGGACCAGGGCCTGCGCACCGGTGACATCTGGTCGGCCGGCTGCAACAAAGTAGGCACGCAGGAAATGGGCGACGCAGTAGTCGCAGCGCTGCGGAATCTGTAATCTCTCTGGCCCGCCACCAAAAACTCGAGGTGGCGGCCCACTTTTAGCAAAGGTGTAGTTGCGATGAAACGTGTAGGTCTGATCGGTTGGCGCGGTATGGTCGGTTCCGTGCTCATGCAGCGGATGCTGGAGGAGCAGGATTTCGACCTTATCGAGCCGGTGTTCTTCACCACCTCCAACGTAGGTGGCCAGGGCCCGAACGTGGGCAAGGATATTGCTCCGCTCAAGGACGCTTATTCGATTGAAGAACTCAAGACCCTCGACGTGATCCTGACCTGTCAGGGCGGCGACTATACCAACGAGGTGTTCCCCAAGCTGCGTGAAGCCGGCTGGCAGGGGTACTGGATCGATGCCGCTTCGTCGCTGCGCATGCAGGACGATGCGGTGATCGTGCTGGACCCGGTCAACCGCAAGGTCATCGACCAGCAGCTCGATGCCGGTACCAAGAACTACATCGGCGGCAACTGCACGGTCAGCCTGATGCTGATGGGCCTGGGCGGCCTGTTCGAAGCCGGCCTGGTCGAGTGGATGAGCGCCATGACCTACCAGGCGGCTTCCGGTGCCGGCGCTCAGAACATGCGCGAGCTGATCAAGCAGATGGGGGCTACCCATGCAGCCGTTGCCGATGACCTGGCCAATCCGGCCAGCGCCATCCTCGACATCGACCGCAAGGTGGCCGAAACCATGCGTGGCGATGGGTTCCCGACCGAGAACTTCGGCGTGCCGCTGGCCGGTAGCCTGATCCCGTGGATCGACAAGGAGCTGCCGAACGGCCAGAGCCGCGAAGAGTGGAAGGCCCAGGCCGAAACCAACAAGATCCTCGGCCGCTTCAAGAGCCCGATCCCGGTCGATGGCATCTGCGTGCGCATCGGCGCCATGCGTTGCCACAGCCAGGCGCTGACCATCAAGCTGAACAAGGATGTGCCTCTGGCCGACATCGAAGGCATGATCAGCCAGCACAACCCGTGGGTGAAACTGGTGCCGAACCAGCGCGAGATCAGCATGCAAGAGCTGACCCCGACCAAGGTGACCGGTACCCTGAACATCCCGGTTGGCCGCCTGCGCAAGCTGAACATGGGGTCGCAGTACCTGGGCGCGTTCACCGTGGGTGACCAGCTGCTGTGGGGCGCCGCCGAACCGCTGCGCCGCATGCTGCGGATCCTGCTGGAGCGTTGATCGCTTGGGCTGCACCGAAAACCCGCGCTGGTGACAGCGCGGGTTTTTTTATGCCGGTCCGCCGGGCGATTTTCAGCGCCTGTGAGATCGAGCGCCGCGCGGGCGGCGCTCGATCTGAAGGGCGCTGAAAAATCTCATGGCGAGCACTTGGTGGTCTCCACCCAGGCCAGCACAGACAAATCACTACAATCCAAGTAAAGTGCCGCCCCCGCCGTTTCAGCAAAAGGATCCCTACCATGACCACTCCCCTGGACATCGCCGTCGTCGGCGCCACCGGCAGCGTCGGTGAAACCCTTGTGCAGATCCTCGAGGAACTGGCCTTCCCGGTTGGCACCCTGCACCTGCTGGCCAGCATGGAATCGGCGGGCAGCAGCATGATGTTCGCCGGCAGGAAGCTCAAGGTGCGTGAGGTCGACAGTTTCGACTTCGCCCAGGTCAAGCTGGCCTTCTTCGCCACCAGTCCGGCCGTCAGCCGCAGTTTTGCCAGCAAGGCCGAGCAGGCCGGCTGCACGGTCATCGACCTTTCCGGCGGCCTGGACAATGCCCTCGCCGTGGTACCGGAGGCCAATGGTGACAGTGTCGCCAACCTGAGCCTGCCTGCGCGCATCACCAGCCCCAGCTGCGCCGCCGTGGCCCTGGCGGTTGCCCTGGCACCGCTCAAGGGCCAGCTGGATATCGAGCGGGTGCAGGTCATGGCGGCCCTGGCGGTGTCCGCGCAAGGCCGTGAAGCGGTCAGTGAACTGGCCCGGCAAACCGCCGAGCTGCTCAATGCCCGCCCACTGGAGCCACGCTTCTTCGATCGGCAGATGGCCTTCAACGTGCTGGCCCAGGTCGGGGGCGTCGACGAGCAGGGGCATACTGCCGTAGAGCGGCGCCTGGTGGGTGAACTTCGCGTGCTGCTGGGCCTGCCGGAACTGAAGATTTCCGTGAGCTGCATTCAAGTCCCGGTGTTTTTCGGCGATAGCTTCAGTGTAGCGGTACAGAGCCGTCGCCCGGTCGATCTGGGCCAGGTCAACCAGGCACTGGAACAGGCCGAAAGCATCGAGCTGGTGGCAAACGATGATTATCCGACCCCGGTCGGTGACGCAGTCGGCCAAGACGTGGTCTATGTTGGTCGTGTACGCCATGGAATTGACGAAAAACAGCAGCTCAACCTTTGGTTGACCACCGACAATGCGCGCAAGGGCGCTGCTTTGAACGCCGTACAGGTGGCTCAATTGTTGATTAAACACATGGTGTAAAAGATACTGGCGAGCACTTTTGTCCCACGCCGCACGCAGGTTTTTGGGACGATTCATACAAGGGAAGAGGTCATGCTTCGAATTCGCAAACTGGTTCTGGCCATGGCGGCAGCTTCGGCGCTGACGTCTGGCATGGCGAATGCCCTGGGGTTGGGTGAACTGACATTGAAGTCGGCACAGAACCAGCCCCTGGACGCCGAGATCGAACTGCTCGATGTGCGCGACCTCACCGCAGCCGAAGTGGCGCCGAGCCTGGCGCCACCGGAAGAGTTCAGCAAGGCCGGTGTGGAGCTTCCAGGCTACCTCGAAGACCTGACCTTCACCCCGGTGATCAACCCCAACGGCAAGAGCGTGCTGCGGGTCACTTCCAGCCAGCCGTTGCCTGGCCCGGTGGTCAAGTTCCTGGTCCAGGTAATGTGGCCGCAGGGCCGCCTGCTGCGTGACTACAGCGTGTTGCTCGACCAGGCCAAGGCCCAGGGCCAGCAGCCTGCTGCCGGCAATGTCAACCCGGCCACCAGCAGCGCAGGCAGCTACACCACCAAACGCCGCGACACCCTGTGGCAGATCGCTGCCCGCAATACCCAGGGCGGTGGCTCGGTGCAGCAGACCATGATCGCCATCCAGGCACTCAACCCGGATGCCTTTATCGGCAACAACATCAACCAGCTGAAGGTGGGCCAGGTCCTGCGTCTGCCCGATCAGCAGCAGGTCCAGAGCATTCCTCAGGGCGAAGCCAATCGTGAAGTGGCCGAGCAGTATGCCGCCTGGCGTGAAGGCCGGCGCCTGGGGCCGCGTGCACGGCAGCTGGATGCCACCCGCCGCGGTGCCGCCGATGCCGCGCCCGAGCGTATCGCCCAGGGCGACAACCTGCGCCTGGTCAGCCCCGGGACGCAGGCTGGCGGCAACCGTGCCAAGGCCATCAGCGACAAGCTGGCGGTGGCCCAGGAAAGCCTGGATACCAGCCGTCGTGACAACGAAGAATTGAAAAGCCGGGTGAGTGACCTGCAGAGTCAGATGGACAAGCTGCAGAAGCTGATTCAGCTGAAGAATGACCAGTTGGCGCGCCTCGAAGCCCAGGGGGCGGCCGCTGAAGCACCGCCTGCGGGCGCGTTGCCGGGTGAGCCGGCCCCTGCGCAGCCACCTGCGGCAGGTTTGGCCCCGGCCGAACCGGTGGTCGCGCCAGCGCCGGCAGCAGTCGATACGGCCCCGGCTGCAGCTCCCGTCGACGAGGTTGCGCCTGCGCAGCCAGGTGCCATCGACGAGATGCTGGCCAATCCTGTGGTGCTGGGCCTGATCGCCGGCTCCGCGTTCCTCGTGCTGTTGCTCCTGCTGTTGCTGCTGGCGCGCAAGCGCAAGGCGCAGCAAGAGGCGGAAAAACACCTGCGCATGGCCCGCGCGCTGGCCGAGGAAGGCGAGCGCAGCCCGGACCTCGACCTGCCACCGAGCAGCTTCGATGGGCTGGAAGTGTCCGCGCCGAGCGTCACCCTATCGCCTGCCGTGGTGGCGGCTTCTGCTGCCGCTGCCGTGGCTGCGGAAAAACCGGCCGCCCCCGCACCTGCGGCCGCGGTTGCCGAGCCCGAGCCGGTACAGGACCCGAATGCCGAATTGCTGGCTGAGGTGGATCTGAGCCTGTCGCGTGGTCGCCTGAACCACGCGGCCGACCTGCTGGAAGCAGCAGTGGCGGCGCAGCCGGAGAATGACACCCTGCGCCTCAAGCTGATGGACGTTTACGCTCGCCAGGGCGACCACAGCGCTTTCGTCGAGCAGGAGCGCAAGCTGCCTGGCAGCGAAGCGAACACGGCGCAGGTCAACAGCCTCAAGGAGCGCTACCCGGCCATGCTGGGGCTTGCTGCCGCCGCTGCCGCCGCTGGCGTCGGGGCTGCGGCACTGGCCGCGGAGATGGACGAGCAGTATGTCCAGGAGTTGCTGCAGGAACAGCCGCAAGCGCCAGCTGCAGCGCAACCTGAGCCGCAGGCGGTGGTCGAGCCGGAGCCGGCAACTGAGCCTGATCTGGAAGCAGCCGCCGAGGCGTTTACCGAGACCTCGGTGCTCGATGATAACGACCTGGACAGCGCCTTCGACCTGAGCCTCGGGGATGATCTGCCGTTGGATGATCAGCTTGAGCCGCCGACGCTGGATGAGGCGTCACTGGCTGAAGCGCAGGGGCCCGCTGAGCCGGCTGCCGTGGCGCCGGAAACCGATGCCGATGCCGATTTCGAAGCCTTGCTGGCCCAAGCCCAGGCCGAGCCGCAGAGCGTCGACGACCTGGCCGATTTCGACCTGTCCGATTTCGATCTCGACAGTGGCGAGGCGGCTGCCCCGGCTGCGGCGGAAGAAGAACCGGTGGATGTCGCCGCCGAACTGGCAGCCTTCGACACGCTCCCGGAATTCGAGCCGATTTCCGAACTGGAACTGCCGGAAGACTTCGATCTGTCGTTGTCACTGGAGGACGACTCGCCGGCGGCCAAGAGCTTTGCCTCGGAGCTGAACGACGTCAACGCCGAGCTGGACAAGCTGTCGCAGAGCCTGGAGTCCCCGTCCCTGGAGCCACACTTCACCGCCGAGGACGCCGCAGCCGAACCCGAGCCGCTGGATGACCTGGACTTCGACTTCTTCTCCGGTGCCGACGAAGTCGCGACCAAGCTTGACCTCGCGCGTGCCTACATCGACATGGGCGACCATCAAGGGGCTCGTGACATCCTCGATGAAGTGGTCAAGGACGGTGATGACGGCCAGCGTCAGGAAGCCGAAGAGATGCTCTCGCGTCTGGTCTGAGTGCGCCTTCCAGGGCCTGTTCGCGGCTGAAGCCGCGAACAGGCCCTGGAAACTCATGCAAAATCAATGGCAGCCCTGCACGGCTGCCATTGTCGTTATAATCCCGCCATTCCGTATCACCCACAGGTTTCACGCTCTTGGACATCATCGATACTGCCGCCTCCGAATCGGCCGCCGAAGGCTTCACCCGCATTGCCCTGGGTGTGGAATACAAAGGCTCGCGCTATCGCGGCTGGCAGCGCCAGGCCAGCGGCGTACCCAGCGTCCAGCAGGCCCTGGAGCAGGCGCTGTCGAAGGTGGCCGACGAGCCGATCAGCGTCATCTGCGCCGGGCGCACCGATGCCGGCGTGCACGGCTGCGGGCAGGTCGTGCATTTCGATACCCGCGCCGTACGTGACGAGCGTGCCTGGACCCTGGGCACCAATTTCAACCTGCCCCACGACATCAGCGTGGTCTGGTCGCGGCCGATGCCGGCGGACTTCCATGCGCGCTTCAAGGCTTGCGCCCGGCGCTACCGCTATGTGATCTACAACGACCCGATCCGTCCCGCGCACCTGGCCGAGGAAGTGACCTGGAACCACCGCCCGCTCGACGTCGAGCGCATGGCCCAGGCCGCCCAGTACCTGCTCGGTACCCATGATTTCAGCGCCTTCCGCGCCAGCCAGTGCCAGGCCAAGTCGCCGATCAAGCACATCCACCACCTGCGTGTGACCCGCCATGGCCAGATGATCGTGCTGGACGTGCGTGCCACCGCTTTCCTGCACCACATGGTGCGCAACATCGCCGGCGTGCTGATGACCATCGGTGCAGGTGAGCGTCCGGTCGAGTGGGCCCGTGAAGTGCTGGAGGGGCGCAACCGCCGTGAAGGCGGGGTGACCGCGCACCCTTATGGCCTGTACCTGGTGCAAGTGGAGTACCCGGCAGAATTCCAGCTGCCACAGCGTTACATCGGCCCACACTTTTTGACCGGTTACGAGGCGCTGGCCGACTGACGCGTCAGCAGTCATTTGCTACCATCGGGCCTTTCACCACTCACTCAAGGTTTGCTGTCCATGAGCAACGTTCGCAGCAAGATCTGCGGGATTACCCGCATCGAAGACGCGCTGGCCGCCGCCGAAGCGGGCGCCGATGCCATCGGCTTCGTCTTCTATGCCAGGAGCCCGCGTGCCGTGGACGTGCGCCAGGCACGGTCGATCATTGCCGAGCTGCCGCCGTTCGTGACCACGGTCGGGCTGTTCGTCAACGCCTCGCGTTGTGAGCTGAACGAGATCGTCGAGGTGGTGCCCCTGGACCTGCTACAGTTCCACGGCGATGAGACCCCGGCTGATTGCGAGGGCTATCATCGCCCCTGGATCAAGGCGCTGCGGGTGCGCCCGGGCGATGACCTGGAGGCCGCCTGCCAGCACTATGCCGGCGCCCGCGGCATTCTCCTTGACACTTACGTGGCCGGTGTACCGGGCGGTACCGGCGAGGCCTTCGACTGGTCGCTGGTCCCGGCGCGGCTGAGCAAGCCGATCATCCTCGCGGGCGGGCTGTCGGCCGACAACGTCGGCCAGGCAATCGCCCAGGTGCGGCCGTATGCGGTGGATGTCAGTGGCGGTGTGGAGCAGGCCAAGGGCATCAAGGATGCCGCGAAGATCGAAGCCTTCATGCATGCGGTGAAACAGGCGTGACGGCAGATGTGACGGCTGGCGGCGCGCCATCGTCCATAGGTTTCGCAGCCCTGCGGGGCGGCCAGCGGCAAGCCGCGTGGCCAAACGACAGATTGAAGACGGTGCGGTGCGCAGGCAGCCCCTGTGGCCGGGTCGTCATCGTTTCATAGAAGAATTTGAGCTCAAGGGCAGGGCATGGCCGGCCAGTCCGGTCCCCGTCCGCCAATACTGGAGAAATAAAGCATGAGCAACTGGTTAGTCGACAAACTGATCCCTTCGATCATGCGTTCCGAGGTGAAGAAGAGCTCGGTGCCGGAAGGCCTGTGGCACAAGTGCCCGGCCTGCGAGGCCGTGCTGTATCGTCCGGAGCTGGAAAAGACCCTGGATGTCTGCCCCAAGTGCAACCACCACATGCGCATTGGCGCACGTGCCCGCATCGACATCTTCCTCGACCCGGAAGGCCGCGCCGAACTCGGTGCCGATCTGGAGCCGGTCGACCGCCTGAAGTTCCGTGACGGCAAGAAGTACAAGGACCGCCTGGCCGGTGCGCAAAAGCAGACCGGCGAAAAAGACGCCCTGATCTCCATGAGCGGCACCCTGATGGGCATGCCGATCGTGGTCAGCGCCTTCGAGTTCTCGTTCATGGGGGGCTCCATGGGTGCCATCGTCGGTGAGCGTTTCGTGCGTGCCGCCAACTACGCCCTGGAAAACCGCTGCCCGATGGTCTGCTTCTCCGCCTCCGGCGGTGCGCGCATGCAGGAAGCGCTGATCTCGCTGATGCAGATGGCCAAGACGTCGGCCGTGCTGGCACGCCTGCGCGAAGAAGGCATCCCGTTCATCTCGGTGCTGACCGACCCCGTCTACGGCGGCGTTTCCGCCAGTCTGGCAATGCTTGGCGACGTCATCGTCGGTGAGCCGAAGGCCCTGATCGGCTTCGCCGGCCCACGCGTGATCGAGCAGACCGTGCGCGAAAAACTGCCGGAAGGCTTCCAGCGCAGCGAGTTCCTGCTGGAGCATGGCGCCATCGACCTGATCATCTCCCGTGGCGAACTGCGCCCGCGTCTGGCTCGCCTGCTGGCACAAATGACCGGCCAGCAGACCCCGGAACAGGCCCGTGAGGTCGCTGCGGTCGCGTGATGAAACAACGATCCCTGGGCGAGTGGCTCGCCTACCTCGAGCAATTGCACCCCTCGGCCATCGACATGGGCCTGGAGCGGTCGCAGAAGGTGCTTGCCCGGCTGGCGCTGGGCAAACTGGCGCCACGGGTGGTCACCGTGACCGGCACCAACGGCAAGGGCTCGACCTGCGCCTTCGTGGCCTCGCTGCTGCGGGCCCAGGGGCTGAAGGTGGGGGTGTACAGTTCGCCCCACCTGTTGCGCTACAACGAACGGGTGCTGATCGACGGCCAGCAAGCCAGCGATGAGCGCCTGTGCGAGGCCTTCGCCGCCGTCGAGGCGGCGCGGGGCGAGATTTCCCTGACCTACTTCGAGATGGGCACGCTGGCGGCGTTCTGGTTGTTCTACCAGTCGCAGCTGGATGCCGTGGTGCTCGAAGTGGGGCTCGGTGGCCGCCTGGACACCGTGAACGTGGTGGATGCCGACCTGGCGCTGGTCACCAGCATCGGCGTCGACCATGTCGAATACCTTGGCGATACCCGCGAGCAGGTGGCCTTCGAGAAGGCCGGCATCTTCCGCCAGGGCAGGCCGGCGCTGTGCGGTGACCTCGACCCGCCGCAGCCGTTGCTGGACAAGGCCGCCGAACTGGCGGCGCCGCTGTTCCTGCGCGGCCGTGATTTCGATCTGGCAAGCAGCGAAGGTGGCTGGGACTGGCGCGGCGTCACTGCAGATGGCAAGCCGGTAGCGTTGCATGGCCTGCCGCTGCTCGACCTGCCCATGGAAAACGCGACCCTGGCCCTGCAGGCCTACCTGCTGATGGGCCTGCCGTGGGAGGCCGGGCAGATCCGTCAGGCCTTGCTCGACACCCGCATCACCGGCCGTCTCGACCGTCGCCAGTTGACCTGGCAGGGTAGGCGCGTGGAGCTGTTGCTGGATGTCGGGCACAACCCGCACGCCGCCGAATATCTGGCCCGCCGCCTGGCTGCGCGTCCATTGAAGGGGCGGCGCCTGGCAGTGTTCGGCCTGCTCGCCGACAAGGACCTGCACGGCGTCATCGCGCCGTTGCACGGCTTGGTCGACGAGTGGGCGGTGGCGCCGCTGCATACCCCGCGCAGCCGTCCGGCTGGCGAATTGGCCGCTGCCTTGACGAACCACGGCGCCGCGGTGAAGTCTTACCCCAGCGTCGACGCAGCCCTTGAAGGGCAATGCGCGCAGGCGACGGCGGATGATCAGATTCTGCTGTTCGGTTCGTTTTTCTGTGTCGCCGAGGCCCTGGAATGGCTGGAGCGGCAGGCCCTGGAGGGGTGACTAGATGGCAGTGCTGGACAAAGGGATGAAGCAGCGCATGGTGGGTGCGTTGGTGCTGGTGGCGCTGGCGGTGATTTTCCTGCCAATGCTGTTCACCCGCCAGGACGAGATGCGCCAGGTACATGTCGACGCCCCCCAGGCGCCGGCCATGCCGACCCTGCCGGAGGTCAAGGTTGAGCCAGTGACGGTGCCGGAGCCGCAGCCGCTGCCTGAACAGCCTGAACAGCCCGAGCAACCGCCAGTGGTGGTCAGCGAGTCGACGGCGCCGGTGAAGGCGCCAAGCCAGCCAATCACGCCGTCGCCGCAGACCCAGGTGCAAGCCCAGCCCAAACCGCAGGCGGCAGTGCAAACGCCAGCACCCGCTGCCAAGCCGGCCGCGCCAGTGGCCACTGCACCCGCGCCTGCACCTGCACCGTCGAAGATCGATGCCAATGGCCTGCCGGTAAGCTGGTCGATCCAGCTGGCCAGCCTGTCCAGCCGGGCCGGCGCCGAGAACCTGCAGAAGACCCTGCGCAGCCAGGGCTACAACGCCTACATCCGTTCGGCCGGTGGCATGAACCGGGTGTATGTCGGGCCGTTGATCGAGCGTGCCGAGGCAGACAAGCTCAAAGACGTGATCAACCGCCAGCAGAAGCTCAATGGCTTCGTGACGCGCTTCCAGCCTGAAAAAGGCTAAAACCGCGGCGCTCCCGCAGAGGATCGGCGCAGGCCGGAAAACCTGACCCGCCGATCCACCTGACATTCCGCTTACTCCCAGCCTTTTGCTCTGGTAAAATGCGCCGCCTCAAACGTCTGCAGGCAGCACCGTGGCCTTTACCCTGGTTGATTGGGCGATCATCGCGATCATCGCCGTCTCCACACTGATCAGTCTCAAGCGCGGCTTCGTCAAGGAGGCCTTGTCCCTGCTCATCTGGATCGTCGCGGGGGCGGTCGCCTGGATGTTCGGTGGTTCGCTTTCGGTGTACCTTGAGAGCTATATCCAGACGCCGTCGATGCGCACCATCGCCGGCTGCGCCATTCTTTTCGTCGCCACCCTGCTGGTGGGCGCCATGCTCAACTTCCTGATCGGCGAGCTGATCCGCGTGACCGGGCTGTCCGGCACCGATCGCTTCCTCGGCATGGCCTTTGGTGCCGCGCGCGGGGGCTTGCTGGTGGTGGTAGCGGTCGGCCTGCTCAGCCTGGGGCCGGTGCAGCAAGACAGCTGGTGGCAGGAATCTCGCCTGATACCACAGTTTCTATTGGTCGCTGACTGGTCGAAAAACCTGATCCTGGGTTTCACCCATCAGTGGTCTTCAAGTGGGGTGATCAGCGCTCCGGCTGATCTTCCATTCAAGGAGCAGTTGCTCGGGCCGGCAAAGCCCTGAGTGCTGTTCGTTCAAGTTTTATCAAAGTAGGGGTTGCGTCGCATGTGTGGCATCGTCGGTATCGTCGGTAAGTCGAACGTCAATCAGGCGCTGTATGACGCGCTTACGGTCCTCCAGCACCGCGGCCAGGACGCTGCCGGTATCGTGACCAGCCACGACGGCCGGTTGTTCCTGCGCAAGGACAATGGCCTGGTGCGCGATGTCTTCCAGCAGCGCCACATGCAGCGCCTGGTCGGCCACATCGGCATCGGCCATGTGCGCTACCCGACTGCGGGCAGCTCGACGTCGGCCGAGGCCCAGCCGTTCTACGTCAACTCGCCGTATGGCATCACCCTGGCGCACAACGGCAACCTGACCAACGTCGAGCAGCTGGCCAAGGAGATCTACGAGTCCGACCTGCGCCACGTCAACACCAATTCCGACTCGGAAGTGCTGCTGAACGTGTTCGCCCATGAGCTGGCCGTGCGTGGCAAGCTGCAGCCGACCGAAGAAGACGTGTTCGCGGCGGTTTCCCACGTGCACAGCCGTTGCGTCGGCGGCTACGCGGTCGTTGCGATGATCACCGGCTACGGTGTCGTCGGCTTCCGTGACCCGAACGGCATCCGCCCGGTGGTGTTCGGCCAGCGCCACACCGACGAAGGCGTGGAATACATGATCGCCTCGGAAAGCGTCGCCCTCGACGTGCTCGGCTTCACCCTGATCCGTGACCTGGCGCCGGGCGAAGCGGTGTACATCACCGAGGAAGGCCAACTGTTCACCAAGCAGTGCGCCGATGCACCGAAGCTGCAGCCGTGCATCTTCGAGCACGTCTACCTGGCCCGCCCGGACTCGATCATCGACGGTATCTCGGTGTACAAGGCCCGTCTGCGCATGGGTGAAAAGCTCGCCGACAAGATCATGCGCGAGCGCCCGGAGCACGATATCGACGTGGTCATCCCGATCCCGGACACCAGCCGTACTGCCGCGCTGGAGCTGGCCAACCGTCTGGGCGTGAAGTTCCGCGAAGGCTTCGTCAAGAACCGCTACATCGGCCGTACCTTCATCATGCCTGGCCAGGCCGCACGCAAGAAGTCGGTACGCCAGAAGCTCAACGCCATCGAGCTGGAGTTCCGCGGCAAGAACGTGATGCTGGTGGACGACTCGATCGTCCGCGGCACCACGTGCAAGCAGATCATCCAGATGGCCCGCGAAGCCGGCGCCAAGAATGTCTACTTCTGCTCCGCAGCCCCTGCGGTGCGCTACCCCAACGTCTACGGCATCGACATGCCGAGTGTGCACGAACTGATCGCCCACAACCGTACCACCGAACAGGTGGCCGAGTTGATCGGCGCCGACTGGCTGGTCTACCAGGACCTGCCGGACCTGATCGACTCGGTCGGTGGCGGCAAGATCAAGATCGATCACTTCGATTGCGCGGTGTTCAACGGTGAATACGTCACCGGTGACATCGACGAAGCCTACCTTGACCGTATCGAGCAGGCCCGTAACGACCTGGCCAAGGTCAAGAACCAGGCGGTCAGCGCGATCATCGACCTCTACAACAACTGATTTGGGAGCGACGGCATGACGGATCAATGGGATGCCGGGCGACTGGACAGTGACCTCGAGGGTGTCGGTTTCGACACCCTGGCGGTGCGCGCCGGTCAAAGCCGTACACCGGAGGCCGAGCACAGCGAAGCGCTGTTCCTGACCTCCAGCTATGTGTTCCGCACGGCGGCCGATGCCGCTGCGCGTTTTGCCGGCGAAACGCCGGGCAACGTCTACTCGCGCTACACCAACCCGTCCGTGCGTGCCTTCGAAGAGCGCCTGGCGGCCATGGAAGGCGCCGAGCAGGCCGTGGGCACCTCCACCGGCATGGCGGCGATCCTCGCCGTGGTCATGTCGCTGTGCAGTGCCGGCGACCACGTGCTGGTGTCGCAGAGCGTGTTCGGCTCGACCATCAGCCTGTTCGAGAAGTACTTCAAGCGCTTCGGTGTGCAGGTGGACTACGTGCCACTGGTCGACCTCACGGGCTGGGAAAAGGCCATCAAGGCCAACACCAAGCTGCTGATCGTCGAGTCCCCGTCCAACCCGCTGGCCGAGCTGGTCGACATCAGCGCACTGGCCGAAATCGCCCACGCCCGGGGCGCCATGCTGGTGGTGGACAACTGCTTCAGCACCCCGGCCTTGCAGCAGCCGCTCAAGCTGGGTGCCGACATCGTGTTCCACTCGGCCACCAAGTTCATCGACGGCCAGGGCCGTTGCATGGGCGGTGTGGTCGCCGGCCGTGCCGAGCAGATGAAAGAAGTGGTGGGCTTCCTGCGCACTGCCGGGCCGACCCTCAGCCCGTTCAACGCCTGGATCTTCACCAAGGGCCTGGAAACCCTCAAGCTGCGCATGCGTGCGCACTGCGAGAGTGCCCAGGTCCTGGCCGAATGGCTGGAACAACAGGAGGGCGTGGAGAAGGTGCATTACGCCGGCCTGCCAAGCCACCCGCAGCATGAGCTGGCCAAGCGCCAGATGAGCGGCTTCGGTGCGGTGGTCAGCTTCGAAGTCAAGGGTGGCAAAGAAGGTGCCTGGCGCTTCATCGACGCTACCCGGGTGATTTCGATCACTACCAACCTGGGTGACAGCAAGACCACCATCGCCCACCCGGCTACCACCTCCCACGGCCGCCTGACGCCGCAGGAGCGAGAAGCGGCGGGCATCCGCGACAGCCTGATCCGGGTTGCCGTGGGCCTGGAAGACGTGGCTGACCTGCAGGGGGACCTCGCCCGTGGGCTGGCGGCTCTCTGATGGAAATCCGCGGCGGTGTACCGGGCCATAATGGTCGGGTTGCCCTGGTCACCGGTGCCGCCCGCGGCATTGGCCTGGGTATTGCCGCCTGGCTGATCTGCGAAGGTTGGCAAGTGGTGCTCAGCGACCTCGACCGTCAGCGCGGTGCCAAGGTGGCCAAGGCCCTGGGCGAAAACGCCTGGTTCATCACCATGGACGTGGCCGACGAGGCCCAGGTCAGCGCCGGGGTGTCCGAGGTGCTCGGGCAGTTCGGGCGGCTGGATGCGCTGGTGTGCAACGCGGCCATTGCCAACCCGCACAACCAGACCCTCGAAAGCTTGAGCCTGGCGCAATGGAACCGGGTACTGGCGGTCAACCTCAATGGGCCGATGTTACTGGCCAAGCATTGTGCGCCGTACCTGCGCGCGCACAACGGTGCGATCGTCAACCTGACCTCGACGCGTGCCCGGCAGTCCGAACCGGACACCGAGGCCTACGCGGCGAGCAAGGGTGGCCTGGTGGCCTTGACCCATGCGTTGGCCATGAGCCTGGGCCCGGAGATCCGGGTCAACGCGGTGAGCCCGGGCTGGATCGATGCCCGTGACCCGTCCCAGCGCCGTGCCGAACCCTTGACCGAGGCCGACCATGCCCAGCATCCGACGGGCAGGGTGGGTACGGTGGAGGATGTGGCCGCCATGGTCGCCTGGCTGCTGTCGCGCCAGGCCGGGTTCGTCACCGGCCAGGAGTTCGTGGTCGACGGTGGCATGACCCGCAAGATGATCTACACCTGAGCAGGCAGCGGTAAGCGAAGGGGACCGAAAGGTCCCTTTGGCGTTTTTGCCTTTTTTGAAAAAAATTCAACGGGGCTATTGACTTAGCATCGGCACCTGCGTAAATTTCGCGGCCTCAGCGAAGCAAACGCAACAAGCAACATCGCGAGGGTGATTAGCTCAGCCGGGAGAGCATCTGCCTTACAAGCAGAGGGTCGGCGGTTCGATCCCGTCATCACCCACCACTTCCTGAGGCTGTTTCTAGTGCTGGACGCTTCCGATGAAGCCGATAGCCAGAGAGAAACGCACTGCGCAGCGGTAGTTCAGTCGGTTAGAATACCGGCCTGTCACGCCGGGGGTCGCGGGTTCGAGTCCCGTCCGCTGCGCCATTTTTCAGTAACAGATGGGTGCCTGTCACCGGTCTGGAGTCGAAGGCGAAATGCCTGAGGCTGATCCCAGTTTCAATCAGGCGCAAGCCTGAACGATACGCAGCGGTAGTTCAGTCGGTTAGAATACCGGCCTGTCACGCCGGGGGTCGCGGGTTCGAGTCCCGTCCGCTGCGCCATCTTCGTTTCGAGGTCCCTAGAACACCTTGAAGCAAACACAAATGAAGCGATCATCTGTCGCTTTTTTTGTGCCTGCCCTGAGGCCATCGCGCCGGAAGGGTAGACCCAGGTTTCAATCGGGCGCAAGCCTGAATGATACGCAGCGGTAGTTCAGTCGGTTAGAATACCGGCCTGTCACGCCGGGGGTCGCGGGTTCGAGTCCCGTCCGCTGCGCCATATTCGCCTCAAGGCCCCTTGAACGCCTTGAAGCCACAAGAAAGCGACCTTAGGGTCGCTTTTTTCGTTTTAACGCCCTTACGGCGAGTAGA
Organism: Pseudomonas vlassakiae; assembly: GCF_014269035.2. Lineage (GTDB taxonomy): Bacteria > Pseudomonadota > Gammaproteobacteria > Pseudomonadales > Pseudomonadaceae > Aquipseudomonas > Aquipseudomonas vlassakiae. The sequence continues at coordinate 384,193 of NZ_JABWRP020000001.1, forward strand.
TTTACACGAACCTGACACACTCTTCACCGATCAACGGTTCCTGTGCTTGCCTGCAGTGATGCACAATAGGCCTCTTTTGACTTACCCGGAATTCGCAATGACCAGATCCTCCGTCTTTGGTGCGCTCGGGCTGGCCCTGGTGCTGGCGGGCGTGACCGGTTGCTCTTCGAAAAAAGCCGCCATCTACGAGCACGAGAACTTCGACGACTCGGGGACTTACTCGCGCAGCTTTCCGGTGACCGATGCCGGTTCCTGCGAAGCCGCTCGCCGTGCGTTGCTCAGCCAGGGGTACATCATCACCAGCAGTGGTGCCAACCAGGTGATGGGCAACAAGAGCTTCCAGCAGAACAGCGAAAACCACCTGCAGATCAGCTTCAACGTGACCTGCGCGCCAGACGTCAACGACGACAAGCGTTCGACCATGTTCGCCAACGCCTTGCAGGACCGTTACAGCCTGAAGAAGTCCAACAGCTCTGCCAGCCTGGGTGTCGGCGTGCTCGGTTCGGTATCCATGCCGATCGGCTCCAGCGATGACTCGATGGTCAAGGTCGCCAGCGAGACGGTGACGGCTGCGCAGTTCTATGACCGCTACTTCGCCCTGGTCGAAAGTTTCCTGCCGAAACCGAAGAAGGTCGCCAAGGCCAAGGTCGAAGCGCCTGCGCCAAAGCCTGAGAAGCCGGCGCCAGACCTGGGTTTGCCGGAGCAGGCCTCGGCAGCCCCGGCCGTTGCAGCGCCGGCGCCTGCGCCATTGGTTGAAGCCGCTCCCGCACCTGCGGCGGCTGTACCTGCCAGTGAAGCCGCGGCCAAACCCGTGGTCGATGATAGCCAGGGCTCGCAACCGGTGGCACCGCCAGCAGAGGCCGCACCGATCCAGGTGCAGCAGGATACGCAGCCTGCGCAGGAGGCACCGGCGTCGCTTTAATTCGCTGTTACAGATGCTCGGCGATAACTTCCTGAACACCTGCTATGTTTTCCACTCATAAGCTTGTCATCATTCCTTCACCCGGCCCGTTTAGGTTGAAGGCATGACCAACGAAGACAGATGAGAAGAGGACGCAGGACGATGGATGACTATCAGGAAGAGCTGCTCGAGTTTCAGGCTTACGAACTGGATCCGCCAGAACCGGCAGACGACGCCACGGAGCTTTAACCTGCCCGCCGCTGGCTGCGGCGAAACTCCCCCGGCGTAAGGCCCGTCCAGCGCTTGAATGCGCGTTGGAAGGCCTCTGCCGATGCAAACCCCAACAAATAAGCGATCTCGCCAAAGGCCAACTCCGTATCGCGGATGTAGGCTTCGGCAAGGTCGCGTCGCGTGTCGTTGAGTAGATCACGAAAGCGCGTGCCTTCTTCCGCCAGCTTGCGCCGCAGCGTCCAGGTGGGCAGTTGCAAGCGCAGCGCCACTTCTTCGAGGTCAGGTTCACGGCCGCCATTGAGCAGCGGGCCGAGGAGATGGGTAATGCGCTCGCCCAGGCTGCGCACGCGGGTGCGCTGGAGCATTTCTACCTCACACAATTGCAGCAGGTGGCTGAAGGTGCTCGGGCAATGCTGTGGGTTGGCCTGGTCGAGCGTGCGGCGGCCCAGCCGCAGACGATTGGCGCTGGCGCCGAACTGCAAGGGTGTGCTGCACAGTGGCTGGTATTGCGCAGCGTAGCCAGGCGCGTCGAATTCCACTTCCAGGCGCTCGGCCTGCACGGGGACGTCGCTCAGGGCGGCAAGCTGCGCCAGCCAGCCGCCCAGCAGTGAGTCGACCACAAAGCGGTTGTAGTCGTTGTAGGGGCTGATCGAGTAGAACGTCAGCCACGCGCCGTGCGCGTCTTCGTGATAGCTGCAATGGCCGCGGTAATTGGCCGCGTACAGTGGCTCGAAGCGCAGCAGTGTACGTGCCGCCTCGCCCAGCGTAGGGGCCTGGGCTGCGGTGACACCGGCCAGCCCGGCCTGGGCCAGGCGGCTCAGCCGGCCCATGCGCAGGCCCAGCGCCGGGTCGCCGCTTAGCGCGATGGCCGCATGCCCCAGGTGCATATAGCGAGGAATCGACAGCCGAGCCCCGGCTTCGGCCAGGCGTTCGGCATCGAGCCCGTATTGCTGCAGCAGCGGTGTCGGATCATGGCCTTGCTCGCGCAGGGCCTGGGCCAGGGGCTGGATGAAACCGACCGAAAGGTCGCCCAGGCGCACGCGGGGGCGGCTCATGTGCCTACAGCCACAGGTTCAGCAGGCGTGCGCCGCGGCTGGGAGGCCCTGCCAGCAATTCACCTGCTTGGTGGGCGAAGCCTTGGCCGTCGCTGCCCTGTTCCCAGAATTGCCCACGCATGAACACGCTCATGCTGCTGACGCTGTCACCTGCGGCCTGGGTCAGGCGTTGCCAGGCGGCCTGTTCGCTGACCTCGCCGCGTTGCAGGGGCAGTTCGGCAGCTGCATCCTGATGGCGATTGCCGCGCCAGGGGGTATCCCAACTGTTTTTGCCGCTGAGAAAGACCGGGTTGGCGATCAGTTGGGCCTGTTGCTGCTGCAACTGGCGCTGGTTTTCCGGGTACCAGCTGTCGCTGCCGATCAGCACGCCAAGGCGCCCGGCGGGGGTCTGCAACACCTGCAGCGGGAAATGTCGGCCGTGATGGATGTAGCGCCGTGTCTCGCTGTCGGGGTATTGCTGGTGTTGCGGTTGGCCCAGCGGCAAGCCGTCCGCGGCGAACACCAGGCTGCTGTTGAACAGCGGCCCTTGCCCAATGTGCAGCACACCTCGTTCGACATAGGGGGCGGGCAGCACGATCGAGCCTGCCACCAGGGTCACACCGAATTCCTTGGCCAGGCCGCCGAACAGCTGCTGGTAGTCGCTGGCCATCTGGCGGGCCTTCATGCGCAGGTGGGCATCGGCGCGCCGGTCATCGCCATTGGCGCTCAGCATGGCCAGGCCATAGCGCAGCGGGTTGCTCAGCTCCAGCCATTGCTCGGCGTCGCGATTGCGGGTGACCTGGAACAGCTCGTTCTTCTCGCCCCGTGCCCACAGCCAGGTGCCGATGTGTTCCGGCAGCACCACGACCGTGCGGGGGCCAACCAGGCCTTGGGCGCGCGCTTGTTCCAGGTAGGCGGAAAGCTTGCGGTGCAGCCGTTGCAGGTTCTGGTAGTCACTCGGGAACAGCAGCGGCTCGATGCCAAGCAGGTTGCCATGCTCGCCAGGCACGCCATGGTTGAGCGCCAGTTCGATGCGCAGGTCGGACAGGTAGTGACCTTCCGGGCGCTGCTGGGTCCAGAAACCATAGCCACAGAGTGCGGCGGCCATCACCAGCGCCAGGGTGCTTGCCAGGAGTTTTCGCATCAAACTTCAGCTTTTACCTAAAAATGAGCTTGCCGTGCGCAGATCCAGGACCGGGTGCACCCTGGATTCATCAGCTTTGCCTCGTCGTTGTACTGCGTTTTTGCACAATCGTGTCGCGGATCATACCAAAGCTGCCGGGCACTAGGCGCATTCTCTGCGGCTCGACAGTCACGGGCGGCACATCAGGCGCTGGCGCTCGTAGTTGACCGCCTTGTCCCGTTCCGGCAGATCGTAGCTGGCTGTGCACTGGTGCTCGCCCCACTTGATGCTCAGGCTACCCTGGTCCTGCTCCAGCAGCACCAAGGCTTTGCCGCTCGGGTCGGAAATTGCCAGCTGGCGGCCTTCGGCGGTCTCCACCGATGCACCGAACGGTATCAACTGGCCGCGCTCGTCAAACAGCTCGAACTGCACGCGACGCCCGCTCTTGCCGGTGTAGCGGGCAAGCACCACGGCGCCGCGGCGCGGCACCAGCTGCTGGGTGGCGTTGTCGATCTCGATGTCGCCGCCCAGGTCGCGCGTATCCAGGCTGATCCAGTTGACCCGATAGGGCTGGGCGCTGGGGATCACCGCATAGCCGTTGCGCCCGGTTTCCACGCCGCTGTAGTTGCTGATCTTTGCCCCTTGCACACCCGGTACTTCGGCCAGGGCGAAGGTTTCGCCGAGTGTCTGGCCAAGGTTGATGCCGCCTGGGTGGGCCACCACGGCGCCTGCGACGTTGAGGTTCTGCGAATCGTAGCCGCGCCCCTGGCTATAACCCAGGCTGACGTCGGCGACCGAGGTGCGGGTGTTCAGGTTGGCCGAGGCCGAGCTGCCGCTGCTTCGGCTGTGACCGCCCTGGATCGAGTAGAAGGTGTCGCTGGTCTCCGACAGGTAGCCGTTGATGCCGGCCTGGGTGGTGTCGTTGCCCTTTTGCGTACTGGCGGTGATGAACGCCCGCGGTGCGCGGGCGCGGCTGCCGAGCGGGAACGATAACGACAGGTTTAGCTGGGTATCCTGCCCCGAAGGGCCTGAGGTTCCCAGTTCCTTGGTCCGGCTGATGTCAAGGTTGTAGGAAATATCGCCCCAGTTGTTGCTGTAGCCGGCCGACAGGCTCTGCGAACCGCCGCGGTTCCAGTAGCGTTGGTCGCTGGCCGTCAGATACAGGCTACCGAGTGCACGGTCGCGGCCCAGGCTCTGGTTGATGGTCAGGTCGGTGCGGGTCTTGGAGTTGCCGCTGCGTTTGAGCGCGTCGCTGCTCATGTCCTCGATATGCTGGGTGAGGGTGCGAAAGCCCTCGGTGGAGTAGCGGTAGGCGGCCAGGGTGAAGTTGGTGTCGGTGCCGGTAAAGGTCTTGGCGTAGAGTGCCCGCAAGCTGTTGCCCTGGGTGGTCCGGCCCTGGGCCTTGCTCGAGGAATGGGTGACATCGAGCGAAAAGGCGCCGACCAGGGTATTCAGGCCGCTGCCGACGGCCAGCGCCTTGTAGTCGTCGGTGGCTTGCAGGCCCATGACGCCGGTCACGGTGTTGGTCAGGCCGTAGGCCAGCGTCGAGCTGAGCATCTGTGGCGTGGCCAGGCCTTCGCTGTTGCTGTTGTAGCGCCCTGCGGACAGGCTGTACTTGACCTGGCCGCCACGGACCATCAGCGGCAGGCTGGAAAACGCCTGCACGCTGACCCGCCGACGACCGTCGGCCTCGATGATGGTGATTTCCAGGTCGCCGTTGGAGCCGCTGGGGTAGATGTCGCTGATCTCGAACGGGCCGGGCGGTACGTTGGCGGTGTACAGCAGGTAGCTGTTCTGGCGGATCTCGACCCTGGCGCTGGTCTGCGCCACGCCTCGCACCACCGGTGCGTAGCCACGCTCGCTGTCGGCGCGCATGCCTTCGTCCGAAGCCAGCTTCAGGCCCCGGTAGCGCACGCTGTCGAACAGGTCGCTGTCGCTGAAGATGTCGCCGGCGCTGAACTGGCCCTTGAGCGCAGTCACGTCGTGCTGCAGGTAGCTGCGGTTGCTCTTGAAGCTGTCCGGGCGCCCGGTGCCGCTGCTGAAGTTCGACTCGTTGCGCAAGCGCCAGCTGCCCAGGTTGAGACCGTTGCGCAGGCTCAGGTTGTTGTTGATGCGTGTATCGGCATCACTGGCGCTACGGCTGGTGTTGAATTGATAGTTGACGAACGCGGCAGGCACCCCCGCGTCCCACAGTTGCGGGTCGACATAGCCGCGCAGCCCACGCTTCATGGCGACTTGCGGGATGCTGGCGGACAGGCGCAGATGCCCAGAGTCGTAGCTCAGGCTGGCCTGGTCGATCAGCGAGGGCAGGTCGTGACAGGCCTGTTCGGTCTCCAGGCGCCCCTGTGCCCTGAGCTTGTCCATGTCGATGCCCAACTGCTCGAGCAGGTCCAGGGTCATGCAGGGCTCCACGCGCCCGGTGTGGGGGTTGCGCTTGAAATCGATGTCGCGCCGGCCCACCAGTACCTCGTTGCTGTAGAGGTCTACCCGATAGTTGCCCGGCAGCACGCTGCTGGCCGACAGCAGTAACTGCAGGTCGACCGCCGATTGCGCACCTTGCAGGAAGGTGGTGTTGAAGCCCAGCAGCTGGGGATCGTCCTGCGCCGTCGCGAGGCCGGGCAGCGCGCTGCACAGCAGCAATGACAGGGCGTTGAGCTGCCAGGCTGGACGAGGCGTGCCGCCATTGAGCGTGCGCGCGCCTGCCTCGGCACCGTCTACGGAGCGGGGGGCGATGGACAGAGACATACGAGGAACCTATTTCATGTCCCGGCACGGGCTGGGCACGGGGAGGCCGCACACGACCGGGGCGCGCGAGGTGGGCGTTATGCGTTCACAGGCTGATGGCGGGTTCGGCAGGCTTGGCGCTACCTGGCTGGGCACGGTTCAACAGCACGGAATAGCCATGCTGGGCGCCATAGTCGTTGATGCTCTTGAAGGTGAGCGTCAGCGGGCCGTCAGCCTGGGAAAAGGCCGAGCTGAAGGTCTTTCGTTCACCGGGGGCGATCATGCTCGAGTCGGCGCTGAACACGCTCTGTTTACCGCGTTTGACTTCGATGTCGGCCATCGACACGTGATACAGGCCGGGGTTGTTCACGGTCAGCTGTGCCTTGCCGGCGTGCTGGGTCACTTGCCAGACCAATTGCTCCGGTGCCAACAGGGGATTGCCGGGCAAGTTGGCCGGGCGGAAGAAAATCTTGATGCGTTGGCGCACCGCCAACTGCAAGGTATTGGCCTGGGTACTGGCTTGCGGGATTTCCTGGACATTCAGCCAGACCACCGACTCGCGGTCGGAGGGCAAGCCCTGGCCCTCATAGAGAATGCGCAGCAGTTGTTCCTGCTTGGGCATTACCCTGGCCAAGGGGGGAGTAATGGCAAACGGCGCCTGCGCGCTGTCGCCGGCATCCACCCAGGACTGCACCAGGACTTCCTGGTTGCCATTGCGCACCGTGACATTGGCTTCCTTGTGAGCACCGTCGAACACGACGCGCGTGGCACTCAGGGAGATGCTGGCGGTTGCCTGGGCAGCGACGAGCATGCCCAGCAACCCGAAAACGGGATACAGAGAACGACGCAACATGGTGGGGGTACCTTCTGGGCAAAGAAGTGGCGAGGCTGTGCAGCCTCGCGCAGGGAGCAGCGGCGAATCGATTACTCGTACTGCAGGATGAACGGCAGGGTGGCGTCACCACGACCGGCGGTGGCAGTGCCGGCGGCGCCGGTGGTCACGTAGGCTGCGGAGAAGCTCAGGGTGGCGTCGCCGCCTGCGGCACCGGTGCCGTGCACGTCGCTCTGGATCTTGGCAGTGGCCGCCGAGCTCAGGTCGATGAGGTTGCCGTTCGGGTCAAGCAGGGCGATGCCGACGTTGGCAGCGGTGCCGGTACCCTTGGTCAGGGCCAGGACCTTCTTGCCGGTGACCAGGCCCGACCCGCCGCTGTTGGCGTCGAAGACCATCGCCACCTTGGTGCCGACGTTGCAGTTGACGTTGAGGTTGAAGTCCTTGCCGGTCACGCGGCCTGCGCCCGGGTTTTCGGCGGTGCCCATGTCCTTGATCGAGACGGTGCCCATGTCCACGGCGATTACCCGGTCGGCATTGGCGCCGTCGACCGAACAGGCGTCATTGTTGATCACGCCGGTGAAGGAGATCTTGCCGCTGCCCCCTTTGACGGGCCCGGTAGGATCGGCGGCCAGTGCGCCGGCTGATGCAGTAATCAGCGAAAGGGTGAGTGCGGCCAGGGAGAATTTATTCATATTGATGTCCACGTGAAAGTGAGTAAGTGCTGCAACTAAATGCACGCTCACAATAAGTCCGGTGGTTTCCCTGGCCCATCAGACGAATCTTAATACCTGGCCTATCACGTTTAGTTAATTGAAGATATGGCTCGCCAGGCAATAGGCCAATAATTCCTGATCGCTGTTTACTTCAAGTTTGCGCATGGCGGAAACTTTCTGTGCACTGATGGTTTTGGTACTTCTGTGTTGGCTGCGGGCAATCTCACTGACACTGAGGCCGGCCACGAACAGGCGCAGTATTTCGAACTCCTTGGGCGACAGGTTTTCCACCCGTTGGTCAATGGCGGTATTACAGGCCACCACCGAATGCCTTGCCGGTTCCGGTGCCCGATAGGTACGGTTGCGAGCCACCGCGTTGAGGGCCTTCTCGATTTCACCGTGCAGTTGGCTCTTCTGGATGACACCGTCCACGCCCAGCTCCTGCAACCGCGTGAATATCAGTGGGTTGGAAATCATGGTCAGCACGAGAATGCGAATAGCGGGATAGTGGCGCTTGAGATACTCGATCAGTTTCAGGCCGTCACCGTAGGGTGAGTCTGCCGGCATGTTGTAGTCGGAGATGACCATGTCGACCGGTTGGTGTTCGAGCAGTTCGATCAGCCCTTGTGAGCAGACGGCTTCGCCGACCACGCAAAAGCGCGGGTCGCGTTCGACCAGTTCGCGGACGCCGAGCAGTACGATGGGGTGATCGTCGGCGATGATGACCTTGAGTTTTTCCATAAATGACGACCCGTTAACCGGTGCGGATGGGAGGGTTGTTTCCATGCTGATATCAGCGCTGAAGTTGCCGTTATGCAAGGCTGTCGAGCAGGGCTGACAGCCTGTCCAGCACTTCCCGTATCTTGTCGACCAAGGTGGCGTCGAGCGGCGATCGGGCCAGCGCGTCCTCAAGCGCGCAGCACCGCTCGGACAGGGCTCTGGCCTGCACTGCGCCCAGCGCGCCGGCAACGCTGTGCAAGCGTTCACCCAGGCGCCGATGGTCGCGTTGTTCGAGGGCCAGGCGCAACTGCTGCATGTCCTCGTGCACGCTGCTGATGAACAGCGCGCGCATGCTGGCGGGCACTTGCACGCTGTCCTCGGTGGCAGGCCATGGCGAGGTGCGGTGGGTGTCCGTTGCTGGCGCCTGGCCGGGCCCCTCGGCCAGTACCGGCCGGCACAGGCGCAGCAGATGGCTGCGCAAGGCCTGCAGGCTCAACGGTTTGACCATCCAGGCGTTCATGCCCACCTCGAGGCAGCGCTGGCCCTCTTCGCGCAGTGCATTGGCGGTGACACCGATGATCGGCAGCCGGGCGTCGTGCTGGCGCAGGGTTCGGGCCAGTTCGTAGCCATTCATCAGTGGCATGTTCACGTCCGTCAGGACCAGGTCGAACAGGCCTGGCTGCCAGCGTTGCAGGGCCTGTTCGCCGTTGGCCGCGGCGACCGTGGTGCAGCCCAGCGCCTCGAGTTGTTCCTGAAGGATCGCCTGGTTGATCGGATTGTCCTCGGCCACCAGCACATGCAGGCGCAGGGCGGCACGTTGTGGCTGCGCGCAAGAGTGACTATCGGGCACGCCGCCCTGGCGCACCAGGGCGATGACCTGGGCGATGGCGCGCAGGTCATGCAGGTCTACCCGCCAGCAGCCATCGATGAATGCGCCGGGCGCCGGGCCGTCGCTGCAGGCGCAGATCCGCTGGCCATGCCAGGTACCAGCGTCCGGGCAGTCGAGCAGGTCTACCAGCAGGGCCTGGGGGTTGTCCTGTTCCAGGGGGGGAACCGTCAGCGTCGCGGCGATGCCCAGGCGCTGCAGCCAGTCGACACCGTGCTGGGCAAGTTCCGGTATCGGGGCACGCACGTACACCGGCGTCGGGTCGGGCACGACGCTCGGGCCGTCGCCGAGCCCACCCTCGGCCAGCGGCAGGCTGACGGTCAGCGAGAAGCTGCTGCCAAGGCCCGGCTCACTGACCACCTTGATCCGGCCACCCATCATTTCAGCCAGCCAGCCGCAGATCGGCAGGCCCAGGCCTGCGCCGCTCTCGCTGGAGGCGTCGGCGACCTGGTAGAACAATTCGAACAGCCTGGCCTGCTGCGCCTGGGAGATGCCGATGCCGGTATCGGCAACCTGGAACTGCAGGTTGACCTGGTTGGCATCGATCGTCAGCACGCGGGTACGCAGCACTACCCGGCCGGTATCGGTGAACTTGATGGCGTTGCTCAGCAGGTTGTTGAGGATCTGGCGGATGCGGATCGGGTCGCCCACCACCTCGGCCGGCAGGCGGGCGTCGTGGCAGGCATACAGCAACAGGCCCTTGCGCTCGGCGAAGGCGCGATAGGTGCGCACGGTGTCTTCGAGCAGGTCCAGCGGGCAGAACGTTACCGGTTCGAGCGCCATCTGCCCGGACTCGATCTTGGTCACGTCGAGCACATCGCTGATCAGCTGGAACAGGGTTGCCGAGGAGCGCTGGATGGTGTGCAGGTAGCCTTGCTGACGGGCATCCAGCTGCGTCAGGCCGAGCAGCTCGAGGGTGCCCAGCACGCCGTACAGCGGGGTGCGGATCTCATGGCTCATGGTCGCCAGGAACAGGGTCTTGGCGGTGTTGGCGGCATCGGCGGCGCGACGCGCCTCGTCCAGCGCCTGGGCGTCCTCGACGTGGCGGGTAACATCGTTGAATGCATAAAGGCGCACGTCTTCGCCGTGGTAGCGGGTCGACACGAAACCCACCTGCAGGTGGCGGCCGGCGACCTGCAGGTAATGTTCGCCGCTGTTGGCGTCGCCCACAGCCGAGGCGAGGGTGCCGACCAGTTCGCGCGTACCCTGCCATTGCTGTGCCCGCTGGTTCTCCAGCAGCACTGCTTGGTCGCCGCTACGCACCACGCACAGGCCGGTCGGGGCGGTGTCGATGACCACCCGGCTGAAGGCTTCGCTTTCGGCGATGGTTTCGTGGGCGGCGCGTGCCGGCAGGATGACCTGGCGCTGATACCAGCGGATGACCACCCGGCCCAGCCCGATGAGCACGAGGAAGGTGACGGCAATGCTGGTCAGCGACCAGAACGCGTAGCGGAAGAAGTGCCGGTAGGTCACGGTGTAGACCGCGCTCCAGCCGCCGTTGGCCTGTTCGTGGAGGCGGAACACGAGGCCCTCGGGTTTGATGTTGAGGCCCTCGTGCAGGCCCTCCAGGGTGGCAGGCGTGCCGATGAGCACTTCGCCGGACGGGGCGATGAGGTTGAAGTGGTCATACACCGTCCAGTCCATGATGCGTTCAAAATCGTCGATCTGCGCCAGGTCCACCAGCGACGCCAGTTGCGTGCGCTGGCTGTCGGCCTTGGCCGGGTGCAGGATGACATTGGCATAGGCCAGCACGCGCGGCGGGGAGGCCTGGTCCGGCTGTTCGACATAACTGCGCCAGATGATCTCGCCTCCCGGGCGCCAATCCTCGGCGCGTGGCTGACGCGCCATGACCTGGCGGATCACGTCGATGAAGGGTTCCTCGTCGGGCTTGCCGCGCCCGCGCCCTGCAGCGGGCACCGTGATGTCGTAACGGCCATCGGGCGAGAACAGGAACACCTGCGGCGAGCGGTAGGGTGAGGCTGACCAGAACATGCTGTAGAAACTGGCCAGGTTCGCTCCCTGGGTGTAGACCTGCGACACGTCGCGGTCAGCGAAATTGCGCCGGTCGAGCTTGAGGCTGAACGGCATGGAGAACGGGAAAACCTCGCCCTTGTAAATGTCCGGCCCTTCTTCGGCCAGTGGTATCAGCACCGGTTCCAGCGTACGAGGGAAGTCGAGCAACTGGCCCTGGGCACTGCGTTGTACGAGGGTATGAAGAAAGGTTTCCTGCTCCTGGACATTTTCCATCAGGCGGGCGAAATGGATGCTGACGGTATCGCTGTGTTCATCGACCAGGCGCGCGATCGACCACAAGCTGAAGCCTGTCAGCAGCAGTGCCAGGCCCAGCAGCACGGTCATGCCTTTGTTCAGGCGCAGAGAGCTGCGGGCCAGGTTTTCCAGCAGGGCGTTGTAGTGTTTCATGCAAGGGTCCGCAAGGCCGAGGGGGCATCGATAGCCAATGTAGATTACCTTGGATGCCCGGCCGGCGCCGTGAGTTACAGCGAGTCAGTAGGCCGAGGGCGGGCCGTCGCTGTGCAGCAGGCGCTGGAACTGTTCCGCCGACACGGCATGGGAAATCAGAAAGCCCTGTACCTGGTTGCAATCGACCTTGCGCAGCAGTTCGAGCTCCTCCGGTGTCTCGACCCCTTCGGCCACCACGGTGAGGCCCAGTTTGCGGCCCAGGGCGACGATGCTGGCCAGGGCCGAGGCCAGGCTCTCGCTTTCATCGCATCGCTGCACCAGCGCCCGGTCGATCTTGAGCTCGGTGAAGGGTGTCGAGACCAGGCTCATGTAAGAGCTGTAGCCTTTGCCGAAGTCGTCTTGGGACAGGCCGAAACCTTTCATGCGCAGCCGGCAGGCGCCCGCGTAGAAGTTGCTCAGCTGTTCGGGAATGGAGCATTCCATCAACTCGAAGCAGAGCTTGCCGGGCACCCCCTGGTGATGCAGGACGAATTCCAGCAGGCGGTCGGCCAGGTCATGGCTGTTCAGCAGGTGGGTCGGCAGGTTGATCGAGACCGGGATGTCATAGCCCCGTTCCCGCCAGCGCGCCTGGGCATCCATGGCTTGCTTGAGCATCACCCACAGCAGCCGTTCCTCCAGGCCGAAAGCATTGAGTGCCGGCAGGAAGGTGCCTGGCAGCAGCACGCCTTGCTCCGGATGCATCCAGCGTACCAGCGCCTCGGCTGCGACGATGCGGCCGTTGTGCAAGGACTTCTTGGGTTGAAACCAGGCCTGGAACGCCCGGTTGTTCAGTGCATCGACCAAGGTCTGGCGATCGAACTCGGGCGTGGCCGCCTGGGCCGGCGCCTGATGATGCAACTGCAACTGGTCGATCAGGCTGCGCAGCGCACTGGGCTCGACAGGCTTGGAGATCAGCCCGAGCACGTGCACGCCAAGGTTCTTGGCAACCAGGCTGGCCGCCATCAGCATGCGCCGCGAGGCCGCGCTCATGATCGCCAGGCCTGGCTTGTGGCGCAGCCCGGCGAGGTGCTGGATGAACTGCACACCGTCCATGCCGGGCATCAGCAGGTCGGTCAGGACCAGGTCGAAGTCACGCTGGCGCAGGCGCTCCAGGGCTTCCTGACCATCCCGGGCCGCTTCCAGGTTGAAGCTGCCGAGTTCGCTGAACAGGTGTTGCAGGTACATATGCTGGAACGGGTGGTCTTCGACGATCAGGATGTTAAAGGGCTTCAAGACGGCTACCTCGATACGGGGCCAGGCAGTTGAACAGGGCTTGCAGGTTGAAGGGTTTGATCAGGCAGCGATCCATGCCGGCGGCCAGGCACAGTTCTTCCTCGCCGCGCAGGGCATTGGCGGTGGCGCCAACGATGGGGCGGGTACTGCCCAGCCGGCGCAGGGCCCGGGCCAGTTCGTAACCGTTCATGCAGGGCATGTTGACGTCGGTCAGCAGCAGGTCGAATGCCTCGTGCTGCCAGGCTTGCAGGGCCTGCTCGCCGTCGTTGGTCAAAACCACGCTGCAGCCGAGTTCTTCGAGCTGGTCACGCAGGATCAGCTGGTTGATGACGTTGTCCTCGGCCACCAGCACGTGCAGCCCCAGTGGTTCGGTCAAGGGGGCCGGCACGGTCTGGTCCCTGCGCCGACGCAGGCCCTGAGCCTGGCCGACGGCCTGGTGCAGGGCAGCCAGGTCGTTGAGGTTGACCTGCCAGTGGCCAGCCTCGTGCCGCGCCTCCCAGCAGTCCTGGGCGCATGCCAGGATACGCGGGCCTGGCCATTCGGCGACCAGCCAGCGCTCGACACTGCCGGGGTGCAGTTCGACCAGCAGTTCGCCAGCCAGGGCGCTGCCCGGTGGCGGCACGCCGACCTGGGCGCGTGCGCCCCAGCGGCACAGCCAGCCACTGATGGCTTCGGCCAGTTCGTGTACCGGCGATACCACGTGAATGCGCTCGGCCAGCAGGTTGAACGGGGCGCTGGCGCGGCCTGACGCCTCTTCCAGCGGCAGGCTCAAGCTGAAGCTGCTGCCCAGGCCGAGCTCGCTGACCAGGCGCAGATGGCCGTTCATCAGTTGCGTCAGGCGCTGGCAGATCGGCAGCCCGAGCCCGGTGCCGGGGATGGTCTGGGTATGACCTTCGGTCTGGTAGAAGGCGTCGAAGATGAACGGCTGGTCCTGCTCGGCGATACCCTTGCCAGTGTCCGAGACCTGCCACAGCAGGCAGGACCTTTCGCCGTCGCGGTTGAGCAGCCTGGCTCGCAGCACCACACGGCCGCAGTCGGTGAACTTGACCGCATTGCTCAGAAGATTGTTGAGGATCTGGCGGATCCGGTTGACGTCGCCGATCAGGTGTTGCGGCAGGCCCGGGTCCAGGCAGCTGTAGAGTTGCAGGCCTTTGCTCGTGGCGGCCGCGCTGTAGCTCTGGATCACTTCGCGGACCAGGTCCGGGGCACTGAACTCGCTGAGCTCGAGGGCCAGTTGGCCGGCCTCGATCTTGGACACGTCAAGCACGTCGCAGATCAACTGCAGCAAGGTCGAGGACGAACCTTCGATCGCCCTCAGGTAATCGCGTTGCTGGGCGTCGAGGGCGGTACGCGAGAGCAGCTCCAGCGTGCCCAGCACGCCATACAGCGGCGTGCGGATTTCGTGACTCATGGTTGCCAGGAACTGCGTCTTCGCTTCGTTGGCGGTGTCGGCCGCGCGCCGGGCGTCCTCCAGCGCCGCCTCGATCTGCTTGCGTGCGCTGATGTCGCTGAACGCACAAAGCAGCACCGGTTCGCCCTTGTAGCGGCTTGGTGAGCTGCTCAGGTACAGGTGGCGTCCATCGGCGCTCTCGAAATAGTCGCTGCGCTGGCCATCGGGCTGCCCGAAGGCTTGCTCGATCCACTGTGCGCTGCGCACCCTGCGTGTCGGGTCCTGGCCCAGCCACTGCTGGGCCAGGTGGTTCTCCAGCACTACCTGGCCATCACTGCGGCGCAGCACGCACAGGGCGACGGGCGCGGTTTCAATCACGTCACGGCTGAACATCTCGCTTTCCACCAGTGCGCGGATGCGCTCGATGGTGGGGGTGAAGAAGCGCCGGTCGAAACGCTGGATCAACACCCGTATCAAGGTGATGCTGAGCACGCAGAACAACACGCCCCCCAGCAGTTGCTGCCACAGGCTGGCAAGGATGGCGGACAGGTCGATCGCATAGACCAGTTGCCAGTCCGAGGACATCAACGGCTTGCTGATGACCAGGTACTCAGGCAGCAACCCCTGCCCAGCGAAGCCGAAGAATTCCTTGCCAACGGGGTGGCGCAGCGAGCGGCTCAGCGTCGGCTCCGGGCTGTTGGTGAACACCAGCATGCCGTCGGCGTTGAACATCATGAACTCCCCCGCGCTGGCATCCTTGAGCACCGGCGCCACTGCCTGGCTGTCGATTTCCAGGCCCAGCCAGCCAGAATCCGGGTCGCGCTCGTCCAGCCGCTGGAAGATGAACAGGCGTGAGCGGTGCAGCTCGTGGTCGGCCAGCCACAACTCCTGGGGAACAGTGGAACGTTGCTCAGCGGCACGCAGCTGCTCGAGCAGGGCAGGTGAAGGTAATGCAGCCTGGGCGTCAGCGTTGTACAGCCAGCGCATCGGGGCCTGAGCCGCAGTGTCGGCATACAGCAGATTGACCTGTCGGGCCTTGAGGTAGGCGCACATGCGCTGGGTCAGCCACAGGCTCCAGCGTTTGTGCGGCTGGCTGCCCAGTTGCAGGTGCACTTCCTCGCCCGGTGCCAGCGGCAACCAGGTGGCGCCCGCAGCCGCGTGGCGCACGGTCGCCAGGCTCAGGCTCTCCAGTAGAGCCTCCCGGTTGGTGAAAAAGGTGTGGGCCTCGGCAATCGCGCTGCTCATGGCGCCGTGGCGCCGGGCGATGTCGGTATTGAAGGTGAAGGACAGGAAATTGTAGGCCGCGGCGAGAATGCCGGCCGACAGCACGATCGCCAGCAGCCGAAGCAGCCGGCGCGCTGCCTCGGGGTCGGAGAGGAGGGGATTGATCTGTTGCAGATAGGCTTTGAGTCGCATGCGGCGAATGTAGGCTGGCTGCTGGCAACTGGACATCAGACGATCCTTAAAGGCCGTCTGGCCTTGGGCTTACTTGTAATACAGGTCCACCAGCGCCATGGCTTCGAAAGGACCGGGGATGGGCGCCGAACGCCAGATCAAGTCGGCGCGGAATGCGCTGTGGGTCCCGTTCGGTGTGGTCAGTTCGGCCAGCTTGAACCAGCTGTTGAAGGGTACCGGTTGGTTGCTGTCCTGCTGGGTCAGGGCGATGCCGACCGAGGTGTTGTTGCTGGGCACCAGCAACTTGTCGATGACACTCGCGCTGCCGGCGACCGGGGTGAAGCGAGCATTGACGGTGTAGGGCGTATCACAGGAGCGGAACAGGTCAAGGCTGAAATCGGCGGAGCTGGCGACCTGGCCGACCTGTGCCGAGCTGGCCAGGGCGCGGCGGAAATTGACCACCGAAGGGAGGATGGTCAGCTCAGGAGAGCAGGGCACGAAGCGGATGTTGTTCATACCGGTGACCACATAATTGAGGTTGCTGTCGGGCTTTGGGTTGAGGCCGCCCCGACCGTCCAGCTGGAATACCCGGTATTCGCCGAGCGCGCTGGCTTGTCCATCGGTTGGCGTTGCGCCGTACTTTTCGATGAACACGGTGAAGTTCAGGGTGAAACGGGCCTTGTCCCAGCCCGCACAGTTCGCCCAGTTGCAACCATGAAGCGAGTTGTAGCCCGTGGTGACGGCGCCCGAACTCTGGGTAATGGTCTGCGAGCCGTAGCGAATCCCGACCCGTATGCCTTTGCCGATATTGGCCTTGGCCGGGTTCACGTAGAAATAGACGTCTTCCCGGATACCGGTTTCGTAGTCGTCGGCGCAGACGACTGGAAGCGCGTGTGGCGCCGACTCCCAGATGATCGTGCCGTCGGGCGCGTCGGCCGGTACCGCCAGTGCGGTGCCCAGTGCCTCCTTGAATACCGACGCCTTGGACGGGTCCAGCTTGCAGGACAGGGCGTAACTGGTGGCGGGGCAGCTGGCGATGATCAATAACAGGCCCAGCAGGTGTTTGCGGATCAGGGTCATGGGGTAGCTATCCTGTAGCGGTGTGTTCACGGCAGGGCGATGCGGTGGGGCTTCTGCAGGCCGATATCGGTGAGTTCGCTGAACGTCAGGTGGCGCTGCGCGGGCAAGGGTGAAGGTGCTTCGAGGGTGAGCGATTGTCCCGGGTGCAGGAGGAGATAGCCCGTTAGCTGTTGCGTCTGCCCAGGGGTGTCGAGCCGCAGGTCCACCAGCGAGACATGGAAGGCACTCGGGTTACGCACTTCGATCCGGCCAGGCTGGGGCGTGCGCCATTGCAGCCCATCGGCTGCCGCACTGGCCGAGCCAGGCAGGCCGGGTGGCCGGTAGAACAGCTTCAGGCGCTGGCGGATGGCGAACTGCAGGGTGTCGGCCTGTTCGGGTTTGCGCGGGATCTCCAGAATGTTCAACCAGAACAGTGATTCCCTGTCCTCGGGCAGGCCTTGGCCGGCGTACAGCACACGCAGCATCTGCTGGCCGTTGGGGGGTATCAAGGCTAATGGCTGGACCACCGCGAAGGGTGTATCGCGGCCCTCGTCGGGGCTGCTGACCCAGCTTTGCACGACCGTGTCGAGGTCACTGCGATTGACCAGGTTGATGCTCGCCTCCTTGGCCGAGCCCTGGTAGATCAGGCGTGTGCCTTCGATCTTGAGCTGGGCCCAGGCGGTGGAGGCCAGGCTCAGCAAGACGAATGCCGCAAGGGCGGGGCGCAACAGGGTATGAAGCAGGCGCGACATGGTCGAGAGAGGGCTCCGGTGCGGCTGGCTGGGACAGTCTGGCCATCCTAGACAACTGGCCCGGCGCCGGCTTTGAGACGTTTCTTAAAGTCCCGCGTGGTTTAATTTTCCTGCTTTGTGAACTGCTTCACGCGCGCAGCCGGGCCGGCCACTGCTCATCCGATAGGCTCAACGGTGGGTATCGGGGAGTGGAAATCATGAGCGGCAAGCGATTGGCAGTCAGTGTTGCAGTTTGCCTGGCGCTGGTTGGCCAGGCCCAGGCAGGCGGCGCCGTGGCCTCGGGTATGTTGCGCTTCAGCGGCAGCATCGTCGAACCGTCCTGCACGACCACCGTGGCCGGTGCCGGTTGGCGCATGGATAACTGTCCTGCGCTGGCGCGGGACAGCGTCGTTGGCATCCAGCGGGTGGATGAGCAGGCGCCGCCGGCGCAGGCGCTACGCATCGATCGCGGGCACGGCGTGGACCAGCGTTACAGGCTGGTCGATGAGCACGGCGAGCCGCTCACCCGTGGCCATTATGTGGTGGTCGTGACCTCCCCTTGAAGGCACCGGGCAGGCGGTTCCAGGCACAGACGGTGAAGTGCTGTGCACCAGGATCATCATCTTGTCAGTTTCGATCATTGAGCCCGTTCAAACGGCTGTTTAATGTCGCAGGCAGACAAACGACGGGACCCGCCGGCCGGTGAGGTACCCGCATCCGTGATCACGCCACCTGGGGACATTCCATGGCCGCCGACCGCTACCCGCATTTGCTGGCCCCGCTCGATCTGGGCTTCACCACCTTGCGCAACCGCACCCTGATGGGTTCGATGCACACCGGCCTCGAAGAGCGCCCGGGCGGTTTCGAACGCATGGCGGCGTATTTTGCCGAGCGCGCCCGGGGTGGCGTTGGCCTGATGGTCACTGGCGGCATCGCGCCGAACGATGAAGGCGGTGTGTATTCCGGCGCGGCCAAGCTCAGCACCGAGGAAGAAGCCGACAAACATCGCATCGTCACCCAGGCCGTGCATGCAGCCGGCGGCAAGATCTGCCTGCAGATCCTGCATGCCGGCCGCTACGCCTACAGCCCGCGCCAGGTGGCGCCCAGCGCGATCCAGGCACCGATCAACCCATTCAAGCCCAAGGAGCTGGATGAAGCGGGCATCGAGAAGCAGATCGCCGACTTCGTCAATTGTGCCGTGCTGGCCCAGCGTGCCGGCTACGATGGCGTCGAGATCATGGGGTCCGAAGGCTACTTCATCAACCAGTTCCTCGCCGCCCACACCAACCATCGCACCGACCGCTGGGGTGGCAGCTACGAGAACCGCATGCGCCTGGCGGTGCAGATCGTCACCCGTGTGCGCGAGGCCGTAGGGCCGAACTTCATCATCATCTTCCGCCTGTCGATGCTCGATCTGGTCGAGGGCGGCAGCACCTGGGACGAGATCGAGCTGCTGGCCAAGGCCATCGAGCAGGCCGGCGCGACGCTGATCAACACCGGTATCGGCTGGCACGAGGCGCGCATCCCGACCATTGCCACCAAGGTGCCGCGTGCGGCGTTCAGCAAGGTCACCGCCAAGCTGCGCGGCGCCGTGAACATTCCGCTGATCACCACCAACCGTATCAATACCCCGGAAGTGGCAGAAACCGTGCTGGCCGAGGGCGATGCCGACATGGTTTCCATGGCCCGGCCGTTCCTCGCCGACGCCGACTTCGTCAACAAGGCGGCCGCAGGGCGTGCCGACGAGATCAACACCTGCATCGGTTGCAACCAGGCCTGCCTGGACCACACCTTCGGTGGCAAGTTGACCAGTTGCCTGGTCAACCCGCGCGCCTGCCACGAAACCGAGCTCAACTATCTGCCGGTGCGTGCCGTGAAGCGCATCGCCGTGGTCGGCGCAGGCCCTGCCGGCCTGGCAGCGGCCACCGTCGCGGCCGAGCGTGGCCATGAAGTGACGCTGTTCGATGCCGCCAGCGAGATTGGCGGGCAGTTCAACGTGGCCAAGCGGGTACCGGGCAAGGAGGAATTCCACGAGACCTTGCGTTACTTCCGCAACAAGGTGAAAAGCACCGGCGTCGATCTGCGCCTGAATACCCGGGTCGATGTGCAGGCGCTGGTGGCGGGTGGCTACGACGACATCATCCTGGCTACCGGTATCGCGCCGCGTACTCCGGCCATCCCGGGTGTCGAGCATGCCAAGGTGCTCAGCTACCTGGACGTGCTGCTCGAGCGCAAGGCGGTGGGCAAGTCGGTCGCGGTGATTGGTGCGGGCGGCATCGGTTTCGACGTTTCCGAGTACCTGGTGCATCAGGGCGTGGCCAGCAGCCAGGACCGCGACGCGTTCTGGAAAGAGTGGGGGATCGATACCCACCTGGAAGCACGCGGTGGCGTTGCCGGGATCACGGCCGAGCCGCATGCGCCGGCGCGCCAGGTGTACCTGTTGCAGCGCAAGAAGACCAAGGTCGGCGACGGGCTGGGCAAGACCACGGGCTGGATTCACCGTACCGGGCTGAAGAACAAGCAGGTGCAGATGCTCAATGGCGTCGAGTACCTGCAGATCGACGATGCTGGCCTGCACATTCGCGTTGGTGAAGGCGAACCGCAGGTGTTGGCGGTGGACAACGTGGTGATCTGCGCCGGGCAGGAGCCGTTGCGCGAGCTGCATGAAGGGCTGGTTGCGGCGGGGCAATCGGTGCACCTGATCGGCGGTGCCGACGTGGCGGCCGAGCTGGACGCCAAGCGGGCGATCAACCAAGGCTCGCGACTCGCTGCCGAACTGTGAGATCGCCGGGGCCGCTTTGCGGCCCTTTCGCGACACAAGGCCGCTCCCACAGGAGTACCGCGGCCCTTGAGGTTTTTTGCAGGACCTATGGGAGCGGCCTTGTGTCGCGAAAGGGGCGCAACGCGCCCCCAGGGGTTTCACTGATAAACTCCGCTCTATGTACCTTCATCTACCTCAACCGCCGTTGCAACATCTGGCTCTCCCTTGGCTGACAAAAGCCAAGGTTGAAGCCGCGATCCTGCGCCTGGACCTGATCGACCCCCTGATCAGCGGCAACAAATGGTTCAAGCTCCGCCACCACTTGCAGCATGCCCATGGCGCAGGCGCCCCCGGCCTGATAAGCCTCGGCGGCAACCACTCCAACCACCTGCACGCCCTGGCTGCCGCGGGCAAACGCTTTGGCTTCGCCACCGCCGGCCTGCTGCGCGGCCAGCGGCAAGACACCCCGACGGTGCGCGACCTGCAAGCCCTGGGCATGCAATTGCACTGGCTGGGCTACGGCGGTTATCGGGCACGTCATGAGCCGGGCTTCTGGGCGCCTTGGCAGGCTCGATATCCAGGCTGGCATTGCATTCCCGAGGGAGGCGGCGGGGCGGCGGGTGCCGAAGGCTGTGCGCTGATCGTCGAGCAAGCCCGTTCGCAGCTGTCAGCGCTGGGGTGGTCTGGCTACGACGCCTGGTGGCTGGCAGCAGGTACCGGCACCACAGTGGCCGGCCTGGTCCGTGCCGAAGCAGGTGAACACCTTGTGCATGGCGCCTTGGCGGTGCCGCAGGGTCATGGCGTGGCGCAGACAGTCGCTGCACTGGCTGGCTCACAAGGCTACCAACTGCACGACGCCAGCCGCGGTGGCTTTGCCAGGTTCGATGATGAGCTGCTGGCCTTCATCGCTGAGGGTGAGCGGCACTCTGGCGTGCCGCTGGAAGCCGTGTATACCGGCAAGGCCTTGCTGGCCCTGCATGATCAGGTCGAGGCCGGGCTGTTCGCGCCCGGTACCCGCCTGATCTTCGTCCACACCGGTGGCCTGCAGGGCCGCCGCGGTTACTTGTAGGGCAGCATGCGCAGCAGCGTGTTGTCGCGTTGCACATAATGGTGGTACAGCCCGGCCAGTGCATGCAGGCCGATCAGCCAGTAACCCCAGCTAGCGACCCGCTCGTGCCAGCCCTTGATGAACTTGGCCTGGTCAGGGTCAGCGCCGATCAGGTGCGGCAGCTCGAGGCCGAAGAAGGGCACGGGTTTGTCGGCGGCACTGAGGATCAGCCAACCGGCCACGGGCAGGCCGATCATCAACAGGTACAGCGCCAGGTGCACCAGGTGGGCAATACCGGTCTGCCAGGCCGCTGGCTTGGGCACGATCGGCGGGGTCGGGCGGCTCAGGCGCACGGCCAGGCGCAGCCAGACCAGCACGAACACACTCAGGCCAAGCATGAAGTGCAGGTCTTTCATCAGGTTGCGTTCAGCGCTGTCCTTGGGGAACAGGCCGCGGAATTCGATACAGGCGTACACGGCGGCCAGCAGCAGCACCATCAGCCAGTGCAGGGCGATGGACAGGCGTGCGTAATGGGGCGCTGGGGTGGATGAAACCATGATCGGTCCTCGTCATCAGTGGGTAATGGCGCTCTTGGTGGCGCTCAGATAGCACTCTACTGGCTATTTGAAACAAATCTTTGCGCTGGATCTGTGAAAATTCTGTTGTCGGGTAAATGTGGCCAACAATCCGCCACCAGAAACACCCGCTCGACTTCCTGCCAGGCACCCTCGCCATCCGGCTCCAGCCTGACCAGCAACTGCGCCGGGGCATGCTCATCCAGCCCGGCCAGCCAAGTCTCGAACTGCGGCACGGTCCAGCATGCGTCGGGCTCTGCCCGCGCAGGTGCCAGCCAGGCAAGCCTCGGCAACGGTTGCCAGCGTTGGTCTGCTGTGGTTTCCCAGTGCTGTCGGCGCACCCAGCGCCCGCGCAAATGCTCGGCATTGGCACCCGCAGGCGGCTCGGCGTGCCCCGGCCAGGGATAGAACAGGTAGCCGCCCAGCCACAGGTGCGCCTGCACCTGGTCGGCCCCTGCGGCAGCCAGTGCTGCGCGACTCTGCGCATCCGCCGACATGGGCAGCTGGTGCCCGGCCAGGTGGGCCAGTTTGCTGCCGAGGCGATCGTGGCAGCCAGGCCCGAGCCAGTGCGCCGGATCGCCTCCGTTGCCTGCGGTCGGCCCCAGGTACAGTTTGATGGCCAACTCCAGGTGATGCGTGCCCTCGCCATCGCGCAGCAGAATGTCCAGCTCGCCCAGGGTCCGTCCCCCCGTGCGAATCGCCAGGTTGGCCGCCAGCAGCTCGACCCCGGGCGCTTGTTTCAGGGCGAACTGCCACAGACCTTCGTAGTACAGCCCCAGGCGCCGGCTGGTGATCCTTGCCAGCCAGTCGCGCAAGGGCAGGTCATCCGCATCCAGTGCGCGCAACCAGTCGTGCAGGTGCTGCGGATCGGCCGCCCACGCGCTACCCGCCAGCGGATGGCGCTGGGGGCAGGGCGGGGCGCTGAGTAGCGCGGGCGACAGCAGGGTCCACGCCAGGTCGCGCACGGCAGGTCGGCGCAAGCGACGGGGCAGCTCATGGAGCTCGGCGAAAGGCATCATGCTGCGAGCATAGCCGGTTTGCCGCTACCCGGTCGTTTCGCCCATAATCGCGACATCGTCACCCGCCGCAGAGCCTTGCAGGAGCCCCATGGAGCAATTTCGCAATATCGGTATCATCGGCCGCCTTGGCAGCTCGCAGGTGCTCGACACCATTCGCCGACTGAAAAAATTCCTCCTCGAGCGCCACCTGCACGTGATCCTCGAGGACACCATCGCCGAAGTGCTGCCCGGCCACGGCCTGCAAACCTCCACGCGCAAGTTGCTGGGCGAGGTCTGCGACCTGGTCATCGTGGTCGGTGGCGATGGCAGCCTGCTCGGCGCCGCCCGCGCCCTGGCCCGGCACAATGTGCCGGTGCTGGGCATCAACCGCGGCAACCTGGGCTTCCTCACCGATATCCGCCCGGACGAGCTGGAACAGAAGGTTGCCGAAGTGCTCGACGGCCATTACCTGGTGGAAAACCGCTTCCTGCTGCAGGCCGAGGTGCGCCGCCATCACGAGGCCATTGGCCAGGGCGATGCGCTCAACGACGTGGTCCTGCACCCGGGCAAGTCGACGCGGATGATCGAGTTCGAGATCTACATCGACGGCCAGTTCGTCTGCAGCCAGAAGGCCGACGGCCTGATCGTCGCCACCCCGACCGGCTCCACCGCCTACGCCCTGTCGGCCGGTGGACCGATCATGCACCCCAAGCTCGATGCCATCGTCATCGTGCCGATGTACCCGCACACCCTGTCGGGGCGGCCGATCGTGGTCGACGGCAACAGTGAGCTGAAGATCGTGGTGTCCAAGGAGTTGCAGATTTACCCGCAAGTGTCCTGCGACGGCCAGAACCACTTCACCTGCGCGCCGGGCGACACCATCACGGTCAGCAAGAAGCCGCAGAAGCTGCGCCTGATCCACCCGCTCGACCACAATTACTATGAGGTGTGCCGCACCAAACTCGGCTGGGGCAGCCGCCTGGGAGGCAGGGACGACTGATGCTCGATCCGGCGCGCAGTTTCGACATCATCGGCGACGTGCACGGCTGTGCACTGACCCTCGAACGCCTGCTCGACGCCCTCGGCTACAAACGTGTCGGCGGGGTCTGGCGTCACCCGTGGCGTCAGGCGCTGTTCCTGGGCGACATCGTCGACCGTGGCCCGCGCATCCGCGAGGCGCTGCACATCGTCCATGACATGGTCGAGGCCGGCCAGGCGTTCTGCATCATGGGCAACCACGAGTATAACGCGCTTGGCTGGGTCACCCCGGCACTGCCCGGCAGCGGCAAGTCGTTCGTGCGCGAACACACCCCGCGCCACGCCCGGCTGATCGACGAAACCCTGACCCAGTTCGCCCATCATCCGGGCGACTGGCACGACTTCGTGCAGTGGTTCTATGAACTGCCGCTGTTCGTCGATGCCGGGCGCTTCCGCCTGGTGCACGCCTGCTGGGACCCACGGCTGATCGAACCGCTGCGTCAGCAGTACCCGGGCGGGCGTATCGACGAGCACTTCATCCAGGCATCGGCGGTGCCCGGCAGCTTTGCCGCCACCGTGTGCAACCGCCTGCTGCGCGGTACCGACATGCGCCTGCCGGACGGCCTGACCCTGACCGGCGGCGATGGCCTGACCCGCGCCTTCTTCCGCACCAAGTTCTGGGAAGAAGACCCGCAGACCTACGGCGACATCGTCTTCCAGCCTGATGCGCTGCCCGAAGACGTAGCCCGCACGCCACTGAGCCACAGCGAAAAAAATGCCCTGCTGCGCTACGCCGAGGACGAACCCCTGCTGTTCGTTGGCCACTACTGGCGCAGCGGCCGCCCGGCACCGATCCGTGCCAACCTGGCGTGCCTGGACTACAGCGCGGTGCTGTATGGCAAGCTGGCGGCCTACCGGCTGGATGATGAAACCCGCATCGACCCGCACAAGTTCGTCTGGGTCGACGTCGAACGCCCCCAGGCCAACCAATGAAAATCATCGAAGTGATGCGCCTGCCGCTGTCGGTCGACCTCAGCGGCTTCGTCAACCTGCTGCAGCGCCTGCAGGTACCGCACCGGGTCAGCGAGGAGGGTGAGGAGCAGGTGCTCTGGGCCCCCGACACCCTGGTCGCCGACGTGCGCGAGCTCTACCAGCGCTTCCCCGACGGTAACGCCGAGGTAGGCGCGGATTTATCCGCGATGGCCACCCCACAGCCCTCCCTGGCCGACCAGGCCAAAGCCTGCAAGGTCACCGCCAGCGTCCTCGTCCTCTGCCTGATCGTCGCCGGTCTCACCGGCCTGGGCGACAACCTCAACGCCATTAGCTGGTTCACCTTCCTCGAATTCCGCGTCCAGGGCGAGTACCTGCATTTCACCCCATTGGCCCAGGGCCTCACCGAAGGCCAGTGGTGGCGCCTGGTCTCGCCCATGCTGCTGCATTTCGGCGTGCTGCACCTGGCCATGAACGGCCTGTGGTATTGGGAACTGGGCAAGCGTATCGAGCTGCGCCAGGGCCCCTGGCTGCTGCTCGGCCTGACCCTACTGTTCAGCCTGGTGTCCAACCTGGCCCAGCACTACACCAGTGGGCCGAGCCTGTTCGGCGGCCTGTCCGGCGTGCTCTACGGTCTGCTCGGCCACGTCTGGCTGTACCAGTGGCTGGCGCCCAACCCCTATTTCAACCTGCCCAAGGGCGTGCTGGTGATGATGCTCATCTGGCTGGTGATCTGCCTGACCGGCGTGGTCGGCCAGCTTGGCTTCGGCCAGATCGCCAATGCCGCCCACGTCGGCGGGCTGCTCATCGGATGCCTGACCGGGCTCTTGGGCGGGGCGCTGGCCCGGCGTAAACTGTCGGCTTGAATCAGGAGACACTATGTCCACTTTCGCGCAAATGATCGAAAACATCACCCCGGAAATCTACCAGAGCCTGAAGCTGGCCGTGGAAATCGGCAAATGGTCGGACGGGCGCAAGCTCACCGCCGAGCAGAAAGAGCTGTCGCTGCAGGCGGTGATCGCCTGGGAGATGAAGAACCTGCCCGAAGAGCAGCGCACCGGCTACATGGGCCCGCAGGAGTGCGCGTCGAAGTCCGCCCCCATCGCCAACATTCTGTTCAAGTCGGACTCGGTACATTGATCGAACTCGCTCGTGGCTCTTTGAGCAAGATGGCGGTCAGCCTGCAGGCCCCCGTGGTGCAATACAGCTTCCGCCTGGATGACACCCAGGTGCCGGTCAACCCGCTGATCGGCCAGCGCCTGCGCCTGGAATACCTTGGCGCCATTCACTGCAGCCATTGCGGCAAGCGCACCAAGACCAGCTTCAGCCAGGGTTATTGCTACCCGTGCATGACCAAGCTGGCCCAGTGCGACGTGTGCATCATGGCCCCGGAAAAATGCCATTACGACGCCGGCACCTGCCGTGAGCCGTCGTGGGGCGAACAGTTCTGCATGACCGACCACGTGGTGTATCTGGCCAACTCGTCGGGTATCAAGGTCGGTATCACCCGTGCCACCCAGCTGCCCACCCGCTGGCTCGACCAGGGTGCCAGCCAGGCCCTGCCGATCATGCGCGTGGCTACCCGCCAGCAATCGGGCCTGGTCGAAGACATCCTGCGCAGCCAGGTGCCGGACCGCACCAACTGGCGCACGCTGCTCAAGGGCGACGCCGAGGTACTCGACCTGCCGGCCATCCGCGAACAGATCTTCGAGGCCTGCGCCGACGGCCTGCGTGAACTGCAGGGGCGCTTTGGTCTACAGGCGATCCAGCCTCTGTCCGACGCTGAAGTGGTAGAAATCCGCTATCCGGTCGAGGCCTACCCGAAGAAAATCGTCAGCTTCAACCTGGACAAGGACCCCGTGGCCGAAGGCACGCTGCTGGGCATCAAGGGCCAGTACCTGATCTTCGACACCGGCGTGATCAATATTCGCAAGTACACGGCCTACCAGTTGGCCGTGCTCCAGTAAAAAGGACCTGCACATGCGTACCGAACAACCGCAAGTGATCTACCTCAAGGATTACCAGGCGCCCGAGTACCTCATCGACGAGACGCACCTGACCTTCGAGCTGTTCGAGGACCACACTCTGGTCCACGCGCAACTGGTCATGCGCCGCAACCCGGCACGCGGTGCCGGCCTGCCGCCGCTGGAGCTGGACGGCCAGCAGCTGGAGCTGCTGCGCGCCGCGCTGGACGACCAGGAGCTGCAGCCGGGCGAGTACCAGCTTGACGCCGACAGCCTGATCGTACAGCCCAGGGCCGAACGCTTCACCCTCGACACCAGCGTGAAGATCCACCCGGAAAGCAACACCGCACTGGAAGGCCTGTACAAGTCCGGCAAGATGTTCTGCACCCAGTGCGAGGCCGAGGGCTTCCGCAAGATCACCTATTACCTCGACCGCCCGGACGTGATGAGCACCTTCACCACCACGGTGATCGCCGAGCAGCATCGCTATCCGGTGCTGCTCAGCAACGGCAACCCGATCGACAGCGGGCCGGCAGAAGATGGCCGCCACTGGGCGACCTGGGAAGACCCGTTCAAGAAACCGGCGTACCTGTTCGCGCTGGTGGCCGGTGACCTGTGGTGCGTCGAGGACAGTTTCGTCCGCCAGTCCGGCCGCGACGTGACCCTGCGCATCTACGTCGAACCCGAGAACATCGACAAGTGCGACCACGCCATGGTCAGCCTGAAGAAGTCCATGCGCTGGGACGAGGAGGTGTACGGTCGCGAATACGACCTGGACATCTTCATGATCGTTGCGGTCAATGATTTCAACATGGGCGCCATGGAAAACAAGGGCCTGAACATCTTCAACTCGAGCTGCGTACTGGCCCGCGCCGAAACCGCTACCGACGCCGCCCACCAGCGCGTCGAAGGTGTGGTCGCCCACGAGTACTTCCACAACTGGTCGGGCAACCGCGTGACCTGCCGCGACTGGTTCCAGCTGTCGCTCAAGGAAGGCTTCACGGTGTTCCGCGATGCCGAGTTCAGCGCTGACATGAACTCGCGCACGGTCAAGCGCATCGAGGACGTCGCCTACCTGCGCACCCACCAGTTCGCCGAAGATGCCGGCCCCATGGCCCACCCGGTGCGCCCGGACAGCTTCATCGAGATTTCCAACTTCTACACCCTGACCGTGTACGAGAAGGGGGCCGAAGTGGTGCGCATGGTTCGCACTCTGCTGGGCGCTGATGGCTTCCGCAAAGGTAGCGACCTGTACTTCGAGCGCCACGATGGCCAGGCGGTGACCACGGACGACTTCATCAAGGCCATGGAAGATGCCAACGGCGTCGACCTCACCCAGTTCAAGCGCTGGTACAGCCAGGCGGGTACCCCGCGCCTGGACGTCAGCGAAGCCTATGACGCGGCCGCGCAGACCTACAGCCTGACCTTCCGCCAGAGCTGCCCGCAGACCCCGGACAAGGCCCAGAAGCTGCCGTTCGTGATCCCGGTCGAACTGGGCCTGCTCGATGCAGAGGGCAACGACCTGCCGCTGCAACTGGCCGGCGAGGGCTCGGCTGCCGGCACCAGCCGCGTGCTGTCGGTGACCGAAGCCGAGCAGACCTTCACCTTCCAGGGCATCACGGCCAAGCCGCTGCCGTCGCTGCTGCGCGGCTTCAGCGCGCCGGTCAAGCTGAGCTTCCCGTACGACCGCGACCAGCTGATGTTCCTCATGCAGCACGACAGCGATGGCTTCAACCGCTGGGAGGCGGGCCAGCAGCTGTCGGTGCAGGTGCTGCAGGAACTGATTGGCCAGCATCAGCGCGGGGAGGCGTTGACGCTTGACCAGCGCCTGATCACCGCGCTCGGCACCGTGCTGGGCAACGCTTCGCTGGACCCTGCCATGGTCGCCGAAATGCTCTCGCTGCCAGGCGAGGCCTACCTGACCGAGATCAGCCAGGTGGCCGACGTCGATGCCATTCACGCCGCCCGCGAGTTCGCCCGCCAGCAGATCGCCGCGCAGCTGTTCGACGCCCTGTGGGCGCGCTACCAGGCCCACCGTGAAGTGTCGCGCAACACCCCTTATGTGGCCGCTGCCGAACACTTCGCTCGCCGCAGCCTGCAGAACATCGCCCTGTCGTACCTGATGTTGAGCGGCAAGCCGCAGGTACTGGAGGCGACCCTGGAGCAGTTCGAACACTGCGACAACATGACCGAGCGCCTCACCGCGCTGGCCGTGCTGGTGAACTCGCCGTTCGAGGCTGAGCGTGCCAAGGCGCTGGAAAGCTTTGCCGAGCACTTCAAGGACAACCCGCTGGTCATGGACCAATGGTTCAGCGTGCAGGCGGCCAGCACGCTGCCGGGCGGGCTGGCGCGGGTCAAGGCGCTGATGGAGCACCCGGCGTTCACCCTGAAGAACCCGAACAAGGTACGGGCGCTGATCGGTGCCTTTGCCGGGCAGAACCTGGTCAACTTCCATGCTGCCGATGGTTCGGGGTATCGCTTCCTGGCGGACCTGGTGATCGAGCTGAATGCCCTGAACCCGCAGATTGCCTCGCGTCAACTGGCACCGCTGACCCGCTGGCGCAAGTATGACGATGCGCGGCAGGTGCTGATGAAGGGCGAACTGGAGCGGATTCTCGCTTCTGGCGAGCTGTCCAGCGATGTGTATGAAGTGGTGAGCAAGAGCCTGGCGTAAGCCTGGTAGATCCTGGGGCCGCTTTGCGGCCCTTTCGCGACACAAGGCTGCTCCCACAGGAGACCGCATGATTTCAAATGGATGCGGTCTCCTGTGGGAGCGGCCTTGTGTCGCGAAAGGGCTGCACAGCAGCCCCCGTTTTTCCGGTTAACAAAACATAACGTCCCGCGCGTTGTAATCGTTCAACCTTCCCCGATACGATCCCCCCAAGCCTCTAACACAGGCTTTTCACAGCACAGACCCACCAACAAGAACACAACAGGGGATGGTCATGAAGCAGCGGGTGATGACGCAGGCCAGGCGTGGTGCCTGGCCGTTGGCGGCCGGCGCGATGCTGGCGCTGGCACTGGGGATGTGGGCCGACAGCGCGCAGGCCGCTGCGGCCGACGAATACTCGACCGAATCGGCCAAGGCCAGCCAGAGCCTGCTGATCGGCGCCGCCCATGCCGGCAAGCGCCTGGTGGTGGTCGGTGATCGCGGCCACATTCTGTTCTCCGACGACCAGGGCAATACCTGGACCCAGGCCCGGGTACCCACCCGGCAACTGCTCACCGCCGTGTTCTTCCTTGACGACAAGCGCGGTTGGGCGGTCGGCCACGATGCGCAGATCCTCGCCAGCAGCGACGGCGGCGCGACCTGGAGCAAGCAGTTCGAAGACCTGTCCCGTGAAGCACCGCTGTTGGACATCACTTTCCTCGACGCCCAGCATGGCTTCGCCGTGGGCGCCTACGGCGCGCTGCTGGAAACCACTGATGGCGGCCAGCATTGGCAGGACATCGCCGAACGCCTGGACAATCCTGATCAGCTGCACCTCAACGGCATTACCCGGGTGCGCGATGCCGGCCTGTTCATCGTCGGTGAGCAGGGCGGCATGTACCGCTCCAGCGACGCCGGCCAGACCTGGGCCAAGGTCCAGGGTCCCTACGAGGGGTCGCTGTTCGGGGTGATCGCGACCACCAAAGCCAATACATTGTTGGCCTATGGCCTGCGCGGCAACCTGTTCCGCTCCACCGACTTCGGTGACAGCTGGCAGCCGATCACGCTCAAGGCCGCCCGTGGTGAGCTCGAATTCGGCCTGGCAGGCGCTACGCTTGTCGAAGATGGCAGCCTGGTGCTGGTCGGCAATGGCGGCAGCGTGCTGCGCAGCACCGATGATGGCCAGACCTTCAGCGTCTACAACCGCAGCGACCGCATCGCCCTGGCCGGTGTCAGTGGCCTGGCCAATGGTGGTTTGCTGCTGGTGGGGCAGGGCGGTGTGCACCTGGCCAACGCCGAAGGTGCAGAACCGGCTGCCGGGGAGGTGCGTCCATGACCAGCAGGGAGAGCATTACCATGCACCCGCACCATCAGGACAAGGCCACGCTGCTTGAACGGCTGATCTTCAACAACCGCCCGGTGGTCATCGCCCTGTGCCTCCTGGTCAGCATCTTCCTGTTCTGGCAGGCCACGCAGATCCGCCCCTCGACCAGCTTCGAGAAGATGATCCCGCTGCAGCACCCGTTCATCGAACAGATGATGGAGCACCGCAACGACCTGGCCAACCTCGGCAACACCGTGCGCATTTCGGTCGAGGCGGTCAACGGCGACATCTTCGACAAGGACTACATGGAAACGCTGCGGCAGATCCATGACGAGGTGTTCTACATCCCCGGGGTCGACCGCGCCGGCCTCAAGTCGCTGTGGAGCCCGAGCGTGCGCTGGAGCGAGGTCACCGAGGAGGGCTTTTCCGGTGGTGAAGTCATCCCTAATACCTACAACGGCTCCCAGGACAGCCTCGACACCCTGCGCGACAACGTGCTCAAGTCTGGCCAGGTCGGGCGCCTGGTAGGCAACAACTTCAAGTCCAGCATCGTCGACGTGCCGCTGCTGGAGAGCTTCCCCGACCCGCAGGACCCTGGCAAGCAGGTCAAGCTCGATTACCAGCAGTTCTCGCACCAGCTGGAAGAGAAGATCCGCGACAAGTTCCAGGCACAGAACCCCAACGTCAAGATCCACATCATCGGCTTCGCCAAGAAGGTCGGCGACCTGATCGACGGCCTGGTCATGGTGGCGATGTTCTTCGGCGTGGCTCTGGTGATCACCTGGGTCCTGTTGTACTGGTTTACCTGGTGCATCCGCAGCACCATCGCCGTGCTCATCACCACCCTGGTGGCAGTGGTCTGGCAACTGGGCCTGATGCATGCTGTGGGCTTCGGCCTTGACCCGTACTCGATGCTGGTACCGTTCCTGATCTTCGCCATCGGCATTTCCCATGGGGTACAGAAGATCAACGGCATCGCCTTGCAGTCCAGTGACGCCGACAATGCCTTGACCGCCGCCCGGCGCACCTTCCGTCAGCTGTTCCTGCCGGGAATGATCGCCATCCTCGCCGACGCCGTGGGCTTCATCACCTTGCTGATCATCGACATCGGCGTGATCCGCGAACTGGCCATCGGCGCGTCCATCGGTGTGGCGGTGATCGTGTTCACCAACCTGATTCTGCTGCCGGTGGCCATTTCCTACGTCGGCATCAGCAAAAAGGCCATCGAGCGCAGCAAGAAGGACGCGACCCGCGAGCACCCGTTCTGGCGCCTGCTGTCGAACTTTGCCAGCGCCAAGGTGGCCCCGGTGTCCATCACCCTGGCACTGATCGCCTTCGCCGGCGGCCTGTGGTACAGCCAGAACCTGAAGATCGGCGACCTTGACCAGGGCGCGCCGGAGCTGCGCCCGGATTCGCGCTACAACCAGGACAACAACTTCATCATCAGCAATTATTCGACCAGTTCCGACGTACTGGTGATCATGGTCAGGACACCGGCAGAGAGCTGCTCGATCCACTCGACCATGGCGCCGATCGACGAGCTGATGTGGACCATGCAGAACACCCCCGGCGTGCAGTCGGCGATCTCCCTGGTGACCGTGTCCAAGCAGGTGATCAAGGGCATGAACGAGGGCAGCTTGAAGTGGGAGACGCTGTCACGCAACCCGGACATCCTCAACAACTCCATCGCCCGCGCCGATGGCCTGTACAACGCCGACTGCTCGCTGGCGCCGGTGCTGGTGTTCCTCAACGACCATAAGGCCGAGACCCTGGAACGCGTGACCGCCGTCGCCAAGGCGTTCGCCGACAGCCACGACAAGGAGGGCCTGCAGTTTTTGCTGGCGGCAGGTAACGCCGGGATCGAGGCGGCCACCAACGAGGTGATCAAGTCGGCCGAGCTGACCATCCTGATCCTGGTCTACCTGTGCGTGGCGGTGATGTGCATGATCACCTTCCGCTCGTTCGCCGCGACCCTGTGCATTGTGTTGCCGCTGGTGTTGACCTCGGTGCTGGGCAACGCGCTGATGGCGTTCATGGGCATCGGCGTCAAGGTTGCCACCTTGCCGGTGGTGGCCTTGGGAGTGGGCATTGGTGTGGACTACGGCATCTACATCTATAGCCGCCTGGAAAGCTTCCTGCGTGCTGGCCTGCCGCTGCAGGAGGCTTACTACCAGACCCTGCGCTCGACCGGTAAAGCGGTGCTGTTCACCGGCTTGTGCCTGGCGATCGGCGTGTGCACCTGGATCTTCTCGGCCATCAAGTTCCAGGCCGACATGGGCTTGATGCTGACCTTCATGCTGCTGTGGAACATGTTCGGCGCGCTGTGGCTGCTGCCGGCGCTGGCGCGGTTCCTGATCAAGCCGGAGAAGATGGTGGGCAAGGAGGGCGGTTCGATCTTCGCCCATTGAGCCATCACCGAGGGCCGCATTGCGGCCCTCGGGTTATACTGCCGGCTCATTTCTGATCGGTATTCCCATGTCTCCCCTCGCCACTGCCCTGCAATCCTGCGACATGCTGCTGATCGACGGCTTGCATGCCTTCGACTTCACGTGCGACGAAACCGGCCTGACCATCGAATGCATGGATGGCCGCCAGCTGCGCCGGTGGTCCTTCACTCCCGAGCAGATCGCTGCCGCCGTCGGTGCCGATGATCAATGGCAACTCGCCGATGCTCAGGGCGAGCATCGTCTAGTCTGTATGAGTGCCTTTCGCGCCCCGGATGAAGACGACGATGAAGCGGATCTGGACCAGCCTGCTGAGCGCTAGCCTGATGAGCCTGACAATCACCTCCCACGCCGCCACGTTGCTGGTGGGCAGCTACACCGATGGCCAGAGCCAGGGCATCTACCGCTACGCCTTCGACAGCAAGACGGGGCAGATCGACCCGACGCCGCAACAGGTGGTCAAGAGCGTCAGCCCGTCGTGGCTGGTGCTGTCGGCCGACCAGCGCCAGTTGTTCGCGGTCAATGAAACCGTCAATGGCCATGTCAGCAGCTTCAGTGTCAGTGCCAAGGGCGAGATCAAGCCGCTGAACCAGGTGGCCAGCCGTGGCGACGAGCCGACCCACGCCAGCCTGAGCCGTGACCAGCGCTACCTGTTCGTCGCCAATTACGCTGTCGCCGCCGACCCGGGCGGCAGCCTGGCGGTGATTCCGGTGACCAGGGACGGCAAGCTCAAGGACGTGGTGCAGCAGTTGCGGCACAAGCCCAGCGGCGTCAACCCCGAGCGCCAGGCCGGCGCCCATGTGCATTCATTGGTGCTGTCACCGGATGGCCAGCATCTGTATGCCTGCGACCTGGGCGCCGACAAGGTGTTCATCTATCGCTACGACGGCGCCAGCGTCGATCACCCGTTGAGCCCGGCGATCCCCGCTGCGGTCGATTTGCCGCCTGGCAGCGGGCCGCGGCATCTGCTGTTTGATGCCAAGGGCCGGCATGCGTACCTGACGCTGGAAATGAGTGGTGAAGTGGTGATGTTCGAGGTCCGGGATGATGCCTTGCTGGAACGCCAGCGCTTGCCGCTGACCGAACAGCAGGATGCCGCCGCCAAGGCGTCCGGTGGGCTGCACCTGTCGGCGGACGGGCGCTTCCTGTATGTCAGCAATCGTGGCACGGTGAACGAGATCGTGGTGTTCAGCGTGGGCAAGGACGATGGCCAGCTGACCTTGCTGCAGCGCCGTTCGGTGGAAGGCGACCACCCGCGCGAGTTCGCCCTGGACCCGAGCGACAACTTCCTGCTGGTGGCCAACCAGAAGAGCAACCAGATCGTGGTCATGCGCCGCGACCCGCGCAGCGGCAAGCTTGGCGAGACGGTACAGACCTTGCCCCAGGATGCGCCTTCGGACCTCAAGTTCATCGACTGACTATCGATGGCGGTGATAACGCCTACCAGCGCAATGAATTTCTGCGGCTGACCTCAGCGGCGTAAGTTTGACCCAAGGCCCAAGCGGCTGAATGTCAAACCCCATCTGTCGAGGTCAGCCACCATGAACTTCAATCTCTTCCCTGTGATTGCCGCATCTGCCATCTCCGCTTCCGTCGTGCTGCCGGCCCATGCCCATGCCGATACCCGCAAGGCCACGTCCACCCACAGCTACACCGAGCAGTACCTGCGCCAGAGCGCCAATTTCCATGCGGCCTTGAGTGGCAAGCACAGCCACTGACCCCGGCTGACCCGGCCCCTGCAGGAGCGGGTTTACCCGCGCAAAAGCCACCACGGTGGATGGCACCGGTTTCGCCGGTGTTCGCGGGTAAACCCGCTCCTACAGGCGCCGTGACATGCCTGAAGAAGATGTTCAGCGAGCCATCACTGACTTGAACAGGTCTGAAGCCAGCCACCCCTCCAGCCAGCTCCGCAGCCGCGGATAAGCCGCCTCGGCGAACCACTGCGGTTCGACCCCGGCAAACTGGCGCATCAGGGGCAACAGGGCGGCATCGGCCAGGCTCGGGTGAGCGGCCAGCAGATATGGCCGGCCTTCGAGCAGTTGTTCCAGCTCCGCCAGCCAGGCTTCGGCCTGCTGGCGATAGTGCTCGCGGGAATACTCAGGGTAGCGCTCGGCGTACTTGTACAGGTTCACCTGCGCCTTGAACGTGCTGTCATTGCGGGCAATCAGCACCTCGGCATGCTGCGCGGCGGCCGGGTCGGCGTGCAGGCGCCAATCCTGTGGGTCGTGTTGCTCGAGCGCCCAGCGCATGATGTCGAGGCTCTCTTCCAGTACCGCGGCGCCGGTATCCAGTACCGGCACCGTGCCCTTGGGTGACAAGGCCAGCAGTGCTGCCGGCTTGTTCTTCATCGCCACCTCGACGATCTCCACTGCACAACCGGCATAGCGCAGCGCCAGGCGCGCACGCATGGCCCACGGGCAGCGGCGGAACGAATAGAGGATCACCCGCACACCTCCACGTCGCTCAGGCCATTGCCCTGGCGGCGTACCTGAATCTGCACCGGAATGCGCTCGTGCATGTCCTGCACGTGGGAGATCACCGCGACCTTGCGGCCCTGCGCCTGCAGGCCGTCGAGGGCGTCCATGGCCAGTTGCAGCGACTCAGGGTCAAGGCTGCCGAAACCTTCATCGATGAACAGCGACTCGATACGCAAGGTGCTCGAGGCCATCGATGCCAGGCCCAGGGCCAATGCCAGCGAGACCAGGAAGGTTTCACCGCCGGACAGCGAGTGCACCGAACGCAGTTCGTCGCCCATTTCGGTGTCCAGCACCAACAGGCCCAGGGCGCTGCCACCGCGCTTGAGGCGGTAGCGGCGCGCCAGCTGGCGCAGCTGGGCATTGGCATGGTGCAGCAGCAGGTCGAGGTTGTAGCCCTGGGCGATCTTGCGGAATACGTCGCCGGAGGCCGAGCCGATCAGCGCATTCAGCCGCGCCCAGCGCTGCCATTGCTGGTAGGCCTGCTCGATTTCCCCGGCCAGCGCCTGGCTCGCCTGCTGGCGACGCTGATCGTCGGCCTGCTGCGCGCGCAATTCGGCGCATTGCTGCTCATGGCCGGCCAGGCGCTCGCGCAGTTCGCCCAGCGCTTGCTCAAGGTCTTCGGCCGACGCTTCGACGGTCATCTGCGCGGCGTGTTGCTGCAGGCGCTGGTCGCGTTCCTGGAGCCGCACACGGCTCTGCTCGACGGCCTTCTCGGCAAGTTGCAGGCGCTGGCGCAGCTCGCCCAACTGGGCGTCGTCGATAGCCAGCAGGCGATCCAGCCCGGCGTCGTCCAGCTCTGGATGCTCGGCGCGCCACTGGGCGATGTCGCCCTGCAGCTGCTGGTACTCGCTTTCCAGCGCCTGCTGTTGCTGGGTATTGGCCTTGATTTCACTGGCCAGTTGCACGCCCTGGGTGCGCAGATCCTGCAGGTGCTGGGCGGTTTGCGCATCGATGGCACGGGCCTGCTCCAGCTGGCTGTCCATGTGCTGCTGCCAGGCTTCGGCGCTGGCCTGCTCACCGAGCAGCTCGGCCAGCGCGGCCTGGGCCTGCTGACGTTGGCTTTCGAGGGCGGCGAGCTGCTGCTGCACCTGTGCCAGGGTTTGCTCGCGGGCTTGCTGCTGATCGCGCAGCTTGTCCAGTTGCACCTGGCGTGCCTGCAGTTCTTCCTGCTCGTCCTTGCGCTGCTCCAGTTGCTGCAGCCGCTGGGCGATTTGCTGGTCGAGGGCCAGGAAAGCGTTGGCCGGATCATCACCGAGGGCTTTGAGCACATCACCCGGCAGCACGTTGGCCAGGCCGTCCAGGCCCTGCTTGAGCTGTTGTTCATCGCTGGCCAAGGCCTGGTGCTGCTGGTCGAGATGGCGCTGGGCCTGCTGTTGGGCCTCCTGCGCCGCCTGCAGTTGCTGGTTGAGGCGCGCGGCATCCTTTTGCAGGGCAAGCAGGGCACTCTGGCGCTTCTCGTCCTTGCCGATCTCTTCGTCCAGGCGCCGCAGCTGGCTGTCGAGCCAGGCGCTGCGGGCCTTGTCGTCCTGCGGGGCGAGGGCGGGCCAGAGGCTGTGCGCCTGCAGCTGGGCCACCAGCGGTTGCACCTGTTCGGCAAGTTGCTGCTGTTGCTGTTGATAGTCCTTGAGCTGAGCGTTGACCACGCCCAGCTGGGTGCGCAGGTCGACCAGCTTGCCGTTGAGGGTTTCGACCTGTTTCTGCGCGGTTGCTTCTTCAGCCTGGTCATGGCGACCGAGGCTTTGCAGCAGGGCCTCGGGTTGATGGAACGGGTGTTCGGCACTGCCACATACCGGGCAGGGTTCGCCGTCGCGTAACTGGGCGCGCAGCTCCTCGACGCTGTTAGTGCGCGCCAGGCGCTGGCGCTCCAGCAACTGCCGAGTGAGGTTGAGCGCTTTTTCGGCAGCTTCCAGCTCGGCCTTGGCCGCAGTGCCTTCGCCGATCAGTTGCTGGCGTTGCTGCATGGCCTGCTGCTGACGCTCACGCAGGGCATCGAGCTGCTGGCGCAGCTCCTGTTCACGGCCGTGCAGGCGCGACAGCTCTTCGACGGCGCGTTGCTGCCTGCGGTTGTCCTGCAGCATGTTGCCGAGCAGGTCGATCTGTTCGGCCAGGGCCTGTGGTTCGGCCTTGGCTTCGCGGAACAGCAGCTCGAAGTGCTCGCGCTGGGCCTGCAATTGAACATTGGCCTGGCTGGCCTGGGCCTGCAGGCCAGGCAGCTCGTCGCGGCCCTTGGCCAGGCGGCCACCGATCAGCATTACCTGCTTGAGTTGTGGCAGGTAGGCCTGCCAGGCACTGGCCAGGTCGGCCAAATGCTGGCTGTCGGCCAGGGCGCTGTCGATCTGGGCCAGTTGCTGCTGGCTGCGCTGCTGGTTTGCTTGCATTTGCTGCAGTTGCTGCTGGCCTTCGGCAAGCTGCTGTGTAGCCAGCTCCAAGGCGCTGCGCTGCCCCGCCAGTTCCTGGTCAAGACGTATCAGGTTGTCCTGGGCAGCGAAGGCCTGGCGCAGGCGCGGGGCATTTTCGCTGTGCAAGGCCTGGCGTTGTGCCAGGGCCTCGCGAGACGCCAGCGATGCGTGTTCCAGCTCTACGGTGCGCGTTTGCAATTCGGTTTGCTGGCGCTGTTGCTCGGCGATTTGTGCCGCGAGTGGTGCCAGTTGCGCGCCGAGCGTCTGCTGCCGGTGGAACTGGTGGCGCTGCGGCGCCAGGCGCTCCAGGCGTTGCAGGTCGAGGCGTTGCTCAGCCAGCTGTTGCCAGTCGTGTTCGGCTGCTTGAAGGGTGGCGCTGGCTTCGCCGTGCTGGGCCTGCAGCTGGCGTTGTTCATCGAGCCAGTTGCGTTGCTGCTCGAGTTGGCGCTCGCCGGCCTGGTCGGCCTTGAACTGCTGCAATGCCTGTTCCACACGCTGGTCGAGTTCGGCGCGGGCCTCTGCGGCCATCGGCAGGAGGTGGCTGGCACGCTCCTTGAGGGCGTTGTAGGTTTCTGCAGCGTCCCGCGCCTTGCTGAAGGCACGTTGGCCGAGGCGGGTATAGATGGCGGTGTTGGTGAGCTTTTCCAGCAGCTCGCTGCGTTCTTTGTCGTCGGCCTTGAGGAAGGCGCCGAACTCACTCTGTGCCAGCATCACCGCGCGGGTGAACTGCTCGAAATTCAGGCCCAGGCGGGCTTCGATCAGTTGCTTGTATTCGTTCTTGCCGCTGCCCAGCAGCTGTTCGCTGTCCAGGTCATACAGGCTCTGGCGGCTCAACTGCAGCTTGCCGTTGGCCTTGTCGCGGGCGCGGTTGGCTTCCCAGCGGGCGCGGTAGCGGTGGCCGTCGATGCCGACGAAGTCGACTTCGGCAAAGCCGCTGCCGGTGCCCCGGCGCAGCAGGTTGCGGGGGTCGGACGTGGGGATTTCGCCGTCGGCGTCCGGCACCTTGGCTTCGCGGCCGATGTCGCTCAGGCGCGGTACGGTACCGAACAAGGCCAGGCACAGAGCATCGAGCAGGGTGCTCTTGCCGGCGCCGGTAGGCCCGGTGATGGCGAACAGGCCGGCGCTGGCCAGCGGCTCGGCGGTGAAGTCGATATCGACCGGGCCGGCCAGGGATGCCAGGTTCTTCAGGCGGATGGCGAGAATCTTCATGGCTGTTCCTCTTCCAGCTGGACGTCCTGCAGCAGCAGGGCGAAATCTGCCAGGGCCTGCTCGTCGACGGGGTTGCCGTAGGCCTGTTCCCAGGCGCGGCTGAACAGGTCCTGCGGGGTCATCTGCGCCAACTCGACGAATTGCAGGTCGTCGTCTTCGCTGTTGGTGCGGCCGGCGTATTCGGCGCTGATGCGGATCAACCGTACGGCCTTGCCCTCAAGCGCAGCTTCGATCTGCTGGCGCAGGTCGGGTTGCGGCTCGTCGAGAACCACCCGCACCTCCAGCCAGGGCTGACGGTTGGGGTCTTCGAGCAGGTCGATCACCGGCAGCTCGGCCAGTTGTTCGAGGAGTTCGCCGAGCGGCGCCGGGCCGACCCGCTGCAGGGCCACCGCACGCGGTACCGGGCGCGGCTCGACGCTGACCAGCTCGCTGCCTTCGAGTTCGACTTCCAGCACCTGGTGCGAGTAGTTGATTTCGGCGAACGACAGCGGGATCGGCGAGCCGCTGTAGCGGATGCGGTTTTCGCGGTTGACCTTCTGCGGCTTGTGCAGGTGGCCGAGCGCCACGTAGCTGATCGACTTGTCGAACAGCTTGGCCGGCAAGGCCTCGGCGTTGCCGATGATCAGGCTGCGCTCGGAGTCCTCCGACACCGCGCCACCGGCCATGTGCGCATGGCTGATGGCGATCAGTGCCTGGTCTTTCTTGCGCTTTTTCTGCGCCGCGCCAATCAGCTGCTGGTGCACCTGGGTGATGCCTTGCAGGTAGTCATCGCCCAGCTGCGGGCCGGTCACTTCGGCCGGGCGCAGGAAGGGCAGGGCCAGGCACCAGGCGGCGACCTTGCCACGGCCGTTGGTCAGCGGGATCAACAGGCGCTCGGCATCCAGCTGGCCCTCGTCGAGCCAGTGCACCCGGCCCAGCGCGTGGGTGCGCAGGCGGCGCATGAGTGCCGCAGGCAATTCGATACGCGAGCCGGAGTCGTGGTTGCCGGCGATCATCACGATGTCCAGCTTCGGCTGCTGCTCGTGGGCCTGGACGATGAAGTCGTAGAGCCGCTCCTGGGCTTTGACCGGCGGGTTGACCGTGTCGAAGATGTCGCCAGCGATCAGCAGCGCGTCCGGCTGGCGCAGGCGCAGCTGGCCGAGCAGCCAGTCGAGGAAGCAGGCGTGTTCGAAGTCGCGTTCCTGGCCGTGCAGGCTTTGGCCCAGATGCCAGTCGGAGGTGTGAAACAGACGCATGGATGACCTGTTGGTGTCGAGTCAGCAAGCCGGGGCTTGGCTTGGGAGTGGGCGTTGCGCAAGGGCGGTATGGTAACCCAAGATGGGTTTGAATCACGATTGCGTCAGGGCTGCCAGATGCTTGGCGGGAGAAATTCAGCGCCTGTGAGATCGAGCGCCGCGCGGGCGGCGCTCGATCTCAAGGGCGCTGAAGATCCCAAGGCATGCACCTCTGAGCCACACCCCTCACTTCGGATAAAGCGGCGGCAAGCTCCCACTCTCCCCAGCAGGCAACAACACCTGCTCCGCCGGCGGTATGGTCCCGATCGCCCGCCACAAATCCTCCCCCTGCCAATACTGCCCACTCTCGCTATAAAGCGCCCCGTTCAACCCATCCAGCGCATCCGACAACGGCACGAACCGCGCCGCCATCTCGGCCAGGGTCTCCGGCTGCTGCCTCGCCCAGGCATCGAGCGCCTGGCGCGTAGCCTGTGGGTCGTTGGCCTGGCAGGCGCGCTTGAGATCGTCCAGCAAGGTACGCGGGCTCGGCCCGTTCTGCGCCGCACGCAGCACCGCCGGTTGCGAGCGGGCACGCCACCACAGGGCGAAACCCAGCACGGTGGTCAGGGCGAACAGCAGGGTGGCGAGCTGCCAGGGCCAGAGCAGCTGATTCGCACCGCCAAGGTCGCCAACCGGGGTGTCGGCGCTCAGCGCCGGGTTGTCCTGCACATCCAGCGTGCGCGCCGGCAGGCTGCTGTGTTCCAGGTGGTCTTCGCGGGTGTTCCACCAGGTGACTTCCACG
The DNA here is from genome assembly GCF_014269035.2 of Pseudomonas vlassakiae. Taxonomy (GTDB): domain Bacteria; phylum Pseudomonadota; class Gammaproteobacteria; order Pseudomonadales; family Pseudomonadaceae; genus Aquipseudomonas; species Aquipseudomonas vlassakiae. Next base: position 425,458 of record NZ_JABWRP020000001.1, read on the forward strand.
GCCGGCAGGGCCAGCTTGCCGCTGTGGGTCGGCACCAGCGCTTCACGCTCTTCGCGGTTGGCAGTCATGCCGCGTTCGTTGATCTCGTTGCGCAGCACCGGCTGGTCCGGGTAGCGGCGCAGGCCGACGATCTCGGTGGCGGGCAGTTGTGGCAGCTGGGTGCTCGACAGGCCTTCGGCGCGCAGGGTGATGCTGCGCGTCAATGAGTCACCAATCTGAGGCTGCTGGCTCGCCGGGTCCGGGTTCCAGTGTTCTTCCAGGCTCAGGTCTCGCGCCGGCAGCCAGGGCACGTTGGCCGGCCAGGCAGCGGGGATGGGGCGGACCGCCAGGCGCAGCGGCAGCGAACTGACCTGCACCTGGCGGCCGACCCGGGCGGTGCCAGCGGGTTGCTGGCTGTTGTCGGCGGCGGTGGCAGTGAAGGTCAGCGGCGGGATGTCCAGGTCGCCGCTCTGCTGCGGGTACACCGCGTAGCGGGTTTCGATCACCCCGTGGCGCACGCCGTTGATTTCCTTCTCGTAAGTGCGCGACTCACCCAGCGGCTCGACCTTGGCATTCTCCAGCTGCAGTGGGCTCAGGCTGCTGTCGTCGTACAGCGACACCGAGTGGTAGATGCGCAGGGTCAGCACGGCCTGTGCCTGGACGTACACCTCGTTGCTGTCCAGGGTGGCTTCGACGAAGACTTGCGAGGCGACTTCCGGGCGGCTGCTGTCGGCCTGCAGCACTTGCAGGTCGATGGCCTGGCTGCGCGACTGGCCCAGTTGCAGCTCGGGAATACGCAGGCTGCCGCTGCGCCGGGGCAGCAGGGTGATGATCCAGCGGGTGCTGGCGCGGGTTTCGCCGTCGAGGGTGTGCAAGCTGTTCAACTGGCGCGTGCCGCGCACTTCGAAGTCGCCTTCCAGGGCACGCAAATCGGGCTTGCCGAACTGGGTCACGTCCTGGCTTTCGAGGGTCAGCTCGAGGGTTTCGCCGGCCTCCAGGCGCGTGCGGTCGACGCTGGCCTGCAGTGTCGGGAGGGCCTGGGCCATGACGGCCCACAACAGGCCGAGAACAAAGACGCCGAAGCGACTCATCGTGTGTTTTCCTGATGCAATTGCTGTTCATACCAGAATTTGCGCCGCAACAGCTCCGCCGGGTTGTCGGGGATCTCGCGCAGCCATTGTTCCAGAGCCTGACGCTGTTCGGCATCGAGGCTGGTCGATACCGGGCGCTGCGGCGGTTGGGTGATGCTGTCGTCATCGCCGCTCTGGTTGCCAGGCGCCGCCTGGCTGTTGTTGTCGCCTTCCCCGGGTTGTTCGGCGCTGGCCTGTTCCTCCCCGCTCGGCGTCCCTTGGCCAGGGCTGCTGGCCGAGCTGCTGTTGCCTTCGGTTTCGCTGCCCGGAGTGCCTTGGGCGTCGCTCTCGGCCGGTTGTTCCTCGGCCTGGGCCTCGCGTTGCTGCAGCAACTGTTGCACCAGCGCCTGGTTGGCCAGGGCCGGCTGCAGGTCGGGCTGGCGCTCCAGGGCCTGTTCGTAGGCATCCAGGGCGGCTTCCAGCTCGCCGCTACGGGCCAGGGCATTGCCTCGATTGTAGTGGGCTGCGGCGCTGTCGCCCTGGGCGAAGGCTTCGGCGGCAGCGGCATAGTCGCCGGCCTGGTACAGCGCCATGCCGCGCCATTGCGGGTCCTGGAAATGCCGGGCCGCGTCTGCCGGGCGCTGCTTGTCCAGTAGCATCTGGCCCTGTTGATCGGGGCGCAGCCACAGGTCGTTGAACTCGAAGGCCTGGCTCGGTTGTGGCAGGGCCAGCAGCAGCGGCAGGCAGAACAGCCAGCCGCGGCGCCCGGCACAGGCGGCCAGCAACAACAATGGCAGCAACAGCCAGTAGCCCTGGTCGGCCCAGCTGTCCAGCTGCAGGGTCTGGCCGGCATCGTGCAGGCGGCGCGGGTTGTCGAACAGGCCAAGGCCGCGCAGGTCGAGGTCGTCGATGCGGGCATGGCGGTAGCGCCCGCCGGTGCCGCTGATGAAGGCCTTGAGGCTGGCACTGTCGAGCCGTGGCAGGAGGATGCCCCCCTGGTCATCCTTGAGGTATTCGCCATTGGCCTGGCGCACCGGCGCGCCGTCGCCGGTGCCGATGCCAAGCATCAACAGGCTCGGGCCCTGGCGGCCGAGGGCCTGGCTGATGCCCTGGCGCTCCGCTGCGCTCAGCGCCGAGCCGACCAGCAGCAGACGGCCCTGGCCGAGGCCACTCTGGGCCAGCAGGGCCAGGCCTTTTTGCACGGCCAGGTCGGCGCGTTGGCCCGGTTTGGGCATGATCGATGGGTCGATGGCTTCCAGCAGGTTGCGCGTGGTGCCGAGGTCATCCGACAGCGGCACCAGCGTGTGCGCACTGCCAGCGTAGACGATCAGCGCGGTCTGGCTGTCGTTACGGTGTTCGAGCAAGTCGAGGATCTTGCGCCGCGCCTGCTCCAGGCGGTTGGGCGGAACATCCTCGGCCAGCATCTGCGGGGTCAGCTCGAGCAGGATCACCAGCGGGTCGGCGGGGCGCTGGCGGGTTTCTTCCAGGCGCTGCCAGCTCGGCCCGAGCAGGGCCAGCATCACCAGCAACCAGGCCAGGCCCAGGGCCACCCAGGGCAACTTGCTGTTGCTGCCGCTGCCTCCGCCGAGCAGCACCGGGTGGAACGCTGGCGGCAGGATCATCTGCCAGCGCCCGGCACGTTTGCGCCGGTGCCAGAGCTTGAACAGCAGCCAGCCGAGCAGGGGCACGACCAGCAGCCAGAGCGGGCGCAACCATTGTGGCCAGAGATCGATCATCGCCGTTTCCTCAGGCGCAGGCGTTTCAGGCGCTGGCGCCATTCCGGATGGGGCTGCAGGAAGCGGGGTTTGCGCAGCACCTTGTGCAGCAGGTTGTCGGGCCATTGCACGGCCACTACCAGCAACACGCTGAGCAGCAGGGCCAAGGCCAGCGGCCAGGCATACAGGGCTTTGGCCGTACGCGCCTGGGTTGGCTGCTGGGCCACCGGTTCAAGCTGGTCGAGGGTGTCGCCGATGGCGTTCAGCTCAGCGCCGTCATGGGCGCGGAAATAGGCGCCGTGGGTGATTTCGGCAATTTCCCTGAGTGAGGCTTCGTCGAGGTCCAGGCTCGGGTTCAGGCCGAGCAGGCCGGGCGTACCGCTGGCCTCGGGGTTGGCACCGATGCCAATGGTGTAGATGCGCACGCCTTCCTGGGCAGCCAGGCGGGCGGCCGTCAGCGGGTGGATCTGCCCGCCGTTGTTGGCGCCATCGGTGACCAGCACCAATACCCGGCTTTGCGCCGGGCGCTGGCGCAGGCGCTTGACCGCCAGCCCGATGGCGTCGCCGATGGCGGTGTTCTTGCCGGCGATGCCGATCTGCGCCTCGTCGAGGAAGGTGCGCACGGTGCGCCGGTCGAAGGTCAGCGGGGCTTGCAGGTAGGCCTGGCTGCCAAACAGGATCAAACCGACACGGTCGCCTTCGCGGTCCTGCAGGAAGTCGCCGAGCAGTGCCTTGACCAGGTCGAGGCGGCTGATGTCTTCGTCTTTCCATTGCATGTCGGGGAAGTCCATCGAGCCCGAGACATCCACCGCCACCAGCAGGTCGCGGCCACTGGAGGCCACCGGCACCGGCTCGCCAAGCCATTGCGGGCGCGCGGCGGCCAGCAGCAGCAACAGCCAGATCACCACATACGGCGCCTGTTGGCGCAGGGTCGGCAGGTTCAGCCGTGCACGGCGCCCGGCCAGGCCCTCCAGTTCGTCGAGGAAACCGACCTTGAGCACCGGCTCGCCGCTGTCGGCGGCGGGCAGCAGCAGGCGCGCCAGCCACGGTAGCGGCAGCAGCACGAAGATCCACGGCCAGGCCAGTTCAAACATGTTTGCGAATCCAGGTTTCGACCGCCTGGCTGAGCCCGACGATCGCCTTGTCGTCGAGCTTGCACTCGGGCTTGTAGGCGCCTTCGACCAGCACCATCCAGCGGGTCAGGCCGGCGGCCGGGCAGCGGTTGTCGAGAAAGGCCAGCCATTGGCGGCCGTTCAAGGTATGGCTGTTGGCGCCGGGGTAGTGGTTGCGGCACAGACGCTTGAGCAGGGCGTTGATCTGCTGCAGCCAGGCGCCGGCCGGCGCGCCGTCGTAGGGGCGCGGCAGGCGGGCGAGTTCGGCCAGTGCTTCCAGGCGCACCGGGTCGAGCGGCAGCTCGGCGCGTACCACCGGGCGCTTGCCCGGGCGCCAGCGGCGCAACCGCCACAGGCCCCAGACCAGCAGCGGCAACAGCGCAAGCAACAGCCACCAGCCCGGTGCCGGCGGCCACAGGCCGATCGCTGGCGGTGCGATCAGCGGTTGCAGCTGGTCCAACGGGTTCACTGGCCACTCCCAGGGCGCTGGGCGTTCAGGTATTCGCGCAGTTGTTCGATCATCTCGCTCTGGGTGCTCAGCGGCATCAGCAGCACGCGCAGCTTCTGTGCCATCAGCTCCCAGCGTTCGATGCGCGCTTCGGCCTGGTGACGGTAAGCCTGGCGCAGGTTGGCGTCGAGGGTGTCGAGCTCCAGCTGCGCGCCGCGTTGGGCGAAGCGCAGCAGGCCGGCGGCGGGCAGGGCGTGGTCGAGCGGGTCGGACACCGGCATCAGCAGCAGGTCGCAATGGCGCGAGAGCATGGCCAGGTGTTGCTCGGCCTGGGCGCTGAGCGAGCGTTCGTCGCAGATGACAATGGCCAGGCTGCCAGGGCGCAGCACCTCACGGGCGCGGCGCAGGGCCAGGCCGAGGCTGTCAGCCTGGGGCGCGGCTTCGGTGTGCAGGGCCTGGTTGACCTTGGCCAGGCGGTTGAGCAGCTGCAGCAGGCTCTGCTTGCTGCGCCGGGGTTTGATCTCGTGGTGCTCGTTATCGCCGAACACCAGCCCGCCGATACGGTCGTTGTGGCCCAGCGCGGCCCAGCCGAACAGCGCGGCAGCTTCGGCTGCGAGCACCGATTTGAACATCAGCCCCGAGCCGAAGAACAGGCGCTGGCTTTGTTCGACGAGGATGAAGATCGGCCGTTCGCGTTCTTCGTGGAACAGTTTGGTGTGCGGCTCCTGGGTGCGTGCGGTGACGCGCCAGTCGATGTTGCGTACATCGTCACCGGCCTGGTAGACGCGCACCTGGTCGAAGTCCACGCCCCGCCCGCGCAGCTTGGAATGGTGCAGGCCGACCAGCGGGCTGCGCTGGCCAGGGCGGGAAAACAACTGGATTTCGCGCACGCGGTGGCGCATGTCGATCAGTTCGGCGAGGCCGATGCGGATGCCGGGTTCGGCCTGCAGCGCGGTGGGCATGGGTCAGGCGACGGCCACGACGTCGAGAATGCGCTGGACCACGCGGTCCTGGTCGATCCCCGCGGCTTCGGCTTCGAACGACAGGATGATGCGGTGGCGCAGCACATCGAACAGCACCGCCTGGATGTCCTCGGGGCTGACGAAGTCGCGCCCGGCCAGCCATGCATGGGCACGGGCGCAGCGGTCAAGCGCAATCGAGCCGCGCGGGCTGGCACCGTAGGCGATCCAGTCGGCCAACTCGGCATCGAACTTGGCCGGGGTGCGGGTAGCCATCACCAGCTGCACCAGGTACTCCTCCACGGCGTCGGCCATGTACAGGCCGAGGATTTCCTTGCGCGCGGCAAAGATTGCCTGCTGGCTGACCCGGCGCTCGGGCTTCACTTCGCCGCCCAGTGCTTCGCCACGGGCCTGGGCGAGAATGCGGCGCTCTACGGCGGCATCGGGGAAACCGATCTTCACGTGCATCAGGAAGCGGTCGAGCTGGGCTTCGGGCAGCGGGTAGGTGCCTTCCTGCTCGATCGGGTTCTGCGTGGCCATCACCAGGAACAGCGGCGACAGGTCGTAGGTGCTGCGGCCCACGCTGACCTGGCGCTCGGCCATGGCTTCGAGCAGCGCCGACTGCACCTTGGCCGGGGCACGGTTGATTTCATCGGCCAGCACCAGGTTGTGGAAGATCGGCCCCTGCTGGAACACGAAGCTGCCGGTTTCCGGGCGATAGATTTCAGTGCCGGTGATGTCGGCGGGGAGCAGGTCGGGGGTGAACTGGATACGATGGAACTGCGCCTCGATGCCTTCGGCCAGCTCTTTGATGGCCTTGGTCTTGGCCAGCCCCGGGGCCCCTTCGACCAGCATGTGGCCGTCGGCCAACAGCACGATCAACAGCCGCTCGACCAGCTTCTCCTGGCCTAGGATCTGGGAGGAAAGAAAGGTGCGTAGCGCGATCAGCGCTTCACGGTGTTCCATCGGCGGCGGTTCCTGGGTTTGCGCCAGGTCGCGGACGACCTGGCAGGGGCTGATACTTTAATCTATCCAGGGGGGCGCCGACCAATGAAGGGCGGGATTTTTATCGCTGCCACAGTCGCTGCAGGGCGCGCCCGCACGCTTTTCGGCTCAGTTCTTCGAGGCGGAGTGCTTGCGCCCCTGGTCGCACAGGGCGAACAGCACGACCAGCACCCCGGCGATTGCCAGGATCAGCGCTACGCCATCGGTGGAATGGGTCGCCGAGCCGGCCACCAGGGCCAGGCCGCCCAGCGGTGCCAGGCCACCGGCCACCGCCGTGCCGATCTCACGGCCTGTACCGAAGCCCGAGGCGCGCGTTTGGGTCGGGAACTGGCGGCTGAGGAACGAACCTTGCGGGGCGAACATCATCGGCGCGAGGATGCCGGTGCCGATCGCGATGGCCATGTAGATCTGGGTGGGCTCACCGGTGCCCAGCAGCTGCAGGAACGGGTAGGCGAACAGTGCCGACAGGCCCCCGCCGAGCATCAGCACGGTCTTGCTGCTCCAACGGTCGCACAGCCAGCCGAAGAACGGCACGGCGAAGATCGCCACGAGGCTGGCGATGGTCACCGACAGCGAGGTGACATGCGCCTCCACGCCCTTGAACTGGGTCAGGTAGGCCAGCGAGAAGGTCTTGAAGATGTAGCTCAGGGCGTTGTAGCCGATGGCCACGAAGAACACCACGGCCAGGCCCTTGAGGTCGTTCCTGAACAACAGCTTCAATGGCGACACCGGTGGCTTGCTGCTGTCGGCCTTGTCCAGCTCCTTGAAGTCCGGTGTCTCCGGGATGCTCTTGCGCACCCACAGGCCGATCGCCACCAGGGCGATGCTGGCGATGAACGGGATGCGCCAGCCACCGGCCAGGAGGAATTCGTTACCGTTCATGGTCAGCAGGTACACCGTGAGCGACGACAGCAGCAGTCCCAGGTTCAGCCCCAGCGCCGGCCAGGCGCCCTGGCTGCCGCGCTTGCCTTCGCTGGCATGTTCATAGGAGGTGACCGCCGCGCCGGACAGCTCGGCACCCGCGCCCAGGCCCTGGATGATGCGGATCACCACCAGCAGGATCGGTGCCCAGATGCCGATGCTGGCGTAGCTTGGGATCAGCCCGATCAGCGCCGTGCACACGCCCATCATGCAGAAGGTGATCACCAGCACGTGCTTGCGCCCGAAACGGTCGCCCAGGTAGCCGAACAGAATGCCGCCGAAGGGGCGGGCAATGAAGCCGATGGCGAAGGTGGAGAAGGCCAGCAGCGAGGCCACCGCCGGGTTGCTGGCATCAAAGAAGATCTTCGAAAACACGATCGCGGCCATCGTCGCGTAGAGGTAGAAGTCGTACCACTCCAGCATCGAGCCGAAGATGGTCGCCGCCGCCACCTTGTGCAGGCGCTTGCGTTGCTGTTGCGGGGTCTCGTGCGCGGCCGGGGCCGCCTCATGTACCGACATGGGGGGTTCCTTATTGTCTTTGTAGTTGTGGGTGAAGCAGATTTCAGCGGGCCTTGAGGATCTTCGCGGCGATCATCTGGCCGATGGGAATGGCCGAGGTGGCAGCCGGCGACGGGGCATTGCAGACATGCACCATGCGCGGGGTCTCGGCGAACAGGAAGTCATGCACCAGGGTGCCGTCGCGCATCACCGCCTGGGCGCGAATACCCGCCTCGCAGGGCAGCAGGTCTTCCACTTGCAGCGACGGGCAATACTTGCGGCACTGTTCCAGGTAGCCGCGCTTGAACAGCGAGTTCTTCATTTCGGTGGTGCCGGAGCCGAGGTTGTTCCAGAGGGTTTTCCAGAAGCCCGGGAAGCTGGCGTACTCGGCGACGTCGCGCCAGTTGAGCGAAAACTTGCGGTAGTTCTCGCGACCGAAGCCGAGCACGGCATTCGGGCCGACGGTAACGCTGCCGTCGATCATGCGCGTCAGGTGCACGCCGAGGAATGGCAGCTCCGGGTCGGGGATCGGGTAGATCAGGTGGTTGACGATCTGGTTCTTGCTGGCCGGCAGGCGGTAGTACTCACCGCGGAAGGGGATGATCTGATGCTCGATCTTCACCCCGGCCAGGCGCGCCAGGCGGTCGGACTGCAGGCCGGCGCAGGCCACCAGCTGGCGTGCGCGCCAGGTGTGGCTGTCGGTGCCGACGGCGACATGGTCGGAGTGCTCCTGGATGGCACGCACGCAGGTGGACAGGTGCACTTCGCCGCCAGCCTGGCGGATCACCTTGGCCATGGCGTTGCACACCTGGGTGTAGTCGACGATGCCGGTGGCATCGAGGAACAGCGCGCCCTTGCCGACGATGTTCGGCTCACGTTCGGCAAGGGCGGCCGCACCCAGGCGCTCGACGTTCAGGCCGTTCTGTTGCGAGCGCTCGTACAGCGCCTGCATGCGTTGCACTTCCAGGTCGCTGGAGGCCACCAGCAGCTTGCCGCAGACTTCGAAGGCAATGCCGTGCTCGGTGCAGAAGTCCTTGGTCGCCTGGGCGCCGCGCTTGCACAGTTCGGCCTTGAGGCTGCCAGGCGCATAGTAGATGCCCGCATGGATCACCCCGCTGTTGTGGCCGGTCTGGTGGCGGCCGAGGCTGGCTTCCTTCTCCAGGATCAGCAGGGATGCGCCCGGGCGTTGTTCGAGCAGGGCCATCGCGGTGGCAAGGCCGACGATGCCGCCGCCGATGATGCAGTAGTCATAAGTCATGCAGGGGTACCTTGGTGTTCTTATCGGTGGATCTGCTTATCAGGTTGTCAGACTAAGTAATGCGTAAAAGGGCCCGTGGCAGGCCGCGTCGGATTCTCCGGGATCAGTCGAGGGCGGGGAGGTCGATCTTCAGGCGCTTGGCCGAGGCGCGCAGGTGCGCTTCAGCGCAGGCTGCGGCGGCCTGGCGGTCGCCATCGGCGATGGCCCGGTACAGCGCCTGGTGTTCGCGGTTGGCATCGGCCGAACCGCCCACCGAGTGGGCCGCGGAGTTTTCCCAGGCGGTGCGCCGTGCGCTGGCCAGCTGGCCGCCGAGGAAGTCGTGGAAGGCCACGAAGTAATCGTTCTTGCTGGCTTCGGCAATCGCCCGGTGGAAGGCCACGTCGGCGGCCGAGGCGGTGGCGAAGTCGCTGCGCTTGTCGAGCATTGCCTGCAGGGCCTTGGCCATGTGCGCCAGGTCCTGCTCGTCACGACGGCGGGCGGCGATGGCGGCGGCCTGGGTCTCGATCCACAGGCGCATTTCGAACATCTGCGTAAGGTCCGGCGTGCGGCCTTGGCTACCGGGGAAGCGGAACACGGTGCCGGCGGGTGTCTGCGAGATGTAGGAACCGAGCCCGCGACGGGCGATCAGCACGCCATCGGCCTTGAGTTGCGCCACGGCCTCGCGCACCACCGAGCGGCTGACGTTCAGCTGTTCGGCCAGTTGCTGTTCGGTGGGCAGGCGCGATTCGGCGGCCAGGCGACCGGAATCGATTTCGGCGCGGATGGCGCTGACGACCCGGTCTACCAAGGTGTCAGGGCGCTGGAGCTCTAGCATGGGAACGCTTGCCTAGTTATCAGGTTGTCAGACAATGCCTGTAGTGGGGGCGGGGTGTCAATGGGGTCAGTGGGAGCTACGGGTGCATGAGTGTCTGGTCTCATCTGCGCTGCAAATCGACCGGCGTGCACCCGGCACCCACTAAAAAATCACAGCTCGCTGACAAAGGTGCCGGTGCCATCGAGGATATTTCGCAATGTCAGCGCCACCTCCTCAAGGTCAGTCCCCGCCGAAGTCAGCACGATCTCCAGCGCTTCGTCCCCTTTCAGTGCATCCCGATCACCGGCTGCCACTTCGATCAGCAGGCGCTGCGCGCTCAAGGTCACCTTCAACCCATCCAGCGTCGACGGCTCATCATCCAGGGTCAGGTCGACGGTGTCTTCATCCGGATAGCGGGTCAGCAAGAACATCTGCCCCTTGTCGCTGTGGCAGCACAAGGTCGCCATGTTGTCTTCCTCGTCATCGCAAGGGGTGGCGAACAGCACGGCGGTGTGGATTTGCATGGCTACGACTCGGGTCAAGGGTAATGGGAGGGAATTCTGACAGCCTTGCAGCCATCCATAAACGTAAAGTTGCCAGCCCTTGACCGAAATTGTCGCAGCCTCGCAAGCGGCGATGACCGCTCAGTCGTTAAGCTTCGGCGAGCCCTGGACGTGCCTGCCACGTTCAACGTCTGGTTTTTACCGTCCGGCTTGCCATGGGTTGGCTATCGTTGATCCGTACATGGCGGACATGCGCGACGCTTCAACTATTACAAAGCCCAAGCGGAGTACCACAGATGGCGTTCTTCACCGCAGCCAGCAAAGCCGACTTCCAGCACCAACTGCAAGCGGCCCTGGCGCAGCACATCAGCGAACAGTCCCTGCCACAAGTGGCGCTGTTCGCCGAGCAGTTCTTCGGCATCATCTCTCTGGACGAACTCACCCAGCGCAGGCTTTCGGACCTTGCCGGCTGTACCCTCTCGGCGTGGCGCATCATCGAGCGCTTCGACCCCGAATACCCGCAAGTGCGGGTGTACAACCCTGATTACGAGCGCAATGGCTGGCAGTCGACCCACACCGTGGTCGAAGTGCTGCATCACGACTTGCCGTTCCTGGTCGACTCGGTGCGCACCGAGCTCAACCGCCGCGGCTACAGCATCCACACCCTGCAGACCACGGTGCTCAGCGTGCGCCGCGGTGCCAAGGGCGAACTGCTCGAACTGCTGCCCAAGGGCACCCAGGGCGAAGGTGTGCGCCATGAGTCGCTGATGTACCTGGAGATCGACCGCTGCGCCAATGCCGCCGAACTGACCGTGCTGGCCCGCGAGATCGAGCAGGTGCTGGCCGAGGTACGCGTGGCGGTGGCTGATTTCGAGCCGATGAAAGCCAAGCTGCGCGAAATCCTCGCCGAGGTGGAAAACACCGCCTACGGCCCGGCCCAGCATGAAAAGGGCGAGGTCAAGGCCTTCCTCGAATGGCTGCTGGATAACCACTTCACCTTCCTCGGCTATGAAGAATTCACCGTCCAGGCCGACAGCGACGGTGGCCAGATGGACTACGACGAGCAGTCGTTCCTCGGCCTGCCGCGCCGCCTGCGGGTGGGCCTGACGGCGGAAGAACTGCGCATCGAAGACTACGCCGTGGCCTACCTCAACGAGCCGCTGCTGCTGTCGTTCGCCAAGGCCGCGCTGCCCAGCCGCGTGCATCGCCCGGCCTACCCGGACTACGTGTCGATCCGCCAGCTGGATGCCGACGGCAAGGTCATCAAGGAGCACCGCTTCATGGGCCTGTACACGTCGTCGGTGTACGGCGAGAGCGTGCATGCCATCCCTTACATTCGCGTGAAGGTCGCCGAAGTCGAACGCCGGTCCGGCTTCGACCCGAAAGCGCACCTGGGCAAGGAACTGGCCCAGGTGCTCGAAGTGCTGCCACGCGACGACCTGTTCCAGACCCCGATCGACGAGTTGTTCAACACCGTCATGTCGATCGTGCAGATCCAGGAACGCAACAAGATCCGCGTGTTCCTGCGCAAGGACCCGTACGGGCGCTTCTGCTACTGCCTGGCCTACGTGCCGCGCGAGATCTACTCCACCGAAGTGCGGCAGAAGATCCAGCAGGTGCTGATGGAGCGCCTGAAGGCCAGCGACTGCGAGTTCTGGACCTTCTTCTCCGAATCGGTTCTGGCGCGCGTGCAGCTGATTCTGCGGGTCGACCCGAAGAACCGCATCGACATCGACCCGCAGCTACTGGAAAACGAAGTGATCCAGGCCTGCCGCTCGTGGCATGACGACTACTCGGCGCTGGTCATCGAGAACTTCGGCGAAGCCCAGGGCACCAACATCCTGGCGGACTTCCCCAAAGGCTTCCCGGCTGGCTACCGCGAGCGCTTCCCGGCGCATTCGGCGGTGGTCGACCTGCAGCACGTGGTGGCGCTGTCCGAGCACAAGCCGCTGGCGATGAGTTTCTACCAGCCGCTGACCCGCCTGGGCGACCGCCTGCTGCACTGCAAGCTGTACCATGCCGATACCCCGCTGGCGCTGTCGGACGTGCTGCCGATCCTGGAAAACCTTGGCCTGCGCGTACTCGGCGAATTCCCATACCGCCTGCGCCACACCAGCGGGCGCGAGTTCTGGATCCACGACTTCGCCTTCACCTACAGCGAAGGCCTGGACCTGGACATCCAGCAGCTCAACGACATCCTGCAGGATGCCTTCATCCACATCGTCAAGGGCGACGCCGAGAACGATGCCTTCAACCGTCTGGTGCTCACCGCCGGCCTGCCATGGCGTGACGTGGCGTTGCTGCGTGCCTATGCCCGTTACCTGAAGCAGATCCGCCTGGGCTTCGACCTTGGCTACATCGCCAGCACCCTGAACAACCACACCGAGATCGCCCGCGAACTGACCCGGTTGTTCAAGACCCGCTTCTACCTGGCGCGCAAGCTCACCACCGAAGACCTGGACGACAAGCAGCAACGCCTGGAGCAGGCGATCCTCACCGCCCTGGACAATGTTCAGGTGCTCAACGAGGACCGCATCCTGCGCCGCTACCTGGACCTGATCAAGGCCACCCTGCGCACCAACTTCTACCAGCCGGATGGCAACGGCCAGAACAAGTCGTACTTCAGCTTCAAGTTCAACCCCAAGCTGATTCCCGAGCTGCCCAAGCCTGTGCCGAAGTTCGAGATCTTCGTCTATTCGCCACGGGTCGAGGGCGTGCACCTGCGCTTTGGCAATGTCGCCCGCGGCGGCCTGCGCTGGTCGGACCGCGAGGAAGACTTCCGCACCGAAGTGCTGGGCCTGGTCAAAGCCCAGCAGGTGAAGAACTCGGTGATCGTGCCGGTCGGCGCCAAGGGTGGCTTCCTGCCGCGCCGGCTGCCGCTGGGCGGTAGCCGCGACGAGATCGCCGCCGAGGGCGTGGCGTGCTATCGCATCTTCATCTCCGGCCTGCTCGACATCACCGACAACCTCAAGGACGGTGGCGTGGTGCCGCCGGCCAACGTGGTGCGTCACGATGACGACGATCCGTACCTGGTGGTGGCGGCCGACAAGGGCACCGCGACCTTCTCCGACATCGCCAACGGCATCGCCATCGACTACGGCTTCTGGCTCGGCGACGCGTTCGCCTCGGGTGGCTCGGCCGGTTATGACCACAAGAAGATGGGTATCACCGCCCGTGGCGCCTGGGTCGGTGTGCAGCGCCACTTCCGCGAGCGCGGCATCAATGTGCAGCAGGACCCGATCACCGTGATCGGCATCGGCGACATGGCCGGCGACGTGTTCGGCAACGGCCTGCTGATGTCCGACAAGTTGCAACTGGTGGCGGCGTTCAACCACCTGCACATCTTCATCGACCCGAACCCGGACCCGGCCACCAGCTTCGTCGAGCGCAAGCGCTTGTTCGACCTGCCGCGCTCGGCCTGGAGCGACTACGACACCAGCATCATGTCCGAAGGCGGCGGGATCTTCCCGCGCAGCGCCAAAAGCATCGCCATCAGCCCGCAGATGAAGGAACGCTTCGCCATCGAAGCCGACCGCCTGACCCCGACCGAACTGCTGCACGCGCTGCTCAAGGCACCGGTCGACCTGCTGTGGAACGGCGGCATCGGTACCTACGTCAAGGCCAGCACTGAAAGCCACGCCGATGTCGGCGACAAGGCCAACGATGCCCTGCGCGTCAACGGCAACGAACTGCGCTGCAAGGTGGTAGGCGAGGGTGGCAACCTCGGCATGACCCAGCTCGGTCGTGTCGAATTCGGCCTGCATGGCGGCGCCACCAACACCGACTTCATCGACAACGCCGGTGGCGTGGACTGCTCCGACCACGAAGTCAATATCAAGATCCTGCTCAACGAAGTGGTGCAGGGTGGCGACATGACCGAGAAACAGCGCAACCAGTTGCTCGGCAGCATGACCGACGAAGTGGCTGGCCTGGTGCTGGGCAACAACTACAAGCAGACCCAGGCCCTGTCGCTGGCAGCCCGCCGCGCCCGCGAGCGGATCGCCGAATACAAGCGCCTGATGGCCGACCTCGAAAGCCGTGGCAAGCTGGACCGCGCCATCGAGTTCCTGCCGTCGGAGGAACAGCTGGCCGAGCGACTGGCCGCTGGCCAGGGCCTGACCCGCGCCGAGCTGTCGGTGCTGATTTCGTACAGCAAGATCGACCTCAAGGAGCAGCTGCTCAAGTCGCTGGTGCCGGACGACGACTACCTGACCCGCGACATGGAAACCGCCTTCCCGCCGTCGCTGGTCAGCAAGTTCGCCGACGCCATGCGCCGTCACCGCCTGAAGCGCGAAATCGTCAGCACCCAGATCGCCAACGACCTGGTCAACAACATGGGGATCACCTTCGTCCAGCGCCTGAAGGAGTCGACCGGCATGAGCCCGGCCAACGTCGCCGGGGCCTATGTGATCGTGCGTGACATCTTCCACCTGCCGCACTGGTTCCGTCAGATCGAGGCGCTGGACTATCAGGTGCCGGCGGAGATCCAGCTGACCTTGATGGACGAGCTGATGCGCCTGGGCCGCCGCGCCACCCGCTGGTTCCTGCGCAGCCGCCGCAACGAGCAGGATGCCGGGCGTGACAGCGCGCACTTCGGGCCGAAGATCGCCCAGTTGGGGCTCAAGCTCGACGAGCTGCTGGAAGGCCCGACCCGCGAGCGCTGGATGGTGCGCTACCAGAGCTTCGTCGATGCCGGTGTGCCGGAGCTGCTGGCGCGCATGGTTGCCGGTACCACCCACCTGTACACCCTGCTGCCGATCATCGAGGCCTCGGACGTGACCGGCCATGACCCGGCGCAGGTGGCCAAGGCGTTCTTCGCCGTGGGCAGCGCGCTGGACCTGACCTGGTACCTGCAGGAAATCAGCAACCTGCCGGTGGAGAACAATTGGCAGGCCCTGGCCCGCGAGGCGTTCCGTGACGACATCGACCTGCAGCAGCGGGCGATCACCATCTCGGTCTTGCAGATGGCCGATGCGCCGGAAGACATGGACGCCCGGGTGGCGCTGTGGGCCGAGCAGCACCGGGTGATGGTCGAGCGTTGGCGCGCCATGCTCGACGACCTGCGCAACGCCACCGGCACCGACTATGCGATGTACGCGGTGGCCAACCGCGAGCTGGTCGACCTGGCGCTGAGTGGCCAGGCGGCGGTGCTGCCGTCCTGAAACTTTCAGTGAGGTAAAACAAAGCCCCGGCAGCGATGTCGGGGCTTTTTCATGGGCGACTGGCGTGGAATTTGTGGTAGCGCTCGATCTCACCGGCGATAAAGATCTGGTGGCGAGCCTTTTGTCCTACTTGAACCTGCGCTCCACGCCTTTTTCCACCAGGATCTTCGCCGAAATCTCTTCCACCGAAAAATGCGTCGAATTGATGTTGGGAATGTTCTCCCGGCGGAACAGGTTCTCCACCTCGCGCACCTCGAATTCGCACTGGGCGAAGCTCGAATAGCGGCTGTTGGGCTTGCGCTCGTGGCGGATGGCGGTCAGGCGGTCGGGGTCGATGGTCAGGCCGAACAGCTTGCTGTGGTGCTTCTTCAGCACCGCCGGCAATTGCAGGCGCTCCATGTCGTCCTCGGTCAGCGGATAGTTGGCGGCGCGAATACCGAACTGCATGGCCATGTACAGGCAGGTGGGCGTCTTGCCGCAGCGCGATACGCCGACCAGGATCAGGTCGGCCTTGTCGTAGTAGTGGGTGCGCGCGCCGTCGTCGTTGTCCAGGGCGAAATTCACCGCCTCGATGCGTTCCATGTAGTTGGAGTTGCCACCAATCGAGTGCGATTTGCCGACGGAATACGACGAATGGGCCGTCAGTTCCTGCTCGAGCGGGGATAAAAACGAAGAAAAGATGTCGATCATGAAGCCGTTCGACGTCGCCAGGATCTCGCGGATGTCCTGATTGACGATGGTGTCGAAGATGATCGGCCGCATGCCATCGCGCTCTGCGGCGGCATTGATCTGCTGCACCATGGTCCGCGCTTTTTCCGGGCTGTCGATGTACGGACGAGTGAATTTATTGAACGGAATGCTTTCGAATTGAGCGAGCAGGCTCTGGCCCAGGGTTTCGGCGGTGATGCCGGTGCCATCGGAGATGAAGAACGCGGTTCGTTTCATTTGCGATCTGGGCCTTAAGCTGATGACGTTTCTTGGATATGATAAGTTCGGTTTGCCGAATGCGGCTGTCAGCAATTCTGCCATATTTTGCGAACCTATATTCCAGGTACAGGCCACAAGCGTCCGGCCCAGTCAACGAAGGCAGGCGGGCGCCCTTGAGCTTTTCCAATACAGTTAGTGGAGAGATCACCTTGGTAGAGTACGTAGTTTCCCTCGATAAGCTCGGCGTCCACGATGTGGAGCATGTGGGGGGCAAGAACGCATCCCTGGGCGAGATGATCAGTAACCTCGCTGGTGCCGGTGTGTCGGTGCCGGGCGGCTTTGCCACTACGGCTCAGGCGTACCGTGACTTCCTCGAACAGAGTGGCCTGAACGACAAGATTCACGCTGCGCTCGATGCGCTGGACGTTGATGACGTCAACGCCCTGGCCAAGACCGGCGCGCAGATCCGCCAGTGGGTGATGGAGGCCGACTTCCCGGCCCGCCTGGATGCAGAAATCCGCACCGCCTTCGCCGAAATGTCCCAGGGCAACGACAACATGGCCGTGGCCGTGCGTTCCTCGGCCACCGCCGAAGACCTGCCGGACGCCTCGTTCGCCGGCCAGCAGGAAACCTTCCTCAACATCCGTGGCGTCGACAACGTGATCCGCGCGGCCAAGGAAGTGTTCGCCTCGCTGTTCAACGACCGCGCCATCGCCTACCGCGTGCACCAGGGCTTCGACCACAAGCTGGTGGCCCTGTCCGCCGGCGTGCAGCGCATGGTCCGTTCGGAAACCGGCACCGCCGGCGTGATGTTCACCCTCGACACCGAGTCGGGCTTCCGTGACGTGGTGTTCATCACCGGCGCCTACGGCCTGGGTGAAACCGTGGTGCAGGGCGCGGTCAACCCTGACGAATTCTACGTGCACAAACAAACCCTGCAGGCTGGTCGCCCGGCCATCCTGCGCCGCAACCTGGGCAGCAAGGCGATCAAGATGGTCTATGGCGACGAAGCCAAGGCCGGCCGCTCGGTCAAGACCATCGAGGTCGACCGTGCCGATCGCGCCCGTTTCTGCCTGAGCGACGATGAAGTCAACGAACTGGCCAAGCAGGCGATGATCATCGAGCAGCACTACCAGCGCCCGATGGACATCGAGTGGGCCAAGGACGGTGATGACGGCAAGCTGTACATCGTCCAGGCTCGCCCTGAGACCGTGAAGAGCCGCGCCAGCGCCAACGTCATGGAACGTTACCTGCTTAAAGAGAAGGGCACCGTGCTGGTCGAAGGTCGCGCCATCGGCCAGCGCATTGGCGCCGGCAAGGTCCGCGTGATCAACGACGTGTCCGAGATGGACAAGGTGCAGCCCGGCGACGTGCTGGTTTCCGACATGACCGACCCGGACTGGGAACCGGTGATGAAGCGCGCCAGCGCGATCGTCACCAACCGTGGCGGGCGCACCTGCCACGCGGCGATCATTGCCCGTGAGCTGGGCATCCCGGCCGTGGTCGGTTGCGGCAATGCCACCCAGGTGCTCAAGGACGGCCAGGGCGTGACCGTATCCTGCGCCGAAGGCGACACCGGCTTCATCTTCGAGGGCGAGCTGGGCTTCGACGTCAAGCAGAACTCGGTGGACGCCATGCCGGAGCTGCCGTTCAAGATCATGATGAACGTCGGCAACCCGGACCGCGCCTTCGACTTCGCCCAGCTGCCGAACGCCGGTGTCGGCCTGGCACGTCTGGAGTTCATCATCAACCGCATGATCGGCGTGCACCCCAAGGCACTGCTGAACTATGCCGGCCTGCCCGCCGAGCTGAAGGAAAGCGTCGACAAGCGCATCGCTGGCTACAACGACCCGGTCGGTTTCTATGTCGAGAAACTGGTCGAGGGCATCAGCACCCTGGCGGCAGCCTTCTACCCGAAAAAGGTCATCGTGCGTCTGTCGGACTTCAAGTCCAACGAGTACGCCAACCTGATCGGCGGCAAGCTCTATGAGCCGGAAGAAGAAAACCCGATGCTGGGCTTCCGCGGCGCCTCGCGCTACATCAGCGAGTCGTTCCGCGACTGCTTCGAGCTCGAGTGCCGTGCGCTCAAGCGCGTGCGCAACGAGATGGGCCTGACCAACGTCGAGATCATGGTGCCGTTCGTGCGTACCCTGGGCGAAGCCAGCCAGGTCGTCGACCTGCTCGCCGAAAACGGCCTGGCCCGTGGCGACAACGGCCTGCGTGTGATCATGATGTGCGAGTTGCCGTCCAACGCCATCCTCGCCGAAGAGTTCCTCGAATACTTCGACGGCTTCTCCATCGGCTCCAACGACCTGACCCAGCTGACCCTGGGCCTGGACCGTGACTCGGGCATCATCGCCCACCTGTTCGACGAGCGTAACCCGGCGGTGAAGAAGCTGCTGGCCAACGCCATCCAGGCGTGCAACAAGGCCGGCAAGTACATCGGCATTTGCGGCCAGGGCCCATCGGACCACCCGGACCTGGCCAAGTGGCTGATGGAGCAGGGCATCGAAAGCGTGTCGCTGAACCCGGACTCGGTCCTGGAGACCTGGTTCTTCCTGGCCGAA
Source organism: Pseudomonas vlassakiae (assembly GCF_014269035.2). Taxonomy (GTDB): domain Bacteria; phylum Pseudomonadota; class Gammaproteobacteria; order Pseudomonadales; family Pseudomonadaceae; genus Aquipseudomonas; species Aquipseudomonas vlassakiae. The sequence continues at coordinate 444,375 of NZ_JABWRP020000001.1, forward strand.
GGCCAGGGCGCGGCCTGATGCGGTAAATTGCGGGGGCGCGTCTGGCGCGCCTCCGCCTGGTTTTTTCCAGGGCGAGCTCCAGTGATGGATCCCGCCCTTTTTTGTGCACCAAGCAACCTTATGCAAAGCAGCAGCAACCTTTTTCCCGTGGCCTTGCTCAGTGCCGAGCGCCGCGGCGACCTCAGCGAAGACGTGTACCGGATCAAGGCCGGCAACGGCCCGGACCCCAGCGTCGAGCTGGCCGTGACCCGCCTGGGACTGGCCGATCAAGGCCGGCCCCAAGGTGTGCCGGTGATTCTGCTGCATGGCAGTTTCTCCAACCGGCGCTTCTGGTACTCGCCCAAGGGTATCGGCCTTGGGGCCCATCTGGCGCGGGCCGGGTTCGACGTATGGATCCCGGAAATGCGCGGCCACGGGCTGTCGCCGCGTAACCGCAACTGGAAGCACAACAGCGTGGCCGATTATGCCCGCGACGATCTGCCACTGATCGGTGCATTCGTGCGCGAGCAGTCTGGCCAGGCGCCGCACTGGGTCGGCCACTCTCTGGGTGGCACTACCTTGGTGGCAGCCTTGGGTGGCGGCTTTATAAAGGCTGAACAGGTGGCCAGCGTGGCGCTTTTCGGAACCCAGGTCAGCCGAGTCTATTGGCCGCTCAAGGTGCCTCCGCTGACCTGGGGGGCAAAGCTGCTGCTCAAGCGTTGGGGGCAGATTTCCGGGCCGCGCTTCAAGCGTGGGCCGGAGGACGAGCCGATTGGCCTGGCGCTGGAGAGCATGCGCTGGCATGGCCTGTTCGGGCGTTTTGGCGACAAGCAGAACGACTGGTGGGCGGGGTTGGCCGAAGTGGACGTACCGTTGCTGGCGGTGGCCGGCGCGGGGGACTTCCAGGACCCGGTATGGGCCTGCCGCAAACTGTTCGATCAGCTGGGCGGGGAGCGCAAGCAGTTCCTGCGCCTGGGCCGTGAAGAGGGGTTCGAGGCCTTTGGCCATGTCGACATGCTGGTGAGCAAGGCGGCGCAGGTGCAGGTATGGCCGTTGGTTGAGCGCTGGTTGCGCGACCCGCTGTTGCCGGTGCATGAGTCGACGCTGGTGCGTGAGCCCGTGCCGGTCAGTTGATCCTGCTTCACTTGTCGTGGTCTCTTCGCGGGTTGGCCCGCGAAGTGGCCGGCACAGGCAAAACACGACCGCTCAGTCGCGGATGACTGCAACAGCTTCTACGGTGTAGCCTTGGCCGATACCCGCCTTCGTTGTGACTGACAGGAGCTTCCCATGCAGCATTACGTAACGCCCGACCTGTGTGACGCCTACCCGGACCTGGTTCAGGTGCTCGAACCCATGTTCAGCAACTTCGGTGGCCGCGACTCCTTCGGTGGCCAGATCGTGACCATCAAGTGCTTCGAAGACAACTCGCTGGTCAAGGAGCAGGTCGAGCTCGATGGCAAGGGCAAGGTCCTGGTGGTCGACGGGGGTGGCTCGCTGCGCCGTGCGCTGCTGGGTGACATGCTCGCCGAAAAGGCAGCCAAGAACGGCTGGGAAGGCCTGGTGATCTACGGTTGCGTGCGTGACGTCGATGTATTGATCCAGACCGACGTCGGTGTACAGGCGCTGGCCAGCCACCCGATGAAAACCGACAAACGCGGCATCGGCGACCTTAACGTGGCCGTGACCTTTGCCGGTGTCACCTTCCGCCCGGGCGAGTACCTGTATGCCGACAACAATGGCGTGATCATCTCGCCAAGCCCGCTGAAAATGCCGGAGTGACGCGCGGTACGCGCTGATGGAGCTTTGATGTTCGAGGAAGACAACGCGCAGTGGGGGTTGGTGCATGCCCTGGTGCTCGATGGTAAAGGTGGCGCGCGTTCGATTGCACGGACCGAGCTGGACGGCCTGCAGCTGCAACCACAGCAAAGCCTGTGGTTGCACTGGGATCGCAGTCATCCGCAAACCCGCACCTGGTTGTTGCAGGACAGTGGCCTGAGCGAGTTCGCCTGCGACCTGCTGCTGGAAGAAAACACCCGGCCACGGCTGTTACCGCAGGCCGGTGAGCAGATGTTGCTGTTCCTGCGCGGGGTCAACCTCAACCCGGGGGCAGAGCCCGAGGACATGGTTTCGGTACGCATTCATGCCCAGGCGCAGCGGGTCATTTCGCTGCGTTTGCGGCCATTGCGTGCCAGCGATGAAATCCTTCAGCAGCTTGAAGAGGGCAGGGGGCCGAAATCGGCGTCCGAGCTGTTGCTGTTGATGGGGGAGTTGCTGACCGAGAAAGTCCAGAGCCTGGTCAGCGACCTCTCGGAGCTGGTCGATCTGGAAGAAGAGAAGGTTGAATCTGACGAACGGTATACACCGGAGCACGGCAGCCTGCAGCAGATTCGCCGCCGCGCGGCGGGCTTGCGTCGCTTCCTGGCACCTCAGCGTGAGATCTACGCCCAGCTCTCACGCAGCAAATGGAGCTGGTTCTGCGATGCCGATGCCGATTACTGGAACGAGCTGAACAACAGCCTGATCCGCTACCTCGAAGAGCTTGAGCTGACCCGCGAGCGGGCAGCGCTGGTGCTGGAAAGCGAAGACCGCCGGCGCAGCGAGCGGATGAACCGGACCATGTACCGCTTCGGCATCATCACCTGCATCTTCCTGCCCATGAGCTTCGTCACCGGGTTGCTCGGTATCAATGTCGGCGGCATTCCGGGGGCGAGCAACCCTTATGGCTTCCTGCTGGCCTGCATCGTCGTGCTCGGCCTGGCAGTGGGGCAGTGGTGGTTGTTCCGGCGGTTGCGCTGGGTATGAACATGCCGAGTCGTCATGAAACAATCGTTCCACTGCGATGTGTGACCCATCGCCCGGCCGCCTCGTCTCTGAGTGACACTGCGCGAGGTGCCCATGCACGATCCGTTTGAAGAATCACTGCGTGACCTGCTCAAGGCGTCGCCCTCCGGTGAGGAGCGAGACGATGCCGCGTGCCTGGGTCGCGTGCTGAAAACCGCCAACCGCCAGGTCGGTGCCGGTGATCTGTTCAGCCTGCTTGGCCGCTGGAGCCAGGCGCTGCTGATCGCCGTGAACAATGGCTCGGCGCACGTTGCGCCGGTGCGTCGACACTCTACCCGCAACGCTGCCCATGGCAGCAAAGCAGATAAGGCCGATTGAATATGGAACTCGATCTCTGGACCCAGAGCCTGGTCACTGCCATGACCGCCCTATGGACCAAGGTAGCGAACTTCATCCCCAACCTGTTCGGCGCGCTGGTCGTGGTGCTGCTCGGTTTCGTGGTGGCCAAGCTGCTCGACACACTGCTTTCCAAGCTCCTGGCCAAGTTCGGCCTGGACCGTCTCATGGCTGGCACCGGGCTGACCAAGATGCTTGGCCGGGTTGGCATCCAGGTGCCGATCTCGACCTTGGTCGGCAAGATCGTCTACTGGTTCGTGTTGCTCATCTTCCTCGTCTCGGCCGCCGAGTCGTTGGGCCTGGAGCGGGTTTCGGCGACCCTGGACATGCTCGCCCTGTACCTGCCCAAGGTGTTCGGCGCAGCCCTGGTACTGCTGGCCGGCGTGCTGCTGGCGCAGGTGGCCAATGGCCTGGTGCGCGGTGCGGCCGAAGGTATCGGCCTGGAGTATTCCGCCGGCCTTGGGCGCATCACCCAGGGCCTGGTGATCATCATCAGCATCTCGGTGGCCATCAGCCAGCTGGAGGTCAAGACCGACCTGCTCAACCACGTGATCGTCATCGGGCTGATTACCGTTGGTCTGGCCGTTGCGCTTGCCATGGGCCTTGGCAGCCGCGAAATCGCCGGGCAGATCCTGGCCGGCATCTATGTTCGCGAACTCTACCAGGTCGGCCAGCAGGTGCGGATTGGAGAGGTTGAAGGAATGATCGAAGAGATCGGCACGGTCAAGACGACGCTGCTGACCGATGAGGGCGAGCTGGTGTCGCTGTCCAATCGCGAGCTGCTCGAGCAACGAGTCAATAGCCGCTAACCGCACAAAAGCTGTTAATGTATGCCGCCGCGAAATCAGCCCCAGGGGTTGAGCGGCGACATTGACCTGACTGTCGGCCAGATCCGTTTTGAATAAAGTTCATTCGCCGCCCATGCGTTACGACCCCCGCGAACTCACCGACGAGGAGTTGGTGGCGCGTTCGCATGAAGAGCTGTATCACGTAACCCGCGCCTATGAGGAGCTCATGCGGCGCTACCAGCGGACCCTGTTCAACGTCTGTGCGCGTTATCTGGGGAACGACCGCGATGCTGATGATGTCTGTCAGGAAGTGATGCTGAAGGTGCTCTACGGTCTGAAGAACTTCGAGGGCAAGTCCAAGTTCAAGACCTGGCTCTACAGCATTACCTATAACGAATGCATTACCCAGTACCGCAAGGAGCGTCGTAAACGCCGGTTGATGGATGCCTTGAGCCTGGACCCTGTAGAAGAGGCGTCCGAAGAGAAGGCTCCGAAGCCGGAAGAAAAAGGCGGTCTGGACAAGTGGCTGGTGCATGTGAACCCGATTGATCGGGAAATTCTGGTGCTGCGTTTTGTCGCAGAACTGGAATTTCAGGAAATCGCCGATATCATGCACATGGGCTTGAGCGCAACGAAAATGCGCTACAAGCGCGCGCTAGACAAGCTTCGTGAGAAATTTGCAGGGCTGGATGAAACTTAGCCCTCTGCAAATATCTCTAACGGATCGGCGAGTTCTGCTAGACTTGCCGTCGAGTTGTCCCCCGGATGTTGGTGGGACTGCTTAACTATCACCAGATGGGGATTTAACGGATGAAATTGAAAAACACCTTGGGCTTGGCCATTGGCTCGCTCGTCGCTGCTACTTCGTTCGGCGTTCTGGCTCAAGGCCAAGGCGCGGTCGAAGTCGAAGGCAACGTGACCAAGCAGTACTACGACAGCGAGCGTAACTTCAAGAACGACGGCACCAACCCTGGTGTTCGTCTGGGTTACTTCCTGACTGACGACGTCTCCCTGGACCTGGGCTACAACGAGACTCACAACGCTCGTGGCGAAGTCTTCAACAAAGACATCAAAGGTTCCAAGGCCAAGCTGGACGCTACCTACCACTTCGGTACCGTTGGCGACGCTCTGCGTCCGTACGTTTCCGCCGGTTTCGCTCACGAGAGCCTGGGCCAGGCCACTCGTAGCGGCCGCGACCACTCCACCTTCGCCAACGTTGGCGCTGGCGCCAAGTGGTACATCACCGACATGTTCTTCGCCCGTGCTGGCGTTGAAGCCATGTACAACATCGACGACGGCAACACCGAGTGGGGCCCAACCGTTGGTGTTGGTCTGAACTTCGGTGGTAGCGGTGGCAAAGTGGCTGCTGCTCCGGCTCCAGTTGCTGAAGTCTGCTCCGACTCCGACAACGATGGCGTTTGCGACAACGTCGACAAGTGCCCAGACACCCCAGCCAACGTAACCGTTGACGCTGATGGCTGCCCGGCTGTTGCCGAAGTCGTTCGCGTTGAGCTGGACGTCAAGTTCGACTTCGACAAGTCGGTCGTCAAGCCAAACAGCTACGGCGACATCAAGAACCTGGCTGACTTCATGAAGCAGTACCCACAGACCACCACCGTGGTTGAAGGTCACACTGACTCCGTTGGTCCAGACGCCTACAACCAGAAGCTGTCCGAGCGTCGTGCCAATGCTGTGAAGCAGGTTCTGACCCAGCAGTACGGTGTTGAATCCAGCCGCGTTCAGTCGGTTGGCTACGGCGAAACCCGTCCGGTTGCTGACAACGCCACCGAAGAAGGCCGCGCTATCAACCGTCGCGTTGAAGCTCAGGTAGAAGCCCAGGCCAAGTAATTGGTTTGACGCTTCAATGAAAAACCCGGCCTCGGCCGGGTTTTTCTTTGTCTGTCATTTATGCAGCCACTGTATGCCCGGCAAGGCCCGTTCAAGCTTTTAGCAGGGCGAACAGCAGCATCACGTTCAACACCAGGGACAGCAGGGCCAAGCTGCGCCACACCTTCACCGGCTCACGCTCCAGCAGCGGGCGAGGGCGGCTGGGCAGTTCCTGGCGGTCGCCGCGTTCGAGCAACAGTAACCATTGCTCGGCGGTCTCGAAGCGATGCGCCGGGTCCGCCGCCACGGCCTGCAGCAAATGGTGCTGCAACCATTCGGGCAGGTCGGGGCGATAGCGGGATGGATTTACCGCCTGACCAAAGCGTGGGCGCTGGAAGGCCTCGATCTCCCCATAAGGATAATGCCCGGTCAGCAAGCGATAGAGCGTGACGCCGGCGGCGTACAGGTCCTGGCGCGGGCTCGGTGGCTGGCCTTGGTAGGCTTCCGGGGCGATATACGACGGCGTGCCGGGCAATTCGTGCAACGGTTCCTCGGACAGCCCCGGGCAATACGCCAGGCCGAAGTCCAGCAAGCGTACCTGGCCGTCGTCGCCCAGGTGCAGGTTTTCCGGTTTGATGTCGCGGTGCAGCAGGTTTCGTCGGTGCAGCACGCCGATGGCCTGGAGCAGCTGACGGGCGATTTCCAGCCATTGTGCCAGCGCTAACGGGCCATGGGCTTCGAGGTGCGTGGCGAGCGTCTTGCCGCTGTGTTCGCGCATCACGTAATACAAGTGCTGGCGCCGGCCGGCGGCATGCAGTTCGGGGAAGTGGCGGCCGGCGACCCGGCGCAGGAACCACTCTTCCAGCAGCAGGGCCTGGGCTGCACCAGGTTGCTGTTCCCGCTCGGCGGGCAAGGTTTTCAACAGCCAGGGCTGGCCGTTGGCATCACGTACGCGGTAAAGCAGTGACTGGCGACTGTGCGCCAGGCACGTTTCGACCTGCCAGCCATCGAGCGCCTGGCCCTCGCGCAGCGGGCCAGGCAATGGCCATTGCTGCAGTTGCACCAGGGTGTCGCCGAGGTTGACCGTGCCCAGTTGCTCGACCCGCACCAGCAAGGCGCTGGCGTTGTCCTGGCTGCCGTTGTGATGGGCGCTGGCAACCAGGGTGTCGGCGGCCGTCTGCAGGTCGGGCTGCTCGCGCAGAATGGCCTGAATGTGCTGGTCGCCAAGGCTGGCCCAGACGCCGTCGCTGAGCAGCAGGTAGCACTCGCCAGCTTGCAGTTCGCCCTCCAAATAGTCGACCAGCAGATGCTGGTCCAGGCCCAGGGCGCGCTTGAGCACATGCTGCATGCCGGGCTGGTCCCAGACGTGGTCTTCACTCAGGCATTGCAGGCACCCGGCCTGCCAGCGATAGGCCCGGCAATCGCCCACGTGGGCCAGGGTGAAACGGCGCCCGCGCAGCACCAGGGCGCTCAGTGTGGTCAGCAGCGGCTGGCTGCCTTGGGCACGCAACCAGCGATTCTGTGCCAGCAGCAGGCGGTCGAGGGCCTGGGCCACACCCCAGGTGGCGGGCGTCGCGTAGTAATCCATGGCCAGCGCCTGCAGGCTGGCGCGAGCGGCGAGGCCACCGTCGGCACATTGGCTGACGCCATCGGCAAGGGCGAACAGGTAGCCCTTGCTGGCGGCCAGCTCTGCCGCCGGCGTGACCAGGCGCAGGGCATCCTGGTTTTCCATGCGTGGCCCGGTGGCGCTGGCCTGGGCGAAGCTGAGCTGCAGGCTCATGGTCATCCTCAGACCCGTGCAGCGGTAGCCGCTGCCGAGCCCCAGGTGGTACGCCAGCGTTGCTTGACCCCGTGCAGGCCGAACCAGGCGAGCACGCCGAGGCTGGCGAACATCCACAGGCCCAGCTGATAGTCGCCGGTGTGCTGCTTGATGGCGCCGAGCCCCGCTGCCAGCAGGAAGCCGCCGATGCCACCGGCCATGCCGATCAGCCCGGTCATCACGCCGATCTCCTGGCGGAAGCGTTGCGGTACCAACTGGAACACCGCGCCATTGCCAGCGCCGAGGCCGAGCATGGCACTGACGAACAGCGCCAGGGCGGCTGCGGCACTGGGCAGGTTGAAGCCAACTGCCGCGATGCAGATGGCAGCCACGCTGTACATGCCGAGCAGGGTGCGGATGCCGCCGAAGCGGTCGGCCAGGGCACCACCCAGCGGGCGCATCAGGCTGCCGGCGAACACGCAGGCGGCGGTGTAGTAGCCGGCGGTCACCGGGCTCAGGGCGTACTGGTCGCTGAAGTAGCCGGGCAGGGCGCTGGCCAGGCCGATAAAGCCGCCGAAGGTGACGCTGTAGAAGAACATGAACCACCAGCTGTCACGGTCGCCCAGGGCACTGAGGTAATCGGCTGCTGCCTTTGGCTTGGGCCGCTGCGGGGCATTGCGGGCCAGCAGGGCGAACAGCGCCAGGGTCAGCAACAGCGGGAGCACGGCAAAGCCGAACACGTTGTTCCAGCCAAACCCGGCAGCCAGCACCGGGGCCAGCAGGGCGGCGAACACCGTGCCGGAGTTGCCTGCACCGGCGATGCCCATGGCCTTGCCCTGGTGCTGTGGCGGGTACCACTGCGAGGCGAGCGGCAGCGACACGGCGAACGAGGCGCCGGCCACACCGAGGAACACGCCCAGCAGCAGGGCTTGCTCATAGGTGTGCACCCCCAGGTACCAGGCGCCGGTCAGGGCGACGATGACAATCGTCTGGCCGATCAGCCCGGCGGTCTTTGGCGACAGGCGATCGACCAGCACGCCCATGACGAAGCGCAGCACTGCACCGGCAAGGATCGGCGTAGCCACCATCAGGCCGCGCTGCTGGGCGCTCAGTTGCAGGTCGGCAGCGATCTGCACCGCCAGCGGGCCAAGCAGGTACCAGACCATGAAGCTCAGGTCGAAATACAGGAACGCGGCGAACAGCGTGGGCACATGCCCGGATTTCCAGAAGCTGGTACTCATCGAACACCTCACTCGGCAATGCAGCGGAAACGAAAAGACGCCGCTGCCCGGTCCACTGGCGTGGAGCGAAGAGCGACGTCTTTGTCGGGGGGGTATGAGGCAACCGCCGTTGGCTACCGGTGAATTATGTTCAGCAAGAGCTGGGCCAACTTTGTCAGCCTTGTCGGCACTGTCAGGGCTGGCAGGTGCCTGCCTTTGGTTTTTTAGCGCCTGTGAGATCGAGCGCCGCCCGCGCGGCGCTCGATCTCACAGGCGCCAGAGACCAAAAGGCAGGCGCCTGCAGCGTTAGCCGAGCATTTCGTGCATGGCGATGATCTGCTCGGCCACCTGGATGAGCTTCTGCTGCCGGCTCATGGCCTGCCGGCGCATCAAGGTGTAGGCCTGTTCTTCGTTGCAGTCCTTCATCTTCATCAGCAGCCCCTTGGCCTGCTCGATGCGCTTGCGCTCTGCCAGTTGCTGGTCACGGGCCAGCAACTGAGCCTTGAGTGCCTGGTCGCTCTCGAAGCGCGCCATGGCGACATCGAGAATGGGCTGCAGCCGCGCCGCCTGGATGCCTTCGACGATGTAGGCACTGACCCCGGCCTGGATCGCCTGGCGCATCACCGTCGGGTCATGCTCGTCGGTGAACAGCACGATGGGCCGTGGCTGGTCGCGGCTGACCAGCACCACCTGCTCCATCACGTCACGGTCAGGTGAATCGGTATCGATCAGTATGACGTCCGGGCGCACCGTTTCGACGCAGGCGGGCAGGTCGATGGTCAGGTCTGGCGCCTCGATCACTTCGAATCCGGCTTCGCGCAATGCGGCCTTGAGGCGGCCAAGCTGCTTCTGGGTGTCGTCGATCAGCAGGATGCGCAGCATGGTCATGGCCCTCACAGACCGACTCGGGCATCGGGCGCCTGGCCCAGGGCGTGCAGGCGGAAGCTGCGGGCGTAGGCATAGGGGTCGGTACCATCCCAGCGCGTGCCGTCGATGAGCAGGCTGCTGCGCATGGCTGAGCCGGGGCTGCTCACGCCGAGTGCGTCAGCGGCTTCGCGGTACAGCTGCAATTGCTGCACCTGGCGAGCCACGCCGAGGTAGTCGGGGTCATCGCGCAACAGGCCCCAGCGGCGGAACTGGGTCATGAACCACATGCCGTCGGACAGGTAAGGCAGGTTGGCGCGGCCTTGATCGAACAGGCGCAGGGCGTGCCGGTCGTGCCAGGTGTTGCCCAGGCCGTCCTGATAGTTGCCCAGCAGGCGCGGCTCGATGTTTTCGAGCGCTGTGTCGAGGTAGGCGCTGCCGCTGAGCAGTTGCGCGGTGCTGCGCACGTTCTCCGGGCTCTGTTCGATGAACCGGCTGGCAGCGAGTACTGCCTTGACCAGTGCGCGGGCGCTGTTGGGGCAGTGCTCGACGAAAGCGCGGGTGCAGGCCAGTACCTTCTCCGGGTGGTCGGGCCAGATCGACTGGCTGGTGGCCAGGGTGAAGCCCTGGCCCTGGCTGACGGCGGCGGCAGCCCAGGGCTCGCCGACGCAAAAGCCGTCGATGCGCCCGGCCTGCATGTGCGCCGTCATCTGGGCCGGCGGCACCACCACGCTGGTGACGTCGTGCAGCGGGTGGATGCCCTGGCTGGCCAGCCAGTAATACAGCCACATGGCATGGGTGCCGGTGGGGAAGGTCTGGGCGAAGGTCAGCCGTGCGCCCTGCTGGTGCACCCGCTGCGCCAGTGCCTCAGGACTGGTCACGCCCTGCTGCTGCAAGGCGGGTGACAGGTTGATGGCCTGGGCGTTCTGGTTCAGCCCCATGAGCACCGCCATGGCGCTGGCCGGTACTCCGCCGATGCCCAGGTGCACGGCATAGACCAGGCCGTACAGGCAATGGGCGGCATCCAGCTCGCCGTTGGCCAGCTTGTCGCGCAGGCCGGCCCAGGACCCCTGACGTACCAGGTTGAGGGTCAGGCCGTGTTGCTGGGCAAAGCCCTGGGTGGCGGCGACCACCACCGAGGCGCAATCGGTCAGGGCCATGTAGCCGATGTTGAGGCTGGTTTTTTCCGGCGCGTCGCTGCCGTTTACCCAGGCTAGAGGTGCGGTATTCACAAAGGTCCTCGCCTGTACTGAATAGGCTGTAGGCAAACGAAGTAGCAACCCATGTGCCAAGCCCCTGTCATGCCGGGCGCGCGCTGGCTATAATCGTTGCCTCACTTACCCCGAGCCTTGCCCGCCCATGTATACCCTGGCCCGCCAGCTGCTGTTCAAGCTTTCTCCGGAAACCTCCCATGACCTGTCCCTGGACCTGATCGGCGCCGGTGGCCGGCTTGGGCTCAACGGTGTGCTGTGCAAGCAGCCGGCGGCGCTGCCGGTGACCGTGATGGGCTTGAACTTCGCCAACCCGGTGGGGCTGGCGGCGGGCCTGGACAAGAACGGCGCGGCCATCGACGGCTTTGCCCAGCTGGGCTTCGGCTTCGTCGAGATCGGCACCGTGACCCCGCGTCCGCAGCCGGGCAACCCCAAACCGCGGTTGTTCCGCCTGCCGCAGGCGACGGCGATCATCAATCGCATGGGTTTCAACAACCTGGGCGTCGATCACCTGCTCGAGCGCGTGCGGGCTTCGCGTTACGACGGCGTGTTGGGCATCAATATCGGCAAGAACTTCGATACCCCGGTAGAGCGTGCAGTCGACGATTACCTGATCTGCCTGAACAAGGTCTATACCGAAGCCAGCTACATCACCGTCAACGTCAGCTCGCCGAATACCCCCGGCCTGCGCAGCCTGCAGTTCGGCGACTCGCTCAGGCAACTGCTCGACGCCCTGGCCGAGCGCCGAGAGCAGCTGGCCGCCGAGCATGGCAAGCGCGTGCCGCTGGCGATCAAGATCGCGCCAGACATGAGCGATGAGGAAACCGCGCTGGTGGCAGCGGCACTGATGCAATCGGGAATGGATGCGGTGATTGCCACCAACACCACCCTGGGCCGCGAGGGTGTCGAAGGTCTGGAGCATGGCGGTGAGGCCGGCGGCTTGTCGGGTGCGCCCGTGCTGGAGAAGAGCACGCACATTGTGAAGGTGCTGGCGGGCGAGCTGGGTGGCAAGCTGCCGATCATCGCCGCCGGTGGCATTACCGAAGGCCGCCATGCGGCAGAGAAGATCGCCGCCGGGGCGAGCCTGGTGCAGATCTATTCGGGCTTCATCTACAAGGGCCCTGCGCTGATCCGTGAAGCGGTGGATGCAATCGCGGCAATGCCAAAGGCCTGAAGGCGGGCATAAAAAAGGGCCCCTTCAAGGGGCCCCTGGGCCGAAGCCCGCCGCCCGGATAGGGCGCGCATGGGTAACTCGAATTCAGTGTCCTCGTTCAGCCAACGGCGTGATTTTCGTTGAGTCTATGGATGCCAGCGGTGCCAGTCATTCCGTCCCAGTTATCACCGCGACCTTCGCGCCAGCCGTTGATCCAGGCTTGGCGAACTGAAGGAAGTGTAAAGGGGCAAAGTTCGCGGGATTTGCCGGTGACCCCGTATTGGTAGCCACGTGAATATGCTCTTTCCAACGGATCACGCTTAAGTCTTCTCATAGGGTGTTGCCCTCACTTGTTGACTGTAATGTCCCGTCGGCCTCTCCGAGGCCGGGCAGAGTCTTTCTGCCGGTTTTGCGCTCGCTGCCGGCGTGGCGAGCTGAAAGTGCCGCCTCATTGCGAAGCGGCCTGAGACCAGTTCTAACGAATGCAGGTCACGGTGGGAATGATCAATTTGTCATAAGCACGTAACCTTTCCGAGGGTGAGGGGATAAGTAAATAAATGCGACTCAACCTTGTTTGGCGTTGAGCCCGCTATGATCAGGGTTTGCCGAACCTTGGCGTCATTTCGCCAGCGTTGCGACGGGATGACAGAAATATTTGGTAATGCGACGAAGGGTCACACGGCCCGCGGCGTCGACGGAAATTATTGGTACTGCCTGATGATCTAAGCTGTTTTTGCCACTTGGCGAGCGGCAGATCGATCAGGCGGCCCGGCCCCTCGGTTGCGATGACGCAGCGGGGAAGGCCACTCGGACGCTTGCTGGAAGGGCGTTCGGGCAAACATCGGCAAGGCGATGCGTCGCCTCGTCACTTACATAGCCCAAGGCGCTGGAATACTCATGTCGGACCGTTTCGAACTCTATCTCACCTGCCCCAAAGGCCTGGAAGGCCTGCTTGCCGAAGAGGCCCGAGGCCTCGGCCTGGATGATGTGCGTGAGCACACCTCGGCCATTCGCGGCGCCGCCGACATGGAAACCGCCTACCGCCTGTGCCTGTGGTCACGCCTGGCCAACCGCGTGCTGCTGGTGCTCAAGCGCTTCCCGATGAAGAATGCCGACGACCTCTATGATGGCGTGCATGCCGTCGACTGGGCCGACCATTTGGCCGCCGACGGCACCCTGGCCGTGGAATTCAGCGGCCATGGCTCGGGCATCGACAACACTCACTTCGGTGCGCTCAAGGTCAAGGACGCGATCGTCGACAAGCTGCGCAACCGTGAGGGCCTGCGCCCATCGGTGGAAAAGGTCGACCCGGATATCCGCGTGCACCTGCGCCTGGACCGTGGCGAGGCGATCCTCTCGCTCGACCTGTCCGGCCACAGCCTGCACCAGCGTGGCTATCGCCTGCAGCAAGGCGCCGCGCCGCTGAAGGAAAACCTGGCCGCTGCGGTGCTGATCCGCGCCGGCTGGCCGCGCATTGCTGCCCAAGGCGGCGCCCTGGCCGACCCGATGTGCGGTGTCGGTACCTTCCTGGTGGAGGCGGCGATGATCGCTGCCGACATTGCCCCCAACCTCAAGCGTGAGCGCTGGGGCTTCAGTGCCTGGCTCGGCCATGTGCCGGCCACCTGGCGCAAGGTCCACGAAGAGGGCCTGGCCCGTGCGCAAGCCGGCCTGGCCAAGCCGCCACTGTGGATTCGCGGTTACGAAGCCGACCCGCGGCTGATCCAGCCGGGGCGCAACAACGTCGAGCGTGCCGGCCTGGGCGACTGGGTGAAGATCTACCAAGGCGAAGTCAGCACCTTCGAGCCACGCCCGGACCAGAACCAGAAAGGCCTGGTCATCAGCAACCCCCCGTACGGCGAGCGCCTGGGTGACGAAGCCAGCCTGTTGTACCTCTACCAGAACTTTGGCGAGCGCCTGCGCCAGGCCTGCATGGGCTGGGAAGCGGCGGTGTTCACCGGCGCGCCGGAGCTGGGCAAGCGCATGGGCATCCGCAGCCACAAGCAATATGCCTTCTGGAACGGCGCGTTGCCGTGCAAGCTGCTGCTGTTCAAGGTTCAGCCTGATCAGTTCGTCACCGGCGAGCGCCGCGAGGCCCAGGCCGACAATGGCGAGGCCCGCCGCCCAGCGGCGGTTGCCAGCGAGCCGGCACGCCTCTCGGAAGGCGCACAGATGTTCGCCAACCGCCTGCAAAAGAACCTCAAGCAGCTGGGCAAGTGGGCCCGCCGCGAGCAGGTCGACTGCTACCGCCTGTACGATGCCGACATGCCCGAGTATGCCCTGGCAGTCGACCTCTATCAGGATTGGGTTCACGTGCAGGAATACGCAGCCCCGCGCTCGATCGACCCGGACAAGGCCCAGGCACGCCTGCTCGACGCACTGGCGGCGATCCCCCAGGCACTGAACATCGACCCGCAGCGAGTGGTGCTCAAGCGCCGCGAGCGCCAGAGCGGCACGCGCCAGTACGAGCGTCAGGCCACCGAAGGCCGCTTCCTGGAGGTGAACGAGGGCGGCGTCAAGCTGCTGGTCAACCTTACCGACTACCTGGATACCGGGCTGTTCCTCGACCACCGTCCGATGCGCATGCGCATCCAGCGCGAGGCGGCTGGCAAACGCTTCCTCAACCTGTTCTGTTATACCGCCACGGCGACCGTGCACGCGGCCAAGGGCGGCGCCCGCAGCACCACCAGCGTCGACCTGTCGAAAACCTACCTGGACTGGGCACGGCGCAACCTGGCGTTGAACGGCTTCTCCGAGCGTAACCGCCTGGAGCAGGGCGACGTGATGGCCTGGCTGGAAGCCAACCGCGACAGCTACGACCTGATCTTCATCGACCCGCCGACCTTCTCCAACTCCAAACGCATGGAAGGGGTGTTCGACGTCCAGCGCGACCATGTGCAATTGCTCGACCTGGCCATGGCCCGCCTGGCACCCGGCGGCGTGCTGTATTTCTCCAACAACTTCCGCAAGTTCCAGCTCGATGAGCATGTCAGCACGCGCTATGCCGTGGAGGAAATCAGCGCCCAGACCCTGGACCCGGACTTCGCTCGCAACAACCGGATCCACCGCGCCTGGCGCCTGCAGTTGCGTTAATTGGACGAGGCGCATTGCGCGCCTAGTGGCCAATAGCTATAACTCAGCATAGGGCCAGAAGTTTCGCAGGACGCTGACGTGATGAGATCTCTCTATGTCGAAGTGGGGCGTGCGTGCGAAGGTGCTGGGCCTGTGCCGCGAGGCAATGGCTGCCTGGGCGGTGGCGCTGGTCGCGTTGGTGGCCGGCGTGCTGCTGTCGGCTGGCCTCGCGCTGGCCGCGCAGGCGTTCTACAAGCAGCAGTTGCGCCAGCGCTTCGAACTGTTGGCCAGCGAGCGCCATAGCCGTATAGCCGAGCGTTTCGACGACCAGGAGCAACGCCTGGATGGCTTGCGGCGCTTCTTCACCTACGCCAATGAAATCACCCCGAGCGAGTTCGATGGCTATGCCCGGCCCTTGTTGCAGCGGACCCAGGCGTATTCCTGGGCGCCGCGGGTCGAGGGCGGGCAGCGGCGCGAGTTCGAGCGCCAGGCCAGTGCCTGGCTGGGGCAGGATTACCTGATCCGCGAGGTGGATGGCGCTGGGCACTGGCACCCTTCGCCACGCCGAGCCTATTACTACCCGGTGCTGTATACCCAGGCCGAGCGTATGCAGGGGCAGCCCTACGGGCTCGACCTGCGCAGCCAGCCGGCCCGTGAGCAGGCCTTGGCGCGCGCCACGCTGCCGGGCAGCATGGCGGTTTCCGAGCCGCTGGACATGCTCAGCGTCGCCCCGGACCTTAGCCGTGGGCTGTTGATGGTCGCACCGGTATTCCGTGCTGCATGGCCGGATGACCCGCCAGCGGGATATGTCATGGCCTTGCTGAACGTGCGCCAGTTGGTCACCGAAGGCCTACCCATCGCTGAAGACGACAATCTGGTGGTGCGCATCATCGACCCGAGCGGGCGGGACGGCCACGAAGTGTTGTTCGATTCACAGAATCCGGTGGCGGCACTGGCCATGGTCAGCACGCAGCTGCTGCGTCTTGCCGACCATCACTTCCAGCTCGACATGCGCCCGAGCCAGGCATTCCTGCGGGCCAACCAGTCCACTGCCGCCTTGGCCGTGGGGCTGCTGGGCGGCTTGTTGAGCCTGCTGCTGAGTGTTTTGCTGTACAACCTGTTCAGCCAGCGCCAGCGTGCCTTGACCCTGGTCGAGCAACGTACGGCGGAGCTGCGGGTCAGCGAGCAATCGTTGCGCGAGACCCACAACCAGTTGCGCAGCGTACTGGATGCCGCGACCCAGGTGGCCATCATCGCGACCGGCCTCAAAGGCGAGATCAGCACCTTCAACGCCGGTGCCGAACGCATGCTGGGTTATTCGGCCAGCGAGGCGATCGGGCACCTGCACCTGGAGGACCTGGTGATGCCTGAAGAGCTCAGCCAGCGTGCCCATGCTTTGAGCCTGCGCTATGGGCGGCACATCGCCGGAGGCCAGGCAATGTTCGCCGAGACCATCCAGGAGAGCGGCGGCGAACCTGGCGAGTGGACCCTGGTGCGCAAGGATGGCAGTCATTTGCTGGCCAACATGCTGGTGACTGCCGTGCTCGACGAGCAGGGGCTCTGGGTCGGCTACCTGGCGATCTGTATCGATGTCACCGAGCGGCGCCGGGTGCACGAGGCCCTGGCCCTGCGAGATCGGTTGCTGGAGAAGCTCAGCGCGGAAGTGCCGGGCGGGATCTACCAGTACCGGCTGGACGCCGATGGCCACTCGTGCTTCCCCTATGCCAGCCAGGGGCTGTTCGACATCTACGAGGTCGACCTGCAACTGCTGCGCGAGGATGCTTCGGTGGTGTTCGAGCGCATTCATCCCGATGACCTGGAGCGCGTGCGCCGTTCGGTGCGCTATTCCGCCGAACACCTGTCGCCGTGGCGTGAAGAGTACCGGGTATGCCTGCCGCGGGCCGGATTGCGTTGGGTGCGCGGTGAGGCAACGCCCGAGGTCGGCGAGAACGGTTGTACGCTATGGCATGGCTATCTCACCGATATTTCCGACCTCAAAGGGGTGGAAGAAGAGTTACGGGCGCTGTCGGTCACCGATTCGCTGACCGGTATTCATAACCGCCGCTATTTTCAGGAACGACTCAAGGTCGAACTGGATCGTGCCCAGCGTGACAAGCAGGACCTGGCTGTGATCATGCTCGACATAGACCATTTCAAGCGGATCAACGACCAGTACGGCCATGCCGTGGGTGACCATGTACTGCGCAGCCTGTGCCAACGCATTGGCCAGCGCTTGCGCCGCACCGATGTGTTCTGCCGGTTGGGTGGGGAGGAGTTCATGGTGCTGTGCCCTGGAAGCAATGTCGAACAGGCGCGGACGCTGGCCACGGAGCTGTGGCAAGGCGTGCGCAGCGTGCCAGTGGATGGGGTAGGCAAGGTGACTGCAAGCTTTGGCGTGGCCGGGTGGCGGCAGGGGGAGGGAGCTGATGCCCTGTTGTTGAGGGCGGACGCGGGGGTATATGCGGCCAAGCAGGCAGGCCGCGACCGGGTTGAGGCAGAGTTGACCTGAAGTTTCTTTGCTGCCTGCACTGGCCTCTTCGCGGGTGAGTCCGCGAAGAGGCCGGTACAGGTTATCGAAGCATCAAGGTGCTGCAGCCGTGGCGTTGTTGTTCAGCTTCGGCTGGCGGTACAGGTCCAGCAGCACTTGGTCGAGCACCTGCGAGGCGCCCCATGGCTTCGGATCGTTGAGGATCGCCGCCACCGCCCAGGTATTGCCGTTGCTGTCGCGGCTGAAGCCGGCGATCGCCCGTACGGTATTCAGGGTGCCGGTCTTGATGTGCCCTTCGCCGGTCAAAGCGGTGCGCTTCAGGCGTTTGCGCATGGTGCCGTCCATACCCACCAGTGGCATCGAACTCATGAACTCGGCGGCATACGGGCTGTTCCACGCCGCTTGCAGCAGTGCCGCCATTTCGCGGGTGCTGACCCGCTCGGCGCGCGACAGGCCGGAGCCGTTCTCCATCACCAGGTGCGGCGCGGTGATGCCTTTCTTGGCCAGCCACTGGCGCACCACGCGTTGCGCGGCACGGGCGTCGTCGCCGTCGGCGTCGGTGCGGAACTGCGCGCCGATGCTCAGGAACAGCTGCTGGGCCATGGTGTTGTTGCTGTACTTGTTGATGTCGCGGATCACCTCAACCAGGTCGGGCGAGAAGGCCCGGGCCAGCAGGCGAGCGCTCTTGGGCACGTTTTCGATGCGGTCACGGCCCTGGATGCTGCCACCCAGCTCGTTCCAGATGGCCCGCACGGCACCGGCAGCGTAGGTCGGGTGGTCAAGCAGCGACAGGTAGGTCTGCGAATTGCAGCCATCGCCCAGCTGGCCGGTGACGGTCACGCTGATGCCGTCGGCCTGCTGCACCGGGTTGTAGCGCACGTCGCCGCTGCACTGCTTGGAGGCCAC
Source organism: Pseudomonas vlassakiae (assembly GCF_014269035.2). Taxonomy (GTDB): domain Bacteria; phylum Pseudomonadota; class Gammaproteobacteria; order Pseudomonadales; family Pseudomonadaceae; genus Aquipseudomonas; species Aquipseudomonas vlassakiae. The sequence goes on from NZ_JABWRP020000001.1 coordinate 462,816, forward strand.
GGCCTTGACCTGGTTGTCGATGTGGATGCTGGTGATCGGTGGCTCGACGGCAACGGTGACCTTGCCGCCGTCGTTGCGGGCAACGAAGCGCAGGGCCTTGAGGTTGATCATCAGCGAATCCGGCTTGACCAGGAACGGTTTGTTGACGTCGCCACCGTCATCGTCGAACTGCGGCAGGTTGGGTTGCACGAAGTGGCTGCGGTCCAGCACCAGGTCGCCGGTAACGGTGCGTACGCCATTGGCGCGCAGGTCACGCATCAGCAGCCAGAGCTTTTCCATGTTCAGCTTGGGGTCGCCGCCGCCCTTGAGGTAGAGGTTGCCATTGAGCACACCGTTGCTCAGGGTGCCGTCGGTGTAGAACTCGGTCTTCCATTGGAAAGTGGGACCGAGCAGCTCAAGGGCGGCATAGGTGGTGACCAGCTTCATGGTCGAGGCCGGGTTGACCGATACATCGGCGTTGAACACGGTCGCCGAGCCAGGGCCGTTAAGCGGCAGCATGACCAGTGACAGTGCGCTGTCCTGCAGCTTGTTGGCCTTCAGTGCTTGCTGGACTTTCGGCGGCAGGGAGGTATTGACGGCAGCTGCCTGGCTGGGCAATGCCAGCGGCAGCAGCAGGCCAGCGAGAACGAGGGGGCGGAGCTTTTTGATCATATGGATTAAATACCCTGCGGACGAGGGAAAAAGACAATGGGGCTGTACGAGATGATCACCCCAGGATGAAATATAGAGCGCATTATGCCCCAAGCGCAGCGCTGATGCGCCACGTTCGACGGAAAAGCGCCTTTGTAGCGTGGAAACTGGTAAAGTGCCGCGCGTTAATACTCAAGAGGATTGTTTCATGGCTACCAACCGTTCCCGTCGTCTGCGCAAGAAGCTGTGCGTTGATGAATTCCAGGAGCTGGGTTTCGAACTGAACCTGGGTTTCAAGGAAGACCTGTCCGACGAAGCCATCGATGCCTTCCTCGACGCCTTCCTGGCTGAAGCCATGGATGCCAACGGCCTCGATTACGTTGGCGGCGATGACTTCGGTCTGGTGTGCTCGGCCAAGCGTGGCTCGGTCAGCGAAGAGCAGCGTGCCACGGTCGAAGCCTGGCTCAAAGGCCGCAGCGAACTGACCACCATCGAAGTCAGCCCGCTGCTGGACGCCTGGTATCCGGAAAAGCCGATCAACCCGGCTTCCTGACCTGTGCATGAGCGGCGCCTCGCTCGGGCGCCGCTCAGTCAAGCCTTGGCCAGTTCCCTGGCCAGCGCTTTCTCCACTCGGCGCATGTGCCGAGCCAGTACCTGCCGCTGCAGTCGGATGCACCCCGCAGACAAGGTTTCTTCCTCCAGGGCCTCGCAGGCCGTCATCATGCGCCTTGCTTCCAGCAGCCGTGCCGCGCTGAGGATCTTGTGCGCCTGCTCGCGAATCTCGTTGGCCTGATGCTGGGGATCAAGGCTCATGAGCAGTGCCAGGTCTTCCTGCAGGCTTGTGTGCACAGCAGTGAGAAAGCGCGTACGGCTTCTGGCGTTGTTGCCGACGATGCCGGCCAGGCCCGCCAGGTTGAACAATGGCTCGATGGCCTGGTGGGGTCTGGGCACGATCTTGGCCAGGCATTGGCTGAGCGTACGCAGGCTGATGGGCTTGAGCAGGCAATCGTCCATGCCGGCGCTGAGGCACTTTTGCCTGACTTCGGGTTGGGCGTTTGCGGTGTAGCCCAGGATGACGCAGCGCGGTCGCCCGTTCTGGCGCTCTTCGCTGCGCACGGCAGTGGCCAGTTGGTAGCCGCTCAGGTGTGGCATGTTGCAATCGAGCACCAGCACGTCGAACGGCGTATGGCGCCATTTTTCCAGACCTTCGCGGCCGTCGCTGGCGCTGGCATGGCTTAGCCCCAGGTAACCCAGTTGCTGTGCCATCAGCAAGAGGTTGGCTGGGTGATCATCGACCACCAGCACTTTCAGGTCACTGTCGGGTATGTCCACCTCCTCGGCCTCCCGCCCCTGCGGCGCCGGAGCGTCGACGCGCTCAAGCGGCAATAGCAGGCGAACTTGTGTGCCAAAGTCCGGGAGGCTCTTGATGCTCAGGTTGCCACCCATCATCTCGCACAGGCTATGGCAGATAGCCAGGCCGAGCCCAGTGCCGGCGCGGGCACCCTGGCTATGCGGGTTGGCCTGGACGAACGGGTTGAACAGGCGCTGGAGGTCTTCGCCCTCGATGCCGATGCCACTGTCGCGCACTTCCAGTTCCAGCGTCGGGTGCGCGCACGGGCCTTCGTCGCGCAAACCGAGTGTGATGTTGATCTGGCCCTGCTCGGTGAACTTGATGGCGTTGCTCACGAGGTTGGACAGGATCTGCTTGAAGCGCAGCGGGTCGAGCAAGGCATGGCCACGGGCTTCAGGGCTGATGTTGATGTCCAGGGCCAGGCCTTTCTGGCGCGCTTGCCCGTGGAAGACGCGGCCGACCGACTCGACAAGCGCTGCCGGATCGACGGCCTCTGGATTGAGTGACAGGTGGCCAGACTCGATACGCACGATATCCAGGATATCGCCGATCAGGCCAAGCAAATCCCTCGCCGATTGATGGGCGACTTCCAGCGAAGTGGGGTCCACTTGCCCTTGCAGTGCGCGCCGTAACGCCAGTTCGAGCATGCCGATGACCGCGCTCATCGGCGTGCGGATCTCATGGCTGATGGTGGCCAGGAAGGTACTCTTGGCACGGTTGGCGTCGTCGGCCAGGCGCTTGGCTTCGCGCAGTTCCTGAACCAGTTTGCGTCGATCGCTGATGTCGACCCAGCCGCCAATGATCCCTTGTACTTCACCCAGCGAGTCACGGTAAGGCAGGATCCAGTGGTAAAGGGTCATTTCGCGATCCTTGAGGCGTACAGGACGGTCAATGATCAGCGGCACGCCGGCAGCCATCACCTGTTGGTAATCGGCCTGAATCTGGCGGGTGTTCTCGGCATCGGCGAACAGGCTCTCTTCCAGGCGCCTGCCAATCACTGCTTCCTTGCTGGACTGGACGGCTTCAAGGTAGCTGGCGTTGCAGCTTTGCAAGCGGCCCTCGCGGTCGCGCACGTACATGGGGTGCGGGGTGCCGTTGAGCAGTGCACCCATGAACTCCAGCTGGTCGCTCAGCGCACGTTCGGCGCGTTGGCGCTGCTTGATCTGGCCGCGCAGGCGAGCGTTCCACAGCAGCGCCAGCAACAGCAGCACGCCTGTCCCCAGCAGCACTTGCAGGATCAGGCGTCGCAAGCCTTGCCAGCTGGCATCTTCATGCACGTCGTAGCCGCGCCAGCGGTTGTTGATCACCCCCAGTTCTTCCGGCGAGATACTCAGCAGGGCTTTGTCGAGCATGCTGGCAAGTGCTCTGTCCTGTTCGCGGGTCGCCATCGCAAAGTTGGCTGGCTCGCTGCCCACCGTGCTGCGTATGACCAGGTTGGTATTGACGGCAAGGGCGTGGTTGGCGTCGATCAATGGTGTGATCACGGCATCGACGGCACCACTGTTGAGCAGCGCTACCGAATAATAGGGGCTTTCGGTCTCGATCCAGCCGATCTGTGGGAAGTGGTTCGCCAGCAGCTCGTCCATGTTGCTGTAGCGGGAGATGGCGATACGACGCTGGCTCAGCTGCTCCAGCGAACTGAACCGCTCGTCATGGGTACGGGTGACCAGCACGTGGGGACTTTCGAGGTACGGCCGGCTCAAACGCAGGCCTTTGTCGTCGATGCCGTCGCTGGCAAGGGCGGCAATCATGTCTACACGCCCGTCTTCAAGCCGTGCGAGCATGTCGGCAATGCCATTGGCCCGCTGTACCTCAAAGCGCAGGCCGGTTCGCAGGCGTATCAGGTCCAGCAGGTCGGCGGTTATTCCGCGAAAATGGCCGTTGCCATCGAAATAGGAAAGGGGAGCTGCCGTTTCGTCAATCGCGACCTGCATGACCGGGTGGCTGCGCAGCCACTGCTCCTCGTCCGCCGTCAACTGCAGCTGGCGATTGCTCAGCAGCAGGTCACTGCCAGCGCTCCAGCGCTTGAGAATACTGGCCCGCAGTGAGCTGGACTGGCGGTTGAGGGTTGCATTGACCAGCTCTTTGAGCTGCACATCCTCGGTGCGCATGGCGAAACTGAAACCGAAGTTCTCGTGTTGACCGAAACTGGCCAGGCGCAACCGTGGCAGGTGCCCGCGGTTGAGCTGGTAATGGGTCGAAATGGTATCGCCGACGAACACATCCGCCTGGCCAAAGGCCACGGCGTTGAGGGCCTGGGTGGATGAGCCGAAAACCAGCACCTCGGCATTGGGGTAGGTAGCCTGGACTTCCTCTTGCGGCAGGTAGTGGTAGAGCATGCCCAGGCGCAGGCCATGCAGACCGCCATTGAGGGCACGCGTTTCATCTTCCCGGGTGACCAGCACGGGTTGATCAACCGCATAAGGGTGCGAAAGCGTCACGCCTTCGGTTGTCGCTTCGTAACCATTGGCGCTGCCGAGCAGGTCGATTTCCCCACGTTTGAGCGCCTGCAGCGCTGCCTGCCTATGGGGGTAGCGCATGACCTTCACCGGCAGGTTCAGTGCCCTGCCGATCAGGCTTGCATATTCGGCGGTGAGGCCCTGGTAGATCTGCCCGCCACTGGTGATGTCGAAGGGTGGGTAGTCGGGCGCCGAGGTGCCCAGGATCAGGCTATGGCGACCCATCAGCCACTGCTTTTGCTGTTCAGTCAGTGGCGGGTTGAGCGGCATCGCCGAAGAGCGGGCGAGCAGGGTATAGGTCTCGACGTTCTGGGATGAAGCCTGCGCCAGGTCGCAGGCGAAGGCCAGGACGAACCCCAGGCAAGTGATCAGATGCAGCATCGAAAACCTCAGACCAGCGCGTTGCGTTTAGCCATTTCGATCAGGTCGACCAAGGTGTCGACCTGCAATTTCTGCATGAGCCGCTTTTTGTAGGTACTGACGGTCTTGTTGCTGATGAACATGCCTTTGGCGATCTCCTGGTTACTGCGGCCTTGGGCGAAAAGTTGCAGGACCATCAGTTCTCGGTCGTTAACGAGTCGGAAGAGTTTCAGGTCAGCGTCAGCTGTTGCATGGTCATTGTGTATCGCCTGGCTGGGGAAATAGTTATAGCCAGCGAGTACGGCCTTGATTGCGCTGAGCAGTTCGCTCAGGTCTTCCTGTTTGCATACATAACCTGCAGCGCCGGAGTGCATGCAGCGCATCGCGAACAATGCCGGTGTCTGTGCGGTGAGTATCAGAATCTTCAGCGGCAGTGCCATGGCCTGGAAGCGCGAAAGCACCTCAAGACCGTCCAGTTTGGGAATGCTGATATCCAGGATCACCAGTTCTGGCTGGGTTTCACGAATCATCTGTATGGCATCCACGCCATTGTCCGATTCACCCACGACCTTGTAGTTCTGGTTTTCCAGCAACATACGGACAGCAAGGCGGATGACTGGATGGTCATCGACGATAAATACGCTATTCATGTTCAAGTTCCCTGCAGCGAATGGCGGAGGCAGGGTGGCACCTTACCCCAGTTGCAAGTCGGCGGGGGCGAGTGGATGGATAATTCGATATATATGGGAAACGGCTTACAGCGGAATTCAAATTGGGCTACGAAGTGTAAGAATTTACTTCGTCGTCAAAGGCGTTTTGGGTACTTTTTGTTCTTTTGTGTATACGTTGTTTATAAGGCGATGTAGTTTGTAGGACGTTTCTTAGATAAGGGCGTCGCTCGGTTTGTACGGAGCGACGCCTCGCCCTTAGCTCAGGTTCGAGTGCCCGGTCATTTCCCGAGCCATATCACTCGCATAGCTGTCGGTCATGCCCGCGATGAAATCGATCATGCGCAGGAACGCCTGGTGCAGGGAGTCGTGCGGGTCAGGGGCATTGTTACCGATCAGGTCCAGCACGCGGCGGCTCTTGAATGACGGCGTACGGCCGCCATGCTGTTCCAAGGCGGCAGCGCAGAACGTGTTGAGGAGGATTTCCAGCGTGGTGTATGCGCCAATTTCATGCAGCGTCTTGCGCTTGTCCTGGAAAATCTTGTTTCGCGCCATGGCTTTGGCCTGCAGCACGCAACGCTTGGCCGGGCCGTGCATATGCTCGACCAGGTCGCCGCTCAGGCGACCGCTCAACAGTGCTTGCTGCTGCTCGACAAAGGCGTGGGCAGCGGCATTGGTCAGGTGCTCGATGGCTTTGCCACGCAGTATGGCCAGTTTGCGTCGGCGGGAGTCGGCAGGGCCAAGCTGTCGATAGGTCTCCGGCAGGTCATCGCCGACCAGGTCGAGCAGCAGCGCCTCGACTTCGGCGTAGTGCAGCAGCTCCATCTCCAGGCCGTCTTCCAGGTCAATCAGGGCGTAGCAGATGTCATCTGCCGCTTCCATCAGGTACACCAGCGGATGGCGCGCCCAGCGCTGTTCTTCGAGCTGCGGCAGGCCGAGCTTGCGGGCAATCTGTTCCAGCAGTGGCAGCTCGCTCTGGTAGCAGCCGAACTTGTGCTTCTTGTACCCGAGGGCATCGGCATGCCGGGCAGTCCAAGGGTACTTGAGGTAAGTGCCAAGGGTGGCGTAGGTGAGCCGGGTGCCGCCATCGAACTGGTGGTACTCGAGCTGGGTGAGCACACGAAAGCCTTGCGCGTTGCCTTCGAAATTGAGGAAGTCGGCGCGTTCGTCGTCACTCATGTCGTCCAGCCAGCCACGCCCGGCGGCCTGCTGGAACCAGTGGCGAATGGCGTCTTCACCGGAGTGGCCGAACGGTGGGTTGCCAATGTCGTGAGCCAGGCAGGCCGACTGCACGATCATGCCCAGGTCGCTGGGCTCGCACCACTCGGGCAGGCTGCTGCGCAGTGTTTCGCCGACACGCATGCCCAGTGAGCGGCCAACGCAGCTGACCTCCAGGGAATGGGTCAGGCGCGTGTGGATATGGTCGTTACTGGTGACGGGGTGGACCTGGGTCTTGCGCCCGAGGCGGCGAAAGGCCCCTGAGAAGATGATCCGGTCATGGTCTTTGTGAAACGGGCTGCGGCCCAGTTCTTCGGCGCTGTAGAGCGCTTTGCCAAGGCGTTCGCGGGTGAGCAGGGTGTGCCAGTCCAAGGCGCGGTCTCCTGTCGATCGAGAGGGATAGCTTCGAGCGTCGTGAGCAGGTGTGCAAGGGGAAGATCGTGACCGGCCTTGGGCAGGGGGCCGGTCACGACGTTCAAGGGCGACGGTTGCCTTGCAGGTACAGGCGCACCAGCGGCAACAAGCTGGTTCCCAGCCGGACCAGGCGGCCCAGGTTGCCGCTGCGTACCCCTTTGCCGGTCAGAAAGCCCAGTGCCACGACGGCACCGATGCCCCACAACGGCGCGTGCTTGATACCCAACCCGTCATGCAGCGAGCTGCCCATGCCGCGCAGGCGCTGCAAGGGTTGCAGCATCTGGCCGGACTCATGGCGGATCTCCTGGCGGTGCATTTCCATGCGCAGGCGTAGCAGCGCCTTGCGCAGCTCCCGTGGATTACGGGTATTCGGTAGTTCAGGCAGGCTCATGGCAACAGGCGCTCCCGGTCCTTGGCCAGTTCGTCGAGGGTCGCACCGAAGGGTGATGACTCATCGAACACAGCCGCTTTGAGGCGCAGGCCGCAATACAACGCAGCCGCGCCATAGAAGACGCACAGGCCAATGATGCCCGCCAGCCGATAGCTGTCCCACAGCAGCACCAGCAGCAAGCCGGACAAGGCCGTCAGCAGCAGCAGTGCGAACACCAGTGCCAGGCCGGCGAACAGCAGCAGGCTCAGGGTGCGTGCTTTCTGCTCCTGCAGTTCGATGCCGAACAGTTCGATGTGGCTGTGCAGCAGCCCCAGCAGTGCCGCGCCCAGGCGTTTGCCGGAAGCGCTGGTGCCAATGCTGTCATTCTCCATGGGGACTCCTCAGCGCCGATTGGCCAGCAGGCCGATCAGCAGGCCGACGCCTGCGGCAATACCAATGGCCTGCCAGGGTTTCTCCTGGACGTACTGTTCGGCGCTACCGAGCGCTGCCTGGCCGCGCTCACGCACTGAATCCTGGGTCAGTTGCAAGGTTTCACGGGCTTGGGTCAGACGCTCGTGGATCTGCTCGCGCAGTTCATCGGCCTGGTCGCCCGCGAGGTTGGCGGTATCGGCCAGCAAGCGCTCGGTATCGCGAACCAAGGCTTGGAAGTCAGCCATCAATATCTCTTGTGCAGTCTTTGCCGATTTGCTGGCCATGGGGCTCTCCCTATCGTAGGTGTGCAGGTCTGTAGGTCATTCGAGTGACCGGGTGTATGGAAGGTTCACTAGCGGCGCTGGTATGGGCCTTGCTACTGAAATTTGCCACAACGCGGGGCGTAGCCCGCAGCGGTGCGCCGAACCAGGGCGTCGACCCTGGCGGATACCGATAAACCTTAACCCAATCCACGACAAACCCAAGAAAAAACCACGCAGGCCGCGCCCGGTTCGGCAAAACAGGGCAAAAGCTGGCACCGATTCGGTGCAGGGATGCAGGTTCTTGAACTGTCCTGGTGCTTTTTCAGCAGGTCTGCCTCTTTCATGGAAAACATGCACAGCGCAATGGACTCCCTGGTCCACGGCTCCAACACCCTGTTCATCCTGATGGGCGCCATTCTGGTGCTCGCCATGCACGCCGGCTTCGCCTTTCTCGAAGTGGGCACCGTGCGCCACAAGAACCAGGTCAACGCGCTGTCGAAGATCCTCAGCGACTTCGCCATTTCCGCGTTGGTGTACTTCTTCATCGGATACTGGATCGCCTATGGCGTGAACTTCCTGCAGCCGGCGTCGCAACTGGCCACCGACCACGGCTATGCGCTGGTCAAATGCTTTTTCCTGCTGACCTTCGCGGCCGCGATTCCGGCGATCATCTCGGGGGGGATCGCCGAACGTGCGCGCTTCGCGCCGCAGCTATGCGCCACGGCGTTGATCGTTGCGTTCATCTATCCCTTTTTCGAAGGCGTGGTGTGGAACGGCAATTTCGGCGTGCAGGCCTGGCTGCAGGCCCGCTTTGGTGCGCCGTTCCATGATTTTGCCGGCTCGGTGGTCGTGCATGCCATGGGCGGCTGGCTGGCGCTGGCCGCGGTGCTGTTGCTGGGCGCTCGGCGCGGGCGCTACCGCGACGGCCGCCTGGTGGCCTTTGCACCGTCGAGCATTCCATTCCTGGCATTGGGCTCATGGATCCTGATCATCGGCTGGTTCGGTTTCAATGTGATGAGCGCCCAGACCTTGCAAGGTGTCAGTGGCCTGGTAGCGATCAATTCGCTGATGGCCATGGTCGGCGGCACCTTGGCAGCCTTGCTGGCCGGGCGCAACGACCCGGGCTTCCTGCACAATGGGCCGTTGGCAGGGCTGGTGGCGATCTGTGCCGGCTCTGACCTGATGCACCCCGTTGGCGCTTTGGCTACCGGGCTGGTGGCCGGGGTACTGTTTGTCTGGAGCTTCACCGCTGCGCAGAATCGCTGGAAGGTCGACGATGTGCTCGGCGTCTGGCCGCTGCACGGGCTTTGCGGCCTGTGGGGCGGCATCGCCTGCGGCGTGTTTGGCCAGGTGGCGCTGGGTGGCATGGGTGGGGTCAGCCTGGTCAGCCAGCTGCTGGGCAGCCTGGCAGGCGTCCTGATCGCACTGATCGGTGGTTTTGCCGTGTACGGCCTGATTCGCCAGGTGCATGGCCTGCGCTTGAGCCATGAACAGGAGTTCCAGGGTGCAGACTTGTCACTGCACCGGATCGGCGCCACCAGCCAGGATTGAGCAGGGTCAGGTGCAGAGGGGGCAGGACGGACTTAGAATAAGCTTCTTTCCTACAGTCAAACCGGGTGTTGCCCCCCATGCTGCCTGAATGCCAACTCTTCGGAACCGTCGGGTGCCACTTGTGCGAAGTGGCCGAAGCCGTGCTGATGCCCTTTGTTGAACATGGCTTGCTGATCGAGTTGGTCGATATCGCCGACGACCAGGCCTTGTTCGAGCGGTACGGTTTGATCATTCCGGTGTTGCGGCGCAGCGACACGTCGGCAGAGCTGCCTTGGCCCTTCGATGCCGAGCAGGTCGTGGCTTTTCTTCACCAGTGAAGGGCAGGGGGGAATGCTTGCCATCGTGCATGGCCTCAGGCCAGGAATGATGATGCCTCACCGTTGAATGATCATCGGTACCTTTGCATCGTCATCGAGAGCCTCGTCATGCTGATCACGCCACATTTCGCCCTGGAAGAACTGATTGCTTCGCAAGTTGCCGCGAGAGAGGGGCTGGACAATATGCCTCCGCCTGAAGTCCTGGGTAACCTGCGCCTGCTTTGCCAGGTGCTTGAGCAGGTTCGGGAGATGTTCGGACGCCCCGTGATCGTCAGCAGTGGATACCGCAGCGAGGCGGTCAATCTGCTCGTCGGCGGGGCGCCAGACAGCCAGCACGTGAAAGGCCTGGCTGCGGATTTCACCGTGCGGGGCATCGACAACCGGGAAGTGGTCAGGCAGGTCAGCGAGAGTGACTTGGCGTTCGACCAGTTGATTCTGGAGTTCGACAGCTGGGTTCACTTGTCGGTATCGGTGGCCGCGCCGCGCCGTCAGGTGCTGACCATTCGCAAGGGTACGGGCTACCTGCCCGGCTTGCAGTAGCGGTCGAGCCGATTGACGCAGCGGTGTCGCGCTCCGTATGCTGTATATAAATACAGTGTCGAGGTGATTCATGCTCAACGTCGAGCAACTCAAGTACAGCGTCAACCGTATGCCGGTGGAGCGGGTGTGCGACGCCGTGCTGGAATTGCGTCTCGAAGGCTTGGTCACCGATGACCGCACGCCTTTCGCAAAGGTGCATTTCAACACCTGTTTTGCAGAAATCGAGGCCTTGTTCCAGCGTGCCGGTTACCATCGCGGGCTGGATGTGGTGGGTTACCAGGGCCTGATCTATGCGCTCTATGACCCCGGGCGATGGGAGCCGGTGCAGGTATTGCGCTGGTTGAAGGCACATAGCGAGAGGATGGTCGAGGCTGGTTGAGGCGCCGGGCTTGGGGGATAATGTGCGGCTTTGATTGCTCGAGCCCTGCCATGACCACGCCTTTCGACCCCGCCCGCCAGCAAGCCAGCACGCTCTGCCTGCCACCCGGCAACTGGGCCACGGTACTCGATTGCCTGTGCGACCATTTCAAGGCGATCGAGCGTGCGCAGTGGCTTGACCGCTTCGCTCGGGGGCGGGTGCTCGATGCCGAAGGCAGGGCAATTGCCGCCGACATGCCCTACCTTCGCGGCATGCGCGTTCACTATTTTCGCGAAGTGCCCAACGAGCGGCCGATTCCGGTGCAGGAGACCATCCTGCATGTCGATGAGCACCTGGTAGTGGCCGATAAACCGCACTTTCTGCCGGTGACGCCCACCGGGGAGTATGTCGAGCAGACCCTTTTGCGGCGCCTGATCCGGCGCCTGGACAACCCGCATCTGGTCCCGCTGCACCGCATCGATCGGCACACCGCCGGGTTGGTGCTGTTTTCCGCCAATCCGCAGACGCGCAGCGCCTATCAACGGTTGTTTCCGGAGCGGCGGATCGACAAGCGTTATCAGGCCATCGCTGCCGCCTTGCCGCAGCATGCATTCCCCTTGGTGCACAAGAGTCGCCTGGTGCATGGCGAGCCGTTCTTCCGCATGCATGAAGTGCCAGGGGACGCCAACAGCGAGACCTTCGCCGATGTGCTGGAGACGAATGGCGAGTGGTGGCGCTACGGCCTGTCGCCGGTAACCGGCAAGACACATCAGCTGCGTGTGCACATGGCGGCGTTGGGGGCAGGGATCTGCAACGACCCGTTCTATCCCGAGTTGCTCAAGGAAGAGGACGACTATCAGCGGCCGTTGAAGCTGCTGGCGCAAAGCTTGCGGTTTGTCGACCCGTTGACTGGCGAGGAGCGCTACTTCGAGAGCCGGCTGACGCTGGATTGGTAGCTTTCGCGGCCTTTTTGCGGGAGATCAGTGGTCATTGTGGGAGCGGGCTTGTCCCGCGAAGCAGGCGGCGCGTTGCATGGCACCGGCTTTGCCGGTGTTCGCGGGACAAGCCCGCTCCCACAGGGATCGCGTCGATTCTAGAAACCGAGCAAGACAGTTGCTTCCAAAACAGCGAGCAGGCCAGGCCTAACGGTTGAACCGCTCCACCAGCGAATACTGGCTGCCGGCAGTGATGGTCAGCTCTTCGCTGAGCAGCGCCGAATGCTGCGCTTGCTCGGCTGTCTGGTCGGCCAGTTCGGCAATGGTGCTGATGTTGCGGCTGATCTCGTCGGCCACTGCGGTCTGCTCTTCGGTGGCGGCGGCGATCTGGGTCGCCATGTCAGTGATATTGGCCACGGCTTCGCTGATGCCGACCAGGGCCTGGTCGGCCTGCATGACGCGGTCAACGCCTTCCTGGGCCTGGCGGTGGCCGGTTTCCATGGTCAGCACGGCGTTGTTGGCGGTCTGTTGCAGCTTGGCGATCAGGCCGTGGATCTGCCCGGTCGATTCGGCGGTGCGTTGGGCCAGCTGGCGTACCTCGTCGGCGACCACGGCAAAACCACGGCCCATCTCGCCGGCACGGGCCGCTTCGATTGCAGCATTGAGCGCCAGCAGGTTGGTCTGGTCGGCGATGCCCTTGATCACATCGACCACGCCGCCAATCTCGTCGCTGTCCTTGGCCAGCTGGGTCACGGTCTGGCCGGTTTCGCCGACGGCGCTCGACAGGCGTTCGATGGCGTCGCGGGTTTCCCCGGCGATCTGCCGACCCTGGCTGGTCAGGCGGTTGGCTTCCTGGGTGGCGTCTGCGGTGCGTTGCACGTGGTTGGCCACTTCCTGGGTGGTGGCAGCCATCTGGTTGACCGCGGCGGCGACCTGTTCGGTCTCCACGCGCTGGCGCTCCAGACCCGTGGAGCTCTTGTGCGCCAGGGCATCGGACTGACGCGCCTGGTCACTAAGGTGCTCGGCGCTGTCCTGCAGGCGGGTCAGGCAGGTCTTCATGCGCGCGTCCTGGCTGAGCATGGCCATTTCCAGGCGTGCCTGTACTCCACGGCTGTCGGTGTACATCTGTGCGATCAGCGGGTCGGAGGTGGTCTGTTCGGCCAGGCGCAACAGGCGCTTCAGGCCACGCTGTTGCCAGCTCAGGCCGAGCAGGCCGAGCGGTACCGACAGGCCGGCGGCCAGTGCGAAGCCCCACGAGTGACCGAGCCAGTTGCCAATCAGGAAACCGACCTGGCTGACCAGGATGAACGGCAGCCAGTCCTGCAGCACCGGCAGCCAGCGATCACGGCGCGGGATGGCCGTCTTGCCGTCGTTGATGCGCTGGTACAGGGCTTCGGCACGACGGATTTGCTCGGCGCTAGGCTTGACCCGAACCGACTCGAAGCCAACGACCTGGTTGTTCTCGAATATCGGCGTGACGTAGGCGTTTACCCAATAGTGATCGCCGGATTTGCAGCGGTTCTTGACGATGCCCATCCACGGCAAGCCTTGCTTGAGGGTTTGCCACATGTGGGCAAACACCGCAGTCGGCACATCCGGGTGGCGCACCAGGTTGTGGGGTGCACCATTCAGCTCTTCGCGGGTAAAACCGCTGATCTCGACGAATGCATCGTTGCAGTAGGTGATCACACCCTTGACATTGGTGGTGGAGATCAACCGTTGTTGGGCAGGGAAGGTCCGTTCCCTCTGGGTAATCGGCTGGTTGTTACGCATGAGCTGAATAGTCCGTAAGGCTTTCGACAGATATCGGCAAGCCAATGGTTTTATTGAATGGATATTTAATTTACTTGATCTGGGGCAAATGGCCGCTATTGCAGGTGCGTTATGTGGACCTTGGAGTTCGCAGCAGTTTGCCTATGTTTGTGACCGTTTGGTTACAGATTGGGTGCATGATGACTGACCGGCCATCAAAGTGCTACTGCCCGGTGGCTGACGTCGTTTTTGTAGTGGCGCGTAGATCGAGCGCCGCCCGCGCGGCGCTCGATTTCACAGACGCCACAGCACCCAAGCCAATCAGCTGCGAATCATCTGCCGCAGCACATAGTGCAAGATCCCACCTGACTTGAAGTATTCCACCTCATTGAGCGTGTCGATCCGGCACAGCACCTCGATCTGCTGTTGTTGCCCATCCTCACGGGTAATGCGCAGGGGCAGGCTCATGCCCGGTGTGATCTGGGCGCCGTCGAGCCCCAGCAGGTCGATCTGTTCCTTGCCCGTCAGCGCCAATTGCTTGCGGTCCTGCCCGGCCTTGAACTGCAGCGGCAGCACGCCCATGCCCACCAGGTTGGAGCGGTGGATGCGTTCGAAGCTTTCTGCCAGCACCGCCTTGACTCCCAGCAGGTTGGTGCCCTTGGCCGCCCAGTCACGGCTGGAGCCGGTGCCATATTCCTGGCCGGCGATGACCACCAGCGGCGTGCCTTCGGCCTGATAACGCATGGCTGCGTCATAGATCGACAGCTTCTCACCGCTGGGCACATGCACGGTGTTGCCACCTTCCTCGCCGGCCAGCATCTCGTTGCGGATGCGGATATTGGCGAAGGTGCCGCGCATCATCACTTCGTGGTTGCCGCGCCGCGAACCGTAGGAGTTGAAGTCCCGAGGCTCCACCCCCTTGCTGCGCAGGTAACGCCCGGCGGGGCTGTCGGCCTTGATGTTGCCGGCCGGGGAGATGTGGTCGGTGGTCACCGAGTCGCCGAGCAGGGCTAGGATGCGTGCACCGTGGATGTCCTTGATCTCGGGCAGCGGCCCGCCGATATCGTCGAAGAACGGTGGATGCTGGATGTAGGTAGAACTGTCCTGCCAGACGTAAGTCGCCGCCTGCGGTACTTCGATGGCCTGCCATTGCGCGTCGCCGGCGAAGACTTCGGCGTATTCCTTGTGGAACATGGCCGTGTCGACCTTGGCCACGGCGTCGGCGATTTCCTGCTGGCTGGGCCAGATATCGCGCAGGTAGACGGGCTTGCCGTCGTTGCCCGTCCCCAGCGCATCCTGGGTCAGGTCGACGCGCACGCTGCCGGCCAGCGCGTAGGCCACTACCAGCGGAGGCGAGGCCAGCCAGTTGGTCTTGACCAGAGGGTGCACGCGGCCTTCGAAGTTGCGGTTGCCCGACAGGACCGAAGCGACCGTTAGGTCGGCGCTGGCGATGGCTTTTTCGATGGCGTCGTCCAATGGCCCTGAGTTGCCGATGCAAGTGGTGCAGCCGTAGCCGACCAGGTCGAAGCCAAGCTGGTCCAGGTATGGGGTGAGCCCCGCCGCCTGGTAGTAATCGGTCACCACTTTGGAGCCAGGGGCCAGTGAACTCTTGACCCAGGGCTTGCGTTGCAGGCCTTTTTCCAGGGCTTTTTTCGCCAACAGGCCGGCCGCCATCATCACGCTGGGGTTGGAAGTGTTGGTGCACGAGGTAATCGCGGCGATGACCACAGCGCCGTCGCGCAGGGTGTAGGTCTGGCCTTCATGGCTGTAGGCGATTTCGCCGGCCTGATCGGCGTTGCCGACCGCCACCCCGCCACCCCCTTCACTCTCCAGGCGCCCGACCTCTTTGGCCAGCGGTTTGGGTTGCAGCTCGATGAAGTGGTCGAAGGCCTGGCTTACCTGCCCCAGGGCAACCCTGTCCTGTGGCCGCTTGGGCCCGGCCAGGCTGGCCTCGACGTCATGCATGTCCAGGGCCAGTGTGTCGCTGAACAGCGGTTCCTGCCCTGGCCGGCGCCACAGGCCTTGTGCCTTGCAATACTGCTCGACCAGTTGCACGGATTCACTTGGGCGGCCGGACAGCCGCAAGTAGTCGAGGGTGACCTCATCGACCGGGAAGAAGCCACAGGTCGCGCCGTATTCCGGTGCCATGTTGGCGATGGTCGCACGGTCGGCCAACGGCAGGTCGGCCAGGCCGTCGCCGTAGAACTCGACGAATTTGCCGACGACGCCTTTCTTGCGCAGCATCTGCGTGACGGTCAGCACCAGGTCGGTGGCGGTGATGCCTTCGCGCAGCTTGCCGGTGAGCTTGAAGCCGATCACTTCGGGGATCAGCATCGACACCGGCTGGCCGAGCATGGCCGCTTCCGCCTCGATGCCGCCGACGCCCCAGCCGAGTACGCCAAGGCCGTTGATCATGGTGGTGTGTGAGTCGGTGCCGACCAGCGTGTCGGGGAAGGCATAGGTGCGGCCATCGTCTTCGCGGGTCCACACCGTGCGCCCGAGGTATTCCAGGTTGACCTGGTGGCAGATGCCAGTGCCCGGTGGTACCACGCGGAAGTTGTCGAATGCGCTCTGGCCCCAGCGCAGGAAGGCATAACGCTCGCCGTTGCGCTGCATTTCGATGTCGACGTTCTGGGTGAAGGCCTGTGGCGTGGCGTAGCGGTCGACCATCACCGAGTGGTCGATCACCAGGTCCACCGGCGACAGCGGGTTGATCCGCTGCGGATCACCGCCGGCCTTGGCCATGGCGGCGCGCATGGCGGCCAGGTCGACGACTGCTGGCACGCCCGTGAAGTCCTGCATCAGCACCCGCGCCGGGCGGTACTGGATTTCGCGGTCGGAGCGACGGTCCTGCAGCCAGCCGGCGAGGGCGCGCAGGTCATCGGTGCCGACGGTCTTGCCGTCTTCCCAGCGCAGCAGGTTTTCCAGCAGCACCTTGAGCGACATGGGCAGGCGCTGCAGGTCGCCCAGCTGCCGGCCGGCTTCGGCGAGGCTGTAGTAGTGGTAGGTGCGGTCAGCCACCTGGAGGGTCTTGAGGGTATTCAGGCTATCGAGCGAGGGCATTGCCAACTCCTTGTGCGGCGGGGCCCGGCACGGCTGGATGGCCGGTGCCACCGCGCTGTTTCGGCCCGCACGGCACGGGCCTGGCTGAAGGGTCAGGTTAGCTCTGTTTGCTGCCCCTGACTCTTTTCTGGACCGGCGGGGCATGTCGCAGGTTCCGATCTTCCTTTATCATCGCCGCCCTGCCGGCGCCCGTGGTGCGTCAGCCGTAGTGGAGTGAGAGATGAATACCCTGTTCATGCATTGCCGGCCCGGTTTCGAGGGTGAGGTCTGCGCCGAGATCAGCGAACACGCCGCCCAGCTGGGTGTGGCCGGTTATGCCAAGGGCAAGCCGCAGAGCGCTTGTGCCGAGTTCGTCTGCGCCGAGGCCGAAGGTGCCGAACGCCTGATGGCACAGCTGCGCTTTGCGCAACTGATCTTCCCGCGCCAGTGGGCGCGAGGCACCTATATCGAACTGCCGGAGACCGACCGCATCAGCGTGCTGTTGGCGCACCTGGCCGAGCAGCCGGTTTTCGGTAGCCTGTGGCTGGAAGTGCTGGACAGCAACGAAGGCAAGGAGCTGTCGACCTTCTGCCGCAAGTTCGAAGTACCGCTGCGCAAGGCCCTGGAAAAGGCAGGTCGCCTGGTGGACAACGCCAGTCTGCCGCGTCTGCTGCTGACCTTCATCAGCGGCCGGCGGGTGTTCGTCGGCGTGGCCGAGGCGAAAAACAGCGCGTTATGGCCGATGGGCATCCCGCGGCTGAAGTTTCCGCGTGAGGCGCCGAGCCGTTCGACCCTCAAGCTGGAAGAGGCGTGGCATCAGTTCATTCCGCGTGAGCAGTGGGATGTGCGCCTTGGTGACGACATGAAGGGTGTCGACCTGGGCGCTTCGCCTGGCGGCTGGACTTACCAGTTGGTGCGTCGCGGCATGCTGGTCACCGCCATCGACAATGGGCCGATGGCCGAAAGCCTGATGGAGACTGGGCTGGTAGAGCACCTGATGGCGGACGGTTTCACCTGGCAGCCAAAGCATCCGGTGGACTGGATGGTCTGCGATATCGTCGAGAAGCCGGCGCGGACCACCTCGCTGATCGAGACGTGGTTGGGAGAGGGGCTGTGCCGTGAGGCGGTGGTCAACCTGAAGTTGCCGATGAAGCAGCGCTATGCCGAAGTACGGCGGTTGCTGGAGCGCATGGAGGCGACGTTCAAGGCGCGCAAGGTCAAGGTATCGATTGCCTGCAAGCAGCTGTATCACGACCGTGAGGAAGTGACTTGCCACCTGCGCAGGCTGGACCTCAAGCCACGCTGACCCACGACCCGCTTTGCTCTTGCTCTTGCTCTTGCTCTGCTTTTGCTTCTAAGCGCGCGGTAGTTCAGGCGACGCAGATTGCGACTTCAGGAGGCCGAACGCAGGTCTTGCGGAGGGAGGTGACGGGCATGGATGCCCGTCAAGCGCTGGGCCCCAGGATGGGGCCTGCAGCGCGGTCCTCCCGGGAGCAAGGCCGGAGTGAGGGGACCCCGGAGCGCAGCGGAGGGGCCGGATGATGGGAGCGAGGGGTTTTTGGT
>NZ_JABWRP020000010.1 GCF_014269035.2 Pseudomonas vlassakiae
GCCCTTTGCCATAGAACGTCTCCGGATGTGCCTCGTTCAGCGGAGCATCCGCCGCCAGCCGCGCCGGCAGGTCCGGGTTTGCTATGAACGGCACGCCGAACGCCACCGCATCGGCCTTGCCCGCCGCCAAGGCAGCGTTGGCGCTGGCCTTGTCGAAGCGTTCGTTGACGATATAGGGGCCACCGAATGCCGCCTTGATCAGCGGGCCGATGCTGTCGTCGGCTTCCTTCTCCCGCGAGCAGATAAAGGCAATGCCGCGTTTACCCAGTTCGCGCGCCACGTAGGTGAAGGTCTCGGCGCGGTCGGCATCGCCCATGTCATGGGCATCGGCACGTGGCGCCAAGTGCACGCCGACGCGACCTGGGCCCCACACGTCGATAGCCGCATCGGTCACTTCCAGCAGCAACCGCGCACGATTTTCCAGTGAGCCGCCGTACTGGTCGGTACGCTGGTTGGTGCTGCTCTGCAGGAACTGGTCCAGCAGGTAGCCATTGGCGCCGTGGATTTCCACGCCGTCGAAACCGGCGGCCTTGGCGTTCTCGGCAGCGCTGCGGTAGGCCTCGACGATGTCGGCGATCTCTTCGGTTTCCAGGGCGCGCGGGGTCGGGTAGTCGCTCAGCGGGCGCACCAGGCTGACGTGGCCTTTGGGCTGGATCGCGCTGGGCGCTACGGGCAGCTCCCCATTGAGGTAGCTAGGGTGGGAGATACGGCCAACGTGCCACAGCTGCAGGAAAATGCGCCCGCCAGCGCCGTGCACGGCCTGGGTGACGTTATGCCAGCCGCGCACCTGCTGGTCGTTCCAGATGCCGGGCGTGTCGGGGTAGCCGACGCCCATCGCGCTGACCGATGTCGCCTCGCTGAGAATCAGGCCGGCACTGGCGCGCTGTACGTAGTATTCGGCCATCAACGCATTGGGCACGCGGCCTTCGTCGGCGCGGCAGCGGGTCAGCGGGGCCATGATGATGCGGTTGGGCAGTTGTACGTCGCCCAGTTGGATTGGATCGAAAAGCGTGGTCATAACGGTTACCTGCCTTGTCAAAGCGCTTGGCGCAGTTGTTCGAGGAACGCCTCGATGGTGGCTTCGTTGCGTTTGAAGAAGTGCCACTGGCCGACCTTCTGGCTGCTGATCAGGCCGGCCCGTTGCAAGGTGGCCAGGTGGGCAGAGACGGTCGACTGCGAGAGCCCGCAGCGCTGGTCGATCTGCCCGGCACAGACACCGTTCTCGGTGCTGTGGTACTGGTCGGGAAACTGCGTTGCCGGGTCTTTCAGCCAGCTGAGGATTTCTCGCCTGACCGGGTGGGCCAGTGCTTTTATGATTTCGTCGAGATCGAGTGGCATGGGTGGAGGCTCGTGCTGTAGCGGTATATCGCGATAGGGCGAAACTAACATCGTTATTTCGCGATATACAAATATGAAGAAGTTCTGAGCTGAGCGCGAATCGCTATATCGCGTTATAACGATATATGTGCCGGGAGTGCTAGACTGCGCCCATGAACTACCTCGCACACCTGCACCTGGGCGGCCCGGCGCCGCAGCAACTGCTTGGCAGCCTGTATGGCGATTTCGTCAAAGGCTCGCTGGAGGGGCGCTTTCCGCCTGCGCTGGAGGCGGCCATCCGGCTGCATCGGCATATCGACAGTTACACCGACCAGCATCCGGTGGTGCTGGCGGCAATGGCGCGCTTCCCACGGGAGCGGCGGCGTTTTGCCGGGATCGTCATGGATGTGTTTTTCGACCATTGCCTGGCGCGGCACTGGGGGGAATACGCCGAGCAGCCGCTGGGGCAGTTCACCCGAGATTTTTACCGGGTGCTGCTCGCCGAGCCCGAACTGCCAGGGCGGCTGGCACGGATTGCGCCGTTCATGGCGGCGGACGACTGGCTGGGGGCGTATGGCGATTTCGCCACGCTGGAGCAGGTATTCAACGGCATTGCCCGGCGCTTGTCGCGGCCTGAAGGTATGGCTGGGGTGATGGATGAGCTGGAGCGGTTGTATGAGCCGTTGCTGGCGGATTTTCGCGAGTTTTACCCACAGCTGCAGGCGTTTGCGGCGGCAGGGAGGGCATGAGGTCAGCGCTTTGGCGTCTGTTGGATCGAGCGCCGCGCGGGCGGCGCTCGATCTCGCATTCCACGCTGCTCCAACGTCAGGTTCACGCAGCCCGCGCTTGACGCCGTGGCGCTACCGCCACTTCCTCAGCCCCGAACAACGCCATGTGAATCGCCTGCTGCGCCTGAAACGCCAGCGCCGCACGTTCCTTCCCGCCACTGCCAATTGGCTTCAGCAAGTGAATGCACACCTCACCCGGAGGCTCGGCAAACAAGCGCAGCAAGTGCGAAACCAGATCATCGTCACCAATGAACGGCGCAACCGGGTCCACTTCGCCATGGCGTAGGTACTGAATGGCCACCGGCTGCACAGCCACACCTCGATCGATGGCTCCGGCCAGCAAGCGGCCGTGGAAGGTGCGCAACTGGCGCCCGTCGGTGGTGGTGCCTTCGGGAAAGATCAGCAGCGGCCGTGCCTGGCCCAGTTGCTCGCTGATCTGTTGGCGCAGGCGTTGGCCATCGCCGCCACCGCGGCGGATGAACAGCGTGCCGGCCTTTTCCGCCAGCCAGCCGGCCACCGGCCAGTGACGCACTTCGGCCTTGGACAGGAACGACAGCGGCAGCAGCATGCCGAGTAGGGGAATGTCGGTCCAGGAAACGTGGTTGCTGACCCACAACATCGGCTGTTGCGGCAGCTCACCGATTACCCGCACCTCGAAGGGCAAGGCGGCGACCAGACGATTCATGAACCAGCAGGACCAGCGCTGGCGAAGGTCGATCGAGGCCTTGATGCCCAAGCGTTCGCCCACGGCAATGACACCGGCCATGAGCATGCCCAGCGACAACACCAGCAGCAGCCGCGAGAGGCGGGCGACTACCCGCAGGCCAGGCATCAGACCGCTGCCTTGAAGTGGCGGGCGTAGCGCGGGCAGAGGTCGTCGCGCTTGAGCAGGATGAACACGTCGGCGACCTGGAAATCCTCGTCCCAGCACGGCTCGCCGCAAATTTTTGCGCCCAGGCGCATGTAGGCCTTGAGCAGTGGCGGCATTTCAGCGATGACGTTGTTCGGCAGGGCCAGGCTGGGCAGCGGGTTCTTCGGCACGGCACGCAGGTGCTCAGTGCACAGGTAGCGCTCGCGCAGGCGCTGCATGACCGCGTGGGCTTGCATGCCGCCGTCCTGCATGGGGATGCTGGCGCAGCCCATCAGGTAGCTGTAGCGCCCCTCGTTGAGCACCTCCGCCAGCTCACCCCAAAGCACGGCGATGGTGCCGCCGTTGCGGTAGTTGGCGGCGACGCAGGTGCGGCCGAGTTCGAGAATCGGGCCCTGCAGTTGCAGCAGGCCGTGCAGGCTGAATTCTTCTTCGCTGTAGAAACGCCCCAGGCTGCTGGCTGCCTGGTGGTCGAGCAGGCGCGTGGTGGCCACCAACTCGCCAGTGCTCAGGTCGCGTACGCCGATGTGGCGGCAGTGTACGTCGTAGTCATCCATGTCCAGGCCCAGTTCGGCGCCTTTGAGCTTGGCCTTGAACTCCGCGCTGAACACCTTGTAGCGCAGGGCCTGGGCTTCCTGCAGGGCCGCAGCGCCGACCAGGCGTTCGGCTTGCAGACGGCGTTCAGTGCTGTTGTCGCCAGAGTGAGCGATCCGAGTCATTACGAGTCTCCATAAGCCAGCCATGAAAGGTTGCGGCCGGTCGGCTTTGTTGTGCAAAGTCAGCCTAGGTAGGCGCGGTGTCACCCCCGTGAACCTTTGGTGATGCTTGCATGACACACCCCGACAGCCCCCCGTGAAGGAGCGTCCGATGGCTTGGTTGCAACGACTCAATGACCCCCTCCGCCAGCCCCTTGCCGGCACTTTGGGCGAGGCCTATGCCGCGCAGCTCGAACGCCTTGGCGCGGTAGCCCCGTTCGAACTGGCGGTGCTGGGCGGCCGCGCCATGGCCACGCCGGGCCTGGCGTTCCTCATCGGTTACCAGGCTGCCTTGCGCGTGCTCTGGCCCAGTGCACCGGCCAGCCTGGGTGCGCTGTGCGCCACCGAGCGGCGTAGCGTGCGCCCGGCAGACATGCTTACCCGGCTGGTCGGTTTGCGCCTCAATGGCGCCAAGGATTTCGTCACCGCCGGCCTGGATGCCGAGTGGCTGCTGGTGGCCGCACGCAGCGAAGCGCTGGGTGAAGCGCCGCGGTTGAGTCTGGCGGTGGTCTACCCGGGGGAGGCCGGGGTTACGCTGGATGCATTGCCGACCCTGCCGCTGATGCCCGAAGTCGGGCATGGTCGCCTGCACTTGCAGGACGCGGCGTGCGAGCTGCTGGCTGGCGATGGCTGGGACGCTTACGTCAAACCGTTCCGCTCGCTGGAAGACTTGTACGTGCTCGCGGCGCTGACCGCCTGGCTTTACGGGGTAGGGCAAGAGTGTGGCTGGCCGCAGGAGCTGCGCCTGCGTCTACTGGCGCTGTTGGCGGCATGCGCCGAGGGTAGCCGACAGTGCCCTGACAGCGTCGGCTGCCACCTGCTGCTGGGGGGATTGTTTTCGCAGTTTCAGGAGCTGCGCGGGGCAGTCGACAAGGCGCTGCTGGCAGGGCCGGAGCAGTGGGCGCAACTTTGGCAGCGCGATCAGGGGGTGCTGGCACTGGCCACTGCGGCGCGGGAAAAGCGCCTGGCCAAGGCCTGGTTGGCAGCAGGGCTGTCATGAAAGCCTGAAAAACTGGGGGATCTTTCAGATTCTGGGGCCGCTTCGCAGCCCTCCTTGGGCGATAACGATGAAAGCACTGCTTCTGAGCCTTGCATTAGCTGTGTGCCCTGCCTGGGCCGAGGTCTGGCCGGAACCGGACTGGCCAGTCGACGACATTGCCCTCGACTGGCAAGCCGTCGATGCCTACGCTTTCCCGGAGCGCAACGCCAGCGAGCGCAGCGGCATCCGCACCGACGCCTTGTTGATCATCCGTGACGGTCGCATCCTCCACGAACGCTACACCGCCCCCACCACCGCCAATACCGCGCACCTGACCTGGTCGGTCAGCAAGAGCGTGCTGGCCACCGTGCTCGGCGTGGCCCAGGGTGAAGGCCGCTTTCAGCTGCACGACCCGGCCGCACGCTTCTACCCGCCGATGCAGGCCCACCCTGATGTGCAGCTGGCTGACCTGCTGCACTGGGCCAGCGGCCTGGAGTGGCAGGAAGACTACGAGTACGCACCGCTGAAGTCTTCGGTGGTGGCCATGCTCTATACCCGCGGGCGCGACGACATGGCGGCCTATGCCGCTGCCCGCGCCAGTGCCGAAAAGCCTGGCCAGCGCTTTCTCTACTCCAGCGGCGACAGCAACGTGCTGGCTGCCGCACTGCGCGGCATGCTCGATGCCAGTACCTATGCCGGCTACCCCTGGCAAGCGCTGTTCACCCCGTTGGGCATCGACAGCGCGGTATGGGAGCGTGATGGCGCGGGCACGTTCGTCGGCTCTTCCTACCTCTACCTCAGTGCCCGCGACCTGGCGCGCATCGGTTTGTTGATGCAACGCGATGGTCGCTGGCAAGGGCACCCGCTGTTGCCAGCAAGCTGGGTTGCGTTCAACCGCACAGCGTTCACCCAGGCCGCCGCAGTAGCCGGTGAACCCACCCCGGGCGGCCACTGGTGGCTCAACCTGCCACTGGCAGGAAGCCCGACACCGTGGCCCGACGCCCCGACCGATACCTATGCGGCGCTCGGCCACTGGGGCCAGGCGTTGTATATCGTGCCGTCGCAGAAGCTGGTGATCGTGCGCTATGCCGATGACCGCGACGGCAGCTACCGCCACAACGAACTGCTCAAGCGGGTGCTCGCAGCCCTGACCAGGGAGGGCGCATGAAGCGCGTGCTGTTGCTGATGATCGTCGCCTTGCTTGGCTGGGCATGGCTGGAGCGCCAGGCATTGGCGGACTTCCCGGGCATCCTCTCGGCCTATTCGGCCAAGGAGTATTGCTCGTGCCGCTTCGTGATGGGCTTCGACGAAGCCTATTGCCGGGGATATGTGAAGCAATGGTTGCCCCTGAGCCGGCTGGAGGAAGACGGCCCACAACGGCGTGTCCGCGCCGAAGGCCTTGGCCAGCGCAACCAGGCGGCCTGGCAGGGCGCGCAGGCGGGCTGCCGCTTGCTGCCATGAGGACGGGCGGGTAAGGTTGGCGGTCAAGTTTCACGAGACCTGCCATGTTCAAGCTGCCCCGTATCCTGCCTGCCCTGCTGCTGGCTTTGTGCCTGCCCGCCCACGCCAACTGGCACCTCGATGGCGAGTCCTCACGCCTGTCGTTCGTCACCGGCAAGAACGGTGACACTGCCGAGGTGCATCGCTTCCTGGTCTTGCACGGCAGCGTCGACCGCAAAGGTGCGGCAGCGCTGCGTATCGAGATGGACTCGGTGAGCAGCGGCATCCCGCTACGTGACGAGCAGATGCGCGACAAGCTGTTCGAGGTACAGCGCTTCGCCGAGGCGAACGTGAAGGCGCAGATCGACCTGCGGCCGATCAACGACCTGGCCGATGGCGCACAAATCGAGCTGCGCCTGCCGCTGACGGTCACCCTGCATGGCCAGTCGCACAGTTATAACGCGCTGTTGCTGGCCACTCGCCTGGATGAGCGGCGCTTTCAGGTGGTGACCCTCGAACCGCTGGTATTGCGGGCCTCGGACTTCGGCCTGCTGCCGGGGCTGGAAAGCCTGCGCACGTTCGCCAAGCTGAAATCCATCAACCCGTCGGTACCGGTCAATGCGGTACTGATCTTCAACGCCCGCTGACATGTCGGGGCCGGTCTTCCCATGGCGGGGTGGCAATCAGTTCGAACTGCTGATCGACGGCCCCGAGTTCTTTCCGCGCATGCTCCAGGCGATCATGGGCGCCGAGTTTCAGGTCGACCTCGAACTGTATCTGGTCGAGGCGGGTGCGTGTGCCGAGGCTGTGGTGGAGGCGCTGGAGCAGGTGGCTTTGCGTGGGGTACGCGTGCGCTGCCTGTTCGATGACTATGGCTCGCTGGCCTTTACCGCAGCGTTGCGCCAGCGCCTGGTGGAAGCCGGGGTGTACTTGCGCTGCTATAACCGCCTGCGCTGGAAGCGGGGATTTCGCAACCTGTACCGCGACCATCGCAAGCTCTTGCTGGTGGACGAACGTTGGGCGGTGGTGGGCGGCACGGGCGTCACCGACGAGTTCTGGACGCCAGGTGAGCCGGCCAGCGCCTGGCACGAAGTGATGGTGCAGATGCAAGGGCCAGTGGTGAGCGACTGGCAGTTGCTGTTCGATCGCCAGTGGCAAGCCAACAACCGCCGCACCGCCTGGCGCCCGGCTGAAGGCTTTGGCCTGCCGCGCCTGCCCAAGGTACCGGCGCAGGGCCAAGGCATGGGCCGCGTGGCCTATGCCGACGCCCGTCAGCACCAGGACATCCTGCATTCGCTGGTGCGGGCGATCAACAGTGGCAAACAGCGGGTGTGGCTGGCCACGCCCTATTTCCTGCCGACCTGGAGCGTGCGCCGGTCGTTGCGCCGCGCCGCCAGCAAGGGCGTCGATGTGCGGCTGCTGCTGACCGGGCCACGCACCGACCACCCTTCTGTGCGTTATGCCGGGCATCGCTATTACCCCCGCTTACTGCGCGCCGGGGTGCGCATCTACGAATACCAGCCGTGCTTCCTGCACCTGAAGATGGTGCTGATCGACGACTGGGTCAGTATTGGCTCGTGCAATTTCGACCACTGGAACCTGCGCTTCAACCTGGAGGCCAACATCGAGGCCCTGGACCCGCCGTTGACGGCTGCCGTGCAGGCCAGCTTCGAGCGCGATTTCGCCTTGAGCGAGGTGGTCGACCTTCACCACTGGCATGCCCGCCCGCTGTGGCGACGGGTGAAGCAGCGCGTATGGGGCTGGCTGGACCGGCTGGTGGTCAACTTGCTCGACCGACGCGACTGAGAGCGGCTATCGTGCAGTGACTGTCCAAGGCAATCGAAGGAGTGGGTGCGATGACGGCTAAGAAGATTCTCATGCTGGTGGGCGACTATGTCGAAGACTACGAAGCCATGGTGCCGTTCCAGGCACTGAGCATGGTCGGCCACACGGTGCATGCGGTGTGCCCGGAGAAGGTCGCGGGGCAGACCGTGCGCACGGCGATTCATGATTTCGAAGGCGAGCAGACCTACAGCGAAAAGCCCGGGCACAATTTTGCCCTCAACTATGATTTCGTGCGGGTGCGGGCCGAGGGTTACGACGCGTTGCTGATCCCGGGTGGCCGTGCGCCGGAATACCTGCGCCTGGACGAGAGGGTGCTGGAACTGGTGCGGGCGTTCGACCAGGCGGGCAAGCCGATTGCCGCAGTGTGCCATGGCGCGCAGTTGCTGGCGGCAGCGGGTGTGCTGGAAGGGCGCCAGTGCAGTGCCTATCCGGCCTGTGCGCCGGAAGTACGCCTGGCCGGTGGCACGTTCATCGATATCGCGGTGGACCAGGCGCACGTCGATGGCAACCTGGTGACCGCGCCGGCGTGGCCGGCGCACCCGGCATGGCTGGCCGCTTTCCTCAAGGTACTGGGCACCCGTATCGCTTAACCGACTTGCTCGACCCAGTCGTTGAGGTTGTAGTAATTGGTCACCCGGGCAATCTTGCCGCAGTGAATGTAGAAGAAGGCCCCCGCCGGCAGCACGTAGGTCTGGCCATTGGCTGCCGGCAGCCCTTCGTCGTCGGCCAGGTATTGGCCATGCACGGTGAACTCCGCAGCCGCCCGGCTGCCGTCGGCGTTCTGCATCACCACGATGTCGGCCAGGCGCTCGCGGTAGCAGCGGTTCATCTTGTCCATGAACGCAGCGAACCTGGCCTTGCCCATCTGCCGCTCGCCCTGGTTGATGTCGTGGATCACGTCTTCGCTGAGCAGTGCCAGGAAGGCAGGCATGTCGCCAGCATTGAAGGCTGCGTAGTAAGCATTTACCAGTTCGGTAGCGGTCATGGAACAATACCTGTCGTGTAGGGAAAAGGCGGTGCGTTGGCTCGGATGATAGGGTTTCCCCTCAAGCCCGGCTTAGCCGAGCGCGTCATCCACATCGACAAAACGACCGCCAAGCATGGAAATACGCCTGTTGCACGGCGCCGCTATCGCGCCTTACATCGATGACCTCGCTCGCCTGCGCCTGACCGTGTTTCGCGAGTTTCCCTACCTGTACGACGGTACCCCGGAGTACGAGGCCGACTACCTGGCCAGCTATGCCCGTTCCGGGCGCAGCCTGGTGGTGCTGGCCCTGGATGAGGGCCAGGTCATTGGCGCCTCGACCGCCCTGCCGCTGGTGGACGTAGCCCCGGAGTTCCAGCAGCCGTTCCTGGCCCTGGGGCGCGACCCGGCGAGCGTCTACTACTTCGGCGAGTCGCTGGTGCTGCCCGAATACCGTGGCCGCGGCCTGGGCGTGCGCTTTTTCATCGAGCGCGAATCCTATGCCCACAAGCTGGCCGAGTTCGACTTCTGCGCGTTCTGTGCCGTCGAGCGACCGGGAGGACACCCGCGTCGGCCTGCGGATTACAAGCCGCTGCATGGGTTCTGGCGCAATCGTGGCTTCCTGCACGACCCCTCCCTGCGCACCCGCTATGCCTGGCGGGACCTGGACGAGCAGGAAAGCTCGGAAAAGATCCTGTCGTTCTGGACCAAGGAGCTGCCGATTTGATCCGTCTCGCGGCCTGCCAGTACGCAATCGGGTTGCATGAAACCTGGGATGCCTATGCCGACCATCTGCAGGCGTTGTGCGCGGAGGCGGTGGAAGCGGGCGCCCGGTTGCTGCTGTTGCCGGAATACGCCGGGCTGGTACTCAGCGGCCAGTTGCCGGCCGAGCAGCGGGGTGATCTCCAGGCTTCGATCGCCGGCATCCAGCCGCTCATCGAGCCGTGGCTGGCGCTGTGCGAAGGGCTTGCCCGGCGCTGGGGCGTCTACCTGCAGCCGGGCAGCTTGCCGGTGCTCGACCTTGATGGGCAGTACCGTAATCGGGCCTGGCTGTTCGGTCCCAAGGGCAAACTCGGTTATCAGGACAAGCTGATGATGACCCGCTTCGAGCGGGAGCAGTGGGGCATTGCCGCCGGAGAGGGGCTGCAGGTGTTCGACACTGATCTTGGGCGCCTGGGCATCCTGATCTGTTACGACAACGAGTTCCCGATGCTGGCGCGGCGCCTGGCCGAAGGGGGTGCCGACCTGATCCTGGCGCCGAGCTGTACCGACACCGAGGCGGGTTACCACCGGGTGCGCATTGGCGCACAGGCACGGGCATTGGAAAACCAGGTAGCCGTGTTGCAAAGCCCGACGGTAGGGGGGGCGCCCTGGTCGCCGGCACTGGATGAGAACATTGGCCGGGCTGGGCTGTTCGTTCCGCCGGATCACGGGATGCCGGGGGACGGCGTGGTCGCGTTGAGCGAGACGTTGAGCCCGCAGAGCAGCCGGTGGCTGGTGTGTGAGGTGGATCTTGAGCAAGTGCGGCGAGTGAGGCGGGAAGGGCAGGTGTTTACCCGCAGGGACTGGCCGGAGCAGTTCGAGAGGCTGCTGTGAGAGCGGCGTTGCCCGCATAGCAGGCGACGCCACTGCATCAGGTTTACTTCACTTCGACGGCCAGGCTCTGGGCAATCTTGCTCTGCCACAGGGCAGGGCCAGTGATGTGTACCGACTCACCGTTGCTGTCGACAGCAACGGTCACCGGCATGTCCTTGACCTCGAACTCGTAGATCGCTTCCATGCCCAGTTCGGCAAAGGCCAGGACCTTCGACTTGCGGATGGCCTGGGCCACCAGGTAGGCAGCGCCACCAACGGCCATCAGGTACACGGCCTTGTTGTCCTTGATCGCTTCGATCGCGGTCGGGCCACGCTCGGACTTGCCGATCATGCCCAGCAGACCGGTCTGCTCAAGGATCTGGCGGGTGAACTTGTCCATGCGGGTAGCGGTGGTCGGGCCAGCAGGGCCTACCACTTCGTCACCGACTGGATCGACCGGGCCGACGTAGTAGATGAAGCGGCCCTTGAGGTCGACCGGCAGTTGTTCACCGCGGTTGAGCATCTCGACCATGCGCTTGTGGGCCGCATCGCGACCGGTGAGCATCTTGCCGTTGAGCAGGATGGTCTCGCCCGGTTTCCAGCTGGCGACTTCTTCCGGGGTGATGTCGTCGAGGTTGACGCGACGGGCGCTTGGGCCGGCTTCCCAGACGATTTCCGGGTAGGCGTCCAGCGACGGCGCTTCCAGCTCGGCCGGGCCGTTGCCGTCGAGCACGAAGTGGGCGTGACGGGTGGCGGCGCAGTTCGGGATCATGCACACCGGCAGCGAGGCGGCGTGAGTCGGGTAGTCCATGATCTTCACGTCGAGCACGGTGGTCAGGCCGCCCAGGCCCTGGGCACCGATACCCAGCTGGTTGACCTTCTCGAACAGCTCCAGGCGGATCTCTTCGAGGCGGTTTTGCGGGCCACGGGCTTTCAGTTCGTGGATGTCGATGGACTCCATCAACACTTCCTTGGCCATGACCGCAGCCTTCTCGGCGGTACCGCCGATGCCGATGCCGAGCATGCCAGGCGGGCACCAGCCAGCGCCCATGGTCGGAACGGTCTTCAGCACCCAGTCGACGATCGAGTCGGACGGGTTGAGCATGGCCATCTTCGACTTGTTCTCCGAGCCGCCGCCTTTGGCTGCAACGTCCACTTCGACCTTGTCGCCAGGGACGATGGAGTAGTGGATGACGGCCGGGGTGTTGTCCTTGGTATTCTTGCGGGCACCGGCCGGGTCGGCCAGGATCGAAGCGCGCAGGACGTTTTCAGGCAGGTTGTAGGCGCGACGCACACCTTCGTTGATCATGTCGTCGACGCTCATGGTGGCGCCGTCCCAGCGCACGTCCATGCCCACGCGGATGAACACGGTCACGATACCGGTGTCCTGGCAGATCGGGCGGTGGCCAGTGGCGCACATGCGCGAGTTGATCAGGATCTGGGCGATCGAATCGCGTGCCGCAGGCGACTCTTCACGCAGGTAGGCCTCGTGCATCGCCTGGATGAAATCGACGGGGTGGTAGTACGAAATGAATTGCAGGGCGTCGGCGACGCTCTGAATCAGGTCGTCTTGCTTGATCACGGTCATGCAGCGCGCTCCTCTTAAAGACGGGAACATTCAAAAAGACGCTCGACGGTGCCGACCAGCGTGTCGAAGCGCCTTGCAAGGCGCGCCGGCAGGCTGGCCGACGCAAAAGGGCGCGGCAGTATAGCGCGCCTCACCGCGCGAAACACCTGCGTGTGGTCAGGACCATGGTCGGCAGCTGGCAGGCATCCTTTTTGCTGCCGGTGCGCGCTTGGCATACAGTGACTCGATGATCGACGGAGACAGACTTACCATGCCCGAACTTTGCGTGGGCGAGCGCCGCTGGGCGGTGCCGAACGGCAGCAACCTGCTCGATGCCCTCAACGGTGCCGGGCTGAATGTGCCCTACAGCTGCCGTGCCGGCAGTTGCCACGCCTGCCTGGTGCATTGCCTGGAAGGGCAGCCGGCGGATGCCTTGCCAGAGGCCCTGGCGCTCGACAAGCATGCCCTGGGCTGGCGCCTGGCCTGCCAGTGCCAGGTGGTAGAGGACCTGCGTGTGGCCGTGTTCGACCCACAGCAGGACGGGGTGCCGGCACAGGTGTGCGCGGTGGACTGGTCTGGCGACGTGCTGCGCGTGCGGCTGCGACCGGAGCGGGCGCTGCGTTATCAGGCGGGGCAGCATGTGGTGTTGTGGAATGGCGCTGTTGCCAGGCCTTACTCACTTGCCAGCTTGCCGGGGGAGGATGACTTCCTCGAGTTTCATATCGATTGCCAGCATCCCGGTGCCTTTTGCGACAAGGCGCGTGGGCTGCAGGTGGGCGACGAGTTGCGCCTGGGCGAGTTGCGGGGCGGGGCGCTGCATTACGACCCGGACTGGCAGGCGCGGCCGCTCTGGCTGCTGGCAGCGGGCACTGGCCTGGCGCCGTTATGGGGCATCTTGCGCGAAGCGTTGCGCCAGGGGCATCAGGCGGAGATCCGGGTAGTGCATGTGGCGCGGGACAAAGCTGGGCACTACATGGCTGAGTCGCTGATGCAACTGCAGGGCGTGACGGTCGAGCTGGTACTGGCGGAGCAGATGGAGGAGGCGCTGGCGGGGTTGCGGCCGTCATCGCGGCAGACAGTGGCGCTGGTGTGCGGGGCGCCGGGGCGTGTCGAGCGGTTTGCCCGGCGGCTGTTCATTGCCGGGGTGCCGCGGGGGCAGGTGTTTGCCGATGTGTTCGTCGAGCATGCCTGAAGTGTGTGTGGTGCCTGTGCGGGCCTCATCGCGACCGCAGGCCGCGATGAGGCCTCAAAGGCTATCAGCCCACCAGCGGGTCACCGACGTGGAGGATCTTCATGCCGTTGGTGCCACCGATGGTGTGGTAGCTGTCACCCTTGGTCAGGATTACCCAGTCACCTTGCTCCACCAGGCCGCGCTTGAGCAGCTCGTCGACGGCCGCCTGGCTGACCTTGTCGGCCGGCAGCGAAGCCGGGTCGAAGGCAATCGGGTAGACGCCGCGGAACATGTTGGCGCGGGCCTGGGTGGCGCGGTGCGGTGACAGTGCGAAGATCGGCACGTGCGAACGCAGGCGCGACATGATCAGCGGGGTGTAACCGCTTTCGGTCAGAGCGATGATCGCCTTCACGCCCGGGAAGTGGTTGGCGGTGTAGATGGCCGCCAGGGCGATGCTTTCGTCGCAGCGCTCGAAGGTGGTGTGCAGGCGGTGGCTGGACTTCTGGCTGGTCGGGTGCTTTTCGGCACCGGAACAGATACGCGCCATGGCCTGTACGGCTTCGATCGGGTAGGCACCTGCGGCGCTTTCGGCCGACAGCATCACCGCATCGGTGTTGTCGAGTACGGCGTTGGCCACGTCGGACACTTCGGCGCGGGTCGGCATCGGGTTCTGGATCATCGACTCCATCATCTGGGTCGCGACGATCACCGCCTTGTTGTTGCGGCGGGCGTGCTGGATGATCTTCTTCTGGATGGCGATCAGCTCGGCGTCGCCGATTTCCACACCCAGGTCGCCACGGGCAACCATGACGGCGTCGGAGGCGAGGATCAGCTTGTCGAGTGTTTCATCGTCGGCAACGGCTTCGGCGCGTTCGATCTTGGCCACCAGCCAGGCACTGCCGCCAGATTCGTCACGCAGCTTGCGGGCGTATTCCATGTCGCTGGCGTCACGCGGGAACGAGACGGCCAGGTAGTCCAGGTCCATTTCCGCGGCGAGCTTGATGTCGGCCTTGTCTTTTTCGGTCAGGGCCGGAGCGGTCAGGCCGCCACCTTTGCGGTTGATGCCTTTGTGGTCCGACAGCGGGCCACCGATGATCACCACGCAGTGCAGGGCATCTGCGGTGGCGGTCTCGACGCGCATGACCACACGGCCGTCGTCGAGCAGCAGTTCGTCACCGACGCCGCAGTCCTTGACCAGGTCGGGATAGTCGATACCGACGATGTCCTGGTTGCCTTCGGTCAGCGGGTGGGCGGTAGAGAACGTGAACTTGTCACCGATCTTCAGTTCGATGCGCTTGTTGGCGAACTTGGCGATGCGGATCTTCGGACCCTGCAGGTCGCCCAGCAGTGCGACATGGCGGCCGTTCTTGGCGGCGATGTCACGGATCAGGCGGGCGCGTGCCTTGTGCTCGTCCGGCGTGCCGTGAGAGAAGTTCAGGCGTGCCACGTCCAGGCCGGCGAGGATCAGCTGTTCGATCACTTCCGGCGAGTTGCTGGCGGGGCCAAGGGTGGCGACGATTTTGGTACGGCGGATGCTCATGCACAGACTCCTATAGTGAAGCGCAGCGAAAGGCTACTCCTCAATTACGCTGTAGTCATTGTTCCGTTGCACTACCTGCGACCGATGCAGGGTGGCATTTGAACGGGCGGGAGTATCCTTGCAAAACGCTGTGAAGATTTGCCGGCAATGGCCGATACACTGGCATCAAAGGAGATACCCCATGCGCGCCCTGATCATCATTGCCCTGGCGGCCAGCACCGTCGGCTGCACCCGCTGGTCCATGGACCACCACCTGAACAACGCCTACCGCGCCTATGACCGGGGCGATTGTTCGAAGGTCATGCTGGAGTTGTCGCAGGTCGACCGCACCAGCCGTGCGCGGCCGTTCATCCACCCGGAAGTGTCGCTGCTGCGCGGTCAGTGCCTTGAGCGTGACATGCTTTATGTGGATGCCGCGCAAACCTACGAGTACCTGATCCAGCAGTACCCGGGCAATGAATACGCCTATCGCGCCAAGGCGCGGCTGGAGACCCTGCAGAAGCTCGGTCACTACCGGAGTGGGGAAGCGGCGGTGGCCAACCCGGTGACTACCCCCACTTGGCGTTAACACCAAGGTGTCTTTAATTTCACGGGATTTGCCCGGGCTGCTGCGCTAATCTGTAACTCAGTCGTTACAGCAACCGCCAGTACCTCGCATTCCTGGCATCAGGTACAGGACTGCACTCGCAATCATGTTCATCCAGCGCCATATCGAACGCCATCAGTTGCCTTGTGTGCTGACGGTCTACAACCGTTTCACCGATCAGCCGATCGGTCAGCTGGGCAATGCCTCCGAAGACGGCATCATGCTGATCAGCTCGCTACCTGTGCTGGTCGGGCCGGACTTCGAACTGCAATTGCGCCTGCCGTTGGCGGGTGGCGGTTTTCAGTTCATCAACCTGACCGCCAGCTGCCTGTGGTGCCGGGAAGACCAGACCCCGGGCCACTACGATTCTGGCTTCATGCTGTTGCAGGCGCCGCGCGAATACGATGAATTCGTCCGCTCGCTGCGCGACTATTTCAGTTTCCGCCCCGCCAACGCTTCCGCCTGAGCCTGTCTCCGCTAGAATCGGTCGACCTTGAAACAGGACGACCCCGTGACTTCCAGCATCTTCTGGCACGACTACGAAACCACAGGCATCAACCCGCGCTGCGACCGGCCGCTGCAGGTTGCAGGTGTGCGCACCGATTTCGAACTCAACGAGATCGAAGAGCCGATCAACCTCTACTGCCGCCCCTCGGACGATATTCTGCCGCACCCGGCGGCCTGCCTGGTCACTGGCATCACCCCCGAGCAACTCGCCAGGCAGGGCTTGTGCGAAGCCGAGTTCATGACCCGGGTGCACGCGCAACTGGCCCGCCCCGGCACCTGCAGCGCCGGCTACAACACCCTGCGTTTTGACGACGAAGTCACCCGCTACAGCCTGTACCGCAACTTCTTCGACCCTTATGCCCGCGAGTGGCAGGGCGGCAACAGCCGCTGGGACCTGATCGACGTGGTGCGCACTGCCTATGCCCTGCGCCCGGAGGGGATCGTCTGGCCACAACAGGACGGGCGCACCAGCCTGCGCCTGGAATTGCTCAGCCAGGCCAATGGCATCGACCACGGGCATGCCCATGAAGCGCTTTCCGACGTACGGGCCACCATTGCTCTGGCACGCCTGATCAGGCAGAAACAACCCAAGTTGTACGAATGGCTGTTCCAGTTGCGCAGCAAGCACAAAGTGATGGAACAGATCTGCCTGTTGCAGCCGATGGTGCATATATCCGGGCGCTTTTCTGCGGCGCGTAATTATCTGGGCGTGGTCTTGCCGTTGGCCTGGCACCCGCGTAATCGCAATGCACTGATTGTGTGCGACCTGCATCAGGAAACCCTACCGTTAATAAGGGAAAGTGCCGAGGTACTGCGCGAGCGTTTGTACACGCGGCATGAGGAGTTGTCCGAGGGGCAATTACCGGTTCCGCTCAAGTTGGTGCAGATCAATCGCTGCCCGGTAGTGGCTCCGCTTTCGGTATTGCGCCCTGCCGATCAGCAGCGACTGGGCATCGATTTGCCACTGCTGCAATCACGTGCTGAACAATTGGCTAAACAACAGGCGCTGTGGCAAGACAAGCTGGAGTTTATCTATGGCCAGGAAGATTTCGCTGCGGTGGAAGACCCGGAACAGCAGTTGTATGCCGGTTTCGTCGGTGATCGCGACCGTCGCTTGTGCGAGCAAGTTCGCACGCTGGACCCTGCCCAATTAGCGCATGGCCACTGGATGTTCGATGATCCGCGCCTGCCGGAGTTGCTGTTCCGGTATCGCGCCCGTAACTTCCCGGAGACCTTGAACAGCGAAGAGCGCCAACGCTGGTATGGCTTCTGCCAGCAACGCCTGAGCGACCCGCAGTGGGGCGCCCCGAACACGCTGGGGGATTTCGAGCAGGCCAGGCTGAGCGCCTGGGCCAACGCCGACGAGGCCGGACGGCGGGTGTTGGAGGCGTGGCAGGCGCATGCCCGCAACTTGGCTGAGCAGTTTGCCATCAGCGTCGAGTGAACAAACAAAAACGCCGGCATCATGCCGGCGTTCTTGTTGGTATATGTAGCGCGTTGCGGCGGACAATCAGTCCAGCAGGGTCGACCAGCTTTCAACCACGTCGCCGCCCCATTTGGCTTTCCATTCTTTCAGGGTCTTGTGGTTGCCGCCTTTGGTTTCGATCACTTCACCGTTGTGCGGGTTCTTGTATTGCTTGACCTTGCGCGCACGCTTGGTAGCAACAGGTTTCGCTGCACCGCGTGGGCCTTTGCTCAGTTTCGACTCTGGGTCGAGCAGGGCAATGACGTCGCGCAGCGACTTGGAGTATTCGCCCATCAGGTTGCGCAGTTTGCCTTCGAACTCCAGTTCTTTCTTCAGCTTGTCATCCTGCGACAGGTTGGCCAGGCGGGCCTGAAGTTCCTTGATGGCTTCTTCGGTAGCGCGGTACTCGTTGATCAGGGACATGGAGTGTTCCTTTAATGCGTGTTCAGAAATGTGTGAGGCAATAATAGACAGGCGATACTCTCAAGTAAACATATTATTCAGTACTTAACTGTTATTAACCCTGTGACAAAACATCTCAAGATTAAGAAAAATTTACATATGGCCCCTGCACTTTGCCCTGGTTGCCATCAGGCTGTAGCCGCCGGGCTCACGGCCAGGGCGGCCGGGCATGTCACGGCCGGCGGGCGCGATGATTACTGCGTTTTTCTGGTCGGGCCGCTAGAATGAGCGCCTTTGCGAAGTTCTGGAGTCTTAATTCATGCGCACCTATCGTCTGGTGATCGCCTGCCCCGACCGTGTTGGCATCGTGGCGAAAGTCAGTAATTTCCTGGCCTTGTACAATGGCTGGATCAACGAAGCCAGCCACCACTCTGATGAACAGAGCGGCTGGTTCTTCATGCGCCATGAAATCCGCGCCGAATCGCTGCCATTCGGTATCGAGGCTTTCCGCGAGGCCTTCGCGCCGATCGCCGAAGAGTTCTCCATGACCTGGCGTATTACCGACTCGGCGCAGAAGAAGCGTGTGGTCTTGATGGCCAGCCGCGAATCGCACTGCCTGGCTGACCTGCTGCACCGCTGGCATACCGATGAACTGGACTGCGAGATCCCGTGTGTGATTTCCAACCACAACGACCTGCGCAGCATGGTCGAGTGGCACGGTATTCCGTTCTTCCACGTGCCGGTCGACCCCAAGGACAAGGCCCCGGCCTTTGCCGAAGTGTCGCGCCTGGTTCAGGAGCACGCGGCTGACGTGGTGGTGCTGGCGCGTTACATGCAGATCCTGCCGCCGCAACTGTGCCAGGACTATGCCGAAAAGGTCATCAACATCCACCACAGCTTCCTGCCGTCGTTCGTCGGCGCCAAGCCGTATCACCAGGCAGCCCTGCGTGGCGTGAAGCTGATCGGTGCAACCTGCCACTACGTGACCGAGGAGCTGGACGCCGGCCCGATCATCGAGCAGGACGTGGTGCGTGTGAGCCACGCCGACAGCATCGAAGACATGGTCCGCTTCGGCCGTGATGTCGAGAAGATGGTGCTGGCCCGTGGCCTGCGCTATCACCTGGAAGATCGCGTGCTGGTGCATGGCAACAAGACAGTGGTATTCGACTGATCTGAGTGGGGCTGCGCAGCGGCCCCTCGTTTTCAACGGGAGGGATTCATGGCCAAGCGCAATAAACCCACCGCTTCAGCTCCCCCCACCCTCGGCGAAGGCTGCCTGGCCCGCTACGACCCCGAAGCCTTGAGCGACGACGACGGTACCGACTTCCCCGATGCCGCCCAATTGTGGCGCCAGCTCAACCCGCCTGACGCCGCCAGCGCTCCAGCAACGGACGCGCCAGCAGGCAGAAAAACACCGGCCCCCCCGCCAGCAGATAAAAATAGTAAGTGACCGCCCGCCAGACCAGGATCGCCGCGGCGGCGGTCGAACTGCCCACCAGCGGTGTCAGCAGGCTGGCCGAGGTCAGCTCGGCGGCACCGGCGCCACCGGGTAGCAGGCTGAACTGGCCGGCACTGAGCGCCAGCATCTGCACCAGGAAGCTCGGGATCCACGACAGCTCCACCCCCAGCCCTTGCAGCACCAGGTACAGCACGCTGTAGCGCAGGCTCCAGTGCAGGCAGGTGAGCGTGAACACCAGCGCCAGGGTGCGTTTTGGCAACTGCCAGGTCTGTGCCAGCGCATCGATGAAATGCAAGACCTTGCGGGCCCAGCGGCGTCTGCGTTTGCCAGGCATGCCCAGGCGTCGCAGCAGGCGCCCGTTGAAGCGCATCAGCGCCCGGCGATAACGTAGCACTACCACGATGATGGCCAGGGCAGCGCACAGCAGCAGCGCACTGCCCAGCAGCATGCTTTGCTGGCTGTGCCCAAGCCTGTGGAACAGCGCATAGCCGGCGATCGCGAGCATTGCGCAGAAAAAGAACAGCAGGTCGTTCAACTGATCCATGGCGAACACCGCACCGCTGCGAGCCGGCCCAATGCGGTCGCGAGCGAGCAGGGCCATCAGCGTGATCGGCCCGCCGCTGCCGCCTGGGGTGGTACAGATGGCGAACTCGGTGGCCATCACCACGCCGAGGCTGCGCACCCGACCCAGCTGCGCCGCCTGCTGGCCGAGCAGCAGTCGCAGGCGCATGGCATTGATCACCCAGCACAGCAGGATCATGCCGAGCAGGGCCAGCAATAACCGGGTGTCGAAGGCCGCCAGCCTGGGCAGCAGTTCGTCGCCGCCGAGCCATGCCGGCACCAGCAGGGCGCCGGCCAGTGCCAGGGCCAGCCAGCCGAAGCGGTTCATGCGCTCACCTGGCGCTCCAGCCACGCCGACTTGGTCAGTGGCTCGCGGCCTTGCTGCAGCAAGTGATCGAGGGTGCGCAGCCAGTAATTGCGCGATGAGCGGTGGCGCATGTCGACAGGGTGCAAACCCAGACGCAGGGTGTCAGCGCTGCGCCAGCGCCGGCACTGCCAGTCGCAGACTACCTTCGACAGCCCCCGGCGCCACGCGCTGCGTGCGCTCCATACCAGCCCCGGCGCCTCGAACGCGGTGAAGTCCGGCAAGCGGTAAAGGTGCTGGGGCGTGCTGGTGTAACGCAGGGGGAGCTGGCTCAGGGCCTGCCGGGTGCCTTGGCTCATCAGCCAGGCCGGGGCGACGAAGCCGGCCACCGGCCAGCCTTGCCCGGCGAACAGTGCCAGGCCTCGTTCCAGGCGCTGGAGGGCTTGCGCCTGGTCCAGGCCATAGAACTCACCTTCGTGGGTGTAGATACGCCGCATGAAGTACTCGCCGAGGCTGCGCGGGGTGGGCCCATCGTCGGCGTGGTAAAAGCCGTGCAGGGCCAACTCGTCACCCCGCGCCAGGCGCCGTTCGAGCAGGCGGCAGAAGGTGGGTGAGCGGGTCAGCGGGTTGCGGTGATGAAAGTCCGGCACCACCAGCCAAGTCATTGGCACGTCACCTCTCTCGTCCACGGCCTGCACGAACGGCTGGTAGTCCGGCCAAGTCTCGGGCGCCACATCGTGCAGCACCAGCATCAGGCTGCCCGAGGCGATAGCGGCCTCAGCCATGGGCGCGGACCTGAGGTTGGTGGCCGAGCACTGCCTGGTAGTGTTGCAGCAGGCCGGAGACCACGTTGTCCCATGAATAATGTTGCTCCACATGGCGGCGAGCCTGGGCACCCAGCTTGCGCACGCCGGCTTCGAACGCTTCGCGCACCGCCAAGGCCATGGCCCGGCCATCGTTGGCCGGGCACAGGCGGCCACACTGTTCGTTGACGATCTCGCCGAACGCCCCGGCGCGAACCGCGACCACCGGCGTGGCACTGGCCATGGCTTCGAGGATGACCAGACCGAAGGTTTCCTGGTCGCCGGCGTGCACCAGCAGGTCGGCGCTGGCCATCAGCCGGGCAACTTCTTGCGGCGGGCGGAAATGGTCGATGACGGTGACGTTCCCGGGCACGCTGGCCGGCATGTTCGAGCCGACCAGCAACAGGTGGTAGGGCTGCCCAAGGTGTTGCATGCATTCGAGCAGCACGGGCAGGTTCTTCTCCCGTGAGCCACGCCCGGCATAGATGAGCAGGCGGCTGGTATCGGCGATGCCCAGCTGGGCCCGCAGTTGCGGGTCGCGCCGGTCAGGGTGGAAGGTCTGCAGGTCGACACCCAGGCGCTGTACGTGCACGTCACGCACGCCGAGGCGGCGCAGTTTGTCGGCCATCACCAGGCTCGGCGCCAGCACTCGGTCGAAATTGCCATAAAGTTTGCTCACATAGGCTTCGACATTGGGTGTGAACCAGTTACCCATGCGGTTGCTCACCAGCAGTGGCAGGTCGGAGTGGTAGAAGCCGATCACTGGCACGTCGAGCTTGCGCCGGGCTTCCAGCGCCGCCCAGGCGGTGAGGTAAGGGTCGCCGACTTCGATCAGGTCGGGCTTGAGGCTGCGCAGCACGTTGCACCAGGGCGCCAGGCGCACCGGGAAGCGGTAGCCGTTTCCGAAAGGCAGGGGCGGTGCAGGGACTTGGTAGATGCCATCGGCATGGCTGGCGCTGGGGCCGGGGATCAGAAGGCTGTGGCGTACGCCCGCAAGCGCGTCGAGGCGATGGTGTTTGGCGTCGAGGTAAGTCCGCACGCCACCGCTGGCCGGGGCGTAGAACATGGTGATGTCGGCGATGTGCACGATCAGCATCCCTCCGGGATCGTCTTCGGGTTTGTCATCTGGCGATGACGCGCCTAAAGGTTGACCTACCAGAAGGATAGTTTGTTCGATCGGGTTGGGCGGCAGGGCAGGGGTGGATTCTTCGCGGCTCAAGCCGCGCTCCTGCAGGGAATTGCCCAATCCTGTAGGAGCGGCTTCAGCCGCGAAGCAGGCGACGCGGTCTGACGGTCAGATCCGGAAGCTGCCGACCAGATGCTTCAGGCGGGTGGCCTGCTGCTCCAGGTCCGAGCAGGCGCGCAGGGTGGCCTGGAGGTTCTCGACACCTTCCTGGTTGAGCATGTTGATTTCGTTGATGTCCATGTTGATCGAATCGACCACTGCGGTCTGCTCTTCCGTGGCAGTGGCCACCGACTGGTTCATGCCGTCGATTTCGCCAATACGTACGGTGACGCTGTCCAGGCGCTCGCCGGCCTGGTTGGCGATCTGCATGCTGTCCTGGCTGTGGCGCTGGCTCTGGCTCATGGTATCGACCGACTCGCGGGCGCCGACCTGCAACTCCTCGATCATGGTCTGCACCTGCTGTGCCGACTCCTGGGTGCGGTGCGCCAGGTTGCGTACCTCGTCGGCAACCACGGCGAAACCACGCCCGGCCTCACCGGCGCGGGCCGCTTCGATCGCAGCATTGAGCGCCAGCAGGTTGGTCTGCTGGGAAATGCTGGTGATCACTTCGAGGATCTGGCCGATGTTCACGGTCTTGTTGTTGAGCGTCTCGATGTGCGCGCTCGAGGTGACGATCAGGTCGGACAGGCGGTTCATCGCGGCGATGTTGCGCTCCACCACCTGCTGGCCTTCCTCGGCCAGCAGGCGTGCGGAGCTGGCGTGCTGCGAGGCTTGAGCGGCATTGCCGGCGATTTCCTGGGCAGCGGCGCCGAGTTCGTTGATGGCTGCGGCGACGCTGTTGGTGCGGTTGGACTGCTCGTCGGAGTTGGCCATCGATGAATTCGAGGCGCTGATCACGCGCAGGGCCACTTCATTGACCTGCTCGGTCGCCGACGACACTTCGCGGATCGAGCCGTGGATGCGTTCGACGAAGCGGTTGAAGGCTTTGCCGAGGATGCCGAACTCGTCATCGCTGTGGATGCTCAGGCGTTTGGTCAGGTCGCCTTCACCTTCGGCGATGTCTTCCATGGCCCGGGTCATGGTGAGCAGCGGC
Source organism: Pseudomonas vlassakiae (assembly GCF_014269035.2). Taxonomy (GTDB): domain Bacteria; phylum Pseudomonadota; class Gammaproteobacteria; order Pseudomonadales; family Pseudomonadaceae; genus Aquipseudomonas; species Aquipseudomonas vlassakiae. The sequence goes on from NZ_JABWRP020000010.1 coordinate 23,176, forward strand.
TGCATCAGCACGCGGATCAGCAGGCCGAGCAGGCCGATGATGATCACCACCGCCACCAGCGTGGCGATCACCGCCGAGGTGCGGAAGGTACTGAGCATGGCAAAGGCCTTGTCCTTGTCCACCGACAGGCCGATGTACCAGTTGGCCGAGGGCAGGCCCTTGATCGGGGTGAAGGTCAGCAGCCGGGCTTGGCCGTTGGCGTTGACTTCGGTCAGCGCGCCGGACAGTTTCGGCGTGTCCTGTGGGAACAGGTCCGACAGCGACTTCATCACCAGATCCTTGTCCGGGTGGACCAGGATCTTGCCTTGGTCGTTGACCAGGAAGGCATAACCCATGCCGCCGAAGTTCAGCGAGTTGATGATCTGTACCAGGCCATCGAGGGCAAGGTCGCCACCGACCACGCCGACGCTGGCGGAAACCTTGCTGATGATGCCGATGACCATCTTGTTGGTGGCCATGTCGATGTACGGCTCGGTGAGAATGGTGCCCTGCGCGTTCATGCCGTCCTTGTACCAGGGGCGGGTGCGTGGGTCGTAGCCATCGGGCATCTTGGAATCAGGGCGCACGCTGAAGCCACCATCGACCTTGCCCAGGTAGACCGTGAGGAAGCTCGAGATCAGGGCATTCTGGCCCATCAGTGTTTCAGCGCTGGCCGGTTGCTGGGCAATGTTCTGCGCCAGGTTTTCGACCAGTTTGATTCGGCCATCGAACAGGTTGCGGATGTTGGTCGAAGTGGACTCGCCCATTTCAGCCAGATAATTCTCCAGATCCTGGCGGATCGCATTACGCTGAAGGTAATCGTTGTAAAAGGTGAACAGGCTGAAGGCGAGTATCACGATCAATGATGCAGCCAGAAGGATCTTGTGGCTGAAACGCAGGTTTTTGTTCATGGCGTAATCGATTCCGCTAAGGTTTTATCGGGCGTTCGCACGGTATCGCTGCAAACAGTGCAACATCCCGAAAAGTCCTTTTCGGTTGCTCCTGTCTATTAAGGCGAATATCACCCAATGGTATCGGCCGAATTAAGCCAAAGCTTGAGCGGGGGATGAGAGAGATGTCGGATACTTCGACCATAGTTGTAGGTGCTGACCCAAGCGGTCAGCCAGTCCAGCAAGCCATGCGCCTGGCCAATCGCCATGGCCTGGTCGCCGGTGCTACGGGTACTGGCAAAACCGTGACGCTCCAGCACCTGGCGGAGGTGTTCAGCGATGCCGGGGTGGCGGTGTTCGCGGCAGACGTCAAAGGCGACCTGTGCGGCCTGGGTGCTGCAGGCGCGCCACAAGGCAAAGTGGCCGAGCGGATCGCTGGCATGCCTTGGCTTGGGCATACCCCCAAAGCGTATCCGTTAACGCTCTGGGATGTGGCGGGGCAGTCCGGCCACCCGTTGCGGACCACGCTCAGCGAAATGGGCCCGCTGCTGCTTGGCAACCTGCTGGAGTTGACCGACAGCCAGCAGGCCGCCCTGTATGCGGCATTCAAGGTGGCGGATCGCGAAGGCTTGCTGCTGCTCGACCTGAAAGACCTCAAGGCCTTGTTGGCGCACCTGAAGGACAATCCGCAACTGCTCGGCGAAGACAGTGCGTTGATGACCACTGGCTCGACTCAGGCCTTGCTGCGCCGGCTGGCAACGCTGGAGCAGCAAGGGGCCGAGGCGCTGTTTGGCGAACCGGCGCTGCAACTGGAGGACCTGTTGCGGCCGGATGCCGATGGCCGCGGGCGTATCCACCTGCTCGACGCCAGCCGGCTGGTGCATGAGGCGCCGAAGGTGTACGCGACCTTCCTGCTGTGGCTGCTGGCCGAGTTGTTCGAGCAGTTGCCGGAACGCGGTGATGCCGACAAGCCGGTACTGGCGCTGTTCTTCGACGAGGCCCACCTGTTGTTCAATGGCACGCCGAAGGCGCTGCAGGACCGTCTGGAGCAAGTGGTGCGGTTGATCCGCTCCAAGGGCGTTGGCGTGTATTTCGTCACTCAGTCGCCGGGGGACTTGCCCGACAGTGTCCTGGCCCAGCTGGGTTTGCGTATCCAGCACGGCTTGCGCGCCTTTACCGCCAAGGAGCAGAAGTCACTCAGGGCCGTGGCTGATGGCTTTCGCCCCAACCCGGCGTTCGACAGCCTGACGGTGCTGACCGAACTCGGGATTGGCGAGGCATTGGTGGGCACCCTGGAAGACAAGGGCACGCCGGCGATGGTCCAGCGGGTGCTGATCGCGCCACCGCAATCGCGGATCGGGCCGTTGAGTGGGCTGGAGCGCAGTGCGTTGATTGCGGCTTCCCCCTTGTTGGGGCGCTATGACAAAGCGATCGATCGGGAGTCGGCCTATGAAATGCTGACTCAGCGCAAAGGTGAAGCGGTGGAGCCGGTGCCGGTGCCGAAAGCGGATGAAGAGAGTTTCGCCGACAAGGCAGGGGACTTTTTGCAGAGTGCGGCGGGGCAGGCGATCAAGTCGGCGGTGCGCCAGGCGGCCAACCAGTTGGGGCGGCAGTTGGTGCGCGGGTTGATGGGGTCGTTGCTGGGGGGCAAGAAGAAGTGAAGGCAGCGCGGCTTTTGTGGGAGCGGCCTTGCGTCGCGAAAGGGCTGCGCAGCGGCCCCAGGATCTATGCTACAGCACAAATTGCTGGGGCCGCTTAGCGGCCCTTTCGCGACACAAGGCCGCTCCCACTGGGCCTTTTTCAGTACAGCAGGATCACTCAGGCCAGTGCCTTGGAGGCTAACCAGAACAGCCCGGCCGCCAGGCCCATCGAGGCCGGCAGGGTCAGGACCCAGGCCAGCAGGATGGTCTTCACGGTGCCACCCTGCAGGCCGCTCTTGTTGGCGACCATGGTGCCGGCAACGCCGGACGAGAGTACATGGGTGGTCGACACCGGCAGGGCGAACACGTTGGCCATGCCGATGGCGCAGGCTGCGGTGATCTGGGCCGACATGCCCTGGGCATAGGTCATGCCCTGCTTGCCGATCTTTTCGCCGACGGTCAGTACCACACGCTTCCAGCCGACCATGGTGCCCAGGCCCAGGGCCAGGGCAACGGCCACGATCACCCAGAACGGGGCGTATTCGGTGGTGGCGGTCAGGTCCTTGCGCAGCTTCTCGAGGTCGGCCTTTTCACGGGCTTCCAGGCCAGGCAGCTTGCCGACTTTCTTCGCAGTGTCGTCCAGGCACAGCAAATAGCGGCGCACTTCAACACGCTTCTCGGCATCCAGCGCATGGTAGTCGGTCACGCCTTGCAGCGACGACTGCAGGGCGGCAATGGTCGGTTCGGTCTGTTGCGGGTTGCAGCTGAACTGCTCCGGCAAGTCGGTCGACTTGGCCTTGCCCAGTGCCAGGAACTCGCCGAGGGTGGCGGCGTTGCGCTGGTAGAACTGGCTCATGTGCAAGGTGGCGTCGCGGGTGCGCTCGATCTGGTAGGTAGTGCTGTTCAGGTCGAGGACGAACTTGGCCGGAACGATACCGATCAGCACCAGCATGATCAGGCCGATGCCTTTCTGGCCATCGTTGGAGCCGTGCACAAAGCTTACGCCCATGGCCGAAATCACCAGGACCAGGCGGTTCCAGAACGGTGGGTGCTTCTTGTCGTCGAGCTTGCGCCGCTGTTCAGGCGTCTTATGCATCTTCGACAGCGGGCGCCACCATTTCAGGCCGATGAGCACCAGGGCTGCGACAGCGAAGCCGGCGATCGGCGAGACCACCAGCGACATGGCGATGTCGATCGCCTTCTGCCAGTTGACGCCATCGCCCAGCGGGATGTCGTTGATCAGTGCATTGGCCAGGCCCACCCCGAGGATCGAGCCGATCAGGGTGTGCGAGCTGGAGGCGGGGATGCCGAAGTACCAGGTCCCGAGGTTCCAGGTGATGGCGGCGGCCAGCAACGAGAAGACCATGGCCAGGCCATGCCCGGTATTCACATTGATCAGCAGCTCGACCGGCAGCAGGTGCACGATGGCATAGGCCACCCCGACACCACCGAGCAGAACGCCGAGGAAGTTGAACACCCCGGAGAAGAACACGGCCAGGTGAGGTGGCATGGCTTTGGTATAGATGACGGTGGCTACCGCGTTGGCGGTGTCATGAAAGCCATTGATGAACTCGAATGCGAGCACGAAGGTCAGGGCGAGCAGCAGGCTCACCAATACCCAGGCATCCAGTCCGCTGAATAAATCGATCATGAAGGTTGTCTGGCGGTCATAGGGGGGCGGGATTATGCCAGAAAACCTTGGCAATCGATGCACCCACTGCTGACCGATGGCAGCGTTGTGAGTGCCCTCTCAGCCTGGCAGGCGGCGAGATCTGGCGAAATAAATGCCACAAAAAAACGAGAAAAAGGCAGAAAAACGTCAAAAGTCTGCGAAAATTCCGCAGCGACCAGGCTTAAAACGGTTGTATGAAATTTGTGTGATTCCATTTCATCCTCGGCTTTTCAGTAAAGATAAGCCGCGTCGAGGGCGCTGCGCCCGCGACGTGATGGCCGTGCAGCGGGCAGATCAGGATTGCTCGCTGCGCAGTTCCTTTTCCATTTTTTCCAGTTCCTGGCTGAACGCCTGGTCCTGGACAGTGGCACGTTTGCGCCACGGCTTGCGTTCCGGTTCCGGTTGCGCGGCATAGGTGGTGACTTCACCACCGTAAACTTCCTTGTAACGTTCTGCCTGGCGCTCGAGTTCTGCGCGCAGTTCATCTTTCGTCACAGTAATACCTGAATGAGTAGTCGTGGGTGGGTGTTGTGCACAGGACGAATTGTCCATACATGCGACGTGCTGGTGGGCGAACGAAACCGGGCCAGGGTTGCATGGCAGCGTGTCGATCCGGGCCAGCGGAATCGATTATAGCAATCAGTAAATCGTCAAACAGGGGCTGTTTATGCAATGGCGTGCAAAGTTTCAATAACCTTGGCGGTTCGTACAAACTTTGAGCAAACAATACCTGCAGCAGTTCACTGTTTTTTTTAAACCAAAAGCAGAAATAAAACGGCCCCGCACGAGGCGAGGCCGTTGCCTGGGGACTTCTACGGTGGGTACCTGACCAGTCTCTCCAAAGAAGCCACATGTGGCAGGAGAAAGGTATAAGTAAATTTGTCGGCGGTCAATTGCGATTATCGGCCGTTCGTTCGATAATCGCACGAGCCAGCGATTTATTTGAGGTGAGCGATGAACGACGAAACCACGGCCAACGAAACTGCCAGCCCAGAAGCGGCCCGCCCGAGCGCACCTGCGCTGGCACCGCCGATCGTGGCTTCGCCGGCCAAGCGTATCCAGGCGTTTACCGGTGACCCTGATTTCATGACCTCCCTGGCGCGTGGCCTGGCGGTGATCCAGGCCTTCCAGGAGCGTAAGCGCCACCTGACCATCGCCCAGATCAGCCATCGCACGGAAATCCCCAGGGCTGCCGTGCGCCGCTGCCTGCACACGTTGATCAAGCTGGGTTACGCCACCACCGATGGGCGTACCTATTCGCTGTTGCCGAAAGTGTTGACCCTGGGCCACGCCTACTTGTCGTCAACACCGCTGGCGGTGTCGGCCCAGCCATACCTGGACCGCATCAGCGACCAGTTGCACGAGGCTGCCAACATGGCAACCCTCGAAGGCGACGACATCCTGTATATAGCCCGCTCGGCTACGGTGGAGCGGCTGATTTCGGTCGACCTGTCGGTCGGCGGGCGGTTGCCGGCCTATTGCACGTCCATGGGCCGTATCCTGCTGGCGGCGATGGACGACACCAGCCTGCGCGAATACCTCGACCGCGCCGACCTCAAGGCGCGCACCAGTCGTACCCTGAATGACCCGGAGTCATTGTTCGCCTGCATTCAGCAAGTGCGGGAACAGGGTTGGTGCGTGGTCGACCAGGAACTGGAACAAGGGCTGCGCTCGATCGCCGTGCCTATCTATGATGCGTCCGGGCAGGTGCTGGCGGCGCTGAACGTGAGCACTCACGTCGGGCGGGTGACGCGCAGTGAACTGGAGCAACGCTTCCTGCCGATCCTGTTGGCGGCCAGCCGCGATCTTTGTCATCAGTTGTTCGGCTGATGCCATTGGCGACACTGTTTCCTGTTCGATAAACGCACAGTGTCGCTCCGGGTCAATTGCGCCTCCTCCGATCGCTGATTAATGTCTCTCGCAACGGTCGGCTCAGCCGACCGATACAAGAAAAACATAAGAGGCGCATCCCATGACCACTGTCACTCGACTGCCGCGGCCGCACCCGTTCGCAGTACCGTTGTATCCAGGCTGACTCAGGCCGCATTTCATCGCTATCAAGCCCTGTACTGTTGACCCTGGTGCAGTGGCCGGACCGTGCCCCCTTTCTGGATAACAACAATGAACCAACCACAGTCTGTCGGGAACACTCTCGACGTTCAGTCCTTCATCAATGAACAACCGCTGTCGCGCTATCAGTGGCGGGTGGTGATCCTCTGCTTTTTGATTGTCTTCCTCGATGGCCTCGACACGGCTGCAATGGGCTTCATCGCGCCAGCCCTGTCGCAAGAGTGGGGGATCGACCGTGCCAGCCTCGGCCCGGTAATGAGTGCCGCATTGATCGGCATGGTCTTCGGTGCCCTGGGTTCCGGGCCGCTGGCCGACCGTTTCGGGCGCAAGGGCGTGCTGGTCGGTGCGGTGCTGGTGTTCGGTGGTTTCAGCCTGGCTTCGGCCTATGCCAGCAACGTTGACCAGCTGCTGGTGCTGCGCTTCCTCACGGGCCTAGGGCTGGGGGCGGGGATGCCCAATGCCACCACGCTCTTGTCCGAATACACCCCGGAGCGCCTCAAGTCGCTGCTGGTGACCAGCATGTTCTGCGGCTTCAACCTGGGCATGGCCGGCGGTGGCTTCATCTCGGCGAAGATGATCCCGGCCTACGGCTGGCACAGTCTGCTGGTGGTCGGTGGCGTGTTGCCGCTGCTGCTGGCCGTGGTGCTGATGGTCTGGTTGCCGGAGTCGGCGCGATTCCTGGTGGTGCGCAACCGCGGTAACGACAAGGTGCGCAAGACCCTGGCGCCGATCGCGCCGGCGGTGGTGGCCCAGGCGGCCAGCTTCAGCGTGCCGGAGCAGAAGGCCGTGGCTGCGCGCAACGTGTTTGCGGTGATCTTCTCGGGTACTTATGGCCTGGGCACGGTCCTGCTGTGGCTGACCTACTTCATGGGCCTGGTGATCGTCTACCTGCTGACCAGCTGGCTGCCGACGCTTATGCGCGACAGCGGCGCCAGCATGGAGCAGGCTGCGTTCATCGGTGCGCTGTTCCAGTTCGGCGGCGTGCTCAGCGCTGTAGCGGTAGGCTGGGCCATGGACCGCTTCAACCCGCACAAGGTCATTGGCATCTTCTACCTGTTGGCCGGGGTGTTTGCCTACGCCGTGGGCCAGAGCCTGGGCAATATCACCGTGCTCGCGACCCTGGTGCTGGTGGCTGGCATGTGCGTCAACGGCGCGCAGTCGGCCATGCCGTCGCTTGCCGCACGCTTCTACCCGACCCAAGGCCGCGCCACAGGCGTATCGTGGATGCTGGGTATCGGCCGCTTCGGCGCCATCCTTGGGGCCTGGAGTGGTGCAACGCTGTTGGGCCTGGGCTGGAACTTCGAGCAGGTCCTGACCGCCTTGCTGGTGCCGGCGGCGCTGGCGACGGTGGGGGTGATCGTCAAAGGGCTGGTGAGCCACGCCGACGCGACCTGATCCGGCGAGGCTGCACTGCGGCCCCGTAAGCGGTGATGGATAGCAGAGCAACATTTAGTTCGATAATCGCACATATAGTCGATTATCGAATTGTAAGCGACCCCTTTGTCTCCTTAATCTGGGCTCAACGTAGCACCCCTGGCAGGAGAAGCCTGATGCGTGAAGTATTTATCTGTGACGCCATCCGCACCCCGATTGGCCGCTTCGGCGGCGCCCTGGCCGGCGTGCGTGCCGACGACTTGGCGGCCGTGCCGCTGAAGGCGCTGATCGAACGCAACCCGTCGGTACAGTGGGGCGAGCTCGACGAAGTGTTCTTCGGCTGCGCCAACCAGGCCGGTGAAGACAACCGCAACGTCGCGCGCATGGCCCTGTTGCTGGCCGGCCTGCCAGAGAGCGTGCCGGGCGTGACCCTGAACCGCCTGTGCGCTTCGGGCATGGATGCCATCGGCACTGCCTTCCGTGCCATTGCCAGCGGCGAGATGGAGTTGGTGATTGCCGGCGGCGTCGAGTCGATGTCGCGTGCGCCGTTCGTCATGGGCAAGGCCGAAAGCGGTTACTCGCGCAACATGAAGCTGGAAGACACCACCATCGGCTGGCGTTTCATCAACCCGCTGATGAAAAGCCAGTATGGCGTCGACGCCATGCCGGAAACCGCCGACAACGTGGCTGACGACTACAAAGTGTCCCGCGCTGACCAGGACGCCTTCGCCCTGCGCAGCCAGCAGAAGGCGGCTGCGGCCCAGGCCGCCGGGTTCTTCGCCGAAGAGATCGTGCCGGTGCGTATCGCCCACAAGAAGGGTGAAACCATCGTCGAGCGTGACGAGCACCTGCGCCCGGAAACCACGCTGGAAGCGCTGACCAAGCTCAAGCCGGTCAACGGCCCGGACAAGACGGTGACCGCCGGCAATGCCTCGGGCGTCAACGATGGCGCTGCGGCAATGATCCTGGCGTCGGCCGAGGCGGTGAAGAAACACGGCCTGACCCCACGGGCCCGGGTACTGGGCATGGCCAGCGCCGGCGTTGCGCCGCGTGTCATGGGCATCGGCCCGGTGCCGGCGGTGCGCAAGCTGACCGAGCGCCTGGGTGTGGCGGTCAGTGATTTCGATGTGATCGAGCTCAACGAAGCGTTTGCCAGCCAAGGCCTGGCGGTATTGCGTGAGCTGGGCGTGGCCGACGATGCACCGCAGGTGAACCCCAACGGCGGCGCCATCGCCCTCGGCCACCCGCTGGGCATGAGCGGTGCGCGCCTGGTGCTGACGGCACTTCACCAGCTGGAGAAGAGCGGCGGCCGCAAGGGCCTGGCGACCATGTGTGTGGGCGTTGGCCAAGGCCTGGCGTTGGCCATCGAGCGCGTGTGATCAGTGCCGGCCTCTTCGCGGGTAAACCCGCTCCCACAGGGGAACCACGCCTCCCTCTGCGGGAGCGGGTTTACCCGCGAAGAGGCCGGCACTTTCGACACAAGGCCAATTGCCAGCCCGCAAGCTGAACGAGTGTGTTACCGGGTATGTCTAGACTTACCTGTGACCCCTCAGGAGTAAACACACCATGACCTCAACCTATTACACCGGTGAAGAGCGCAGCAAGCGCATTTTCGCTATCGTCGGGGCCTCATCGGGCAACCTGGTTGAATGGTTCGACTTCTACGTCTATGCCTTCAGCGCGATCTACTTCGCCGCATCGTTCTTCCCCTCCGACGACCCCACCGTCCAGTTGCTCAACACGGCCGGTGTCTTCGCTGCCGGTTTCCTCATGCGCCCGATCGGTGGTTGGCTGTTCGGCCGCCTGGCCGACCGCCATGGCCGCAAGAATTCCCTGATGATCTCGGTGCTGATGATGTGCTTCGGCTCGCTGATGATCGCCTGCCTGCCGACCTATTCGAGCATCGGTGCCTGGGCACCGGCGCTGCTGCTGCTCGCCCGGCTGATCCAAGGCCTGTCGGTGGGAGGCGAGTACGGCACCACCGCGACCTACATGAGTGAAGTGGCCCTGCGCGGCCAGCGCGGCTTCTTCGCGTCGTTCCAGTATGTGACCTTGATCGGTGGCCAGTTGTTGGCGGTACTGGTGGTCGTGATCATGCAACAACTGCTCAGCGATGAAGAGTTGCGCGCCTGGGGCTGGCGCATTCCGTTCGTGGTTGGCGCCATCGCCGCGCTGATTTCGCTGATGCTGCGCCGCTCGCTGCACGAGACCAGCAGCGCCGAAACCCGCCAGGACAAGGACGCCGGCACCATCAAAGGGCTGTTCCGTCACCACACCGCAGCGTTCATCACCGTACTGGGTTATACGGCCGGCGGTTCGCTGATCTTCTACACCTTCACCACCTACATGCAGAAATACCTGGTCAACACGGCCGGGATGCCGGCGAAGACCGCCAGTTTCGTGATGACCGGCGCGCTGTTCCTGTACATGGTGATGCAGCCGTTCTTCGGCATGCTCTCCGACCGCATCGGCCGGCGTAACTCGATGCTGCTGTTCGGGGCGCTGGGCACGCTCTTCACCGTACCGCTGCTGATGGCGCTGAAGACCGTGAGCAGTCCGTTCATGGCCTTCGTGCTGATCACCCTGGCGCTGTGCATCGTCAGTTTCTACACCTCGATCAGTGGCCTGGTGAAAGCCGAGATGTTCCCGCCGCAGGTCCGTGCGCTGGGCGTGGGCCTGGCTTATGCAGTGGCCAACGCGGCATTTGGTGGCTCGGCCGAGTACGTGGCCCTGGGCCTGAAGACCATGGGCATGGAAAACACGTTCTACTGGTACGTGACGGCCATGATGGCAATCGCTTTCCTGTTCAGCTTGCGCCTGCCCAAGCAGGCGGAGTACCTGCACCACGATGATTAAGGACGTTGCATGAGCAACCAATTGTTCGACGCCTACTTCACCGCGCCGGCCATGCGCGATGTGTTCTCCGACCGTGGCCGGCTGCAGGGCATGCTCGATTTCGAAGCCGCGCTTGCGCGTGCCGAGGCCGCCGCCGGGTTGGTACCGCACAGCGCCGTGGCGGCCATCGAGGCAGCTTGCCAGGCCGAGCGCTATGACGTGCAGGCCCTGGCCGATGCCATCGCCACTGCCGGCAACTCGGCGATCCCGCTGGTCAAGGCGCTAGGCAAGGTGATCGCCAGTGGTGTGCCCGAAGCCGAACGCTACGTGCACCTGGGCGCCACCAGCCAGGATGCGATGGATACCGGGCTGGTCTTGCAGTTGCGCGCTGCACTGGAGCTGATCGAAGCCGATCTCGGCAAGCTGGCCGAGACCCTGGCTCGCCAGGCCTTGCTGCATGCCGACACGCCACTGGTGGGGCGCACCTGGCTGCAACATGCCACGCCTGTGACGCTGGGCATGAAGCTGGCGGGTGTGCTCGGGGCCTTGACTCGCCATCGCCAGCGCCTGCAGGAACTGCGCCCGCGTCTGCTGGTGCTGCAGTTCGGCGGTGCTTCGGGCAGCCTGGCGGCCCTGGGTAGCAAGGCCATGCCGGTGGCTGAAGCGCTGGCCGAACAACTCAAGCTGAGCTTGCCCGAGCAACCTTGGCACACCCAGCGGGATCGGCTGGTGGAGTTCGCTTCGGTACTGGGCCTGGTTGCCGGCAGCCTGGGCAAGTTCGGCCGTGATGTCAGCCTGTTGATGCAGACTGAAGCCGGGGAGGTGTTCGAGCCTTCCGCACCGGGCAAAGGTGGCTCCTCGACCATGCCGCACAAGCGCAACCCGGTGGGTGCGGCGGTGCTGATCGGCGCCGCTACCCGCGTGCCGGGCCTGCTGTCGACGCTGTTCGCCGCCATGCCCCAGGAGCATGAGCGCAGCCTCGGCCTTTGGCATGCCGAATGGGAAACCTTGCCGGATATCTGCTGCCTGGTCTCTGGTGCCCTGCGCCAGGCCCAGGTGATCGCCGAAGGCATGCAAGTGGATGCCGAGCGCATGCGCCGCAACCTCGACCTGACCCAGGGCCTGGTGCTGGCCGAAGCGGTCAGCATCGTGCTTGCCCAGCGCCTGGGCCGTGACCGCGCCCATCACTTGCTGGAGCAATGCTGCCAGCGGGCCGTGGCCGAACAGCGTCATCTGCGCGCCGTACTGGGTGACGAGCCGCAGGTCAGCGCCGAACTGAGCGCGGACGAACTCGACCGCTTGCTCGACCCTGCCCATTACCTCGGCCAGGCGCGCGTCTGGGTGGCGCGCGCCGTGGCCGAACATCAACGTTTGATTGCCTGAAGGAGACCGCTGTGGCGCACTTGCAACTGGCCGATGGCGTACTGAACTACCAACTCGACGGCCCGGCCGATGCTCCGGTGCTGGTCCTGTCCAACTCGCTGGGCACCGACCTTGGCATGTGGGACAGCCAGATCCCGCTGTGGAGCGAACACTTCCGCGTGCTGCGCTACGACACCCGTGGCCACGGCGCTTCGCAGGTCACCGAGGGCCCGTACAGCATCGAGCAACTGGGCCGGGATGTACTGGCGCTGCTCGACGCGCTGGACATCCAGCACGCGCACTTCGTCGGCCTGTCCATGGGCGGCCTGATCGGCCAGTGGCTGGGTATCCATGCAGGCGCGCGCCTGCACAGCCTGACCCTGTGCAACACCGCAGCCAAGATCGCCAACGACGAGGTGTGGAACACCCGCATCGACACCGTGCTCAAGGGTGGCCAGCAAGCGATGGTCGGCCTGCGCGATGCTTCCATCGCCCGCTGGTTCACCCCCGCATTTGCCGAACACCAGCCGCAAGAAGCCCAGCGCATCTGCCAGATGCTGGCGCAAACCAGCCCAGAAGGTTATGCCGCCAACTGCGCGGCTGTGCGTGACGCCGACTTCCGCGAGCAACTGGGTCGCATCCAGGTGGCGACGCTGATCGTCGCCGGTACCGAAGACGTCGTCACCACGCCGGAGCACGGCCGCTTCCTGCAAGCCGGCATCATCGGTGCCACCTACGCCGAGTTCCCGGCCGCGCACCTGTCCAACGTCGAGATCGGTGAGGCATTCAGCCGCCGCGTGCTCGACTTCCTGCTGGCTCGCTGAGGATTTGGCCATGGATGAGAAACAACGTTACGACGCTGGCATGCAGGTTCGCCGTGCGGTGCTGGGCGATGCCCATGTGGACCGCAGCCTGGAGAAGCTCAACGACTTCAACGGCGAATTCCAGGAAATGATCACCCGGCATGCCTGGGGTGACATCTGGACCCGCCCGGGCCTGCCGCGGCACACCCGTAGCCTGATCACCATCGCCATGCTGATCGGCATGAACCGCAACGACGAGCTCAAGCTGCACTTGCGCGCGGCAGCCAACAACGGCGTGACCCGCGACGAGATCAAAGAAGTGCTGATGCAAAGCGCGATCTACTGCGGCATCCCGGCAGCCAATGCCACCTTCCACCTGGCCGAGTCGGTGTGGGATGAGCTGGGCGTAGAGTCGCGGGGTTAAACCCCGCGCACGGCCACCGGCCCGGCATTGGCTTCCACGGCCTGTTTCAGAGCCGGGCACAGGCCCAGCATGAATGCCGCTTCAGCCACCACGAACAGCGGGCCGATGATCAGCCCGCTGATATCGTCGACGAATGCCGGTTTGCGGCCTTCGTAATGATGCCCGACGAACTGGATGATCCAGCCCACCACGAACGCACCCAGCCCGGCGCCGAGCCACAGGCCGGTGGTTTGCGTGGCCAGTGCCTGGCCGAGCCACAGGCACAGGCCCAGCAGCAGGCCCATGACCAGGCCGAAGCGCAGGTCCAGGCGCAGGTAGAAGCGCACGGCAGCGGCTGCGGCGAGCAGGGCAGGTGACAGCCAGATACCGGCAACGTCCCAGCCGGGGCGCGACAGCAGGACCGTGACAGCCACCACGATCAGCGGAATGCCGACGAAGTGGGTCGCGATGTTGCGCGGATCACGGTGATAGTTGGCGTACTGGCTCAGGTGTTCGACGAGGTTTTTCATTGTTGTGCCTCCCTGGATGGCCGATGCCTCGATATAGCCGAGAACAGGCGTGACCGCCACCATCATCAGCTTAGCGAATGGCAGCAGCGCGCAGGGGGGGCATCCAGCCCCACCAAGGTCTCGATCATGGCCCGTGCCGCCGGTGACAATCGGTAGCCGCTGCGGCTGACCACGCCACACCTCACGCTCAGCACTTCCAGTGCCGGTGGCAGGTTGCGCCAGTGCAGGCGCACCAGGCGCCCGCTGGCGAGGTCCTCGGCCACGGCCTCTTCACTGGCCGTGCCCACGGCATCGCTGGCCAGCACCACGCTGCGCAATACCGCCAGGTGCTCGGTCTGCAGGTGCGGGATGAAGTCGCTGCGCCCACTGAGGTTGGCCAGGCGCTTGCGCACGCCGGGGGCGAGCAGGGCGCTGGCCAAGGGGTAGGCGAACAGGTCGTTGGTCGACAGGCTGTCCTTGGCCAGCAGCGGGTGGCCGGGGCGGCAGAAGAACAGCCCGGGGCGCGGGGTGAGCGGTTCGGTATGGAAGTTGGGGTCGGCTTCGAAGGGGCGGATGTCGTCGACGAAGAACTCGATCTGTTCGCGGCGCAGGGCCTGGCCCAGGCGCTCGGCATTGTCCACCATCAGCGCCGTGCGGATGCCGGGGTGGCTGGCGATGAAATGCTGCAGTGCTTGCGGGACCAGGCGTACGGCCAGGGCCGGGCCACTGCCGAAATGCAGTTCACCTGCGTCGAGCTTGGTCATCTGCAGCACTTCATTGCTCAGCTGATTGGCGCCTTGCACCAGGCGGCGGGCGTGCTGCAGCACCACCAGGCCCTCGGGAGTAGGGTGCAGGGCTTTGCTGGCGCGGTCGACCAGAGGGCAGCCGAAATTTTGTTCGAGGCTCTGGATGGCCCGGCTGAAAGCGGGTTGGGTGATGCCCATGGCTTCGGCGGCGCGGACGAAACTGCGGTATTCGGTGAGGGCGATGAAGTAGCGCAGTTGGCGAAGGTCCATGTCGAGGCTCTGCGGTGGAACAGGGTTCGATTTAAGCGATTGTTTCTTATGTCGTCAAAGAAGGTTTTTTGATTTGTTTATGCCTACTGGTTATTTGTGAGGGCTGCTGGCCTTTCGCGGATGAATCCGCTCCTACAGGTACCGCACCGTTTTCGGAAGCTGTGCGGTACCTGTAGGAGCGGATTTATCCGCGAAAAGGCCAGCAGGCTCAGAGAAGGTTCAGCGGGTAGCTCACGATCAAGCGGTTCTCATCGAACGCGTTGGTACTGAAATCCCGGCGCATGGTGGAATTACGCCATTTCACCGACAAATCCTTGAAGGTGCCGGACTGGATCACATAGGCCAGCTCGCTTTCCCGTGCCCATTCCTTGCCGTCGGTCACGCCACCGGCGGTGACATTGTCGCCCTTGATGTAGCGATTCATCAGGGTCAGGCCGGGGATACCGACGCTGACGAAATTGAAGTCGTGGCGTACCTGCCAGGAGCGCTCCTTGGCATTGTCGAAGCTTGAGTTGTAGCTGTCGTTGGCCAAGGTGCCGCCACTGGTGCCGTTGACCCGTAGCCAGGCATTGTCTCCGCTGACTTTCTGCAGGCCGACGTAGAAGGTGTTGCCCTTGTAGCGTGCCGACAGCATCGCCGAGGCGGTCTTGTTGTCCAGCTGGCCTGCGCGTTCGGCGCCATCTTCCTTGCCCCAGAAATAGCCCAGGTTGGCCCCCAGCGTCCACTCGCCCAATGGCTGGCTGTGCACCACGTTGAGGTACTGCTGGCGGTAGATGTCCTTGAGCTGGGCGTCCCACAGGCCGATCATGGTGCGCTTGTCGTTGAAGGTGTATTCACCGCCGCCAAAGTTGAAACGGTCGGAGGTGAAGGCCGCGCGGCCATTGAGCGACATGTCTTCCATGCTGGCGTCGTTGCGCGGGCTGTTGCCGCGGAACTGGCCGGCATACAGGGTCAAGCCTTCGATCTCTTTCGAGGTGAGCTGGCCACCACGGAACGTCTGCGGCAACGAGCGACCGTCGTCCGAGCGCAGGATCGGCAGTACCGGCATCCATTCGCCGACTTTCAGTTCGGTCTCCGAGACTTTGGCTTTCAAGGCCACGCCCAGGCGGCCGAAGTCGTCGGCGGGGCGGCCGTCGTCATGCACGGGCAGCAGCTGGGTGTTGGTGGTTCCTTTGCCGCCGTCCAGCTTGACCGAGTACAGGCCGAGCACGTCAATGCCGAAGCCGACGGTGCCCTGGGTGAAACCGGAGCGGGCATCGAGGATGAAGCTCTGGGTCCATTCTTCAGCCTTGCCTTGCGGATGAGCCGGGTCGACGAAGTTGCGGTTGATGTAGAAGTTGCGCAGGTTGAGGCTGGCCTTGGCGTCCTCCAGGAACCCGCCATTGTCGGCGGCGTATACGGGCAAGGCGCAAGAAATGGCCAACAGGCCGGGCAGCAGCTGGCGTGCGGGTTGCGAAGTGCTCATCTGTCGTAAATCTCTTGTTTTTATGGGCGACCCGCTACTCGGCAGGATGCGGCCTGCAGGTGCGGGTCTTTGATGAACGTGCGAAGCGTTGCGTGGGGGATGGTGCGGGGCTGGGGGAGGGTGAGGCAATTCGCCGCAAACGGTATTGGGCGATAATCGAACGCTATGTTCCAGTTGGTTAATGGTGGCCAATAAAAAGCCCAGCACGAGGCTGGGCTTGAGGCTGTTGCGGGTCGATCAGCCCTTTGGTGTGTCCACCGAAGCCTGCTGGTTGGCCTGGCCACTCTGCTCGTACCAGCCACCGCCAAGCGCCTTGTACAGATTGACCTCGCTGGTCAGCTGCGAGAGGCGGTCGGTGATCAGCGACTGCTGGGACGAGTACAGGTTGCGCTGGGCATCGAGGAAGGTCAGGTTGCTGTCGATACCGATGCGGTAGCGGCGTTCGGCCAGGCGGTAGTAGTCCTGGTTCGCCTGCACCAGGTCGCGTTGCGCCTGCAGCTGCTCTTCGAAGGTCTTGCGCGCCGCCAGGCCATCGGAGACTTCCTGGAAGGCCGTCTGGATGGTTTTTTCGTACTTGGCGACGTTGATGTCCTTCTGGATCTTCGAGTAGTCCAGGCTGGCCTTCAGGCTGCCGGCGTTGAAGATCGGCAGGTTGATCTGCGGCTGGAACAGCCAGGTGCCCTGGCCGCCGGCGAACAGGTGGCCCATGTCGGGGCTCAGGCTGCCGGCGTTGGCGGTCAGGCTGATGCTCGGGAAGAACGCAGCACGGGCCGCACCGATATTGGCATTGGCCGCTTTGAGCAGGTGCTCGGCTTCCTGGATGTCCGGGCGACGTTGCAGGATCTCGGACGGCAGGCCGGCCGGCACTTCGGCCAGCTGGTCGGCATCGAGATCCAGCGGCTTGGCCAGGTCGGCTGGAATGCCGGTACCCAGCAGCACGGTCAGGCTGTTGACGTCCTGCGCCACCAGGCGCTGGTACTGCGAGTACTTGACCCGTGCGCCTTCCACGGCGGTGCGCGACTGGCTGACGTCGAGCGCCGAAGCCACACCGACTTCGTTGCTGCGACGGGTGAGGTTGTAGCTTTCCTCGTAGGTCTTCAGCGTCTCTTCGGTCAGCTTGAACAGGGCCTGGTCGGCCTGCCAGGTGTAGTAGGCGTTGGCCACGCTGGCCACCAGGGCGATCTGCGTGGAGCGGCGCGCCTGCTCGCTGGACAGGTAGGTTTCCAGGGCCTGCTCGGTCAGGCTGCGGACGCGGCCGAACAGGTCCAGCTCATAGGCACTGACACCCAGGGTGGCCGAGTACTGGCTGGTGATGCCGGATTCACCGGTTTGCGACATGTTCGCCGGCACGCGCTGGCGGCTACCGCTGCCGGTGGCCGAAACCGCCGGGAACAGGTCGGCCCGCTGGATGCGGTACTGGGCGCGGTAGGCGTCGATGTTCAACGCCGCCACACGCAGGTCACGGTTGTTCACCAGCGAGGTCTGGATCAGCTGCTGCAGTGCCGGGTCGTGGAAGAACTGGCGCCAGCCCTGTTCGGCGGCGGCGACTTCGGCCGACTGGGTCGGCGAGTACGCAGGGCCTTGCGGCCACTGCGCAGCCACCGGCGATTCCGGGGTCTGGTAGTCAGGAATCAGCGAGCAGCCGCCGAGAATGAAAGCGGTTACCGCCAGGGACAACAAAGACTTGGTCATTGCCCAGCCTCATAACGTGGAGTTTCAGGGGTGGCGTCCTTTTCCGGCTCTTTGCTGCCGAACAGCGACGACACTGCGACGAAGAATAGCGGTACCCAGAAGATTGCCAACACGGTCGCACTGATCATGCCGCCGATCACACCCGTGCCGATGGCGTGCTGGCTGCCGGCGCCGGCGCCGCTGGCGATGGTCAACGGTACCACGCCGAGAATGAACGCCAGCGAGGTCATGATGATCGGGCGCAGACGCATGCGGCACGCTTCGATGGCCGAGTCGTACAGGCTGCGGCCCTGCTCATGCAGTTCCTTGGCGAATTCGACGATCAGGATCGCGTTCTTCGCCGCCAGGCCGATGGTGGTCAACAGGCCGACCAGGAAGTACACATCGTTGGACAACCCGCGCAGGCTGGTGGCGATCAGTGCACCGATGATACCCAGCGGTACGACCAGCACCACGGCGATCGGGATCGACCAGCTTTCATACAGCGCTGCCAGGCAGAGGAACACGAACAGTACCGAGAGGGCGAACAGCGCCGGCATCTGCGAACCGGAGAGTTTTTCCTCGTAGGACGTGCCGGTCCAGGAGAAACCGACGCCGCTTGGCAGTTCACTGGCAATGCGCTCGACCTCGGCCATGGCGTCGCCGGTACTGTAGCCTGGGGCCGGGGCACCCAGAATTTCCATGGCCTCGACGCCGTTGTAACGCGACAGCTTCGGCGAACCGTAGGTCCATTCGCCCTTGGCGAAGGACGAGAACGGTACCATCTCGCCGGCGCCGTTGCGCACGTACCATTTCTGCAGGTCTTCCGGGCTCATCCGCGAGTTGGGTTGACCCTGGATGTACACCTTCTTGACCCGGCCACGGTCGATGAAGTCGTTGACGTAGCTGGCACCCAGGGCAATCGACAGGGTGTTGTTGATGTCGGAGATGGTCACGCCGAGGGCGCTGGCACGTTCGTCATCGATGGTCAGCTGGTATTGCGGTTCGTCGTTCAGGCCGTTCGGGCGCACGGCGCTGAGGATCTTGCTCTGTGCGGCCTTGGCCAGGAACTGGTTGCGCGCTTCCATCAGCTTGGCATGGCCGACGCCGCCGCGGTCCTGCAGGAACACGTCGAAGCCGGTGGCGTTACCCAGCTCCAGCACCGCAGGCGGGGCAAAGGCGAACACCATCGCGTCACGGAAGGTAAAGAAGTGCTGCTGGGCACGCTGGGCCAGGGCGAACACGCTGTTCTCCTTGGAACGTTCATCCCACGGCTTGAGCATGATGAACGCCATGCCCGAACTCTGGCCGCGACCGGCGAAGTTGAAGCCGTTCACGGTGAAGACCGAGGATACGGTGTCGGCTTCGTCCTTGAGCAGGTACTCACGCATCTGGTCGACCACCACCTGGGTGCGTTCGGCACTGGAGCCAGCCGGCGTCTGCACCTGGGCGAACAGTACGCCCTGGTCTTCTTCAGGCAGGAACGCGGTAGGGATGCGGGCGAACAGCCAGATCATGCCGACCACGATCAGCGCATAGGCCAGCAGGAACGGCACCTTGTTGCGCAGGATCGCGCCGACACTGCGCTCATAACCGTTGACGCTGCGGTCGAAGTTGCGGTTGAACCAGCCGAAGAAGCCACCTTTGGCGGTGTGGTGCTCGCCTTTCTTCAGCGGCTTGAGCATGGTTGCGCACAAGGCCGGGGTGAAGATCAGCGCCACCAGCACCGACAGGCCCATGGCCGATACGATGGTGATGGAGAACTGCCGGTAGATCACACCGGTGGAGCCGCCGAAGAACGCCATGGGCAGCAGTACCGCCGACAACACCAGGGCGATACCCACCAGGGCGCCCTGGATCTGCTCCATGGAGCGCTTGGTTGCCTCCTTGGGTGGCAGGCCTTCCTCGGACATCACCCGCTCGACGTTTTCCACCACGACGATGGCATCGTCCACCAGCAAGCCAATGGCCAGGACCATGGCGAACATGGTCAGGGTGTTGATGCTGAAGCCCGCAGCGGCAAGGATGCCGAAGGTGCCCAGCAGCACCACCGGTACGGTCATGGTGGTGATGATGGTGGCGCGGAAGTTCTGCAGGAACAGGTACATCACCAGGAACACCAGGACCACCGCTTCGATCAGGGTGTGAATCACGCCGCTGATCGATTCGGTGACCACCGGGGTGGTGTCATACGGGAACACTGCTTTCACCCCAGGCGGGAAGAACGGTTCCAGGTCGGCAATGGTCTTGCGCAGGGCCTTGGCGGTGTCCAGGGCGTTGGCGCCGGTGGCCAGTTTGACTGCAAGGCCGGAAGCCGGCTTGCCGTTGAACTGGGCACTGACCGCATAGTTTTCACCGCCCAGGCCGACCTGGGCAACATCACCCAGACGCACCTGCGAACCGTCGCTGTTGACCTTGAGCAGAATCTTTTCGAACTGCTCGGCGGTCTGCAGACGGGTCTTGCCGATGATGGTGGCGTTCAGCTGGGTGCCAGGCATGGCCGGGAGCCCGCCGAGCTGGCCGGAGGACACCTGCACGTTCTGCGCAGCCACCGCGGTCTTGACGTCGACCGGAGTCAGCTGGAATTTGTTCAGCTTGGCTGGGTCGAGCCAGATACGCATGGCGTACTGCGCACCGAACACCTGGAAGTCACCCACGCCGGCAGTCCGCGAAATCGGGTCCTGCATGTTGGAAACGATGTAGTTGGCCAAGTCGTCCTTGGTCATGCTGCCATCTTCGGACACCAGGCCGATCACCAGCAGGAAGTTCTTCACTGCCTTGGTGACGCGGATACCTTGCTGCTGCACTTCCTGCGGCAGCAACGGGGTGGCCAGGTTCAGCTTGTTCTGCACCTGGACCTGGGCGGTGTCAGGGTTGGTGCCCTGCTCGAAGGTGGCGGTAATGGTCATGCTGCCGTCGGAGTTACTTTCCGACGACACGTAACGCAGGTTGTCGATACCGTTGAGCTGCTGCTCGATGACCTGCACCACGGTGTCCTGCACGGTCTGCGCCGAGGCGCCCGGGTAGGTCACGGCGATGGCGATGGCCGGTGGCGCGATGCTTGGGTACTGGTTGATCGGCAGCTTCAGGATCGACAAGGCGCCGACCAGCATGATCACCAAGGCGATCACCCAGGCGAAGATCGGGCGATCGATAAAGAACTTCGACATGGTTTACTCCGCTTTGGCGTCTGCTTTGGCCGCGCTGGCCTGATCAGGTTTGCCGGACTGCTTGACGTTGGTGGCGTCGCTGACCTTGACCTCGACACCTGGGCGCACGTACTGCAGGCCTTCGGTGATCAGGCGGTCGCCCGGGTTCAAGCCTTCCTCGATCAGCCAGTCGCTGCCCAGGGTACGGCTGGCCTTGAGCTGGCGCAGTTCGACCTTGTTCTCCTGGTTGACCACCAGCGCGGTCGGCGCGCCCTTGAGGTCGCGGGTCACGCCCTGTTGCGGGGCCAGGATGGCGTTGGCATTGACCCCGGCCTTGAGCCGCGCGTGCACGAACATGCCAGGCAGCAGGGTGTGGTCGGGGTTGGGGAACAGCGCGCGCAGGGTCACCGAGCCGGTGGTCTCGTCGACCGAGACTTCGGAGAATTCCAGGCGACCTTCCTGCTTGAACAGGCTGCCGTCTTCCAGCACCAGCTGCACCGAGGCGGCGTTGTCGCCGGCCTTCTGCAACTGGCCGCGTTCCAGGTCACGGCGCAGCTTGAGCAGCTCGGCAGTGGACTGAGTGACGTCGACGTAGATCGGGTCGAGCTGCTGGATGGTGGCCATGGCGTTGGCCTGGCCATTGCTTACCAGGGCGCCTTCGGTGAACGCGGAACGGCCGATGCGACCGCTGATCGGTGCGAGGACCTTGGTATAGCGCAGGTCGATCTGCGCGCTTTTCAGCGAAGCTTCGGCTTGCAATCGTTTGGCATTGGCGTCGTCGTATTCCTGTTTCGACACCGCCTGCTCGTTGACCAGCTGCTTGTAGCGCTCGGCCAGCGACTTGGTGGACTGCAGGTTGGCCTGGGCGTTGGCCAGGTTGGCTTCG
This sequence comes from Pseudomonas vlassakiae, assembly GCF_014269035.2. Classification (GTDB taxonomy): domain Bacteria; phylum Pseudomonadota; class Gammaproteobacteria; order Pseudomonadales; family Pseudomonadaceae; genus Aquipseudomonas; species Aquipseudomonas vlassakiae. Next base: position 44,900 of record NZ_JABWRP020000010.1, read on the forward strand.
TACACGGCCGGGTCGATCTGGTACAGCTGTTGGCCTTCCTTGACCTCGCTGCCTTCCTTGAACAGGCGCTTGAGGATGATGCCATTGACCTGCGGGCGCACTTCGGCGACGCGGTAGGCGCTGGTGCGCCCCGGCAGTTCCGAGGTCAGGGTGAAGGGTTGTGGCTGGATGGTCACGACGCCGACCTGAGGAGCCTGCGCTGCGGGCGGGGCTTCTTCTTTCTTACAGCCACTTAGCAGGGTTGCCAGGGCGACGGCGGAAACCAGAGCGGTAACGGCTGGCTTGAATTGCATAGGATCCTCGGGTCGCAAGAGCAGGGAGACGCTCAAGAGTAATGGAAGAGTCTTGTCAGAAAAAAACTATCCGGTGGATAAATAGCTTACTAACGAATATACTTACATTCACGGTTGTTTGTAAATACCGCTGGGTAGTACTTGGCTACTACCGCAGCCCTTGATTAGCCCATCCGAGAGTCACCCTGCAGAGGTGACCCCGGCGGTTTTCCCCGCCTGCACAGCGCAGCGGGCCCAGATGAGGTTGCACTGCCATGGTCCGTCGAACCAAAGAAGAAGCCCAGGAGACCCGCGCCCAGATTATCGAGGCAGCGGAAAGGGCCTTCTACAAGCGCGGCGTCGCGCGCACCACATTGGCCGACATCGCCGAACTGGCGGGCGTGACCCGAGGGGCGATCTACTGGCATTTCAACAACAAGGCGGAGTTGGTGCAGGCGCTGCTCGACAGCCTGCATGAAACCCATGACCATCTGGCGCGGGCCAGCGAAAGTGAAGACGAACTGGACCCGCTCGGCTGCATGCGCAAGCTGTTGCTGCAGGTACTCAACGAGCTGGTACTGGACGCCCGTACCCGGCGTATCAATGAAATCCTGCATCACAAGTGCGAGTTCACCGATGACATGTGTGAAATTCGCCAGCAGCGCCAAGGCGCAGTACTGGATTGCCATGTGGGCATCAAGCTGGCATTGGCCAATGCCGTGCGCCGTGGCCAGCTACCCACGGAGCTGGATATAGAGCGAGCAGCCGTGGCCTTGTTCGCCTATGTCGATGGCCTGATCGGGCGCTGGTTGCTGCTGCCGGACAGTTTCGAACTGCTGCCCGACGCGGAAAAATGGGTCGATGCCGGGCTGGATATGCTGCGCTTGAGCCCTGCGTTGCGCAAATGACACTTTGTTAAGGATTGTGAGGAAGTGTTTCCCCTGCGTATTAAGTGGGTATTAATACCTTTTCAGCCGCTACGCCGCCCTCAACGGCCGCGCAATTGCCGGTCCGGCAGCGCCAGGGCGGCCAGCAGCCCCAGCAGCGCGATCCCCGCACTGCCCAGCAGCAGGTGACGGAACGTCTCCAGCAGCTTCAACTGCGTCAGCGGGTCCGCCTCACCGGCCTTGAGGCTCCCCAGCAGCGGGTTGCCCAGCAATTCAAAACCACCTTGCTGCAGCAGCGCCAGCAACAGGCTGGACATGCAGGCCACGCCCATGGCCCCGCCGAGCGAGCGGAACAGGTTGGTGGTGCTGGTGGCCACGCCGATATCCTTGCTTTGCACCGCGCTTTGCGTGCCCACCAGCGAGGTTGGGAACTGCAAGCCGCAGGCGATACCGGTCAGCAGCATGAACACGGCACTGAGCAAGGCAGACTGAGGGGGCGTGATGGCCATGGCGAAGATTGCCATGGGCATCAGCACGGCACCGGCCAGAATCTGTGGTTTGAAGCGCCCGGTGCGGCTGGTCATGCGGCCACCGGTGAAGGCGCCCAGGGGCAAGCCCATGGCCAGAGGCAGCAGGTGCAATGCTGCGCTGTCGGCACCGGCGCCAGTGATGCCCTGGTAGCGCAGCGGCATCAGCATGGTCAGCGAGATCGATTGGAAACTGGCGAAGAAGATCACCCCCCAGCACAGCACGGCCACCCGGTTGCCGAACAGGTCCATGGGCAGCAGCGGTTCATCGTAGCGACGCTCGTGGCCGACGAACAAGGCCAGGCCGAGCACCGCGCAGGCGAACAATGCCAACACGGGAGGGGCGGTCCAGGGCTGCCCTTGGCCGACCAGGGTAATGCCCAGCAACAAACTGCCCAGGCCGAGAATCAGCAGCACGGCGCCGAGGTAATCCACCCGGGCCTGGCGGTGCTGCACTGGCATGCCGGCCAGGGCGCGACGAATCGCCCACAGCGCGATCAGGCCCAGCGGCAGGTTGATCCAGAAAACCCAGCGCCAGGACAGGTATTCGGTCAGCCAGCCGCCCAGCACAGGCCCGGCCACGCTGGCCACGGCGTACATGCTGCTGAAGTAGCCCTGATAACGGCCCCTCTCACGCGGTGGCACGAAATCCCCGATGATCGCCTGGCTCACCGACACCATGCCGCCGGCACCAATGCCTTGCAGCACGCGCGCCACGACCAGCTGCTGCATGTCCTGAGCCAGTGCGCAGGCGATCGAGGCCAGGGTGAACAGGCTGATGCCTGTAAGGATCATCCGCCGCCGGCCATACAGGTCACCCAGCTTGCCGTAGATCGGCACGGCTACGGTCATCGCCACCATGTAGCCGGAAATCACCCAGGCAAGCAGGCCGACGTCGTTGAACCGGGCCGAGATGGCCGGCAGCGACACGGCGACGATGGTCTGGTCAAGGGCACCAAGGAAGATCGCCAGCATCAGGGCGGTCAGCACGTTGCGCAGGACGGTCGGGGGCAGGGCGGCTGTCACGGGAGTACCTTGTCTGGAAGGGTGACGCGATAGGGCGATTGTAACCCGAGTTAGGTAGCTTCCTATGTACTATCTGCATCGCCTATGCAAGATCGGCATTGGCGCATTCATCCAGAGCAGCATGGCTGCGTGATATCGTTGGTATGCCACAGGGGCTGAAAGCCGCGGCCTGCACCAGCTTGGTGCAGCAATTTGTCGCAGGTTGTCAGGCCACTGTCTCCCACACCTTTTATTCCTCTGCCTGCATGTCGAGCATGACCGCCCAGATGGCGACGGTTGGAACAGGTCAGGTAGACCCGATTCAGGGGTCGGTAGCAACCGTTCAATTTCTACATATATAAGCGGAGTGATCATGCCCAAGGCTTCCCATCAAGATCTGCGTTTTGCCTTCCGCGAGCTGCTCGCTTCAGGGGCCTGCTACCACACCGCCTCCGTATTCGACCCGATGTCGGCGCGCATCGCTGCCGACCTGGGCTTCGAAGTCGGCATCCTCGGCGGTTCGGTGGCTTCATTGCAGGTGCTGGCCGCACCGGACTTCGCCTTGATCACCCTGAGCGAGTTCGTCGAGCAGGCCACCCGCATTGGCCGCGTGGCACAACTGCCGGTGCTTGCCGACGCCGACCACGGTTACGGCAATGCACTCAACGTCATGCGCACGGTCATCGAACTGGAGCGCGCCGGTGTAGCTGCGCTGACCATCGAAGACACCTTGTTGCCTGCCCAGTTCGGGCGCAAGTCCACTGACCTGATCTCGGTCGAGGAGGGGGTGGGCAAGATCCGTGCGGCCCTGGAAGCGCGTGTCGACTCGTCGCTGTCGGTCATCGCCCGGACCAACGCCGGGGTGCTCTCCACCGAGGAAATCATCGTCCGCACCCAGAGCTACCAGAAGGCGGGTGCCGACGGTATCTGCATGGTCGGTGTGAAGGACTTCGAGCAGCTGGAGCAGATTGCCGAACACCTGACCGTGCCGCTGATGCTGGTGACCTACGCCAACCCTGCCCTGCGCGACGACGAGCGCCTCGCTCGCCTGGGCGTGCGTATCGTGGTCGATGGCCATGCCGCCTACTTTGCCGCGATCAAGGCCACCTATGACTGCCTGCGCCTGCAGCGCGGCCAGCAGAACAAGTCCGAGAACCTGAGCGCCACTGAGCTTTCGCACACCTACACCCAGCCTGAGGACTATATTCGCTGGGCCAAGGAGTACATGAGCGTCGAGGAATGATCGGCGTGGCGCCGCTCAAGTGACGGGCGGCAGCTGAACCTGCGAGAAGGTCAGTACAGGTCGCGGTCCCACTCCGGTTCGTCCTTGAACCGATGCACCAGAAAATCCAGCATGCTGCGCAAGGTTGCCGGCATATGCTTGCGCGAGGTGTATACCGCGTTCAGGTTCAGCTCCCGTGGCCGTGCTTCGGGCAGCAGGCGTTGCAGCGCGCCACTGCGCAGGGCGGTGGCCGCCTGGTAGGTAGGCAGCATGGCAATACCGGCGCCTGCCAGGGTCGCGTTCTGCAGGGTCATGACCTCGTTGGCGCTGATGTTGCCGTGCACCGGCACCGCGATCTGCTGGCCGCCCACCTCGAAATGCCACAGGCTGTGGCCGAAATAGGCATGGGTCAGGCAGTTGTGCTGGCTCAGTTCTTCGACCCGTTGCGGCGTGCCATGCTCGCGCAGGTAGGCGGGCGATGCGCAGACCACCGAGCGGCACACGGTCAGGCGCCGGGCAATCAGGTTCGGGTCCAGATCGTTGCTGGTGCGGATCGCCAGGTCGATCCGCTCGTCCACCAGGTTGACCGTGCGGTCGAGCATTTGCAGTTCAACCTTCACGGCTGGGTAGCGCTGAACATAATCGGCAACCGCATTCACCAGCTGTGCCTGGCCAAACGACGTACTGACGCTGATGCGCAGGGCACCCTTTGGCGCATCTTCCGGTTGTTGCACAGCGGCCTGCAGGTCGCCCGCCAGTTCCAGCAACTGTCGGCAGCGGGGCAGGGTTTCCTGGCCGGCGGCGGTCAGGCTGAGCTTGCGCGTGGTGCGCTGCATCAGCCGTGCGCCAACCCAGTCCTCCAGTTCGGCCAGGTAGCGCGACACCACAGGCCGCGACAGCTGCAGGTGCTCTGCCGCTGCCGACTGGCTGCCCAGGTCGACAACGGTGACGAAAACGCGCATGGCGTTGAGACGGTCCATGATTTGCCCGATTTCAGAAACAAACTATGTCTGAGCATCGCATTTTTTGTCATGGATCGGGCAACTAAGCTGTGTGCACTCGTTGTTCAACTGCTGGAGAATCGATCCATGAGCAAAATCGCAATCATCGGAGCCACCGGCCGTGCCGGCAGCCAATTGCTTGAAGAAGCCCTGCGCCGTGGCCATGGCGTGGTGGCTATCGCCCGCGACCCGTCGAAGTTGCAGGGGCGTGAGGGTGTCACCATCCAGGCGCTGGATGCCAAGGACAGCGCGGCCTTGCAGCAGGCGGTTGCGGGGGCCGATGCGGTGCTCAGTGCAGCACACTTTTCCACCCTCGAACCTCACGCCATCATCGAACCGGTCAAACGTGCCGGGGTCAAGCGCCTGCTGGTCGTGGGAGGGGCGGGCAGCCTGCTGTTGCCTTCCGGGCACCGTGTAATCGACAGCCCGGACTTCCCCGAAGCCTACAAGGCTGAAGCCAGTGCCGGCGTGCGCTTTCTCGACGTGCTGCGCCAGGAGACGACGCTTGACTGGACTTTCCTGTCGCCATCGGCGGAATTCGTCGAAGGCGAGCGCAGCGGGCACTACAAGCTGGGCAAGGACCATCTGCTGATCGGTGCGGATGGCAAAAGCACGATCACCTTTGCCGACTTCGCCATTGCCATGCTCGATGAGCTGGAAAAGCCTGCGCACTCACGCCAGCGTTTCACCGTCGGCTACTGAGTTGTCTGTTTCGCGGGCGCGCCCGCTCCCACAGGTTCGGCACATGTCTTGAAGACTTTGCGTTGGGAGCGGGCGTGCCCGCGAAGAGGCCATCAAAGGCGGGCTCGGTTTTCCAGCCAATCCAGCAACTCCAACAAGCCTGGCGGCAAGCCCTTGGCCTGACTCACCAGGTAATACCCCTTGCCGGTCTGTACTTTCAGCGCAAACGGCGTGCACAGCCGCCCCCCGCGCAAGTCATCCGCAATCAGCGCCCAGTCACCAATCGCCACCCCGGTTCCCTGCGAAGCCATGGCCATCGCCATGTCCAGCGTCTCGAAATGCTGTTTCGGCCCCTGCGCCTGCAGGTCCACGCCTGCTGCCTGTAGCCACAGCCGCCAGTCATGCTCGTCCCGTGATGGATGCAACAGCATGTGGCGGGCGAGGTCCTGGATCCGTTGCAGCGCAACGGGCCCCTTCAACAGCGAAGGCGCGCACACCGGGGTCAGTTGTTCATCGAACAGCTTGCGCACCCGCAGCCCGTGGTTTGGCGCATCGCCATAGACTACAGCGGCATCGAACCCCTCACGGCGCAAGTCCACACCGTGCTGCACCGTGGTGGTCAGCTCGACCGGCACGTCCGGCCGCAGCGCTTGCCACTCCATCAGCCGTGGCAACAGCCAGCGCATCACGCAGGTCGGTGCCTTGAGCTGCAAGGTAGCGCTGCGCCCACCCACTTCACGCACGCCCTGTTCGACAAGGCTGAAGATCTGCTGCACCCGTGGCAGCCAGTCCTGGCCCTCGCGGGTCAGGCTCAGGCCTCGCGCCTGACGCTGGAACAACGCGTAGCCCAGGTGTTCCTCAAGCCCAGCGATCTGCCGGCTCACGGCGCCCTGGGTGATGTGTAGCTGCTGCGCGGCGCGGGTGAAGTTGCAATGCTGGGCGGTGACCAGAAAGGTGTAGAGGGCGGGCAGGGGCGGTAGCCGTTTCATTGCGCTGAGCCATGATTACAGGACATGGCTAGTATGTGTTTTTTTGCCTTGTGGCGGTAGCACTGCCTTGGGTCCAATGGGCCTAGATTGCAACACGATTCTCCCCAACAAGATTTTAGGTGAAACCCGATGGCAACCTGCGGCGAAGTACTGGTCAAACTCCTTGAAGGCTATGGTGTGGACCATGTCTTCGGCATTCCCGGCGTGCATACCGTGGAGCTCTACCGCGGCCTGGCGGGCTCGTCGATCCGCCACATCACCCCGCGTCATGAGCAGGGCGCCGGGTTCATGGCTGATGGCTATGCGCGTACCCGCGGCAAGCCAGGCGTGTGCTTCATCATCACCGGCCCGGGCATGACCAACATCACCACCGCGATGGGCCAGGCCTATGCCGACTCGATCCCGATGCTGGTGATCTCCAGCGTACAGTCGCGCGATCAACTGGGCGGGGGCCGTGGCAAGTTGCATGAACTGCCGAACCAGGCCGCGCTGGTGGCGGGCGTGGCGGCGTTCTCGCAGACGCTGATGAGCGCCGATGACCTGCCCCAGGTGCTGGCGAGGGCCTTTGCCGTGTTCGATGGCGCCCGCCCACGGCCGGTGCATATCGAGATCCCGCTGGACGTGCTGGTCGAGCCCGCCGACCATCTGCTGCCTGGCCGTCCTGTGCGCAGTGCCCGCGCAGGTGCCGCGCCCCAGGCCGTAGCCGCCATGGCCGAGCGCCTGGCCATGGCCCGCCGCCCGTTGATCCTGGCGGGTGGCGGTGCACTGGCTGCCGGAGCGCCACTGGCGCTGCTGGCGGAGCACTTGCAGGCACCGGTGGCGCTGACCATCAATGCCAAGGGCCTGCTGCCGGCCAGCCACCCGTTGCAGATTGGTTCGACCCAATCGCTGGTGGCTACCCGTGAGCTGGTGGAAGAAGCTGATGTGGTGCTGGCGATTGGTACCGAGCTGGCCGAGACCGACTATGACGTCACCTTCAAGGGCGGTTTCAAGATTCCCGGCAGCTTGCTGCGCATCGACATCGACCCGGACCAGACAGTGCGCAACTATCTGCCGGAGCTGGCGCTGGTCGCGGATGCCGAACTGGCTGCCCAGTCCCTGCTCGAGGCGTTGCGCCAGCTACCCGCGCCGGTGCACGCCGAGGGCTGGGGCATTGGCCGTGCGCAGCGCCTGCGTGACACGTTGGCAACGGGTTGGGACCAGCCGACGCTGAGCCAGACGCGCCTGCTGAGCAGCATTCTGCAAAGCCTGCCCAACGCCATCCTGGTCGGTGATTCGACGCAGCCGGTGTACACCGGCAACCTGACCCTGGACATGGATCAGCCGCGCCGCTGGTTCAATGCTTCGACCGGCTACGGCACCTTGGGTTATGCCCTGCCAGCGGCGATGGGCGCCTGGCTGGGCAGCGCCGAGCAAGCGGCCGAGCGTGCGCCGACGGTCTGCCTGATTGGTGATGGCGGGCTGCAGTTCACCTTGCCAGAGCTTGCCAGCGCGGTGGAGGCGCAGGTGCCGCTGATCGTGCTGCTGTGGAACAACCAGGGTTACGAGGAAATCAAGAAGTACATGGTCAATCGGGCGATCGAGCCGGTCGGGGTGGATATTCATACCCCAGACTTCATCGGCGTGGCACGGGCGCTGGGGGCCGAGGCCGCGCACGTGGCCGATGTCGTGCAGCTGCAGGCTGCGCTGGGCAAGGCGGTGGCGCGCAAGGGGCCGACCTTGATCCAGGTCGACCAGAACCAGTGGCAGGCGGCAGTAGCGGGCTAGATCAGCCGGCGCTGGCCCGCAACCGGGCGACGTCACGAATCGGCGGTGCGCCATACAGCCGGCTGTATTCCCGGCTGAACTGTGAAGGGCTTTCGTAGCCCACCCGGTAGGCCGCCACCGCCGCTTCCAGGCCATCGTTGAGCATCAGCCGCCGCGCTTCCTGCAGGCGCAGTTGCTTCTGGTATTGCAGCGGGCTCATTGAGGTCACGGCCTTGAAGCGGTGATGCAGGGTCGAGGTGCTGAGGTTGACCTCGCGGGCCAGGTCCTCGATGCGCAGCGGCTGCTGAAAGTTCTGGTTGAGCCAGGTGATGGCCTGGCTCACCCGGTGGGTCTGGCTGTTGGCCAAGGCGATTTCGTACAGGCGATAACCCTGCGGCCCGCGTAGCAGGCGGTAAAGAATCTCGCGACGAATCAGCGGCGCCAGCATGCCGATGTCGCGCGGGGAATCCAGCAAGCGGACCAGCCGCAGCAGCGCATCGAGCAACTGCGGATCGGTGCGTTCCACATACAGGCCGCGACCGGAGGGCAGGTTGGGCACCAGCATCGGCCCGCTCTCTGCGATCAGCTGGCTGATTTCGGCCGGGTCGAGGTCCATGCGCAAGCCAAGGCTGGGGTGCTCCGGGCTGGCGTCCAGCCTCACGCCGCTCAGCGGCAGGGTCACCGACACCACCATGTAATGCAACGGGTCGTAGGCGTATTGCTCGTCGCCGAGGAACAGGCTCTTGCTGCCTTGCGCCAGGATGCACAACGCCGGTTGTGCCAGGGTCGGCACCGATCGGACGTTTTCGGTGTAGCGCACCAGATACAGGTCGTCGATGGCCGAGGCGGGGCCGAAGGGTTCACCGGCGTGCCTGCGGATCAGGTCGGCCAGTTCCTGGCGTTGTACTTCCAGTGTCGGGTCGATGGACGGGGCTGTGGTCATGATGGCTTTCCTCTGCTGACCGACGCAGCATAGGTTTGGGCAATGACAGGCGCTAGTCGAAAGCTGCACGTCGATTGCCTGATCCTGCCGCGCTGCAGGATCAGGCAATCGCGGTGCAGTAATGGCCTAACGCGTCGCGTGCGCCAGCCCCTAATCTTGGCAGCCTGGTATTTCCGCCCGCTTGCTTCAAGGAGATCGTGCAATGACCCTACGACAACCGGTCACCCATCTGGCTTTCATCCGTGCCAGCAGCGGTCGCTCCGCAGAACTCGGCGCCCGCCTGCGCGACCTGCTGGAGCCGTCATTACGTACCCCGGGTTGCCTGAGCTTCAGCGTGCAGCGCTCCCAGGCGGATGCCGACCTGTGGCTGCTCAGCGGTAGCTGGCAGGATCAGCAGGCGATGAGTGGCTACTTTGCCTCGCCCACCCTCAATGTGTTCGGCGAACTGGTCCAGGCGCAGGTCGTCAGCAGCCTCGACTTGCATACCTTCGATTGAAACACGGTTAGAATGCCGCCCCTCGATCAACAGGCGGAAGGCAACATGGCACGTAGAGAATTCCCGCATTTCGAAGCGGTTTCGGCGATGGTCCCGGTGGAAGGCGGTGGCTACAACGCCGCCATCGCGGTCAAGGCCCTGGGCATGGGCGGCGCACCGCGCTTTCACAAAGTACTCGACGAGCAAGTGTTCAAAAGCGCCGTGGCGGCTGACGAAGCCGCCTGCGCCGAGCTCGCACGCCTGCAGGGCGTGGGCGAGGAAGGCGAACTGATCTGGTGATCAGGCCTGTGGGCGAGCCATCTTGAACAGGTTGCCCAACTCGAAGTAATCCGCCGGGCCACCGCCACGCAGGATCGGTTCGGCGGCAGCGGTGTCGTAGATACCGTTCTTCAGCAGGTGTTCGGCAATGTGCACCGCCACCACTTCACCCAGGATCAACCAGCTCGGCACCAGTGCCTGATCGGCGCGCTTGAGCTGGACGATCTGGCTCACCTTGCATTCGAAGGCCACTGGCGTTTCGCCCACGCGCGGCACCTTGACGATGTTCGATGCCACTGCAGTCAGGCCGCTCAGTTCGAACTCGTTGATATCGGCGGCAACGGCCGCGCAGCTCTGGTTCATCTGTTCGGCCAGCGGGCGGGTAGCCAGGTTCCAGACGAACTCACCGGTCTGCTCGATGTTGTTCAGGCTGTCTTTGCGCCCGACGCTGCAGAACCCGATGATCGGTGGAATGTAGTTGAAGGCATTGAAGAAGCTGTACGGCGCGAGGTTCAGCTGGCCGTCACGGCTCTGTGAGGAGATCCAGCCGATCGGGCGCGGGCCGACGATGGCATTGAATGGGTCGTGGGGCAGGCCGTGGCCTTTGGCGGGTTCGTAGTAGTACATCTGCCAGCATCCTTGGAACGAGGCGCCTAGTGTGCCAAGCCTTTGGCCGTCTGGAAATGATCAAGCCCGGCCGAGGCCGGGCTGGTAGCGCACAACAGGGTCAGCTGATGCGGTGGGCGTTGGTGCGGTCGAAGCCGTCTTCGGCGAAGCGCTGGGCGTTGGTGTGATCGAAGCCGTCTTCGGCGAAGCGCTGGGCGTTGGTGTGATCGAAGCCGTCTTCGGCGAAGCGCTGAGCACCGGTGTGATCGAAACCATCTTCGGCGAAGCGTTGTGCGCCAGTGTGGTCGAAGCCGTCTTCTGCGTAGCTGGCCGATTGAGTCTGGGCGGCGGCAAAGGTGTGGGCGTTGGTGCGGTCGAAGCCATCTTCGGCGAAGGCGCCAGCAGCGAATACCGAGAGGGCCAGGGTGAGGATCAGTTTGCTTTTCATGGTCGTTGCTCCTTTGGGTGCGAGAGGTTGTTTGTTTCCATGGGTTTAATGCTACGCCGATTAATTTGATTAAAAAGCGCAAAAAATTGCGATTAAAAATCGAATTATCAGATATATGTGGCCGCACGCTATGCAAATCAGCGGGTGCCGATGCCTCTGCGTGAGGTGCTTCAAACCCAAGGCGAGCGCAATGCTTCGCCAGCCATTGCAGATTGATGGAGTGGGATTAATCGGCGGTTAAGAACGAAAAATCTTAATTTGTAACAGCGTATGACGCTTTTTTCATATATCGCCAACCGATTTTTCAGGCTCTGCTCAGCACCATCGCCGCACCTCATTCCGGAGCGGTGAACAATGAACAAACTTCCGCAAATCACCCTGGCCTTCTGGGTCATGAAGATCTGCGCCACCACCCTTGGCGAAACTGCCGGTGATCTGCTGTCGATGACCCTCAACGTTGGTTATGCCGTCAGCTCGATGGTGCTGATCAGCGTGTTCCTGGTGACCTTGTTCGGCCAGCTGTTTTCGCGCCGCTATCACCCGATGCTGTACTGGTTGGTGATCCTCTCCACCAGCACGGCCGGCACCACCATGTCCGATTTCATGGACCGCACCCTGGGCCTGGGTTATGCCGCGGGTTCGGCAATCCTGATCGGCATCCTGCTGCTGACTTTCCTGGTCTGGCGCCTGAGCGGCAATTCACTTGACGTCACCCGCATCAAGAACCGCACCGGTGAAATCTATTACTGGATCGCCATCCTGTTCTCCAACACCCTGGGGACCGCGCTGGGTGACTACCTGGCGGACGACTCGGGTCTGGGCTTTGCCGGTGGCGCACTGCTGGTCGGCAGCGCCATCGCCCTGGTGGTACTGGCCCGTTACTGGACACGCATCCCGGGTGTGGTGCTGTTCTGGGTGGCTTTCGTGCTGACCCGCCCATTCGGCGCAACCCTCGGCGACGTCCTGACCAAGCCGCATGAGAAGGGCGGGCTGGATTTCGGCACCATCGGTTCTTCCGCAGTGTTGGGCGGTGTGCTGCTGGTGCTGGTGCTGATGGCGACCTGGTACCAGAAGCGTGAACCGCGTCAGGTGCTGGAAATGTCCTGATCACGGGTGTCTTCATGACAAACCAAAAGGGCGCCCTCTAGAGGGCGCCCTTTTTCGTTACGGAATCACATTCAGTCAGCAGTAATCCGCGAATGCTGCTTGGTGTCCTTCATGGTCGCATACACCAGCAGCGAGCAAGCGATGCACGCCGTGACGTACCAGTAGAAACCGCTTTCCATACCGGCGCTCTTGAACCACAGCGCCACGTACTCGGCGGTGCCGCCAAAGATCGACACGGTCAGGGCGTACGGCAGGCCAACACCGAGGGCGCGGATTTCGGTAGGGAACAGCTCGGCCTTCACCACTGCGTTGATCGAGGTGTAGCCGCTGACGATGATCAGCGCTGCCATGATCAGGAAGAACGCGCCCCACCAGGTCTGGATGGTGTGCAAGGTGCTGAGGATCGGCACGGTGAACAGGGTGCCGAGCACGCCGAAAGCGATCAGGATCGGGCGACGGCCGATCTTGTCGGACAGGCCACCGATCACCGGCTGCAGGCACATGAACAGGAACAGCGTGGCCGCCGAGATGGTGGTCGAATCGCTGATGCTCATGCCCACGGTGTTGACCAGGTACTTCTGCATGTAGGTGGTGTAGGTGTAGAAGGCCAGCGTGCCGCCCATGGTCAGGCCGACCACGGTCAGCAGCTCCTTGGGGTGGCGCATGAGGGTGCGCATCAGGCTTTCCTTGGCCTTTTCCTTCTTGGTGAAAGAAGCGGTTTCTTCCATGCCGCGGCGCAGGTACAGGGCAACCACTGCGCACAGGGCACCGATCACGAAGGGTACGCGCCAGCCCCAGGCATACAGCTGCTCGGTGGTCAGGGTCTGTTGCAGGATGATCAGTACCGCCAAGGCGATGAGCTGGCCGGAAATCAGCGTCACGTACTGGAAGCTGGAGAAGAAGCCACGGCGCTCCTTGCTGGCCATCTCGCTGAGGTAGGTGGCCGAGGTCCCGTATTCGCCGCCCACCGACAGGCCCTGCATCAGGCGTGCGATGACCAGCAGGATCGGCGCGGCGACGCCGATGGTTTCATAGCCGGGGGTCAGGGCGATCACCAGGGAGCCGGCACACATCAGCAGCACCGAGGCCATCAGTGCAGCCTTGCGCCCCTTGCGGTCGGCGTACAGGCCCATCAGCCAGCCACCGATCGGGCGCATCAGGAAGCCCACGGCGAAGATCGCAGCGGTGTTGAGCAACTGGGCGGTGGAGTCGCCGGCGGGGAAGAAGGCCTTGGCGAAGTACAGCGAGAACGCGGCGTAGACGTACCAGTCGTACCATTCGACCATATTGCCGATGGAACCACTGAAGATCGACTTCAGGCGGCTGGCGGTGGTTTTTTCAGCGGCGGGCGTGACGGCCGCCCCGGCTGGCAGGGAGGTGGCGTTATCCATCAGGGATACCTTCTCGTTGTTTTTGTGGAGCGCGCCGAAGCGCAGCTTGCCTGGGCAATTGCAGAAGGTGTGCCAAATGGGTGCGTAGCGATCCAAATGGGGGCGTAGGGCCCGCTGGCGCTGGATCATAGCTAATGGCTGCGGAACGGCCCCCTTGTCCATCCAGGGTTGGATAAGCGGGTTTCCGCTTATCTGATGTGGCTGATAGGCAATAAACCGCTTATTGAAGAAAGTCCTCGCGCACCAACCCGTGCCGCTGCATCTTCTCGTTCAGCGTGCGCCGAGGCAGTTGCAGCGCTTCCATCACTGCCTTGATCTCGCCCCCGTGCTGACGCAATGCTGCTCGCAGGCACTGTGCTTCGAACGCTTCCATCTGATCGCCCAGCGATTGGCCTGCAGGTGTCACCTCGATGTTCGGCGAGCCTAACCCCAGGGCATGTCGCTCTGCGGCATTGGCCAGCTCACGCACATTGCCCGGCCAGTCATGCGACAGCAGCTGCGCCAGTTGCGCACCGCTCAGGGGGGGCGCCGAGCGCCCCAGCTTTCCGGCTGCTGCGCGGGCGAAATGCTCGAACAGCAGCGGGATGTCCTCACGCCGTTCACGCAGCGGCGCCAGGCGCAGTTCCGCCACGTTCAGGCGATAGGCCAGATCCTCGCGGAAACGCCCGGCACGGGCTTCTTCAAGCAAATCGGGCTTGGTAGCGGCAATGATCCGCAAGTCGACGCTGATGCTCTGGTTAGCCCCCAGCCGCTCCAGCTTCTGCTCCTGGATCACCCGCAACAGCTTGACCTGCTGGGCCAGCGGCATGCTCTCGATCTCGTCGAGGAATACCGTCCCGCCGTTGGCGTATTCCAGCTTGCCGATGCGTTTGCCCTGGGCGCCGGTGAAGGCGCCGCTTTCGTGGCCGAACAGTTCGGCTTCGAACAGCGCTTCAGGGATGGCCGCGCAGTTGAGCGCGACAAACGGTTTTTCGGCACGCGGGCCGAAGTCGTGCAGGCAACGCGCTACGCGCTCCTTGCCGCTACCGGTCTCGCCGCGGATCAGCACATTGACCGGCAGGCCGGCCAGGTCCAGCACCTGTCGGCGCAACTGCTGCAAGCCCTGGGACATGCCCAGCAGGGTCGTTTCCAGGCGTGACTTGAGGTCGGCCTGCTCGTGCAGCCGTCGGTTCTCCAGGACCAGCTGGCGTTTCTCCAGTGCGCGGCGCAGGCTGCCAAGCAAATGTTGCGGTGTAAACGGCTTTTCCAGGAAGTCATAGGCGCCGTTGCGCATCGCCTCGACCGCCATCGGCACATCTCCATGGCCGGTCAGCAGGATCACCGGCAGGTCCGGATCATCCCCCTGCAGGCGTTCGAGCAGCTGCAGGCCACCCATGCCCGGCATGCGCACGTCGCTGATGATCACCCCGGCAAAATGCGCGGGCAGCTGGGCCAGGCAGTCTTCGGCACGGGCGAACAGCTGCACGCTGAAGCCCGATAGGCTTAGCCACTGCTCGACCGCCGTGCGGATACTGGCTTCATCATCGACGACGATCACTGAATTCAACATACAGGCTCCAGGTCACGGGGCAGGGTCATGCTCAACCGGGCGCCGCCCGGCAGGTTCTCGGCGTGTAACTGGCCGCCAGCTTCGACGATGATGCCATAGGAAATCGCCAGGCCCAGGCCCAGGCCTTCGCCTACCGGCTTGGTGGTGAAGAACGGGTCGAAGACCTTGGCCAGGTCAGCTTCGGCAATGCCGCCGCCGGAGTCCAGCACGCTGAGGCGCCACTGCCCATGATCCGGTTCGATGCGGACCTCCAGGCGCCTGTAGCGTTTGTCGGCCATGGCATCGAGGGCGTTGCGCAGCAGGTTGATCAATACCTGTTCGAGGCGGATAGCATCGCCCCGGACCCAGGCCGGGCGTGCCAGGTACAGGGCCACTTCGACTTCCTCACTGCGTATGCGGGTGTCCATCAAGTGCAGGGCCTGGTCGACCACGGTAGCCAGGTCGAGGCGTTCACGCAGGCCGACCGGGCTGTTGCGGGCGAAGGTCTTCAGATGGCTGGTCAGGGCAGCCATGCGCGTGAGCATCTGCTCCAGCGGCTCGAGGGCCTTGCGCGCGTCGTCGTAACGGCCGTGGTCAAGCAACAGACGCAGGGTTTCCAGTTGCATGCGTTGGGTCGTCAGCGGCTGGTTGATCTCGTGAGCCATGGCCGCCGACATCTGCCCCAGGGCAGCCAGTTTGGCCGATTGCACCAAGCCTTCCTGGGCGGTGCGCAGCTCACGCGTACGTTCCTCGACCTGGCGCTTGAGCTCTTCGCGGCTGCGCTGGCGCAGGCGCGCCAGGCGCAGACGCTGGCTGACGAACAGCGCGGCGAACACCAGGCTCAGCCACACCGCTGCAGCACCCAGTGCAGCGTTGCGGCCGGCAGCTTCGACCTGGGGTCTGCGCAGCAGGTGCAAGGTCCAGTCTTCGCCTTCCAGCGGCAGGCTCTCCCAAAGGAACTCGGCGCTGCCATCAGGGCCCTGCACGCGGCTCAGATGACTGTTGCTGGCAAAGCGAGTCAGCACCTGATGCTGAAGCGGCACCAGCGGCTGCTTGTCGTACTGGCGGGTTTCGGCCAGCTCGGCGCGGTCGGCGCCTGTGAGTGGCTTGAGTTCGCGGTAGCGCCAGCCTTCCTGGTTGGCGATGAAGGTGATGCCGCGGGCGTCACTGACCAGCAGGATGTCACTGCCCTGGCGCCATTCGCGTTCGAGCTCAGGGAACTCCAGCTTGACCACCATGGCGCCGAGGAAGCGCCCCTGTTCATCGCTGACCGCGCTGGCCAGGAAGTAGCCCGGCACACCGCTGGTCACGCCAACCGCATAGAAGCGGCCACTGCCCTGGCTGCGGGTCTGCTTGAAGTAGGGGCGAAAGCCATAGTTGGAGCCAACGTAGGTGGTCGGCAGGCGCCAGTTGCTCGCGGCGACGGCCAGCCCGGTACGGTCGAGCAGCTCCAGGGTCGAAGAGTTGGCGGCGCCGTTGATGCGTTCGAGCTTGAGGTTGAGCGCGTGTTGCGTTTGCTCTCTGACCGGGCCGCGCAAGGCCTCGATCAGTTCCGGGTCCAGTGCCAGCACGGCGGGCAGGGCGCGGTAGCGATCGATCAGGGTGTGCAGGGCATTGGCGTACAGCACCAGTTGCTGGCTGGCGCGGCGGGCGTCGTCTTCCATGGCCTGGCGCTTGGCCTGGTGCATGGCCCAGCCGGCGCTTAACACAGTGCCGAGTACGATGAGCAGGGTGATCAGCCCCAGACGCAGGGCGCGAAAGGAAAAGGGCATGGGGCGGATCCGGGTGATGGGGATATCAGTACCGGCCTCTTCGCGGCGGTTCGACGGCTCGATGAACCCGCTGCCACAGAGGCCGGTACAGGCAAGCTTTCAATTACAGCAGTTCGAAGCTCTGCTGCTGCACGGCCTCGGAATCCAGCCCGACCTGCACATTGAACTCGCCAGGCTCGGCCACCCGCTGCAGTTGGCCATTGTAGAACTTCAGGTCTTCCTCACTGATGCGGAAGGACAAGGTCCGCGATTCGCCAGGCTTGAGCATCAGTTTCTGGAAGTTCTTCAGCTCCTTGACCGGGCGGCTCATCGACGCCGAGACGTCCTGCAGGTACAGCTGCACCACCGTCTCGCCTTCAAGCTTGCCGGTGTTCTTCACCGTCACCTTGGCCTCCAGGGTGTCGCCACGCTTGAGGTCCTTGCTCGACAGGGCCAGGCCCGACAGCTCGAAGCTGCTGTAGCTCAGGCCGTAGCCGAACGGGTACAGCGGGCCGTTGGGTTCTTCGAAATACTGCGAGGTGTAGTTGCCTGGCTTGCCGGGGGTGTATGGGCGGCCGATGCGGGTGTGGTTGTAGTACATCGGGATTTGCCCGACCGAGCGCGGGAAGGTGATTGCCAGCTTGCCCGACGGGTTGTAATCGCCGAACAGCACGTCAGCGATGGCGTTGCCGCCTTCGGTGCCGGAGAACCAGGTTTCGAGGATGGCGTCGGCCTGTTCACGCTCCCAGCTGATCGACAGCGGGCGGCCGTTCATCAGCACCAGTACCAGCGGCTTGCCGGTGGCTTTCAGGGCCTTGATCAGCTCGCGCTGGCTGGCGGGGATTTCCAGGGTGGTTCGGCTCGACGACTCGTGGGACATGCCACGGGACTCACCGACCACGGCCACGACCACATCGGACTGCCTGGCAGCCTTGACCGCTTCATCGATCAGCACGGCCGCAGGGCGTGGGTCATCGACGATTTCCGGGGCATCGAAGTTGAGGAAGTTCAGGTAGTCGAGGATGGCCTTGTCGCCAGTGACGTTGGAGCCTTTGGCATACACAAGCTTGGCCTTGCCCTCGACAGCGCGGCGCAGGCCTTCGCGCACGGTGACCGAGTGCATCGGCTTGCCGTCGGCAGCCCAGCTGCCCATCATGTCGATCGGCGCATCGGCCAGCGGGCCGACCAATGCAATGGTGCCGGCCTTTTTCAGCGGCAGCGTCTGGTTGCGGTTTTCCAGCAGCACCAGGCTGCGGCGTGCCACGTCGCGGGCGACGTCGCGGTGCAGACGGTCTTCGGCGTAGTAGTCCTTCAGGTCGCTTTCGGCCTTGCCGATGCGCACGTACGGGTCCTTGAACAGGCCCATGTCGTACTTGGCGCCGAGCACCTCGCGCACGGCCTGGTTCAACTCCTGCTGGGTCACTTCGCCGGACTTCAGCAGCCCTGGCAGTTCCTCGCCATACAGGGTGTCGTTCATGCTCATGTCGATGCCGGCCTTGATCGCCAGCTTGGCAGCTTCGCGGCCGTCGCGGGCGACACCGTGGCGGATCAGCTCCTGGATGGCGCCGTGGTCGCTGATGGTCACGCCCTTGAAGCCCCACTGCTTGCGCAGCAGGTCGTTCATCAGCCAGGTATTGGAAGTGGCTGGCACGCCGTTGATCGAGTTGAGCGCTACCATCACCCCTCCAGCACCAGCGTCGAGCGCGGCGCGGTAGGGCGGCAGGTAGTCGTTGTACATCTTCGGCAGGCTCATATCCACCGTGTTGTAGTCGCGCCCGCCTTCCACCGCGCCATACAGGGCGAAATGCTTGACGATGGCCATGATGCTGTCGGCGTTGGCCGGGCTGCTGCCCTGGAACGAGCGGACCATTACCTGGCCGATCTTCGAGGTCAGGTAGGTATCTTCGCCGAAGCCTTCACTGGTACGGCCCCAGCGCGGGTCGCGGGCGATGTCGACCATTGGCGCGAAGGTCATGTCCAGGGCGTCGGCCGACGCTTCGATGGCCGAGGTGCGGCCGACCTTGGCGATGGCATCCATGTCCCAGCTGGCGGCCAGGCCCAGGCCGATCGGGAAGATGGTGCGCTCGCCATGGATGGTGTCGTAGGCGAAGAACATCGGGATCTTCAGGCGGCTGCGCATGGCGGCGTCCTGCATCGGCCGGTTCTCGGGGGCGGTACGCGAGTTGAAGGTACCGCCGATGCGCCCGGCGGCGATTTCTTCGCGGATCTTGTCGCGGGGCATGTCCGGGCCGATGCTGATCAGGCGCAGTTGGCCGATCTTTTCGGCTTCGGTCATCTGGCTGATCAGATGATCGATGAACGCCTGCTTGTCCTGCAGGGGCGGGGCGGATGGGGCGGCAAGGGCCGCCTGGCTGGCAAGGCCCATGGCCAGGCCCAGCAAAGACAGTTTCATTATCAATTCCATTGTCGAGGCTTTGCCGTATCCAACGGATACGTGCATGGCCGAAGTTTTCAGGCGGCTATTGTTGTACGATTCGCCGGTAATTCATCCAGCAGCGGATTATGCCTGAATATGTCGGCTGCGGAGGAAGCCCCGAATGCCGGGAAAACAACTATAAGAACGCTTGAGAGACCGAAGGCATGACGCCCCTCAACGAATACGAACGCCGCCAGGTGGCCGAAGCCATTGCCCGCGTCGAGCGGCGCACCGACGCGCAACTGGTAACCGTCTTGGCGCGACGGGCCGATGATTATGCCTACCTGCCGCTGTTCTGGGCTGCGGTGCTGGCGCTGGCCGTGCCTGGCCTGCTGCACTGGCTGCTGGGCTGGCCGGGCGTGCGTGGGCTGCTGGTAGCCAATGTGCTGTTGTTCATCGGCCTTTGCCTGTTGCTGCGTCGCCCTCGTGTGGCTGCGTGGCTGATTCCGGCCACCTTGCGCCGCTGGCGCGCTTCGAGCCTGGCACGCCAGCAATTTCGAGAGCAGAACCTGGAGCGCACGGAGGGTGCCACGGGGGTACTGATCTTTGTCGCCGAGGCCGAGCGGCATGTGGAAATCCTCGTCGACCAGGGGATTGATCGCCATCTCGATGCGCAGGTCCGGGCGGCGATGGTTGCGCGTCTGGCCGAACAGGTGCGCCAAGGGCGTACCTTGCAGGGTTTTATCGAATGCATCGATGCCTGCGGCGAACTGCTGTGCCAACAGGTGCCTCGCACCCATGCACGCAACGAACTGCCCAACCGTCTGGTGATTCTCGACTGAAGCGGCGGCTGCAGGGTGTAGAATGCGCGGCAACGCGCAACGCGCCCCCTGCTATCCGAGGCACCCGTTTTCCATGTCCGCCAGTATTTCCGCTTCCCCTGCGCCGGATGCGCGCGCCCAGTTCCTCGACCTGCTGAGTGCCACGCTGCACGGCAGCACCCTGGTCAAGCTGGTGCTGGCGCGCCATGTTGGTGCCGATCAGAGCTTGCAGCGCATCATCGCCAAGCCGCTGCAGGTGAAGGGCCAGGCCCAGCTGTCCTTGGTCTACCGGCACCAGACCCGCGACATCACCCGCAACCTGCCGCTGGACCAGGCCCAGGCGCTGGTCGCCGAGTTGCTGCCGGCGAGCTTCCGCAACGCCCACCTGTTCGATGCCGACGGCGAAGTGCAGCTGACCTTCAGCAAGAAGGGCAAGCCGATGCTTCAGCGCCACGGCGCGCAGGCCCCCCGTGAAGCGGTTGCCAATAGCGGCCATGACCGCGAGAAAAAACGCTACCTGAAGCTGACGCGGCCGTTCCTGCGTGACCTGGGCGTGACCGATGCCCAAGGTGCACTGATCCCGTCGATGTCGCGCAAGTGGAAACAGATCAACAAGTTCATCGAAGTCTTCGACCATGCCCTGGCCAACGCCCCGCTAGCGACTGATCAGGCGCTGCGGGTAGCTGATTTCGGGTCGGGCAAGGGCTACCTGACCTTCGCCATGCATGACTACCTGCGCAATACCCTGGCCCGCCAGGCGCAGGTGACCGGGGTGGAATTGCGCCAGGACATGGTCGACCTGTGCAATGCCGCTGCGCAGCGCCTGGAGCACCCGGGCCTGGAATTCCAGTGCGGCGACGTGCGCACTGTGGTGCCCGAGGCCATCGAAGTGATGATCGCCCTGCACGCCTGCGATATCGCCACTGACTACGCCATCCACACGGGCATCCGCTGCAACGCCGCGATCATCATGTGTTCGCCATGCTGCCACAAACAGATCCGCCCACAACTGCACAGCCCGGGCTTGCTGCAGCCAATGCTGCAATACGGCCTGCACCTGGGGCAGCAGGCCGAGATGCTCACCGACAGCTTGCGTGCGTTGTATCTGGAAGCCTGTGGTTACGAGACCAAGGTGTTCGAGTTCATCTCACTGGAACACACCAACAAGAACAAGATGATTCTTGCGGTGAAGCGCCGGCAGGCGGGGGATAACGCGGCCCTGCTGGAGAAGATCGAACGGCTCAAGGCGTTTTATGGGGTGCAGGAGCATTGCCTGGAGACGTTGTTGCGGGCGGATCAGCTGATCTGATTGCAGCTTGGGATATTCAGCGCCGAGCTGCCGGTACTTCGATAGCGAGTTCTTCGAACCCCAACGGATGCGTGCTTGCATCGAAGAAGTGCAGCGCCGTCCCGGTCATATCCCCGAACCGTTCGACGAAGTGCTGCTTCTGGTTGATCACCGACGCCTCGCTCAACGGCCGTATGGCAATCGACAGGTGGGCTGGCCGCGCCTGGCGAATGGCTTCGACCAGGTGCTGGTCAGTACTGTCCAGGTGCTGCCCGAACAGGCATAAACCCTGGCTTTCCTGTGCCAGTTGACCCAAGCCCCAGGCCAGGTAATCCGAGTTGCGAATGGCGCGCAGTTTCTCGTCGCTGCGGTCTTCGTTGACGAACAACGGTACTTCACCCGGAATGTTCACCGCAAAACCGTCGAGCAGCTCGGCGCTGTCGGCGCTGCGCTGGCGGGTGCTGCCGTCGGGCAGCTTGAGCAGGTGCAGGCCACCGTGCAGGTGCAGCACCCGGGTGCCTTGGCTGCGGGTGCGGCGTACGTCGAAGAACCCCTGATCGTCGAACAGCGCGGCAAAGCCCTGTGGGTTGTGCTGCAGGGCCCAGGGCAGGATCAGGTCGTAGTTGCTGGTGTAGACGCTGCGGTACTCGCGCAAGGCCTGGTTGATCGACGCCAAGGTGCTAGCGGGCATCAGCGGCCAGGGCAGATGCAGGGTGCGAATGGCGTGGATCAGGCCTTCCTTGATCGAGTAATAGCGGTTCAGCGGCGCGGTGGAGTTGATGGCCAGGGCGGCGTTGGCGCGCACGGTGTGGTTGAGGGTGGTCAGCACCGGCTCGAACAGCTCGGTGCCCAGCGACTTGAACAGGGCCTGGTCGCTGATCGCCAGGCCTTTCTTGCGCCCTGCGCGCTGGGCTTCCTCATACAGCGAGAAGTAGCCGAACGGTTTCCACAGCGCACGACTGGCGCCATTGCCCAGCAGCAGAGCTGTGCACGGGTGGCGCTGGTTGAGGTCTGGCCAAGAGGCGAGGCGGGCGTCGAGAGCTGGCATGGGCGGTCCGTTCGGTGGCGCGGGAAACGGCGGGGACTTTAGCATGTCATGCAAGGTGTGCGAGGGTTGGTGTTCGCATTGTGCCTGTACTGCTGGATGAAAGAGGACTTCTCCATGCGCAACCCGCTGCTCCGCACCCTGGCCCTGAGCACGCTGTTCTCGGCTTCACTGGCCTCGGCCACCGACGGCAAGACCCTGGCCACCGCCCAAGGCATTCCGTATCCGGCCGTGATCGCCCACCGCGGCGCTTCCTACGACGCCCCGGAATCCACGACACCGACCGGCCGGGGCGGGTAGTGTTGCAGACCTTCGACCGCAACAGCCTCAAGTTGCTGCACGAGGCGATGCCGCAGGTGCCGAAGGTCCTTCTGCTCTGGGTAGGCAACACTGGCATCGCATCGGCATCCGGCCAGGATTTCGCCCAGTCGGGGGAGCGGGACAAGGCCGCTTTCCATGCGCGCCAGCAACCCAAGGACAAGGCGGAGTTCCTGCGCTGGCTTGATGATGCAAAGCAGGAGGGCGCCATAGGCACCGGCCCTTCAGCCACGCGCACTCATCTGGGTGAGCAGAGCTACGGCGACCTGATCCAGCCTTGGATGAACCAGGCCAATCACGAGCGCGGACTGTGTCTACACACTCGATGACAGAGTCGATTTCGACAAGGCCATGCAGTCTGGTGTCGACGGGATTTTCACCAACCGGGCGGGAGAGCTGTTGCGCACTTATCAGCGCCCCACAGAGAACGAAGGGGCTTTGTTGAAGCATCTGGGATACTGAATTAATGGGCAAGTGCCCTCAGGACATGGTCAGGGTCGTTGCGTATGGCACGTAGCAACGCTTTGGCCGGCCCGGTAGGCTCCCTGCGCCCTTGCTCCCAGTTCCTTAGTGTGGCGACTTGAACATCGATCATCTCGGCGAAACGCACCTGGGACAAACCGGTGGATTTGCGAATGTTCCTGACCTGCAGTGCATCAATCTCGACAACTCGTGAGGGCACACGCTTACCTTGAACGATTTCATCCATCTGCTGGACGCTTTCCATCAGCTCTTCAAAAAATTTGCTCATGTACGCCTCCAGTGCTCGATGATGTTCTTCAGGACCTTGCGTTGTTCGGCAGACAAGTCAGATTGCTCATTTTTCGGAAAGATGTAGAGCATGGCAATCTGTGAGCCTGAGGTGAAGTGGTAATAGATGACTCTGGCTCCACCGCGCTTCCCATGTCCACTGGCAGCAACGCGAAGCTTGCGTAGGCCACCGGTACCTTCGATCAAGTCACCTACATCCGGTGCACTCATCAGCTTGACCTGCAGGAGCCGGTAGGTGTCGTCCTCAAGGAGTTCTTTCACTCGCTTGGTGAAAATGGGGGTTTCAATGAAGAGCATAGCAGGGTGTGCGCCAATGGCGTAGTCGCTGGTCGCCCGACGCTACGGGAAGGAAGAAGTCCCAACGTTTATTCTGCTTGGGATGACGAGGCTAGCGGATGGTGCACTGGCTGGCAGATCGTCCTCTTCCGACTCCGCTGTAGTCCGATTCCTTATTTAACCACTAGCTCCTTGCGACTCCTGTTACGCCAAACCCGATACGCCCGTATCCCCGCCCGCACTGAGCCGAACAGCAGCTTGTCTTCCATTTCCCGCGCGAGTCCCGAACGCACCAGCATGCGCAGGAAGGTGCCGCGCGCGCGGGCGATGGCGAAGTGGATGCCTTGCGCCGTCAGGGTGTCGCGCACTTCGCGCAGGGCGGCGATGCCGCTGACGTCGATGCTGCTCACCGCTTCCGCATCGAACAGCACTGCCTGGGGCTGGGCCTGGCTTTGTACCGCTTCGAGCAGGCGCATCTTGAAATAGTCGGCGTTGAAAAACAGGATCGCGTCGTCGAAGCGGTATACCACCAGGCCCGGCACGGTACGGGCGTCCTTGTGCTTGCGGATGTCGACCTGGCCTTCGGTGCCCGGTAGCCAGCCGAGCACGGCGTCGGTGGGCTGGTAGATGGTGTAGAGCAGGCGCAGGATCGCCAGGGTCACGGCAAACACGATGCCCGGCAGCACGCCCAGACCGAGCACGCCAACCGTGGTCAGCAGGCACAGCCAGAATTCGAAGCGGCTCAGGCGCCTGATGCTGCCCAGCGACTTGATGTCGATCAGGCCCCAGCCGGCCATCAGCAGCACGGCGCCCAGTACCGCCTGCGGGATCCACGCCATGGGTGCGGTGAAGAACAGCAGGATCAGGGCGATGACCAGTGCGGCGATGATGCCGACCAGCTGGCTCTTGCCGCCGACCATGTCATTGACCGCCGTGCGCGAGTCGGCGCCGCTGATGGCGAAACCCTGCGAGATACCGGCGGCCAGGTTGCTCACGCCGAGGGCGACGAACTCATGGTTGGCATTGATCGCATAGCCGTGCCGTGCGGCGAAGCTGCGCGCGGTGAGCATCGCGCTGCAGAAGCTCACGGTGGCGATACCCAGGGCATCGCGCAGCAGGCTCTTGGTTTCACCGAGGTTGCTGTGCGGCCAGGCGAGCGTGGGGATGCCAGACGGCACGGGCCCGAGAATGGCGACGCCGAAACGGTCCAGGCCGAGCAGCCCGACCAGCAAGGTAAAGACTGCCACGGTCACCAGGGCCGCCGGCAGGCGCGGGTAGCGGCGCGGCAGCCAGACCAGCAGCGCCAGCCCGGCCAGGCCGATGGCCAGGGTCATCCAATGGATCTCGTTCAGGCGCTGGAAGAAATTCACCACGCTGAGGATGAAGCCGTCACCCTCGATCTTGAACCCTACGACCTTGGACAGTTGCCCGGCAATCAGGCTCAGGCCGATGCCGTTGAGGTAACCGATCAGAATCGGCCGCGAGAAGAAGCTGGCGATGAACCCGGCGCGCGCCAGGCCGGCGACGATCAGCATCACCCCAACCAGCACGGTGACGATCACCGACAGTTCGGCGATGCGATGCGGGTCGCCCATGGCCAGTGGTGCCACGGCGCCCGCGATCATGGCGCAGGTGGCGGCGTCCGGGCCGACCATCAATTGCCGCGAGCTGCCGATGAGGGCATAGACCATCATTGGCAGCACGCAGGCATACAGGCCGTATTGCGGTGGCAGGCCGACGATCTGTGCATAGGCGATGGCGATGGGGATCTGGATCGCGGCCACCGATAGCCCGGCCTGCAGGTCGGGCTGGAGCCATTCACGACGGTAGTGCAGGAGGTTGGCAAGGCCGGGTAGCCAGCGGGAGAGAAACATGCGTCGTCCTTTCGAAATGTTTCACGGTTCCATGAAGCATATGCGCCTCAAGCCGTTTCGCTTGCAAGCGAATTGAAGCGGAAGGTATCGAACGCGGCCATGGGCCATATCAATGAAAGGGCAGAAACGAAAAAAGGAGCCTTGGGCTCCTTTTGACAGCGATGACGTTGCTGAACGCCATGCGGGGAATGCAATGTGTGGAGCGGGTAGAGGGAATCGAACCCTCAACTAAAGCTTGGGAAGCTTTCGTTTTGCCACTAAACTATACCCGCGTCTGCGCTGGACTTTTTACCAGAACCCTCCGCGAATTAGAAGCCCAAGTTATAAAAAAGCTTGTCGGCGCCCCGTGACCTGCGGGTGTCGGGTACGCGGCGCCGATGCGCTCAGATGGCCAATGCATGCTGCCCCTGCTGGATGTAAGGCTGACTGCGTTGACGGGCCTCGCGCACGGTCGGCTTGAGGAACCCGAGCATGGCGTTACGGGTGTCATCACAGGCTGCCTTGTGTTCCATGTCGAGGAAGTGGCCAGCGTCGCGGATCACGCTGAACTGGCTGTTGCCTATATGCTTGCCGAATTCCCGTGCATCTTCGACCGTGGTGTATTCGTCGCGCTCGCCGTTGATGAACAGCACCGGGATGTCGATGTTGCGCGCGCCGTCCAACGCCCGTTGCAAGTCACGCTGCAGCACTTCGTTGATGTGGAAGTGCATCTGCGCGTACTCATGGCTGTCCAGGCCGCTGACATGCCGGTAATTGAAGCGCTTGAACAGTGATGGCAGGTACTTGCCGATGGTGTCGTTGACCAGGTTGCCGACCTGGTAGCGATCACAGGCGGCCAGGTACTGGCAACCACGCTCAAGGTAGTCGCGCATCGGCTCGTTGATGATCGGCGAGAACGAGCTGACCACCGCCTTCTTCACCCGCCGCGGCTGGTGCGCCAGCGCCAGCAGCGTGCAGGCCCCGCCCCAGGAGAAGGACATGACGTGATCGCACTGGAAGCGATCGATCAGTTCGAGAAGGATCTGCGCTTCGTCCTCCTTGCTGATCAGCCGTTCCTGGCGGTTGTGTGGCTTGGACTTGCCGGCATATGGCTGGTCGTACAGCACCACATTGAAATGCGGGTGCAGGTTGCGCACCGTCTGGGCGAACGAGGCGGTGGTGGCCAGCGACCCGTTGATCAGGATGATCGTCTTTTCGGCCGCATCCGCGCGATAGAACTCCGTGTAAACCCGATACTGACCTTGGATATCAAGTACAGCGATTTCTGGCCTCATGTCATCGACTCCTGGCGCAAAAAGGGTAATCGCGTCACCTAGGGTGCACGTTCTTTATGACAGGTAGGCATTCGCCTGAATAAATCGGGGGGCCCTGTGTCGATCCTTGGCACATGTGTCGACGATATTGTTGTGGCGGGCAATTTGCCGTGCCCCAAGGCATCTGGGCTTCGGGTGGCCGGCAAAAAGTGTCATGAACGGCAGGCGTGACTGGCTGGTCACTCGCGGACTGACAAGCTAGGAGTCAAGCAGTGGCACAGCGATCCCGCAAGTGCCGTTTGCGCAAATTTGTGACTCGGGCCGCTCAGCGGTCGTATGGCGGTATTACGGCATCCGGACCGAAGCGATTTCGTCCGCAGTCAGAGCCCTGAACTGGCCAGGTTGCAGGCCTGGATCGAGCTGGATCGTACCCATGCTTTCGCGATGCAGGCCAACCACTTTGTTGTCGAAATGGCCGAACATGCGCTTGATCTGGTGGTAGCGTCCTTCGACGATGGCCAGCCGTGCCTGACGCGGGCCGAGGATGTCGAGTCGGGCGGGCAGGGTGGTCAGGTCTTCGAAGGCGAAATAGAACCCTTCGCTGAACTTGGCAACGTAGTGCGCGCCGATCTCGTCTTCGGTTTCCACCAGGTAGTGCTTGGGCAGCTTGGTGGCCGGTTGGGTCAGGCGCCGCGACCACTGGCCGTCGTTGGTCAGGATCATCAGGCCGGTGGTGTTGAAGTCCAGGCGCCCGGCAATGTGCAGGTCCTCACGCAATTCGCCAGGCAGCAGGTCGAGCACGGTGCGATGCTGCGGGTCTTGCGTGGCGCTGACGCAGCCCGTGGGCTTGTGCAGCATCAGGTAACGTGCGGGGCGGCCGGCCTGCAGCAGTTGCCCGTCCACTTCCACGCGGCTGAAGGCACGGACCTCTGCCTTGGGGTCGCTGACCACTTCATGATCCAGGCGCACGCGGCGCTGCACCAGCAGCAGGCGCACTTGCTGACGGTTGTAGCAGGGCAGGTTGGCGAGGAAGCGGTCGAGGCGCATGGCGGCGGGCAACGTGAATGGGGGCGCAGTTTAGCGTTTTTCGCGTTAGAGCGGTGTCGGCTTGTTCGCGGGCGCGCCCGATCCCACAAGCTGGTCTTCCACGGCGGCGCAGCGTGGGCACAGGCAGGCCTTGTCGCGCAGTTCGGCAGGCAGGCCCTGCAGTACGGCGGGGTCGATGGTCACGCCGTAGCACCAACAGGCCTGGGTGGCGCTGCGTGGGTCGGCCAGGCTGCACTGGTTGAGGGCACCGCAGGCGGGGCAGTGCTGGTTGTCATTCATGTCCGGTTCCGGGTGTTTCACTGCAGACGCGGTTGCGGCCGGCCTGCTTGGCACGATAAAGCGCACGATCGGCGCGGGTCAGCAGGGCGTGCAGGGTATCACCCGGCTGCAAGGCGCTCAGGCCGATACTGGTGGTCAGGCGCAAAGGTTGGCCTTCATAACTGAACGTCAATTGCTCGGTACCACGGCGGATCTTCTCTGCCACCTCGGTGGCCTGCCGGCCCTCGGCCTCCCGCAGCAGCACGATGAATTCCTCGCCGCCCCAGCGGCAGAGTATATCCGACTGCCGCAGGCTGCCCTGCAGCACGTTGGCGAACTGGCGCAGCACTTCGTCGCCGGCCAGGTGGCCATGGGTATCGTTGAGCACCTTGAAGTGATCGAGATCGATCAGCAAGGCGGCCAGCGGCGCGCAATCGCGCTGGGCCTCCTGCAGGGCCTGGGCGGCCAGCAGGTCGAAGCTGCGCCGGTTGGGCAGCCCGGTCAGGCTGTCGAGGGTCGCCAGCGCCTCGGTACTGGCCTGGTGGCGCCTGAGCATGCCATTGAGCAGCAACAGAACGACCAGGGTGATCATCGCGCAGATCACCAGGTTCAGGTACAGCGAGTGGCGAATGGGGTCCAGGGCTCCGGTCTCACGCTTGTCGACCAGCAGGTACCAGCCCAGTTCAGGCAATTGCCGCACATTGAGGAAGTGGCTGTGGCCTTTGCTGTCCTTGTACTCGTGGCTGCCTTCGGTGGGGGTCGCGCGCTGCGCCAGCAATTCGTTCAGGTCGGCATTGTCGGTCAAGGGCTGCCCGATCTTCAGGCCATGGAGGCCACCGTCCGAGCCGGTCAGGATGACCTTGCCCGTGGCGTCGGTGAAAAACACCGAGCGCTGGTAGCGGCGCTGGTACTTGTCGATCAGCTTGACCACCGCGTTGACACTCAGGCCCACCCCGGTGGCGCCAATGAAGCGCTGCTGGTAGTCCAGCACCCGATAGTTGATGAACACCGTCAGGTTGTCCTGGTTGGCCATGTCCAGGTCGACGTTGATCTCGTACGGCGCGTTCAGCTCGCGCAAGCGGAAGTACCACGCGTCGCGCCAGGTGTCCGGTACCACCTGCTTGAGTATGCCCTTGGCCTGGTAGTAGGTGAGGGTGCGGTCGGAGACGAAAAATGAGGTGAAGGTGGCCTGCTTGCCCATGACCTCGCCAAGAAAGCGAGTGATGCGCTGGGTGTCCTGCTCACCGGCCAGTACCCAGTCGCGCAGGAAGGTATCCTGCGCCATCATCGAGGCGATCAGCACCGGGCGGATCAAGTCTTTCTGGATTTCCGAATAGACGGTATCGGAAGTGAGCGGCAGCTCGGTATTGATGATGCCGTCGCGGATTGTGCTGCGCGAGGCGAAATAGCTGATCAGCGATGTGGCGAGAAAGCCGCAGGTCAGCAACGACAGCAAGGCGAGGATCAGCGAGCGCTGTGAAAACAGGGCGGAGCGTGCGGGCATGATCTTCCCATGTTGTGTGCCGGGGCGCTCATTCTATTGGGATGACAGGTAAATGACTGCATGTTTTTAAGGGTTATTTCGACCTGTATCAATTTGTTGCTGAAATGGCACTGCACCCGGGCGCCGTTGTCTGATTCATTGTCGATGAACGCATTTGCGTCGACGCTCGCCAGCGCCGCTGTTCGAGCACCCCCAGCGGTCCAGGAGGCCGCCATGTCCTATCGAATTCTGTTGATCGCCCTGCTGGGTCTGATGACGTCCGCCTGTGCGCCCTACTATGAGGGCGGTGGCTATTCCCGTTCCGAATACTATTCGACCGATCGTTATGTCGCGCCGGGGTATTACCACTATGACCGTTACTATGTGACGCCGCAGCCGCGCTATTACTACCAGCCGGCGCCCCGTTACTATCGGCCCGCACCGGCTCCCTATTACCGGCCGGGCCCGACGCCGGGGATGAACCAGTGGCATGGCAATCCACGCTACGACTATGGCAATCGCCAGCGCTACGACTATGGCCGGGATCGTGACCGTCATGACTATCGCGATGGCAGCCAGCGCTACCAACATGATCGCTGGCATTCGAACCACCGCGGAGACGACGACCGTCAGTCCGATCGTGGGCGCGGAAGGGACCATGACTGGCGCCGCTGACCGCCTCATGCCCCCAGGTCGGCCAATGGATGCCGACCTTCCCACACCTTGGCGAAATGCGCCTCGACCACCGCCGCTGGCACCTGCGCCACATCGGGCCAGTGCCAGCGTGGCTGGTTGTCCTTGTCCAGCAGGCGCGCGCGCACGCCTTCACTGAATTCCGGGTGTCGGCAGCAGTTGAGGCTCATGCTGTATTCCATCTGGAACACTTGGGCCAGTGACAGGTGCCGGGCACGTCGTATCTGTTCCCAGACCAGGTGCGCCGTCAGCGGGCAGCCTTCATGCAGCCGTTGACCGGCCTCGGCCAGCAATGGATCAGGGTGATGCTTGAGGCTTTCCAAGGCGCGCCAGGCGGCAGCCGGGTCGGCCACATCGAGCAGCTCGTCGATCACCTGGCGCCTCGGCAGCCATTGTGCCGCTGGCAGTTCGGCCCAGGCACGATGCTGTTCGGCCTTGAGCAGGCTGTTCAGCTGCAGGTCGGTCTGCTCCTGCCAGTTCAATTGCAGCAGCTCCTCGAGCAGGGCCTCTTGCTGTTCCTCGCCGAAGAACCGATCAGCCAGGCCCAGGTCGAGCGCATCTCGGGCGTTGATCGGTGCGCCGGTCAGCCCGAGGAACAAGCCGAGCTTGCCGGGCAGGCGGGCGAGAAACCAGCTGGCTCCCACATCCGGGTAAAGGCCGATGCTGATTTCCGGCATGGCCAGGCGGCTGCTTGGCGTGACGATGCGTACACTGGCGCCCTGCAACAGCCCCATGCCGCCGCCCAGCACATGCCCGTGGCCCCAGCACAGCAGCGGTTTCGGGTAGGTATGCAGGCGGTAATCCAGGTGGTATTCAGCGGCAAAGAAGGACGCAGCCAGTGCAGGAACGCTGCCGGGGCGGGCCAGGCAGGCCTGGGCCAGCGCCCGCACATCGCCGCCGGCGCAAAAAGCCTTGGCACCCTTGCCACGCAACAGCACGCAGACGACCCCAGGGTCGCTGGCCCAACTGTGCAGCTGTTCGCCAAGCACTTCGATCATCGGCAGGTTGAGGGCATTGAGCGCCTTGGGGGCATCGAGTGTGGCGATGCCGATTCGGGCGCCATCGGCGCCGGTGAGTACCTCGCAATGAATGGCCATGGACTACCTCGCACAAGTCATCCCCCAAGTATGGCCCGCATGGCCGATCATGCCGGTCGTCGGTCGGATCGATTGACAAGGGCAAATGGCTTACCTAGTGTCGCGCCATTGTTTACGGATGGCCCCATGACTGAAGACGATCGCATCAAACTCGAACCCAGCTGGAAGGCTGCACTGCGCGCCGAGTTCGACCAGCCCTACATGCAACAGCTGCGGGAGTTCCTGCGCCAGGAGTACGCTGCCGGCAAGGAAATCTATCCGCCGGGGCCGCTGATCTTCAATGCGCTCAACTCCACGCCGCTGGATCAGGTCAAGGTGGTGATCCTCGGCCAGGACCCCTATCACGGCCCGGGCCAGGCCCATGGTCTGTGCTTCTCGGTGCAGCCGGGGGTGCCGGCGCCACCGTCGCTGGTCAATATCTATAAAGAGCTGCAACGTGACCTGAACATCCCGATTGCCAGCCATGGCTACCTGCAGAGCTGGGCCGAGCAGGGCGTGCTGCTGCTCAACACGACCATGACCGTAGAGCGCGCCAATGCTGCCTCGCATGCGAAGAAGGGTTGGGAGTCGTTTACCGACCGGATCATCCAGGTGGTCAGCGAGCAGTGCCCGAACGTGGTGTTCCTGCTGTGGGGGGCACACGCTCAGAGCAAGCAGAAGCTGATTGATGGCACCCGGCACCTGGTACTCAAGTCGGTGCACCCATCGCCGCTGTCGGCCTATCGCGGGTTCCTTGGCTGCGGGCACTTCAGCCGTACCAACAGCTTCCTCGAACAGCGTGGCATGGCGCCCATCAACTGGGCGTTGCCACCACTCTGAAGAAGGGCGGGCTGCCTTACAGCCCCTGGCCCTGGCTTTTGACCCAGTAGCGGAACAACGGCTCCGCCAGGAACAGCACCAGAATCAACCGCACCACCTGCAGCGCCGTCACCAGCGGCACCGACAGCTGCAGGGTTTCGGCCGTCAGGCTCATCTCGGCGATGCCGCCCGGCATCATTCCCAAGGTCAGCGAACGCAGGTCCAGTTCGGTCAGCACGCTCAACCCCCACGCTGCGCTGCCGGCAATCGCCATGCACAGCGCGGTGGCCAGCAGTGTTCGGGCGAGGAAGGAGGGGGCGCGGCGGAAGAACGCACGGTTGAAATGGCAGGCCAGGCCGCTGCCGATCAGCCACTGGCCGACCTGGCTGGCACCGTTGGGCAAGCCGATTTGCAGGTTGCCTGCCAGGCTTACCGACGCGGCGACCAGCAACGGCCCGAACAGCCACGGGTTGGGCTGGCGCAGGCGCTGCCAGGCGAAGCCCACCGCCACGCCCAGTGGCACGATCAGCGCCAGCCAGCCCCAACTGACACTGCCAGCGTGATGCAGCGGCACACCGTCACCCAGCAGGTACTTGAACAGCGCCGGCACGCACAGCACCACGGCCAGCACGCGCAGGCTCTGCGCCGCCGCGACCTGGCTGAGTACCGCGCCATTGCGAGCGCCAAGATTGACCATTTCCCCCGAGCCACCGGGCATGCTGGCAAAGAACGCCGTGGCGCGGTCTTCACCGGTGCGCCGCAGCAGCCAAACGCTGATCACGCTGGAAAGCGTGGTAAACAGTGCGCCGAAGAAGATCAGCGCGAAGTGGCTGGCGACCTGCTCGATCACCGCCGGGGTGAAGTGCAGGCCGATCCCGATACCGATGATGCATTGCCCGCACTTGCGGCCATTGGGGATTTCCGACAGCTGCCAGGGCGTCAGGCAGCGCACCAGGATGATCGCCAGCAACGCACCGACCATCCACGGCAAAGGCCAGCCGACCTTGCTGGCG
This sequence comes from Pseudomonas vlassakiae, assembly GCF_014269035.2. Lineage (GTDB taxonomy): Bacteria > Pseudomonadota > Gammaproteobacteria > Pseudomonadales > Pseudomonadaceae > Aquipseudomonas > Aquipseudomonas vlassakiae. The sequence continues at coordinate 78,170 of NZ_JABWRP020000010.1, forward strand.
GCAAAACCGCCAGCAAGGCCGACCAGCCCGGTTGCGACAAACAGCGGCAGTGAGCGATCAGGCATCCGCCATGGCCTGGCGCTGCAGGCTGCGCTTGCGCCAGATGCGCAGCAGCGGCAGCGTCAGCATGCAGAAGACCAGCACCCACACCGACATGCTGATCGGGCTCGACCAGAGGATGCCCAGTTCACCGTTGGAAATCGACAGTGCCCGGCGCAGGTTCTGCTCCATCAGCCCGCCGAGGATGAAGCCGAGCAGGATCGGCGACAGCGGGAAGTCCAGCTTGCGCAGGATATAGCCCATGATGCCGATGCCGACCATCAGGAACAGGTCGAAGGTGGTGGCATGCACGGCGTACACGCCGATCGCGGTGATGATCGCGATCACCGGCACCAGCGCCCAGTTCGGCACGGCGAGGATGCGGGTGAAGATACGGATCATCGGGATGTTCAGGATCACCAGCATGATGTTGGCGATGAACAGCGAGGCGATCAGGCCCCAGACGATGTCTGGCTGCTGTTCGAACAGCAGCGGGCCCGGGGTGATGTTGTACAGGGTCAGCGCGCCGATCATCACCGCCGTCGTGCCCGAACCGGGAACGCCGAGGGTCAGCATTGGCACCAGGGCGCCGCAGCAGGATGCACCGATGGCGGTTTCCGGGGCAGCCAGGCCGCGGGCGTCGCCTTTGCCGAACGTGCCCTTTTCTCCGGCGATGCGTTTCTCGGTCATGTAGGCCACGGCGCTGGCCAGGGTCGCGCCGGCACCCGGCAGCACACCCATGATGAAGCCCAACAGACCGCAACGGATGTTGACCACGAACACCGAGGCCGCTTCCTTGAAGTTGAACAGCATGCGCCCGGTGGCTTTCACCGCCTGGTGGCCATGGTGGGTCTTCTCCAGCAGCAAGAGGATCTCGCTGATGGAGAACAGGCCCAGCACCAGCACCACGAACTGGATACCGTCGGCCAGGTGTACGCTGTCACCCGTGAAGCGGTACACGCCGCTGTTGGCATCGATGCCGACCGCTGACAGGAACAGGCCGATCAGGGCGGCGATAAAGGTCTTCAGTGGCTTGTCACCGGCCATGCCGCCGAGGGCGACGATGGCGAATACCATCAGCACGAAGTATTCCGCAGGGCCGAAGGCAATCGCCCATTTCGCCAGCAGCGGGGCGAACAGCACCATGCCGCAGGTGGCGATGAGCGCACCGATGAACGAACTCCATGCCGACAGCGACAAGGCCACGCCAGCCAGGCCCTGGCGCGCCATCGGGTAGCCATCGAGGGTGGTCATCACGGTCGAGGCTTCGCCCGGGATGTTCAGCAGGATCGAGCTGATCCGGCCGCCGTATTCGCAACCCAGGTACACCGCGGCCAGCAGGATCAGCGCCGACTCCGGTGGCAGGCCCAGGGCAAAGGCGATCGGGATCAGCAGGGCCACGCCGTTGATCGGGCCCAGGCCCGGCAGCAGGCCGACCACGGTGCCAATCAGCGTGCCCGACAGGGCGGTGACCAGGTTGTAAGGGGACAGGGCGACGCCGAAGCCCTGGCCCAGGTAGCTCAAGGTATCCATGTGTCAGTTCTCCAGTACGCTCAGCAGGCCGAGGGGCAGGGGTACGTCCATGACGCGATCGAACAGCCAGTAGAGGAACACGCTCATGCCCACCACCACGAGGGTGCTGTTCAACCAGCGGCCGCCATACAGGCGCGCCATGGGGATGCCGACCAGGATGGCGCTGAGGATGAAGCCCAGGACCTCAAAGGTGGCGGCGAAGATGATCAGCAGGCCGACGCAGGCGGTGATCTTGATCAGGGTTTCGCGGTCGAGCGCCGGCTCGTCGTCCTTGCGCACGATAGGCGTCGGGCGGATGGCCAGGTACAGCAAGCCCAGGCTCATCAGGCCGAGCATCAGCAACGGGTAGGCGCGTGGCCCCACCGGTTCGTAGGAAAACGCGGCCTGGTAGGGCCAGGCCATCACGGCCAGGGCGGCGCACACCGCCAGCAGGGCCAGGGCGAAGATGCGTTGCAGGATCATTGGCAAATCCTCGTTGTTTACGGCACGACGCGGACCCCGTGGGAGCGGGCATGCCCGCTCCCACGGGGTTCGGTGAAAGATCGGGGGCTTACTGGATCAGGCCGAATTCCTTGGCCAGTGCCTTGTACTCAGTCACCTGCTTCTTCACGTAACCGTCAAGCTCCGCGCCGGTCATGGCGAACGGGAACAGTTCGCGCTGGTCACGCAGCTTGGCGAAGTCTTCCGATGCCAGCATCTTGTCGAACGAGTCTTTCCACCAGGCGTAGTCTTCGTCGCTCACCTTCGGCCCCAGGTAGAAGCCGCGTACCACCGGCCAGACGATGTCGTAGCCCTGTTCCTTGGCAGTAGGGATATCTTTCATCTCCGGCTCGTCCAGGCGATGTTCCGAGAACACCGCGAGGATGCGCATGTTGCCGCTCTGGATGTGCGGCATGGAGTCGGAGATGTCGGTAGAGCCAACCTGGATATGCCCACCCAGCAGCGCGGTGGCGATTTCGCCGCCGCCTTCCAGGGCCACGTAGCGCAGGTCGCGCGGGTTGATGCCAGCGGCCTTGGCGATGAGCGCGGTCTGCATCCAGTCCTGGCTGCCGACGGTGCCGCCGGAGCCGATCACCACCTTGCTCGGGTCCGCCTTCAGTGCAGCGACCAGGTCATCGAGGGTCTTGTACGGCGAATCACTCTTCACTGCGATCGCGCCGTAGCTGGTGCCGACCGCGGCCAGCCACTTCACCGCGTTCTCGTCGAAACGGCCGAACTTGCCTTGGGCCAGGTTCAGCAGCGAACCACTCGACCAGGCCACCAGGGTGCCAGCGTCGGCCGGGCGCTGGGCGACCACCGCGTTGTAGGCGACTGCACCGACACCGCCTGGCATGTAGGTCACGCGCATCGGCTTGCTGAGGATCTTCTCCTCCACCAGGGCGCTCTGCACCAGTTTGCAGGTCAGGTCGAAGCCACCGCCGGGCGAGGCCGGGGCGATGCATTCAGGGCGTTTCGGTTCGGCGGCGAGGGCATTGCCGGCCAACAGCAGGCAGCCGGTGGCGAGGACGAGGCGGCGCAGTGAAAAGGTCATCGAATGTCTCCGTGAGCGTTTTTGTTTTGGGTTACCGCATGGGTTACCAGAGCGCTACGCTGTAGCTCACCAGCAGCCGCACTTCGTCCGCATCGCGAGCGAAGTTGGAGCGGAAGGTGGCGTTGCGCAGGCGCACGGCGACGTTCTTCAACGGGCCGCTTTGTACCACGTACTTCAGTTCGGTGTTGCGCTCCCACTCCTTGCCCTCGCCACCGGCGGCACGGCTGACGTTGTCGCCGCTGATGTAGCGGGTCATGAAGGTCAGGCCGGGGACGCCGAGGGCGGCGAAGTTGTAGTCGTAGCGCGCTTGCCACGAGCGTTCGTCGGCGCCGGCGAAGTCGTTGATCTGGACGAAGTTGACCAGATACGGGTCGGCGCCATCGATGTAGGGGAAGGCGCTGTCACCCGACAGCTGCTGCCAGGCGGCGCTGACCTTGTGCCCGCCCAGGCTGTAACTGAGCAGGGTGTTGAACGTGGTGTTGTCGATCCGCCCAGCCTTCGCCGCGCCAGCATCGTCGCTGATCGCCAGGCGCACGTCGGCGCCGAAGGTGCCCGGGCCCCAGGGCTGGGTGGCCAGCATGCCGATGAAGTGCTGACGGTAGATGTCGTCGAGCTGGGCGAAGTGGTAGCTGCCGGTGATGCGGTCGGTAAATTTGTAGTCCACGCCGGCCAGGTCGAGGTTGTCGGCACTGAAGGTGCCGCCGAAACGGCCATTCTTGTTGTTGAGGGCCAGGTCTTCCCAGTTGGTGTCGTTGCGGTCCTTGGCCTTGTCCAGGCGCCCGCCGGTGAAGGTCAGGCCCTTGATCTCCTGGGAGGTCAGCAGGCCACCCTCGAAGGTTTGCGGCAGGATGCGACCATCATTGGGCTGCAGGGTCGGCAGTTCAGGGATCAGGGTACCGATCTTCAGTTCGGTCTTCGACACTTTCACCTTGCCGGTCAGGCCAAGCTTGGAGTACTCGTCGGCGGCCTTGCCATCATCGTGGGTCGGCAGCAGGCCGGTGTCGGTGCGGTCGGGGCTGGAGTCGAGCTTGATGCCCATCATGCCCAGCGCATCCAGGCCGAAGCCTACGGTGCCATCGGTGTAGCCGGACTCGAAGTTGAGCATGAAGCCCTGGGCCCACTCGTCGCGCTTGGATTGTTGCGCGCTGGTGCCATCGCGGAAGTCGCGGTTGAAGTACATGTTGCGGGTTTCGAAGGTCGCCGTGCTGTCTTCGAAGAAGGCGGCCTGGCTCAACGGGGCGACACCGGCAAGTGCAAGGGCACTGGCGATGGCAGAAGGACGTGCGGACAGGGAACGGCTAGGCGCGAACGCCTGAGGCTGCGATGACAGCATCGGGATGACTCCGTTTTTTTGTTCTTATTCGTTGCACCTTGCTGGTGCTTTTTTCGGCGCGTGGGGCGACCGTGGTGCGATGCTAGGTAATGAACCTTTCGCTAACCTTTCAGCGTGAAAGGTTTGTTCCAAGGGGCTTCACAGGCTTGCCGACAGCGGTACACTCCGCGCCACCGCCCCACCCGAGCAGGGAGAATCCGATGCGTGTGCTGTTGGTCGAAGACCATCTGCAACTGGCCGAAAGCGTGGCCCAGGCCCTGAAGAGCCAAGGCCTGACCGTGGATGTATTGCACGATGGCGTGGCTGCCGACCTGGCCTTGGCCAGCGAGGAATATGCCGTTGCCGTGCTCGACGTGGGCCTGCCGCGGATGGACGGCTTCGAGGTGCTGGCGCGCCTGCGCGGTCGTGGCAAGACCTTGCCGGTGCTGATGCTCACCGCGCGCAGCGACGTGAAGGACCGTGTGCATGGCCTGAACCTTGGCGCCGATGATTACCTGGCCAAGCCTTTTGAACTGACCGAACTCGAAGCACGGGTGAAGGCGCTGCTCAGGCGCAGTGTGCTGGGGGGCGAGCGCCAGCAGCGCTGCGGGCCACTGGTCTATGACCTGGACACCCGGCGCTTCAGCCTCGGCGAGGACAACCTGACCCTGACCTCGCGCGAACAGAGCGTGCTGGAGGCTTTGATCGCCCGCCCGGGCCGGGTGATGAGCAAGGAACAGCTGGCCGCCCAGGTATTCGGCCTGGATGAAGAAGCAAGCCCTGATGCCATCGAAATCTACATCCATCGCCTGCGCAAGAAACTCGATGGCCACTCGGTCGCCATCGTCACCTTCCGTGGCCTGGGTTACCTGCTCGAGCACCGCGATGCGTGACAACGGCAGCTTGCGCGGGCGGCTGCTGGGCAACCTGGCACTGCTGCTGGTGGTGCTGATGCTGGCCAGCGGCCTTAGCGCCTACTGGAACGGTCGCGAAGCAGCCGATACCGCGTATGACCGCACCTTGCTGGCTTCGGCGCGGACCATCGCTGCCGGGCTGTCCCAGCGTGACGGCAGCCTGAGCGCCGATGTGCCCTACGTGGCGCTGGACACCTTCGCCTACGACAGCGCCGGGCGTATCTACTATCAGGTTCTGGACATCAATCAGAAGCTGATTTCCGGTTACGAGCACTTGCCGCCACCGCCGCCCGGCACGCCGCGCACTGACGACTATCCGGCGCTGGCGCGCTTCTACGACGCCACCTACCTTGGCCAGGATGTGCGAGTGGTCAGCCTGCTGAAGGCGGTGAGCGAGCCGAACATGAACGGCATGGCGGAAATCCGCGTGGCCGAGACCGAAGAGGCGCGGGTGCGCATGGCCCGTGGGTTGATGGCCGACACCCTGCTGCGTCTGGGTATGCTGGCGCTGGGCGCGCTGGTCATGGTGGGGTTCGCGGTCAGCGCGGCACTTCGCCCGCTGGAGCGCCTGCGTACAGCGGTAGAGGAGCGCCAGCCGGATGACCTGCGGGCGTTGCCGGTGGTCCAGGTGCAGCGTGAGCTGGGCCCACTGGTGCGTGCCTTGAACCACTTCACCGAGCGGTTGCGCGGGCAGTTCGAACGCCAGGCACAATTCATTGCCGAGGCTGCCCACGAACTGCGTACACCGCTGGCGGCACTGAAGGCGCGGGTCGAGCTGGGGTTGCGTTCGCAACAGCCCGAAGAATGGCGGCAGACCCTGGAGTCGGCTGCGCAAGGCACTGATCGCCTGACTCATCTGGCCAATCAGTTGCTGTCACTGGCGCGGGTCGAGAACGGTGCCCGGGCGATTGCCGAAGGCGGTGCCCAGCGCCTGGACTTGAGCCAGCTGGCCCGTGAACTGGGCATGGCCATGGCGCCACTGGCCTACAACCGGGGCGTCGCCTTGGCCCTGGAGGCCGAGGCGCCGGTGTGGTTGAAGGGCGAGCCGACGCTGCTCAACGAGCTGCTCAGCAACCTGGTCGACAACGCGCTGGCGCATACCCCGGCGGGCGGCAATGTGATCCTGCGGGTGCTGGCGCCGGCAGTGCTGGAGGTTGAGGATGATGGGCCGGGGATTCCCGAAGCAGAGCGGGAGCGGGTGTTCGAGCGCTTCTATCGAAGGGGCGTGCAGGGCAGTGGACTGGGGTTGGCCATTGTCGGTGAGATCTGCAGGGCGCACCTGGCTCAGATCAGCCTGCATGATGGCGAGAAGGGCGGGTTGAAGGTGCGGGTGAGTTTCATCGCTGACTGATCTGTAGCCTGTGCTGGCCTCTTCGCGTCGAACCGCCGTGAAGAGGCCGGTACTGGCAGCACAAGTCAGCGCAACATGCTCCGCGCTTCCAGCAACTCGGCAACCTCCAGTTCGGTGCCAAACGGCAGCCCAAGATGGCGATAAGCAGGCAACGCCGCCAACGGCCGGCTGCGCGCGCGCTGGCTCAGGCACTTGGCGATCTGCACCACGTCGATGTAGTCCACCTTGTCGGTGCGCCGGTCCAGGTCCTGGACCTGGCTCGGCAGGTTGACCAGCTGCTCGGGAAACTCCCACGAAGAGAGGATCTTGTCGCCCAGTACTGGCTGGATCTGCTCGATCACATAATGCAGGCAGACCGGGTCGGAAAGCAGCTCGTTATGTTCTTCGGCGTAGATCAGCACCGGTAGTGCACCGATCTGGTTGACCAGCCCACCGAGTGTCGCCTGGTCGGGCTTCAGTTGGGTGAAGCGGCGGCAAATTTCGTAGCTGATGCCGGCAACTTCAAGGCTATTTGACCAGATGTCGCGCAGTTTCTGTTCAACCGCCGGCGAGCGTGCATGGAAGATCTGTTCGATCACCAGGCCGATGGCCAGGTTGCAGCTGTAGTTGATGCCCATGCGGGTGATGGCCGTGTGCAAGTCGGTGACTTCGACCGCTGCACGCAACAGCGGGCTGTTGACCACCTTGATCAGGCGCGCCGACAGGGCGGCATCACGGCCGATCACCTTGCTCAGGGCGGCAACGCTGATCTCGCTGTCTTCGGCGGCCTCGCGAATGCTCAGGGCTACCTCGGGCAGGGTTGGCAGGACCAGGTCATCGTTGTCGATGGCAGCCAGCAACTGCGCTTGAACCATCTCGGCCAGCTTGTTCATGAACGTCTCAACGGCAAGGGTGGTGCACTGTTCAGCGCTGGATTTCCTGGTCGCGGTCCAGCTCGTACGGCAGGCTCAACACCTGCAGACGAGGGCCTTCGAGGCTGCCCAGGTGCAGGTTGTCGTCCTCCACCGACTCGGCGCTGAGCACCGCAAGCAACTCGCAACCCTGGCCGGTGCTGGCGGCCAGCACGACCTCGCCAACTGACGAGCCATGGGTCGGCGAGAAGATTTCCGTACCCGGGGCCGGAACATCCTGCTGCTCGAGTGCCAGCCGGTACTGGCGGCGCTTGAGCTTGCCCAGGTACTGCATGCGCGCGACGATTTCCTGGCCGGTATAGCAGCCCTTCTTGAAGCTCACGCCATCAACGGCCTGCAGGTTGATCATTTGCGGGATGAACAGCTCACGGGTCGGGCCCATGACCTGGCCGATACCGGCGCGCACTTGCCCGAGCAGCCAGTCGTTGAGGCTGCCTTGCGGCAATGCGGCTGCCAGCTGTTGGCGAACGCTGTCGGCCTGGGCTACCGGTACCCAAAGTTCGGCACGGTCGGCGGAGACGGCAATTGCGATCAGGCCATCATGGCGAGCGGTGCTACCCGCCGCTGGCGGAAGGTCCAGCCCCAGTGCCTGCAGCGCAGCGTTGCCCCCTTGCAGGCCGAAGCGTGCCCAGGCTGCGCTCTCATCGGTGAGCGTGGCCTTGGAAAAGACGGCGTACTTCTTCAGGTCGGCCAGTTGTGGCTCGAGCAACTCGCTGGCCATGGCCAGCAGGTAACCGTTGCCCTCGGGCAGGATGCGGAAGCTGGACTGCATGCGCCCCTTGACCATGCAGCGCGCGCCAAGGCTGGCGTGCTCGAGGCTGAGGTAGTTGATGTTGCAGGTCAGCTGGCCCTGCAGGAACTTGCCGGCGTCGGAGCCGCGGACGGCGAGGATGCCCTCGTGGGACAGGGGGCTGAAGAAAGCGGAATCGGCCATGGGTCATCGCGGTGGCTAAAGACTGGCGGCCATCATAGAACGCCAGTAACAAAATAGGTAGGTGACTAGACCAACGCCCTGTGCCGCTTCGATCAGTGCGCGGTATACTGCGCGACCATTCGAGGAGGGCCCCATGGTCGAACAAACTGAACTCAACCGGCTTTTCTGGCACAGCCGCCGCGGCATGCTGGAACTGGACGTACTGCTGGTGCCATTCACCCAGGAGGTCTACCCGACCCTGAGCGAAGCCGACCGCGAACTTTATGTCCGCCTGTTGAGCTGTGAAGATCAGGACATGTTCGGCTGGTTCATGGAGCGCACCGAGTCGGAAGACCCTGAGCTGCAGCGCATGGTCCGTATCATTCTGGATCGTGTCCAGCCCAAGTGAGTGTTTCCAGTGTCGCTGGCGAGGCTCGCGCCTGTTGCTGGCGGCCTACCTGGGTTGCCAGGTGCTGGCGCTGCTGGTCTTGTGGCTGAGCGCGCTGCCCTGGTGGCTTGGCTTATGCATGCTTGCTACTTGTATCGCCCACGCTTGCTGGGTGATTCCCCGCCGCATTCTGCTGACTGATCCCCGTGCCGTTACCGGTTTGCGTCGCGATGCGTCGGGCTGGCAGGTGTTCAGCCGGGCGCTGGGCTGGCAGCCGGTGGCCTTGTGTCGGGACAGCGTGGCGCTGCCGGGGCTGGTGGTGTTGCGGTTCGTCAGGGCCGGGCACTGGCTTGGCGAGAGCCAGTGCGTGCCACGGGATGCCTTGGATGCTGACCTGCACCGACGTTTGCGGGTGAGGCTGAAGTTCAGCCGGCGCAGGTTCGACGCCTTGTTCAGGCCGGGCTGAGGATGGTGTCCTTGGCCTCGGGCAGCATCCCCGGGTAATCCAGGGTGTAGTGCAGCCCGCGGCTTTCCTTGCGCTGCATTGCCGAGCGAATCATCAGCTCGGCTACCTGGGCCAGGTTGCGCAGTTCGATCAGGTCGCGGCTGACCTTGTAGTTGCTGTAGAACTCGTCGATCTCGTCGAGCAGCAGGCGAACCCGGTGCTCGGCGCGCTGCAGGCGTTTGCTGGTGCGCACGATACCCACGTAGTCCCACATGAAGCGCCGCAGCTCGTCCCAGTTGTGCGCGATGATCACGTCCTCGTCGGAGTCGGTGACCTGGCTGGCATCCCAGCAGGGCAGGGCCCTGGGCATGGCGATCTGATCCAGATGCGCCTCGATGTCCGCCGCTGCGGCACGGCCATAGACAAAGCACTCCAGCAGCGAGTTGCTGGCCATGCGGTTGGCACCATGCAGGCCGGTGAAGCTGGTTTCGCCGATGGCGTACAGGCCAGGGACATCGGTGTGGCCACGCTCATCGACCATGACCCCGCCACAGGTGTAATGGGCCGCCGGCACCACCGGGATCGGCTGGCGGGTGATGTCGATGCCGAAGCCCAGGCAGCGCTCATAGACGGTGGGGAAGTGGCCCTTGATGAAATCGGCCGGCTTGTGGGTGATGTCCAGGTAGACACAGTCGACGCCCAGCCGCTTCATTTCGTGGTCGATGGCGCGGGCGACGATATCGCGCGGTGCCAGCTCTTCACGCGGATCGAAGCGCGGCATGAAACGCTCGCCATTGGGCAGGCGCAACAGCGCACCTTCGCCACGCAGGGCTTCGGTGATCAGGAAACTCTTGGCCTGGGGGTGGTACAGGCAGGTCGGGTGGAACTGGTTGAACTCCAGGTTCGCCACCCGACAGCCGGCGCGCCAGGCCATGGCAATGCCATCGCCGCAGGCGCCGTCAGGGTTGCTGGTATAAAGGTAGACCTTGGCTGCGCCTCCCGTGGCAAGCACGGTGAAGCGCGCGCCGAAGGTGTCGACTTCTCCGCTGCTGCGGTTCAGGACGTAAGCCCCCAGGCATCGGTCACCCGCCAGGCCCAGGCGGCGCTCGGTGATCAGGTCGACCGCCACGCGCTGCTCCAGCAGCTCGATGTTCGGGCGCTTGCGGGCTTGCTCCAGCAGCGTGGTGAAAATTGCCGCGCCGGTGGCGTCGGCAGCGTGAATGATGCGTCGGTGGCTGTGGCCGCCTTCACGGGTCAAGTGGAATTCGAAACCGCCATCATCGACGCTGTAGTGTTCGTCCCGGGTAAACGGTACACCTTGCTCGATCAGCCATTCGATGGCTTCACGGCTGTGCTCGACGGTAAAGCGCACAGCCTCTTCGTGGCACAGGCCACCACCGGCATTGAGCGTATCTTCGACATGCGACTGCACGGTGTCGGTGTCGTCGAGTACGGCGGCGACCCCGCCCTGGGCCCAGAAGGTCGAGCCGTTGGCCAGGTCGCCCTTGCTCAGCACGGCAATGCGCAGATGGCCGGGGAGGTTCAGTGCCAGGCTGAGACCGGCTGCGCCGCTGCCGATCACCAGGACATCATGTTGGAATTGTTGGCTCATGTCGGGACACTAGTAATCTTTGGAAAGGGCGCGGCACAATAGTCACGTGCAGATGGCAATGTGAAACTATCGTGAATACTGGCCGGGGTGCCTTTATAGCAGCCTGCGGTAGCCAATTTCCATGCCACTACGGGCGTTGTGTCAATCTTTGTGGGAACTTTCCGATACGGCCGGAAATCCTATGAAGGCTGCCCGCACGCCATAATTTGCCGCGGCGACGCGGGGCGGCAGCTCTATACGGGCTGACACCTGCGTATTCGAATCCTGATTATCGACGCAGCGGGCCGTGACCGTGCCGCGTCTTCCGTGCGAGCCGACCAAGGGCCGCAGGAAACTTGCTTGGAGGGGAGAACTTTTGCGCAAAGCCCGAGTCTATGGTTGCAAGCCTGAACAAAGGCTGTGGCAACGCTCCTTCGAGTTCACTGAGGAGTGTTCATGCTAACCCAGGAAGAGGATCAGCAGCTTGTCGAGCGCGTGCAGCGCGGAGACAGGCGAGCGTTCGATCTGTTGGTGCTGAAGTATCAGCACAAGATTCTAGGGTTGATCGTGCGGTTCGTTCACGACACCCACGAGGCCCAGGATGTGGCGCAGGAAGCCTTTATCAAGGCCTACCGTGCGCTTGGCAATTTCCGCGGTGACAGTGCGTTTTATACCTGGCTGTACCGCATCGCCATCAACACGGCGAAGAACTACCTGGTGTCCCGTGGAAGACGGCCACCAGACAGCGATGTGAGCTCCGAGGATGCGGAGTTTTACGACGGCGATCATGGTCTCAAGGATCTCGAGTCCCCAGAGCGCTCGTTGTTGCGGGATGAAATCGAAGGCACTGTCCATCGCACCATCCAGCAACTGCCCGAAGATTTGCGCACGGCATTGACCCTGCGTGAGTTCGACGGGTTGAGTTACGAAGACATTGCCAGCGTCATGCAATGTCCGGTGGGTACCGTGCGCTCTCGAATCTTCCGCGCTCGGGAGGCCATAGACAAAGCCCTGCAGCCGTTGTTGCAGGAAACCTGAGACAGCGGCGACAGCCAAGAGAGGAACCGCCATGAGTCGTGAAGCTTTGCAGGAATCGCTGTCCGCGGTTATGGATAACGAAGCGGACGAACTGGAATTACGTCGGGTGTTGAATGCCGTCGACGATTCCGAAACCCGTGCCACCTGGTCGCGTTACCAGATAGCCCGCGCAGCGATGCACAAGGAGCTGTTGCTGCCAAAGCTGGATATCGCCTCGGCGGTCTCCGCCGCGCTGGCTGATGAAGCCGTGCCGGCCAAGGTCAAGCAGGGCCCGTGGCGCAGCCTTGGCCGCCTGGCCGTCGCTGCCTCGGTCACCGTAGCGGTGCTGGCGGGTGTGCGCATGTACAACCAGGACGAGATCACCGGCGCCGAGCTGGCTGCCCAGCAGCCTGCGCAGCAAGGCCTGAGCCTGCCACAAAGTCAGGGCCCGGCTGTTTTGGCAGGCTATAGTGAAAGCAGTGAGCAACCGACCGGGCCGATGGCCAACGGCGTGCTGCAGAACCAGGCCGGCTGGGATCAGCGTCTGCCAGGCTATCTGCGCCAGCATGCGCAGGAATCCGCGCTCAAGGGCACTGAAACCGCATTGCCGTACGCCCGCGCCGCCAGCCTGGAAAACCGCTAAGTAAGGAGGATCATGCGCGCGCTACCTCTCCTGTCGCTGCTGTTAGGCAGCTGCATGACGGTGCCAGCGTTGGCAGCCAACTCCTCGCCCGAGGCGAGCGAATGGTTGAACAAGCTGGCACAGGCCGAGCAAAAACAGAGCTACCAAGGCTCCTTCGTCTACGAACGTAACGGCAGCTTCTCTTCCCACGATATCTGGCATCGCGTTCAGGACGGCAAGGTCAGTGAGCGGCTTCTGCAGCTCGATGGCTCCGCCCAGGAAATCGTGCGCGTGGACGGTAGGGTGCAGTGCGTCAGTGGGGCCTTGGCAAGCGGGGTGGGCAACCCTCCCGATGCTGCGCAGCGCTCGCTCGATCCTTTGAAACTGATGAGCTGGTATGACCTCAGTGTGGCGGGCAAGTCTCGGGTCGCTGACCGTGACGCGGTGATTGTCACACTGACACCGCGTGACCAGCACCGCTACGCATTCGAACTCCATCTGGACCGCCGTACCGGCTTGCCACTGCGCTCATTGATGCTCAATGACAAAGGCCAGTTGCTCGAGCGCTTCCAGATGACCCGCCTGGACACCGACGACTTGCCTACCGACCAGGAGCTGCAAGCCAGCGCTGCGTGCAAGCCTGTCGAGCATGTGGCCGGCAGCACCCGCGAGGCGGTTGGCGGTTGGCGCTCCGACTGGCTGCCGCCGGGCTTCGAACTGATCAACAGCACGGTACGCCGCGACCCGGAGCGCAACAGTTCGATCAGCAGCCTGATGTATGACGATGGCCTGGCCCGTTTCTCGGTGTTCCTCGAACCCGTGAAGGATGACGCCGGTGCCGATGTACGCACCCAGCTTGGCCCGACTTCGGCCGTTTCCCGGCGACTGAACACGCCCAAGGGCAAGGTTCAGGTCACCGTGGTGGGCGAAATACCGCTGGGTACGGCGGAACGTATCGCGCTGTCGATGCGGCCTCAGGATGCCCAGGCGCGCCAGTGACGGCGCGCTTTTGCGGGCCGGATCAAGGGCAATGCAAAGGCGAACGGACACGCGGCTGAAATGAAATTAAAGCATTGTCATTTGCAATCCTTCGGCAAATTTTTTATAGGTCAGGCTTCTAGGAGTCTGGCCTTTGCTGCTTTGTGCAGGGCTATTTCCAACTACCGCTCGTTGTGACGGGAGCCGTATGTCAATACCACGTTTGAAATCCTACCTAACGATGTTCGCCGCCGTGCTGATGCTCGGCCAGGTGCTCACTGCCCAGGCCGATGAAGCCCTGCCGGACTTCACCACCCTGGTCGAGCAGGCCTCGCCGGCCGTGGTCAACATCAGCACCAAGCAGAAACTGCCGGACCGTGTCGCCTCCGGGCAAATGCCGGACCTCGAAGGCCTGCCGCCGATGTTCCGCGAGTTCTTCGAACGCAACATGCCACAGCAGCCACGTTCGCCGCGCGGTGACCGCCAGCGCGAGGCCATGTCGCTGGGCTCGGGCTTCATCATCTCCAGCGATGGTTATGTACTGACCAACAACCATGTGGTCGCCGATGCCGACGAGATCATCGTCCGCCTGTCTGACCGCAGCGAGCTGCAAGCCAAGCTGATCGGCACCGATCCGCGCACCGACGTGGCCCTGCTCAAGGTCGAGGGCAAGAACCTGCCGACCGTCAAGCTGGGTGACTCCGAGAAGCTCAAGGTCGGTGAGTGGGTGCTGGCCATCGGTTCGCCGTTCGGCTTCGACCACTCGGTGACCAAAGGCATCGTCAGCGCCAAGGGCCGGACCCTGCCCAACGACACCTATGTGCCGTTCATCCAGACCGACGTGGCGATCAACCCGGGTAACTCCGGTGGCCCGCTGTTCAACATGAAGGGCGAGGTGGTCGGTATCAACTCGCAGATCTTCACCCGTTCCGGTGGCTTCATGGGCTTGTCCTTTGCCATCCCGATCGACGTGGCCCTCGATGTCTCCAATCAGCTGAAGAAAGACGGCAAGGTCAGCCGTGGCTGGCTGGGCGTGGTGATCCAGGAGGTCAACAAGGACCTGGCTGAATCGTTCGGCCTCGACAAGCCGGCCGGCGCCCTGGTGGCGCAGGTGCTGGAAAACGGCCCGGCAGCCAAGGGCGGCCTGCAGGTGGGTGACGTGATCCTCAGCATGAACGGCCAGCCGATCGTCATGTCGGCCGATTTGCCACACCTGGTCGGCAGCCTGAAGGATGGCGAGAAAGCCAAGCTCGAAATCATCCGCAACGGCAAGCGCCAGACCCTGGACGTCGCCGTCGGCCCGATGCCGGATGACGATGCCGACATCGGCGCCGGTACCGGCCCTGAAGGCGGCGCCGAGCGCAACAGCAACCGCCTGGGCGTGTCCGTGTCGGACCTCACCGCCGAACAGAAGAAGACCCTTGAGCTCAAGGGTGGCGTGGTCATCAAGGAAGTTCAGGACGGCCCGGCGGCGATGATCGGTCTGCGTCCGGGCGATGTCATCAGCCACCTGAACAACCAGGCGGTGGTGTCGGCCAAGCAGTTCACTGAAATTGCCAAGGACCTGCCGAAGAACCGTTCGGTGTCGATGCGCGTGCTGCGTCAGGGCCGTGCCAGCTTTATCACCTTCAAACTCGCTGAATAAGCGGGCTCGGGCGTAGGAAAGGGCAGCTTCGGCTGCCCTTTTTCATGAAAGTTCACAATTGCAGGCACGAATGCTGTGTACAGTCCGATAGAGGAATCTCCCATATCCCAGCAGCTTAAGGTACAATTCCCGGCTATTTTTCGGCGGGCGTCCGGCTCGCAGCCTTTTCCGAGTGTTGACCCGTGAGTGATTTGAGTCATATCCGCAATTTCTCCATCATCGCCCACATCGACCATGGCAAGTCGACGCTGGCCGACCGTTTCATTCAAATGTGCGGTGGCCTGTCGGCGCGCGAAATGGAGGCCCAGGTCCTGGATTCCATGGACCTGGAGCGCGAGCGCGGTATCACCATCAAGGCCCACAGCGTCACGCTCAACTACAAGGCGCAGGACGGCAAGGTCTACCAGCTGAACTTCATCGATACCCCAGGCCACGTCGACTTCACCTATGAAGTCTCGCGTTCGCTGGCAGCCTGTGAAGGTGCGCTGCTGGTGGTCGACGCCGGTCAGGGCGTCGAAGCCCAGTCGGTGGCCAACTGCTACACCGCCATCGAGCAAGGCCTGGAAGTCATGCCGGTGCTGAACAAGATGGACCTGCCCCAGGCCGATCCGGACCGCGTCAAGGACGAGATCGAGAAGATCATCGGCATCGACGCCACCGACGCCGTAGCCTGCAGCGCCAAGAGCGGCATGGGCGTGGACGAGGTGCTGGAGCGTCTGGTACAGACCATCCCTGCGCCGGAAGGTGATATTGAAGCGCCACTCCAGGCGCTGATCATCGACTCCTGGTTCGACAACTACCTGGGCGTGGTCTCGCTGGTGCGTGTGCGCCACGGCCGCGTCAAGAAGGGTGACAAGATCCTGGTCAAGTCCACCGGCAAGGTGCACCTGGTCGACAGCGTCGGTGTGTTCACCCCGAAGCACACCCAGACCGCCGACCTGAAGGCCGGTGAAGTAGGCTTCATCATTGCCAGCATCAAGGACATTCACGGCGCGCCGGTCGGTGACACCCTCACCCTGTCCGCGACCCCAGAGGTCGAAGTGCTGCCAGGCTTCAAGAAGATCCAGCCGCAGGTGTATGCCGGCCTGTTCCCGGTCAGCTCCGACGATTTCGAGGACTTCCGCGATGCCCTGCAGAAGCTGACCCTCAACGACTCGTCGCTGCAGTACATGCCGGAAAGCTCCGACGCCCTGGGCTTCGGCTTCCGTTGCGGCTTCCTCGGCATGCTGCACATGGAGATCATCCAGGAGCGCCTGGAGCGCGAATACGACCTGGACCTGATCACCACCGCGCCAAGCGTGATCTACGAGCTCGAACTCAAGACCGGCGAAACCATCGTCGTCGACAACCCGTCGAAGCTGCCGGATGTCTCGTCCGTCGCCGATTTCCGCGAGCCGATCGTCACCGCGACCATCCTGGTGCCGCAGGAGCACCTGGGCAACGTCATCACCCTGTGCATCGAGAAGCGTGGCGTGCAGCGCGACATGCAGTTCCTCGGCAGCCAGGTGCAAGTGCGGTACGACATGCCGATGAACGAAGTGGTACTGGACTTCTTCGACCGCCTGAAGTCGACCAGCCGCGGCTATGCTTCGCTGGACTATCATTTCGATCGCTACCAGTCGGCCAACCTGGTCAAGCTGGATGTGTTGATCAACGGCGACAAGGTCGATGCCCTGGCATTGATCGTGCACCGCGACAACGCGGCCTACAAGGGCCGTGCGTTGACCGAGAAGATGAAGGAGCTGATCCCTCGGCAGATGTTCGACGTAGCGATCCAGGCGGCCATTGGCGGCCAGATCATCGCGCGGACGACCGTCAAGGCGCTCAGAAAGAACGTACTGGCCAAGTGCTACGGTGGTGACGTCAGCCGTAAGAAGAAACTGCTGGAGAAGCAGAAGGCCGGTAAGAAACGCATGAAACAGGTGGGCAATGTGGAGATTCCACAGGAAGCCTTCCTCGCCGTGCTCAGGTTGGATAGCTAGGTCCTATGTCGCTAAATTTCCCGCTGTTGCTAGTCATCGCCGTCTTTGTCTGCGGTCTGCTGGGCTTGATCGATCTGCTGTTCCTGGCTCCGCGCCGGCGGGCAGCGATCGCCAACTACCAGGGCAGCGTCACCCAACCAGAAATGGCGGTGGTCGAGCGCCTGAGCAAAGAGCCGCTGCTGGTCGAATACGGCAAGTCGTTCTTCCCGGTGCTGTTCATCGTGCTGGTGCTGCGCTCGTTCCTGGTCGAGCCGTTCCAGATCCCTTCAGGGTCGATGAAGCCGACCCTGGAAGTGGGCGATTTCATCCTGGTGAACAAGTTCTCCTATGGCATCCGCCTGCCGGTGATCGACAAGAAGGTCATCGAGGTGGGTGACCCGCAACGCGGCGATGTGATGGTGTTCCGCTACCCGAGCGACCCGAACGTCAACTACATCAAGCGTGTGGTCGGCCTGCCGGGCGACAAGATCAGCTACACCAGCGACAAGCGGCTGTTCGTCAACGGCCAGCCGATCGCCGAGCAGCTGGTCGGTGCCGAGCCGGGTACCCTTGGCAGCGCCGAGCTGTACAAGGAAAAACTGGGCGAAGCCGAGCACCTGATCCGCAAGGAAATGACCCGTTATCGCATGCCGCCGGACCAGCAATGGACCGTGCCGGCCGGCCATTACTTCATGATGGGCGACAACCGCGACAACTCCAACGACAGCCGCTACTGGGACGACCCGAAAATCCCTCAAGCGCTGCACGGCATGGTTCCGGACCGGAACATCGTCGGCAAGGCCTTTGCGGTCTGGATGAGCTGGCCAGAGCCCAAGCTCAGCCACTTGCCCAACCTGTCGCGGGTCGGCCTGATCCATTGATACCCTTCGGCGCTGTCCTGCAGACAGCGCCGAATGCATTTCTGACATAGGCTGTGTTCTCAAGGAACGAGAGATTCGCCGCTCGCCGCGACGGACCACAGCCAAACAGTCTTTCAGGATGTTGATTTGAACAACGCGTTGAACAACCAACGGGTGGCTGCATGAGTGCTTCCCTTGCCCGTCTCGAGCGCAAGCTCGGCTACACCTTCAAGAACCAGGAGCAGATGCTGCTGGCCCTGACTCACCGCAGCTATGCCGGGCGCAACAACGAGCGCCTGGAATTTCTCGGTGACGCCATTCTCAACTTCGTCGCCGGCGAGGCGCTGTTCGAGCGCTTTCCACAGGCCCGTGAAGGCCAGTTGTCGCGTCTTCGCGCCCGCCTGGTCAAGGGCGAGACCCTGGCCCGCCTGGCCCGTGGCTTCGATTTGGGTGATTACCTGCGCCTGGGCTCGGGTGAGCTCAAGAGCGGTGGCTTCCGCCGCGAGTCGATCCTGGCTGATGCCCTGGAGGCGCTGATCGGCGCCATCTACCTGGACGCGGACATGCAGACCGCACGCGAGCGTGTTCTTGCCTGGCTGACCGACGAGTTCGAAGGCCTGACCCTGGTCGACACCAACAAGGACCCGAAAACCCGCCTGCAGGAGTTCCTGCAATCGCGCAGCTGCGAGCTGCCGCGTTACGAGGTGGTCGACATCCAGGGCGAACCGCACTGCCGCACCTTCTTCGTCGAATGCGAAGTGGTGCTGCTGAACAACAAGAGCCGTGGCCAGGGCGTCAGCCGGCGTATCGCCGAGCAGGTCGCCGCCGCTGCTGCACTGATCGCCCTGGGCGTGGAGAATGGCAATGACTGATAACAATCCGACCCGCTGCGGTTACGTGGCCATCGTCGGCCGCCCGAACGTGGGCAAGTCGACCTTGCTGAACCACATCCTCGGCCAGAAGCTGGCGATCACCTCGCGCAAGCCGCAGACCACACGCCACAACATGCTCGGTATCAAGACCGAGGGTGACGTGCAGGCGATCTATGTCGATACCCCGGGCATGCACAAGGCCAACGACAAGGCCTTGAACCGCTACATGAACCGCAACGCCTCGGCGGCCCTCAAGGACGTCGACGTGGTGATCTTCGTGGTCGACCGCACCAAGTGGACCGACGAGGACCAACTGGTGCTTGAGCGCGTGCAGTACGTGACCGGCCCGCTGATCATCGCTGTCAACAAGACCGACCGCATGGAAGAGAAGGCCGAATTGATCCCGCACCTGCAGTGGCTGCAGGAACAACTGCCGAACGCCGAAGTGATGCCGATTTCCGCGCAGCAGGGCCACAACCTGGACGCGCTGGAAGCCCAGATCGCCAAGCACCTGCCGGAAAACGATCATTTCTTCCCGGAAGACCAGATCACCGACCGCAGCAGCCGTTTCCTCGCCGCCGAACTGGTGCGTGAGAAGATCATGCGCCAGCTGGGCGCCGAACTGCCGTACCAGATCACCGTGGAGATCGAAGAGTTCAAGCAGCAGGGCCACGTGCTGCACATCCATGCACTGATCCTGGTCGAGCGTGATGGCCAGAAGAAGATCATCATTGGTGACAAGGGCGAGCGGATCAAGCGCATCGGCTCCGAGGCGCGCAAGGACATGGAGGTGCTGTTCGACTCCAAGGTCATGCTCAACCTCTGGGTCAAGGTCAAAGGCGGCTGGTCCGATGACGAACGCGCCCTGCGTTCGCTGGGCTACGGCGACCTGTAATTCCACCGGACTGCTCAGGTTGCTCTGTGGGAGCGGGTTTATCGAGGCGTCGAACCCGCTCCCACAGTTGTTTGTGACCAGTAGAGATCTCACATGGATCAACCTGTCGGCCAGCCGGCCTACGTCCTGCACAGTCGCCCCTACAAGGAAACCAGTGCACTGGTCGACTTCTTCACGCCGCAAGGCCGCGTGCGCGCCGTGCTGCGCCGGGCGCGCGGCAAAGGTGGCAGCCTGGTGCGGCCGTTCGTTCCGCTGGAGGTGGAGCTGTTCGGCAAAGGTGAGCTGAAGAACGTCAGTCGCCTGGACACGGTCGATATAGCGGCGTGGCTGCACGGCGACGCGCTGTTCAGCGGCCTCTACCTGAATGAACTGCTGATGCGCCTGCTGCCTGCCGAGGCACCGCAACCCGAACTGTTCGAGCATTACGCGCTGACCCTTCAGGCGCTGGCGGCAGGAAGGTCGCTGGAACCCTTGCTGCGCGCCTTTGAGTGGCGGCTGCTGGAGGACTTGGGCTACGCCTTTTCGCTCCACCACGACGTCAACGACGACCTGATCGAAGCCGACGGCCTGTACCGGCTGCGGGTCGATGCCGGCCTGGAGCGGGTGTACCTGGTTCAGCCTGGCCTGTTCAACGGCACCGAGCTGCTGGCCCTGGCCCAGGCCGACTGGGACGCCCCCGGCGCCCTGCTGGCGGCCAAGCGCCTGATGCGTCAGGCCCTGGCAGTACACCTGGGGGCAAAACCGTTGGTCAGCCGGGAACTGTTTCGCAAGCGCTGAGCACGTCGTATGCTGTGTGGCTCAATCCTCAGGAGAGCCTTTCGTGACTCACAGCAACCGCATGCTTCTCGGCGTCAACATCGACCACGTGGCAACCCTGCGCCAGGCCCGCGGTACCCGCTATCCGGACCCGGTCAAGGCTGCGTTGGATGCCGAGGAAGCGGGCGCCGATGGCATTACCGTGCACCTGCGCGAAGACCGTCGGCATATCCAGGAGCGCGACGTGCTGCTGCTCAAGGACGTGCTGCAGACGCGCATGAACTTCGAAATGGGCGTCACTGAAGAGATGATGGCCTTTGCCGAGAAGATCCGCCCGGCGCATATCTGCCTGGTTCCAGAGACCCGTCAGGAGCTGACCACCGAAGGTGGCCTGGACGTGGCCGGCCAGGAGGCGCGGATCAAGGCGGCGGTTGAGCGCTTGTCGCGTACCGGTGCTGAAGTGTCGCTGTTCATCGATGCCGACGAGCGGCAGATCGAGGCTTCGCGCCGTGTCGGTGCGCCGGCTATCGAGTTGCACACCGGGCGTTATGCCGATGCACAGACCCCGACCGAAGTGGCCGAGGAACTGCAGCGCATCGTCGATGGCGTGGCGTTTGGCGTGGGCCAGGGGCTGATCGTCAATGCCGGCCATGGCCTGCATTACCATAACGTCGAGGCGGTGGCGGCAATCAAGGGCATCAATGAGCTGAACATCGGCCACGCGCTGGTGGCGCATGCACTGTTCGTTGGCTTCAAGGCCGCTGTGGCGGAGATGAAGGCGCTGATCGTCGCGGCTTCGCGCTGATTCATCGGCTGCCTGTAACGGCCTCTTCGTGGGTAAACCCGCGAAGAAGCCGGCACAGGTAACCCGCTATAGCGCTTGAAAGACCAGGCTAAACCGGGTCGGCCCGGGTAGCTTGCTGTTCACTTCGACCCGCCCCCCATGCAACTGCATGATCGACTTGACGATCGCCAGCCCCAACCCCGTCCCGCCTTCCAGGCGTGAACGCCCCGAGCCCACCCGGTAAAAGCGCTCGAACAACTGCGGCCAATGTTCTTCGGCAATCCCCGGCCCCTGGTTCTCCACCCACACCCGTACCTCACTGCCTTGCCGCTCGATACCCAGTTTCACCGCCTGTCCTTCAGGCCCATGGCGAATGGCATTACTCAACAGGTTCGACAGCGCCCGCTGGAACATCAGACGGTCCGCCAGCGCCGTCCCCCAGCCCTGCAAGCGCAGCTCGATGTTCTTCAGTTCGGCACTGAAGGCAAACAGCTCGCTCACCTGCGCCGCTTCGTCCGCCAGCGCCAGTGGCTTGAGCGCCACCTGCGCCTGGGGTTGGCTGACCTGGGCGAGGAACAGCATGTCGTTGATGATGCGGTTGAGCCGGGTCAGCTCTTCGACACTGTCTTCCAGCACTTCCCGGTAGTGTTCGCCATCACGTTCACGGGCCAGGGTGACCTGGGCCTTGCCCATCAGGTTGCTCAGCGGGGTGCGCAGTTCGTGGGCCAGGTCATCGGAAAACTGCGAAAGCTGGCGCACACCTTGGTCCAGGCGATCGAGCATCACGTTGATGCTGCGCGCCAGCTCTGCCAGCTCCAGCGGTAAGCCGGTCGCGGGCAGGCGGTGTTGCAGGTCTTGGGCGGAGACCTTGCCGGCGATGCGACGGAAGTGGCGCAGCGGCTGCAAGCCGCGTTGCACGAGCCACCAGGCGCCAGCGCCGATCAACAGCAGCAGCAGTGGCAGGGCCAGCAGCGTCGAGTGCAGGTAGGCTTGCAGCAGGGCATGGTCGTCGGCGCGGTTGAGCGACATCATCACCCGCACCGGGGTGTCGTCGCGCAGGCGCATCTCCCGGGTGGCGGTAAGGATCTGATTACCGCTGCTGTCACGCCATTCGTGGTAGTTCAGCCGTGCATCGGTATGCAATTCGCCCACCCGGGACTCAAGCGCCGGGCCGAGGCTGAGCAGGTGCGGGTGGCGCCCCTCAAGGGCCAGAATGCTGAGGCTGAGATTGTCGTGGCCCATCACCAGGTCGAGCAACGGGTGGGCGCGGCTGCCAAGGTCTTCGCTGCGCAGGTCGACCCGCAGGTTATGTTCCACCTGCAACATCTTGCGCGCGAGGTCCCTGCGGGCGCGGCTGTCCAGTTCGTGGTCGAGGGCGAACACCGCCAGGCAGGCGAGCAGCAGTACCAGCGCGGCGCCCATCAGGGTCACACTCAGGCCCAGGCGCAGGGACAGGCTGGCGTACTTCACACACGGGCCTCCAGTACGTAGCCGACGCCGCGCAAGGTGTGGATCAGCTTGTCTTCGAACGGATCGTCGATCTTCGCCCGCAGGCGGCGGATCGAAACCTCGACCACATTGGTATCGCAGTCGAAATTCATGTCCCACACCAGCGAGATGATCTGCGTGCGCGACAGCACCTCGCCGCTCTGGCGCATCAGCAGGTGGAGCAGGGCGAATTCCTTGGCGGTCAGGTCGATGCGTTTGCCGGCGCGGTAGGCGCGGTGGCGGCCGGGGTCGAGCTCAAGGTCGGCGACGCGCAGTGTGCTCGGTTGCAGTTGTTGATCGTTACGCCGCAGCAGGCTGCGGATACGTGCCAGCAATTCGGGGAATTCGAACGGTTTGAGCAGGTAGTCATCTGCGCCCAGGTCCAGGCCTTTGACCCGGTCGGACAAGCGGCCATGGGCCGTCAGCATCATGATCCGCGTGGCCGATTCGGCGCGCAGACGCTGCAGCACCGTCCAGCCATCGAGCTCGGGCAGGTTGACGTCGAGGATGATCAGCTCGTAAGGCTGCTGGCGCGCCAGGTGCAGGCCGTCGGTGCCGGTGTGGGCGCAGTCGACCACGTAGCCGTTTTCACGCAGGCCTTGTTGCAGGTAGTCGGCGGTACGCAGTTCGTCCTCGATGATCAGCAGGCGCATGGGTGGGCTCGGTATGGCTGGAAAGGGCAGGATTCTCAAGCCTGTAGGGGCTTCAGGGTCAAGCCGCTGGATGTTACGGCATGCAAATGGCCCAGCGGCGTAGATAACGGATTTGTAATCCTGGTGTTATCTGCCTGTCTGCCAAGGCCTCATTGCAAGACTGTAATGCGCGCCTCACCTTGCCGTTAGCTGCCCGAGGATACGATGGCCCCGTCTGATCGCTTATCAACGAGGCAAGCATGATGAACCTGACCCGATACCTGTTGCTGGCGACCCTCGCCCTGGGCGCTGCCAGCGCCTACGCCGAAGGCGGCGGCGAACGTTCCAGGCAGTTCTGGCAAGCGTTCCGCCAGGACCAGGAGCGCCTGCACGGCGACACGCAACAGACCATCGCCGAGCGCGAGCGCAAGGCGCAGGAGAAGGCCCGCGAGGTGGCCAAGGACTGAGGCAACGGCAGCTGCGCCGGCGCTGCTCTCCGGCACGGCTGTGATTCGGGCGTCCACATGGACGCCTTTTTTATTTGCGCGCCAACAGGGTGGCGCGGCGTGGGGCGGGCAGGCCTTCGATGGTCTTGCTGAGGTCGTTGGGGTCGAGGAAATCGCCCAGCGACTGGTAGCGCATCCATTCGGTGCTGCGCTGCTCCTCGATGCTGGTAACGCTCACGTCCACGCAGCGCACCTCGCTGAATCCGGCGCGGCGCAACCAGCGCGCCAGGGCCGGTACCGATGGCAGGTACCAGACGTTGCGCATCTGCGCATAACGGTCTTCGGGCACCAGTACCTGGTTCTCGTCGCCCTCGATCACCAGGGTTTCCAGCACCAGTTCGCCGCCTTTGACCAGGCAGTCCTTGAGCGCCAGCAGGTGCTCGATGGGCGAGCGGCGGTGGTAGAACACGCCCATGGAGAACACGGTGTCGAAGCCTTCGAGGTTGGCCGGCAGCTCTTCCAGGGCGAACGGCAGGTGCCAGGCGGGCAGGTCGGGCAGGTATCGCTGCACGGCCTGGAACTGGCAGAAGAACAGCCAGTTGGGGTCGACGCCGATGACCATGTCGGCACCAGCACCGAGCATGCGCCACTGGTAATAGCCGTTGCCGCAGCCAACGTCGAGCACGCGCTTGCCCTTGAGGTCGAGGTGCGGGCCGACCCGCGACCACTTCCAGTCCGAGCGCCACTCGGTGTCGACATGCACGCCGAACAGGTCGAACGGCCCCTTGCGCCAAGGCGACAGGCCCATCAGTGCCTGGCGCATCTGCGCCCGGGTGGCGTCATCGCACTCGCAATCCAGGCGCAGGCCATCAGCCAGGTCGATTTCGCTGGGCTGCAGGGCCGGCAGCGCATCCAGCGCGCCGCGCCAGCGGTCGAGGTCGCCGTGGCCTTTTTCCAGCTTGGCTTGCAATTGTGCTTGCAGGCCCTGGGACCAGGAAGCCAGGGGCGTGCCCGCCAGGCGGCGGACGAGGGGGGACAGATCGATCATGGCAGGGCTATCAGCGAGGCAAAATTGAGGCATTGGAACCACGGCACCACCTTGGTGAAACCGGCCGCGTGCAGGCGTTCCTGATGCGCTTGCAGGGTGTCGGGCTTCATCACGTTCTCGATGGCGCTGCGCTTCTGGGCGATTTCCAGTTCGCTGTAGCCATTGGCCCGCTTGAAGTCCAGGTGCAGTTCGTTGAGCAGGGTCTGCTCTTGGTCATCGGCGAATCGCAATTTCTCCGAGAGGATCAGCGCACCGCCGGGCAGCAGCGCCTGGCGGATCCGGCTGAGCAGCGCCAGGCGTTGTTCAGGGGCGATGAACTGCAGGGTGAAGTTCATTGCCACCACCGAAGCAGGTTCCAAGGGCAGGGTGAGGATATCGGCTTCCAGCACGTCGACCGGCAGCAGTTCCTGGAACATCGAGTCCTGGGCGGTGAGGTACTGGCGGCAACGTTCGACCATGGCGGCGGAATTGTCCACCGCGATCACCCGGCAACCGTCGCTGCGCACATGGCGGCGCAGCGACTGGCTGACGGCACCCAGCGAGGCGCCCAGATCGTACAGTGCAGTGTTCGGCTGGGCGAAGCGCGCGGCCAGCACGCCGAGGTTTTCGACGATGGTCGGGTAACCGGGCACCGAGCGCTTGATCATGTCCGGGAACACACGCACCACATCTTCGTTGAACACGAAGTCGGGGACTTGCTCCAGGGGTTGGGCGAAAAGGCGGTCGGGTTGTTTGCTCACGGTGAATCCAGGCGGCTGGCGATATGCAGGGCCGGCATTCTAGCCAAACCGCGACGTGGATGCATGGTTGGCTGACCAGCGCTTTGCGTTTAGTTGACCCGGATGGCGCAATCGAAGGTCTGTACCGGGCGCACTTCTGGCGCCCAGGGCTGCTGGTAGACCAGCACCAGGTGGCCTTCACCGGCGGCGCGGGCCTGGTAACGCCAGGTCGAAATGCCCGAGCTGCCGACGATACCGGCGTCCTCGGGGGCACTGTAGACCTCGGGGCCCAGGCTGTGCAGCACGTTGGAGGCCGGATTCTGTACCAGCCAGCGGTAGCCGGTGGTGGGGTTGCTGGGCAGCGTCAGGGTGAGGTTCTGGCCGACCTGCAGGCGCTTGGGGCATTCGCTTTCGGCGTCCAGTTCGACGGTTTGCTTCGGCTGTTGGGCGCAGGCGGCGAGCAGGGCGAGGCTCAGGGGAACGAGCAGACGAGGGGCGGTCATGGTGGCTCCGGAGGCTGGCGATGGCCTGAGGATACCTGATGATCGAGCGATTTTGTGTTGCCAGAGCCGACCTCTTCGCGGCTAAAGCCGCTCCTGCAGGTACAGCACAGGGCTTGAAAGCTGTGCTGCACCTGTAGGAGCGGGCTTGCCCGCGAACAGGCCGGTGCAGGTCAGAACAGGACTTTGGCCACGTCGGAGAAGCGCTTGGCGAAATGCACGGTCAGGCCTTCGCGCAGGTAGTCCGGCAGTTCTTCGAAGTCGCCGCGGTTCGGTTCCGGCAGGATCAGCTCGAAGATTTTCTGCCGCCGCGCCGCGATCACCTTCTCGCGCACGCCACCGATCGGCAGCACCTGGCCGGTGAGGGTGAGCTCGCCAGTCATGGCCACGCCTTTCTTCGGCGCCTGGTCGCGGGCCAGCGACAACAGCGCGCTGGCCATGGTGATGCCGGCGCTCGGGCCATCCTTGGGCGTCGCACCTTCGGGCACATGCAGGTGAATGAACGCTTCGTTGAAGAAGCCGGGGTCACCGCCAAACTGTTTAAGGTTGGAACTGACATAGCTGTAGGCGATTTCAGCGGATTCTTTCATCACATCACCCAGCTTGCCGGTGAGCTTGAAGCCGCGGTTCAGGGTGTGGATGCGTGTCGCCTCGATCGGCAGGGTCGCACCGCCCATGCTGGTCCAGGCAAGGCCGGTGATCACACCTTTGCCAGCCAATACCTGCTCGCTGCGGAACACCGGCATGCCCAGGGCGGCCTCGAGGTCCTTGTTGCCAATCTTGAGCTTGGCGTCCGGGTCGTCCAGCAGCTTGACCACGGCCTTGCGCACCAGCTTGCCCAGCTGTTTCTCCAGCTGGCGCACGCCAGCTTCCCGGGCATAGCCCTCGATCACCGTGCGCAGGGCGCTGTCGCTGATGCTCAGGCTGGTCTTGGCCACACCGGCCTTTTCCAGCTGCTTGGGCCACAGGTGGCGCTTGGCAATGGCCATCTTCTCTTCGGTGATGTAGCCGGACAGGCGGATCACTTCCATGCGGTCGAGCAGTGGCCCGGGGATCGAGTCGAGGGTGTTGGCGGTGCACACGAACAGCACCTTGGACAGGTCCAGGCGCAGGTCAAGGTAATGGTCGAGGAAATCGACGTTCTGCTCCGGGTCGAGGGTTTCCAGCAACGCCGAGGCTGGGTCGCCTTGGTAGCTCTGGCCCATCTTGTCGATCTCGTCGAGCATGATCACCGGATTCATCACCTCGACTTCCTTCAGCGCCTGCACCAGCTTGCCCGGCTGGGCGCCGATGTAGGTGCGGCGATGGCCCTTGATCTCGGCCTCGTCGCGCATGCCGCCGACGCTGAAGCGGTAGAACGGCCGGCCGAGGGATTCGGCGATGGACTTGCCGATGCTGGTCTTGCCCACCCCGGGCGGGCCCACCAGCAGCACGATCGAACCGCTGATCTCGCCCTTCCAGGCGCCAACGGCGAGGAATTCGAGGATGCGCTCCTTGATATCGTCCAGGCCAGCATGGTGCTGGTCGAGCACTTTGCGCGCATGCTTGAGGTCGAGTTTGTCCTTGCCGTACAGCCCCCAGGGCAGGGCGGTGGCCCATTCCAGATAATTGCGGGTGACCGCGTATTCGGGCGAACCGGTCTCGAGGATGGCCAGCTTGCCCATTTCTTCATCGATGCGCTTTTTCGCCTGCTCGGGCAGGGTCTTGCCGGCAAGCCGCTGCTCGAACTGCTCGAGGTCGGCGCTGCGATCGTCCTTGGTCAGGCCCAGCTCCTGCTGGATGACCTTGAGCTGTTCCTTGAGGAAGAACTCACGCTGGTGCTCGCCGATCTGCCGGTTGACCTCGGCGGAAATCTCGTTTTGCAGGCGCGCGACTTCCACTTCCTTGCGCAACATCGGCAAGACTTTTTCCATGCGCTTGAGCATGGGCACGCAGTCGAGCACTTCCTGCAGCTGGTTGCCAGTGGCGGAGGTGAGTGCAGCGGCAAAGTCGGTGAGTGGCGACGGGTCGTTGGGGCTGAAGCGATTGAGGTAGTTCTTGAGCTCTTCGCTGTACAGCGGGTTGAGCGGCAGCAGCTCCTTGATCGCGTTGATCAGAGCCATGCCGTAGGCCTTGACCTCGTCGGTCGGTTCGGCTGGCTGGCGCGGGTATTCGAGCTCGACCAGGTACGGCGGGCGATGATGCTTGAGCCAGGTGCGGATGCGCACCCGGGTCAGCCCCTGGGCGACGAACTGTAACTTGCCGTTTTCGCGGCTGGCGTGATGAACCTTGACCAGGGTGCCGTACTCCGGCAGGGCCGAGGTGTCGAAATGGCGGTGGTCTTCCGGCGGGGTGTCCATGAAGAAC
The DNA here is from genome assembly GCF_014269035.2 of Pseudomonas vlassakiae. Taxonomy (GTDB): domain Bacteria; phylum Pseudomonadota; class Gammaproteobacteria; order Pseudomonadales; family Pseudomonadaceae; genus Aquipseudomonas; species Aquipseudomonas vlassakiae. The sequence continues at coordinate 106,667 of NZ_JABWRP020000010.1, forward strand.
AGTGCCAGCGAATGGTGTTCGGTCTTGGCCACCAGGTCGAGGGTTTCGGCCCAGGGTTCTTCATTGACGATCACCGGCAGCACTTGTGCGGGGAAGAACGGGCGGTTGTGGATCGGGATCACGTAGACCTTGTCCGGCAACTGCTGGCCGGGCAGGGCGAGGGCGTGGCCGATACCGGCCTTGGTGTCAGGCTGTTCGATTGCGCTGTGTTCGTCGGGTTGTTCCGGGAAATCCTGCTGGTCGCTCATGGGGCACCTGCGTGAATGACTATGGTGCTTAGATGGGGCGGGGGGGAATGGGTTTCAAGCTTGAAGCTTCAAGCGGCAGGCGGCAAAAAAAAGCGGGGCCGTGCAGGCCCCGCTTTCTCTTGTTGCTTGCAGCTGCCGCTTGAAGCTTAGTCAGCCAATTTGTAAGCGATGATGTAATCGCCCATCTTGGTGCCCAGCGAGCCATGGCCGCCGGCGACAATCAGTACGTACTGCTTGCCGTCCTTGCCGGTATAGGTCATTGGTGTGGCCTGGCCACCTGCTGGCAGGCGCGCCTTCCACAGTTCCTTGCCGTTGTTCACGTCATAGGCGCGCAGGTACTGGTCGAGGGTGCCACTGAGGAAGCCGACGCCACCTGCGGTGACAATCGAACCGCCCATGCTGGGTACGCCCACCGGCATGCCGATCGGCACCGGGGTGCTGTCACGGGTAGTACCGTTCTTGCGCTTCCATACCACCTTGTTGGTGAACAGGTCGATGGCCGCCACGTAGCCCCAGGCCGGCGCCTGGCAAGGGATGCCGATTGGCGACATGAACGGGTGCATGGTCACTGCGTAGGGCGCGCCGGTATTCGGCTGCACACCGCTGGTCTCGCTTTCGCGCTTGCTCCCGGCAGCCACCTGCTCACGCGGCACCATCTTCGACACGAAGGCCATGTAGTTGGGCGAGGTGAACAGCAGCTGGCGTACCGGGTCGACCGACACGCTGCCCCAGTTGAATACGCCGACGTTGCCTGGGTAGACCAGGCTGCCCTGTTCGGACGGCGGGGTGTACTGGCCCTCGTAGCGCAGCTCGCGGAACTGGATGCGGCACAGCATCTGGTCGAACGGGGTGGCGCCCCACATGGCCTGCTCGGTCAGCTCAGGGCCAAGCAGGTTGAGGTCAGAGCGGGCCTGGGTCGGTGCGGTGTGGTCACCCTTGACCGCGCCTTGCGGAACCGGGATCTCGCGAATCGGCACGATCGGCGTGCCGTCGCGGCGGTCGAGCACATACAGGCTGCCCTGCTTGGTCGGCACGATGATCGCTGGCTTGATCTCGTCCTTGGTCTTGAGGTGCACCAGGGTCGGCTGGCTGCCGACGTCCATGTCCCACAGGTCGTGGTGGGTGAACTGGTAGTTCCAGCGTGCCTTGCCGGTGGCAAGGTCCAGGGCAACCACGCCGGCACTGTACTTCTCGGCGCCTGGGGTGCGGTCAGCGCCCCACTGGTCAGGGGTCTGGTTGCCCAGCGGCAGGTAGACCATGCCCAGGTCCTCGTCGACACTGGCCAGCGACCACATGTTGGCCGAGTTGCGGCTGTACATCTTGCCGGGCGCCAGTGGCTTGGTGTCGTCCGGGTTGTTGCTGTCCCAGTTCCATACCAGGCGGCCATCGTGCACGTCGTAGGCGCGGATCACGCCGGACGGTTCGTTGGTCGACTCGTTGTCGGTCACATGGCCACCGATGATCACCAGGCTGCGGGTGATCGCCACGGGCGAGGTGGAGTAGTAGCCGCCTGCGGTGAACGGGCCGATACCGGTGGTCAGATCGATCGCACCCTGGTTGGCGAAGCCTTCGCAGACCTTGCCGTTGTCGGCGTTGATGGCAATCAGGCGGGCGTCGGCGGTCGGCAGGTAGAGGCGGCGTGGGCAGGCCTGAGCCACGGCCTGGCCGGCGTCGGACACCTTGGGTGCCGGGCTGCCGTCGCGGCTGACGTAGCTGTTCTCGTCATAGTACGAGACGCCGCGGCAGGTCATGTGGGCGAAGCCTTTGAAAGTGCCGACCGGGGTCTTGATCTGTGGGTCGTAGCGCCAGATTTCGGCGCCGGTGTCCGGGTCCAGGGCCAGCACCTTGCTGTGGGCGGTGCATGCATAGAGCATGCCGTTGGCTTTCAGCGGGGTGTTTTCGTTGGTCAGTTCGACCGGGTCGTTGTCGGTCGGCAGGTCACCGGTGCGGATGCGCCAGGCTTCTTCCAGGCGGTAGGCGTTCTGCGGGGTGATCTGGCGCAGCGGCGAATAGCGGTCGCCGTGCTCGGTGCGGCCATAGGCCTGCCAGTCGCCATCCGGCATGGCCGGTGCGGCGCTGCCCATTTCGCTGTTGTCGCGGCCGAGTTCGCCAAACACTTCACCCGGGTGAGTGAACTGGCTGCCCAGGGCACAGGCGCCCGAAGCCAGCACGGCGACACTCAGCAGCGCGGTGTTGGCCTTGGCCGCAGGGCCGCTCAGCGGACGGCGTGCCCACGGCAGCAGCAGCACTACGCCGATGGCGAACCAGATGGCCAGGCGCGGTACCAGTTGCCACCAGTCCAGGCCCACTTCAAGCATGGCCCATACCGTACTGCCCAGCAGCACCAGGCCATAAAGGCCCAGGGCGAGGCGGCGCTTGGCCAGCAGCAGGGCGCCCGACACGGCGAAGCCGATACCGGCAATCAGGTAGTACAGCGATCCGCCCAGCTGGCTCAGCTTGATGCCGCCGGCCAGCAGGGCCAGGCCCATCAGCAACAGCAGCACGCCCATCAGGCGTGGTAGCCAGCGGGTTCCTTGGTTGGCACTGTCAGTGCTCATTTTAGGTTCTCCGTTGTAGGAAGGTGGTCAGAAAGTGCTTTGAATCTTCAGGCCGCCGATCAGCGCGCTGTCGACCTGCGACACCCCGCCCGGATGGCGGATGTATTGCAGGTTCGGGCGCACCGTGAGCCAGTCGGCCAGGTGAATGCCGTAATAGAGTTCGGCGCTGTATTCGGTGTCTTGCACCGGCAGGTAGCCCGGGTTGTCATAGTCGTCGAGCCCGGCCACCTGATTGGCCAGGCGGGCGTTCTTGCGGTAGGCCGGGTTGGCGTGCACGCGGGCGACGGCGAAGCCGATGTCGTCCTTGGCGCGGGCGTCGAAGGGGCCTTTGTAAACCAGTCCTGCCTGAACATAGTTGTCGATGACATTGGTCTTCTTGTCGTGCACCGTGGCGTTGGCGAACAGGCTCAGGCCGCGCGACTGGTCGGACGCCAGCGAGGTGACCTGCTGCTGGGCGCCCAGCCACAAGCCGTGCTTGCTTGAGCTGCTGCGGTAGGCGGCGCCACTGATGGCAGCTGGCTGGCCGTTACTGTCCTTGAGAACATCCTGTGCCTTGGCATTACTGTAGTAGTAGCCGACGCGATATTCCCCTTTAAGGTCTTGGAAGCGTGGGCTCCACACCAGTTCAATCGGCATCACCGCGCCCTGGGTGCCACTGCCGCTGAGCTTGAAGCCGTTGCCCGATTCCAGGTTGGACGGGTTCTGCTCGTACACACCGACTTGGGCGTACAGCTCAGGGGAAAGGTTGTAGCGCACGCGCATGGCCCACTGGCTGACCGGCCAGTTGTACCAGATGCCGCCAACCCAGTTGCCCACCTGCGAGCCGCAGAAAGCCAGGTTCTGGAAGTCGCAAGGGAAGCTGTTGAAATCCTCGCCTTCGCCGAAACGGCCGACTTTCACGTCCAGGGCACCGTCGAAATATTTCTGCTTGATCCACATCTGCGTCAGCCGCCAGGTTTCGCCGCGGCCCCAGACCTCCTGAGCCGAGGTGAAGCCGCCGACCCGCGGGTCGTTGATGCGGTCGTTACTGATGTTGTCGCCGTGGCGTTCGGTGATGGTCAGTTGCAACTCGGTGTCGTTCCAGCCAAGGATTTTCTCCAGGTCCAGGTGGCTGCCAAAGGTGAACTGGTCGCTGTAGCGGGCCGTGCGGTCGTGGTTGTAGCCGCCATGCAGGTTGCTGCCCATCTCGCCGGTGTAGCCGAGGGTGAAGTCGTAGCCTTTGTCCAGCAGCTCGCTGCGGGTGCCGCCCCAGTCGCCGAACATCCACGGGGAGTCCTTGGCGAAGGGTTCGCTGGCGCTGGCCGTGCCTGGCAGGGCGGCGGTGAAAGCGATGAGGGCAAAGCCGGTGTAGCGGGTTTTGGGCAGTTGGAACATGAGATAGCGCTGTCTTTTTGATTATTGAGCAAACGGCAAGCGCACCGAAAAGCGTGCTCTTCGATGTATATGGCAATAGGGAATGCTGGATGAAGCGATTCAGCTTGCGGCCGGGAGGATATAGGGGAAGTTGTAAGAAAAAAAGACAAATTGTCGCACTTGATTGTTGCCGATCCAGTAACAGTCTTGGAATAACTGGGGGCGCTTTGCGCCCCTTTCGCGACACAAGGCCGCTCCCACAGGGACGGCGCTGCCGGTAACTGCGGTGCATAACTTGTGGGAGCGGCCTTGTGTCGCGAAAGGGCTGCAAAGCAGCCCCAGCGACTTCAGAAAGTGGTGCGCAACCCGACTTCCACACTACGCCCCGGCGCTGGTGCGATAGCCCGCAGGATCGAACTCGCGTAGCGCACGGTCTGGTCGGTCAGGTTCTCACCGCGCACGAAGGCCAGCCACTGGCTCTGGCCGATGTCGAAGCGGTAGCCGACGCTGGCCCCGAGGGTGGTGTAGCCATCGGTGCTGGTTTCGTTCTCAGGCTTGCGATGCTGTGATGCGGCATGTTGCACATCGACCCGTGCCTGCCAGCGGTCCAGTTCCCAGACCAGCCCGCTGTTCAGCCGCAGCGGGGCAATGCGTGGCAATGGCTCGCCGCTGTCGAGGTTCTTGGCCCGGGTGTAGTCGCCGGACAACTCCAGCGCGAAGCTGCCATAGCGGTTCTCCAGCAACTTCCAGCGATCCTGTGCCTCGATGCCATAGAAGCGCGCACGGACACCCTCGTAACGGTACTCGGGCAGCCCGTCATGGTCATGATCGTGGTCGTGATCATCCTCGTCATGGTCATGGCCTTCACGCAGGTTGCCGGTGCCGATCAGGCCGATGTAGTTACGGAAGTGACTGTAGAACACGCCGACGCTGCCCTTGTGGGTGCCATTGTCGAAGCGCAGGGCCAGATCGCTGGAAATGGCCTTTTCCTTGTTCAGGCTCGCGTCGCCGACTTCGAATGCGCCGGTGGCGACATGGGCACCATTGGCGTACAGCTCGTAGAAGGTCGGCGCGCGCTCGGTGTAGCTGAGGTTGGCCGCCAGCGACCAGATCGGGTCGAGCTGGTACACCGCGCCCGAAGACAGGCTGAAGGCATTGAAACTGCTGGCGCTGTCGGCATCGACGAAGTTCTCGTTACCCTTGGCATCAGGGTCGACCCGAGTATGTTCCATGCGCGCGCCCAGGCTCAGGTTCAGCCGCTCGGTGGCCTGCCATTGTTCGAGCATGAACAGCGCCAGGCTGTCGGTGTCGGTGTGCGGGACGAAGGCTTCCTCGCCCAATGCCGAGAATTCGTTGCGACTGACCTGCGCGCCGATCACCCCTTCAAGCGGGCCGAGCGGCTGATGACGCGCTTCGATACGGGCTTCGTAGCCCTTGTTCTTGAAGGTGGTATGCACCTCGCCTTCTTCGATCTCGCTGTGCTCGTAGTCGGTGTAGCCGGCATCGACCTTGACCGAACTGAAGGGGCCGTCCAGGTCACGCAGTTCCGAGGCAAAGGCGTAGTGGTCTTGCTTCATGTCCAGGCGCACGCCGGATTCGGCCACCGAACCGTAGTTGCTGTCGTAGCGGCTGTAGGACAGGCCGGCGTAGCCATGCTCCCAGTTGTAGGAGCCGCCGATCGCGCCACCGTCCTGGCGGCCGTCGCTGTTTTCCAGGCGGTGGCGGCTGCCTGGTGCGTCGGCGTCACGGACCTTGGCGCTCTGCGCGTAGCCGGGGATGCGCAGGTCGTTGAACTGTCGACTGTTGGCGTCCAGGTGCAAGGCGAAGGTGCCGTCACCGGCTTCCAGCTTGCCGGCGCTGCTGCGGGTGGTGTCGGCGCCGCCGTAGCGCAGTTCGCCGGCACCGTGGATGCCCTCGATCGGTGAATCGGGGATGCGATTGTCGAAGGTGTTGACCACGCCGCCGATGGCATTGCCGCCGTAAAGCAGGGCGGCCGGGCCGCGGACGATCTCCACGCGGTCGACCGTGACCGGGTCCAGCGGCACCGCGTGGTCGTAGGACAGCGACGAGGCATCCAGGGCCCCCACGCCATTGCGCAGGATACGAATGCGGTCGCCGTCCAGGCCACGAATCACCGGGCGGCTGGCGCCAGGGCCGAACCAGGTGGAGGCCACACCGGGTTGCTTGTTCAGGGTTTCACCGAGGCTGCCGTGCTGCTGTCGCAGCAGGTCGTCACCTGCAAGGACGGTGCTGGGTGTAGCCACTTGACGATTGCCTAAGGGGTTGGCGGTGATGACCTGAGGTTCCAGTTCCACGGCCTGGCTGGGTGACGAAGCGAGCCACAGGGCAACAGCGAGGGGGGAGAGACGAAGCGGGATGTGCAGCATGGGGATGAGGCGTTCCTTGGCAGATATTTGTGCTGTTACAATATAACATTGCTATTTCAGCACAGAGGTTTTGCGCCTGGCCAGCGGTTTTTCCGCAAGCACTACACATCCCACCCACCACTACACTCGTGTAAGGTGCGCATCTTTCCTACGGAGCACTGGCATGAGCACGGCCCAACACAACGCGCTGCACGGCAAGACCCTCGAACAGATCCTCACCGAACTGGTGGCGAACTACCAATGGCAGGGCCTGGCCGAACGCGTTGACGTGCGCTGCTTCAAGAGCAACCCGAGCATCAAGTCGAGCCTGACCTTCCTGCGCAAGACGCCCTGGGCGCGGGAGAAGGTCGAGCAGTTGTACGTGAAGCTGCAGCGCCAGGCCTGACATGCCACGGCGCCCCTGGCTGACGTCAATGGCATTGCTTGGCTGGTTCGGCCTGGCGGTGCAGGTCTACCTGGTGCTGCTGGCGCGCTGGCAGGAGCAGGCCAGCCTGATTGGCGGGCTGATCAATCTATTCGGATACTTCACGGTACTGACCAATACCCTGGTGGCGACGGTGCTCAGCTACGCGGCCTTTGGCCGGGAGTCGGCGGCCAGGCGCTTCTTTCTGTCGCCATCGGTGAGTTCGGCGGTGGCCGCCAGCATCGTGCTGGTGGCCCTTGCCTACAGCGTGCTGCTGCGCCACCTGTGGCAGCCCGAGGGCTGGCAGTGGCTGGCGGATGAACTGCTGCACGATGTGATGCCGCTGCTGTTTGCCTTGTACTGGTGGTTCGAGGTGCCCAAGGGCAGCCTGCGGTTCCGGCACCTGATGGTGTGGGCACTTTACCCAGCGGTGTATTTCGCCTATGCACTGTGGCGGGGGCGTGAGATTGGGGCGTATGCCTATCCGTTCATCGACGTGGCGAGCCTGGGCTACGGGCAGGTGATGCTCAATGCCCTGGGCGTGTTGGCGGGATTCTGGGGAATTGGCCTGGTGTTGCTGGCGCTGGACCGGTGGCGGGGAAGGTACCGATTGGCTTGAGCTGTACCGGCCTCTTCGCGGGAAAACCCGCTCCCACAGGGATACCACTGACCTTGAGCCTATGCAGTACCTGTAGGAGCGGGGTTACCCGCGAAGAGGCCAGTGCAGGAGAGCGCTGATCACTCGTCGTCGGCAGTTCCGTCGGCACGCCAGTAAGCGGCGGCTTTGAGGGCATCTTCGGCCACGCCCTTCTCCAGCAGCAGTGCCTTGGCCTGCCGGGTCAGCGATTTTTCCAGTGCGACCCAGCTGTAAAGCTTGCCTTCGGGCAGTTCCAGCCCCTTCAGCAACGCCAGCAGATCTTCATCCCGCTTGACCCAGATGACTTCCACCTGCGCCGCGCTCGGCAATGGCTGGCGCTCCTGCTCATCTTCGATCTGGATTAGCGCCAGTACGCGACGCCCTGCTGGCAGTTCTTCCAGGCGCCGGCCAATCGCCGGAATCGCCGTTTCGTCACCCACCAGCAGGTAGCTGTCGAAAATATCCGGTACCACCATCGATGCCCGAGGCCCGGCGATGTTCAGCGTTTGCCCAGGTTCTGCCTGCGCAGCCCAGGTCGAAGCAGGGCCGTCGCCGTGCAGCACGAAGTCGATGTCCAGTTCGTTGGCCACCAGGTCGATACGGCGCGGCGTGTACTCGCGCATGGTTGGCCGAGCGCCGCCGTCACGGCCCAGGTTGCGGGCGTCGATGGCTTGCTGCTGCTCGGCAGTTTCCGCGAACAGCAACTTGATGTGGTCGTCACTGCCCAGGCTGGTGAAACCTTGCAGCTCGGCGCCACCCAGGGTGATGCGGCGCATGCGCGGGGTGAGGTCGGTCACCCGCAGTACCTGCAAGCGACGTTGGCGGATTTCGTGATTGACGCGGTGAATGGTGTCACTCATGAGGATTCTCCCTGACTGGATCGGCTGGCCCGGAGGCAATGGCCTTGGCAGTGTCGTTGAGCAGGTTGCGTACCCGTTCGATTTCTTCCGGTGTCCAGCGGCCGCTGTGCATGTGCAGGGCATGGCGCAAATTGCCGACCGCTTCGTGGATTTCTGGCGGGCGGTCGTGGCCACGCAGGGCGCGCTTGCTGACTTCGATGCGCATGCGCACGCCATCCAGGGCGACGGCCTGATCGGCCAATGCGGTGCGGCCGGCTGCGGTGATGGCGTACAGGCGTTTGCTGCCATGCACCTGGCCACTGATCAGTTCGGCTTCTTCGAGGAAATTGAGGGTGGGGTAGATCACCCCGGGGCTCGGCGTGTAGTTGCCGTCGAACAGGTTCTCGATCTGGCGGATCAGGTCATAGCCGTGGCCCGGTTGCTCGCAGAGCATCGACAGCATCAGCAGCTTGAGGTCACCCGGGGCGAACACCCGCGGGCCACGCTCGCCCCGGGCGGGGCGGCGTTCAAAAGGGTCATGTGCGCCATGGTCACGCATTAGCAGGCTTCCGCTGTTTAGATATATCGCAAGATATTACTCAAGATATATCTAAATACAAGCCTCTAAATGCCGATGATTATCATCTACGTCTTGGATGAATCGTTGCCATGCATCGCAACCTGCGGTGGCTTGCATTCGTTCGGGTTGCCCGGTTGTAAGTACGGCATCAGGATGGGCGCCATGCCCTTGAGCACCTGGACGGGCAATGCCGACGTGAACTTGAACGCCTCAGCCGAGCGCCCAGGCACGAAGGCCGTCAGGGTGCCGAAGTGGTTGTCGCCGAGGAAGAACACGAAGGTGGCAGTACGGTTCAGCGAACGCGAGCCGATCAGCCGACCGCCGGCACCGAAGCTCTCGATACGGTTGTCGCCGGTACCGGTCTTGCCGCCCATTACCAGCGGCGTGCCGTCATTGAGCTTGAAGCTGCCGGAGATGCGCCGTGCGGTACCGGCGTCGACCACCTGTGACATGGCACCCTTCAGCGCCCGCGCCACGGCCACCGGCAGGATACGCACACCACGGTCCGGGTCGCTGACCAGCTTGGTTTCATAGGGCGTATTGGCGGCGAAATGCAAAGTGTCGATACGCAGCGTCGGCAGGCGCACGCCATCGTTCTGAATGATGCCGACCAGTTCCGACAGCGCAGCCGGGCGGTCGCCGGAGCTGCCGATGGCGGTTGCCAGTGAGGGTACCAGGTGATCGAACGGGTAGCCCACGCGTTTCCAGCGTTGATGGATGTCGAGGAACGCCTCGATCTCGACCATGGTGCGGATGCGGCTGTCACGCGCACCCTGGTGCCGGCTCTTGAACAGCCAGCTGTAGACTTCCTGGCGCTCGAAACGGCTGGCATTGACCATTTCGGTGAGCGTGGAGCTCGGGTTCTTCAACAGGTAGCCCAGCAGCCACAGGTCCAGCGGATGGACCTTGGCAATGTAGCCCTGGTCGGGCAGGTCGTACTTGCCTGGGCCATAGGCTTCGTACATCTCCGCCAGCTTGCCGTCGGTGAGTTTGCCCAGGGCGATCTTGTCATCCTTGCTGTGGGCACGGACGAAGGCATTGAAGGTTTCCTGGCCGGCTTCCGGGAACAGGTAACGGTGCACCGCAGCCAGGCGCTGCGGGGTGGCGCGCATGCTGTCGAGGAAGGTGTCCAGGCGTTGCTGGGAGGTCTTGCGCTGGTACTTCTTCCAGAAGCGCATCAGGTAGCTGGTGCCTTCCTTGTCGGCGAAGCGGGCCAGGTATTCCTGGCGGCGCGGGTCGGAGTCGTCCTTGAGCAGCGGCACGCGGTTGAACGGCTGCTGGTAGGTGACGTAGCGCACCAGGTCGCGCATCAGGCGGATGAATGGCAGGTTGATCGACTCGCGCAAGGCATCCTTGAGGGTCGGGTTGCGGTTGTTGTCTTCCTTGCGGAAGTTGTTGAACACGTGCATGCCGCCACCGGTGAAGAAGGCCTCGCCAGTGTTGGCCGAGTACTTGCGCTCCAGCGCCGCATCGAGCATGGCGTCCAGGCTCTGGTTCTTGCTGTTCTGAGCCAGCCATTCCAGCGACCACTGGGTGATGCGGTCGAGTTCGGCGACTTCGACTTTCTTCAGCTCGGCGGCAGGTTTGCCGGCGTACTTGTCGTGCAGCTCGGCGATGATCTCCAGGTAGGTCGTGAGCACCCGCAGCTTGGCGGTCGAGCCCAGTTCCAGCTTGCTGCCTTCGTTGATGTCGAAGGGCTGGTTGGTACTGTCGGTCTGCACCCGAACCCGTGAGCCATCGGCCGTGCGCTCGAACAAGGTGAAGCTGTAGCTCACCTGGTCGGTGGTCTTGGCGGTGAGCAGGCGTTCGCCGATCAGGCCCATCTGCGCAGCGAACTCCGGGTCGGCAAGGTTTTTCAGGTACTGGCTGACCTGCAACTGCAGGTCAGCCTGCAGGGTACTGGTGGCTGACACGTCGAGGCGGTCGAGATCGTACAGCGGGCGGTTGAGCATGGCTGCCAGGCGGTTGCGCGCCAGGCTGATGCCTTTGTTGGTGATGATCGGCACGATGGTCGGCTGGGCGACCCAGTCGCGGTAGACCGCCTTGCTGGCCAGCGCCGCACTGGCCAGCGGTGGCTCGATGATCTTGGCGGCCGCCAGTACGCGGATATGCGCGTCGGTGAGTTCGGCCAGTTCGACCCGGCCCTTGGACAGGTAATGCGAAGGGCGGCGCTGGGCAATCATCAGCGACAGCACCTGGCGCAGGGCCAGGCCGCGTGCGGCCATGCTTTCAGGGTCGGTGGCGGTGGAAGTCAGGGCCTGGTTGACCTGATCGAAATCGGCGCCGTACCACACCCGCAGGCCCTCGGCCATGCCATGTACCTCGCCATGCCCGGGCACTGCCGACAGCGGCACGCTGTTGAGGTAGTCGCGCACGATGCGGTGGCGCGCTTCGCTGGTGTCGGGGCCGCCCTGGTAGGCGCGTACGCTGGCCGAGATCATCTGGCGGATCTTCTCGGCACCATTGACGGTCAGGCCATCCGGTGAGTGGCGGTACTTCTCCAGTTGGGTGGCGAGGGTACTGCCACCCGCTGACTGGCCAGGCAAGGCCAGGTACTTGGCCACCTGGCTGTACGCGGCCTTGGCAAAGCGCGGCCAGTCCACGGCCGGGTTGTTCTTGACATCCTTGGTATCGAGCAGGTCGCGGTTCTCGATGAATAGCAGGCTGTTGACCATCACCGGCGGAATGGAGGCGAAATCCGGGTACAGGTGTTGCGGGTAGTTGTACTGGTAAAGCGTCTCGCCCCGGCAGTCGGTGATCGACAGGCCGGCCTGGATCTTTTCGATGTACGGCGCGAACAGGCCATGTTCGACATAGCGCATCAGCGCCGGGGAAAACCGCACCTGCTCGCTGATCAGGTAGTCGCGCTTCAGCAGGCGTGGCAGGAACTCGCCCAGCCCGCTGTAGCCCAGGCGCTTGTCAAATGGCCCTTCGCCCGGATAGATGATCGCATCGCTCGGCCCTGGCTGCAGCGAATAGGTGAGGGTGGTGGCCAGCTTGCTGAATTCGCGCGACTGCAGGTTGGAGGTGCGGAACTCGTCGTAGGCAGCAAAACCGATGGCGATCAGTGCCACCAGCAGGATCAGGAAAATCAGCCGCCACCAGAGCCTGCGCTGACGTGGGGGCTGCGGTTGTGGCGTCATGGCCGGAGGTGCTTCAGATGCTTCCGTTCTGGTTGGTTCCGATTGCCACAATGCGCCCATAGTCTTCTATCCGGCCAGGTATCTTCGTCTTGCTTGTCTGAAGCTTAGACGTTGGTGGGAGCAGGTGAAAAATTTGTAGGAAGCCGAGAATAGCGGTGTAGGACTATGCGGCTTTGGTGTGGGTTTAGTCCTGTGACGTTGTTGATAGGGTGGTAGTGGAATTGGGGCTGGCGCAACAGCCCCGAAAAACTCGCTGAATTTTCCTGCTTATACAGCGAAAATCCCTGTATCGGACTTCCTATACTGCTCGGCCCTTCGCCGTGCCGGCCGCTCTAGCCCGGCACACGGGCCGGCCCACGAGGCCAGCCTGGCAAGCCAACGTCCCGCCTATCGGCAGGGCCGGTGCTGCACGAAGGTCTACTCCAATAACAAAATGAGGTTGTATTGCTATGCCAGTCGGCAACCCTTCTGCCCCTGCCGAGCCCACCGAGGGCGGCCCGCTCAAGCGTGAGCTGGGCGAACGGCACATCCGTTTGATGGCGCTGGGCGCTTGTATCGGCGTCGGACTTTTCCTCGGTTCGGCCAAAGCCATTGAAATGGCCGGTCCTGCGATCATGCTTTCCTACATCATTGGTGGCCTGGCGATCCTGGTGATCATGCGTGCCCTCGGCGAGATGGCCGTGCACAACCCGGTCGCCGGTTCGTTCAGCCGCTATGCCCAGGACTACCTTGGTCCACTGGCGGGCTTTCTCACCGGCTGGAACTACTGGTTCCTGTGGCTGGTGACCTGCGTCGCGGAAATCACTGCGGTGGCTATCTACATGGGCATCTGGTTCCCTGATGTGCCGCGCTGGATCTGGGCATTGATGGCGCTGGGCAGCATGGGCGCAGTCAACCTCATCGCGGTCAAGGCGTTTGGCGAGTTCGAGTTCTGGTTTGCCCTGATCAAGATCGTCACCATCATTGCCATGGTCCTCGGCGGCATTGGCGTGATCGCGTTTGGTTTCGGCAATGATGGCGTCGCCGTGGGCATCGCCAACCTGTGGAGCAACGGCGGCTTCATGCCTAATGGTGTGACCGGTGTGCTGATGTCGCTGCAGATGGTCATGTTCGCCTATCTTGGCGTGGAAATGATCGGCCTGACCGCCGGCGAAGCACGCAACCCGCAGAAAACCATCCCGCAGGCGATCGGTTCGGTGTTCTGGCGCATCCTGCTGTTCTACGTCGGCGCCCTGTTCGTGATCCTGTCGATCTACCCATGGGACGGCATCGGCAGCCAGGGCAGCCCGTTCGTCATGACCTTCGAGCGTCTGGGCATCAAGACCGCTGCCGGGATCATCAACTTCGTGGTGATTACCGCTGCGCTGTCGTCGTGCAACGGCGGCATCTTCAGCACCGGGCGCATGCTCTACAGCCTGGCGCAGAACGGCCAGGCCCCGGCTGCCTTCGCCCGCACTTCGAAAAGCGGCGTGCCGCGCAATGCCCTGCTGCTGTCGATCGGTGCACTGCTGCTGGGCGTGCTGGCCAACTACCTGGTGCCGGAAAAGGTGTTCGTCTGGGTGACCTCGATCGCCACCTTCGGCGCGATCTGGACCTGGGTGATGATCCTGCTGGCGCAGATCAAGTTCCGCGCCGGCCTGTCGACCACCGAGCAGAAGGGGCTGAAGTACCGCATGTGGCTGTGGCCGCTGAGCTCCTACCTGGCCCTGGCCTTCCTGGTGCTGGTGGTGGGCCTGATGGCGTACTTCGAGGATACCCGCGTGGCGTTGTATATCGGCCCGGCGTTCCTGGTTGTGCTGACGGTGCTGTACTACACGCTGCGTCTGGCACCGCGCCAGGAGCCCGGCGCGGTCGACGGCCTCGCCTGAACCCGAAAGCCCCGGCCTGGAGCCGGGGCCTCGTTGTCAGCGGCTCGCTGCCGTGCCTGCTGGCGCCAGGCCCTGAGCCAGGATCATCAGGCTGATGCCCAGCAGCGCGGTGTCCTTGATCAGGAAGCATTTCAAGTCGCAGTCCTTGAACGTTTTCAGGCGGCCATCGGCTCGAAACTGTCGGCCCGGGCCATCTGCCACATACGCGAATAGAACTGCCCATTGACCTCGCCGGTGAGCAACTCGCCTGGCTTGAGGAACACATGCATCTGCGAGAACAGCTTGATCTCGGTGGCCGACACGCGCCGCACCAGGTGCTTGGCCTCCAGCTGCGCCGGGTGCTCGAGGCCCGCTGCGGCCAGCATCTCGGCCAGCGCACGCAGGGTGTTGTGGTGGAAGTTCAGCACCCGCTGAGCCTTGTCCGGCACTACCAGCGCGCGCTGGCGCAACGGGTCCTGAGTCGCGACGCCGGTCGGGCACTTGTTGGTGTGGCAGCTCTGCGACTGGATGCAGCCGATGGCGAACATGAAGCCGCGCGCCGAGTTGGCCCAGTCGGCGCCGATGGCCAGCACGCTGGCGATGTCGAAGGCGCTGACGATCTTGCCGCTGGCACCGAGCTTGATCTTGTCGCGCAGGTTCAGGCCAACCAGGGTGTTGTGCACGAACAGCAGGCCTTCGCGCAGCGGCACGCCGATGTGGTCGGTGAACTCCACTGGCGCGGCGCCGGTGCCGCCTTCCTTGCCATCGACCACGATGAAGTCGGGGAGGATGCCGGTTTCCAGCATGGCCTTGGCGATGCCCATGAATTCCCACGGATGGCCCAGGCAGAACTTGAAGCCTACCGGCTTGCCACCGGACAGCTCACGCAGCTGGGCGATGAAGTGCATCATCTCGATCGGGGTGGAGAAGGCGCTGTGGCGCGAGGGCGAAATGCAGTCCTCGCCCATCAGCACACCGCGGGTTTCGGCAATTTCCTCGGTCACCTTGTGCTTGGGCAGTATGCCGCCGTGGCCGGGCTTGGCGCCCTGGCTCATCTTGATCTCGATCATCCGTACCTGCGGGGTACGGGCCTGTGCGGCGAAACGTTCCGGGTCGAAGCGCCCGTCCGCGGTGCGGCAGCCGAAGTAACCGCTGCCCAGTTCCCACACCAGGTCGCCACCGTGTTCGCGGTGGTAGGGGCTGATGCTGCCTTCACCGGTGTCGTGGTGGAAGTTGCCCAGCTTGGCGCCCTTGTTCAGGGCGCGGATGGCGTTGGCACTGAGCGAGCCGAAGCTCATGGCCGAGATGTTGAAGATCGATGCCGAATACGGCTGGCTGCACTGTGGGCCGCCAACGATGACGCGGAAGCTTGCCGGGTCGGTCAGCGGCGCCGGGCGCATGGAGTGGCCGATGAACTCGAAGCCCGACTCGTAGACGTCGATCAGGGTACCGAAGGGTTTGTCCGAGGCTTCGTTCTTGGCTCTGGCGTACACCAGCGAGCGCTGGGCGCGGGAGAAGGGCAGGGCGTCGCTGTCGGCTTCCAGCAGGTACTGGCGGATTTCCGGGCGGATGGCCTCGACCAGGTAGCGGATGTTGCCGAGGATCGGATAGTTGCGGCGCACCGCGTGGCGCTGCTGCAGCAGGTCGAACACCCCGATCAGGCTGAGTACCGCAGTGGCCAGGGTGAACGGCCACAGCCATTCGTGGTGGAGGAACGGCAGGCTCGCCAGGGTGAACAGTACACAAGCGGTGAAGCAGGCATAACGGCTGAGAAGTGACAGGCTCATACGGGGGTCCTTGCGATGGCGCGGTCAGGCTCAGGGCCTGGGGCAAACCCCGACCATAGCCAAGTTGCGTGGCAGTGCAAATCGAAATCGGGGTAGCGAAAATCATTCTCGCCTGGGGGTATTCGCCGATAAGGTTTTAGCCTGTCGGTGTACGCAGCAATTTCTGCTTCCAAACGTCCTGCTCCTGCGCCGAGGCATCCACCAGATAGCTGTAGTGCCCAGCCACCCGCACCGCCACCGGCACACCGTCGCGGTACAGCAGCCGGTTGCCACCGACAGCAGGCACCTTCGCCCCAGGCAACAACGACCCGATCAGGTTCAGCGGGTCGCTGGCACTCACCACCACCAGTTCTGCATCCAGGGCTCGCCGACGAACCTGGCGCAACAACCCGACCGCCTCCGGCAAGGCGAACTGCTCGCCGGCCAGCCCGGCAATGAAACGCCCGCCACGAATCTCGCCACGCGCTTCCAGCCGGTGGTAGCAGCGCAGCAGCTCGCGCCAGGGCGGCAACACATCGCTCTCTCGCTCCAGCAACCGCCAGCAGATCACGCCATAGCGCCGTAGCAGCGCACGGGCGATGTGCTCCAGGCGCTGGTGCTCGTCGACATTGCCGCTGCCCCGACGCAACAAGGCCCAGCGCCCGGCGTGGGCCATGCTGCTGGACATTGGCGGGTGGCCGCGTCGGCTGTTGCGCGAGGTGCGCTTCGCCGCCGGGGTAATCAGGCTGCGCAGGCCGGTGAAACTGTCGGCGCCTACCAGGCCGGCACCGACCAGCTCCTGTAGCGCCGTTTCCAGCTCGCTGGGCAGCAGGTGGGCCTCAGCGGTCAGTTCGTCGAAGAACAACGCACCTTGGGTCTGCAACGCCTCCAGCACCCGTTGGGCCCGCCCCCCAAGTGCTTCAGGGGCCGGCTCGGGGGCCAGGCTGCGCCACAGGGCCAAGTGCTCACGCGGCAGCAACACCAAAGGCGTGCTCGACAAGGTATTGCTCGCCGCCGTCGCCGCCAGCCGACTCCAGGCGAATTGCCCATTGCGGCAGGCATCGTCCAGCCAGTGCGGGCTGTAGTCCTTGATTCGTGCGGGCAGAAGTTCCGCTTCCCAGGCGCCGGCCGCACTCGGAAAACCCTGTAACTGGCCCAGCACTTCGGCTACCGCATCCGGGCCACGCAGGCGCTCATCAGCGGCCAGGTGCTGCCAGTCGAACAGAAAACGCATGAAGTCCTGCAGGCTGACGGGCTCGATCTCCCGGCGCAGGCGTTTCACCGTGTAGCGATGGATGCGTGCCAGCAGATGGCGCTCGCACCATTGCAGGTCCAGCGCCCCAGGGCTGAAGTGGCCACGCAACACATAGCCTTCGGCTTCCAGGCGGGCCAGTGCCTGCTCGACCTCAACAGCAGGCTTGCCCAGTGGTGCGCTGATTTGCGCCACGCTCTGCGGGCCGTAGCCGCTCAGGCGGGCGCGTAGCAGTTCACGCAATGCGCTGTCCGGGTCGATGGCCTGATCGAAGCCGGGCAGTACGTCCAGCGCAGGCTCCATGTGTGCAGACGGATACAGCGCTTGCAGCAGGTTCAGGCGCTCGCGCGCCAGCCACAGCTTTTCATCGGTCAGGCGCAGGGCTCGCCCGGCCTTGGCCAGCTGACGCAGCAGCAGGTCCCAGCTGGGGTTGGCCTGGACTTCCTCATGGCTGATGGCGCCCAGGGTCATCAGCGCCTCGTGCATCTCGTCGGCATTGCTCGGCTGCGGCCAGGCTTCGGCCTGCACGGCGGTGATCGCATCGGCGTCCAGCGCGCCGAGGTCATCGCCGCTGTGAACTTCATTCCAGCGCCTATTGAGCACCGCCTGGGTACGCCGCTCTTCGAGCGGCGCGTCATCAAGAAAGGCGTACGGCCTGGCATTGAGAATCGCCGAGGCCAGTGGCGAGGGCGCTGGCAGGTCGCGGCACAGCAGGCGCACCTGGCCGCTTTCCATGCGCCGCAGCAACGCCAGCCAGCCTTCGCTGTCCATGGCCTCGTGCAGGCAGTCGTCGAGGGTCTGCTCGACCAGTGGGTGATCAGGGATCTGCCGCTCGCCGACGATGTTCTCCAGGCAGGCAATCTGGTCGGGGAACACCGCAGCGATCAGGTCTTCGCTCTTCATGCGCTGGATCTGCGGCGCCACCTTGCGCCCGCCGACGAAGCGCGGCAAGGCCATGGCCACGCCGGCATTCCAGCGCCAGCGCACGCCGAACAACGGCGCGTCGAGCACGGCCTGGATGAGGATCTGCTCGGCACTGCGGCTGTTGAGGTAGCGCCACACTTCATCCAGCTCGAAACTGTGGCTGGTCGACAGCGACAGCACGATGGCGTCCTCGCTGGCCGCGGCCTGCAGCTCGAAATTGAAGGTGCGGCAGAAGCGTTTGCGCAGGGCCAGGCCCCAGGCACGGTTGATGCGGCTGCCATAGGGCGAGTGGATGATCAGTTGGGTACCGCCGGACTCGTCGAAGAAGCGCTCCATCACCAAGGTCTGCTGTGAGGGCAGGGCGCCCAGCACTTGGTGGGTGCGGGCGAGGTAGTCGAGCAGCTGGCTGGCGCTGGCCTCATCCAGGTCGAACGTGGCTTGCAGCCACTGCTGCACCGCAGCAAGATCGCCGTCGTTCAGCACCAGTTGTTCATCGAGGCGCGCCTGCAGGCGGGCGACCGCCGCGGACAGTTCATCGCTGCGCCCCGGTGCTTCGCCAAGCCAGAACGGGATGGTCGGCGGCAGGCCCTGGGCGTCCTCGACCCGCACCCGGCCAGGCTCGACCCTGAGGATGCGGTAGGACGCGTTGCCCAGTTGGAAGATATCGCCTGCGATGCTCTCCACGGCGAAATCTTCGTTGACGCTGCCGATGTTCAGCGCCTGTGGTTCAAGCAGCACCGCGTAGTCGGCGTTGTCGGGAATGGTGCCGCCGCTGGTCAGCGCCGTCAGCTGGCTGCCCCGGCGGCCGCGCAACGTGCCGCTGACCGCATCGCGGTGCAGGTAGGCGCTGCGGATACCCTGGCGGCCGTTGTAGCCCTCGGCGAGCATGCACAACAGCGCCTGGTAACGCCTTGGGTCGAGTTCTGCGTATGGCGTTGCCTGGCGCAGGCAGTCAAGCAACGCCTGTTCCTGCCAGGCCTGGTTGCTGACTTCGGCGACGATCTGCTGGGCCAGCACATCCAGGGGGGCCTTGGGGATATGCAACTCGTCGAGTTCGCCGAGGCGGATGCAATCGAGCAGCGCCACGCATTCGATCAGGTCATCTCGTGAGGTCGCGAACAGCCGCCCTTTGGGAATGCCATCAACCTGGTGCCCGGAGCGCCCGACGCGCTGCAGGAAGGCGGCGATCGAGCCGGGCGACTCGATCTGGCAGACCAGGTCGACGTCGCCGATGTCGATGCCCAGCTCCAGCGAGGCGGTGGCCACCAGCACCTGCAGCTGGCCGTGCTTCAGGCGCTGTTCGGCGTCCAGGCGCAATTCCTTGGCCAGGCTGCCATGGTGCGCGGCCACGGCCGCTTTACCCAGGCGGTCGCTGAGGTGGCGGGTGATGCGTTCGGCCAGGCGCCGGGTGTTGACGAATACCAGTGTGGTGCGATGTGCGCGGGCCAAGGCAGCCAGGCGATCGTAGACCAAGCCCCAGACGTCGGTGGCCATGACCGCGCCGAGTGGCACCGGGGGCACTTCGATGGCGAGGTCGCGCTGGCGCGCATGGCCAACGTCGATGATCGCGCAAGGACGCTGGCAGCCGACCAGGAACTGCGCCACGCGCTCCACCGGGCGTTGGGTGGCGGACAGGCCGATGCGCCGCAGTGGCCGCCCGCACAAGGCTTGCATGCGCTCCAGGGTCAGCGCCAGGTGGGCTCCGCGCTTGTTGCCGGCCAGGGCATGGATCTCGTCGACGATCACCGTGTGCACGCTGGCCAGGCCTTCGCGGCCGGAAGCCGAGCCCATCAGTACGTACAGCGATTCGGGAGTGGTCACCAGGATATGCGGTGCCAGTTTGCGCATCGCCGTGCGTTCCTTCTGCGGCGTATCGCCAGTGCGCACGGCGGTGGTGATGCGTGGCGCTTTCAGGCCCTGGTCCTGTAGCGCCTGACTGATGCCTTCGAGCGGGGCCTGCAGGTTCAGGCGGATGTCGTTGGACAGCGCCTTGAGAGGCGAGACGTAGACGACCTGGGTGTGAGCAGGCAGCTCGCCGCCATGCTCCAGCCCCTCGCGGACCAGTTCGTCGAGCACCGCCAGGAAGGCGCTCAAGGTCTTGCCCGAACCGGTTGGCGCGGCGAGCAGCATCGACTGGCCGGCATGGATCAGCGGCCAGGCACGGGCCTGGGCATCGGTGACCGTGGCGAAGTGACGGCGAAACCAGGTGCCGACGGCCGGGTGGAACAGCTCGAGCACCGGGTGCTGGTGGGCTGGCAGGTTCATGAGTCCGTTATGGCGGGTGATGGGCGGGTTGGCAAGGGGCCGTTCGTCGTCGATCTTCTGTAGACTGTCGGTTTTTCAGCGAGCCTACCCATGCCCACTATCATCCGCATCGCCGCCGCCCTGTTGATCGACCCGCAAGGCCGCACCCTGCTGGTGCGCAAGCGTGGCACCGAGGCGTTCATGCAGCCAGGTGGCAAGATCGATGCCGGAGAGTCGCCTGTCCAGGCGCTGGCACGCGAGTTGTTCGAAGAATTGGGCCTGCGTATCGACCCCGCCCACGCGGTGCCCCTGGGCCAGTTCAGCGCGCCGGCCGCCAACGAGCCGGGCTGCGAGGTGCAGGCCGAACTGTTCCGCGTCGACAGTGCCGAGGCTGTAGCCCCGGCGGCGGAAATCGAAGAAGTGCGGTGGCTGGCCGCCGATCAGGCCGAAACGCTGGACCTGGCGCCGCTGACCCGCGACCTGATACTGCCGCTGTACCGCCAGGCGGTCAGCGTACCGCGCTGACCCCGTCGAGGGTGGCGAACGAGGTGTCCTTGGCGGTCAGCAGGAAGTCGCGCATGTAGGGCGCATCGAGCATGTCGGTGCGCACCGCCGCATACAACGTGGCGAACAGCCCTTTCTCGCCCAGGCGCTTGCCCTTCACATAGCCGCGCGAGCTGTATTCATGCAGGGCCCAGTGCGGCATGCCGCAGACGCCACGGCCGCTGGCGACCAGTTGCATCATCATCACTGTCAGCTCGGACGTGCGCACGGCAGCCGGCTCGATGTCGGCCGGCTCCAGGAAGCGGGTGAAGATGTCCAGGCGGTCGCGCTCCACCGGGTAGGTGATCAGGGTCTGGTCGAGCAG
This sequence comes from Pseudomonas vlassakiae, assembly GCF_014269035.2. Lineage (GTDB taxonomy): Bacteria > Pseudomonadota > Gammaproteobacteria > Pseudomonadales > Pseudomonadaceae > Aquipseudomonas > Aquipseudomonas vlassakiae. Next base: position 127,716 of record NZ_JABWRP020000010.1, read on the forward strand.
GTCCTGGGGCACGATGTACGGTTTGCTGGCCAACGGGTGCTGGTTGGCCACGGCGAGCATGGCCTCGTAGGTGAACAGCGGCACATAGGTGATGCCGGCAAGGTCCAGCGGGTCGGAGGTCACCACCAGGTCGAGGTCGCCCCGCGCCAGCGCCGGCAGCGGGGCGAAGGCGAAGCCCGAGGCCAGGTCCAGCTCCACTTCCGGCCAGGCATCGCGGAACTGGTCGATGGTTGGCATCAGCCACTGGAAGCAACTGTGGCACTCGATGGCCATGTGCAGGCGCCCGGCGGTGCCACCCGCCAGGCGAGCGATGTCACGCTCGGCGCCGCGCAGCAGCGGCAGGGTGGCATCGGCCAGTTGCAACAGGCGCAGGCCGGCGCTGGTGAAGCGGATCGGCTTGGTCTTGCGCACGAACAGTGGCAGGCCCAGGCGCTCTTCAAGCTCCTTGAACTGGTGCGACAACGCCGACTGGGTCAGGTGCAGGCGTTCGGCCGCCTCAACCAGGCTGTCGGCCTCGCGCAGGGCATGAAGGGTTTTCAGGTGGCGGATCTCCAGCACGGGCTGTCTCCGAGAACATTTTTTGAGAAAACGGGGAATCAGTTGAGTTTCACTCATGTTGCCCCAGGCTGTCGACTGGACGATCAGCCGCACCGCTCGGCAGGGTTCATCAAACTGTCACTGAACTGTGGCAGCGCGCCCGAAGGAAAGTCATCAGACTCGCGCTCTACTGGGGATCTGCATTCTGGTGTTTCTTTCATGCGGGCTTTTCTGCTGTTTTTCTTTCTGCTGTCCAGCGCTTCGGCCAGCTTCGCCGACACGCGCTGCGACGTCCATGTGCCGGTACAACGTGCCGAAGTCGGCAACCTGAGCCTGGTCTATCAAAGCGTCGGCGCGCCTCGCGATCCGGCCTTGCTGCTGGTCATGGGCCTGGGCGGGCAACTGATCCATTGGCCTGACGATGTGGTCGAGGCAATGTGCCGCCAGGGCTTTCGGGTCATTCGCTACGACAATCGCGATGTCGGCCTGTCGCGATGGAACCAGCTGCCGCCTTCGGCCAACCTCACGGTCGAACTGTTGCGCTACAAGCTGGGCCTGCCGGTAGCGGCGCCCTATACCCTGACCAACATGGCCGATGATGGCCTGCAGTTGATGAACGTACTGGGCATCCGCCAGTTCCATGTGCTGGGGGTGAGCATGGGTGGGATGATCGCCCAGCACCTGGCAGCCATGGCCCCGGAGCGGGTGCGTAGCCTGACCCTGGTGATGTCCAGTTCGGGAGCGGCCGGGCTGCCGGCACCTGATCCGGCGTTGGTGCAGTTGCTGGCGCGGCGCAGTGCGCCGAATCGCGAGGTGGCCATCGAGCAGCAGGCCGACCTGCTGGCGGCGCTGGGTAGCCCACAGGTGCACGATGACCGGGCGGTGCTGCTGCAGCAGGCGGCGATAGCGTATGACCGGGCGTTCAACCCGGAGGGGGCAAAACGCCAGATCATGGCGATCCTGGCCGAGCCGAGCCGGGTGCCGTTACTGAATGAGTTACGGGTGCCGACGCTGGTGGTGCATGGCACGGCCGATCCGCTGTTGCCGGTGATGCATGGGGTGCACCTGGCAGCGCATATCCAGGGCAGCCAGCTGAGGTTGATTCCGGGCTTGGCACATCGCTTCCAGGAGCCCTTCAAGGCACCGTTGCTGGCGGCGGTGCTGCCTTATCTGCAGGCGCACCGGCAGGATGTGACCCATATCGCAGGGCTTTGATGCTGCGTCGTCAGCCGAGCCCGTACTTCTTGACCTTGTCGAACAGCGTGGTCTTGGCCATGCCCAGCTCCTGGCTGGCCTGGCTGAGGTTGCCACCGGTGCGCTGCAGGGCGTCACTGAGCAGGTTGCGTTCGAACGCTTCCACCGCCTCGGCAAAGCCAAGCCCTTGGCTGGCGCCGCCGCTCGGGCCTTTCTTGAAGGCTGGCAGCCCAAGGGCATAGCGCTCGGCCACGTTGCGCAACTCGCGCACGTTGCCCGGCCAGTCATGGGCCATCAAGCGCGACAGGGTCTGGCTGTCCAGCGTCGGTGCTTCGCGGTCGAATCGCAGCGCCGACTGCTGCAGGAAGTGCTCGAACAGTTGCAGGATGTCTTCCCGACGTTCGCGCAGCGGCGGCAGCTCCAGGGTGACCACGTTCAAGCGGTAATAGAGGTCGCTACGGAACTGCCCGGTCTGCCCGAGGGCGTCGAGGTCGGATTTGGTGGCTGCAATCACCCGGCAATCCACCGCGATGCTCTGGTTCGAGCCCAGGCGCTCCAGGGTGCGTTCCTGCAGTACGCGCAGCAGCTTGATCTGCAGGTTGATCGGCATGCTCTCGACCTCGTCGAGGAACAGCGTGCCGCCATTGGCGTGTTCGATCTTGCCGATGCGGCGCTTGCCGGCACCGGTGAAGGCGTTGGCTTCGTGGCCGAAGATCTCGCTTTCGAACAGGTTTTCCGGCAGGCCGCCGCAGTTCAGCGCCACGAACGGCTGGCCCTGGCGCCGGCTGAAATCGTGCAGGCAGCGGGCGACCAGCTCCTTGCCGGTGCCGGTTTCCCCCTCGATCAGCACGTTGGCCGATGTATCGGCGACGTTGGCGATCAGCTCGCGCAGGTGTTCCATCGCAGGCGAGCGGCCGATGATGCGCCCCTCCAGGCTGCTCTGCTCGGCCAGTTGCCGGCGCAGGGCCACCACTTCGCGGGACAGCCCGCGCTGCTCCAGCGCGCGGCGCACCACATCGACCAGACGCTCGGGGGAGAACGGCTTCTCCATGAAATCGTAGGCGCCGTTGCGCATGGCACCAACCGCCATGTCGATATCACCGTGGCCGGTGATCAGCACCACCGGCAGGCTGCGGTCGCGGGCCTTGAGGCGGTTGAGCAGCTCCAGGCCATCGATGCCTGGCAGGCGGATATCGCTGACGACGATGCCGGCAAAATCATCGCCGATGCGCTCCAGGGCCTGTTCAGCACTGCCGACACCCTCGCAGGCAATGTCCTCCAGGGCCAATGCCTGCTGGCAGCCGAGCAGCACATGCGGGTCGTCTTCGACGATCAGAACGGTAAGTGGCGCTTGGTTCATGGTTGCTCTGCCGATTCGCTGGGGGGCGTGACCAAAGGCAGGGCGAGGACGAAGGCCGTGCCGCCGGTGGCGGGGTGCTCGACGTTCAGGCTGCCCTTGGCAGCGGCGGCAAGGCTCGCCGACAAGGTCAGCCCCAGGCCCAGGCCATGTTCGCCCGGTTTGGTGGTGAAGAAAGGTTCGAACAGGTGCTTGCGGGTTTCGGCATCGATGCCGTGGCCGTTATCGCGTACCCGCAGGCGATACTTGTCGCCTTGCAGCTCGCCTTCGAGCCACAGCTCGGGCAGTGGCTGGGTGGCCATGGCGTCAAGGGCGTTGCCGATCAGGTTGACCAGGATCTGCTCAAGGCGGGTCTGGTCGATGGCCAGTTGCTGGTCGTCGAACTGGTGGTGCAACTGCAGGTTGCAGCCCGTGATGCGGTCGTTCAGTACCTGCAAGGACGCCTCCACGGCCTTGGCCAGCGAAGCCTGGCCACTGTCGTCACCGCGCCGGGCGAACGAGCGCAGGCTGGCCGTGATGCGGCCCATGCGGTCGATCAAGCCGTTCATGGTGCGCAGGTTGGTGCTGGCGGTGTCCAGTGCACCCCGCTCGAGAAAGCGCACGGTGTTGCCAGACAGGGTCCGCAGCGCCGCCAGAGGCTGGTTGAGTTCGTGGGCGATGCTGGTGGACATCTGCCCGATCGCCGCCAGCTTGCCGGCCTGGACCAGTTCGTCCTGGGCATGGCGCAGGGTCTGTTCGGCATGCCGGCGTTCGCGGATCTGGCCCTTGAGCCGTTCGTTGCTGGCGCGCAGGTCGGCGGTGCGGTCGGCGATGCGCCGCTCCAGCTGGCTGTTGGCTTCTTCCAGTGCCTCGCGGGCGGCCAGGCGTGTGGCAACGACCTTGCGCCGTTCGTTCCAGGCGATGCCGAGGATGGTCAGCAGGGCGAAGGCCACGCCGACCAGGATACCCTGCACCATGGACTCGCGGCGCAGGTCCTGCAGCGGGGTGAGCAGGGTGAAGTGCCAGGGCGTATCGGCCAGGCGCCGGGTCTGGGCCAGGTAGCTCACTTCATGGGGCTTGCCTTGGGCCGTTTCGGCGTTGGCCGGGAAGGTCAGCTTCTCCACGCCATCGGCCAGGGTCTCCCGCGCCAATGGCTGCAGCTCGTTCAGCGGCCACCAGTAATACTGCAGGCTGCGCGCCAGGCGCTCCTTGATTTGCGGAGTCAGCGGGCGCACCGACTTCAAGCGCCGGGCTGGGTCGCTGGAAAGAATGATGATGCCGTTCTCGTCGCTGACGAAGGCTTCCAGGCGGGCCCGCTGCCAGCGCTCTTCCAGGGTATCCAGGCGCACCTTGATCACCGCCACGCCGATGATCTTGCCGTGTTCTTCCAGGCCGTGAGCAAGGTAATAGCCAGCCTCGCCGGTGGTGCTGCCGATCCCGTAGAAGCGGCCCGGTTCGCCACGCACGGCGCTCTGGAAATAGGCCCGGAACGACAGGTCTTCACCGAGGAACGAGTCGGCGTCGCGCCAGTTGCTGCTGGCCTGTACACGGCCGTTGGTGTCGAGCACGAAGATCGCCCGGCTGCGGCTGCGGCGGTTCAGGCCTTCGAGGTATTCGTTGACGGTCTGCCGGTTGGCGCCATCAGGGTCGGTGAGCAGCTGCGAGACGCTGTCTTCCAGCTCCAGCAGGCTCGGCAGGTAGGTGTACTTGCTGATTTCGCTCTCGACCGTTCGCGCATGCAGCTCCAGCGCACGTTCGCCGCTTTCGCTCAAGGTGCGGATGCCATTGCTTTCGCTGATCAGGAAGCCGGCCATGCCCAGTCCGACCATCAGCAGGATGATCAGGGGCGGCAGCAGCAATTGGCGAATCAGGCGGGATTTCACGGCGGGCTTGGCAGGGAGAAGAAGCGAAGGGTCGCATTTCATCACAGTGGCCTTGTCACGGCCAGCACCCGCTGCCGGGCGAACCCGGGCAGCGGTGCCGTTGTTGCCGAATCAGTGTTGCAGGATCTTGCTGAGGAAGTGCTGGGTGCGTTCGTGGCGAGCGCTCGGGTTGCCGAAGAAGTCTTCCTTCTGGCAGTCCTCGATGATGTTGCCCTTGTCCATGAAGATCACCCGGTTGGCCACTTTGCGGGCGAAGCCCATTTCGTGGGTCACGCACATCATGGTCATGCCTTCGTGGGCCAGCTCGACCATCACGTCCAGTACTTCGTTGACCATCTCCGGGTCCAGCGCCGAGGTCGGTTCGTCGAACAGCATGACGATCGGGTCCATCGACAGCGCGCGGGCAATGGCCACGCGCTGCTGCTGGCCGCCAGACAGCTGGCCGGGGTGCTTCTTGGCGTGGGCGCCGAGGCCGACGCGGTCGAGCAGGGCCAGGCCCTTCTTGGTCGCTTCCGCCTCGCTGCGGCCGAGCACCTTGCGCTGGGCGATGGTCAGGTTCTCGGTGATGCTCAGGTGCGGGAACAGCTCGAAGTGCTGGAACACCATGCCCACCCGCGAACGCAGCTTGGGCAGGTTGGTCTTGGGATCGGCGATCGAAGTGCCGTCGACCACGATGTCGCCCTTCTGGAACGGCTCCAGCGCATTGACGCACTTGATCAGGGTCGATTTGCCCGAGCCCGAGGGACCACAGACCACAACCACTTCACCTTTCTTGACCTCGGTGCTGCAGTCGGTCAGCACCTGGAAGTCGCCGTACCACTTGTTGACGTTCTTGATGGAAATCATACGGTGATCCTTTTTTGCAGGCGCTTGACCAGCCACGAAGCGGAGAAGCTGATGACGAAGTACACGACCCCGGCGAAGATCAGGAACTCATGGGAGCGCCCGATGATGTCGCCGTTGGAGCGTGCCGAGTTGAGGAAGTCCACCAGGCCCACGGTGTACACCAGCGAGGTGTCCTGGAACAGGATGATGCTCTGCTGCAGCAGCAGCGGGGTCATCTTGCGGAAGGCCTGGGGCAGGATGATCAGGCGCATGGTCTGGCCGTAGGTCATGCCCAGGGCCTGGGCTGCGCCCATCTGGCCCTTGGAGATCGACTGCACGCCGGCGCGGACGATTTCGCAGAAGTAGGCGGCCTCGAACATCATGAACGCCACCACGCACGAGGTGAACGCACCCACCGGGGTGTCCTCGCCGGTGATCCAGCGCAGCACGAACGGCACCGCCAGGTAGAACCAGGTGATCACCAGCAGCAGCGGGATCGAACGGAAGTAGTTGACGTAGGCACCGGCCACACGCGACAGCAGCTTGCTCGACGACAGGCGCATCAGTGCGAGGATGGTACCCAGCACGATACCGCCGACCACACCCATGACCATCAGTTGCAGGGTCATCAGCATGCCGTCCCAGAGGGCCGGCAGGGCGGGGATGATTTCGCTGAAATCCATGTCCATTTACTTGCCCCCCACGGAGATCAGGCCAGGCACGGCGACTTTCTTCTCGACCATGCGCATCAGCAGCATCAGGCCCATGTTCAGGGTGAAGTAGATCAGCGTGGCCAGGGTGAAGGCCTCGAACAGGTTGGCCGAGAATTCGGCGGTCTGCTTGGTCTGCGCCAGCAGCTCCATCAGGCCGATCAACGAGGCCACCGAGGAGTTCTTGAACACGTTCAGGAATTCCGAGGTGAGCGGCGGAATGATGATCCGGTAGGCCTGCGGCAGCAGCACGTTGTTGTAGATCTGCGGCAGGCTGAAGCCCATGGCGCGGGCGGCGGCTTCCTGGCCGCGCGGCAGCGCCTGGATGCCGGTGCGTACCTGTTCGCAGACGCGGGCGGCAGTGAACAGGCCCAGGCAGATGACCACGCTGATCAGTGCCGAGGTGGTCGGGTTGAGGTCTTGCTTGAACCATTCCTGCAGGCCTTCGGGCAGCAGGTCCGGCACCAGGAAGTACCAGATGAACAGCTGCACCAGCAGCGGCACGTTGCGGAACAGCTCCACGTAGGCGGTGGCGATGCCCGATACCAGACGGTTCGGCACGGTACGCATGACACCGAGGACCGACCCCAGCAGCAGTGCGATGACCCAGGCGGAGATGGCGATGGCGATGGTCCAGCCCAGACCGGTGATGTACCAGTCCAGATAGGTCTCGCTGCCCACGCCGGTGGACTTGAAGAACACGCCCCAGTCCCAGTTGTAATTCATCGGGATTTCCCCTCAGACGGTTGTTTCACGGGCACCTTCGAGCATCCGGGGGCGCTGGGCGCCCTCGGATGAAAGGTTAGACACTAATGGGTGGCCTGCAGGATTGATTCGCGCTAGCGAGCAGCAGGCCACGAACTGCTGAGGATCAGGACTTCTTCTCGTCGGCGGCCTTGTCGGTCGGCTCGGCGATCAGTTTCTTCAGCTCGTCGCTCATCTGGAAGTTCAGGTTGAGGCCCTTTGGCGGGATCGGCTGAGTGAACCACTTGTCGTAGCTCTTGTTGACTTCGCCCGATTTGAAGTACGCGACGATGGCGTCATCGACCGCTTTCTTGAAGGCCGGGTCATCCTTGCGCACCATGCAGCCGTAGATTTCGTACGACTGCGGGGTACCGGTAATGACCCAGTCCTTTGGATTGCGCGCCTTGGCCATCTCACCGGCGAGCAGGGCGTCGTCCATCATGAAGGCCACGGCGCGGCCGCTTTCGAGCATGTTGAAGGCTTCACCGTGGTCCTTCGCGGAAATCACGTTCATCTTCATCTGCTTGTCGGCGTTCATGGCCTTGAGCAGGCGCTCGGAGGTGGTACCGGCGGTAGTCACCACGTTCTTGCCGGCCAGGTCCGGGAAGTCCTTGTAGGAAGGCTGACCGTCCTTGACCTTGGTCAGCAGGCGGGTGCCGACTTCGAAGATGCCGACCGAGAAGCCGACTTGCTGCTGGCGCTCGACGTTGTTGGTGGTGGAGCCGCACTCAAGGTCGACGGTGCCGTTCTGCACCAGCGGGATGCGGGTCTGGGAAGTAACGAGGTTGTACTTGACCTTGATGTCGGTACCCAGTTGTTTTTTCAGGGCATCGACCACGGCCAGCTGGATGTCGTGGGAGTAGCCCACGGGCGTTTGACCGCCGGCCAGATAGGAAAATGGAATCGAAGAGTCGCGGTGGCCCAGGGTGATGGTGCCCGAGTCCTTGATCTTCTTCAGGGTGCCGGTCAGTTCTTCGGCCATAACTGGCGAAGCGATGATCGCGGCGGCGATGGTTGCGCCCAACAGATGACGAACGATGCGCATCAAATTTTCCTCGACGTGTTTGTTTTTTTTATGGAGCCGTTGGCGGACTCTTTCGTTCAACGAATACCGCTAGAAGCGATTGCATTCGGCTACCAAGTGTAGAGCATGAGTCGTGCCAAGCTCTGGGACCGATCATAACGCCCTGTGTTTACAGGATGGCAATGGCTGTGGGCACTATTTGCCACCCGGTTGCGCATGCGGATTTCCGAATGAATGGGCATGGGCTGTTCGGAAATCCGAATGGGTGGGCGGGTTCGCCATAGCTGGGTTTGCAGGCCCATGCGCTGGCATTGGATACCACCTGGCCGCTAAAGGGCGATGCTCTCATGGCGCTTTCCTTCCCTGGAGAGCGCAATCGTGAATGGCACTGCTATTTTTCCCAATGGCTCGGTCGACCACCTGATCGCCCGCCAATTGCCGTCCTGGCTGACAGGCGCCGCAACCGAACATCGTGATGGGTATCAACGGGCGTTGCTGGCCCAGCAGGCGGCGGCTGATCGCCTGCAGCAGGTGCTGCGACAGATACCTGCCCTTGACGATTTTGCGCTGGTGCAGCTCAGGCAGGCATTGCAACTGGCCGGAGCGGATCATGTCGAACCTCGGTATTGCTTTGTGGATATCAAAGAACAATTCGAGCTGCCTTCGGCATCGAAATCGCACCGGCCAACGATCACCTATCGCTCGCGGCAGACCTTGCTTGCCGCGGCCCTGCATAACTTCGATGAGGACGAAACCAGGTCCTGGCTCTTGCGTGAGGCCCAGCTGACAAGCGCTAACGGTGAAGTGCTGGACCTGTCCTTCAGGCGCTACGCCAAGTTGTGCCGTGACCTTGATATCGGTGCGAAGTACCAGGCGTTGCTCAGGAAAGTGCTGAAGCCCGCACCACCCCGGGGGCAGCCTGTAGACACCAATCACAACGTTGTAGAGAAGCGCTTTGCGGACAGCTTGCGCACCCGCATGCGTGCGTCGGTCTATGCATCGCGGATCAAGGGGCTGATCGATGAAGCGGATCTGCAGCGCTTGCTGGGTTTGCTCGACAGTGAGGCAGGCGTGTCAACCGCGGGAGCCCACTGGACGGCCTGCCAGCTCTACCTGTTGGGTAAACCGATGGTCGGCGTGGTGGCTTTGGAGTACCGGCCAGTGGCGGGTGGCGAGCTTGACGAGGTGACCTTGTGGATCCCGGGCGACCCCGTTCGGGAATTGCAGTCTCACGACACCTGGGCTGCCGCCTATGATGCTTTGGCAGTGCAGTTGCGTGATCCGGCCTACCGCGCCTTCTTCCACCGTTTCGTCAAGGCAGAAGACCTGCATGATTTTGCCCGGCACTTTGCTGATGCCGTGAAAAGAGCGGGGGCTCATGCGCCGCCGCAACTGGATGGGCGCAGTTTCGCCCTGGAGCGAGACCTGTTTGCTTTCCTAGGGGCCGAGCAGGTCCAGAAGCTCTTCGCCGATGCAGCGTTCATGGCGGTGCCCAAGGATATCGAGGATCGTAAGCGCCGGCATGAGCGTTTGAACCGCATGCTCAATGCCGGGCTGGATCTGCTCAACATGGCGGCGTTCTTTGTGCCCGTGGTTGGCGAGCTCATGTTGGCGGTGAATGCCGCGCAGTTGCTGGATGAAGTCTACGAGGGCTATGAAGCCTGGCGCTTGGGCGACCGGGCAGCGGCAGTCGACCACCTCTTCAGTGTCGCCGGGAGCGTGGCGCTGGGTGTCGCCAGCGCCGGTGTGATCCACGCCGTGCGGCAAGCGCCTTTCATCGACCAGCTGGTGCCTCAAGTGATGGACCACGGTGGCGTGAGGCTCCGCAAAGGCCAGACTGCAGCCCAGTTCGAGAGTGTCCCGTCGTCCCTGTTGCAGGGGCTGGATGCCGATCGCTTCGCGGATATGCTCTCGACAGAGGCCAGTACGCTGATGCGCGTGACCGGCCTTGGGCCTGAGCAGATGCGGCGTCTGTGCGTCGAGGGCGCGCCTGTTCCAGCGCGCCTGCTGGACATGCACGCACGGCTGAAACTGCACGCCAGCGAGCCGCTGCTCAACGGCACAGCGTTCGAGCAGCAGCTTGCCAGCCTGCGCCAGGTGCCCAGCGCAGACCAGACCTTGCTCATCCGCGCGTTCAAAGGGCTTACCCCGGACGCTGCGCAGGAAATCATCGAACACACCAGCAGCGAGCAACTGCAGGCTCTGCGCAGTACGCAGCGGCCGCCGTTGAGCATGGCGGAGCGGGCACGTCGCTATCTGCGTGAAAATCGGCTCGACAAGGCCGGGCTGGGCATAGCCCTGGGCGGGCTGGCCAACACCGACACTGAGCGCCTGGTGCTGGGCCTGGTCGATCACCATGTGCCATGGCCCGCTTCGGTTCGCGTGGAACTGCGCGCCGGCAAACTGGATGGGCTGCTGCTGTTCGCCAGCCGCAACAACCAGGCTTCGCAGGTCCGCACCCTCATCAGGCATGAGCGGGGCTACGCCATGGCCGAGGCAGCGGGGGAGCCGCCGACGACCTTGCTGCAGGCCGTGTTGCGCTGCCTGGACGGGCAACAGAAAACGGCACTGGGGCATCCGTCGCTGCAGGTCGTGCAGTTACGTGACTGGTTGCTTGAAACCCTCGCCGCGCAACGTGAGTTGTCTGCCAAGCTAGTCGGGCTGGCGCCGGAAGGTCATCGTGTGCGTCCACCGCGGCGGTTCGCCGACGGGCGACTGGGCTACCGGCTCAATGGCGCCAGCGGTGAAAGCAGCCAGCAGGCAATCCGGCGCGGCATCCATCAGATATTCCCCACGCTCAGCGAGCTGCAACTCGATGCCTACCTGAATGCCGTGCGCCAGCGAGGCGAAAGCTTGTGGGATCATTACACGACGCTGCAGCGTCAACTGAATGAGCTGCGCGATGTGCTGCAGCAATGGCAATCCGATTGGCAAAACCCCATCGATGCCATTCGCCGCCGGCGCGTCGCTGATACCCTGCGACGAAGCTGGCGGCGCAAGCTGGTCGATGACAACGACCATTATGAACTGCGCATCGATGGCGAGCGCGTCGCTCAGTTGCCGACCTTGCCGCCGGGCATCAGCTTCGTCCACGTACAGCGCCTGGCCTTGCGCAACATGCAGCTGCAGCGCATCGATGCGGCATTCCTGCGCCTGTTTCCCAACCTGGTCGAACTCGACCTCAGCGGCAACCACCTCACCCAGCTCCCCGAGGGCATCGAGCATCTTTCCCGGCTGCGCAGGCTCGACCTGGGCAATAACCAGATCGTCCTGGATGACGCCGGCAGCCAGCGGCTGGCCGGCCTGCGCCGCCTGTACAGCCTTAACCTCAGCTTCAATCTGCTTGGCGACGCTCCAGGTCTGTCGGCATTGCACCATGTACGGGAAATCAGCTTGCGTGGCACTGGCCAGGTCGACCTGGGCAGGGTCATCGAGAACCTGCCATTGCTGGCGCATGCCGATCTGCGTGACAACCGCATCAGCGAGCTGCACCAGGAGGTGCGAGGGCTGCGCCAACGTCTGAGGCAGCTGAACCTGCACGACAATCCTTTGGATGAACGCAGTGCAGCACTTCATGATGAGGCCCACGGCGTCACCGATAGCCGAGCCAGGGGCGGTGCGGCCTATGTTCATGCAGCGGTCACCGCCGATACCCGTACCACCTGGGTGGGCCGCCAGGAGCCGGGGCTGCGTGCACAACGTGAAGCCACCTGGGACCGTTTGCGAGAAGAGCCGGGTTCCGCGGGGCTGTTCACGTTTCTCGCCGACTTCGCCGAAAGCGAAGACTTCGAAGCGCAGCCGCGCCACTATCGGCGTCGAGTGTGGCGGCTGCTGAACGCTTGCGAAAGCAATGAGGTGCTGCGCGAACAGGTCTTTCGCGAGGCCGAAGCGCCGCGCAGTTGTGAGGACCGTCTATTGATCATGCTCAACCAGATGGAGGTGGCGATCCTCGTTCATGAGGGTATCGACGGCGTGCCCGTGGCAGTGCGCGCCAGCCGTTTGCTGCGCCTGGGCAGGCAACTGCATCGTCTGGACCTGCTCGATACGATTGCGACGCGGCATGTTAACAGGTTGCGTGCGGCATCCGTGGTGAGGGTCGACGAGATCGAGATACGTTTGTACTACCGTACACGGCTTGCCGGGGCGCTTGATCTGCCGGTTGCTCCAGACGAGATGCACTATGAGGCATTTGCCCGCGTCACGCCGGCCGATCTGGCGCAGGCACAGCTGGAAGTGGTGCGTTCGGATACCGATATCGGCATGCTGGATGCGCTGGCACGGCGACCTTTCTGGCAGGCCTACCTGCGCGAGACCTATCCAGAACGTTTCGAAAGCTTTCACGCTCCCTTCCATGAGCGGCTGGAGGCGCTTGAAACAACGGCCAGGGAGGCGCAGGAAGGCGCGTACGTCGAGCAGGTGGGAAGCCTGATGCGCGAGCATGAAACCGAAGAGGCGGCCATGATCCGCAACCTGACCACCGAGGTATGGGCGAATGCCCGAGGGTCTCGTGACTGAGGGCCACGAGACCGCTGCGCATCAGGCGGCCTGCTCGTGGCCGGACTGCTGCAGGTAATGCTTCAATGCCTGCTGTTCGCCCTCGCTGGTGAACAGCCCGAGCTTGGTGCGACGCCAAAGGATATCTTCGGCGTCGCATGCCCATTCCTGACGGCGCAGATAATCCACTTCGCGGCCGAACAACCCACCGCCAATGGCCTGACCCAACTGTTCCGGGCCCTGTACGCCGTCGAGCAGTTGCCATACGCGAGACCCATAGGTCAGCACCCAGCGTTTGGCGATGTCCACCGGCAACCAGCCATGGCGCGCCAGTACCGCATCGAGCAGCGCCTGCACGGTAGTCATGTCCTCACCGCCTGGCAGTGGCGCGTTGGCCGTCCAGCTGCCGCCCATGTGCGGGAAGTGCGGCTTCAGCTCGGCCATTGCCGATTCGGCCAGCTTGCGGTAAGTGGTCAGCTTGCCACCGAATACCGACAGCAGCGGTGCCTGGCCGGCGCTGGCCGACAGCGCCAAGGTGTAGTCGCGGGTCACGGCGGACGGGTTGTCCGATTCGTCGTTGCACAGCGGGCGAACCCCGGAATAGGTGTGCACGATATCGCCGCGAACCAGTTGATGGTTGAAATGGGTGTTGACTACCTTGAGCAGGTAGTCGGTCTCCTGCTCGGTAATTGCCACCTTGGCCGGATCACCGCTGTATTCGCGGTCGGTGGTACCAATCAGGGTGAAACGCTCGAGGTAAGGAATGCAGAAGACGATGCGTTGGTCTTCATTCTGCAGGATGTAGGCATGTTCGCCTTCGTACAGGCGCGGCACGATCAGGTGGCTGCCCTGGATCAGGCGGATGCCATAAGGCGCTTCGAGCTTGAGATCGTCCTTGATGAAGCTGGCGACCCATGGCCCGGCCGCGTTGACCAGCGCCCGGGCACGCAGGGTCTGCAAGCTGCCATCGGCGTGCTGCAGCTCCACCTGCCAGAGACCGTCCACGCGCTCGGCGCGCAGGCAGCGGGTGCGGGTGTGGATGTGTGCGCCGTTTTCACGGGCGCTCATGGCATTGAGCACCACCAGACGGGCATCGTCCACGGCGCAGTCGGCATATTCGAATCCGCGGGTGATTGCCGGCTTGAGCGGGTAGCCCGGGCCGAAGCGCAGGCTGCGCGAGGCACCCAGGCGCTTGCGCTTGCCCAGGTGGTCGTAAAGGAACAGGCCGGCCCGGATCATCCAGGCCGGGCGCAGGTGCGGGCGGTGCGGCAGCACGAAGCGCATTGGCTTCACAATGTGCGGGGCTTTGGCCAGCAGCACTTCACGTTCGGCCAGCGCTTCGCGCACCAGGCGGAATTCGTAGTGCTCCAGGTAGCGCAGGCCACCGTGGATCAGCTTGCTGCTGGCCGAGGAGGTGTGCTGGGCCAGGTCGTCCTTCTCGCAGAGGAACACCTTGAGGCCTCGGCCGGCAGCGTCGGCAGCGATGCCCACGCCATTGATGCCACCGCCGATCACGACGAGGTCATAGCAGTCGGCAGGTGGAAGCTGGGACGAAACGGGCTGGGACACGGGCAAGGCCTCCTGGGCTGTTCACATCGAATATGAACATTAATGTTCGTTTCCGAAAATACTAGCGCAACATGAAGCCGGTCGCCAGTCAGTCCTTATAGAAAAAACTGATCAGATGACAAGAAAGTGAACATTTACGAAAATTCTGGGTGATCGGTTTGAGGTATTTTGCGTCTGCAAGACCGAGCGCCGCGCGGGCGGCGCTCGATCTTACAGGCGCTAAAAGGCTTATGGCATGCGCCCAGAGGCCCTCACACCACCTCAAGCCGAATCTTGTACTGGTTCAGCAATTGAGTGAGGGCAGGCGCAGGTGCCTGGTCGGTCACCAGGCAGTCGACCAGGCTGATCGACCCCAGGCGCACCATGGCGTTGCGCCCGAACTTGCTGGAGTCGGCGGCCAGCACGACCTGGCGGGCATTGGCGATGATCGCCTGGGAAACCCGTACTTCCTGATAATCGAAATCGAGCAGGCTACCGTCCTCATCGATGCCGCTGATGCCGACCAGGGCGAAATCAACCTTGAACTGGTTGATGAAGTCGACGCTGGCCTGGCCCACCACGCCGCCATCACGACGGACAGTGCCGCCGGCTACCAGCACCTCGAAGTCATCCTTGGCGGCGAGAATCGCGGCCACATGCAGGTTGTTGGTGATGACTTTGAGGTGGTTGTGGTTGAGCAATGCCCGGGCAATCGATTCGGTGGTGGTGCCGATGTTGATGAACAATGAGGCATGGTCGGGAATCTGCCGCGCCACCGCTTCGGCGATGCGTTGTTTTTCATCGCGCATCTGGTCGGCGCGCATGGCATAGGCGGTGTTCTCGATGCTCGAATCATAGGCCGCACCGCCATGGTAGCGGCGCAGCAGGTTGAGTTCGGCGAGCTGGTTGATGTCGCGGCGGATGGTTTGCGGTGTGACGACGAACAGCTGCGCCATTTCTTCGATACTGACGTAGCCGCGATCGCGCACCAGTTCGAGGATTTGTTGTTGGCGTGGGTGCAGATTCATGGGCGGTCCTTTGGGGCTGCCGAGCAAATTCTGCAATGATGCCGTAGGAAGGGGATGACGGCCAGTAGACCAGTGGGGCCGCGTGGCGGCCCCGGCCTGATTTACGCTTCGTGATCTTCCCAGTCACGGGTGCGCTCGACGGCTTTCTTCCAGCCGGCGTACAGCTTTTCTTTGGCGGCCTCGTCCAGCTGCGGGCTGAACTCGCGCTCGATGATCGCCTTGTCGCGCAGTTCGTCCAGGCCGCTCCAGAAGCCACAGGCCAGGCCAGCCAGGTAGGCGGCGCCGAGGGCGGTGGTTTCGCGCATTTTCGGGCGCTCGACGCAGGTACCGAGGATGTCGGCCTGGAACTGCATGAGGAAGTTGTTGGCCACTGCGCCACCGTCCACGCGTAGTTCCGACAGGCGCTGGCCGCAGTCCTGCTGCATGGCGTCGAGCACGTCGCGCGTCTGGTAGGCAATCGACTCCAGCGCGGCGCGAATGATGTGGTCGACCTTCACGCCACGGGTCAGGCCAAACAGCGCGCCGCGGGCATACGGGTCCCAATAGGGCGCGCCGAGACCGGTGAACGCAGGCACCAGGTACACACCGTTGCTGTCCTTGACCTTGCTGGCGAAGTATTCGGTGTCCAGCGCATCGTTGACGATTTTCAGCTCGTCACGCAGCCACTGCACGGTGGAACCACCGTTGAAGACCGCGCCTTCCAGGGCATAGGCCACCTCGCCACGCGGGCCGCAGGCGATGGTGGTGAGCAGGCCGTGGGAAGACTTCACGGCCTGGTTGCCGGTGTTCATCAACAGGAAACAGCCGGTGCCGTAGGTGTTCTTGGCCTGGCCTGGCTCCACGCACATCTGGCCGAACAGCGCCGACTGCTGGTCGCCGGCGATACCGGCGATGGCGATGCCGCTCTTGGTGTGGCCGTACACTTCCGACGAGGGGCGAACTTCGGGCAGCATCTGCCGCGGGATGCCGAGGATTTCCAGCAGCTTTTGGTCCCACTGCAGGCTGTGGATGTTGAACATCAGCGTACGCGAAGCGTTGGTGTAGTCGGTGACATGCACCTTGCCGCCGGAGAACTTCCAGATCAGCCAGGTATCGATGGTGCCGAACAGCAGTTCGCCGCGCTCGGCGCGTTCGCGGGCACCTTCGACGTTATCGAGGATCCACTTCAGCTTGGTGCCGGAGAAGTACGGGTCAGTGACCAGGCCGGTGGTCTCGCGGATGTAGTCTTCATGGCCATCTCGCTTGAGCTGGGCACAGATCTCGGTACTGCGGCGGCATTGCCAGACGATCGCGTTGTATACCGGTCGGCCGGTTTCCTTGTCCCACACCACGGTGGTTTCACGCTGATTGGTAATCCCCAGCGCGGCCACCTGGGCATGGCTGATACCGGCCTGGGCCAGGGCCTCGACCATGGTCGCGCTCTGGGTGGCGAAGATCTCCATCGGATCGTGCTCGACCCAGCCGGCATGCGGGTAATGCTGGGCGAACTCGCGCTGCGAGGTACCGACCACGTTGGCATCGCGGTCGAAGATGATCGCTCGCGAGCTGGTGGTGCCCTGGTCCAGGGCGATGATGTAGTTCTTATCCTGGGTGTCTGTCATGGTCGTAGGCCTTGCATAAAAGAGGAGTTCAGGGCGCCAGCATCAGTTGGCTTGAGTATCGCCCTGGCGATTGTCGGTTGTCTCGGCGCTTGCGCCTTGCGCCGTCGGCAGGTTGCGGGCGATAAGGCCGCGGTAGGCAGCGGCACCCAGGCAAGCGCCGAGGATCGGTGCGAACACCGGAACCAGGAAATAGGGAATGTCCCGACCGCCAGTGAAGGCGATTTCGCCCCAGCCAGCCAGGAAGGTCATCAACTTGGGCCCAAAATCGCGGGCCGGGTTCATCGCAAAGCCGGTCAGCGGGCCCATGGCGCTGCCAATCACGGCGATCAGCAGGCCGATCAGCAGAGGCGCCATGGCGCCGCGCGGCAGGCCATTGTTGTCGTCGGTCAGGGCCATGATCACGGCCATCAGGATCGCCGTGATCACCACCTCGACCAGAAATGCCTGGCCAGTGGACAGTGATGGGTGCGGATAGGTCGAGAATACCGAGGCCAGTTCGAGGCTCTGGGTGCTGCCACGTAACAGGGCGTGGGCCTGTTCGAAATCGAAGAACAGGTTGCTGTAGAGCGTGTAAACGAGCGCGGCGCCACAGAATGCGCCGCAGACCTGGGCAAGCGCGTAGAACGGCAGCTTGCGCTTGTCGAAGCCGGCAAACAGGGTGAGCGCGATGCTCACGGCCGGGTTCAGGTGCGCGCCGGAAATGCCCGCGGTGAGGTAGATCGCCATGCTTACGCCGACGCCCCAGATGATGCTGATTTCCCACAGGCCGAAGCTGGCGCCGGCGACCTTGAGGGCGGCGACGCAACCCGTGCCGAAGAAGATCAGCAAGGCGGTGCCGAGAAACTCGGCCAGGCATTGGCTGGATAGAGTGGGTTCGCGTAGTGCAGTCGTCATGTATGACCTCGTTGTTTTTGTTGTGAGGCGCAAAGCGCTCGACAGCAAAGCCTGATGTCTATCCCCATTGACCTCAGGCGGGTGTTAAGAAGCGCACCTTAAAAGTGCACCATTTATTCAGAAACGAAAAAATATAGACAAGAAACGCTGATGTCAAAGGTCGAAAGTGAACGGGTAGTCACGTTTTGCTCGCCTGTTTCAAGGGCTGAAGCCCGTCGTAGACGGCCGCGTCAGCCGTTGGCTGGCTGGGATGCAGGATTTGCCCTAAAGTAGCCGCGACCTGTCCCGGACCGGAGCAATGCATGACCCCCGCACTCGACCTGTTGAAAAAAGCCCGCGCCGAACATCGCGTGCACAGCTATGAGCATGACCCCAAGTCGGCGTCCTATGGGCTGGAGGCGGCGGAAAAGCTCGGCCTTGAACCGCAGCAGGTGTTCAAGACCTTGCTCGCGAGCAGCGAGAAGGGCGAGTTGCTGGTGGCGGTGGTGCCGGTGGTCGGGACGCTGGACCTCAAGGCGCTGGCCCATGCGGCTGGCGTGAAGAAGTGCGAAATGGCAGACCCGGCTGTGGCCCAGCGGGCTACCGGTTACCTGGTGGGTGGGATCAGCCCCTTGGGGCAGAAGAAGCGGCTGCGCACCTTCATCGATGATTCGGCGCAGGATTTTGCCACCATCCATGTCAGCGCCGGACGGCGGGGGCTGGAGGTCGAGTTGGCGGCGGCGGTGCTGGCCGAGCATACCCAGGGTGCATTCGCCGCCATCGGTAAGGTTTGAAACCATTGGGGCCGCACCGCGGCCCCGGGTTCTGCAATCAGGTCGCCGAGCTGTAGCGGCGAACCCCATTCTCCTGGCGCGCCGACTGCGTCGCGACGCTGCCCGGCACGGGGAACAGCACCAGGTGATCGGCCTTCACCGCGATACCTACGTCCTCACCCACCTGGTGGTCGATGTGGCTCGGGAAGATCGCTTCGAGCTGGCTGCCAGTGGGCAATTGCAAACGGTACAACGTCGAGGCACCCAGGAAGCTCTTGCCGACGATGTTGGCCTGCAGTGCGCTGCCTGGCGCCGGCACGATGTCATCAGGGCGCAGCAGCACATCCACCGAGCTGCCCGGCGCCATGCTGTAGGCGCGGTTGCCACGCAGCTCGCCCAATTCGGTATTGACCGCTTCATGGCTGCTCATCTGGCCACGGATGAAGTAGCCCTGGCCGACGAAACTGGCCACGAACGGCGTCTGTGGTTCGTGATACAGGTTGTACGGCGTATCCCATTGTTCGAGCCGGCCTTCCTTGAACACACCGACGTGATCGCTCACGGCAAACGCTTCTTCCTGGTCATGGGTCACCAGAATCGCACTGGTGCCGCGGCTCTTGAGGATGTCGCGCACTTCGTGGCTGAGGCGCCGGCGCAGTTCCACGTCGAGGTTGGAGAACGGTTCGTCGAGCAACAACAGCTGTGGCTCCGGTGCCAGGGCACGCGCCAGGGCGACACGCTGTTGCTGGCCACCCGACAGCTCATGCGGGTAGCGCCCGCCAAGGCCGGCGAGCTTGACCAGTTCGAGCATCTCTTCGATCACCTGCGCCTGGTTCGGGTGCTTGGCGATGCCGAAGGCGATGTTCTGCGCCACGGTCAGGTGCGGGAACAGGGCGTAGTCCTGGAACACCATGCCGATCCGGCGTTTTTCCGGAGCCAGCGTGAAGCCAGCGCGGGAAATCACCTCGCCGGCCAACTGTATTTCACCCTCGTGCACCGGCTCGAAGCCGGCGATGGCACGCAGGGTGGTGGTCTTGCCGCAACCCGATGAACCCAGCAGGCAACCGATGTCGCCTGCGTTCAAATGCAGGTTGAGGTTCTGGACGATGCGCTGCTCGCCGTAGCCACAGGCGAGGTTGCGCAGGTTGAGCAGTAGGGGTTGACTCATGCGTGGTGGTAAGCCGGTTCGACAAGGAATTCGAGGAGGGCCTTCTGTGCATGCAAGCGGTTCTCAGCCTGATCCCAGGCGACCGAACGAGGGTCGTCGAGCAGGTCATGGCTGATTTCCTCGCCCCGGTGGGCGGGCAGGCAGTGCATGAACAGGGCGTCGGGTGCCGCCAGGTCGAGCAATGCGCGGGTGACCTGGTAAGGCGCGAAATGCGCCAGGCGCCGTGCAGTTTCCTCTTCCTGGCCCATGGAAGTCCAGACATCCGTGGTCACCAGGTGCGCACCGCGCACGGCTTCCTGCGGATCGCGGACAATCTGCACCTGATCGCCACCCAGGGCCATGAAGCGCGGATCGGGCTCGTAGCCCTCCGGGCAGGCGATGCGCAGCTGGAAGTCGAACTGCCTGGCCGCCTCGATGTACGAGTTGCACATGTTGAAACCGTCGCCGATCCAGGCCACGGTCTTGCCCTGGATCGAGCCGCGGTGCTCGAAGAAGGTCTGCATGTCGGCCAGCAACTGGCACGGGTGCGACTCGTCGGACAAGGCGTTGATCACCGGCACGCGGGATTTGGCAGCGAATTCGGTCAGGGTGCTGTGGGCGTGGGTACGGATCATCACCACGTCGAGCATGCTCGACAGCACGATGGCGCTGTCGCCGATCGGTTCGCCACGGCCCAGCTGGGTGTCGCGCGGCGAGAGGAAGATGGCCTGGCCACCCAGCTGGATCATGCCTGCTTCGAACGACACACGGGTACGGGTCGAGGACTTCTCGAAGATCATGCCCAGCACGCGATTCTTCAAGGGCTCGAACAGCACGCCTCGCTTGCGCAGGTCCTTCAGCTCGATGCCTCGGCGGATCACACCGAGCAATTCGTCGGTGGTGAAATCCAGCAGGGAGAGAAAGTGCCTAGCGCTCATGATTGACTACCTTATCTGCAACGGTATGCAGGTCGACCGTATGGTTTTTTTTGACAACGGGGGTGACCTGCGGCGTAAGCCGCACGGGGCGGACGAAATGGGGAAAGGCGCAATACTATAATTAAATGTCGCCTGAAACCAAGAGGGGGAAACAGCAGAGGGTGCTTGACAGGTTACAAAGGGTGTCATCCCCCTTGAGCCAGTGCTGTTTTTTATTTGCTACAGAAGGTTGTACACGGCTTGCTGGCAATTTGGCAAATGGCTGTCGCGAATCGTACGCCTGATGTCGCGGGATTCACGCCGCGAAGCACGCTGGCCGGGGCGAGTGCTGCGGCGCATAGTCGTTGCTCAACCAGCCCTTACACCACCAAGGCAGAAGCGGCCATGACCAAGACCCTGCATCACCGTGCCTGTCACCTGTGCGAAGCGATCTGCGGCCTGAACATTGAAGTCAGCCATGAACAAGACGGGCAGGCGCTGATCAGCTCGATCAAGGGGGACCCGCAAGACCCATTCAGCCGGGGCCACATCTGCCCCAAGGCAGTGGCCCTGCAGGATATCCAGAACGACCCGGACCGCCTGCGCCAGCCTCACCGGCGGGTCGGGAGCGAGTGGCAGCCGATTGGCTGGGATGAAGCTTTCGCCTTGGCCGCCGACAGGTTGTGGGCGGTCCAGCAGGCCCACGGGCGCAATGCTGTGGCGGTCTATCAGGGCAACCCCAGCGTGCACAACTATGGGCTGATGACCCACAGCAATTACTTCCTCGGCCTGCTCAAGACCCGCAACCGCTTCTCTGCCACCTCGGTCGACCAGTTGCCACAGCATCTGATCAGCCATCTGATGTATGGCCACGGCCTGCTGTTGCCCATACCGGATATCGACCATACCGACTTCATGCTGATCCTTGGTGGCAACCCGCTGGCCTCCAATGGCAGCATCATGACCGTGCCCGACGTGGAAAAACGCCTGAAAGCCCTGCGTGGTCGAGGGGGGCGCCTGGTAGTGGTCGATCCCCGCCGTAGCGAAACCGCTGCCATGGCCGACTTGCATCTGTTCATCCGGCCCGGCGGCGATGCTGCCTTGCTCTGTGGCCTGCTCAACACCTTGTTCGATGAAGGGCTCACGCGCGGCTCGCATTTGCCGGTCAGCGGCCTGCAGCCGGTACGCGAAGCGATTGCGCCGTTTAGCGCAGAAGCGATGAGCGCACACTGTGGCATCGCCGCCAGTCAGATACGTCAATTGGCGCGGGACTTTGCCGCTGCGGACAAGGCGGTCTGCTATGGCCGCATGGGGGTCTCGACCCAGGCGTTCGGCACGTTGTGCCACTGGCTGGTGCAGATGATCAACCTGGTGACCGGCAACCTCGACCGAGAGGGTGGAGCGCTGTGCACCGAGCCTGCGGTCGATCTGGTGGCGGCCACCTCAGGTGGCCATTTCAATGCCTGGCAGAGCCGCGTCTCGGGTTTGCCGGAGTACGCGGGCGAGCTGCCCGTGGCGGCCTTGGCCGAGGAGATGCTGACCCCGGGGGAGGGTCAGGTGCGCGCCCTGGTGACGGTCGCCGGCAATCCGGTGCTGTCCACCCCCAATGGCCGGCAGCTGGATGCGGCGCTGGAAGGCCTCGAGTTCATGCTCAGCATCGACCTCTACATCAATGAAACTACCCGTCACGCCGACCTGATCCTGCCGTCGACCTCAGCGCTGGAAAACGACCATTACGACAGCACCTTCAACCTGCTGGCCGTGCGCAACGTGACCCGTTTCAATCGCGCCATCCTGGCCAAGCCGGCAGGTGCCTTGCATGACTGGGAGATTTTCGTCGGCCTCGCCCAGGCCTTCGCCAAGCGCGCAGAACTGGAACTGAAACCGACCTGGCCGCCAGCGCAGATGATCGATCTGGCCCTGCGCAAGGGGCGCTATGGCGAGGCCAGCGCCTGGAACCTGTCGCTGCAGGCGCTGGAGCAATACCCCCACGGGCTTGACCTGGGACCGCTGCGCGCCAACCTGGCGAGGCGCCTGGCAACCGCCAGCAAAGCCGTCGAGGCGGCGCCGCAGGTGCTGCTGGATGACCTGCAGCGGTTGGCCTCGCAGGCGCCTCCTGCGCCGGGCGAATTGCTGCTGATCGGTCGACGCCATGTGCGCAGCAACAATTCGTGGATGCACAACTATCATCGCTTGGTCAAAGGCAAGCCGCGTCATCAACTGCTGATGCACCCCCACGACATGCATGACCGGCAATTGCAGGATGGCCAGCGGGTGCGTATCCGTTCGCGCACTGGCCTGCTGGAAGTCGAGGTGCAGGCCTGTGAAGACATGATGCCCGGGGTGGTCAGCCTGCCCCATGGTTTCGGTCATGGTCGCCAGGGCGTTCAGTTGCAGGTCGCCCAGGCACAAGCCGGTGTGAGCGCCAATGACCTGACGGACGAGCGCCTGCGTGACGCGGTTTCCGGCAATGCTGCGCTCAATGGCGTGCCCGTGCAGGTCGAGGCTGCCTGAGCAACGGTAAGGCCGAGCACGCTGCTCGGCTTTCCGATACAATGCCTCACCGTGCCGACGATCGCGTCGGAAAGTTCAGCCGAGGTGCTACATGGATATCATCGAAACGATCAAAGAGCAGATTGCCAACAACACCGTTCTGCTTTACATGAAAGGCTCGCCGAATGCCCCGCAGTGTGGCTTCTCCGCGCGTGCTTCGCAGGCTGTGATGGGTTGCGGCGAGAAGTTCGCCTACGTCGACATCCTGCAGAACCCGGAAATCCGCGCCAACCTGCCAAAATACGCCAACTGGCCGACTTTCCCGCAACTGTGGGTAGCCGGCGAGCTGGTTGGCGGTAGCGATATCATGCTGGAAATGTTCGAGAAGGGTGAGCTGCAGACCCTGATCAAGGACGCCACCGCCAAGGCCAAGGCTTCCGAAGCCTGATCATCAGGCAGCCATGAAAAAACCCGCTCAGAGCGGGTTTTTTCATGGGGCGGGAATTTTATTCTTCGCCCATTTGCGACTGCAGGTAGTTCTCGATGCCGATCTTGTCGATCAGGCCCAGCTGGGTTTCCAGCCAGTCGATGTGTTCTTCCTCGGACTCGAGGATGTCTTCGAGCAGGTCACGCGAGCCGAAGTCGCCAGCGGTTTCGCAATGGGCGATGGCGGCTTTCAGGTCGACCAGGCCTTTCTGTTCGATCTTCAGGTCGCACTCGAGCATCTCTTTGGTGTGCTCACCGATCAGCAGCTTGCCAAGGTCCTGAACGTTGGGGATGCCTTCGAGGAAAAGAATACGCTTGATCAGTTTGTCAGCGTGTTTCATCTCATCGATGGATTCCTTGTACTCGTGCTTGCCGAGCTTGTTCAGGCCCCAATCTTCATACATGCGCGCGTGCAGGAAGTACTGGTTGATCGCGACCAGCTCGTTTCCGAGGATCTTGTTGAGATGCTGGATGACGCTTACGTCGCCTTTCATGTCGGGTTCCTGCCCTGTAGAAGTGTGCCAATACAGCGAAGTTTGAGCCTGTAACGGGGGGCTGTCAAACCTAAGTGTTTGAATAATAAGTGAAAATTAATAGGAATAAGAATGTTTGTGAACCGCGTTGGAACCCTAACTTATTGATATTCAGGCATAAAAAAACCGGACACGGGGTCCGGTTCTTCGAATTCGGTAATATCAGGCAGCAGTAAATTCCACCGGATAGGGCAGGGCGGCGTGCTGGCTCACCTGCAATTCGGTGAGGGTCTCACGGACCACCTCTTTGGCCAGGCAGGCGCATTTGCCACACTGGCTGGCGACGTTGGTCGCTGCACGGACTTCCTTGTAACTGCAGCATCCTTCATAGATCGCATCGCGGATCTGTCCGTCGGTGACGCCGACACAAAGACACACATACATAAGGGCTGACCATCGCGGGTTGAGTCGATGGGTTGGAGCTTAATGTTAATGAGAATGCTTGTCAAAGGACTTTCTGAAAGGGCCGTGCTTGAGCGACCGACGGTTGCATTCGGCCTGTCACTGGAAGCCGTGTATGATGGTCAGCCTTTGTTGGATGTCGGGCAAGCCTGCCTTGGCCCGGCAAACGGTTCTTCACCCTCATCAGGAGATTACAATGAGCGTACTCGTTGGCAAACAAGCCCCCGACTTCACCGTCCCAGCTGTCCTGGGCAATGGCGAAATCGTCGACAGCTTCAACCTGGCTTCGGCTATCAAGGGCAAGTACGGCCTGGTGTTCTTCTACCCACTGGACTTCACCTTCGTCTGCCCGTCCGAGCTGATCGCCCTGGACAACCGCATCCCTGACTTCCAGGCGCGCAACGTCGAAGTGATCGGCGTTTCGATCGACTCGCACTTCACCCACAACGCCTGGCGTAACACCCCGGTCAATGCCGGCGGTATCGGCCAGGTCAAGTACACCCTGGCTGCCGACATCACTCACGAAATCTGCAAGGCCTACGACGTCGAGTCCGAAGGCGGCGTAGCCTTCCGCGGCGCCTTCCTGATCGACACCAACGGTGTTGTCCGTTCGCAGATCGTCAACGACCTGCCGCTGGGCCGCAACATGGACGAGCTGCTGCGTCTGGTCGACGCCCTGCAATTCCACGAAGAGCACGGCGAAGTCTGCCCTGCCAACTGGAAGAAAGGCGACCAGGGCATGACCGCTTCGCCAGAAGGCGTGGCTGCTTACCTGAGCGAGAACGCTGGCAAGCTGTAATTGCCATGCGCATGAAAAAACCGGCCCACGTGGCCGGTTTTTTTTGTGCCAGCTTGTTCTGGCCGCTTCGCGGGCTCGCCCGCGAAGCTTTTCAGGTCAGTCGTTGAAGTCGCGCCAGCCGCCCATTTCCTTCCAGCGGTTGACGATGCCGCAGAACAGCTCGGCCGTCTTCTCGGTGTCGTAACGCGCCGAGTGCGCTTCACGCCCGTCGAAGTCGATGTCGGCGCTCTGGCAGGCTCGTGCCAGTACGGTCTGGCCGTAGGCCAGCCCAGCCAGGGTCGCCGTGTCGAAGCTGGAGAACGGGTGGAACGGGTTACGCTTGATGTCGTTACGCGTGACCGCCGCATTAAGGAAGCCAAGGTCGAAGCTGCTGTTGTGGCCGACCAGGATCGCCCGTTTGCAGCCGTTGGCTTTGAGCGCCTTGCGCACACCGCGGAAGATGTCGGTGAGCGCGCTTTCCTCGCTCACCGCCATGCGCAGCGGGTGATCCAGCTTGATGCCGGTGAACTCCAGCGCGGCCGGCTCGATGTTGGCCCCTTCGAACGGTTCGACCCGGTAGAAGTAGGTGTGCTCTGGGAACAGAAAGCCCTTTTCGTCCATGCCGATGGTCACTGCGGCAATTTCCAGCAGGGCGTCGGTGGCGCTGTTGAAGCCGCCAGTCTCGACATCCACGACTACCGGCAGATAGCCACGGAAGCGCTCGGCCATCGGGTGGCGCGAACCGCCGCCGACCTGACCGTCCTGGTCGTCTTCGTACAGGTCTTCGCTCACGCGTTGTCCTCCAGCAGGCGCCAGCGCAGTTTCTCACCGGCGCGCAGCGGGATCACGGTTTGCTCGCCGAATGGCAGGCTGTCCGGGGCGGTCCATTCTTCGCGAACCAGGGTAATGGTGTCGGTGTTCGCTGGCAGGCCATAGAAGGCCGGGCCATGCAGGCTGGCGAAACCTTCCAGTTTGTCCAGCGCATTGCGCTGCTCGAACGCCTCGGCGTACATCTCGATGGCAGCGTATGCGGTGTAGCAGCCGGCACAACCGCAGGCGGCTTCCTTGGCGTGACGGGCATGCGGTGCCGAGTCGGTGCCGAGGAAGAACTTCGGGTTGCCGCTGGTGGCCGCGTCCAGCAGCGCCACCTGGTGGGTGTTGCGCTTGAGGATCGGCAAGCAATAGAAGTGCGGGCGGATACCGCCGACCAGCATGTGGTTGCGGTTGTACAGCAGGTGCTGGGCAGTGATGGTTGCACCAACGTTGGCCGGGGCTTCGGTGACGAACTGCGCGGCGTCGCCTGTGGTGATGTGCTCGAAGACCACTTTCAGGGTCGGGAAGCGCTCGACCAGGCGGCGCATGTGCTCGTCGATGAAGCGCTTCTCGCGATCGAACACGTCGATTTCGCTGCGGGTGACTTCACCGTGCACCAGCAAGGGCATGCCGACGTCCGCCAGGGCCTCGATGGCCGGGAAGATGTTGTCGATGCTGGTCACGCCCGAATCGGAGTTGGTCGTCGCGCCGGCCGGGTACAGCTTGGCGGCGTAGACGATACCGCTGGCCTTGGCCGCGCGGATGTCCTCGGGGCTGGTGCGGTCGGTGAGGTACAGCACCATCAGCGGTTCGAAGCGGCTGCCAGCCGGGCGTGCGGCAAGGATGCGCTCGCGGTAGGCGCCGGCTTCGACGGCATTGCGCACCGGCGGAACCAGGTTGGGCATGATGATGGCACGGGCGAAAGTACGCGCCACATCGCCAACGGTATGGGGCAGGACGGCACCATCGCGCAGATGGATGTGCCAGTCGTCGGGACGCAGGAGGGTCAGGCGATCGGACATTGGGAATTCCAGGCGGGTCGAACTCAGGCCCCAATGCTACCGGAAAACCCCGGTCCGAGCACGGCTATCAAGTTTTCCGGCGAGCGTCCGATAGCCTGCCTGTAAGCCGTCAGAATTTGTGGAGCCACCCGTGCGCCAGCGTTACCTAGCCCTGTTGACCCTTGTCGCCAGCCTGCCGGCCGGTGCACTGACCTTCCAGACCCGCATGGAGAATGTCGCCTGGAAAGTCGAGGGTGACCAGTTCGAATGCCGCCTGATCCAGCCGATCGACGGTTTCGGCAGTGGCGAGTTCGTGCGCAAGGCCGGTGAGCAGCCGGTGTTCCAGCTGCGTTCGCACAGCAATGTGCTGGGCGCAGGTTCGGCCACCTTGCTGGCTGCCGCTGCCCCTTGGCAGCCGGGCCGCGCGGATGTGAACCTCGGCGCTGTGCGCATGGCCCGCAGCGGCGTGCTGTTCAGCTCGTCGCAGAGCCAGGCCAGCCGCCTGATCAACGGCCTGCTCGATGGACGCAGCACGGTGGTGCGCAATTACACCGGCGAAGGCGGCAGGGCGATGGAAGTACGCGTGCTGCCGGTCAGCTTCGCCAAGGCCTATGGCGACTATCAGGCCTGTGCCAGCAAGATGCTGCCGATGAACTATGACCAGGTGCGCCAGACCCAGGTGGGCTTCCCGGGCGGCGGCTTCGACCTGGACGCCGATGCCCGTGCGCGGCTGGACGTGATCCTCGATTACCTCAAGGCTGACCCGACGGTGAACCACATCGAACTCAACGGCCATTCCGACAACAGCGGTAACCGCCTGACCAATCGCGATGCTTCGCGACGTCGGGCCTTGGCCGTTGCCGATTACTTCAAGGCCCATGGTGTGCCGGAAGAACAGATCGTCGTGCGCTTCCATGGCGAGCGCTATCCGCTGGTGAAAAACAACAGCCCGGCCAATCGGGCACGTAACCGGCGGGTGAATATCGAGCTGGATCGGGTGGCGATGGCAGAGAAACCGGTGGTGCAGCAAACGGTGCCGGCTGCATCTGCTGTTCCGCCTGCGCCAGCTGCACCAGCGCCCGGAGCGAAGGCACCCTGATTTCATCAGCGCCACAGGGTGCTTGCCACAACATCTTCAGCGCCTGTGAGATCGAGCGCCGCCCGCGCGGCGCATCGCGGATAAATCCGCTCCTACGGTTTGTTTCGGGCCAGTCAATCCTGTGAGGTCACCGCTGTTCGCCTTGTTTGTTTCCTTCGGTATGAAGGTGGGCATCACTGCTTTTCATCGTCTTCAGTCATGCACCAAGGCGACCCCTGTTGGCGGTACAGGCGTGATTGGCCCGAAACAATCTGTAGGAGCGGATTTATCCGCGATGCGCCGCGCGGGCGGCGCTCGATCTGATAGGCGCTGAACCTTTTACGGCAAGCACGTCGCGCTACCGACAGTTCCTGTCGCTTTGTCGTCAGAAGCTGTCGCCCCACTGTAAATTTATCCGCAACGCCGGTAGAATCGGCCCCTTTCCGTACAACCCCGTGGAGTGATGGCATGGCGGACGTAAAAAAGGTCGTACTGGCGTATTCCGGCGGCCTTGATACTTCGGTGATTCTCAAGTGGCTGCAGGATACCTACAACTGCGAAGTGGTGACGTTCACCGCTGACCTGGGTCAGGGCGAAGAAGTCGAGCCGGCTCGCGCCAAAGCTCAGGCGATGGGCGTAAAAGAGATCTACATCGACGACCTGCGCGAAGAATTCGTGCGTGATTTCGTCTTCCCGATGTTCCGCGCCAACACCGTCTATGAAGGCGAGTACCTGCTGGGTACTTCCATCGCCCGCCCGCTGATCGCCAAGCGCCTGATCGAAATCGCCAACGAAACCGGTGCCGACGCCATTTCTCACGGCGCGACCGGCAAGGGTAACGACCAGGTCCGTTTCGAGCTGGGTGCCTACGCGCTCAAGCCTGGCGTCAAGGTCATCGCTCCATGGCGCGAGTGGGACCTGCTGTCCCGCGAAAAGCTGATGGACTACGCCGAAAAGCATGGCATTCCGATCGAGCGTCACGGCAAGAAGAAGTCGCCATACTCGATGGACGCCAACCTGCTGCACATTTCCTACGAAGGCGGTGTGCTGGAAGATACCTGGACCGAGCACGAAGAAGACATGTGGCGCTGGAGCGTCTCGCCAGAGAACGCCCCGGACCAGGCTACCTACATCGAGCTGACCTACCGCAATGGTGACATCGTCGCCATCGACGGCGTCGACATGACCCCGGCCACCGTGCTTGCCGAACTGAACCGCATCGGCGGCGCCAACGGTATCGGCCGTCTGGACATCGTAGAGAACCGTTACGTGGGCATGAAGTCCCGCGGCTGCTATGAGACCCCTGGCGGCACCATCATGCTCAAGGCCCACCGTGCCATCGAGTCGATCACCCTGGACCGCGAAGTCGCTCACCTGAAAGACGAGTTGATGCCGAAATACGCCAGCCTGATCTACACCGGCTACTGGTGGAGTCCGGAGCGTCTGATGCTGCAGAAGATGATCGACGCTTCGCAGGTCAGCGTTAATGGCGTCGTGCGCCTGAAGCTGTACAAGGGCAACGTCATCGTGGTTGGCCGCAAGTCGGACGACTCGCTGTTCGATGCCAACATCGCGACCTTCGAAGAAGATGGCGGCGCCTACAACCAGGCCGATGCTGCCGGCTTCATCAAGCTCAACG
Source organism: Pseudomonas vlassakiae (assembly GCF_014269035.2). Taxonomy (GTDB): domain Bacteria; phylum Pseudomonadota; class Gammaproteobacteria; order Pseudomonadales; family Pseudomonadaceae; genus Aquipseudomonas; species Aquipseudomonas vlassakiae. The sequence continues at coordinate 157,573 of NZ_JABWRP020000010.1, forward strand.
CGCTGCGCATGCGCATCGCTGCCAACAAAGGTCGTGGGATGCTCTGAGCACCCGGCTGAAGTGGCAAACGAACCCCGGCTCTGGCCGGGGTTTTTTTTGCCCTCTTGAATGGGGGCTGATCGATGTCATGGCTTATCCCTCAGGCGGGTGGTTGAAAGAAGTACGCACTGTTGCAGATCCATATTGCACAAGCGCCAGTGCCTGTTTTCGGCAAGCGGTTGGGCAATGGCTTGCATGACATGTTGTTCTATCCGTTTCTGGGCGTCAGGGCCGGAGAACATCACGGTCACTGTTTCTTGTGTATCGGCGCGCAGCGCTGGCTCGGCTTTTGGCTGAGGCCCGGCCTGATCAGGCTTGTAGAAGGACTTGGAGTTGAAGTTCAAGGTGAGGAAGAACAGTGCCGTGAGGAAGAAAGGAAATCCTACAAGGAACCAGGTGTAGTAGGTCTGACTTTTATCGCTGAGGAAAGGCAAGGTAGCCAAGGCAGAGGCTTCGATGATGCCTGCAAATATGGCGATTATGGTCAGCGGAGCGACAGGTTGGTTCTCAGTCATGTTAGTGGCCTCCTGCATGTGTTGCCTATGAATAACCCACTGACTGCCTCAACCAAATTGTGGACTTTTTCCGGGGGCGGGAATTGTTCGGCGGATGTGACGGGAACAAATCGCTCAAGCACATTCAGAAGTTCTCAATCACTCTAGAGACAAGGTTGTAAATTTTTTCTTGTAGGAAAATTCCCAAACCGACGTAGGGTTCATCTATTCGGTTATTTGAGGGGGGAATGGATGCGCCATTGAGCGTTCTGCTCGGTTATTGTGAAGCCGTCGTCAAAGTAAAATAACGAATGATGGATATCGTATGAACAAAGTCCTTATCGTGGATGATCATCCGGTCATACGCTTGGCAGTGCGCATGCTGATGGAGCGGCATGGGTACGATGTTGTCGCGGAAACAGACAACGGCATAGCGGCCTTGCAGCTCACTCGCGAACACCTTCCCGACATTGTCGTACTGGATATCGGCATCCCCAAGCTCGACGGCCTGGAGGTCATTGGCCGGATGGCAGCAGCGAGTCCTGGCAGTCGTGTGCTGGTACTGACCTCGCAGGCGCCCGGGCATTTCTCCATGCGCTGCATGCAAGCGGGCGCCGCTGGCTATGTATACAAGCAGCAGGAGCTCACCGAGCTGCTGAGCGCCATCAAGGCTGTGCTCTCTGGTTACAGTTATTTCCCGAACCAGGCCTTGCACAAGTCACGCGGCCGGGTTGGAGGAGTAAGCGAAACGGAAATGGTCGATCGCCTGTCTGCCAGGGAGATGATGGTCCTGCAGCAGTTGGCGCGGGGACGCTCCAACAAGGAGATAGCCGACAGCATGTACCTCAGCAACAAGACGGTCAGCACCTACAAGACGCGCCTGTTGCTGAAGCTCAATGCCCATTCGCTGGTGGACCTGATCGAGCTGGCCCGCCGCCATGGCCTGAGCTGAAACAGCCATGGACAAAGCCTCCGCAAGGGAGGCTTTGGAGGGGGCTAAAGGTCGTAGTCGAAATCGGCGAGTTGCCGTTGCAGGCGTCGCTCTTCGAGGAGGTTGTCAATGGTACGACGCTTGCTCAGGTTGGTTTTCGCGGTTTCTACCTGAGGCTCCGCTTCGTCGTCAGCGGTAGCAAAGTCATCTTCGATCGACAGGTCGTCTTTATCGGTACTCATGAGTCGCTCCAAGCCAAAGGGCCATTGGCCGTCCTTATAACGAGAAAGCGATGTCCGGTAAAAAAGATTTTTTCAATCGCAACGCAGCTATTTTTGCTATTGGCTCAATCGTCGCAGGTCTTGTGCTTGTATTCGCACAGATCTTCGATGCGGCAACTGCCACAACGAGGCTTGCGTGCCTGGCACACGTAGCGGCCATGCAGGATGAGCCAATGGTGAGCGTCGAGCAGGTAGTCCTTGGGTACGAACTTGACCAGTTTCTTCTCGACTTCCAGTACGGTCTTGCCAGGCGCGATGCCGGTGCGGTTGCTGACCCTGAATATGTGCGTGTCCACCGCCATGGTTGGCTGGCGGAAGGCGGTGTTGAGCACCACGTTGGCGGTCTTGCGCCCAACGCCTGGTAACGCTTCCAGTGCATCTCGGGTTTGCGGCACTTCGCCGCCATGGCGCTCGATCAGCAGGCGGCACGCCTCGATGACGTTCTTGGCCTTGCTGTTATAGAGGCCGATGGTCTTGATGTATTCGCTCAGCCCCTCGACACCCAGCGCGTAGATGGCGTGCGGTGTATTGGCGACCGGAAACAGGCGTGCGGTGGCCTTGTTGACCCCGACATCGGTGGACTGTGCGGAAAGCGTCACGGCAACCAGAAGCTCAAAGGGGGTGGTGTAAGCCAATTCCGTTTTCGGATCGGGATTGTCTTCGTGCAGCCTGCGAAAGATCTCCAGGCGTTTGGCGGCATTCATGGTTTCAACGCTTTCCTTGACGACGAGTGAGGGTGAGGCAAAGCCGATTGTACAAGGCCAGCAGCGCGCCGAGCAGTAGCAGCCCACCGGATGGCAGGTGGGCCAGGTGCATGCCTGCGAACGCCTCCAGCCACTGGCGCGCCGCGCCAAGCAGCAGGCAGGTGAGCAGCAGGCCACTCAGATGGCGTAACAGATGCCGCCAGCGCCCTACTGTTGGCAGCAACCTGTCGACGGCAAGGCACTGCAGGCAAATCAGCGCCGGATAAAACCCAAGCGCCTGCGCCAAGGGCAATGCCCAGGCACGTAGTGCCAATTGCAGGCAACTGCCAAGCGCAGCCAGCAGCAGCAGGCTTGCCAGCCAGTACATGGCGCCGCTGAGTGATGCCCGCAGCGGGCCAAGCAAGGCTTGGTGGAGAAGGATCATCACCCATATGCACGCGGCGATGGCCAGTGCATGGGTGACAGTGCCAGTCGCGCCAAGCAGCGGAGCCAGGCCGGTGATCAGCAGGCAGAATCTATTCATGGGGAGAGGTTCCAAGCAGTTCGCTGCGATGCTGATCAAAAAACCGCAAGGCCTCCTGCTGGGCATCGATGACGGCCCGGGACGTAACGGTCGCGCCGGCCAACTGATCGAAATCGCCCTGGTCGCGTCTGATTGCCCAGCGGTCGCCAAGGCCGTGCCTGGCAAACTGGTTCAGCCAGCCAGACTGCGGATCGGCAATCTGGCCGCCCAACCCAGGGCTTTCCTGCTGTTCGACCACCCGAGTGCCGATCAGGCGGCCATCGGCAGCGATGGCGATGGTCAGCTTGATGGGGCCGGCATAGCCCTGCACCTGGCTCACCAGCACGATGGCTGTTGGCAAAGTCCCGTGGCTCGCGCGATAAGCCGCGAGTACCTTGCTGTGCTGCGGCTGTTCGGCGGGCAATGGCAACGCGCTGTCCAAAGGGCGGTTGTCGTAGCTTTGCGTGGGCAGCACCGCCAGCAACTGGCTTGCCTGAAGCTGGCGCTCGGCATCGATGATGGCCGGGCGAGTCCAGTGCTGCCAAGCCAGCGCTGATGCGATGGCCGACCCGCTGACGGCAAGGAGCAAAAGGCTGCTGCGCACGGGCGCGATCATGGCGCAACCTGTTGGCGCTGCAAGGCGAACCGATCCAGCGCGGGCACCGCCAGGTTCATCAACAGGATGGCGAAGGCCGTGCCATCCGGGTAACTGCCCCAGGTGCGAATCAGGTAGATCAGCGCGCCTGCGCCGAAACCGAACAGCAGCCTGGCCAGATTCGCCCTTGGGCCGGACACCGGCTCGGTGGCGATGAAGAACGCTGCCAGCATCGTTGAACCGCTGAACAGATGCAGCAGTGGCGAGCCGTTCGAATCCGAACCGGAGCCATTCCAGGCCAGCAGGCTGAACAGGAAAAGGCTGCCCAGCAGCCCTGCCGGGGCATGCCAGCTGATCACCTTGCGCTGCAGGAGAAACAGCCCGCCGAACAGCAAGGCCAGATTGATCCATTCGCTGCTGCGACCGCCCACATTGCCAAAGCCGGGGTGACTGGCGAACAGTTCGTCGAGGGTCAGGCTGCGGTTATGGCGCAGGCCATCGAGAATGGTCGGCCCCGCCCAGGCATCAATCTGGCCGCCCCCGCCAGCTACCTGCTGCAGGCTGTCGACAAAGCCAATGGCGTGGTTGGGCCAGTGGTTCATGTGCAGCGGAAAGTTCAGCAGCACGAAGGCGTAACCGACCATGGCCGGGTTGAACAGATTGCGGCCCACTCCGCCAAAGGCCTGCTTGCCGACACCTATGGCAATGCCTGCTGCTGTCACTGGCACCCACCAAGGCGCCTGGCCGGGTAGGGCGATGGCCAGCAACACGGCAGTCACCAGGGCACTGCCATCGTTCAATGCCGGTAGAACAGGCTGGCGACGCACAGCCAGCAAGGCCGCCTCGCAACATAGCGCACTGCTGGCACACAGCAACAGGCTGAACAGGACTCCCCAGCCCTGTGTCCAGAGGGTGGCGAGCAAGCCGGGTATGCAGGCCAGCAGCACCAGGCCCATGGCTGCGCGTAGCCGTGGGTCAGGGCTTGCCATGTTCATGCCCGGCGCCTGTGGGCAGCGCATCGGCAGCGGCGCTTTTCTGCGCCCTGATGCGCTCCAGGGCGGCCTTGATCGGGTCTGCCGTGCCTTGTGTGGCTTCGGCCGTACGCGCCAGGCGCTGCGCCTCACGGCGCGCGATGTCGCGTTGCAGGCGGGCGTTTCGCTGTTGGTGGCGCTGGCGCGCCTGATCGCGGCGCTGGCGGCGGGCCTGCAGTTGTTCGGGAGAATGAGCCAGGCCGCTGACGATCGGTACCACCCCTGCTGGTAGTGGCTGCATCTCGATGCAATCGACCGGGCAGGGCGCCAGGCACAGGTCACAGCCGGTGCATTCGCTGGCAATGACCGTGTGCATCAACTTGGCGGCGCCGACGATGGCGTCGACCGGGCAGGCCTGGATGCACTTGGTGCAACCGATGCATTCGGCTTCGCGAATGTAGGCGACCTGGGGCGGTGCGCTGCCGCGCAGCGGGTCAGGCGCAAGCAATGGCTGCTTGAGCAGCGCTGCCAGCGCAGCGATGGTTTCGCTGCCACCTGGCGGGCACTTGTTGATGGCCCCGCCCGCAGCCAGTTCTTCGGCGTAGGGCCGACAGCCGTTGTGGCCGCATTTGCCACATTGGGTTTGTGGCAGCAGGGCATCGATGCGTTGAATCAAGTTCATTGAATGAAAAGTCCGTTGAATCCGCAGAACGCCAAGGCCATGACGCCTGTACCGATCAAGGTAATCGGCAAACCGCGCAGCGCGGCCGGTACTTCCGCCTGCTGGCTGCGCTGGTGCAGGTCGTCGAACAGCACCAGCGCCAGCCAGAAGCCAATGCCGGCCGATGCCCCCCAGCGCAACGTAGCAAGCAACGAGGTTTCCTCTCCCGTCACTTGCAGCGTCAGGCCGAGCAGCAAGGCGTTGCCCAGCAATGGCAGTGCAAGCCCGCTGGTGGGCCACTGCGGTCGTAACCTGCGTAGCACCTTCGGTACGCCCCATGCCAGCAATGCCAGCCAGGGCAACAGCAGGAACAGGCGCAGGTCCTGCAACTGCCAGGGCGCCACGATGAGCCGTTCGAGCACTTGCCCGCCGCTCGCTCCGAGCACTATGGACAGGGCCCCCGCCAGGCCACAGACCTGCAGGCGCAGGCGGCTTGACGGCTGTGCTTGCACAAGCAGGTGGCTGACCAGCGCAGCGCTGGCGAGGATCAGCATGGAGTCGTTCATGTGAATGACGATAGCTGGGAATCGCCTGGAACGTCCGGCGTTGGTGCTGCAGATGGAACTGCCCCGGCGGTAAGGCCGGGGCAGAAGGTTTACTTGATGCGCTGACCTGGCTTGGCGCCACTGTCAGGGCTGAGCAGGTAGATCTCTTCGCCGCCAGGGCCGGCTGCCATGACCATGCCCTCGGAGACGCCAAAGCGCATTTTGCGCGGCTTGAGGTTGGCCACCATCATGGTCAGGCGGCCTTCCAGCTTGGAGGGATCCGGATAGGCCGACTTGATGCCGGAGAACACGTTGCGGCGCTCGTCGCCGATATCCAGGGTCAGCTGCAGGAGCTTGTCGGCGCCGGGCACGGCTTCAGCCTTGACGATCAGTGCGACACGCAGGTCGACCGCGGCAAAGGTGTCGAACTCGATTTCGGCAGACAGCGGGTCCTTGGTCAGCTCGCCGTTGCCGGCGGGTGCCTGGGCTTCGGCGGCCAGCAGGTCTTCCTTGCTGGCAGCGACCATGGCTTCGACCTTGGCAGGTTCGATACGGCTCATCAGCGCCTTGAACGGGTTCAGCTGGTGGTTTTCCAGGCGCGATTGATGGTCGTTCCAGGTCAGTGGCGCGACGTTGAGGAATGCCTCGGCATCGGCGGCGAGCAGCGGCAGCACGGGCTTGAGGAAGATCACCAGCTGGCGGAACAGGTTGATGCCCTGGGCGCAAATGGCCTGGACCTCGTCCTGCTTGCCTTCCTGCTTGGCCAGCGACCAAGGTGCCTTGTCGGCGATCCAGGCGTTGGCGCGGTCAGCCAGGGCCATGATTTCACGCATGGCACGGCCGAAATCGCGGCCCTCATAGGCTTCGGCGATCGACGGGGCGGCGGCGAGGAAGGCCTCGGTCAGCTCCGGCGCAGCATCGCCAGCGACCATCACGCCGGCATTGCCTTTATGGATGAAGCCGGCGCAACGGCTGGCAATGTTGACCACCTTGCCAACCAGGTCGGAGTTGACCTTCTGCACGAAGTCTTCGAGGTTCAGGTCGAGGTCGTCGACGCCACGGCCGAGCTTGGCGGCGTAGTAGTAGCGCAGGTATTCCGGGTGCAGGTGGTCCAGGTAGGTGCGGGCCTTGATGAAGGTGCCGCGCGACTTGGACATCTTGGCGCCGTTGACGGTCAGGTAGCCGTGCACGTTGACTGCGGTCGGCTTGCGGAAGCCGGCACCTTCGAGCATGGCAGGCCAGAACAGGGCGTGGAAGTTGACGATGTCCTTGCCGATGAAGTGATACAGCTCGGCCTTGGAGCCTTCGTTCCAGAATGCGTCGAAGTCCAGCTCCGGGCGGCGTGCGCACAGGTTCTTGAAGCTGGCCATGTAGCCGATTGGCGCGTCCAGCCAGACGTAGAAATACTTGCCAGGCTCGCCCGGGATCTCGAAGCCGAAGTACGGCGCATCACGCGAGATGTCCCACTCCTGCAGGCCGGAATCCAGCCATTCGGCAAGCTTGTTGGCCACGGCGTCCTGCAGGGTTCCGCTGCGGGTCCATTGCTGCAGCATGGCCTGGAAGTCAGGCAGCTTGAAGAAGAAGTGCTGGGAATCGCGCAGCACCGGAGTGGCCCCGGAGATGGCCGACTTGGGGTTCTTCAGTTCAGTGGGGGCATAGGTGGCGCCGCATTTTTCGCAGTTGTCGCCGTACTGATCCTCAGCCGCGCATTTCGGGCAGGTGCCCTTGATGAAACGGTCGGCCAGGAACATGCCCTTTTCGGGGTCGAAATACTGGGTCACCGAACGGGTGGCGATGTGCCCTGCGTCGCGCAGACGGCCGTAGATCAGGCCTGACAGCTCGCGGTTTTCGTCACTGTGGGTAGAGTGGAAGTTGTCGAAGTCCACCAGGAAGTCGGCGAAGTCACCACTGTGCTCGGCCTGGACATTGGCGATCAGCTGCTCAGGGGTGATGCCTTCCTTCTCGGCACGCAACATGATGGCCGAGCCGTGGGCGTCGTCGGCGCAGACGTAGATGCACTGGTTGCCGCGCAGTTTCTGGAAGCGCACCCACATGTCCGTCTGGATGTACTCCAGCATATGGCCAAGGTGGATGGATCCATTGGCATAGGGCAGGGCGCTGGTAACGAGAATCTGACGTGGCTCGGACATGGTGGCTCGGCTACTTATCTGGCTCGGGTAAAAATGAGGGTGATCGGCCACTATAAAGGGCCGGCGAAGATATTTCACCCCAAGCACGCATCTGCTGACGATTGACGGGTTAGGATAGGCGTCTGTTTCGTACTCAGTTTGCCAATGGGAGTGTCCATGAGTGCCGTCACCCGTGCCGCCGTCGAAGGCGTGCTTCGCCAGTACACCGACCCCTATCTGAATCAGGACCCGGTCAGCGCCGGTTGCGTGCGCGCCATCGACATCCAGGGCGGGCAAGTCGCTGTGCAGTTGCAACTGGGCTACGCCGCCGGCCTGTTCAAGAACGGTTGGGCCCAGGTGCTGCAGACCGCGATCGAGAATCTCGACGGCGTCAGCTCGGCCCAGGTGTCGATCGACTGTGTCGTCGCCGCCCACAAGGCCCAGGCCCAGGTGCCGGCCATGGCCAACGTCAAGAACATCATTGCCGTGGCCTCGGGCAAGGGCGGTGTCGGCAAATCGACCACCGCGGCCAACCTGGCCTTGGCCCTGGCCCGTGAAGGCGCCCGCGTGGGCATTCTCGATGCGGATATCTACGGCCCCAGCCAGGGCGTGATGTTCGGTATCGCCGAGGGTACCCGCCCGCAAATCCGCGAGCAGAAGTGGTTCGTGCCGATCAAGGCCCATGGCGTGGAAGTGATGTCCATGGCGTTCCTCACCGATGACAACACGCCGATGGTCTGGCGTGGGCCGATGGTATCGGGGGCGCTGCTGCAGCTGGTGACCCAGACCGCCTGGGACGACCTGGATTATCTGGTCATCGACATGCCGCCGGGAACCGGCGATATCCAGCTGACCCTGGCGCAGAAGGTGCCGGTGGCCGGTTCGGTGATCGTCACCACGCCACAGGACCTGGCCCTGCTGGATGCCAGGAAGGGCGTGGAGATGTTCCGCAAGGTCAATATCCCGGTGCTGGGCGTGGTGGAAAACATGGCCGTGCACATCTGCTCGAACTGCGGCCATGCCGAGCACCTGTTCGGTGAAGGCGGTGGCGAGAAGCTGGCGGCGCAGTACGGTGTCGACCTGCTGGCCTCGCTGCCGCTGTCGATGCTGATCCGCGAGCAGGCCGACAGCGGCAAGCCAACGGCAATCGCCGAGCCGGAAAGCCAGATTGCCATGGTCTACCAGGAACTGGCCCGCCAGGTGGGCGCACGGATCGTGCTGCAGGAAGCGGCGGCGCCGGCGATGCCGAGCATCACCATCAGCGAGGACTGAAACCTGTGGGAGCGGCCTTGCGTCGCGAAAGGGGTGCGAAGCGCCCCCAATATGTGTGCATCAAGCAAGTATAGCTGGGGCCGCTTTGCGGCCCTTTCGCGACGCAAGGCCGCTCCCACAAGGCCGCGGATATTTTTCAGTCAGGCATAAAAAAACCCACCAGAAGGCGGGTTTTTTTGAAAGCTAGGAAGCTGAGATCGACTTAGGCGATCTGAACTTCTTCAGCCTGCATGCCTTTCTGGCCGCGGGTAGCGACGAAAGTAACAGCCTGGCCTTCTTTCAGGGTTTTGAAGCCGTCAGCTTGGATGGCTTTGAAGTGCACGAACAGGTCATCGCCCGACTGAGGGGTGATGAAGCCGTAGCCTTTCTCATCGTTGAACCACTTAACAACACCGGATTGACGGTTGGACATTTTTCTGTCTCCTTGGACAATTTGATAACGGTCAGGAAAAACCCTGGCCGGGACTGAGCGCAAAGAGAGCAGAAAATTCAGCGATGGGCCGATCAGGATCGTGCATCAAACTAGAGATTCTCGGTGTCACGTGCAGCACAGTGGCGCCACCTTACCCCACTTTCCACGAGCTGCCAATGGTCTGTGAACGCTTTACGCAAATTCGGATCGACGGCGGCTGCAACCCACGTCCGGCGCGGGATGGGGCAGTGGAACTTTAACCCGGGCGCCGGGACCGGTAAGATGCGCGTCTGGATTTTCCCCTCGCAACTCTTCAGGACACCCCGCCATGAGCATCAAATCGGACAAGTGGATTCGCCGCATGGCGCAGGAACACGGCATGATCGAACCGTTCGTCGAGCGCCAGGTGCGCGGCGAGCAGGACAACCGTGTCATCTCCTTTGGCGTTTCCAGCTACGGCTATGACGTGCGCTGCGCCGACGAATTCAAGGTGTTCACCAACATCAACTCGGCCACCGTCGACCCGAAGAACTTCGACGCCGGCAGCTTCGTCGACATCAAGAGCGACGTCTGCATCATCCCGCCGAACTCCTTCGCCCTGGCTCGCACCGTCGAGTACTTCCGCATTCCGCGTGATGTGCTGACCATCTGCTTGGGCAAGAGCACCTACGCCCGTTGCGGCATCATCGTCAACGTCACCCCGCTGGAGCCGGAGTGGGAAGGCCACGTGACCCTGGAGTTCTCCAACACCACCACGCTGCCGGCCAAGATCTACGCCAACGAAGGCGTGGCGCAGATGCTGTTCCTGCAGTCCGATGAAGAATGTGAAGTGTCGTACAAGGACCGGGGCGGCAAGTACCAGGGGCAGCGCGGCGTCACCCTGCCACGCACCTGATCCGACGAGCGCAGGGAATTAGTTTCCCTGATGGCACTCCAACAGGTTGAACAGTGCCGATACGTATGCAGCGTGTCGGCCCTCGTCCAGGAGCTGCCAATGAAACTCAACCCCGCAATCAGTGCGAAGCTGGCTGTACTGCAGCCCAACCAGATCGGGTTGCTGGCCTGGTCACTGCTGGCGCACCCGCTGCCCGTGCAGGCTGGCGGCGTGCCGCACCAGCCTGATCCTGATACGCCGCAGCCGCCAGAGCCTGGTGAACATCCCCCGATGGAGCCCGGTGAGCCAACCCTTCCCGACGAGCCACCACCGTCTCCTGTCGCCTGACTCAGTTGGCCAGCGCCCAGACCTGGTCGCCTCCAGCCAGGAAAACCCGCGTATCGGAACCTGGCTCGACCAACCAGCCACCGGTGAACTCACCGAACGCCGGGAGCAGGCTGACCTGAGCATCGATCAGGAAGCACGGCAGCCTCAACCTTTGCCGCGCCCGCCCTCGCAGCACGAACACCGGATGCACGTGCCCGGCGAGTACCGGGTGGCTGGGGTGCGGCGTCGGTTCGTGCTGCAGGGCAAAGGGCGCCAGCAACAGGGGTTCGTCTACTGCTTCGATCCCCAGTTGCACCGGCGGATCACCGGCGTGGCGATCATGGTTACCCCGCACCAGGACTACCCGCATCGCGCTGTGGCGGGCTCTCCATGCCTGCAGGCTGGCCTGCGTCGCCGGCGCCAGGGCAGCGCGGGCATGCAGGAAGTCGCCGAGGATGATCAGCTGCTCGCAGGCGTAGCTGTGCAGTAATCTATCCAGGCGTGCCAGGGTGGCGCTGGTGGTACCACGCGGAACGGGTTGATGCAGTGCCCGGTAACTGGCTGCCTTGCCGATATGAACGTCGGCCACCAGCAAGGTGCGGCGGGCCGGCCAATAGATGGCCTTGTCCGGAAGCAGCCATAGCGTTTCGCCACAGTGTTCGACAGACAGATAGGTAGTCATGGCCGGTTTGCCGCTTTTTCCAGGTCGGTCACCATCCGTGCAATGCGGTCCGTCAGCTTTTCCGTGCTCAAGGTCTCGCGCATGCCTTCGACCAGCAGGGCGAATGCCAGGGGTCCAGGCCGTTGCAGCATGCGCAGGTCCAGTTGCAGGTTTTGCATCTTGAGCAACTGCCGGTGCAGGCGCTCGATCTCCAGTTCTTCGTTCAGTACTTCATCGCGCGCCTGGCCGAGCAGCAAGTTGCTGGCGTCGTGTTTGCGGAATACTTCATAGAACAACCCGCTGGAAGCCTGAATCTGTCGGGTGCTCTTTTGTGCGGCCGGGTAGCCGCCGAACACCAGCCCGGCAATCTGGGCGATTTCGCGGAAGCGTCGCAGCGCCATTTCGCCAGCGTTCAGGCTGGCCAGCACGTCCTCCAGCAGGTTGTCGCCCGACAGCGCGTCTGGCAGGCAACTGGCCCAATCCACGGTACTGGGGCTGAGCAGTTCGAAACCATAGTCGTTCACGGCGATGGATACCGACAGTGGCTGCACCCGGCTTACCCGCCAGGCGATCAGGTTGGCCAGGCCCAGGTTGGCCATGCGCCCGGCAAACGGGTAGAGGAACAGATGCGAGCCCTGGCGTGATCCCAGTGTTTCGGCCAGCAGTGTGCCGCGGGTGGGCAAGGCTGACCACTTCGACTGCAAGGCCAGCAGCGGCCGCACGGCCTGCATCTCCGGGCCGTGACAGGCCCCATGCGCCGCAGCATCGAGCTGTTCGACCACGGCGTCGGCCAGCTCGCTGGACAGTGGCATGCGCCCGCCATTCCAGCGCGCCACGGCGGCCTTGCGCGCAGTGCTGCGGCGCACGTAGGCGGTCATCCCTTCTACCCGTACCAACTCCAGGACCCGCCCGGCAAACACCAACGTATCGCCGGGGCGCAGGCGGGCGATGAAGGCTTCCTCGACACTGCCCAGGTGCTTGCCGCCCCCACCCTTGCTCCAATACTTGAGTTGCAGGCTGGCGTCGCTGACGATGGTGCCGATGCCCATGCGGTGACGCCTCGCCAGGCGCTCGCTGGCCACCCGCCAGACCCCGTCGGGGTGCGCCTCGACACGCTGATAGTCGGGGTACGCCGTCAATGCGTGGCCGCCGTGATTGACGAAATCCAGCGCCCATTGCCACTGGCTGTCACGCAGCTCACGGAACGCCCAGGTACTGCGGACTTCCGCGAGCAGTTCGTCAGGCCGAAAGCCAGCGCCCAGGGCCATGCTGACCAGATGCTGGACCAGCACGTCCAGGCACAGGCGCGGCGAGCGGCGCGCTTCGATATGGCCGGCGGCCAGGGCTGCCCGGGCGGCGGCAGCCTCCACCAGCTCCAGGCTATGGGTGGGCACCAGGGTGACGCGTGAGCGGCGCCCCGGGGCATGGCCAGAGCGCCCGGCGCGCTGCATGAGGCGGGCAATGCCTTTGGCCGAACCGATCTGCAGCACCCGTTCGACCGGCAGGAAGTCCACCCCCAGGTCCAGGCTGGAGGTGCAGATGACGGCCTTGAGCGTGCCCTGCTTGAGGCTCTGCTCGACCCAGTCGCGGGTCGCCCGGGCCAGCGACGCATGATGCAAGGCAATCTGCCCGGCCCAATCGGGGCGGGCGTCGAGCAGGGCCTGGTACCACAGTTCGGCCTGGGCACGGGTGTTGGTGAATACCAGGCTGCTCGAGCTGGCGTCGAGTTCATGGGCTACCTGGTCGAGCATCTTCAGGCCCATGTGCCCGGCCCAGGGGAAGCGCTCGATGGCATCGGGCAGCAAGGTGTCGACCAGCAGCTGTTTGTCCTGGCGACCTTTCACCAGCAGACCACCGCCCGGCAACAGCACGTCGTGGGCGTGCGGCAGATTGCCGAGCGTGGCCGACAAGCCCCAGGTGATCAGGCCCGGATGCCAGCGGCGCAGGCGGGCCAGGGCCAGTTGCAGCTGAACGCCGCGCTTGTTGCCAAGCAGTTCGTGCCATTCATCTACCACCACCAGGCGCAAGCTGGCGAAGTCTTCGGCGGCCTGGGCCCGGGTCAGCAGCAGTGTCAGGCTTTCCGGCGTGGTGATCAGCACGCTTGGCAGGCGCCGGGCCTGGCGAGCGCGCTCGGCACTGGCGGTATCGCCGCTGCGCACGCCGACCGTCCAGTTCAGGCCGAGCTCATCCACTGGCGCTTGCAGCGCGCGCGCGGTATCAGCCGCCAGTGCGCGCATGGGGGTGATCCACAGCACCTGCAGTGCGGCCGGCTGCCGCCCGCTGGCGGCTGTGGCGAAGGCGCGCAGTGCAGCCAGCCAGACCGCATAGGTCTTGCCCGCCCCGGTGCTGGCATGCAATAGGCCTGATTCGCCACGTCCGACTGCTGCCCATACCTGGCGCTGGAAGGCGAAGGGTTTCCAGCCGCGGGCGGCGAACCAGGTATCGGCGAGGTTGGAAGCGGCGGGCATGGGGGCGAGCAGTCCTGCGCAGGCTGTGTTTCTACAGACCACTCGCCGCACGTTTTGGTTTTAACCGATCAGTTGGCCAGCAGGTAGCCGCTGCGCAGCACCTGCTCGCCGGCGACATGGGCGATGACCATGCCGGCCGTGGCCATGCGCCGCACGCTGCGGGCGTAGAGCAAGCCAGGCTGGCTGTTGCGCACGGCCGTCACCCTGTCGCTGAGCGGGTCGATGACTTCAGCGATCAGTTGCCCGGCCTCCAGCGGCTGACCGGGGCGGGCGTGATACACCAGCAGCCCGCCAAGGGGCGCTGCCACGGGTTCGACTGCGGCCAGTGGGGTGGCCGGCCGCGGCAGCTCGGGCAGTGGGGGGGCGGTGCCTTCGATGACGCCAGCGTGGGTCAGGTAGTCGAGAATCGCCTGGCAATCCTGGCTGGCCAGGTCGTGGCTGACGTCGGCCTGGCCCCGCAGTTCTACGGTGACCGAGAGGCTCCCCAGCGGGATCGGGAAGTGCTTGCCAAAGCGTTGCTGCAGCTGCCACCAGACCAGGCTGAAGCATTCGTCGAACGATTGCCCGCCGGAGTCGGTGGCCAACAGGCTGGCCTGGGCACCCAGGTAGCGGGCCAGTGGCTCGACCTGCGGCCAGGCTTCCGGGGTGGTATAGAGGTGCTCGACCGCTTCGAAATCACAGTGCAGGTCCAGCACCAGGTCGGCATCGCAGGCCAGCCGTTGCAAGGTCAGGCGCTGCGACTGCAACGGCGTGCGCGCCGGGTGGGCATCCAGGCCACGCCGCAGGTACTCGCGGATCAGCGCGACGTTGTGCGCCGGGTCCTGGCTCAGATGACCTTCGATCTGGTCGCCGATGCTGTCGGACAGGTCGACGAAGTTGCGGTTGAAGTTCTCGCCGCTCTGCAGTTCGAAACGGCCCAGGGGCGCATCCAGCATCACCTGTTCCAGGCCGACCGGGTTGGCCACCGGGACCAGGATGATTTCGCGCAGCAGGCGACCCTGCTGTTCCAGTTCGGCGAGGCGACGCTTGAGATGCCAGGCGACCAGCATGCCGGGCAGCTCGTCGGCATGCAGCGAGGCCTGGATATACACCTTGGCGCCACCCCGTGGGCCGAAGTGGAAGCTGTGCAATTGGCGGGAAATGCCCGGTACGGGCGATAGCAAGTCGTGGGTTGAATGGTGCATGGGGGTCCTGGCTGCGTGGCGAAAACGTTCTGCGACACGGGTCGGCACAAAGATAGAAGCATAATTTCCGTTACCGCGCCTCACCGTGAGGCCTTCTTTCAGACCAACAATGCCTGCAGGCTTGCCAGGTCGTCGGCTTCATCGACCGGTTTGTCCAGGCGCCAGCGCAACATCCGCGGAAATCGCACGGCGATACCGCTCTTGTGGCGCTTGGACAGCGCGATGCCCTCGAAGCCCAGCTCAAAGACCAGTGTCGGGGTGACGCTACGCACCGGCCCGAAGGTTTCCACCGTGGTCTTGCGAATGATCGCATCCACCTTGCGCATCTCTTCGTCGCTGAGCCCGGAGTAAGCCTTGGCGAAGGGCACCAGCGCGCGGTCGGGCGTGCCCGCCGGCGCATTCCACACGGCGAAGGTGTAGTCGCTGTAGAGGCTGGCACGGCGGCCATGGCCGCGTTGGGCGTAAATGAGCACCGCATCGATGCTGAACGGGTCGATCTTCCACTTCCACCACAACCCCATGTCCTTGGTCCGGCCCACGCCGTACAGCGCGTCACGCTGCTTGAGCATCAAGCCCTCCACACCCAGGTTGCGCGATTGCTCGCGTTGCCGCGCCAGTTCGCGCCAGTCGTTGCCCTCGAGCAGTGGTGAAAGCAGCAGGGGGGCCAAGGGATGTTCTGCCAACAGGCGCTGCAGTTGCTGGCGCCGTTCATGTTGAGGCCGGCTGCGCCAGTCCTCACCTTGCCACTCCAGCAAGTCATAGGCTTGCAGTACCACCGGGGCGTCCGCCAGCAATTTCTTGCCCAGGGTCTTGCGGCCGATGCGCTGCTGCAGCACGGCGAACGGCTGCACTGCCGGTACGCCGGCATCGACGCCGGGCTTCCAGACCAATATCTCACCGTCGAGCACCGTACCATCGGGCAAGCTTTCGGCCAGGCTGTGCAGTTCGGGAAAGCGCTCGGTGACCAGTTCTTCGCCTCGGGACCAAATCCACAGCTGGCCATCACGCTTGACCACTTGAGCGCGTATGCCATCCCACTTCCATTCGATCAGCCAGCCAGCCGGAGGCCCGAGCAGCGCTTCGAACTGCTCGGGCGGTGCCTGCAGGGCGTGAGCGAGGAAGAAGGGATAAGGTTGGCCACCCCGCTGGCTATGTTCATCACTGGATTCTTCGGCGATCAGCCGATGGTAGCTGGCGGCTGTCGGGCGGTGGCCAATATCGGTATAGCCGACCAAGCGCTGGGCCACGCGCTTGGCATCGAGGCCCGCCAGTTGCGCCAGGGCGCGCGTGACCAGCAGCTTGGACACACCGACGCGAAAGCTGCCGGTGATGAGCTTCAGGCACAGCATCAGGCTGGGGCGGTCCAGCTGTGCCCACAGCGGGGGCAGGCGTCGCTGGAGTTCCTCTGGCGGCAGGCCGCGCAAGGGCAACAGATGAGCTTCGACCCAGTGTGCCAGGCCGTCTTCGCTGGCATGGAAGGCTTGCGGCAACAGCAGCGAGATGGTTTCGGCCAGGTCGCCGACTGCCTGGTAACTCTCTTCGAACAACCAGTCGGGCAACCCCGCCAAGGCCGTGGCCAATTCGCGTAAGACGCGGGTCGGCACCAACTGGCGCGGACGCCCGCCCGCCAGGAAGTAGACGGCCCAGGCAGCATCTTCGGCGGGCGCTGCAGCAAAGTAGTCACGCAAGGCTTCGAGCTTGGCGTTGCTGGAGGTGGTCGCATCCAGGCGCAGGTACAGTTCGGCGAAGGCTTTCATTCCTCGGGCTCCGTGGCTGTGATGTCATCCTCTTCGCCGTATTCGGTCACGAAGGCACGGGCATCCAGGCCTTGTTCGTTCAGGTAGCGCACCAGCACATTCACTGACCCGTGGGTGACCATGACCCGCTCGGCACCTGTCTGCTCGATGGCCCACAGCAACCCCGGCCAGTCGGCGTGGTCGGACAACACGAAGCCACGGTCGACACCACGCCGACGGCGGGTACCGCGCAACAGCATCCAGCCGCTGGCAAAGGCATCGCTGTATTCGCCGAAACGGCGCATCCAGCTACTCCCGGCAGCGGAGGGCGGCGCCAGGATCAATGCCTGGCGCAGCAGCGGGTCGTTGCGCGGGACCTCACCGGCATAGCGGGTGGTCGGCAGCTGCACACCGGCTTCGCGGTATACCCGGTTCAGCGGCTCGACAGCGCCATGCACGAGGATCGGCCCGATGTCCGGGTCCAGGCCATGGAGAATTCGCTGAGCCTTGCCGAAGGCATAGCAGAACAGCACGCTGGCCTTGCCTTGTTCACAGTTGCTCCGCCACCAGGCATTGATCCCGGCAAAGATATCCGCCTGGCTGGGCCAACGGTAGATCGGCAGGCCGAACGTGGACTCAGTGATGAAGGTATGGCAGCGCACCGGCTCGAAGGCTGTGCAGGTGCCGTCCGGTTCGACTTTGTAATCACCCGAAGCGACCCACACTTCGCCTTGGTACTCAAGACGCACCTGTGCCGAACCCAGCACATGGCCAGCCGGGTGCAGGCTGAGGGTGACGCCGTGATGCTGGATGCGTTCACCGTAGGGCAGGGTCTGCAGGTCGATGCCTTGGCCCAGGCGGCTGCGCAGGATGCCGGCTCCGGGGGCGGCGGTCAGATAGTGCTGATTGCCGGTGCGGGCATGGTCGCCATGACCGTGGGTGATCACGGCGCGCTCGACCGGACGCCAGGGGTCGATATAGAAGTCCCCAGGCGGGCAGTACAGGCCTTCGGGGCGGGCGATGACAAGGTCCATGGTAATGCCTGGGTAGAGGGCTTACCAGTTGAGAACGTCACAGGGTGGGGGAAGTTCGGACGATGACGAGCGCCGGCCCCCACCTGGGTCAAGGGCGGTCAGGCACCAGTGTCAACCGCTGGCGGCCATTTCCTCCAACGTTGTGAAGCAGCGAAAAAGACAACACATTGTTCAGAAACGCAGACCCGCCATTCGCGGTTTACTACGGGCTCACATTTATCGTCCGCAACGATCTGGGCCGGGGCGAATGTTGAAATGAGGGGAGAACACCATGACCTTTGACTATCCAGTAATCATTCATCGAGAGGCGGGCAGTGTCTGGATCAGTTGCCCAGATGTGCCTGAGATGTCCAGTGCAGGCGATACCGAGGAAGAGGCGCTGTTCGATGCTGTAGACGCCATGGAGTCCGCACTTTCATTCTATGTCGACCAGAAGATTGCGATACCGCTACCTGCCAAGCGATCGGCTGACCAGCCTGTCGTACGCTTGCCGGCCCTGACGGCGGCGAAGGCAGCCCTGTGGAATACCATGGTTGAGCAGAAAGTGAGCAAGACCGAGATGGCGCGGCGTCTGGGCGTCAATCGCCCTCAGGTCGATCGCCTGGTGGATCTCTTGCATCGTTCGAAGATCGAGCAGGTTGAGCATGCATTGCATGTGCTCGGTCAGCGAATCGAACTCGCTGTCGTCACGGCTTGACGTCCCCAAGAAAGAAAAAGCCGCCAGTCCAGGCGGCTTTTTTCACTAGCGGCCCGGTACCAGGGTCAACCGCTGGCTGCCATAGGCCCGCCCGAAGTTCTGCGGCTGCAGCGGCAGGCTCATGAACCGCCCCTTGAACCAGGCGTCCAACCCGTCGCTGTAGTGCGCACTGGCCGGGTTGCCCGACTGGCCGTTGCTGGTCAGGACCTGCAGCGGCTCGGCCTGGCCGAAGTCGACGATCATGCGTGCCGAGGCCGGCAGGCGGGTGTTGAAATCGCTGCCCCAGGCGTAAGGGGTCAGGGCCAGGGTCGTGAAATCGCCACCGGCCGCCATCGGTGAGCGGCTCAGTGGGTCGCCCAGGCCGTGGTAAGCAGGGGCCGGCCAGCGGTACTGGTGCAGCTTGCCCCACTGCCAGGCGCGTCGGTCGCTGCCCAGTTGCGCGGTGCCAGTATCCACGGCGGCCGCCAGGCTGCGGGCGAGGATGGCCGGTTTGTCCTCTTTCTGCGGCGTGGTGCGATCATCCCAGAACGGGCTATCGTCGCGGCCCAGCAGGTGGTCGGCCTGGGCCGAGTACGACAGGCGGGCGTTGCTGACGAAGGCTTGCCAGGCCGGGCTCGATTCCGGACCGAGATCGTCGAGGAAGGTCTGCCGGGCCACTTCCTGAAGGAACAGCTGGTACAGCGCGGCATCGGCCGAGACCGGGCTCAGGCGGCCGTCGAAGGCCTTCAGCCGGGCCAGGGTGTCGCGCGCCTTGTCACGCTGGGATGCAGGCAGGGCGTCGATCGCCTGCTTGAGCGGCTGGGCCATGCCGGGGGCGTCGAACATTTGCTTGAGCTTGTCGCTCAGCAGCGTCACCTGATCGTTCTGCAGGGCCATCAGGCTGCGGTTGTCGTGCCGACCGTTGCCGGCCAGCTGGCCGAGGCGCTCGGCGCGTTCAGGGTAGTACCAGGTACTCGACAGCTGCATGCCGTAGCCACGCGGCAGGCTGCGTTGGTTGGCATGGGCGATCCAGCCGGCCGCAGGGTCCTGGTCATAGGGATGCAGCATCGGGTCGGCATAGCCATCCCAGTCATAGCGACCCTCCCAGCCGGGCGATGGCAGCAGGCCCTGGCCTTCACGGCGGTTCGGGTAGCGGCCGCTGACCTGCCAGCCGATGTGCTCGGGCTCGGCGAAGACGAAGTTGAGCGCGGCAGTGGCAACTTCGCGGGTGCTGTCGAAGGCGCGCTCGACATTCTGCGCGCGGGTCAGGTCGAACAGCGCGTCGAGGCTACGGTCGCCCTTGAGTTGCGGCAGGCTCAGGGCCAGGCCCAGGCTGGCGCTGCCTGCCTGCGGGAGCAGGGTGCCGTGCCGGGTGTCGTACATCACCTCGCGCACTGGGCGTTGGCCACGGATGAAGAAGGTTTCGCTGCGGGCGCGGGCCGGCAGCCACTTGCCGTCGGCCAGATAGGTCACCTGGCTGCCGGCGTGGCGCAGCTGCTCCAGATACAGGTCCTGGTTGTCGGCCATCACCGCGCTGCTGCTCCAGGCCAGCTTGCCGTTGTAGCCGGCCAGCACGATGGGCAGGCCGGGCAATGACAGGCCTGCGACCTGGTACTTGCCGGTGTGGATCTGCACCGGGCTCAGCGCCCAGGCTGCACGGCTGTCGCTGGCTAGCAGGCTCTTGCCGCTGCGGCTGCGTTGCGGGCCCAGCGCCAGGTTGGCCGAACCGGGGCTGCCGAGAAGGTCGAGATCGGCAAGTTTCTGGCTGGCTGCTGCCAGCGCGGGCAAACCTGGCAGTTGGCTGCTCAGGTTCAGGCCCTTGAGTTTTTCCACCTCGGCTTCTGCCAGCGGCTCGTCCGGTGCGCCGGGCAACAACCAGGGCAGTTTGTCGT
Organism: Pseudomonas vlassakiae; assembly: GCF_014269035.2. GTDB lineage: Bacteria > Pseudomonadota > Gammaproteobacteria > Pseudomonadales > Pseudomonadaceae > Aquipseudomonas > Aquipseudomonas vlassakiae. Next base: position 177,961 of record NZ_JABWRP020000010.1, read on the forward strand.
TGCCGACTTTCTGCGCCAGGGTCAGGGCGCTGAGTTCTTCCTGCAGGTTTACCGATTGGCTGAAGGCATACAGGTTGAAGATCAATGCCGAGTCTTCAGGCTTCCAGTACTCCGGGCGATAGCCACTGCTGGCCAGGTTGGCCGGCAGCTTGTCGCGGTAGCGGAACAGGTAGGCGTTGACCCCACGGGCATACACTTCAAAGAAGCGCTTCAGACGCGGCGAGGCATCGGCGTACTGCTGGGCGGCGTTCTGCTTCAGGTTAGCGGCGCGCATCAGCCGGTCGATATCCAGCGCTTCGCTGCCGGCCAGCTCCGCCAGGCGGCCTTGGGCGAGCAGGCGCATGGCAAGCATTTGCTCGATGCGATCGCCGGCATGCACATAGCCCAGGGTGAACAGCGCGTCATGGAAACTGCTGCTTTCGATCAGCGGTGCGCCCATGGCGTTGCGCCGGACCGAAACATTCTGCGCCAGGCCTTTGAGTGGCTGAACGCCGGTGGAGGGTGGCACGCTGTCCTGGTAACCACCCATCTGGCAGCCGGCGAGCCCGAGCATGCCGAGCAGCGTGGCGGTGGTACTGAACCGCAGGCGGAAGGGAGGAAGGACGGGGGCGGCCATGACAAGGGCTCCTGCAGGGCGTGGCGGGGTTGTGAGAGGCGCTAAAGGTAGCATGCCGAAAGGGTTTTCAGTGTGCTTGCAAGGCGGAATAAGGGGACGCAGATGTGCCTGCCTTGAGATGTTCAGCGCCTGTGAGTTCGAGCGCCGCCCGCGCGGCGCTTCGCGGGGCAAGCCCGCTCCCACAGTCTGTTTCGGGCCAGTTACACTTGTGATGCCACCGCTGCCCGCCTTGTTTGTTCCCTTCGATATTGAGGAGAACAGTGCCGTTACTTCATCTATTTCAAGCCATGCGCCAAGGGGACGAGTGCGGAGGAGGCAGAAGTAACTGGCCCGAAACAGACTGTGGGAGCGGGCTTGCCCCGCGAAGCGCCGCGCGGGCGGCGCTCGGTCTCACAGGCGCCAGAGGGCTTCAGGCATGCACTTGTCAGCCCAGATGCTTTCTCAAGCCTTACAGCCTTACAGCCTTACAGCCTTACAGCCTTACAGCCTTACAGCCATCAAGCGCCGTGGCACTTCTTGAACTTTTTCTGGCTGCCGCACGGGCACGGGTCGTTGCGGCCGACGTCCTTCAGGGCGTTGCGCACAGGCTCCTGGTGGCCATGGTTGCAGTGCGGGCCGTGTACATGGCCGTGGTCGTGATCATGCTGATGATCGTGACCGTGGTTGCAGTCCGGGCCATGAACATGGGGTTGCTGGGTCATTGCAGGGTTACTCCGGTATGAGATCGCCGGGGATTATCTCACCACTGCGCGACAAGTGCAGGTCCTGATGGATGATCAGCCCGGTCTCCAGCTCGCCCCGCAGGCGGTAATGCAGTGGCTGCCCGCTTTTGAGCAGCTTGGCCAACGGCTTCAGGTGCTGCCACAGGTTGGTTCGCGCGGTGATCTTGAACGTGCGCCGGGCATGCCCGCCGACGCTGCGCCAGAGGCTCACTTCGTCCTGCGCCAGCAGCAGGTCGTCGAGCCACACCGAATAGCTCAGGTTGCGAATGAACAGGCGGCTGTCGTTGGGGTTGTCGACGCGCAGGTGCAGGACGAATTCCTGCTGCAGCAGCCGCGCCTTTACCGTTTCCACCTTGTCCAGGTGCAATTCCGGCTCGCGCGTATCATCGTCGCCCCAGCTCGCACAGCCCGCCAGCAGCCCCAGCAGGGCGCCGAGCAAGAGCAGGCGGGTGGCGGCAATCATGCTCAACTGCCAACGTAGCTGGCACAGCATTTCTTGAATTTCTGCCCGCTGCCGCAGGGGCAGGGGTCGTTGCGGCCGGCCTTGAGCGCAACGGTGGGGTCGATGAAATACCAGCGCCGCTCGTGCTGCACGAAAGCAGAGCGCTCGCGGTGCTGATGGTCGCCCGCCTGGTCATGCCAGCGTGCGGTGAAGGTCACGAAGGCGTGTTCGGGCTGGCCGCCGAGTACTTCGGCGCTTTCCACCTCCAGGCCCAGCCAGGTGCTCTGGGCGCTCCAGGCTGCCATGGCGGCACGGTCCAGCCCCTCCTGCTGGGCCGGCAGGGTAGTGGCCACCAGGTAGTCGACCAGCCCCAATACATAGGCGCTGTAGCGCGAACGCATCAACGTCTGGGCGTCGGGAGCCGCAGTGCCGGCATGGTAATGCCCACAGCAGGCGTCGAGCAGGTTGCCGCTGCCACAAGGGCAAACCGAGACACTCATCATCACCACCAATACTTGCCGAAGTTTTCAGGGTTGGCCCAGAACTTGGCGTTGAGCCAGTCCGGGACCTGCTTGTAGTCATGTAGATCATAGGTGAACAAGCTCAACACCTGCTCGTCGCGGCGGAATTTCTCGCTGGCCGACAGCGCCAGCGAAAAGAAATCGGTGTCTTGCCAACCGCAGGCGGGCAGGTCGGCCAGCACTGCAACCCGGCTTGCGTTGAGGTTGCGGATGCCGCCCAACAATTGCAGGCCGGTGCGTTTGGGCAGGTGTTCCAGGCAGTCCACCAGCACTGCCAGGTCGAAGCGCTGCGCAGCCAGCGCTGCCGGCAATGGCCCCGGCGCGCAGGTTTCGATGGCCACCTGGGGGTGCGCCTGGGCAAAGGCATCCAGGGCCGGGAAGCGGGTGCCCACCAGCAGCAGGCGCTGCGGGGTGAAGCGCTCTAGCAGCGCGGCCAGGGCTTGTTGCGGCGTGCGCTGGGAAAAACCGTCGGTCATTGCCAATCCTCGTTCAAGTCATCCAAGACTAGCGGGCTGCTGCCCGCCGGCATAGAGGCAAGAGGCCGCGTCGTGGCTTGTTGCTGGCAGGGATGGATTGCGCGGTCTTTACTCCCAGAGATCGGCCTTATGCCGATTCCCCTAGGAGAAGCTACGAAAATGAGCATAGTACGCACAGCGTTACCCCTGGTACTGCTCACCAGTGTGTTGACTGGTTGTGCAGGTTTGCAAAAAACCGACTGGCCGAAATGCGCTGCCGTCGGGGGCGTTGCCGGTGCCGGCCTGGGTGCCATCGAGAGTTCCAGCTGGGCTGGCTGGGGCGCGCTGCTCGGCGGTGGCCTGGCGGCAGGCTATTGCTGGGCTCACGGCGATGGCGACGAAGACGGTGATGGCGTGCCGGATAGCCGTGACAAGTGCCCGGGTACGCCGCACGGCGTGAAGGTCGATGCCAATGGCTGCCCACCGCCTCCACCAGTGGTCGAGGAAGTGGTGGTGCAGAAGGAAGAAGTGATCGTCATTCGTGATGTGCACTTCGAATTCAACTCTTCGCGCCTGACTGCGGCCGACAAGGAGCGCCTGAACACGGTTGCCACGCGCCTCAAGCAAGAGGCCCCGGGCGCCCGTCTGAGCGTGACTGGCCACACCGACAGCGTGGGCTCCGACAAGTACAACCAGAAGTTGTCCGAGCACCGTGCCCATGCGGTAACCGATTACCTGATCGACAGCGGTGTGCCTCGCGCCAGCTTCGTTTCGGTGGCAGGCGCAGGCGAAACCCAGCCAGTGGCGGACAATGCCACGGCCGAGGGGCGTGCCATGAACCGTCGTACCGAAATCAAGATCCAGCGTTGACGTCACGGCGCCCGCGCCTTGTGAAGTGGCGCGGGCGCATCTTCAATCCCGCCAGCGGTGGCCGATGACACAGGAGCATTCATCATGAGTGTTATGTCGAAGGCGGCGATGCCGTTGCTGTTGGTTACCAGCCTGCTTGCAGGCTGCGCCACCCACAGTGACGGCAGTGCGCCCCTCAATCAAAGGACGTGGCCCGTCTGCAGCCTGCTCGGTGGCGCGGTGGGGGGTGGCCTTGGCGCCATCGAAAACTCGAGCTGGGCGGCTGGCCTCGGCGCCCTCGGCGCGATCACCGGTGGGCTGATCTGTTATGCCCAGGATGGTGACGAGGATGGTGACGGTGTGTTCGACCGTCGCGACCGCTGCCCCGACACCCCGGCCAATACAGCGGTGAACCACATGGGCTGCCCGCTGCCGCAGTATCCGCCGGCGCAACCCGCACCACAGCCCAAGCCTGAGGTGATCAGCCTCGATGACCAGGGCCAGGTGATGTTCGCGTTCAATTCCGCCGATCTCACCCCGGGTAGCGAAGAACGCCTGAAAAGCCTGCTGCCGCGCCTCAGCGAGTTGGGTGTCACGCGTGTCAAGGTGGTCGGGCATACCGACAACGTCGGCTCAGACAACTACAACCAGGCGCTTTCCGAACGCCGCGCCGCCAGTGTCGCCGAATACCTGATCAGTCAGGGCCTGGCGCCGCAGAAGGTGACCAGCGAGGGCCGTGGTGCCCATGAGCCGATCGCCGACAACGCCACCGATGAAGGGCGTGCGCACAACCGACGGGTGGACCTGCACCTCAACTGACTGTGCTGGCGCGTGCCTGGGCATGCAGGTAGTGTTGGCTGCGCGGCGCGCTTGCTCGGGCCGCGTTGACATAACAATAAATAGACACGTAGGGGCGGGGTATGAAGTTCATCCTGGGCCTGGGCAAGGTCCTGACCGTGGCGTTCTGGGGCGTGGTGCTGTTCAACCTGATGATGCCGCAACCGTTGCCGTTGAATCTGTTGATCAATGCCTTGGGCATTTTTGTGCTGGGCCTGCATGTTCTCGAAATGCTGTTTTTCAATGGCAGCTTGCGTGGCCGCAGCCATCGCTGGTTCGACCGGTTGCAGATCCTGCTGACCGGTATTTTTCATGTCATGTCCATTCCCCGTCCGCAGGAGGCGCCTCGCCATGCGTAAATTGATGTTGCTGGCGGTATTGGCCGCGCCCGTGGCACAGGCGCAGAGCCTTGAGGTTGCCTCGCACTCGATGTTGCGGCTGCCGAACAAGTCGGCCAGCGTGCACCTGGAGCAGTTGAATGTCGCGGATTCGGCGACCTTGCTGTTGCCGTCCACATTGACCGAACTGAAGGTCGATCATCTGCAGCTGGGCCGCGATGCGCGGATTGCCATTGCGCCTGCCGAAACACCGCTGCTTATCGAGGTACGTGATGCTGTGCTGGGCGAGGGCAGTGAGATCAGCGCGCCAGGGGCGCCCGGTACCTACGAACGGGCTGCCCGCTCCGGGCGCAGCCTGGAATTGACCCTCGCCAAGGTCGACGCCGAACGCCTGGCCATCGATGCCCGTGGCGGCGCCGGAGCGCCGGGTTACATGGGCCTTGATGGCGCCAATGGCCAGGCGGGAGGTTGTGCCTGGGGCCAGGCAAGCAAAGGGGCGAATGGTGATGATGGTGGCAACGGGCATGACGGTGCACCCGGCGGGCGGATTCGCCTGAACCTGCCGCAAGGGTTCCCGCAGGAACGCATCGTGGTACGCCTGGAGGGTGGTGCGCCGGGCAAGCCCGGGGCGGCGGGCAAGGCCGGTAAAGGCGGGGCGAGCAAGGGGTGCCTGGTGTATCGCACCGACGCCGGAGCCAATGGCCGCCCGGGGCAGGAAGGGCGACCTGGGTTGGCAGGCGCCGAGGGTGAACTGATTTTACAGCGTCTCTGAGGCTGAGGGCCTGACTTTAGAGTTGTAGGGCCTGTGAGATCGAGCGCCGCGCGGGCGGCGCTCGATCTCACAGGCACTGAAAATGCCGCGTAGAACCCCTCACATCAACAGCCGGGAACTGGCCACCGCAACGACCGCCAGGCCCAGCAGCAGGTTGATCCCCACCATCCGTCGAATCCGCCCGAGCACCGCAGCGCCGGCCGGCCAGTCCTCAGCCTGTACCGCCGCCTTGAGCTCCGGCAGCAGCAATGCCTGGATGCGCATGAACAGCGCGAACATGGCAATCCCGCCGCCAATCATCACGTGTACATATTTGGGCGCAGTCTCGAAGCCGCTGAAACGCATGTGCAACATGCCGATACCACTGATCGCCAGAATCGCCACGGCCAGCCAGACCCAGACGAAGAAGCGTCGGAAAACTTCCACCCACAGGCGCAGGCGGGCAGGCCCTTCAAGGGCTGCAACCGTTGCCGGGCGCAGCACCAGCCAGGCGAAGAACATGCCGCCGACCCATATCAGGGCGGCAAGGACATGCAAGGTGTAGGGCAGGGCAAAGGCAAGCATCCGGGATCTCCATGCGGCACAAAGGGCAATAGCGGGGTATGATAGCCGCCCCATGCGAAACACTGAAAATATATCCAGCCCTCCGGGCGCCTGCAGACCATGATCAGCAACGAACTCAAAGCCACCATTCAGGGCGCCTACACGCGTTTTCTCGAAGCCAAGGGCCTCAAGCCGCGGTATGGCCAGCGCCTGATGATCGCCGAAGTGGCCAAGGTGCTCGGCGACATCGCCTGTGACGACGAAGGCCGTCGCGCCGGCGAGCCCGCCGTGGTTGCGGTGGAAGCGGGCACCGGTACCGGCAAGACGGTCGCCTACGCGCTGGCCGCGATCCCGGCCGCCAAGGCCGCTGGCAAGCGCCTGGTGATCGCCACCGCGACCGTGGCATTGCAGGAGCAGATCGTCATCAAGGACCTGCCGGACCTGATGCGCAACAGCGGCCTGAACTTCAGCTTCGCCCTGGCCAAGGGCCGCGGCCGTTACCTGTGCCTGTCCAAGCTCGACATCCTGCTGCAGGAGGGCCACGCGCAGTCGGCCACTGCCCAGCTGTTCGAGGAAGAAGGCTTCCACATCGAGGTTGACGAGCGCAGCCAGAAGCTGTTCAACAGCATGATCGAGAAGCTCGCCGGCAACCGTTGGGACGGCGACCGCGACAGCTGGTCGGAGGCCATCGAGGACCAGGACTGGGCGCGGCTGACCACCGATCACAGCCAGTGCACCGGCCGCCACTGCCCGAACTTCCAGCAGTGCGTGTTCTACAAGGCCCGTGAAGGCATGGGCAAGGTCGATGTGATCGTCACCAACCACGACATGGTCCTGGCCGACCTGGCCCTGGGCGGAGGCGCAGTGCTGCCTGACCCGCGCGACACGGTGTACGTGTTCGATGAAGGCCACCACCTGCCCGACAAGGCCATCGGCCACTTCGCCCATTATTCGCGCCTGCGCTCCACCGCCGACTGGCTGGAGCAGACTGCCAAGAACCTCACCAAGTTGCTGGCCCAGCACCCCTTGCCGGGCGACCTGGGCAAGTACATCGAACAGGTGCCGGAGCTGGCGCGGGAAGTGCGCACCCAGCAGCAGTTCATGTTCACCCTGTGCGAGCAGGTCGCCGATTTCCGCCCGAGCGAGGATACCGAAGGCCGAGAGCGTCCGCGTTATCGCTTTGAGGGCGGCGTGGTGCCGGAGCAGATCCGCGAAGTCGGTATCGAGCTGAAAAAGGGCTTCGCCCGCCTGAATGACCTGTTCACCCGCCTGGCCGACCTGCTCAAGGAAGGCATGGACGGCGAGGTCAACATCGGCATCGCCAGCCACCAGGCCGAGGAGTGGTACCCACTGTTCGGCAGCCTGGTCACTCGCGCCCAGGGCAACTGGGAGCTGTGGACCGCGTTCACCACCGAGGACCCGGAGGACAGCCCGCCCATGGCGCGTTGGCTGACCCTGGCCGAAAGCGGCGCGCTGTTCGACATCGAGGTCAATGCCAGCCCGATTCTTGCCGCCGACATGCTGCGCCGCAGCCTCTGGAGCGTTGCCCATGGCGCTCTGGTGACCTCGGCCACGCTGACCGCACTGGGCAAGTTCGACCGTTTCCGCATGCGCTCGGGGCTGCCCCGCGATGCCGTCACTTGCGTGGTGCCCAGCCCGTTCGTGCATGGCGATGCCGGCCTGCTGCGGGTCCCCGACCTCAAGGCCGATCCGCGCGACGCGGCGGCACACACTGCGGCGATCATTCGCGAACTGCCAGGCATCGTCGAAGATGCCCGCGGCGCGCTGGTGCTGTTCTCTTCGCGCAAGCAGATGCAGGAAGTGTTCGACGGCCTGGACCGCGACTGGCGCAAGCTGGTGCTGATCCAGGGCAACCTGTCCAAGCAGGAAACCTTGAACAAGCACAAGGCAAGGGTCGACGATGGCCAGCACAGCGTGTTGTTCGGCCTGGCCAGCTTCGCCGAGGGTGTCGACCTGCCAGGTGCCTACTGTGAGCATGTGGTCATCGCCAAGATCCCCTTCGCCGTGCCCGACGACCCGGTCGAAGCAGCACTGGCCGAATGGATCGAAGCCCGTGGCGGCAACCCGTTCATGGAGATTGCCGTGCCCGACGCCTCGCTGCGTCTGATCCAGGCCTGCGGTCGCCTGTTGCGGACCGAGCAGGATCGCGGCGTCATCACCTTGCTTGATCGGCGCCTGGTCACGCAGCGCTATGGCAAGGCTATTCTCAATGCGCTGCCGCCATTCCGGCGGGAGATTTCCTGAGGGCAGGCGCACGATGCGCCGGCCCGTTGTCCATGACTCAGCCGCGGGCCCATGAGGGCCTGGAAGGAGAGCCCCAGCCTTATGATCCGCCACACCTTGCCCGTGGTATTCACGCTGTTGTTCAGCACGCCTTTGCTGGCCGGGCAACAGACGCTGTTCAGCTTCGTCCGCCCGGCCTCGGTGGTCAATGTGGCGACCGAAGGCACCGGCATGCCGCAGTACAATGCGGAGCAGACGGCTGAGGGCGAGGTGCTCAGGCGGGTGGTGTTCAATCCGGTCGAACGGCCGACCTTGCGCCTGAGCCCGCAGAGCGGCGTGTGGGACTGGTCGGCGGGGCGTTACCTCACCTTGCGCATGCAAAGCGCCCAGGATTGGGCGTTGACCGTCGACGTGACGCTGCTCGGCAGTGACGGGCGCACGCTGACCAGTCGTATCGACCTGCCTGCCGGGCCTGCGCAAACCGTCATGGTTCCGCTCACGGCCAGTTCGCCGTTGAGCCAGGGCATGCGGGCCGGCCCGCCGATGCCATGGGTCTATGACGGGCAGCGGTTGCTGCTGACCAGCAGTGCCGGTGAACTGGATCTCAAGCAGGTGGTGTCCGTCAGCCTGACCATACCCAACCCGAAGGTGGCGCAGAACCTGCTGATCGAAAAGGTCGGCATCCAGGACGACGACCAGGCCTACCAGGCGGCCTACCACGCGTTGATCGATGCCTACGGCCAGTCCACCCGGGGCAACTGGCCCGAGAAGATTACCAGTGACGAGCAGCTAAAGGCGGCTGACGCGCGTGAACAGCAGCAGCTCAAGAGCTGGTTGGCTGACCGTGAGAAACAGCAACTGGACAGCTACGGTGGCGTGCTGGCCGGCCCGGCGTTCGCCGCCAAGGGCTTTTTCCGCACCGAGAAGCGCGCAGGCCGCTGGTACCTGGTCACACCGGAAGGCCACCCGTTTTATTCGCTGGGGGTCAATGCCGTGGCCGCCGATGGCGGGCGTACCTACGTTGCCGGCCGCGAGGGGATGTTCAAAGCCTTGCCAGGTGAAGGCGACGCGCTGACGGCCTTTTATGGTGAAGGCAATAACGACGATGGCAACGCCTCGTCGCAAGGGCGCAATTTCAAGCAAGGGCGCTGGTTCGATTTCTACGCCGCGAATATCCAGCGCACCTATGGCAAACCTTGCCCGCCTGCCGTGCAAGGCCAGGCCACACCCGAGTGCCCAGCGCTGGCACTGGATGCCGAGCGGTGGCAGGCCCACACGCTGGACCGGCTGCAGGCCTGGGGCTTCAATACCTTGGGCAACTGGAGCGACCCTGCCATCGGCCAGGCCAAACGCATGCCCTACACCTTGCCGCTGTCGATCGTCGGTGACTATGCCAGCATCAGCACCGGTATGGACTGGTGGGGCCGCATGCCCGACCCGTTCGACCCACGCTTTGCCATGGCCACGGAGCGCGCCGTGGCCATTGCCGCGCGGGATCACCGTGACGACCCCTGGCTGATCGGCTATTTCGCCGACAACGAACTGGCCTGGGCGGCACCCGGCAACGACCCCAAGGCGCGCTATGGCCTGGCCTACGGGACACTGCGTCTGACCACCGACGTGCCGGCCAAGCGCGCTTTCCTCAAGCAGCTGCGCGACAAGTATCGCAACCAGGAGGGGCTGTCCAAGGCCTGGGGGATCGACCTGCAGGCCTGGGAGTTGATGGAAGACCCAGGCTTCGAGGCCCCGCTGCCGAATCCCGAGCACCCGGAAATCGAGCGTGATTACCAGTATTTCCAGCAGGTATTCGCCGAGACCTACTTCAAGACCATCGCCGACGCACTGAAATGGCATGCACCCAACCACCTGCTGCTGGGTGGCCGCTATGCCGTGAGCACCCCGGAAGCGGTCAAGGCCTGCGCCGAGTTCTGCGATGTCCTGAGTTTCAACTTCTATACCCTCAAGCCCGAGGATGGCTATGACTTTGCCCGCTTGGCCGAACTTGACAAGCCGGTGCTGGTGTCCGAGTTCCAGTTCGGTTCCCGCGACCGCGGGCCGTTCTGGCCAGGGCCAGTGGAAGTAGCCAGGGAAGAAGACCGCGGGCCGGCCTATGGCAACTTCCTCAAGGCCGCGCTGGCACAGCCGATGATCGTGGGCGCGCACTGGTTCCAATACCTTGACCAACCGGCCAGCGGGCGCTTGCTCGATGGCGAGAACGGCCACCTGGGCCTGGTGGCGATCACCGATGTGGCGTACCCGGGTTTCGTCGAGGCGGTGCGCAAGAGCAACCTGCAGGCCGTTGGTCAGTTGCGCAGCGAACTGGAGAAAAAAGCCCCCTGAATCTCTACCGGGGGCGTTCAGCGCCCCTGGCCCATTGGATCCTGCCGCTTCGGCAGCGTCCGTCCGGCTTCGCCCAGTAGGCAAAACCGCCAACTACTGAAACAATGCACGCCTTTGTCAGCATGGTCGTACGGAGAACAGCGGGTGCAGATCCAGGGTCACTATGAGCTGAAGTTCGAAGCAGTGCGTGAAGCGTTCGCGGCACTGTTCGAGGATCCCCAGGAGCGTGGCGCTGCGCTGTGCATCCAGGTCGGTGGCGAGACCGTGGTCGACCTGTGGGCAGGCACTGCCGACAAGGACGGCCAGCAGGCCTGGCACAGCGATACCATTGCCAACCTGTTTTCCTGCACCAAGACCTTCACCGCCGTGACTGCGTTGCAGCTGGTGGGTGAGGGCAAACTGGCCCTGGATGCCCCGGTGGCCCGTTACTGGCCGGAGTTCGCCCAGGCCGGCAAGCACAACATCACCCTGCGTCAATTGCTCAGCCACCGTGCAGGCCTGCCAGCCATCCGCGAGCTGCTACCGGCTGAAGCCCTGTACGACTGGCAGGCCATGGTCGATGCCCTGGCCGCCGAGACGCCGTGGTGGACGCCCGGCACCGAACACGGCTACGCCGCCATCACCTATGGCTGGCTGATCGGCGAACTGATCCGCCGCGTCGATGGCCGCGGCCCGGGTGACTCAATCGTCGCTCGTACTGCCCGGCCGCTGGGCCTGGACTTCCACGTCGGCCTGGCCGACGAAGAGTTCCACCGCGTGGCGCACATTGCCCGTGGCAAGGGCAACGCGGGTGATGCCGCAGCCCAGCGCCTGCAGCAGGTGACCATGCGTGAGCCCGCGGCGCTGTCGACTCGCGCCTTCACCAACCCGCCGGCCATCCTGACCAGCACCAACAAGCCTGAATGGCGGCGCATGCAGCAGCCGGCGGCCAACGGCCATGGCAATGCACGCAGCCTGGCAGGTTTCTATGCCGGCCTGCTCGATGGCAGCCTGCTCGAATCCGAACTGCTCGACGAACTGACCCGCGAACACAGCCTGGGCGAGGACCGTACCTTGTTGACCCGGACCCGTTTCGGCCTGGGCTGCATGCTCGACCAGCCCGATGTGGCCAACGCCACCTTTGGCCTCGGCGCCCGTGCGTTTGGCCATCCAGGTGCTGGCGGTTCGGTCGGTTTTGCCGACCCGGAGCACGACGTGGCGTTCGGCTTCGTGGTCAATACCCTTGGCCCTTACGTGCTCATGGACCCAAGAGCCCAGCAACTGGTACGCGTGCTTGGCACTTGCCTTTGATCGGGTAAAGCGGGTATTACGCAGCCCCTTTGACTATCCTCAATGCCAACGCCTGAAGTGCGTTGGCAAAATATCTTTCAATTTCATGGTGTATCGCTGATGTCTTCACATAAAACCTTAGCTCTCGCCCTGTGCCTGGCCGCTATGACCGGTTGCGCCAGCCATTCCCAGGACGCCGCCAAGGATGGCGGCAGCAACTGGTGGCCGTTCGGTTCGGACAAGGTCGCTGACAAGGAAGTGAAAGCGGCGGTCACCGATAAAGTCGCCAAGGCGGACGCCAAGTCCGAGAGCGCCAGCCACTGGTGGTGGCCATTTGGCGGTGACGACAAGCAGGCCAAAGGGCCGGTCGTGCCGAAAATCGACGAAAAGGCCACCCAGGCCTGGTTGGACCAGTACGAGCCCAAGCTGCGTGACGCGATCAAGGACAGCAAGCTCGAGCTTGAGCGCCGCGACAACGTGCTGGTGGTGACCATCCCGGTCGACAGCTCGTACAACCCGGACCGCCCGAACATGCTGTTGCCGATGACCCTCGCTCCGATCACCCGCGTGGCCAAGGCTGTCGAAGGCGACTCGAAGACGGCTGTGCTGGTGCTTGGCCATGCCGACAGCAGTGGTGTTGCCGCTGCCAATCAGAAGCTGAGCCTGGAGCGTGCCGCCTCGGTATCGGCGATCTTCCGCCTGAGTGGCCTGCAGCGTGACCGCCTGTCGCTCAAGGGCATGGGCGCGGAAATGCCGCGTGCCGCCAACGACAGCGCCGAAGGCCGCGCCCTGAACCGTCGCGTGGAAATGCTGCTGACGCCGCAGAACACCATGGTTGCCTTGCTGGCCAAGTATCAGCAGCCAGCCCCGGCTGCGACCCCGGCTTCGATGGTTGCCGTGCAGGATGCCAAGGCACCTGCCGCCAAGCCTGTTGAAACCAAGAAAGCGGCCGCCAAGCCAGCAGCGAAGAAAGCCGCTGCCAAACCTGCAGCGAAGACCACCGCCAAGAAAAAAGCCGCGCCAGCCAAGCCGGCCGCCAAGAAAGCCGCTACCACTGACAAGAAGGTAGCGGCCAATAGCCCTGCGAAGACCAACTGATCGTCAAGGAAACGCAGCCATGACCCAATCCCTGGCCGATATGCGCCGCGACTACACCCGTGATGGCCTGGCCGAAGCCCAGGCCCCGGGTGAGCCGTTCGCCCTGTTCCACCAGTGGTTTGCCGATGCGGTGAAGACCGAGCAGCCTCCTGTGGAGGCTAATGCCCTGACACTCGCCACCGTCGATGGCGAAGGCCGCCCGCACTGTCGTGTGCTGCTGCTCAAGGGCCTTGATGACCGTGGATTCACCTTCTTCACCAACTATGACAGCGCCAAGGGCCAGCAACTGCAGGCCAACCCGTTCGCTGCCATGACCTTTTTCTGGCCGGCGCTGGAGCGCCAGGTACGGATCGAAGGTCGAGTGGAAAAGGTCACGGCCAAGGAGTCGGACGACTACTACCAGGTACGCCCGCTGGGCAGCCGCCTGGGGGCCTGGGCCTCGCCGCAGAGTCGCGTGATTGCCAATCGCGAGGAGCTCGAAGGGTTGGTCAAGGCCACCGAAGCGCGCTTCTCCGATACCCAGCCGCATTGCCCGGAACATTGGGGGGGCTACCGTCTGCTGCCTGAGCGGATCGAGTTCTGGCAGGGCCGGGCCAGCCGGCTGCATGACCGCCTGAACTACCGCCTGGTAGACGGGCAGTGGACGCGAGAGCGCCTGGCGCCCTGACATCCACGGGGCTGTCAGGCAGCCCCGTTGCCCTCAAGCCGACACTTCTTCACAGTTGATGAAGTAATTCGTGGCTATCCTCTGTCTGATCTGTAACGCCCCCATTACTGCCCGTACAAGGCTGTACAGGGGCTGAATGAAATTTTATTTTTTGTGCGGGCGCCGTGACAGCTGTCAACGCGTAGCGTCTAATGGACACCTGTTTTCTGGAGACTGTACCCATGCGTAAATCCGCTTTGCTGGTGGCGACGTTCACCACCATGTCGCTGCTGCTCGGTGGCTGTGCCTCGAGCCTGACCGGTGACAGCTACTCCCGTGATGAGGCCCGTCGCGTGCAGACCGTGCGCATGGGAACCATCGAATCCCTGCGCCCGGTCAAGATCGAAGGCACCAAGACGCCGATCGGTGGTGGTGCTGGCGCTATCGTCGGTGGTGTCGCCGGCAGCGCCATTGGCGGTGGCCGTGGCAGCATCGTCACCGCGGTGATCGGTGCCGTGGCCGGTGGCCTGGCAGGTTCCGCTGCCGAAGAAGGCCTGACCCGCACCCAGGGCGTGGAAATCACTGTACGTGAAGACGACGGCAGCATGCGCGCCTATGTGCAAGCCGTGCAGCAGAACGAGATCTTCCGCGTTGGCGACCGCGTGCGCATCATGACCGTCGATGGTACCAGCCGCGTTTCGCACTGATCGTAGCGGTCAATAAAAAACCGAACGGGCCAGGCCTGTTCGGTTTTTTTGTTTTCCTGCATCGGCCTCTTCGAGGCGTCGAACCGCCGCGAAGAGGCCTGCAGCTTTACAGGCCGAGCATGTCGCGAGCCACGGCTTCGGCAATGCGGATACCGTCCACGCCTGCCGAGAGAATCCCCCCGGCATACCCCGCACCTTCACCTGCCGGGAACAGTCCCTTCAGGTTCAGGCTCTGGAAGTCCGCGCCACGGGTAATGCGCAGTGGCGATGAGGTGCGTGTCTCGATCCCGGTCAACACCGCATCGTGCAGGTTGTAGCCTTTGATCTGGCGGTCGAAGGCCGGCAACGCCTCGCGGATCGCCTCGATGGCGAAGTCCGGCAGGCTCGGCGCCAGGTCACCCAGGGTCACCCCCGGCTTGTACGAAGGCTCGACGCTGCCCAGCGCGGTGGACGGCCTGCCGGCGACGAAGTCGCCCACCAGCTGCGCCGGGGCCTGGTAGTTGCTGCCACCCATCACGTAGGCATGGGCTTCAAGGCGCTCCTGCAACTCGATGCCGGCCAGCGGGCCGCCCGGGTAGTCGCGCTCGGGGTCGATGCCGACGACGATGCCGGAGTTGGCGTTGCGCTCGTTACGCGAATATTGGCTCATACCGTTGGTCACCACGCGGCCCGGCTCGCTGGTGGCGGCCACCACGGTGCCGCCTGGGCACATGCAGAAGCTGTACACCGAACGGCCATTCTTGGCGTGGTACACCAGCTTGTAGTCGGCGGCGCCGAGTTTCGGGTGACCGGCGTATTTGCCCAGGCGCGCCTTGTCGATCAGCGTTTGCGGGTGTTCGATACGGAAGCCCACCGAGAACGGCTTGGCTTCCATGTACACGCCCTTGGCGTGCAGCATGCGGAAGGTGTCACGGGCGCTGTGGCCCAGGGCCAGGACCACATGACGCGAGTGCAGCTGTTCGCCACTTTCCAGCACCACGCCGGTCAGCTGTCCGTCCTCGATCAGCAGGTCGGTGACCTTTTCCTGGAAGCGTACTTCGGCGCCCAGGGCGATCATGTCCTGGCGCATCTGCTCGACCATGCCGGTCAGGCGGAAGGTGCCGATGTGCGGTTTGTTGATGTACAGGATCTCGTCCGGTGCACCGGCCTTGACGAACTCTTCCAGGACCTTGCGGCCGTGGTGGTTCGGGTCCTTGATCTGGCTGTAGAGCTTGCCATCGGAGAAGGTCCCGGCGCCGCCTTCGCCGAACTGCACGTTGGACTCGGGGTTGAGCACGCTTTTGCGCCACAGGCCCCAGGTGTCCTTGGTGCGCTGGCGCACTTCCTTGCCGCGCTCAAGGATGATCGGCTTGAAGCCCATCTGCGCCAGCAACAGGCCGGCAAAGATACCGCAGGGGCCGAAGCCGACCACGATCGGGCGTTCCTGCAGGTCGGCAGGGGCATGGCCGACGAACTTGTAGGTGACGTCGGGTGCCACGCTGATGTTGTGATCGTCGGCGAACTTGCTGAGCAGCTCGGCTTCGTTGCTGGCTTCCAGGTCGATGGTGTAGATGAACAGCAGCTCGCTGTTCTTCTTGCGCGCATCGTAGCTGCGCTTGAACAGATTGAAGCTGAGCAGTTGCTCATCGCGGATGCCCAGGCGCTGGACAATGGCATCACGCAGGGCTTCGTCGGGATGGTCCAGGGGCAGCTTGAGTTCGGTGATTCGTAGCATGGCAGGGTCCAGTATCCCGGCCATGGGCGGCCGGCGGCTTTACACAAACCGCCAAGTATAAGCTGTATGCCGCCCCGACTGGCAGGATAAAAGCGCCCGGCGATCAGTTGTCGCGGGCACCGCCGTAGTAACCGCAGCCATGCAGGGTCTGGCCGTCGATGCGCAGCTCGGCGCCCAGGTGGCGCACGGCGCCGCTCATGCTGTCGACGCAACGTTGCGGGGCGACCCACAGTTCAACGTGCTGGCCGTTGGCTTCGCTGGTCAGGGTCAGGCCGCCGCCGGGCACTTCTTCTTCGAGGAACGGCAGAGGCAGCGGGTCCTTGCCGACGCGGTTGAGCACCATGCCCTTGCCGCTGGCCTTGATGTCCCAGTCCGGCTCGTGGCCATTGGCGCGCAGGGTCAGCTGCTTGAAGTTGGGGTCGTCGCAGGCGCGGGTGGAAGGTTCCAGGCGGTACAGGCGGCTGACTTCCAGCTGGCCATCGTTGTCGGCCTGCTTGTTGCCGGTGAGGCGCCCGCGCACGTCGGCGAACAGCTTGGCCTTGGCATCCTTGGCCAGGCTCACGGACTCCTGGAGGATGCCCGTGCCGGCGACATCGTTGATCACGAAGTGGCGGCTTTCACCGCAGGGTTTGAACAACAGCCGGCCGCCGCCTGCGCTCAGCTCGCCCTGCATGCGCGTGGTACCGATGTTCGGGTCACGGGGCTGCTCGGCCAGCAACTGGCAGCCGGCAAACAGGGGCAGCAGGGCAGTGAGCAACAGGGTAGGGGTGAGGCGCATGGGGCGGGCTCCGGGGAATCTTTGCCAAAGAGCTGGCCACGATACACGTCCTGCAGGCAGAAAAAAGGGCCCGAAGGCCCTTTTTCATTCAACCACCCAGGTAGGCGTCGCGCACTTTCGGGTCGGTCAGCAGTGCTTCACCGGTGCCTTGCATCACCACCCGGCCGTTTTCCAGTACATACGCCCGGTCTGCGATCTTCAGCGCCTGGTTGGCGTTCTGCTCCACCAGGAACACCGTCACGCCATCGCGGCGCAGCTGTTCGATGATGTCGAAGATCTGCTGGATGATGATCGGCGCCAGGCCCAGCGACGGCTCGTCCAGTAGCAACAGCTTGGGCTTGCTCATCAGCGCCCGGCCGATGGCCAGCATCTGCTGCTCGCCACCGGACATGGTGCCACCGCGCTGGATGTAGCGCTCCTTCAGGCGCGGGAACAGCTGCAGGACCTTATCCAGCTGCTCCTGGTAGTCGCCCTTGTCGGTGAAGAAGCCGCCCATGGCCAGGTTTTCCTCGACGGTCAGGCGGGCAAACACGCGGCGGCCTTCCGGCACTACCGCGATGCTCTTGCGCATGATGTGCGAAGACGGCTGGCCGACCAGCTCTTCACCCAGGTACTTGATGCTGCCGCTGTGCGCCTGCGGCGAGCCGCACAGGGTCATCAGCAAGGTCGACTTGCCGGCACCGTTGGCGCCGATCAGGGTGACGATCTCGCCCTGGTTGATCTCCACGTTGACGCTGTGCAGCGCCTGGATCTTGCCGTAGAAGGTGGAAACGTTCTCGAACTTCAGCATTTACGCTTCCCCCAGGTAGGCTTTGATCACATCAGGGTTGTCGCGGATCTCCTGCGGCGTGCCGTGGGCCAGGGGCGTGCCCTGGTTGATCACGACAATGTGGTCGGAAATGCTCATCACCAGCTTCATGTCGTGCTCGATCAGCAGCACGGTGACGTTGTGCGACTCACGCAGGTAGGCGATCAGTGCCTTGAGGTCTTCGGTTTCCTTCGGGTTCAGGCCCGCGGCGGGTTCGTCGAGCATGATGATCCGTGGCTGGGTCATCATGCAGCGGGCGATTTCCAGGCGGCGTTGCTGGCCGTAGGCGAGGGTGCCGGCAGTACGGTTGGCGAACTCGGTCAGGTTGACCTTGTCCAGCCAGTACTGGGCGCGCTCCATGGCCTCCTTCTCGCTGCGGCGGAAGTTCGGGGTCTTGAACAGGCCGGCGAAGAAGTTGGTGTTCAGGTGACGGTGCTGGGCGATCAGCAGGTTTTCCAGCGCGGTCATTTCCTTGAACAGGCGCACGTTCTGGAAGGTCCGCACCACCCCCTTGCGGGCGATCTGGTGGCCGGCCAGGCCCTGGATCGGCTGGCCGTCGAGCAGAATGGTGCCGCCGCTGGGCTTGTAGAAGCCGGTCAGGCAGTTGAACACCGTGGTCTTGCCGGCACCGTTCGGGCCGATCAGCGCCACCACCTGTTTTTCCTTGACGGTCAGGCCCACGCCGTTGACCGCCAACAAGCCGCCGAAGCGCATGCTCAGGCCGCTGACTTGCAGAATTTCGCGGCTCATCGACGCAGCTCCATGTGGGGACGTTGCATAGGCAGCAGGCCTTGCGGACGCCAGATCATCATCAACACCATCAGCGCACCGAACATCAGCATCCGGTATTCGCTGAACTCACGCATCAGCTCCGGCAGCAGGATCATCACGATGGCCGCGAGAATCACGCCCAGTTGTGAGCCCATGCCGCCGAGCACGACGATGGCGAGGATGATCGCCGACTCGATGAAGGTGAACGACTCCGGCGTCACCAGGCCCTGGCGCGCAGCGAAGAAGCTGCCGGCGAAACCGGCGAAGCAGGCACCCAGGGTGAACGCCGAGAGCTTGATCACGGTGGGGTTCAGGCCCAGCGCACGGCAGGCGATCTCGTCTTCGCGCAGCGCTTCCCAGGCGCGGCCGATCGGCATGCGCAGCAGGCGGTTGATCACGAACAGTGCCAGCAGCGCCAGCAGCAGGGCGACCAGGTAGAGGAAGATGACCTTGTTGATCGAGTTGTATTCCAGGCCGAAGAACTCGTGGAAGGTCTGCATCCCTTCGGCAGCCTTGCGCTCGAAGGTCAGGCCGAAGAACTCCGGCTTGGGGATGTTGCTGATGCCGTTGGGGCCGCCGGTCCAGTCGGTGAGGTTACGCAGGAACAGGCGGATGATCTCGCCGAAGCCGAGGGTCACGATCGCCAGGTAGTCGCCGCGCAGGCGCAGCACCGGGAAGCCGAGCAGGAAGCCGAAGGTGGCAGCCATCAGGCCGGCAATCGGCAGGCAGACCCAGAAGCTCCAGCCCAGGTAGTGCGAGAGCATCGCATAACTGTAGGCGCCGACGGCGTAGAAGCCGACGTAGCCCAGGTCCAGCAGGCCGGCCAGGCCGACCACGATGTTCAGGCCCAGGCCCAGCAGCACGTAGATCAGGATCAGCGTGGCGATGTCGACCGCCCCGCGCGAGCCGAAGAACGGCCATACCAGGGCCGCGACGATCAGGCCCATGATCACATAGCGCTGGGTTTTCGGCAGGGTCAGGTAGTTGCTGACGGCTGGCGGGATCAGTTTGCGGTCCGAGCGACGGCCCATCACCGAATTCCACTGCTTGTCGAACAGCACGCGCAGGAACATCAGCACCGAACACACGGCGATGATGCTGATGGTGAACGACCCTTGGCTGTGCACCGCCAGGCTGATGCCGTCGATGCTCAGTTTCAGGCCCAGCACCGGGAAGGCCACGGCCCACACCAGCAAGGCGCTGAAGAACGCCTGTTTGAGATTTCTGTTCATACTTTTTCAACCTCCGGGCGGCCGAGGATGCCGGTCGGCCGGAACAGCAGGACAAGAACCAACAAGCCGAATGCCACCACATCCTTGTACTGGTCGCCGAAAATGTCGGCGCCGAAGGCTTCGGCCACGCCCAGCACCAGCCCGCCGAGCATGGCGCCCGGGATGCTGCCGATGCCGCCCAGTACCGCCGCGGTGAAGGCCTTGAGGCCCACCAGGAAACCGGCGTTGGGGTTGATCACCCCGTACTGCATGCTCAGCAGCACGGCCGCCACGGCCGCCAGGGCGGCACCGATGACGAAGGTCAGGGCGATGATGTTGTTGGTGTTGATGCCCAGCAGGTTGGCCATCTTGATGTCCTCGGCACAGGCGCGGCAGGCGCGGCCCAGGCGGGAACGGGAGATGAACAGGGTCAGGCAGGTCATGGCCACCAGGGTGACCACGAACACCAGGATCTGCATGTAGGAAACCAGGACCTCTTCCGCGCCGCCCGGCCCGAAGGAGATGCTCCCCGGGATCAGGTTGGGAATGGACTTGTCCTTCGAATCTTGCGACAGCAAGACCGTGTTCTGCAGGAAGATCGACATGCCGATGGCAGAAATCAGCGGGATCAGGCGGTTGCTGTTGCGCAGGGGGCGGTAGGCAACCCGTTCGATGCTGTAGCCGTAGGCACTGGTGACGCAGATCGTCGCGACGAAGGCGACGGTCATCAGGATCGGCAGCGAATGGATACCCATCATGGCCAGGCCCGCCAGGGCGATGAAGGCCACGTAGGAACCGATCATGTACACCTCGCCGTGGGCGAAGTTGATCATGCCGATGATGCCGTACACCATCGTGTAGCCGATGGCGATCAAGGCATAGGTGCTGCCGATGGTCAATCCATTAACCAGTTGTTGGAAGAAATGGTAGATCTCAGGCATTACAGCGCTCCTAAAAACCTGATTTGCATTTCGCTGGCGGGGGTAAGGCCAGGAAACCGCGGGTGACGGTTTTAAGATTTTCAGGTGGGTCGGCCCCCGGATCGCGGGGATCAGGCCCATGAACCTCATAAAACAAAGCCCACTGCTCGCACAGTGGGCTCGTAGGTCAGCTATTAGTCACGCAGTTACTGAGGGGAGACTTCGGTCTTCGGCTTGCCGAAGTGCCATTCGTAGACCACGAACTTGAAGTCTTTCAGGTCGCCTTTCTCGTCGTACGACAGTTCGCCGGTCGGGGTCTTGAACTTGCCGGCGTGGATGGCGGCTGCCACCTTGTCGGTGTCTTCGGACTTGGCGGCTTCGATACCTTTGGCGATCAGCTCGACGGCCGAGTAGGCCGGGAACACGAACGGGCCGCTCGGGTCCTTGCCGTCGGCCTTGATGGCGTCGACGATGGCCTTGTTCTCAGGGTCGGCGTCGAACGACTTCGGCAGGGTGACCAGCAGGCCTTCGGAGGCGTTCTGGGCGATCTGCGAGATGGAGTCGTTACCCACGCCTTCCGGGCCCATGAACTTGGCTTTCAGGCCCTTTTCCTGGGCTTGGCGCAGGATCAGGCCCAGCTCTGGGTGGTAGCCGCCGTAGTAGACGAAGTCGACGTTGTTCTGCTTGAGCTTCTGGATGATCGAGGAGAAGTCCTTGTCACCGGCGTTCAGGCCTTCGAACACGGCCACCTTGGTGCCTTTCTTCTCCAGGGTCTGCTTGACCGCAGTGGCGATGCCTTCACCGTACTGCTGCTTGTCATGCAGCACGGCAACCACTTTCGGCTTGACGTGGTCGGCGATGTAGTTGCCGGCAGCAGGGCCTTGGGCGCTGTCCAGGCCGATGGTGCGGAAGATCAGCTTGTAGCCACGGGCGGTGATTTCCGGCGAGGTGGCGGCCGGGGTGATCATGATCACGCCTTCGTCTTCGTAGATGTCGGACGCTGGCTGGGTGGAGCTGGAGCACAGGTGGCCGATGACGAACTTGACGCCGTCGTTGACCACTTTGTTGGCGACGGCCACGGCCTGTTTAGGGTCGCAGGCGTCGTCGTATTCCTTGGCTTCGAGCAGCTTGCCATCGACGCCGCCCTTGGCGTTGATATCCTTGATGGCTTGCTTGGCGCCGATGAACTGCATGTCGCCGTACTGGGTCACAGGGCCGGTCTTGGGGCCCGCGATCCCGATCTTGATGGTATCGGCGGCAAACGAATGGCTGGCTACCCCGGCCAGTACCATTGCGGCGAACAGCTTGGAAATCTTGATCATAGTGCTCCACTCATTCTGTTGTAATTCTTATAGTCCTGGCGGCCAGGGCTACAGACCGGGCGGGATATGCGGCATGGCCACGCCATACTGCATGCCCACCTTCCCCCGGAACATGTCCCGGAACTGTACCGGTACAGTGTAGAGCGCTGTTCGCGCGCTTGAAAAGCGGGCAAAAAGTGCCTGGTTCGCGGGTTGTCGCATGATCGACACAAAGATACAGAAAAGCGCCATCACTTTGCCTGCATCAACGGCCCCACCCCACAACTTCGGGGCCAATCGACCAAATTACATATTTGAAACCGGGTTTTTCTGCAAAAATGCCGGCCTTTTTTCATTGGCCGAATTTGCGGGTACAAACCCATGACTGATCAAACAAGCACCCTCTATGCCAAATTGCTCGGCGAGACGGCGACAATCGAGTGGAAGGCTTTGGAGCGTTTCTGGGCCAAGGGTGACCTGATTTGGGTCGACCACAGTCTCGACCTGATCGAGGTTGCTGCGGCAATGGCCGAGAATCGCAGCGAGATCTTCGCCAAGTGGCGTAGTGATGGCACTGTCGGGCCGGTCAGCGCCGAGCAGGCACTCGACCTGCAAAGCCGCGATCCAGAGATATGGGCGGTGGTGGTTTCGCCGTTCATCGTGATCCAGGTCAGGCAAGCGGAATAACGATGCGCTTTTTTAGTGCGTAAAATCACACAGCTGCCCAATGCGGGTGCGTGTTGACGCTCACGTAAGGTGGAAGTTGGTAACAGTGGTGGGTTGTTTCGGCGCTGCGGTAACAATTTACGGCATGCGTAATCGGGGCCGCCGGGCGGCCCCATGAGGGTCAGTAGTCGACGCGGCCGGTATGGTTGTTGAGCGAAATCACCCGGGTCTTGCCGATGCGGTGGCGGAAGATCTCACGCAGGTACTTCACCGCCTTCTTTACGCATTCGCGCGACAGGCGAATATCGTTGATCGACACGAAGCGGCTCTTGTCGCTGATCAGTTCGCGGTACTTCTTCTCGTACATCGGCTTGATCGCATACCAGTTGGTATCGAGGATCTTGGCCGGGTTTTCGAACTCGTTGAGCAGGTCGTCGATCCGCGCCTCTTCGAAGTGCTCGCTGGTAATGAACTCGAGGATGGCGTTGTCCAGCGTGTCATCGAAGCGGTATGGGGGGCGGGCGAAGCAGCGCTTGATGAAGGCCACGATCAAGGTCAGGAAATCATCCGACAGGCACGGGCTCTTGGCGATCAGGGTGGTCAGTGACAGGTTGGCCGAGGCGCCGATCACCAGGGCGTAACGCTTGAGCGTGGTGTTGGGGAACAGGCTGTTGAGGTGGGTCTTGAGCCGGTTCAGGTCCATGTACGACAGCTTGTAGTCCTTGGGCAGCGAGACGATCGACACCACCGACGAGCAGTTCTTGAAGAAGTGCAGGTCATGCAGCGCGGCGGCGTCGTAACCGGAGGCCTGGTATTGCTCCAGGGCCGCACGGTAACGGCGCGACTCGATCGGCAGCAGGCTGATGCCTTCGATGGCCTGGGTCTGCTTGTTGAAGTGCGGCAGGTCGATGGAGCGCAAGAACAGGTCGTCGATATCCAGGCGCGGGCTTTCGCGCTCGAACACCTTGAACTTGTCCGTGCCTTGCGCGGGCACTTCCGGCACCACCGATTCAGCATAGGCAATCGCCACCGGGCCGGCCAGGCTCATGAACAGGTCGTTGGCATCCAGGCGGATGGTTTCGCCAATATCGATGCCGGCGCGGCGGAAGTAGTTCTGGTCGTAGTCGGTGGTCACCGCCTGGGCGGTGAGGATGTTGAAGATCTGCTGGGAGATGTACTGGTTGGCGTGCTTCTCCATCGCGTTGACGTCGATGTTGTGAATGGTGCCGTCATCGCTTTCTTCGGCGTAGCGCATGATGTCGTTGGAGATCAGCATCATCGCGTTCCACGGGCGGATACGGCCCATCACGCTGGCCTCGCTGCTGTCTTCGTTATCGAAGTTGTACGAGAAGTCCCATTCTTCCGAGAGGTATTTGCACAACAGCCGGCCGGCGTTGATGTGCAGGGCCTCGGACATCTCGCTGCGATGGTCCGTAGCATTGGGCAGCACGCAAATGCCGCTGGTGAAGATCGGTTCGAAGACGAACGAGTGGCCGCTCTTGCCGTCGTTCTCGTCGGCAGGCTTGGTGTCGAAGGTCTTGTTCATGTACGAGTACTGCTGGGCCAGGCCGAACTCCGAGGCCATGCCTGAACCGGTACCGCCACCGGCACTGAAGATGTAGAAGTACAGCCGCGATTGGTTGGCCTTGATGCCGCAGGAGTCGATCAGGTACGAATGGATCAGCTTCCAGTCGGCGCTGGAGAAGCGCTGGGTGTCCTTGTTGAGGATGATCTTGGCCAGGTACTGGCCGAGGATCGGGGCGTTGCCGGCACCCCCGGCATGCACCTCGGACAGGTCCATGATCTTCATCTTGCTGTAGTCACGCAGGAACTCGCCACGCTCGCCCTTGCGCGAGAAGCGGATACGCCCGGCGATGTCTTTGTCCAGGTCGCCCAGCATCACCAGCGGTTCGACCAGGAACACCGGCTTGACCCCCTTGTTCTGCACCAGGCGCAGGTTCTGGCGGATCCAGCGTGCCGGGCTGTAGCCCGACTCGCCCTTGATGCGGTCTTCATTGTTGAACTCGTTGAGGAAGAAGGTACGGGCGTTGTAGACCAGTTCCGCCACGTCCAGGGCGATGTTCGAGCCGCAACGGCCCAGGCCGATCAGGCAGACCGACGGAAACTGCTGCTCCAGGCGCAGGGGACCGTCTTCTTCGATGTGCTGGTTACCGGGAAACACCAGGTCACGCAGGCCGTCGAGGTTGTCGAGGATCCGCTGCATGTCCTGCTCGGTGAAGTACAGGTACTGCTGAGCCGGTGAGCTGCGTGCCGGCAGCGTGTCACGAACACCATTGGCGGTCGGTAAGGGGGAGAGACTCGAAGACTCGGGGACCGCATTGGCAGAAGTGTTCGTAGAGGTCATAGTGCGCCATTTGCCTGGTGTAAGTGATTATCAGAGGGTTATGCCATATGGCCATCACGCAAAGCGCCGCGACTCTATCAGTGCGCCATTTGCGGATGCGATAGGGGTTTCCCTTACTTGTTTTAAGAAACTTTCAGTCGAGCTGGCATTGCATCGCCCGTTTGTCGCGCTTCTTTAATCTTCTGCCTGGAGTCGTTCATGAGTACTGCACTGCCTTCGTTGGGATTCGCCGGGATTGGCCTGATGGGCTTGCCGATGTGCCAGCGCCTGTTGGCGGCGGGTTATCCGCTGACGGTCTGGAACCGCAGCCCGGACAAATGCGCCAGCTTGGTGGCCGCCGGTGCGCGGCTGGCGACCAGCCCGGCCGAGCTGAGCCGTGTCAGTGACATGGTGTTGCTGTGCCTGGCCGACACGGCGGTGGTACGGGAGGTGGTGTTTGGCGAGCAAGGCATCGCCGAGGGCGGGCGCAGCGGGCAGTTGCTGGTGGACTTCTCCAGCCTGGAGCCGACTGCCACGCGGGAGATGGCTGCCGAACTGGCTGCGTTGTGTGGCATGGCCTGGCTGGATGCGCCCGTGTCGGGTGGCACGCCAGGCGCCGAGGCGGGTACGTTGGCGATCATGGTGGGGGGCGAGGCCACGGATCTGCAGCGGGCCCGCCCGGTCCTGCAGGTGCTCGGCCAGCGGGTGACGCACATGGGGGGGGTGGGAGCAGGGCAGGTGACCAAGGCCTGCAATCAGATGATCGTGGCCTGCAACGCGCTGGTAATTGCCGAGGTGGTGGCGTTGGCCGAACAGTCAGGCGTTGACGCCACGCTGATCGCCGAAGCGCTTGCTGGTGGCTTTGCCGATTCGAAGCCGTTGCAGATCCTGGCACCGCAGATGGCCGAAAGCCGCTTCGAGCCGGTCAAGTGGCATGTGCGTACCTTGCTCAAGGACCTGGACGGGGCCGTCAAGCTCTCCCGCGAGCAGGGCACGGCAACGCCGCTCAGTGGCCTTGCCGCGCAGTTGATGCGCCTGCACGGTAGCCAGGGATATCTGCAAAAAGATCCGGCGACCCTGGTAGAGCTGTATCGCAACAAGGCCTGAACACAGCGTCCTGGCGGTCGAGCTGATCGAGCAGCGAGCGCAATTCGCTCAGCGGTAGCGGGCGACTGAGCAGAAAACCCTGCAGATAGTCGCAGCCATTGCAGGCCAGGAATTCGTGCTGCTCGACGGTTTCCACGCCTTCACTGACCACCTCCAGGTGCAGGGTGTGGGCCATGGCGATGATCGCCTGGATGATCTCGCGATCCTTCTGGCTGTCGGGCACGTCCTGCAGGAACGAGCGGTCGATCTTCAGCACGTCCAGCGGCAGGCGCTTGAGGTAGGCCAGCGACGAATAGCCGGTACCGAAATCATCGATCGACAGGCCGACACCTTGGTCGCGAATGCGCTTGAGCAGGCTGACGGTGTGCTCGATGTCGCCCATCAATGCATGCTCGGTGACCTCCAGCTCAAGATGGCGAGGTGCCAGGCCCGCCTGGTACAGCGCCATTTCCACTTCATTAGGCAGGGTTTCATCGCCCAGGGTCACCGCCGAGCAATTGACCGTGAGCTTGAGGCTGGGAAAACCATGCTGCTGAAGCCGGGCCAGGTCCTGGCAGGCGTGACGTAGCACCCACAGGTCGAGGTCGACCATCAGGCCGTTGGCTTCGGCAATGCTGATGAACCGGTCAGGCCCCATCAGCCCGTGCAGCGGGTGCTGCCAGCGTACCAGCGCTTCAAGCTTGGCGACCTGGCCGGTGCGCACGTCGAAAATGGGTTGGTAGTGCACGCACAACCCTCGTTCTTCGAGCAGGGCGATGCGCAGTTCCTCTTCCAGTTGCAAGGCCAGGCTGGCGCGGTTTTTCAAGCTGCTGTTGAAAAAGTGCAGGCTGTTGCGGCCGCTGCCCTTGGATTGATACAGGGCCAGGTCGGCATGCTTGAGCAGTTCTTCGGCGTTCAGCCCGTCATCGGGATAGATGCTGATGCCTATGCTGGTGGTCATGACCATGCGCCGGCCGCCCAGGTCAATCGGGTCTTTCATCCGTTGCATGATGCGCTGTGCGAGGTGGCGTGCCTCGTCACGGTTGTTGAGCGCCGTGACCACGCAGAATTCGTCACCGCCGAAGCGGGCGACCAGGTCGTGGCTGCGGGTGGCTGCCTTGATGTGGTTGGCGATGACTTTGAGCAATTCGTCGCCGGCATCGTGGCCGAGACTGTCGTTGATGCGCTTGAAGTGGTCGATGTCGAGAAACATCACTGCCAGGCGGTGTTCGCCGGGGTTCTGTGCTGCCAGGCGTTCGGCAAAAATCTGGTTGAAACCACGGCGGTTGACCAGGTTGGTCAGGGCGTCGTAATGGGCGGCCTGTTGCAGGGATTCGCGGGCCTGGTCCAACTGGCTGAGCAGGACACCATAACGGCGCAGGTCGTCTTCCTTGCTCTGCAGCTTCTTGTCGGCCAGGGCGGCACTGATGCTGCTGCCACTGATCAGCAAGGTGATGAAGGCTACGGTCAGCCCCAGCTGCAGGCTGTTGTCGCTCGTTGGCAGGCTCAGGGCGGTAGAGGCGGGGATGACCAGGGTCATGGCGGCCATGGCGGTGAAGTGGGTAGCAACGATGCCGCCGGCCATCAGCAAACTGGCGCCATATTTCAGGGTCTGGTGCAGGTTGCCGCTGCCATTGCGGAAGTAACGGGCCAGCAGCAAGGCGGCGAGGCTGGTGAGCAGGGCGATGGCGGCGCTGCTCAGCAATAGCGTGGTCTGGTAGTACTGCCGAGCACCGGTCTGCAGCGCGGCCATGCCAACGAAATGCATGAGGATGATACCCAGGCCGATGAGCAAGGCACTTTGCAGGTAGTGGTGCAGGCGCATATGGGTACGGTCGAGGCTGGTCATTGCCAACCAGGCTGCTATCAGGGCGATCAGCAGTGACAGGCCGGTCAGCGAAACGTCGTAGTGCTTTTCCAGCGGGGCCTGGAAGGCCAGCATGCTGATGAAGTGCATGGCCCAGATACCGCCAGCCAGGCAGCAGGCACCGAGCATGCGCCACTGCCGCTGTGCTGCGCGCTGTTCGCTATGGGATTGGCGCTCGGCCATGTCGAGGGTGGCAAAGCAGGCTGCGCTGGCCACGGCGAAGGCAATCAGAATCAGCAGCGGTTCATGGCGGCAGTCAATGACGATGCGCCCGGTTGCCGGCAGTTCGGTGAACAGTTGCAGCCCCAGCCATTCCATTGCTTGCCCTTTGCTCGAGTTTTCACTCGTCTCCGTTCAAGCGCTGTGGAGACTGTTCTGGGGCAGTATAGAAACAGGTCGTGGAACCTTCCTGGCTAGTGGCACTTTGACTTCAACGATTTGGTTCTGCCGTTGATAGCCAGTTGGCATAACGAACGGGAGGGGCGCAATCGCCCCCCAGTCCTATGGCAAGTCGATCAGCCGGCGACCAGCACACGGATCGCTTCAAGGCGCAGCGCAGCCTTGTCGAGCATCGCCAGGCCTTGTTCACGCTGCTTGCGCAGCGCTTCGATCTCGCTGTCACGCACGCTCGGGTTGACAGCTTGCAGGGCAGTCAGGCGTGCCAGCTCTTCATCGGCTTCGGCGACCAGGCGGCGCTGGGCTTCGGCCACACGCTCGACGTGCACTGGCATGACCTTGGCTTCACCGCCGCTGATGCGCTTGGCCAGCACGTCACGCTGGGCCTGGACGAACTTGTTGGCGCTGGCTCGTGGCACGCTTTCGAGCTGGTCGTTGAGGGTTTCGAACGCCACCCGCGAAGCCAGGTCGTTGCCGTTGGCATCGAGCAGGCAGCGCAGTGCTGCTGGCGGCAGGTAGCGGCCCAGTTGCAGGCTGCGGGGCGCCACCACTTCGCTGACGAACAGCAGTTCGAGCAGCACGGTACCCGGCTTGAGTGCCTTGTTCTTGATCAGCGCCACCGCCGTATTGCCCATCGAACCGGACAGCACCAGGTCCATGCCGCCCTGCACCATCGGGTGTTCCCAGGTCAGGAACTGCATGTCTTCCCGCGACAGCGCCTGGGCGCGGTCGTAGGTAATGGTCACGCCTTCGTCGTCGCCCAGCGGGAAGCTGGCGTCGAGCATCTTTTCGCTCGGCTTGAGGATGAGGGCGTTTTCCGAATGGTCTTCGCTGTCGATGCCGAAGGCGTCGAACAGGGTTTCCATGTAGATCGGCAGGGCGAATTGATCGTCTTGTTCAAGGATCGCCTCGACCAGTGCCTGGCCTTCGCCAGCACCACCGGAGTTGAGCTCCAGCAGGCGGTCACGGCCGCTGTGCAGCTCTGCCTCGAGGCGCTCGCGCTCGGCGCGGGCCTCGCTGACCAGCGCAGTCCAGGCCTTGGCATCGCCGCCTTCGAGCATCGGCAGCAGGCGCGGGCCGAACTGGTGCTGCAGGGCGTTTCCGGTCGGGCAGGTATTGAGGAAGGCGTTCAGGCCCTCGTGGTACCACTGGAACAGGCGCTCCTGCGGGCTGTCCTGCAGGTACGGGATGTGCAGTTCGATGGTGTGCTTCTGGCCGATCCGGTCGAGGCGGCCGATACGCTGTTCGAGCAGGTCCGGGTGGGCTGGCAGGTCGAACATCACCAGGTGATGGGCGAACTGGAAGTTACGGCCTTCACTGCCGATCTCGGAGCAGATCAGCACCTGGGCGCCGAACTCTTCGTCAGCGAAGTAGGCCGCGGCGCGGTCGCGTTCGAGGATGCTCATGCCTTCGTGGAACACCGTGGCCGGGATACCGGAGCGCACGCGCAGGGCGTCTTCCAGGTCCATGGCGGTTTCGGCGTGGGCGCAGATCACCAGGACCTTGGTGCGCTTGAGCATCTTCAGCGTGTCGATCAGCCAGTCGACCCGTGGGTCGAAGCGCCACCAGCGTTCGTCATCGCTGACGTCACCCTGGGCCTGGAAGGCCACCTCCGGGTACAGCTCGGCGTGTTCGCCGGCGGGCAGGTCCTGGTATTGCGCGGGGTTGGCCAGGGGATAGGGGTGCAGCTGGCGCTCGGGGAAGCCCTGGACGGCCGCACGGGTGTTGCGGAACAGCACGCGACCGGTGCCGTGGCGGTCGAGCAGTTCGCGGATCAGGCGGGCACTGGCCTGGGTATCGCCATCGTTGACTGCAGCCAGCAAGGCTTCGCCTTCGGCGCCGAGGAAGCCTTGGATGGTGGCATGGGCCTGGGGTGACAGGCGGCCTTCTTCGAGCAGCTCTTGCACGGCTTCGGCCACCGGGCGGTAGTTTTCGCTCTCGGCGCGGAACGCCGCGAGGTCGTGGAAACGGTTAGGGTCGAGCAGGCGCAGACGGGCGAAGTGGCTGTCCTGGCCGAGCTGTTCGGGGGTGGCAGTCAGCAGCAGCACGCCTGGGATGACTTGCGCCAGCTGCTCGACCAGGCCGTACTCTGCGCTGACCTGATCTTCGTGCCACACCAGGTGATGCGCCTCATCGACTACCATCAGGTCCCAGCCCGCGGCGAACAGCGCGTCCTGGGCCTTTTCGTCATCGACCAGCCATTCCAGGGCAACCAGCGCCAACTGGGCATCCTCGAACGGGTTGCTGGCGTCGCTTTCGATGAAGCGCTCGGCGTCGAACAGGGCGACCTGCAGGTTGAAGCGCCGGCGCATTTCCACCAGCCATTGGTGCTGGAGGTTTTCAGGGACCAGGATCAGCACGCGACTGGCGCGGCCCGACAGCAGCTGGCGGTGAATCACCAGGCCGGCTTCGATGGTCTTGCCCAGGCCCACTTCGTCGGCCAGCAATACACGCGGGGCGCTGCGGTCGGCGACTTCGCGGGCAATGTGCAACTGGTGGGCGATCGGTTGTGCACGGCAACCGCCCAGGCCCCAAAGCGACGACTGCATCTGCTTGCTGGTGTGGTGCAGGGTGTTGTAGCGCAGGCTGAACCACGACAGCGGGTCGATCTGCCCGGCGAACAGGCGGTCGCTGGCCAGGCGGAACTGGATGAAGTTCGACAGCTGGGTTTCCGGCAGGGTGCGCGCCTGGTTCTGGCCATCCAGGCCGTGGTAGACCATCAGCCCGTCGATGTCCTCGACCTCGCGGACGGTCAGCTTCCAGCCTTCGAAGTGCGTGATCTGGTCACCCGGAGAGAAACGCACGCGGGTCAGCGGCGCATTGCGCAGGGAATACTGGCGGGTATCGCCAGTGGCCGGGTAGAGCACGGTCAACAGGCGGCCATCCTGCGCCAGGATAGTCCCCAGGCCAAGCTCCGCTTCACTGTCGCTGATCCAGCGTTGCCCCGGTTGATACTGCTGCGCCATACTGCCTGAACTCCCGCGATGAAAAAGCCGGCTATGTTAACGGATAGGCCGGGCGGACCATAGACCAGAAGTCCATGAGTCTAGCTGTTTCATTGCAGAATACCGTCTTGCTGACGAGGGCTACGCACCGATATGCCGCTCAAGCACCGCTGGTTGCACACTTCCCTGGCCATAGCTAGCTTGCTGCTGGCCGCCTGTGAGCAGAAAAATTTCGAAACCTTGCCTGCGATCCCCGTCGAGCAGCTCGAAGTGCTGGGCGTGCAGACGCCGATCAAGAGCGTGCATTTCCGTGACCGCGACGGCGAAGGGCTGCTTGTGCTTAGCCGCAGCGATGGCCAGGCAGTCGATGCCGAGTCCGAGCAGGAGGTCGACAAGGTGGTGCTGAAGGCCACCCTGTATGGTCGCACCGCCGAGGGTGATGCGTTCAAGCCGCGTTGGCAGATCGAGCAGGAAACCACCTGCCCAGGGCTGGACCTGGATGTCGACTTCTATACCGATGTCAGTGATGTCAGTGACTTGAACAAGGACGGCGTCGCCGAAGTGACCGTGGCCAGCCACGCCTTCTGTGGTGGTGGCATCGACCCGCATGACATCGCCATCGAGATGCGCGAAGGGCAGAATGCCTACACCATCACTGGCCAGTCGCTGATCACCCCGGCAGGTGAAGAGCCGGTTGGTGGCGAACGTGAAGACAGCGCTTCGTTGAAGAACGCGCCCCAAGTGCTGCGTGAGCACATGGATGCGGTCTGGCAACAGGTCTACAAGCGGCCCTGGAGCGAAGCCAGCCCGCCAGCAGACGATGACCCTGAGGATGAAGCCGAGTAACGGCGGTCGATACTGGCAAGGCGCGGCTGTGGTGGCCGCACGTCCTCACCTTTGACGCTCAAGCTGGCTAACGGATGGCCGATACAGTGGGCACAGGAGAATTTCCATGCTGCCGCCGATCATCCCGCTCAGTGCTGCCCCCGTGACCTCGCAACATGACCCGGTCAAACAGACCCCCGACATCAAGCCGGTGGTGCCTGTGCAGCCTTCGTCCAACGAAAGCGCCATCGACCTCAAGCAGCAGCGCGATCCCCAGGAGCAAGCCTTGCTGCTGCGTGAAGAGCAGCGCCGCCAGCAGCGGCGCAACAATAAGGGTGATGAGGAGCGTTACAGCGCCGTGCCTGGCGATGAAGTCAACGCTGACAACACCGTACCGGTGGCGCCATTGATCGGTGATCATCCGCGCCAGGGCCTGCTGGTCGATATCGAAGTCTGACGCGGGGCTGGTCACGGCCAGCGCCTGGCTTCATGATGCAAGTCTCTGTAGATCGTCGAGCCTACCCATGAGCCAAGACAACCTCATCGACTTCGATGCCGAGCGCGCCAAGCGCATCCATGACCTCAAGGAAAAACGCCTGAACGAGGTGCGCCAGGCATTCGAGCAGGCCATGCCACTTGCCACCGCGAAGAAAAAGAAGCCCAAGGGCAAGCCCAAGAAGCGCTGAAACTTGACGCAGGTCAAACCTGCACCCGCCTCGCGTGCCCGGTCCCGGGCAGCATTGACTCTGATCAATTTTCCCCGCCGCCGTATTCGTTACCTTGCATCCATCGGACAACGGCAAACGAATCGGGAGGCCAGCATGTTCTTCGACAATGTGGTTATCGCGGGCGTGGTAACGGTCGGGTTGATGTTTGCATTCTTTGCCGGTCTGGGCATTTTCATCTGGAAGGACGCACAGAAGCGCAAGCCACGCTGACCTTCCGGATCCACGAGCACGCAAGGCATTTAGGGCGACTTCGGTCGCCTTTTTTTTGCCTGCGTTTTTGTCGCTAAAGATGATTAGCTAGCTAATTAATCGTCTCGTGGGTATCCTTCGCTGCGTTGTCTATCGTTTATCAATACACCCCCACAAGGTCCGTTACGTGCCCATCACCTTCCAGGCCCTTTTCGCACCCAGCAGCCTTGCCATCAAGTTCGCCATCAAGACCCTGCTAGGTGCGGGCCTGGCACTGTGGCTGGCCATGCGCTGGGGGCTGGAGCAACCGTCCTGGGCATTGATGACCGCATTCATCGTCGCCCAACCGTTGTCCGGGATGGTGGTGCAGAAGGGCCTGGCGCGGCTGGCGGGTACCTTGGTCGGCACGCTGATGTCGGTGGTGTTCATCGGCCTGTTCGCCCAGGCCCCCTGGTTGTTCCTGATCACCCTGGCATTGTGGCTGGCCCTGTGCACGGCGGCCTCCACACAGCTGCGCAGTGCCTGGGCCTATTCGTTCGTGCTGGCCGGCTATACCGCCGCCATCATCGCCTTGCCTGCCATCAGTCATCCCTTGCAGGTGTTCGACCAGGCGGTGGCACGTTGCACCGAAATCTGCCTGGGTATCTTCTGCGCCACGGCCAGCAGTGCGCTGATCTGGCCCATGCGGGTCGAGCAGCAGCTCGCCGGGCAGGCTCGTCAGGCGTGGCAGAATGGCCTGCAGGCGGCAAGCGCCATGCTCGGCGGCGAAGATGAAGCGCGCAAAGGGTTGCTGGACAGCCTCGGCCGTATAGTCGCCATCGATACCCAGCGTGAGCACGCCTGGTTCGAGGGCCGACGCGGCCGGCTGCGGGCCAAGGCCATTCGCGGGTTGAGCCAGAAGCTCATGGTGTTGCTGCGTATTTCACGCTCGGTCCGTCGGCAGTGGCGGCAGCTGGACGAGCGCGAAACCGCGCACCTCGGTCCTTGGCTCGAAGAGCTGCGAGCCCTGCTGGTCAAACCTGATCAGCCGAGCCTGCTGGTGCTGCGCCAGCGCATCTGGGACGCCGCGCATGACGAGCAGATCAGTTCTGCCGAGCACTTCTGCCTGGCACGCATGGCCTTGTTGCTGGACTTCGCCATGGCTGCTACCCAGGCCTTGGACGATGTCGAGGCGGGCAGGGCGCCGAAGGATGTCGCCCAGGGCCTGGCGGCGCACCGCGACTGGTCGCTGGCTTTGTTGTTCGGTTCACGCAGCGCCTTGGCCTTCCTGGTCATGAGCAGCTTCTGGCTGGCCACTGCCTGGCCGTCGGCGCCGGGCGGCCTGGTGCTGACCTGCGTGGTCTGTAGCCTGTTCGCCAGCCGCGAGAATGGCGCACAGATCGGTCTGAGCTTCTTGCGCGGCATCTTCCTGGCGATCCCGACGGCCTTTCTGGTCGGGCAGATCATCCTGCCGCAGTGGAGTAGCTTCGCCATGCTCTGCCTGGGCATGGGCGTGCCGCTGTTCTTTGGTGCGCTGGGCATGGCCCATCCGCGTACCGGTGCCACCGCGACCTCTTATTGCCTGCACTTCATCGTGCTGGTGTCGCCGCTCAATGCCATGACCTTCGGGGTGGCGACCATGCTCAACAGCGCCCTGGCCATGTTGGTGGGCGTGGGCGCCGCCGTGTTGGCGTTCCGCCTGCTGGTGTTCCGCCACCCGGCCTGGCTTGGCCGGCGCCTGCGCGCCGCGACCCAGAGTGACCTGGTGCGCCTGACCCGGCGCGATCTGCGCGGTGCCGACAGTTGGTTTGGCGGGCGCATGGCCGACCGCCTGATGCAATTGGCCCGGCATGCCAGCGAATTGCCGGCCACCGAGCGCAAGCGCTGGGATGACGGATTGCATGGGCTGGATATCGGTGACGAACTGGTGCATCTGCGCATGTGCCTGGCGGTGGCCCAGGTGCCGTTGGGGGCTGCGGAGCGCGAGTACCTGCAGCAGGTCGAAGCGGTACTGGCCAAAGGCCCGGCGGTAGGCCGCGAGCAGCGCCTGGATGCGGCCAGCGAGCGGTTCATCGCGGCTTTGCAACGAGCGCCGGCCAGTGACCCGTTGCGCCTTGCCCAAGGTGCGGTGCTGCAGTTGCAGAAGAGCTGGGGAAAATGGTGCCGTTCGCAGGGGGATGAACATGGGCTTGCGTGAGTGGGAGCTGGGCGGTGTGCTGCTCAGCCCGTTCCTGATTTACGTGCTGATGGCGCTGGCGCTGACCGGCGTGCTGCGCCTGCTGGTGCAGGCCACACCGTTGGGGCGCTGGATCTGGCATGAAGCGCTGTTCGACACGGCGTTGTTCGTTTGTGTGCTGTTCCTGGTGGTTCGCCTGCTGGGGCCTTTGTAAGGAGTGATTCGATGCGTGCTGTCGTTCGTGTGCTGGTGACCCTGTGCGTGGTCGCCATTGCCGTTCTGGCCGGTTTCAAGCTCTGGCAGTACTACATGCTCACGCCGTGGACGCGTGATGCCAGGGTGCGCGCCGATGTGGTGGTGATCGCCCCGGATGTGTCTGGATGGGTGCGTGAGCTCAAGGTGCAGGACAACCAGCAGGTCAAGGCGGGCGACCTGTTGATGAGCATTGATCGCGAGCGCTTCCAGGCCGCCTTCGACCAGGCCAGCGCGGTGGCTGAAACCCGCGCCCAGCAGTTGCACCTGCGTGAGCGTGAAGCGGCGCGGCGCACGGCCTTGGGCCCGGAGGCGATCAGTGCCGAGCTGCGCGAAAACGCCCAGATCAACGCCGCCATAGCCCGTGGTGAACTGCACGAGGCCGAAGCCCAGTTGCAGGTGGCGAAGATCAACCTGGCGCGCAGCGAAGTGCGGGCGCCGCGTAGCGGGCATATCACCAACCTGCGCCTGGCCGAGGGCAACTATGTCAATACCGGCCAATCGGTGATGGCCCTGGTGGATGATTCGACGTTCTACATCCAGGCCTATTTCGAGGAGACCAAGCTGCCGCGCATTCAGGTTGGCGACGAGGTCAAGGTCTGGCTGATGGGCGCAGGCAATGCCATGCAGGGCCATGTGGAAAGCATCAGCCGTGGTATCACCGACAGCAACAGCAACCCGGACAGCCAGCTGCTGCCGGTGGTGGAACCGACCTTCAACTGGGTGCGGCTGGCGCAGCGCATACCGGTACGGATCAGGCTGGACCAGATTCCTGAGGACGTGCACCTGAGCGCGGGAATGACCGCCAGCGTGCAGGTGCATGAGCATCAGGCGGAACGATGAGGCCATGGGGGCCGTAAAGCGGCCCCGTCTTTGCGGCCTTAAAGGAACATCCCGCCCGACACTTCCAGCCGCTGCCCGGTAATCCAGCCATTGCCTTCATCCAGCAGCAGCGCAATGGCAGCGCCGATATCGTCCGGTAACCCGACCCGCCCCAGCGCAGTATTGCCGGCAATGAAATCATTGACCTGCTGGTTGTCGCGCACAACTCCGCCACCAAAGTCAGTCTCGATCGCCCCCGGCGCGAGGATATTGGCCCGAATGCCGCGTGCCCCCAGTTCCTTGGCCTGATACCGGGTCAATACCTCCATCGCGCCCTTCATGGCCGCATAGGCGGCATACCCGGGCAGTGCAAAACGCGCGAGCCCGGACGACACGTTGACGATCCGCCCGCCATCGACCAGCAACGGCAGCAGCCGTTGGGTGAGGAAGAATGGCCCTTTGAGCTGAATGTTCAGCAACTGGTCGAATTGTGCCTCGGTGGTTTCGCTGAACGGCACATTCAGGCCGATACCGGCGTTGTTGACCAGGAAATCGAAGCGCTCACGGCCGAAGCGTTGCTGCAAGGTCGTGCCCAGGCGTTCGGCAAAGCTGGCGAAGCTGCTGCAGTCGCCGACGTCCAGTTGCAGCATGACAGCCTTGGCGCCAGCCGCTTCGAGGGCCTTGGCCACCTGCTGGGCCTCGTCAGCCTTGCTGTGGTAGGTGCCGATGATGTCGATACCGCGTGCAGCCAGATGTTCGGCGGCATTGCGGCCCAGGCCACGGCTGGCGCCAGTGATCAGCGCGATCTTGCGAGTCATGTCGTATCCCTCTTGGGTGGTGGATGAAGGACAGGTTATTGATCGCGTTACGGCTGTTAAATCCAGCAGAATCGGAAATACTGTTCGTGTGTTTCGAACAGTCGGGGTGAAGATGAACAAGCTGGAACTGCTGCGCACGTTTGTTCGGGTCAGCGAATTGAGCAGTTTCACCCTGGCGGCAGACAGCCTGGGCCTGCCACGCTCGACGGTATCGGAGCAGGTCAGGGCGCTTGAGCAGTTACTCGGCACGCGCCTGTTCAACCGCACCACGCGGCGCGTCCAGGCGACCCAGGACGGTGTTCTGCTGTATGAGCGCAGCAAGGATTTGCTGTCGGGCATGGACGAGATCGAGAGCCTGTTCCGTGCCGATGATACCGAACTGGCCGGCTGCTTGCGGATCGACATGCCGACCATGATGGCCCGCCGGGTGATCATTCCAGCCTTGCCGCAGTTCCTGTCACGATTTCCCAGGCTGGAGGTGGAGATCAGTTGCACCGATCGACACGTTGACCTGCTGCGCGAAGGTTTCGACTGTGTGATGCGCATCGGTGCGCTGAGCGACCTGGATGTCGCGGCGCGGCCTGTCGGCCAGTTGAGCATGCGTAATTGCGCCAGCCCCGCCTACCTTGCCCGTTGCGGGGTGCCGCAACGCCTGGAAGACCTGGCCGGGCACTGCCTGGTTCACTATGTGCGCAACCTGGGGGCGCGCAGTGCCGGTTTTGAATATGTGCAGGGTGGCCAGGTGTGCTTTCAGCCCATGGGCGGCGCGGTCACGGTCAATAACGCCGAGGCCTATTCGGCGGCATGCCTGGCGGGCCTTGGTTTGATCCAGGTGCCGGCAGTGGGTGTCGCGCATCACCTGGCAAGCGGCGAGTTGGTAGAGGTCATGCACGGCTGGCAGGCCCAGGCCATGCCGGTGTCCTTGTTGTATGCCCGGCAACGCCATGTACCACGTCGTGTCCAGGCTTTCATGAGCTGGCTGGGCGGGTTGCTGGCGTCGCAGGTCGACCCGCTGCCGGGCAACGAAAACCTTGGCACAACGATGAGCACATGAGCTAGGCTGCCCACTGCGCGTCGCCCATCAGAGGCGACCGTTACCTGCCTGGCGTGCGTCACTTCCGTTCATTTGCGAGGTTACGTCATGGCCATCACTTCCCAAGACATCTGCAGCGCTGCCGACCAGCTCAATGGCTTTGTCGGTTTTCATCGCAAGCGCGGCGTCCATATCGTGCGGTTTTCCGAGGACGCGTTCGGCATGGACGTGGCGGATGACAGCATCACCCCCTGCAGCGAGTTCGTCTGGCGGCCGCAACAGGACGCGCGCATGGCGCTGTGCCGGGAGCGTCTGGCACTGTTGCTGGAGCAGCATGTGGACGACCGGCTGAACATTGGCGAGCCGTTGCGCATCTACCTTCGGCGCAGTGACCTTCCGGAAATCGTGGCTGAGCGCTCGCTGCGCTGAGCCGCGGTTCAAGAGGCGTTTGCGGCCCAGCCAGGCTCCTGTTGCAACAATCGCTCGAAGCCGGCCTTGTCCAGAGGCCGGCTCAGGTAATAGCCCTGCACTTCATGGCAGCGGTCGTTCTGCAGTGCCAGCAATTGTTGCTCGGTCTCCACGCCCTCGGCCGTCACCGTCAGCCCCATCGCCTCACCCAGGTTGATGATTGCCTGTACCACGGCGCGGTCGCTTCCCGTGTTGTTGGCCAGGCCGGCGATGAAACGCTTGTCGATCTTGATGCTGTCGAACGGGTAGGTCCGCAGGTAGCCCAGCGAGGAATAGCCGGTGCCGAAATCATCCATGTTCAGCCGCACGCCCAGTTCCTTGAGCGCAAGCATGGTGCCCAGGGCGCCTTCGATGTTGTTGAGCATCACATTCTCGGTAATTTCCAGCTCGAGCCGCTGAGCAGGAAAGCCGGTTTGCAAGAGGATTTCGCGCATGTCGGCGACCACGTCACTGCGCATGAATTGCGCAGGTGACAGGTTTACTGAAACCAGCAGAGGGGCGGGCCAGTCGCGGGCGCTGCGGCAGGCCTCGCTCAGCACCCAGCGGCCGAGGGCAACGATCAGGTCGCTTTGCTCGGCCAACGGGATGAAGGTATCCGGCGCGAGCAGGCCTTCCTGCGGGTGCTGCCAGCGCAGCAAGGCCTCGACCGAGACGATGCGCAAATCGTTCAGGCGATAGCGTGGCTGGTAGTGGAGGACGAGCTCGTTGTTCTTCAGGGCGCGGCGTAAATCGTTTTCCAGTTGGCGGCGGTACTGGATCTGCTGGTTCATCGCGGCAGCGAAGTAGCGCCAAGTGCCCTTGCCGTCGACCTTGGCCTGGTACAGGGCGATATCGGCGCAGCGGATCAGCTCGCCAGCATCGAAGCCCGGCTCGCGCGTCTGGGCAATGCCGATGCTGACACCAATGTCCAGTTGCTGGTTTTCAAACGCAATGGGTTGCTGCAGCAGTTCGATCAGGCGCCGGCAGAGGCGGTCGATTTCGCTGCGGTTATCCAAGCCTTGCAGTACCAGGACGAACTCATCACCGCCCAGGCGCGCCACCAGGTCGACGTCGCGTGTGGTGTCGCGCAGGCGTGCAGCCACTTCCTGCAGCACGGCATCACCTGCGGTATGGCCGAGGGAGTCGTTGATCGGCTTGAAGTTGTCCAGGTCGAGCAGCAGCAAGGTCAGCGGCGGTGAGTCGCTGCCGCGCAACAGCGCCTGTTCGAGGTGCCTGGCCAGCTTGTTGCGATTGGCCAGGCCGGTCAGTGGGTCGTGCAACGACAGGTGCTGTATGCGCGCGTGGGCCTCGACTTCGTCGGTGATATCGCTGGCCGTACCGCGAAAGCCGACGGGCTTGCCGTCGAGCTTGATGGCCCGTGCCGATATGCGGCAATAGCGGCTCAGGCCGTTGTGGTCGGGGTAGGCGCAACGCAGGTTGGCCGGTTGTTCCGAGTCGGCCTCGATCTGCCCATCGAGCCAGGCTGATAACGGCGTGGTTTCGCAGCTGAGCAGTTGATTGAGGGGTTGGCCAAGCCATGTCTCGACCGGGTCGCCGGTAACACTGACGAAGCGCTGGGAAAGGTAGGTGAGCCGTTGCTGTCGGTCGGTTTCCCAGATCCAGTCGGAGCAGGCCTCGGCCACTGCGCGAAAACGTTGCTCACTGGCCTCGAGCGCCTGATTGCTCGTTTGCAGGTGCTGCAGGCTGAGGTCGATGACGCGGGCGTTGCGCAACGCCAGACGAAACAGGTAGAGCATCACCAAGCCCAGTATCAGCAGCGCGCAGAGC
Source organism: Pseudomonas vlassakiae (assembly GCF_014269035.2). Lineage (GTDB taxonomy): Bacteria > Pseudomonadota > Gammaproteobacteria > Pseudomonadales > Pseudomonadaceae > Aquipseudomonas > Aquipseudomonas vlassakiae. The sequence goes on from NZ_JABWRP020000010.1 coordinate 218,224, forward strand.
AAGGGCGGCAGTACGGCCCAGAGCAGCTGCCGACCGGGCACCGGGCTGCTCCAGGCCAGGCGATAGCCGGTGTCGCCCAAGGCAATCTGCTGGCGACCGGGCTCGGGCTCCTCGTTCTTTTCTATATGCATGTGCGCAAGGCCAGCCACTTCGCCCAGGTGCGCGAGCTTGGCTTCGGTCAGCTGGTCGATAAATAGCATGACCGGTGCCTGGCTCACCTCTGCTGCGGTGACGTCCTTGTCCGGGCGCACGGCGGCAGCACTGAGTACCGCCGGCCAGTTGTTGAACAGGACGAAACGGTTGACCTGCCCGCGAGCGCTAGCGGCTGAGCGTGCGGCCGCGATGATTTCAGGCAGGGGCGCATCGATGAAACTGCCCGCAGCTGCCTCGGTAGGCGCACCTTTGAACAGCGCGTAGCGGGTGTGCTGGTCATCGACCACGAACACACCTTCGTAGCCGCTGGCACTGTACAGCGATTCGCCGACGTTCTTTTCTTCATAGGCCCAGTGCCAGTCGACCTTGCCTGCCAGGTGTTCGAAGGCGGCGTCCCACACTGCATAGCTGGACAGAAACTGCCGTGAGGCCAGCAGGCGTTGTTTCAGCGCCTGGCTGGCATGGAAGGCGCTGCGTTGTTTTTCCTGCTGGTCGAGGGTGGACGCGATGTTGAACAGTGCGCCGAGGGTGATCAGGCAGACCACGCCGAACACCACGCAGAAAAAACCGATCAGACGACGGACGTGAAGGTGAGGGAGAGGGCTGGCGGTCCTGGCCATGCGCAAACGACTCCTTGTTGACTGCAACTCCCAGCCGGGCAATCAGCAAGGAGGCTCAGTCAGGATAGGCCAGCCTGAGCGCGGTGGCCTCGCCTTGGGCGAAATTGATCTGGTCGCGCCCGCGGCGCTTGGCGCTGTACAGTGCCTTGTCGGCCTGCTCCAGCCAGTGCTCGGCGGACTGCAGGTCGGCGTGGAAAGCCGCCAGGCCGATGCTCAAGCTGATGCGCAGGTGCGGCAGCTGTGGGTTGCGGTAGCTGGCGACGTGCTCACGCAAACGCTCCATGGCCTGGCAGGCCTGGGCTTCACTGGCGTCGGGCAGGATCACGCAGAACTCGTCGCCGCCGTAACGCCCGGCTTGGTCGGATTCGCGAAGGGTGCGCTTGAGCGCCTCGCTCATCTGGCGCAGCACACAATCACCGACCACATGGCCGAAGGTGTCGTTGATGGTCTTGAAGTGATCGATGTCGATGAGTGCGATCACGGCCGCGGACGGTTGGTGCCGGCAGGCCTGGAACCTGAGCAGCAGCAGGTCTTTCCAGGCACCATGATTAAGCAGGCCGGTCAGGCTGTCGGTCAGGCTCAGGGCGCTGAGGCGACGCTTGTGCTCTCCCAGCTTGATCGCCAGGCGGTAGCAGACCCAGCCCAGTGCCATCGGGTAGAGGGTCAGCATTGGCAGGCAAGCGTAGATCTGCAGCGCCGTGGCGGTCAGCTCTAGCCCGGTGCCCAGCAACGCGCTACCCAGCAGCATGCCGGCCAGCTGCGCGATTACCCCGCGAACGATCAGGCGCTTGCCGCCTGCGGCCACGTTGTTCATGGTCATCATCGACAGCACGGTCACGGTTGGCAGCGGGTTGAAGTGCATGGCCGCGGTCCAGAAGCCACCCAGCAGCGAGTCCAGCAGCAGGTTGCGTTGTTCGGCCTGATAAGGGGCTGCCGAACGTGTTGCCCATAGATAGGCAACATGGGGCCACAGCAGACCGTTGAACAGCAACAGCACCCAGACCCAGGTTGGCGGCGCCAGCGGTGCCACGCCGGCGGCTACGCTGAACAGGCCGATCCCCAGGCCGATGACACGCGGCAGGTAGATGCGTTTGACGAAAGAAAGTCCCTTGCCGCTGCGATTGTCCATCATGGTCGTTGTTCTTCTGCTGGGGTGCCGTTTATCGCATAACTCACGTGAATATTGTCGAACAGTGTTTCATCGACGAAAAATGACCTTACAAGCCAATTCACGGTTGATGTGATCCCAGTGGGGTAACATGAAGCCTTTCCTCTTGCTTGGAGTGCTGCTGCTCATGGCTCCCACGGCTAATCCTGGCGACCAACCGGCGCCACAGCGGGACGGACGTTTTCACAACCAGGCCAGCCTGCCGCAGGATGGCGTGCTCAAGAAGCTGCGCATCGGCCTCAAGTACCTTTTTCTGCGCAAGCCGGCGGAAACCCGGCCGGCAACCGCGATCAGCGTGCAGCCGATGACCCGCCAGCAGGTGCTCGATGCACCGGACCACAGCCTGTGGCGCCTGGGCCACTCCACGGTATTGCTCAAGCTGCGCGGTCGCTACTTCATTACCGACCCGGTGTTTGCCGAACGCGCCTCGCCGGTGCAGTGGGCCGGGCCGCTGCGCTTTCATGCGCCACCGCTGGCGCTGGATGAGTTGCCGCCGCTGACGGCGGTGATTCTGTCCCATGACCATTTCGACCATCTGGATGAGCAGGCGATACGCCGACTGGCCCTGCGTGCCGAGCGCTTTCTGGCGCCGCTCGGGGTGGGTGACTTGCTGATCGAATGGGGAGTGCCTGCGGCAAAGGTCGTGCAACTGGACTGGTGGCAGGAAACCGAAGTCGAGGGTGTGCGTTTCGTCGCCACGCCCGCGCAACATTTTTCAGGACGCGGCCTGTTCGACAGCAACCGCACCTTGTGGGCTTCCTGGGTGCTGATAGACGACCAGACGCGTGTCTACTTCAGCGGTGATACCGGTTACTTCAAGGGGTTTGCCGAAATCGGCGAGCGCTTCGGGCCGTTCGACCTGACATTGATCGAGACCGGTGCCTACAACGTGGCCTGGCCCAACGTGCACATGCAACCAGAGCAGAGCCTGCAGGCACATCTGGACCTGCGTGGGCGCTGGATGCTGCCGATCCATAACGGCACCTTCGACCTGTCCATCCACGGATGGCAGGAGCCGTTCGAACGTATTGTCGCCCTGGCAGCGGCGGCCCAGGTGCGCCTGAGCACGCCTCAGATGGGCGAACGGGTAAGTATCGACTCTCCCCATGAGGGCCAGAACTGGTGGCAGCCGCACCCCACGCATCAGCGGGGCAGGGCGGTCGAACGGGCATTGGCAGCGCGCTGAGTTCAATTCCGGCCTTGTCGACGCTCTTCGTCCTTTAATAGCTGCGATGGCGGCTTGCCGCTGTCGCTGCGCACCTGTGCATGGCTGATCAGGGCAAAGATGAAACTGCCGCCTACGATATTGCCCGCCAGGGTCGGCAAGGCGAACTCCAGCCAGAAGCTGCGCCAGGTTTCGTCGCCCGCCCACACCAGGTAGGACACTTCCACCGAACCCACGACGATATGGGTGAAGTCGCCCAGCGCCATCAGGTAGGTGATCATGAGGATGATCCAGATCTTGGCATGCTCCATGGACGGGATCATCCAGACCATGGTGGCGATCATCCAACCCGAAACGATGCCTTTGGCGAACATCTGGCTGATGTCGTTCTGCATGACTTTGCGCCCGACTTCGAGGAAGGCCACGTCGGTCTTGCTGTCGAAGATCGGTAGTTCGAGCATTACCCAGGCTACCAGCAAGGTGCCCGCCAGGTTGCCGAGCAGCACTACGCCCCACAGCCGCAGCAAGCGCCCGAGGTTGGCCAGGCTTGGCGTGGTCATGACCGGCAGCACGGCGGTGAGGGTGTTTTCGGTAAAGAGTTGCTGGCGTGCCAGGATCACCGCAAGAAAGCCGGCGCTGTAGCCAATGCTGGCGATGACCTGGGCGCTCCCGCCTTCGGGCAACCGCGCATAGAACAGCCCCATGGCCATCAGTGACAGGCCCATGGTCAGGCCGGCGGCAAGGGCAGACCACCAGAGTGCAGCGAGTGTGCGCTCCAGTTCCTGGTCGCCCTGGTATCGAATGATCTCGTGCAGTACCGCAGCCCGCGGCGGCTGGTTATGGCTGACTTCCTTCTCTTCGTCCGCCGACAGGCCAGGGGTCTTTTCGCTCTGCGCATCGCTCATGGTCGTTACGCTCCAAGGGGGGGATTCTCTACAGAGCGGTGCAGCATGCATTTAGTTGCCAAGCCGCTGCAGAGGCCTCTCTAAAGTTTTTTCAGATCAAGGTGTTGACTCTGATTTCAAAGCGCGTATTATTCGCCTCCTCGCAGCGTTGAACGCAACGAGGCAGGCGTAAGTTGTTGAAGTTGAAGGCTTTTGAAAGAAATTGGTTTCGAAAAACTTCAAAATAAACGCTTGACAGCAAATGAGGAAGGCGTAGAATGCGCGCCTCGGTTGAGGCGAAACGCTCTTGGCCAAACGCTCTTTAACAAATTGAATCAAGCAATTCGTGTGGGTGCTTGTGAGTACGGACTGATAGTCACAAAGATTATCAGCATC
>NZ_JABWRP020000011.1 GCF_014269035.2 Pseudomonas vlassakiae
CGATATGTCGTCGCCGAACCTGGCTGCTTCGAACATGAGGGTTACTCCTGTTCGCCAGAGACAGGATAGCCTGCGACCGGGTCGCGTCGATCCATGTACATCAGCATCTCCATGAAATGCACGGTGAATGTCTCAATCCAATTGCCGTGTAATCATCCGTGAAAGGCGCTGAGTAAATAGGCTCGAGCGTTGTTGTGTCAACTGAGTTCAGGCCTTGTGCGGCGCGGGTTTGAGGGGAGCAAACATGACATCAAAAAGCCACACGCCAGGGAAATCAGTGCCTCCCGAACGAGAGGCAGGCGCTTCTGTTCAATGGCGTTTTTTGTAACGTCAGAAACGTCTGTAGGAAGGATCGTTACCACTGAACCCTTTTTTGCCCAGACAACGCCTGTGGGCCCAGCCACTGTATACCCCTCAATACTGCAGTCAGTCCGGCATCCGGCTGCAAATCGAGCAAAATTGACGCTCGGTGCGTCAGCAGGTCCGCCTCCAGCTTCAGTTCATGCTGCCCCTGCTGCACCAATTGCCCACGCAAGCGCCAGCCAGCAGAGCAATCCATCTCCACCCAGCCCTGCCCCAACCCTAGCGACCACGGCTCACTCAAGGCCAGATCCGTCACGCCCACCCGCCCCTCGCTGCTTCGACACTGGCGCCCCGAACCCTGCATGCGCAGCGCCCCTTGCCACTGCCCGGCCAGGCGGTAATCCGACAGTGCCGTCGCCTGAGGCGTCAAAGCCGCGGCTTCCAATTGCCAACGCCAGGGCCAGCCTTCGGCGCGCACCAGCCAGGCTTGGCCCTGGAAGCCGATCTGTGCGTTGGCCTGCATGCGCCATGGCTGTATCGTCCAGTACAGTGGCCCAACCGGCCCCACTTGCTGGGCCTGGCCCTGCCACACGCTGCCGCTGACATCACCTGCCGGCAGGCCAGCGCTGCGCATCACCCAGGCAGCCGGTAACTCGACCAACAGGGTCAGCGTGAATACCAACCCGCACCACAGCAGCCCGCGACGGTTCATGGTTGCATCACCAACTCAAAGCGCAGCCCCTTGGCATCCTGCTCCAGCCCCCATTGCAACGGCTGCGCCCCTTCAGCACGCAAGCTCTGCAACCAGCCCTGCAGCACGCGCTCATCCGCTACCTGCCCCCGCAGCTGCCAGCTTTTGCCTTGCACATCGACATCGGCCAGTTCGATTTGCCGCGACTGGGCTGACTGGCGCAGGCGTTCCAGGCTCACGCCCGGGCCACCCTGCAAGCCTGCGGCCTGCACTGCCAGCTCACGCCACTGGCTGAGCTCACGCCATTGCGCCAGGCCTTCGCGCACGAACAGAAAGGCCAGCAGCAAGCCGATCAGCCCCCATGCAAACCACAGCCGATGCCGCTGCATCCAGTCCCGATTCATGAGGCCGCTCCCAGGTCGAATACCACCTGCCGGTTCTGTACCTGCACGGCAGCGCCAACCGCACTGGCCATCTCGGCCCATGGCGGCGCGGCGCCATCGCCGTCCAGGCGCAGGTGCCAGCGTTGCCCATCGAAACGCACGGCCTGCAGCCGCCAGGCGGGGTGATGGCGCAGCCAGGCTTGCAAACGTGCCTGCAGGTCTTCGAGTTGCCGCTCGCGCACGTGCTGTTGCAGCTGGCTTTCCCGCAGGCGCTTGAGAGCCTGCGCCGCGTGCCGGGGGCTGGCCTGTTCACCGGTGACCGCCATTACCTGCGCACGCCAGGTCTGCACCTGGCGCCATTGCTGAGTCAGCCACAGGCCGGCCCAAATGCTGGCCAACACCAGGCACGCCGCAAGCAGGCGCAGCTGCGGCCGCGCCACGCACGGCAGCGAGCGCGGCCGACAGGGTTGATCGAGCAGGCTGGGCAGGTTGTCGAGCGGTGCCAAGGCAGTTGGCCAGATACCGGACATAACCCTCTGGGACAGACCCGACCAAGGTTGCTGAGGCAGATCGCCCAAGGCAATGGGCCAGGCCAACCACTGCTCCGGCCCGTCCTCCACCAGCCCTTTGCACAGCACTAATTCCGGCGTGCACTGCCACTGCCATGCACTGCCCGGCTCGGGTGCTGGCAGCAACTGGAACTCGGCCCAGCAGCTTTCCACTTGCAGCCCCCATTCGGCACATTGCTCACGCCACGGCTCCAGCAATTGCCGCTCCACCGCCACCAAGCGCAATTGCCCCGCCTGACGCGACAGGCAGGCACACAGGATCTCATCCGGGCTCTGCAGCAAGCGGTCTTCCAGCAACAGCGGCCACTCGTCGCGCTTCAGACCCGGTGGCGCCGCCAGCTGAAACAGGCTGCAGCATTCGCCGGGGACGATCAGCGCCACCCGTGCCTGCAGGTCCAGCGGGGGCTTGCCCTGCCCTTGGCGATGGGCGCCAGCCGCTTCGACGAGCAGCCAGTCCCAGACCTCGCCCGGGCGCAGCAACAACCACGGTCGCGCTGTCGCAGATTTGCGCCATTCAAACTTCATGAGCGCCCCCAGGGCAGAACAAAGGTGCAGACATACGGTGCTCCATCACGCTGCAATTCCAGGCGCACGCCACGGCCGGGGTGCGCGGGTTGATCGGAGGGCCAGGGCAGCCAGCGGCCACCCTGGTGGTAAAGCACGTTGATCGCGCTGACCTGCGGCAGTTGCTCGCGCAATTCCCAGTGCGGCTCGCTGGCGGCGTAGAGCTCGGCCGAGCTTTCCAGCAGCAGGCGTTGCTCACGCGCATCGAAGCGCAGGCGCTGGCGTTGCAGGCGCGAACCGCCCTCGGCCTCGGGCAAGGCGGCGGCAGCCACCCACAGCAACTGCTGGCGGTCGGCCTGCCAGTCGAGCCAGCGGCTGGCCAGGGGCAGGCGCTGTTCGTACAGACGGCGCAGCACCGGGCTGTCGAAGCGCCGCTCCAGGGCCAGGCAGAACTCCAGCACGCTGGTTTCCTGGGTGTTCACCTGCAGCCGCTCGCGCACCTTGAGCCAGCCATTGACCAACGCCGACAGCATGACCCCGAGCAGCGCGGTCAGGGCCATGGCCACCATCAGTTCGATCAGGGTCAACCCTGCCTGGCGCCGCTTCATGGCTGCTCCAGAAAAACGGTGTATTGCCCGAGTGGCAGGCGCTGGTCGCGGTCGGCATACAACTGCAATTCGCCACGGCGCAGATCACGCACACCGGTACGGCGCAGCTGCATCTGCCAATGGCAGGCCTGGCCACCCTGGCTGAGCACACCCTCGACCTGGTTGCTGGCCGGCCAGTATTGCTCGACGGTGAAGCGCGCCTGCAGCTCGCGCGCACACAGCACGCCCAGACGATGCTGCTGCACGTTGTCCTGCACCGCCAGGCGCTGGCGCAACACCTGGCTGGTGATGACCGCCAGCACCGCGGCGATCGCCAGGGCCACGGTCACTTCCAGCAAGGTGAACCCGCGCTGCCTGCGCGTCATGGCGCCATCGCCACGTGCAACTGGCCGTCGCGGCCCCACTCCCAACGCTGGCTGCCGCCGGCCCAGCGCCAGCTCACCGAACCCGGCTGCGCCCAGCCCTGCGGGGTGAACAGCACACGCGGCTGGGCGCTGGCCGGCCAATCCGGGCGCAGGCCCTTTGGCCAGTCAGCCGGGGCGCCTGCCTCGACCACCCAGCCATCGCCGTCACGGCGCACGAACTCAGGCCGCTGGCCAGTCCAGCGCAATCCGCGCAGCTGCCCGGCGTGCCGGGCCAGCGCGGCCTGGATGCGGGTTTCAATGGCCAGGCGCTGCAGGGCCTGATCGACGCCGGACTTGCTGCTGTCGAGCCAGGCCACCGCCATGCTGGTCATAAGCCCTGCGATGGCCAGTACCACAAGCAATTCGAGCAAGCTGAAGCCGCGCTGGCCTGGCATGCGTCAGAGCGCCCAGTTGCCCAGGTCGGCATCCTGGCCTTCGCCACCGGGCACGCCATCGGCACCCAGCGAATACACATCGACCCGCCCATGTTCACCGGGCATGCGGTACTGGTACGGGGTGCCCCAAGGGTCTTCCGGCAGGCGACGCACGTAGCCGTCGCTACGCCAGCTGCGTGGCAGCGGTTCCTGGGTCGGCTTCTTTACCAGGGCGGCCAGGCCCTGTTCGTTGCTGGGGAAGCGCAGGTTGTCCAGGCGATACATGTCCAGCGCCTGCTCCAGGGTCGCCAGGTCGGCCATGACCTTCTGTTTCATGGCCTTGTCCTGGTTGCCCAGCACGCTGGGCGCGACCACGGCGATCAGCAGGCCGATGATGAAGATCACCACCATGATCTCCATCAGGGTGAAGCCGCGCTGGCGTTTGCGTCGATGCTGCATGGAAATGCTCCTTGTGTTCACAGTTGCAGGCCCTGGTTGAGTTGCATGATCGGTAGCAGCACCGCCAGCACGATGAACAGCACCACGGCGCCCATCACCAGGATCATCAGGGGTTCGAAAAGCGCCATCGCGGTGTCCACCTGGCGGGCGAAGCCGCGCTCCTGGTCGTCGGCCACGCGTTCGAGCATGTCGGCCAGGGTGCCGCTGGCCTCACCGCTGCCGACCATGTTCACCAGCAGTGGCGGAAACTGCTGACTGGCATCCAGGGCGCGATGCAGGCTGGTGCCGCCCTGCACGTGCTGGCGCACCTGCTCCATGGCCTGGCGAATGCGCCGGTTGCCGACGGTCTCGGTGGCCACCTGCAGGGCTTCGAGCAGGGCCACGCCACTGCTGCAGAGGATCGCCAGGCTGCGTGCCAGGCGGGCGCTTTCCAGCACCTGCAGCAACACGCCGAGACGCGGCAGGCGTAGCAGCAGTTCATCACGGCGCAGGCACCAGTGCGGCTTGCGCAGCAGCCAGCTGCCCAGCACACCGGAAAGCAGCGCCAGCCCCAATAACCACGGGCCGGCATGCACCAGGCCCTGGCTCAGGCCGATCAGCAGCGAAGTGATCAACGGCAGGCTTTGGCCCGCGTGGGCGAACTGTTCGGTGAGCTTGGGCACGACGAAGGTCATCAGGCCAACCACCACCGCCAGCGACACGCCCATCAGCACGCAGGGGTAGATCAGTGCAGTGCGCGCTTTGTGCTGCTGGCGTTGTACCTGTTCGAGGTGATCGGCCAGGCGAGTCAGCACCTGGGCCAGGCGCCCGGAGCGCTCGCCGGCCTCGACCAGCGCGCAGTACAAACCAGTGAATGGCGCACCTTGCCGGGCGAGGCTGCGAGCCAGACCAAGGCCTTCGGCGAGCGAGCCGCGCAGGGCCACCAGCACGGCATGCAGGGCCGGTTCGCGCAGCTGCCGTTCCAGCGTGGCCAGGGCATCGACCAGGGGGATACCCGCGCCGGTCAGCGTCGCCAACTGGCGCGTCAGCTCGCACAACTGCGCACGGCTCAGGCGCTGACGGCGCGGTTGCCGGCTGCCGGCCTCATGGCGTTGGAGCTGGCGCGGGAACAAGCCTTGCTCGCGCAGCAACTGGCGCGCATGGCGTTCGCTGTCAGCCTGCAGGCTGGCCTTGTGGGTCTTGCCGGCGAGGTCGACGGCCTGGTAGCGGAAGGTCGGCATGGGTCAGCCCTGTACCACGCGCAGCACTTCGGCCAGGCTGGTTTCGCCGCGGGCCAGGCAGTCGCTGGCCATCGCCACCAGGCTTTGCCGGCGTTCCGCCAGGTAGTCCTGCATGGCCAGTTCGCTCGCGCCTTCGTACAGCAGGCCGACCAGGCCGGCGTCCAGTTCGATGAATTCGTAGAGCCCCAGGCGGCCGACATAGCCACTGCCCTGGCATCGCTCACAACCGACCGCGTGATAGCTACTGTGCAGCGCCGCCAGCTCCGGCCACAGGGCGCGCTCGGCCGGTTGCAATGGCTGCGCGACGGCGCACTGGCACAGGCGCCTGACCAGGCGCTGGGCCAATACGCCGCGCAGGCACGAGGCGATCAGGAAGGGTTCGATGCCCATGTCGCGCAGGCGGGTGACGGCGCCAACCGCGCTGTTGGTGTGCAGCGTCGACAACACCAGGTGGCCAGTGAGGCTGGCTTGCGCGGCGATCTGCGCGGTCTCCTGGTCGCGAATTTCACCGAGCATGATCACGTCCGGGTCCTGGCGCAGGATGGCGCGCAGGCCGCTGGCGAAGGTCAGCCCGGCGCGTGGGTTGATGGCGGTCTGGCCGATGCCGGCGATGGCGTACTCGACCGGGTCTTCGACGGTGAGGATGTTACGGCTGCCGTCATTGAGGCTGTTGAGGCTGGCGTACAGCGTGGTGGTCTTGCCCGAACCGGTCGGGCCGGTGGACAGGACGATACCGTTTGGCCGCGCCAGGCAACTGCGCAGGCCTTGCAACACGGCGGCGGGCATACCGAGGTTGGCAAGCGCCAGCAGGCTGGCCTGTTTGTCTAGCACCCGCATCACCACGCGCTCGCCATGAATACCGGGCAACGTCGACACTCGCACATCCACCTCCCGGCCGGCCGCGCGCAAGGTGATGCGGCCATCCTGGGGCTGGCGCTTTTCGGCAATGTCCAGCCGGGCCATGACCTTGATCCGCGACACCAGCATCGCCGACAGCGCCCGCGGCGGGCGCAGCACCTCACGCAAGTGGCCGTCGACGCGCAGGCGCACCACCAGGCTCTGCTCGAAGGTTTCGATATGGATGTCCGAGGCACGCAGGCGCAGCGCCTGGCCGAACAGGCCGTTGATCAGGCGGATCACCGGGGCTTCGTCGTCGCTTTCGAGCAGGTCTTCGATGCGCGGCATTTCGCTCATCAGGCTGTCCAGGTCGACCTGTTCGCCAATGCCTTCGATCAGCGCTTCGGTCGCGCCAGCGCCAGCCTCATAAAGCTGGCCAAGGCGCTCATCGAACGCCGCAGGCTCCAGGTACTCCAGCGCCAGGGGCCGACCATGCACGCGCAGCAGTTCCTGCAACTGGTCGCTGTCGGCGTCGCGACGCAGCCACAGACGCCAGCCTTGCTCGGCCGGCGCCATGGCCAGCCCGGCCTGGCGGGCCAGGCGATACGGCAGCATCACCAGTTACCGCCTTCGAGGCGTGCGCGGCTGGCGGGGAACACCTGCAACAACGGGGTGCCCTCGGCCAGTTCGGGCAACTGCAGCGGCGTGGTTTGCTGCAGGGTGCGGTACTTGCCTTCACTGAGGCTCGCCAGGCTCGGCCCGTCGCGCAGGATGCGTGGGCGGATGAACACCATCAGGTTCTGCTTGGTGTTCTTGCTCGCGTCGGAACGGAACAGCCGGCCCAGGTAAGGAATGTCACCGAGCAACGGCACGCGCTGGTCACTGGTGCTGAGCTCGTCGCTGATCAGGCCGCCGAGGATGACCAGGCCATTGTCCTCGACCATGACCTTGGTCTTGATCTCGCGCTTGTTGGTGATCACGTCGCTCGCAGCGCGGGATTCGGCGATCGAAGAAACTTCCTGAACGATGTCCAGGCGCACGCTGTTGTCGACGTTGATCTGTGGCTTGATGCGCAGCTTCACCCCCACTTCCTTGCGCTCGATGGTCTGGTAGGGGTTGGTGTTGTTCTGGGTCACCGAGCCGGTCACGAACGGCACCTCCTGGCCCACCAGGATCGATGCCTCGGCGTTGTCCAGTGTGAGCAGGGTTGGCGTCGACAGCAGGTTGAAGCCGCTCTTGCCCTTGAGTGCGTTGATCAGCATGGCGAAGTTGAAACCGCCGCCGATGTGACCGAAGCCGGCCGTGGCGCCCGTAGTGGAGGACAGCAGCTCGCCGAGTGCCTCGTTGTCACCACTGGCCGCCGCACCTGCGATGTTGGCGATGTTCACGCCGTTGCTGCCAAAGTTGACGATGCCGGCGCCGAACTTCTCATCGGCGAACAACCACTGCACGCCCAGTTCCTGGGCCTGTATATCGGACACCTCGGCGATGATCGCCTCGACCACCACCTGGGCACGGCGGATGTCCAGCTGTTCGACGATCGAGCGGTAGGCCGCCAGTTCACTGTCGGGGCCGACCATGACCACAGCGTTGGTGCCCTCTTCGTATTCCAGGCGGATGCCCGAGTCGCTGGCAGCCGCCATCACCGGCCGCGCCTTGCCCTCCCCTTCGCCCGCCGCTTCGCCGGGCACCGCGCCTTCCTGGCTGAGGCCACGCAGCACCTTGACCACTTCCGCGGCGTTGGCATGGCGCAGGTACATGACCTGGGTGTTGCTGCTGTGCTGGTTGTCGCTGGGGCGGTCGAGCTGGCCGAGCAATGCCCGCACCCGGTCGGTGCTGCCACGGACCAGCAAGGCATTGCTGCGCGGGTCGGCGACCACCTGGGTGCTGTCGGCGCCCTGTTCGCGGGCCAGCAGGCGGGTGAGCAGCTGCGCGGTGTCGGCAGCGCTGGCGTGGCGCAATGGCATCACCTGTAGCGGCTCGTCGCTCACCTGGTCGAGCTGGCGCAGCAGGCTGTCGATGCGTTCGAGGTTGCTGCGCCAGTCGGTGACCACCAACAGGTTGGCTGCCGGATACGGCGTGATCACCCCGACCCTGGCGTCGATCAGCGGCTTGAGGATGCCGAGCATCTGCTCGCTGGCGGCATTGCGCACATTGAACACCCGGGTGGCCACGCCGTCGCTGCCTGCGCTCGGTTTGCCAGCGGGTTCGACCGGCACCGGCTCCAGGCGCGCGGCCTGGTCGGGGACAATCTTGACGCTGCCGTTGGGCAGGTCGACAGCCGCATAGCCCTGGGCACGCAACTGGGCGAGGAAAATGTCGTAGATGGCATCGGCGTCGTGGCGGTCGACGGTGCGCACGGTGACCTTGCCCTTGACCCGCGGGTCGACGATGAAGGTGGTGCCGGTGATGCGCGACACGCTGTCGATGAACTCGCCCAGTTCGGTGTCGACGAAGTTCACCTCGTACAGCGGTGTGCCGTTTTCATCGAAGGTGTCCGGCTCTTGCGCCCAGGCGAGAGACAGGCCCAGGCTCAAGGCTGCGGCCACGCAGTATCTGGCAAACATCATTCATCCTTGCCGCTTGAAGCCGGTCACGGCAGGGCGTGGCGGCCAGGGCAGGCGTTCGCGCCGCCCCTGGTTGTCGAAAATCAGGCCATCGGCATCGATGTCCTGCAATACGATGCCCGGCGCCAGGCGTTGACCGCGGCCGAGGGTGCGAACCTGCTGGCCATAGCGCAGCACCACCACGCTGGCCGACCACGGCTGGGCCTTGAGGCCGCCGAGGTACTGCAACGGCAGGCGGGTGATGGCAATCGCGCCGTCATCGACCGTTGGCCGCCAGTGACCGATCAGCAGGCCAGGTAGCGGAGTGGTGGCGACCTGCGCCGGGCTGGCCGGTTGCGGCTGGCGGCTCAGTTGCAACACGCACTGGGCGGCCAGCCAGCCGGCCAGGGTCAGCAGGCCGCCAGTCATCAGGCGTGAAGCCCGGCTCACGAAACGGCCTGCCGCGGGTGCCAGCCTGGGTGACCCTGCACGTAGCGCACCTCGGGCAATGGCAACGACGCCAGTTGCCAATCGGTCTTTTGCCGCGCCAGCCAGGCCTCGACCCGCTGCCACAGCGGCTCGCCCGCCCGGGCTTCGAATTGCAGGCCAAAGGTGCGGCACAAGCCCTGCACCGCGTCGATACCGCTCACGCGCTTGCCTTGCGGGCTGTAACTGACACGCCAGGCCTGGCCCTGCCAACGCGGCAGGTCCTGGCTGTTGTCGAGCAGCAATGGGTCGCCGAACAGTTGCTCGGCCGCGTTCTCCAGCACTTGTTCAACTTGCCGGGCCGGGGCCTCGACGACGGGAGCCGGGTAGCCACCGGTCAGGCTGATCAGGTGCTCGCGGGTGATCGCCTCGCCTGCCGCCAGGGGGTAGTCGTAGCGCAGGCCCGGCAGCAGCACCGGCAGGCTGCTGTCATCGGCCAAGGCTTGGTGCAGCAGGCGGTCCCAGCTACCGCCACGGGTATCCCGCCGCCACAAGGCCTGGGGCGCACGCGCCAGTGGCTGGTCGAGCCACGCCGCGTGGCCGGCCCGTTGCTGGCGCAGTTCTCCCTGCAACTGGCTGGCGCGCATCTGCGCAGCAGGCGACAGGTAGCGCTCAAAGGCCGGGAAGAACTGCCCGTCGAACTGCCATTGCCCAGCGACCTGCTGGCAACGCAGACGGAATGCACCACTACCACGGCAGCCGGCAAATAGCACCGGCACCCGACGGCCACTGGCCTGGGTGGCTTGAACCGGTACCGGCCACAGGTCTTGGCCACGGGCACAGAGCAGTACATCGGCTTCGACCAGTCGCTCGGCCAGCCAAAGGCCTGGCCCGGTGCCGACATCGGCCATCGCCACCACCAGGTCGGCCTCGCGCCGCGCCTGCTCGAAGGTCGGCAGCAGTGACTGGTACCACTGTTTGAGCGAGCCCTTCTGGTCTTGTGCATAAGGGTCGGTGACACCGACCACGGCGATCCGGGCACCGCCGCGCTCGAACACCTGCAGAGGCTCCAGGCCCAACGATTTGCGTTGCTCGTGTGCCAACCCGGCAGCAAGGGTGACAGCGCCAGACTGGCGGTAGAGCGCCGCGCTGCGCTGGGGCCAGAGCACGCGTTCATCGCTGCTGACCCGCGCCTCGCTGCCCAGCAACTGACTGCCCTGCACGCCGCTTTCGCCCTGTGTGAGGTAGGCCAGACCGCTACCGTTCCAGCCCTGGCCGTTCTCCAGGGTCAGGCTGTTGCCGGGCCCGGCTTCGTTGCGCAATTGCTCCAGTAGCGCACCCAGCACTGCATAGCCACCAAGCGTTGCGCCCGCCACCTGGTTCGCATCGAGCAAGGGTGCCAGTTGCGGATGAGCCAGGCTGGCACTGGCACCGGTCATCCACGGTGCCCGGCCCAGCTGGCTGACCGGGCCCAGGCGCGTGGCTGGCACGACCGGCAGACCGGGCTGGCGCGCATCGAGGGTGTCAGCGACGTACAACAGATCCACACTGGCGCTGCCGCCACGTTGGCCTGGCAATGCGGAACAGGCGCCGAGCAGCGGTGCCAGCGCACCGATACCCATCCAGCTGATCACTTCGCGCCTATACACACTGCTTGCCATCGAGCCCGCCGTCCTTATCCGAGTTCCTGTAGGGCTCCGGATGTTGCGGCGTTGGCATGACAGTTTAATGTCAGAAATCCGACGATCATTCCAGATTGATCTGACTTGATTTGTAATAAGAACTTACAGTTTTAAAAACCCGTTAATATTTTTGCCAATGAATCATCACAATAGCGCCCTAAAGTCGCGGTTTTCTCCAACTCAGCCACTACAAGGACACCCTGATGAGTCGAGATACCGGCGATAACCTGGACCGCAACCAGAGCGGCAACCTGCCAATGGCCAGCGTGATGGACGCTTACCTGAGCCGTCGCAGCGTGATGCGCGGCAGCCTGGGCGCCGCCATCGCCATGATTGCCGGTACCGGCCTGACCGGCTGCTTCGACAGTGGCGGCGGCTCTGATGACGCCCCGGCGCCGCAACCGCCGGTGACCGACCCGACCGAACCGGAAGTCCCGAAACTGGCGCTGGGCTTCCAGTCCATCGCCGGCTCGCGCACCGACGCCTGCGTCGTCGCCGCCGGTTACAGCGCCTATGTGCTGGCGCCTTGGGGCACGCCGCTGAACAGCAACGCCAACCCGTGGAAAGCGGACGGCAGCAACACGTCGACCGACCAGGCCAATGCCATGGGCATGCACCATGACGGCATGCACTTCTTCCCGATCAATGGCAGCTCCGAAGACGGCCTGCTGGCGATCAACTTCGAGTACATCGACACCGCGGCGCTGCACCCCAACGGCCCGACTACCGATGCCAGTGGCAAGCGACCGGCCGAAGAAGTGCGCAAGGAAATCAACGCCCACGGTGCTGGCGTGGTACGCCTGCAGAAGGTCAACGGCCGTTGGCAGGTGGTCGACAACGACCCGCTCAACCGCCGCTTCACCACCGCTTCGCGCATGGAACTGAGCGGGCCGCTGCGTGGCACCGACCACGTCAAGACCAAGTACTCGGCCGATGGCACCCATTGCCGCGGCACCAACAACAACTGCGGCAATGGCTACACCCCGTGGGGCACCTACCTGACCTGCGAAGAGAACTGGCCGGGCATCTTCGTCAACAAGGGCACCCGCCCAGAAGACCAGCGCCGCATCGGCGTGGGCACCTCCAGCGGCCAGTACAAGTGGGAAAGCGCTGCCGGTGACAGCAGCGAAGTGGCCGATGAATTCGCCCGTTTCGACGTCACCGTCAAGGGCGCCAGCGCCACCGACGACTACCGCAACGAAGCCAGCACCTACGGTTACATCGTCGAAATCGACCCGTACAACAGCAGCACACTGGCCACCAAGCGCACCGCACTGGGCCGCTTCCGCCACGAAGGCTGCGCCCCTGGCCTGCCGGTCGCTGGCAAGCCGCTGGTGTGGTACATGGGTGACGACTCGAACAACGAGTACCTGTACAAGTGGGTGTCCACCGCCGTGTGGGATGCCGCCGACGCCAACCCGGCCGACCGCCTGGCCACTGGGGCCAAGTACCTGGACCAGGGCAAGCTGTACGTGGCCCGCTTCAATGCCGACGGCACCGGCGTATGGCTGTTGCTGGACGTGAACACCGCCACCTCCGCTGGCAGCACCCTCGGCGCGCTGTACGGAGACCTCGCCGGCATCATCCTCAACACCCGTGGTGCTGCCGATGCCGTGGGCGCCACGCCGATGGACCGCCCGGAGTGGACCACGGTCAACCCGCTCAACGGCGATGTCTACCTGACCCTGACCAACAACAGCGCGCGCACCGCCGACAAGGTCGATGCCGCCAACCCGCGCGGCCCGAACCGCCATGGCCATATCATCCGCTGGCACGACAGCGACGACCAGCTGAGCTTCACCTGGGACATCTTCGTGTTCGGTGCCAACGCGGCCGGCACGGCCGACATCAACCGCTCGGGCCTGACCGAGCTGAACCAGTTCGCCAGCCCCGACGGCATGAGCTTCGATAGCCGTGGGGTGCTGTGGTTCGAGACGGACAATGGCGAGACCACCCTCACCGACTACACCAACGACCAGCTGCTGGCGGTGATCCCCACCGACCTGGTCGATGCCAGCGGCAAGCAGGTGCCGGTCAATGCCCAGAACCAGACGGCCCTGCGCCGCTTCTTCGTCGGGCCGAACGGTTGCGAGGTGACGGGCATTACCTTCACCCCGGACAACAAGACTCTGTTCATCAACATCCAGCACCCGGACAACTGGCCGTATACCGACAAGGCGACCGATGCGACCCCGGCCGGAGCCAAGGTTAGACCACGGGCTTCGACGGTGGTGATCCAGCGGATTGATGGCGGGGAGATTGGTACCGCCTGATCGATCTGCGCACGGGGCTACTTCGCAGCCCCGGCAACTTCGAGCATCACCACAACACCGGTTCCCGGCTGCGCACCCGCACCTGTTGCGCCGGCACCCGCGCATGCCACTGCACCACGCCCAACGCCTCCAGCTGAAACTCACTGCGCATCACCCTGCCCTGCTCTTCGAACGACAGCTGCAACAGGTAATGCCCGCTGTTGAGCAGCAATCCCTCGCTCAACCGTTCGAACGTCTCGTCATCCACCGCGCCCAGCGCCTGGCGCAACGCCGAGGCATCCTCATATCCCGATGCCGGCCGACCGCTGATGATGCGGCTGAGCAAGGAACGCGGGTAACGCCCTTCGTACAGCGCATCGAGCAATGGCAGTTGATCCAATCCCAGGGCATTGGCATTCAGGCGCCAGCCAGTGGTCTGCGGCAAGGCGCACAGCATCGGGTAGCGGCGCTGGCGGGAAGCGTCCGGCTCCAGCAGCAGGTTCAGCTCGCTGGTATCGAGCATCGGCTGGTTGGCCGCCAGGCGCGGGGGCTGCTGGCGCAGGTACAGGGCGCTTTCGGCGCCTTGCAGGCGGGCATCGCTGTCACCGTCGAGCCAGTCGGCCAAGGCATCCACCAGGCGCTCGGCGGCCATGTCATTGCCCAGCAAGTGCTTGAGCTGGCGCTCGGCGCGC
The DNA here is from genome assembly GCF_014269035.2 of Pseudomonas vlassakiae. Taxonomy (GTDB): domain Bacteria; phylum Pseudomonadota; class Gammaproteobacteria; order Pseudomonadales; family Pseudomonadaceae; genus Aquipseudomonas; species Aquipseudomonas vlassakiae. The sequence continues at coordinate 13,951 of NZ_JABWRP020000011.1, forward strand.
GCGCCATCTGCCCCCAGCAGCGCATTCACGTTGAAGCAGGTGTGCTGGTCACGCACGCGCAACTGCGCCTGCCCGGCGCCAAAATCGTACTTCAGCGGTTGCCCGCGCAAGGCCTGCCAGAACAACGGGCTGAGCCGCCAGGCAGGGTCACGCAGGGCCTGCTCGGCATAGGCCAGGCCGGCCTGCTCCATGGCGCGTACCTGCACGCGCTGACGCAACAATTGCACCTCGTCCACCTGCCGCCGGCCATCCTCCACCAGCCAGGCCATGCCGGCGGCGAGCATGGCCAGCACCACCAGCACCATCAGCAGTGCCGCGCCCTGCTGTCGCTTGCCGTACATCCGCGCGCATCCTTTTCGTCGATGAGGGTGCCAGTCAACACGCCAGGTGTTGCAGCCAGGTTGCAACGGCCTTGCAGTCATCTCGGTGTCATCTGCACGCGGCAGGATTGGCCTTCTTTTTCATGACCTTACAGGAGTGGTCGAAATGGGTGGCATCGGAATCTGGCAACTGGTGATCGTACTGCTGATCGTGTTTCTGCTGTTTGGCACCAAGCGCCTGAAGGGGCTGGGCAGCGATGTCGGCGAGGCGATCCAGGGCTTTCGCAAATCCATGGGCGGCGATCATGACGTCGATGCTCCTGCTCAGGTACAACAGCAGCCACCGCTGACCGCTCAGGCCGCGCAACAGCAGCAAGCGGATCGCCAGGCCTGATGTTCGAGGCAGGTTTCAGCGAACTCTTGCTGGTAGGCATCGTCGCACTGCTGGTGCTGGGCCCGGAACGCCTGCCGGTTGCAGCGCGTACCTTGGGCCGTAGCCTTGGCCAGGCGCGCCGGGCCATGAACGGTTTGCGTGCGCAGCTGGAACGCGAGATCGACATGCCCGACCTAGACAGCGCGCCCTTGCAGCGCCTGGAGCAGGAAATCCGCCAGGGCATCAGCCTCGAGGCGGAGCCGGCCAGCGACACCGTTCCCCCGCCAACCGCCCGGGAGATCAGCTCATGAGCATTGCCATTGACCCGGCCGCTCGCATGCCATTGACCGCCCACCTGCGCGACTTGCGCAAGCGCCTGATGCGCTGCCTGTTGCTGCTGGCGGTGGTATTCGCCGGGCTGTTCCCCTTGGCCCAGCCGCTGTACACCCTGATTTCCGAACCACTGCGCCGCTTTCTTCCGCAAGGCGCCAGCATGATCGCGACCAGCGTCACCTCGCCGTTCCTCACGCCGTTCAAGCTGACGGCAATGTGCGCGCTGTTCGTCGCCATGCCGCTGTTGCTGCATCAGGCCTGGGGGTTCATCGCCCCCGGCCTGTACCGGCGTGAGCGACGCATTGCCCTGCCGTTGCTGGTGTCGAGCATCGTGCTGTTCTATGCCGGCATGGCGTTCGCGTTCTACCTGGTATTCCCGATGATGTTCGGTTTCTTTGCCAGCGTGACGCCTGACGGTGTGGCGATGATGACCGACATCAGTCAGTACCTGGATTTCATCATGGCGCTGTTTCTGGCGTTCGGCCTGGCCTTCGAGATCCCGGTGGCGACTTTCATCGTGGTCTGGGCCGGGCTTGCCGATGTACCGACGCTGCGGCGCAGCCGGCCCTACGTGATCGTAGGCTGCTTCGTGGTGGGGATGATCCTCACCCCACCGGACGTGTTCTCGCAGACCCTGCTGGCGGTGCCAATGTGGCTGTTGTTCGAAGCCGGACTGCTGGCAACGGCAGCGGCCAGCCACAAGCCTGGTGCAGGTGAGGGAAGAGCATCCAGACGTACCGGCAGTACCTGAGGGAGGCGCTGCCGGATCGCTTCATCTATCGAGAATGCTCAGTCTGTAGCGCCTTTGAAAAACAGGAAACCCACCATGGCACTACATACCGAACACACCTCTGGAGCAGCTGCGCCGTCCACGTTAAGCAGCACCTTTGCACTGCAGCAGTTGGCCAGTTTCGCGCGCAGCACAGATAAAGTGCTGTTCCTGCACATGCTCATGTCAGTATTCGGCACCGACGTACCCGTGGCTGCCTATGTTGAGCTTTATGACAACCTGCGCGCAGATACTGTGCCCAATCCGCCTTATCGCCTTGACGAGCGGATTGCCAGCCTGGCTACGTTCGACGAGGCCAGTCACTCAATCGCCGTAAAGCCCTCTGCCGTCGAGCAGGCTCTGAGCGAGGCGGCGGCGAATTCGAACCTGTTCAGTGCGATGCTTCAGGCCTTCGGCGTCTATTTGCACAGTACCTTGCGTCAAGGCGCGGCCAGTGCGGCGCAAAGCGCCATGGACATCGGCGTAAGCTACGCCGCGATGATCACGTTCTGCACGCCCATTGTGGCAAATGGCACCCTCTTCGCCACGTTCGACTCAGGCGACCGCCAGCATGACCTGACCTTGATGCCATTCGAAGCCGAAGGCGAAACATTGCCCACCCCCGAAAAGTTCGAGGCCGGCAAAGGTCACGACGGGGCATACACGCATGGGGCAATCGCCAAGGGGCTGGCCACCGCGAACTTTACCGAAGAGCAGATTCGCAGCATCTACTTTGGCAACTGGCTACGAGACTACTCCCAGCTGCTGGACCCGAAGCTCGTACGCAAGCCGACCGCCCCTATTGAGTTTCCCAAACTTCCGCGCCCTGTCCTGACGCAAATTGTCGATCTGCTGGCACTGGAAGAATTCAATGATTTGCAGAGCACGGCCGAAGATCGACAAACCTACACCGTGACCACCGCCATGCTGGGCGTCTATCGCCCCTCCGAGCATATCGACAATCCGCTGCTGGCCGAAGACAAAGCAGACCCAAGGACCATCGACAGCGATTTCGAAGCTGCGGTGTACCCAGGCGACCCGCTCTTGTCCATCGATACCGAGCGTTCGATGGCACGCTACATCGACAATTCGCGGGACTATATGTACCGCAGGCTCATCGACGCCATGCAGGCAGGGAACACACCACTGGGCAGGCGCTATTTCGGCGAAGCACTGCATGTGCTGGAAGACTACTTTGCCCACTCGAACTTCGTCGAGCTCTGCCTGCACCAGCGCGGCCACGACAGCGTGCTGCCCTGGACACTGCAGCGCGGCCAGCATGGTCTTGCCATCATTACCGGTACGTTCAGCGGGCTCGACATCATCGCCAGCATTGCCGGGCCGCTCGGCAAGCTGCTGTTCTCTGTCGAAGATATCGATTTCAAGTTGATAAAGCCTGGCGATCGCAGCGATTCGGAGAAGGTCTTGAACATTCTTCTGAAAGAGTACGGTGCGGACACAGCGTGGACTTTGATGAATGGCTATCTCGAGTTCCGTGACAAAGCCGCCGCTGATGAAACGTTCAAGCGCTATCAAACGGCAGCCTGGATAGTGAATCTGCCTGCGAAACTGTTCACCAATGCGATGAACAGTGTCATGCGGCAGTTGCTCGAGTGGATAGCCGACAATATCGCTACTGCGCAGACGCTATCCGGCAGCAACCCTAACGAAGTCGCCGAGCTGTATCCTTCGCATTCGCAGCTGGCCAAGGATCATGCTAGCCATCCGCTACATGAATTGGCGGGGCTGATGGCCATGTATGCGGTAGAGCAGGTGGGCGTCTCCATGCAGGCCTATTGGAGTGGGGAAACCGATCGCGACCCCGCAACGCTGGCTACCAGCTTCCTCATTCATCCCAGGCAAGATGACTGGCATGAGGATATCGTCGCCGCCTGGGAGGCAAAAGACCGCGAAGAGGCCCGAGCAAGTATCAGCAAGGCAAGCAGTTACGATGACTTGCAGGCGCTGCAAAAGCAGAACTGGAATGAAGAGCTTGAGCGCACCAACGCGCTGCTGCAAGCGTATCAACCCTTGCCGCAAGGCATCACTGATGTGCTTAGCAACTTTGGCTTTGGTCTTGGATGAACATTGCATTCGCCAAGGGATTGACCGTCAGGCTTCTCAGAAGCGTTCGAGCCGCCAGACCTCATAGGCAGGCGTTTCATACGGATGGCTCTGCCTGAGGGCAGCGACGACCTGGGTGATCAGGTCGTCGGCCACCACCAGCTCCACCTTCCACTCCTCGACCACCTCGACCTGGCCGGTCTGCCCGAGGAACGGCTGGCTGCCGTCCAACGGGCGAAACTGGCCCTGGCCCAAGGTCTGCCAGGCGCAGTGGTCGTAGCCGCCGATACGCCCGCCACCGGCGGCGAACACGGCGGCCTTGACCACTTCAACGTGGCTGGCCGGGACGAAGAAGGCGAGCTTGTACACGCCTTAGTTCACCCACACGCGCGCATTGCGGAACATACGCATCAGCGCGGCGTCTTCCTGCCACTCATCCGGGCGCCAGGAGTTCTGCACGGCGCGGAACATACGCTCCGGGTGCGGCATCATGATGGTCACGCGGCCGTCGCGGTTGGTCAGGCCGGTGATACCACGCGGCGAGCCGTTCGGGTTGGCCGGGTAGGCCTCGGTGACCTTGCCGTGGTTGTCGACGTAGCGCAGGGCCACGCAACCGGAAACGTCGGCTGCCAGCAGTGCCTCTTCGCTGGCGAACTCGGCATGGCCTTCACCGTGAGCGATGGCGATCGGCATGCGCGAACCGGCCATGCCCTGCAGGAAGATCGAGTTGGACTTCTGCACCTCGACCATGGCCACGCGCGCCTCGAACTGCTCCGAGCGGTTGCGCACGAAGTGCGGCCAGTGCTCGGTGCCCGGGATCAGCTCGTGCAGGTTGGACATCATCTGGCAACCGTTGCACACGCCCAGGGCGAAGCTGTCGCTACGCTCGAAGAAGGCCTGGAAGGCATCGCGGGCGCGGCTGTTGAACAGCGCCGACTTGGCCCAGCCCTCACCTGCACCGAGCACGTCACCGTAGGAGAAACCACCGCAGGCGACCAGGCCCTTGAAGGCTTCGAAGTCGACCCGGCCAGCAAGAATGTCGCTCATGTGCACGTCGATGGCAGCAAAGCCTGCGCGGTCGAAGGCGGCAGCCATCTCGACCTGGCCGTTGACGCCCTGCTCGCGCAGGATCGCCACTTGCGGGCGCACGCCCTTCTTGATGTAGGGCGCGGCAACGTCGTCGTTGACGTCGTAGCCCAGCTTGACCGACAGGCCAGGGTTGTCTTCTTCCAGCAGCAGGTCGAATTCCTGGTCGGCGCAGTCGGCGTTGTCGCGCAGGCGCTGGATCTGGTAGCTGGTTTCGGCCCACTGGCGCTGCAGCATGCGACGGTCGTCGTCGAACAGCACTTCGCCGTTGAGGCTGATGGACACTTCACCGTTGTTGATCGGTTTGCCGATCACGGCGACGCAGTCGTCCAGGCCTGCAACGCTGAACTGCGCCAGCACGTCCGGGGTCGCGTCCTGGCGAACCTGGATGACCGCACCCAGCTCTTCGTTGAAGAGGATCGCGGCCACATCGGCCTTGCTGTCGGTCAGCGGGTCGAGTTGCAGGTCGAGGCCGCAATGGCCGGCGAAGGCCATTTCCAGCACGGTGGTCAGCAGGCCGCCGTCGGAGCGGTCGTGGTAGGCCAGCAGGTGGCCGTCGGCGTTCAGGCCCTGGATCACGGCGAAGAACGCCTTGAGGTCCTCGGCGTCGTCGACGTCTGGTGCCTGGGCAGCGATCTTGCCGTAGGTCTGGGCCAGGATCGAGGCGCCCATGCGGTTCTTGCCGCGGCCCAGGTCGATCAGGATCAGGTCGGTCTCGCCCTTGTCCATGCGCAGTTGCGGGGTCAGGGTCTGGCGAATGTCGGTAACCGGGGCAAAGCCGGTGATGATCAGCGACATCGGCGAGGTAACGCTCTTCTCGACGCCCTCTTCGCTCCACTTGGTCTTCATCGACATCGAGTCTTTGCCGACCGGAATGGTGATGCCCAGCTCGGGGCACAGCTCCATGCCGACAGCCTTGACGGTGTCGTACAGGCGCGCGTCTTCACCTGGGTGGCCAGCGGCGGACATCCAGTTGGCCGACAGTTTGATGTCGGACAGCTTTTCAATGCGCGCAGCAGCCAGGTTGGTGATGGTCTCGCCGATTGCCATGCGGCCGGAAGCCGGGGCATCCAGCAGGGCCAGAGGCGTGCGCTCGCCCATGGCCATGGCTTCGCCGGTGTAGACGTCGAAGCTGGTGGCGGTGACAGCGCAGTCGGCCACCGGGACCTGCCAGGGGCCGACCATCTGGTCGCGGGCAACCAGGCCGGTGATGGTGCGGTCGCCGATGGTGATCAGGAAGCTCTTGCTGGCCACGGCCGGGTGGCTGAGCACGCGCTGCACGGCAGCGTCCAGGTCCAGCTGGCTCGGGTCGAAATCATCGCCCAGTTCGGCTTCGCGGGTGACCGAGCGGTGCATGCGCGGCGGCTTGCCCAGCAGCACGTCGAGCGGCATGTCCACCGGGGTGTTGCCGAAGTGGCTGTCGGTGACGGTCAGGTGCTGCTCTTCGGTCGCTTCACCGACCACGGCAAACGGGCAACGCTCGCGTTCGCAGATGGCCTGGAAGCGCTCGAAATCGACAGCGCTGACGGCCAGCACATAACGCTCTTGCGATTCGTTGCTCCAGATTTCGTGCGGGGCCATGCCCGGCTCGTCGTTGGGCACGTTGCGCAGTTCGAAGCGGCCACCGCGGCCACCGTCGTTGACCAGCTCAGGGAAGGCGTTGGAAATGCCACCGGCCCCCACGTCGTGGATGAAGGCGATCGGGTTCTTGTCGCCCAGTTGCCAGCAGCGGTCGATGACTTCCTGGCAACGGCGCTCCATTTCAGGGTTTTCGCGCTGCACCGAGGCGAAGTCCAGGTCTGCCGAGCTGGCACCGGTGGCCACCGACGAGGCGGCGCCGCCACCCAGGCCGATCAGCATGGCCGGGCCACCGAGCACGATCAGCTTGGCGCCGACGGTGATCTCGCCTTTCTGTACGTGGCTTTCACGGATGTTGCCCATGCCGCCGGCAAGCATGATCGGCTTGTGGTAGCCGCGCACTTCCTCGCCGTGCGGGGTGTCGATGGCCTGCTCGAAGGTACGGAAGTAGCCGGTCAGGGCCGGGCGACCGAATTCGTTGTTGAACGCGGCGCCGCCCAGCGGGCCTTCGATCATGATGTCGAGGGCGTCGACGATGCGCTCAGGCTTGCCGTAGGCCTGCTCCCATGGCTGTTCGAAGCCCGGGATGCGCAGGTTGGACACGGTGAAGCCGGTCAGGCCGGCCTTTGGCTTGGCACCACGGCCGGTCGCGCCTTCGTCGCGGATCTCGCCGCCGGAACCGGTGGAAGCGCCGGAGAACGGGGCGATGGCCGTCGGGTGGTTGTGCGTCTCGACCTTCATCAGGATGTGCACCGGCTCCTGCACCGCACCATACTGGCGGGTTTCAGGGTTCGGGAAGAAACGGCCGGCAACACTGCCGACGATCACCGAGGCGTTGTCCTTGTAAGCCGACAGTACGCCTTCGTTGTGCATCTGATAGGTGTTCTTGATCATGCCGAACAGGCTCTTTTCCTGAGCCTGGCCGTCGATGTCCCAACTGGCGTTGAAGATCTTGTGGCGGCAGTGCTCGGAGTTGGCCTGGGCGAACATCATCAGTTCGATGTCGTTCGGGTTGCGCTTGAGGCCCTGGAAGGCGTTGACCAGGTAGTCGATCTCGTCTTCGGCCAGGGCCAGGCCCAGGTCGATGTTGGCCTGGGCCAGGGCGGCGCGGCCACCGCCGAGGATGTCGACCGAGGTCATCGGCTTGGGCTGGGCGTGGCTGAACAGGTCGGCTGCCTGCTCCAGCTTGGCCAGCACGCGCTGGGTCATGCGGTCGTGCAGTTCGGCGGCGATCAGCCCGGCATCGGCCTCGCTCAGGTCGCCAGCCACGTAGTAGGCGATGCCGCGCTCCAGGCGCTGGATCGACTGCAGGCCGCAATTGTGGGCGATGTCGCTGGCCTTGCTGGCCCACGGCGAGATGGTGCCCAGGCGCGGCACGACCAGGAACAGGCGGCCGGTCGGCTCCTGTACCGGCACGCTCGGGCCGTATTTGAGCAGACGGCCCAGCACCTGCTGCTGGTCGGCGGTCAGCTCGCCGTCAACGTCGGCGAAGTGGGCGAATTCGGCATACAAACCAGTAACAGCGGGGACTTTCTGGCTCAGTTGCTCGAGTAATTTACCGTGGCGAAAGGCAGAAAGGGCAGGAGCGCCGCGCAGGATCAACATCGTCGGGACAGCCTCAGGAAGGGGTGTGCTTAGAGGCCGTGCATTCTAGCCTAATTCGATGGCTTTCGGCACCCGCTCTAAGCCATGGCTGCCGGGCGGCGGAACCGGACTTCGGGGTCAAATTTCCTAGGGGTTAGCCTTGAGTAATTCAGCGCCTGTGAGATCGAGCGCCGCCCGCGCGGCGCATCGCGACGCAAGGCCGCTCCCACATCTGTTTCGGGCCAATAATTCCTGAGCCATTGACGCGCGGCCCCTTGTTTGTACGACACGATATCGAGCCATGCACCAAAGGGTGCGCGCGCCTCTGCCACAGGACTCACTGGCCCGAAACAGATGTGGGAGCGGCCTTGCGTCGCGATGCGCCGCGCGGGCGGCGCTCGATCTCAAAAGCGCTGAAGATGTTGTGGCAAGCACCTGGTAGCCTTGATGCAATCCCCACCTACCTCACCCCCACCACACAACCCGCTACCAGACAAGCTAACCGTTGTCGAGATATGGCTGTGCCGGTCCTTTGCGTATACTGCAACCTATGTTCGCCCACACTGCTTTGCGCCAGCGTTGCGTCAGATGGCTAATCGCAACCGGACTCTTTCTGCTGCTTGGTGCCTGCGTTGAAAAACCCAGCACCCTCGAGCGCGTGAAGGAGGACGGCGTGCTGCGCGTCATTACCCGCAACAGCCCGGCCACCTACTTCCAGGATCGCAACGGCGAAACCGGCTTCGAGTACGAGCTGGTCCAGCATTTCGCCGACGACCTCGGCGTCAAACTGCAGATCGAGACCGCCGACAACCTCGACGAACTGTACGATTCGCTCGGCAAACCCTCCGGCCCGGTGCTGGCGGCTGCCGGCCTGGTCAGCAGCGACCGGCGCAAGGCCCAGGTCAAGTACTCGCACCCCTACCTGGAAGTGACCCCGCAGGTCATCTACCGCAACGGCCGCCCGCGCCCCACCGACGCCAAGGGCCTGGTCGGCAAGAAGATCATGGTGCTCAAGGGCAGCAGCCACGCCGACCAGCTGGCCGAACTGAAAAAACAGTATCCGGGCCTGGAATACGAAGAATCCGACGCCGTCGAAGTGGTCGACCTGCTGCGCATGGTCGACGAAGGGCAGATCGACCTGACCCTGGTCGATTCCAATGAGCTGGCGATGAACCAGGTGTACTTCCCCAACGTGCGAGTCGCCTTCGACCTGGGCGACACCCGCGACCAGCGCTGGGCGGTGGCGGCAGGCGATGACAACAGCTTGCTCAACGAGATCAACGAATTTCTCGACAAGGCGCAGAAGAACGGCACCCTGCAGCGCCTGAAAGACCGTTACTACGGCCATGTCGACGTGCTCGGCTACGTCGGCGCCTACACCTTCGCCCAGCACCTGCAGCAACGCCTGCCCAAGTACGAGAAACACTTCAAGAGCTACGCCAAGGTCGAACAGGTCGATTGGCGCCTGCTGGCCGCGATCGGCTACCAGGAATCGATGTGGCAGCCTGAAGTCACGTCCAAGACCGGTGTACGCGGCCTGATGATGCTGACCCAGCGCACGGCCCAGGCCATGGGCGTGTCCAACCGCCTGGACCCGAAGCAGAGCATCCAGGGTGGCGCCAAGTACTTCATGAAGATCAAGGAAGAACTCGACGACAGCATCCAGGAACCGGACCGCACCTGGTTCGCCCTGGCCGCCTACAACATCGGCACCGGCCACCTGGAAGACGCCCGCACCCTGGCCAAGCGCGAGAAGCTCAACCCGAACAAGTGGCTGGACGTGAAGAAGATGCTGCCGCGCCTGTCGCAGAAGCAGTGGTACCGGCAGACCAAGTATGGTTATGCCCGCGGTGGCGAGCCAGTGCACTTCGTGGCCAACATCCGCCGTTACTACGACATCCTCACCTGGGTGACCCAGCCGCAGCTTGAAGGCCAGGTGGCCGAAGGCAACCTGCATGTGCCCGGCGTGAACAAGGACAAGCCGGCGGATCAGTCTCCGCCGATGTAAGGCTGCCCCGGCCTGTTCGCGGGCGCGCACTCGAACAGGCCGGTGAAGGTTACGCCTTGGCTCGGCGGGCCTTGAAAAAGTCGCTCAGGATCTGCCCACACTCCTGCGCCAGCACCCCGCCCTCCACCATCACGCGATGGTTGAGAAAGCCCTGCCCGAAGAACTGCCCCTGGCTCTGCACGATGCCCGCCTTGGGCTCCAGCGCCCCGAACACCACCCTGGCCACCCGCGAATGCACGATCAGCCCCGCGCACATGCTGCACGGCTCCAGGGTCACGTACAGCGTGCTGCCCGGCAGCCGGTAGTTACAGGCCGCCCTGGCGGCGGCGCGAATGGCGACCATTTCGGCATGGGCGCTGGGGTCGCTGTCGACGATCGGCCGGTTGAAGCCCTGGCCGATCACCTGCCCATGCTGCACCAGCACCGCGCCCACCGGCACCTCGCCCATGGCCGCGCCCTCGGCGGCCAGGGCCAGTGCCAGGCGCATGAATTCCTGATCGCGGCTGCGGTCGATGATCTGCGGACGCATCAAACCACCGCGATCGCGGCCATCAGGCCGGTTTCCATGTGGTCGATGACATGGCAGTGGAACATCCAGGTGCCTGGGTTATCCGCCACCAGCGCGACCTGGGCACGTTCGTTCTTGCCCAGCAGATAGGTGTCGGTGAAGTAAGGCTCGGGGATTTGCCGGCGATTGGAGCCGATCACCTTGAAACTCATGCCGTGCAGATGCACCGGGTGCTGGTACTGGGTCATGTTCTTCAGCTCGAAGATGTAGCTTTTGCCCTTCTTCAGCGTGGCGATCGGCCGGTCAGCGCAGGTCTTGTCGGTGATGTCCCAGGCCTGGCCGTTGATCTGCCACATGCTCGACGGTTTGTCTGGATTACTGTCGACCGAGACACTCGCCGCCCATTCGAAATTGAAGTTGAGCTTCTCGGCATTCTCCAGGTCCGGCTCGGCGATCGGGTTTGCCGGCAGTGCCTTGGGCCATTCGCCGGGTGCTTCGGTACTGGCCACCGAACGCAAGGTGCCCAGGCGCACGAAACCGTCGCGCAGGGAAACTTCCTCACCCGCTTCGGGGATGCGGATGGCCAGGCAGATGCGCATGCCAGGGCCGAGCCAGTACTCGTCCTCCAGTGGCCGTGGGGTCACCGGGTTGCCGTCGAGGGCATAGATTTTCGCTTCGCAGTTGCCCTTGAGATTGAGGCGGTAGGTCCAGGTGTTGTCCAGGTTCAGCACGCGCACGCGTACCACCTGCCCGGCCGGCAACTCCGTGACCGCGTCGGCCTGGCCATTGATGGTGATCAGTCGCCCGGCAGTGCCGTTGCGTGCGGCCTCGCGGGGAATGCTGAAGGGCAGCCAGCCGCCCTGCTCGTCGACGTGCCAGTTCTTCAGGCTGAGGGTGCGTTCGTGCCTGAACCCGGTCGGCTCGCGCTCCTCGACAATCAGCGGACCGACCAGACCCCGCCCAAGCTCTTCGGAACTGCTGACATGGGGGTGGTACCAGAAGCTGCCGGCATCCGGCACGCGGAACCTGTAATCGAAGTACTCGCCCGGCTTGACCGGCAACTGCGACACGTAGGGCACGCCGTCCATTTCCAGCGGCAGGCGGATGCCGTGCCAGTGGATGGTGGTTTCCACCGGCAGGTGGTTGATGAAGCGCACCCGCAGCCAGGTGCCCTGGCGCACCCGCAGCTCGGTACCCGGCGCCGAAGGGCCGAAGGCCCAGGCCTCGGTCTTGAAGCCCGGCACCAGCTCGACGTCCAGCGGTGCGGCGATCAGTTCGTAGTCATGCCCGGCGTTATCGTCCTCGACCTTGCCCAGCCAGTAACGCGCCGCGCCACCGGCGCCCAGGCCAACCACAACCAGGCCGGTCAGGCCCTTGAGCATTTGTCGACGGGTAAAGGACATCGGTGCGGGTACCTCGCGTTCTGCGCAATCAAGCTGCCAGGCTAGGGGGCTGGCGATGAAGGGCGAATACGATACACCTGCAAATGGGAAATATTAAGTGAAGTCTCGCTATGCCTTGGTGGCAGGAGCCCCGCAGAGCTGGTTGAACCAGTGCCGGTCATGCTCAGAAGGGGCGCGCATGGCGGCCTGCAGCAGCGCGGCGTCAAGCATCACGTCCAGATTGTCGAGGCGCGCGGCGATGGGCGGGTGGGTGTCGAAGGGATGCGGCATGGTCAGCCCGAGCACGTCTTCGTCCAGGTGCAACGGCACGTGCTGCAGGTGCCGGGCCAGCGCTGCAAGCAGCCCTTCGCCACCGCGTTCGAGCAACAAGGCGTCGACCATCCTGCCCAGGGCGATCGCCCGCAGCAGCGCCTGAACGAACAGCTTCGGGCCATGCACCTCGGCCCCCGCACGGTCCGCCAACAATTCCTGCGCGCGCCCCCAATGATGCACCGCGACCTGGAAGTGATGGAGAAACTCCCCGGCCATCCACACCACTGGCCGGGCTACCCAGTCCACGGCCCGCTCGGCGTCGACCATGGCCGAGAACTGTGCGCACATCAGGCTGAAGCGCGCATTGATCTCGCTGCCCTGCTCCGTGTCGCGGCTACGGAAATGGCCGAGCTCATGACCGATGATCGCGGCAGCCTCTTGCTGGCTCAGGACGTTGAGACACGGCAATGACAGGTACAAGGTACGCCCGCTGAGCACCGACTGGCCAGGCTGCAGCACGATCGGCACGCTGGTGACGAAAAAGCCTTGGTCGATGCCCACCACGATATGGTCCGGCAGCGGCGCCTGCAGATGCGCAGCCAGGCCTTCGACCCATTGCCACAGCGCCGCAGCCTCTTGCCGCACCAGCTCACGGCCGAGAAAGCTTGCCTCTGACGCCCCCATGCGCGGCCACTGCTGGCGCATGCGCCAGAGGGTACGCAGGCAGACGGCCAGCACTGACGCCAGCGGCAATACCACGACCAAGACGGTCAAGCCGCCCTGCGCAGCGTGGCTCAAGCCGGCGCTGGTTTCATAGAGCAGTACCAGGCACAGCGAGCCTGCGAGCAGGCCCATGTAGGCGCTCAGCCAACGCCCCAGCACCCGCCAGCTGGCCGTCATGCGCTGATGCAGGTACTGCGCCGAGCGCAACGCGCGCCAGGCGTCGACCCTGAGCCTGAGCCAGGCGCCAATGCCGGCGACCAGGGCGCCCAGTGCCAGCCAGCCACTGAAGCTGGCCATCCCCTTGCGCATGTTCAACCAATGACGGTCGTCGTCGAGTTCGTCCAGCTGCCGCTGCAGCACCCCGCGCGTGTCGACGCGCCCGGCAAACTGCTTACGCGCGGCCCAAGGCAGCGCCTGCAGCAGGGTATCGCTGGGAGCTGCCAGCCATTGCCGGGTGATGCGCGCCTGCTCTTGCGCTGTCTCGGCCCGCCAGTGCTGCACATTGGCCCAGCCGAACAACGCCAGCGGCAACAGCAGCATGACCAGCCCCCAACCCAGGCGCTTCACGGAGCCTCTACCCCCACGCGGGCCACGCCCGGAAACAGCTGTTGCAGGGTGTGCCTGGCCTGGGCGGCTTGCAGATAGGTATAGAGCAGGTCCACCAGCGCCTGCAGATCAAGGCGTCGTCCATTGACTACCGGCGTACACAGCCACAAACGCACGCGCAAGCCACCGGCCACCGGCATCGCGTCAGGCGAAGCCAGCCCTTTGAAACTGGCCGGAAGCAGCGCGGGAGCACGGCTGGACGCCGTCATCGTGAAAATCAGGCGGGTGCTGAAAAAACCCTGCTCGACCTCGAAGCCGTCGAACGCATGCAGGGGTGTCGGTGCCTGGGCGTTGGCAAAGCACAAGGTATCGGGTGTCACGCTCAATACCCGCTTGCCCTGCCGGCGAAACAGCGCGGCGGCGCAGGCCAGAGCGGCCAGGCCCACAGCGGCCAGGCCAAGGCCACAGCCCACAAGCAGCCACAGCGCGCCACTGCCGGCCTGAGGGCCGAACAGCAACGCCAGCCAGACCAGCCAGGCACCCAGGGCGCAAAGCAACAGAGCGGTCATTACGCACGCCAGCGCTTTGCCAACCGAACGCTCCCGCAGTTCGAAGCTGTCGTGGGGGCCGTCGGCCTGTGACTGCAGGTATGCCAGATGCGCTTCGCGCTCGGCATTATCCATCAGCCTGCATCAGCTCCAGTTGCCGCTGCGCGTGGGCCGCGTCACGGTAGGCCGCGAGCATTGCGAGCACTTCTTCGTTGCCCAGCTTGCGACCATTGCAGGCCAGGCCAGCGGACATGATACGGATTTGCGGTCGCGGTTTTTTCAGCGCCATCGCCTGGTTGCCGAAGAACTGCAGCTTGACCACACGATGCTTCGGCAGCGCGGCTTCGCTGCTCATTTCCAGCGTCTGCACCATCACCAGGCCTTCATCCTTGACCGCGATGTCTTCAACTTCGGCCATATCCACCGGGGCGTCCAGCGTATCGACGAACAGCTGCCGCCGTGTCAGGCGCATGAACACCTGGGTGCCGGCGTTGCGGTGCTGCCAGGTCACTGCGGCGGCAATGCAGACGATGAATACACCCGCGGCGAGCGCCCCCATGCGTTGCAAATTGAAGGTCACGCCCAGAAGGATCAGGGCGCCCACCAGGAATATCGGCCCCCAGACCTTGTAACGGCGGGAATTGGTGAACTCGCTTTGCGGTGGCACGCGCTCGATCACCTGCTTGAGCTCGGCGATTACCCGGTCGCGCTGGGCAGCACGGGATTGGTCATAAGCTTCGCCGAGCGAACCGGAAAGCTCTGACAGCGGATCGGTAGGTTCAACCATGGTCAGTCGCTCTCCCTGTTCACTGTTGCTTGGCCAGGTAATCGGTCAGGAATGCCTGGGCATTGCCCTGACGCGACAGCCCCTCGGAGTAGCCAACCTGCACCGGTTGCGGCTCGCCAGGCAGGTACAGCTCACCGCCCCAGCCGCCCTGAACGACCAGTACCACGAACTTCTTGCCGTCCACTGTCGTCGAGTAGCGGGTGTCCTTTGCGGTCTTCTCGACCTGCATCTTCTGGATGCGCATGTCCCAGTCGTGATCAACGCCTTCGATCTGAACCAGTGCTTCATTGGCAGCGCGCTCGCCAATGCGCAGCGTCCACACCTTGACGCCCTCCGTGCCCATGTAGGCAACCACCTGTTCGGCCACCACCGGCCGTTGTTCTGCATGGGCCACGCCCAGGCAGAAAACCAGCGACGCCACCAGCAGGGCAGCCCATTTGCGATAAGCGAACATCTTTTTTCAATCCTGTTGCGAAAACGATCGACCATTGAAAACGGCACTGTCGGCACTGCCAACCCCCGTGACCGGTTCGCACAAAAGACGGCCCTTCGCGCACAACGGTTGTTGCCGAAAATGTGCACGCGTTACCATTTGCGCTCATGCCGCCGCCAACCAAGGATGCTTAGCGCTCATGCCATCGAACAGCCCCTACCTGGACACCGACTTCTGCTTCGACAGCCCAGGGTCGCTCGCCGAGGCCGGTGTCCTGGACAGCCGCAAGGCGCAGATAATGGGCAGCGCCACCGGGCACTATCGGGCGCAGACGGTACACACAGGGTTGCAGTACTTCGATTGCAACCTGCAATTCCCAGAGCCGCTGAAGATCGACAAGGTGCTGCCGCAAAGCTTGTGCATCGTGCAACTGTTCGACGGCGCCTGGCAGCACAAGGTCGATGGCACACTGAACCGTTACGCACCCGGCCAGTTGCACCTGCTGGGCCTCGGCGAGAGCCTGGAGGCGCAGGACCAGTTGCCTGCCGCCAGCCACGCGCGCATGGCGGGCGTGCGTATTGCCGGTGACTACCTGCATGAACTGGCACGAGATGAAGCGCAGCTGATGCCCCTGCTGGCCTTGACGGCAGATGGCATGCGGTTCGATCAGTTACCACACTGCCCGGCAGTGAGCCGCCTGCTGCAGCAGCTGTATCTGTCCCCTTACACTGGCGGGCTCCGGCGCCTGCATTGCGAAAGCCTGAGCCTGGCCATCGTGCTGGAGCTGGCCCGCTACCTGATCGGCCCTGCGCACGCCACGAACAAGCCGGATCGCGGGCTACGGGACCTGGCCATCGAAGCGCGTCGCCTGCTCGACGCGCAGCTGAGCGCCCCGCCCACCGCCGCTAGCCTGGCGCGCCAGCTGGGCGTGGGCGAGACTACCTTGCGCAGGGCGTTCCGCGATGAGTTTGGCCGGCCTATCCTGCAGTATGTGCGGCAACAACGCCTGGAACTGGCCCGCAGCCTGCTGCTGGAGCGGCGCTGGCAGGTCTCGCAGGTGGCCTACCAGGTCGGCTATGCCAACCCCGCCAACTTCTGCCATGCCTACAAGGCCTATTTCGGCCACGCTCCGGGCAGTGAATAGAATTATCACGACGCAAATGAAAACAGCCTCATGAGTAGAGACTTTCCGAGCCGTCGGCCACGGGCAGGTATTCATAAAACCTGTGTGGTGATAATCAGCACTCTTCTCATCGCCTGCCAATCGCCGCGAGAGGCCCTGCAACAGCTGGCTCAAGAGCACGGCAGAGCCTGGGAGGTCCTGCCGGGACAGACCTTCCCCCTCTTCATCCTGGCGCCGCGTTCTGCACCAGATATCAAGCGCCTGCGCGTCTACCTGGAAGGCGATGGGCACGCCTGGGCAACGGCCACTCAACCCAGCCTGGACCCAAGCCCACATAATCTGTTGGTGCCACGGTTGGCGATCAACGATCCGACGCCGAACGTGTACCTCGCACGCCCCTGCCAGTTCATCATGGCCACAGCGTGTCAAGCCGCGCTGTGGACACAGCGCCGCTATTCGCAGGAAGTGGTCAACCGTCTCGACCAGGCACTGGGCCAGTTAAAACAGCGTTATGGCAACAGTGAGTTCGAACTGGTGGGCTATTCGGGAGGCGCCGCGCTTGCGTTACTGCTGGCGGCGCAACGCGATGATATTGCCCAGGTGCAAACCTTGGCTGGCAATCTCAGCCCTCGTATGTGGGCGACGATGAAAGGGCTGTCGCCACTCAACGGATCACTGGAACCACTGGATTACCGCGATCGACTCGCTTTGTTACCCCAGCGTCATTTCATCGGTGAAGCTGACCCGATCATCCCGGCTGAAGTAGCTGCCAAGTATCAACAGGTGCTTGGTTCGCCACTCTCTCAATGCATTCATGTAGCCGCGAGCCACGACAGTGGCTGGGAAGCGACGTGGCGCCGATGGGCCAGAACGCCAGTACTGGATGAGCGTCGTTAGCGTAAGGACACAGACGCCCCCACCCCTACCCAATCTCACGCTCATGTTTTGGGCTTTGTCATTTTCATGATGAACCCCCTACGCGCATCGGGTAAATTTGGGCGCGCTTGAATCAGCGCTTCACCGACAAGCTGCCAGGGATGCCCAGAGACAGACGCTGACGCGCGCGTTGCTCCCTGTCAGTTTTCTACCTTGTAAGGATACTGTCTTGAATATCTCCCACCTGCGCCGCTCGTTGTTGGCGCTGTCGGTTACCACTGCCACCGCCCATGCTGCATCCGACCTGAACCACGACTTGAGCACAGGTGCTTATAGCAGCACCGGCGATGTCTTCAATAGCGCCACCTTTACCGGAACGTCACCGAACGCAGGGGTAAGGCTGGCCTACGTGACGTTGGCCAATAGCCTGGTCAATGAGGGTGACATCCAGGTGAGCGGTACAAGCGCCTCGGGGCTTGACCTGTACCTGGCGAATATCGCCGGCGAGGTCAACAACCACGGCAGCATCACGGTAACGGGCGAAGGAGCCGAGGGCATGCTGATCGCCTCGACCCAGGCGCGCGTCAATAACACCGGCACCATCACCGCCCGCGGTGACGGCTCCACAGCTATCGAGATCGAAAATGCCCGCTTCACCGGCCAGAGCCCAGGCGCTCCTCTGAAGAGCGATATCAACAACAGCGGGACGATCTCCGCAGACGGCATCGGCATCCACTTCGTCAACCTCGCCCCCTCCGGTGGCTCCAACCTCTTCTCGATCCGGCAGACGGGTGGCCTCATCGAAGGCGGCAGCGCAGCAATTCTGGCACAGGACAATGCCACACCTTCGTATTTCTACTGGGAGGGTGGCCAGGTCAAGGGTGACCTGCTGGGCCTGAGCGGCGTGCTGGTGCGAGGGGACGTGATGTTTGACGGCTCGACCATCCGCGCCGGGTACATCGACATCGACGGTGGCCGCATGACGCTGCTGCGCCCGCAGACCACCTTTGTCGGCGACCTCGACCTGGACAGCGAAAGTGCGCGCCTGCGCCTGCTGCTGGATAACAACACGCAGCCCAACACACCGATCCTGACGGTCACCGGCAATACCTACTTCTCGGAAGGCAGCCAGATCGAACTGCAGGCTCGCTCCAACGATTTCCGCACGCCGGCCCAAGGCACCCGTTACACCCTGATCAACTCGGGTAGCTGGGAAGAACCGCAGAACCTGTCGGTGGTGTCATCTTCTGCGTTGCTTGAGGTGAGAGGTTTCGCCATCGAAGGTCAGGACGTGAAAGCAACGGTGGCGACCCGCAGTGATGAGGCGGTTACGCAAGACCTGCTGGATGCCCAGGGTTCGAATAACGCGGTGAACGCCATCAAGCCGCTGAAGAACACCATCCTGGGCCAGCTGGATGAAAGCGACCCGGTATTCCAGGGGTTCGCCAACGCCGCCACCAGCGAAGATCTGGCCAGGCTTGCCGCCACCCTGGCGCCAGACGTCAGCCGCGGGGCGATCAACGCCGCTACCAACAGCCAGAACCTGGTCGCAAGTGCCATCAACCAGCGCGCCAGCAAGGCACGCAGCGGCCTTTCGTCCGGCGATGTCCTGGTGGAACAAGGGGTATGGCTGCAGGCGCTTTCCAGTGATGCCAACCAGGATAGCCGCCATGGTGTCGATGGCTACGACGCCAGCACTCACGGCATTGCCCTGGGTGTCGACGGCAAACTCAACCCCGAGACCACCGTGGGCTTGGCCTATAGCTACCTGACCAGCGACGTCAAATCCGACCTGGGCCACAAAACCGATGTCAGCGGCCATGCACTGACGCTGTATGGCAACTGGGCACGTGACAACTTCTTCGTCGATACCTCGTTGACCTATGGCTGGAACGACAACGAGTCCAAACGCTATATCGCCGGTACCCGCGCCAAGGCCGACTATGACAGTGATATGTTCGGCGTCAACGCACTGGCAGGCTACACGTTCCGCCTGGACAGGCAGTGGCTGCTGGAGCCTCAGGTTGGTGCGCGCTATGCCAACGTTTCGATTGATTCGTACCGCGAAAAAGGGAGTTCAGCTGCCCTCAAGGTTGGCAGCCAGCGCTACGAAGTCGGTGAAATGGGCCTGGGCGCCCGCCTGGCGGCCGCTTTTGATCTTGGTCTGGGCAGCCTGGAACCGGAAGCCAAGCTGATGGCCTGGCACGATTTCATCGGCGACGAGGCCCGCACCACTTCCACCTTCGTGCTCGGTGGCACCCCGTTCACCACCCAAGGCGCTACGCCAGCGCGCGACAGCTACGAGCTGGGACTGGGCGCGAACTACCGGGTAGGCGCTTGGCGTGTGGGAGGCAGCTACAACTACATGGCCAGCAGCGGCTTCAACGCCGACACCTTCACCGCGAACGTACGTTACGAGTTCTGACCCAACGTCATCGCCTCAAACAACAAAACCCGCATTGGCGGGTTTTGTTGTTTGAGGCTGATGGTGAAATCGCAAAACTCCGGCTACACCACCTGCCTGACTGGCTATCGCTGACGAGGGTAACCGCAATCATGCTCAGTTACCGCTCGCTGCGAACCCGCCTTATTCCCACTCGATGGTCGCTGGCGGCTTGCTCGACACGTCGTAGGTGACGCGGGAGATACCGTCGATTTCGTTGATGATACGGCCGCTGACGGTTTCCAGCAGCTCGTACGGCAGGTGCGCCCAACGTGCGGTCATGAAGTCCACGGTCTCGACGGCACGCAGGGCCACGACCCAGGCGTAGCGACGGCCATCGCCAACGACACCCACCGACTTGACCGGCTGGAACACCACGAACGCCTGGCTGGTCTTGTGGTACCAGTCGGCCTTGCGCAGTTCTTCGATGAAGATGTGGTCGGCGCGACGCAGGATGTCGGCGTATTCCTTCTTCACTTCACCGAGGATGCGCACGCCCAGGCCTGGGCCCGGGAACGGGTGGCGGTAGACCATGTCGTACGGCAGGCCCAGCTCCAGGCCGATCTTGCGCACTTCGTCCTTGAACAGTTCACGCAGCGGCTCGACCAGCTTGAGGTTCATTTCCTCCGGCAGGCCACCGACGTTGTGGTGCGACTTGATCACGTGGGCCTTGCCGCTCTTGGCGCCGGCCGACTCGATCACGTCCGGGTAGATGGTGCCCTGGGCGAGGAACTGGATGTTTTCCAGCTTGCTGGCTTCGGCATCGAACACGTCGATGAAGGTGCGGCCGATGATCTTGCGCTTCTTCTCCGGGTCGGCTTCGCCTTCCAGGTTGTCGAGGAACTGCTTTTCAGCGTCGGCGCGGATGACCTTGACGCCCATGTTCTCCTTGAACATGGCCATCACCTGGTCGCCTTCGTGCAGGCGCAGCAGGCCGTTGTCGACGAATACGCAGGTCAGCTGGTCGCCGATGGCACGGTGCAGCAGCGCGGCAACCACCGAGCTGTCTACGCCGCCGGACAGGCCCAGCAGAACGTTGGCCGAACCGACCTGCTCACGCACCTGGGCGATGGCGTCTTCGACGATGTTGGACGGGGTCCACAGGGCTTCACAGCCGCAGATGTCCTGCACGAAGCGCGACAGGATGCGGCCGCCCTGCTTGGTGTGGGTCACTTCCGGGTGGAACTGCACGCCGTAGTAGCCACGGGCGTCGTCGAACATGCCGGCGATCGGGCAGCTCGGGGTGCTGGCCAGCACGTGGAAGTTGCCCGGCATCTGGGTGACCTTGTCGCCGTGGCTCATCCACACGTCCAGGCCCAGCACACCGTCATCGTCGACGTGGTCTTCGATACCGTCGAGCAGGCGGCTCTTGCCGACCACGTCGACGCGGGCATAACCGAACTCACGCAGGTCGGAACCTTCGACCTTGCCGCCCATCTGCTCGGCCATGGTCTGCATGCCGTAGCAAATGCCCAGTACCGGCACGTTCAGGTCGAACACCGCCTGCGGGGCGCGTGGGCTGTTGGCTTCGTGGACCGACTCGGGGCCGCCGGCGAGGATGATGCCGCGCGGGTTGAATTCGCGGATCGCTTCATCGTCCATGTCGAACGGGTGCAGTTCGCAGTACACGCCGATTTCGCGCACGCGGCGGGCGATCAGCTGGGTGTACTGGGAACCGAAATCGAGGATCAGGATACGGTGAGCGTGAATGTCGAGGGCCATGACTCAATCTCGTCAGTGGAAATCGGAAACGACGCGGGGCTGTTCGTGACAGCCCCGTTCGGTTATTGCTTGAAGCCTCAGCCTACGCGGTAGTTAGGGGCTTCTTTGGTGATCTGTACGTCATGCACGTGGGACTCGGCCATGCCGGCACCGGTGATGCGCACGAATTCCGGCTTGGTGCGCATCTCTTCGATGGTCGCGCTGCCGGTGTAGCCCATGGACGAACGCAGGCCGCCCATCAGCTGGTGGATGATCGCAGCCAGGGCACCCTTGTAAGGAACGCGGCCTTCGATGCCTTCCGGTACCAGCTTCTCGGCGCCGGCCGAGGAGTCCTGGAAGTAACGGTCGGACGAGCCTTGTGCCTGTGCCATGGCACCCAGCGAGCCCATGCCGCGGTAGGCCTTGTAGGAACGGCCCTGGAACAGCTCGACTTCGCCCGGTGCTTCTTCGGTGCCGGCGAACATCGAACCCATCATCACGCAGGAAGCACCGGCCACGATGGCCTTGGACAGGTCACCCGAGAAACGGATGCCGCCGTCGGCGATCAGAGGCACGCCAGTGCCTTCCAGTGCAGCGGCGACGTTGGCAATGGCGCTGATCTGCGGCACGCCGACACCGGCAACGATACGGGTGGTGCAGATCGAGCCTGGGCCGATACCGACCTTCACAGCATCAGCGCCGGCTTCAGCCAGGGCCTTGGCCGCGGCGCCGGTGGCGATGTTGCCGCCGATCACCTGCACTTGCGGGTAGTTTTCCTTGACCCAGCGAACGCGGTCGATCACGCCTTTGGAGTGACCGTGGGCGGTGTCGACCACCACCACGTCAACGCCGGCAGCTACCAGGGCGGCAACGCGCTCGCCGGTGTCCTTGCCGGTGCCGACCGCAGCGCCGACGCGCAGACGACCCTGGTCGTCCTTGCTGGCCAGCGGGTAGGCCTTGGCCTTTTCGATGTCCTTGACGGTCATCATGCCCTTGAGGTTGAACTTGTCGTCAACGATCAGGACCTTTTCCAGGCGGTGCTTGTGCAGCAGCTCGCGGACTTCGTTCTTGTCAGCGCCTTCGCGAACGGTGACCAGACGCTCTTTCGGCGTCATCACCTCGCGGACCTTGGCGTCCAGACGGGTTTCGAAGCGCACGTCACGGGAGGTGACGATACCGACCAGGTCGCCGTTCGCCAGTACCGGAACGCCGGAGATGTTGTTCAGGCGGGTCAGGTCGAACAGGTCGCGCACGGTGGCGTCGGCGTCGATGGTGATCGGGTCCTTGACCACGCCAGCCTCGAACTTCTTGACCTTGCGCACTTCGCCGGCCTGCTGTTCGATGGTCATGTTCTTGTGGATGATGCCGATGCCGCCTTCCTGGGCCATGGCGATGGCCAGGCGCGCTTCGGTGACGGTATCCATGGCAGCGGAAACCAGCGGAATGTTCAGCTCGATGCCACGAGTCAAACGGGTCTTGAGACTGACTTCATTGGGCAGTACCTCGGAGTAGCCAGGTACAAGGAGGATATCGTCGAAGGTCAGGGCTTCTTGGCTGATACGCAGCATCGCGGGGGCTCCCGGGCGGGAAAAATGGAAGCGCGCCATTATACTCATCCACGGCGCGCCGCTCAATGCAAAATAAGGGCCTTCGGTCAGCGTGATGGCAGTTTTACCTGCACCACCGCCACTGGCTGGTCGAGCCAGTCGGCAAAGCTGTCGAGAAAGGCCTGGGTGAACCCGGCCTCGCCCCAGTTGTTGAAGATGAACCCAAGGTTGGAAAAGGCACATGGCTGCAGGTAAATGAAGCCGTTGATGTCGTCTTCATGGCCGCACAGCGGGCAGGTGAAGTTGTCGCTCACCGCCGGCATCCACTCCTCCAGGCTCTCGAACAGCGGTTCGCCGACCTCGCGCCGGCACTCCGGGCAGCCGGCTTCCTCGAGAAACCCTTCGGTCGGGGTATAGATGCAACGCTTGAGCATCACTTCCAGGCCGTTGACCTGCTCGCCGAATGGCAGCTTTTCAGGGTGCAGGGCGACCTTGCGTGCGCCCTCGGCCAAGGCATGGCCCATGCGGTTGCCGGTGCGCCCGCAGGTGGTCAGTTGCTCTTCGACGATCTTCTCGCGCACCAGCCAGCGCAGGATGGCCCGCGCACGGGCTTCATGCGAGGGCACGGTGGACAGCTTGGGGACGATGATGCTTTGGGTGTTCATGAATGAAGCGGGCCTGCGGACTGCGGTAATCCTGCAATTCTACCGCTCAGGCGCTCAGGTAGCGACCGATCAGCGCCAGGCCGCTGGCCAGCACCAGCCAGGTGACCAAGCGCACGAAGGCTTCGCGGGACAGCCTGTGGGTCAGCCGACGCCCGGCCCATAAGCCGATGAACATGACCGGAAGCAAGCAGGCGGCAAGCAACAGCAGGCTTTGGTCGGCATAAACGCCGGCGATCAGGAACAGCGTCAGGCGTACCACCGTGCTGCAACTGATCAACGCGCTCTGGGTAGCGCGCACCTGCTCTTTTTTCTCAAGGCGCGCGCTCAGGTACAGCGCATACAGGAAGCCGCCACTGCCGAACAACGCACCGAACAGTCCGCCAGTGGTGCCCATCGGTACCGCCCAGATACCAGACAGGTTGGCGGGCCGCACCTTTACCGCCAGACCGTAAAGCGCATAGGCGGTGACGAACAAGCCCATCAACAGCAGCAACACGTCGGACTTCAACTGCAGCAGAAACACCACCCCCAAGGTGCAGCCTATGGCCATGAACGGCAACAGCCGCAGCAACTCTTCGCGCACGACATCGCGGCGCGATGGCACCAGGTTGCCGAACGCCGCGACAAAGTCGAGCAGCACCAGCAGCGGAATGATCCGCGACAGCGGCATGAAATGGATAAGCACCGGGCCTGCCACCAGTGCGGTGCCAAAACCGGCAATGCCAAAGACGATATAGGCAGCACCGACGCCGAGCAGAATAGGTAGCCAGTCAAGGCCGGAAAACGACGGTTGGGCGAGCATGGCAGCAGTTCCTTTGAAGACAGACCAAGGTTAGCCAGCCATGAGCCATGCCGACTAATATGCCTTTATCGCCTCAGCCATCTCGAAAAGGCATGACATGACATCGATCCGCCAGTTGCGTTACTTCGTGGAAATCGCTGAATGCGGCAGCTTCAGCGGTGCCGCCGAGCGGCTGTACATTGCCCAGTCGGCACTGAGCCGGCAGATCAAGGAGCTGGAACATCAACTCGGCGCGCAGCTGTTCGAGCGCACCGCCCGCACGCCACGCCTGACGCGGGCCGGGCAGGCCTTTCTGGAGCGGGCGCGGCGCTTGCTGGCGGACCTGGCGCAAGCGGAGCGGGTTACCCGCGATATTGGCGAAGGGTTGCAGGGCAGCCTGCGCCTGAACCACTCCAGTACCGTGCCGCTGACCGGCCATCTGCTGACTCGCCTGGGCGGTTACCTGCGCGACAACCCAGGGGTTTCGCTGGAAATTGCCCAACAGTCCTCGGAGGCGCAGCTGGAGGATATTGCTGACGGACGGCTGGATATCGGCCTGCTGCGTCTGCCAGTGTTGCGCCAGCACGAAGGCGTGGTGCTGCATGAGCTGTTCAGCGAGCCCCTGCTGCTGGCGGTTGCCGCTGGGCATCCACTGGCTGACGCGGCACCGGTAAACCTCGAGCAGTTGCGCGAGGAGCGCTTCATTTCCATTCCCCATCGGGATCGTGGCGGGCTGAGTTACCTGTCAGCCTCGTTGTGCATGGAGGCAGGCTTTTTTCCGCGCGCGGCGCAGGTGCTGTCGCGCAAGACCACCCAGTTGCAGTTGATCCAGGCGGGGTTCGGGGTGGCGTTGCTACCGGCGTGCATGCGCGAGATTGCGCCGCCTTCGGTCAGCTTCGTGGCACTGCAGGGAGGTTGTCAGAGTAGCGTGGCGCTGGCTTGTCGGCGTGATGCCGGGCAGATGGTGCGGCATTTCGCGGTTGCGATGCAGTGAACACCACGGCTACATGACCTGGCATTTTGGCAGTTGTTGCTGATCCTGCGACTGGTTGAAATGCAGCCTTTAGCCAGATGGAGTTCCACTTAACCAGGCCTCGAACTTTCTCGTCCTGAGCCAATGGCGAGCTGATCAGGTCAGCGCTGGCAGCACGACTGCTCTGACAACAACATGCTCTATCACTTGAAGCTCGCCACCCGCAGCTGCGATGATGCCGAGCATGATCAGAGACCCCTTCGAACGACTCGGCCTGGACCGCGAGGTCCTCACCGTCAGCCAGCTCAACGGCCGCGCCCGCGTGCTGCTGGAAGACGTGTTCCGCAGCGTCTGGGTGGAAGGCGAGATTTCCAACCTCGCTCGCCCGGCCTCCGGCCACATGTACTTCACCCTCAAGGACAGCGGCGCCCAGGTGCGTTGCGCGCTGTTCCGGCAGAACGCCACCCGCGTACGCCAGGCCCTGCGTGACGGCCTGGCGGTGCGGGTGCGCGGCAAGGTTTCGCTGTTCGAAGGGCGTGGCGACTACCAGTTGATCCTCGATACCGTCGAACCGGCCGGTGATGGCGCCCTGCGCCTGGCCTTCGAGGCGCTGAAGGAAAAGCTCGGCGCCGAAGGGCTGTTCAGTGCCGAGCGCAAGAAGCCGCTGCCGGCCCATCCGCAGCGCATCGGCATCATCACCTCGCCCACTGGCGCGGTGATCCGCGACATCATCAGCGTGTTCGGCCGCCGCGCACCGCAGGTCGAGCTGAGCCTGATTCCCACCGCCGTGCAGGGCCGCGAGGCGATCAACCAGATCGTCCGCGCCCTGCAGCAGGCAGACCGGCTGGGCTTCGACGCGCTGATCCTGGCCCGTGGCGGTGGCTCGCTGGAAGACCTCTGGTGCTTCAATGAAGAAGCCGTGGCGCGCGCCGTGGCCGCTTGCGTAACCCCCATCGTCAGCGCCGTCGGCCACGAGACCGATGTTTCGATCAGCGATTTCGTCGCCGACGTGCGTGCGCCTACGCCTTCGGCTGCCGCCGAACTGCTGGCCCCCGACAACAGCGGCCTGCAGCAGCGCCTCGACGGCCTGCAGCGGCGCCTGCTGCTGCGCATGCAGAACCGCCTGGCCCACGATCGCCTGCGCCTGGAGTCATTGACCCGGCGCCTGCGCCATCCTGGCGAACGCCTGCGCCAGCAAGCACAACGCCTGGATGACCTGGACATGCGCCTGCGCCGCGCCTTCATGCTCAACCTCAACCAGCGCCGCGAGCGCCTGGCGCGCCTCGATACCCGCCTGGCCGCGCAACACCCCGGGCGCACCCTGAAACTGCTGGAGCAGCGTCTGGACAGCCTCGCCGAACGCCTGCCAAGGGCCATGCGCGAGGTGCTCAAGGACCGCCGCCAGCGCTTCCAGGCACAACTGCAGACGCTGCAGGTGGTCAGCCCGCTGGCGACCCTGGCGCGTGGCTACAGCATCCTTCTCGACGAGCAGGGCCAGGCCATCCGCAGCGCCGCGCAGACCCGCAACGGCCAACGCCTGACCGCCCGCCTGAACGAAGGCGAGCTGCAGGTCCGCATCGAAGACAACCACTTGACCCCGGTCACTCTCTCTTTACTGGACTGACACATGCCCCGCCTGTTCGCGCCCCTGCTCGCCCTCTCCCTCATGCTGCTGGCCGCAGGCGCCCAGGCCAGCTACATCACCCGCACCCTGAACAAGCCCGTGCCGGGTGGCGTGGCAGTGGTCGACCTTGGCCCTGCGACCACGGCACCAAGCGCGCGCTTCGATGGTAAACCGGTGCTGGTGGTCAAAGAGCAGGACAACTGGCTGGCCATCGTCGGCATTCCGTTGACCCAGAAGCCTGGTACCGCCGTGTTGACCCAGGGCAGTCGCAGCCTGCCATTCAGCGTCGGCAGCAAGAAATACCCCGAACAGCACATCACCTTGAAGAACACCCGCCAGGTCAACCCGAACCCGGACGACCTCAAGCGCATCGACCGCGAGCTGGCTGAACAGATCAAGGCGTATCGCAGCTTCAGCCCGGTATTGCCGAGCAACCTGATCCTCGACAAACCGGTCAGCGGGCCGCTTTCGAGCAAGTTCGGCGTGCGTCGCTTCTTCAATGGCGAGGAGCGCAACCCGCATGCCGGGCTGGACTTTGCCGTACCGGCTGGAACACCGATCAAGACCCCCGCCAACGGCAAGGTGATCCTGGTGGGTGACTACTTCTTCAATGGCCGAACGGTGTTCGTCGACCATGGGCAAGGGTTCATCAGCATGTTCTGCCACATGTCGAAGATTGAGGTTCAGGTTGGCCAGCAACTGCGCCGTGGCGACGTGGTCGGGCGCGTGGGTTCGACCGGGCGCGCCACCGGCCCGCACATGCACTGGAATGTCAGCCTGAACGATGCGCGGGTGGATCCGGCGATCTTCATTGGCGCGTTCCAGCCCTGAGGGCGGCGCCGCCTGTTTCGCGGGTAAACCCGCTCCGACAGGGACCGCGAAACCCTGTAGGAGCGGGTTTACCCGCGAGAGGCCAGCACAGCCAACACCACTTCCACTGTGTTGCGCCATCGAAAAATACTGAGCAAAAAACACAAATCTAAACCCATATATCAGCGATAAAATCTCGCAATCCGGCTTTTTTTAAGCATTCCTCTCAATTTTTTCCCAGCGCTTGCTATCCCCCACCCCACTGGTTAAGTTGAGGGCATGAAAACCTTCAGCACCCTCATCCTGCTCCGACAACACCGCAGCCTCTGCCTGGTCAGCGCCCGACTACCAGGTTGATCGCATCGCCTCGCCTGTTCATCTCGTTATCGCTCGGCAGGCCCGATCTCGGCCGCACACAAAAGGATTGCTTCCATGACCATGCTCAAAGACCCATCGAAGAAATACCGCGCTTTCCCGACCATCGACCTGCCTGACCGTACCTGGCCGTCGAAGACCATCACCCAGGCGCCGATCTGGTGCAGTTCGGACCTGCGTGATGGCAACCAGTCGCTGATCGAGCCGATGGACTCGGAGAAGAAGCTGCGCTTCTGGAAGACCCTGGTGCAGGTCGGTGTGAAGGAAATCGAAGCCTCGTTCCCGTCGGCCTCGCAGACCGACTTCGACTTCGTGCGCATGCTGATCGAAGACGGCCACATCCCGGACGACACCACCATCCAGGTGCTCACCCAGGCCCGTGAAGACCTGATCGCCCGCACCTTCGAGTCGCTGCGCGGGGCGAAGAAGGCCATCGTCCACCTGTACAACGCCACCAGCCCGTCGTTCCGCCGCATCGTCTTCAACCAGGACAAGCAAGGCGTGAAGGACATCGCGGTGAACGCGGCCAAGCTGTTCGTCAAATATGCCGCCCAGCAGCCAGAAACCCAGTGGACCTTCCAATACTCGCCAGAAACCTTCAGCGCCACCGAGATGGAATTCGCCAAGGAAGTCTGTGATGCGGTGATCGAAGTGTGGAACCCGACCCCCGAGCACAAGATCATCCTCAACCTGCCGGCCACCGTGGAAGTGTCCACGCCGAACATCTACGCCGACCAGATCGAGTGGTTCTGCCGCAACGTCAGCCGCCGCGACAGCGTAATCATCAGCCTGCACTGCCACAACGACCGTGGCACCGGCATCGCCGCCACCGAGCTGGGCCTGATGGCCGGCGCCGACCGTGCCGAAGGCTGCCTGTTCGGCAACGGCGAGCGTACCGGTAACGTAGACCTGGTGACCCTGGCGCTGAACCTCTACACCCAAGGCATCGACCCGCTGCTGGACTTCTCCGACATCGACGGCGTGCGCAAGGTGGTCGAAGAATGCAACCAGCTGCCAGTACACCCCCGTCACCCGTACGTCGGCGACCTGGTCCACACCGCGTTCTCTGGCTCGCACCAGGACGCCATCCGCAAGGGCTTCGCCAAGCAGCAGGAAGGCGAGCTGTGGGAAGTGCCATACCTGCCGATCGACCCGGCCGACATCGGCCGCAGCTACGAGGCGGTGATCCGCGTCAACAGCCAGTCGGGCAAAGGCGGCATCACCTACCTGCTCGAGCAGGAGTACGGCATCAGCCTGCCACGTCGCATGCAGATCGAGTTCAGCCAGGTGGTGCAAGGTGAAACCGACCGCCTGGGCCTGGAAATGACCGCCCAGCAGATCTACAGCCTGCTGCACAAGGAATACCTCCAGGCCAACGCGCCCTATGCACTGGTCAGCCACCGCCTGAAGGAAGAAAACGGCAACAGTTCGGTGGAAGTGGAAGTTGCCGGCGAAGGCGAAACCACCCTGCATTGGCACGGCAAGGGCAACGGCGCCCTGGAAGCCCTTGTCGCCGGCCTGCCGGTATCGGTAGAAATCATGGACTACAACGAGCACGCCATCAGTGCCGGCACCAATGCCAAGGCGGCGGCCTACATCGAACTGCGCGTGGCCGGCGGCCGCCCGGTGCATGGCGTGGGCATCGACGAGAACATCACCACCGCCAGCTTCAAGGCCCTGTTCAGCGCACTGAACCGCTCGCTGAGCCAGCAGGAAGCCAAGGCGGCCTGAGCCGCACCGCAACAGACGAAGCCCGCATCCTTTGATGCGGGCTTTTTCATGCCTGGGCACAGCAATAATTCAGGCCAAAAAAAGGGGCGCCGACCAAGCGCCCCATAAGCCGTAAAGCACACAACAGATTCAATTGGCGTCCAGCAGTGCCATCGCCTCGGCGCTGCACGCCTCGATCCGCGCCCAGTCGCCGTTCTTGATCCAGCTGCTGTCGAGCATCCAGGTGCCCCCCACGCACATCACATTGCCCAGCGCCATGTAATTGCGCACGTTGGCCGGGTTCACACCGCCAGTCGGGCAGAAACGAATGTCACCGAACGGGCCGGCAAAGGCCTTGATCGCCGCCACGCCGCCGCTGATTTCCGCCGGGAACAGCTTGAAGCGGCGATAGCCCAGGGCATAACCCATCATGATCTCGGAGGGCGTGCTGATGCCTGGCAACAGCGGGATCTCACTGTCCACACCCGCTTCGAGGAGATCCTGGGTGATGCCCGGCGTGACGACGAACTGCGCGCCAGCGGCCTCCACCGCCGCGAACATGCCGCGATCGAGCACAGTGCCGGCGCCGACGCTCAGCTCCGGGCGCTGCTCGCGCAGCACCTGGATAGCCTTCAGGCCATGCTGCGAACGCAAGGTCACTTCCAGGGTGCGGATACCGCCAGCAGCCAGGGCGTCAGCCAACGGCAGGATGTCTTGCTCACGGGCGATGGTGATTACCGGCAGGATGCGCGCCTTTTCGCAGATGGCATCGATCCGGGCGGCTTTATCGGCCATCGAAAGCTTGGGCTGTGGGCGTTCAAGGGTGGTCATGACTGTGGATCCTTGGCTCATGGGCACCAGTAGATGTCCAGGGGGTCGTGAAGAAAGGCGCGAATCGGCATTTCGGAAAGGTCGTTGCCCGCCAGCGCGGCGCGCAGGGTAGCGAGTTTGCCCGGGCCTTGCACGGACAGCGCGATGAATGCCGCACTGGCCAGCAACGAGCGCGTCATCGACAGGCGCTGGTGCGGCACACTCGGGGCCAGCATCGGCAGGCAGCGGCGCGTGCTGTTCAGGGCGAGGCCTTCGGCAAGGTTGGGGCTGTCGGGGAACAGCGAGGCGGTATGGCCATCGTCCCCCATGCCCAGCACCAGCACATCGATCGGCGGCAGTTCTGCCAGGGCCTGGTCGGCGCTGAACGCGGCCGCCTCGAGGCTACCGGCCTGCTGATAGAGCCCGACGAAGCGGGCCTTGGCGGCAGCGCCCTTGAACAGGTGGCGGGCCAGCAGCCCGGCATTGCTGTCGGCGTGCTCCACCGGCACCCAGCGCTCGTCGGCCAGGCTGACGGTGACCTTGGCCCAGTCCAGCTGTTCGCCGGCCAGCTTCTCGAGGAACGGCACCGGGCTGCGACCACCCGACAACACCACGCAGGCGTGGCCCTTGGCGGCTATGGCTGCATGCAGGCGCTCGGCCACCTCATGGGCCAGGGTTGCGGCCAATGCCTTGGCATCCGCCAGGTCGTGCACCTGCGCGCTCGCTGGCAGCTTCAATTCAGATATCGCCATACCACGCCCTCCCATCACGCGTGATCAATGCAATCGAGCTCATCGGCCCCCAGGAACCCGCCGCGTAAGGCTTGGGCGCATCGCCCGCGTTACGCCAGCCGGCGATCAACTGGTCACACCACTTCCAGGCGTACTCGATCTCGTCCTTGCGCACGAACAGGTTCTGGTTGCCCCGCATCACTTCGAGCAGCAAGCGCTCGTAGGCATCCGGGATCCGCGAACTGCGCCAGGTATCGGAAAAATTCAGTTGCAGCGGGCCACTGCGCAGTTGCATGCCCTTGTCCAGGCCCTGCTCCTTGGTCATCACCCGCAAGGATATGCCTTCGTCCGGTTGCAGGCGGATGATCAGCTTGTTACCGATCTGCAAACGCTGTTCCGGGGCGAAGATGTAGTGCGGGGTTTCCTTGAAGTGGATGACGATCTGCGACAGCTTCTGCGGCATGCGCTTGCCGGTGCGCAGGTAGAACGGCACACCCGACCAGCGCCAGTTGCGGATGTCGGCACGCAGGGCGACGAAGGTTTCGGTGTCGCTCTGCGCGTTGGAGTTGTCTTCCTCCAGGTAGCCAGGCACCGGCTTGCCATCGCTGTAGCCGGCGATGTACTGGCCGCGCACCACGCGGGTGCTCAACCCTTCCCCGGTGATGGGCGCCAGCGCCTTGAGCACCTTGACCTTTTCGTCACGGATGCTGTCGGCCGACAACTCGCTGGGCGGGTCCATGGCAATCAGACAGAGCAGCTGCAGCAAGTGGTTCTGGATCATGTCGCGCAGCTGGCCGGCCTTGTCGAAATAGCCCCAGCGGCCCTCGATACCGACCTTCTCGGCCACGGTAATCTCCACGTGGGAGATGGAGTTCTGGTTCCACTGGGTTTCGAACAGGCTGTTGGCAAAACGCAGGGCGATCAGGTTCTGCACGGTCTCCTTGCCCAGGTAGTGGTCGATGCGATAGACGCGGCTTTCCGGGAAGAAGCGCGCCACGGCATCGTTGACCCGCCGTGATGACTCCAGGTCATGACCGATGGGTTTTTCCAGCACCACCCGCGTGCGCGGCGCCAGGCCGGCCTTGTCGAGGTTCTCGCAGATAGCGCCGTAGACCGCCGCCGCGGTGGCGAAGTAGGCGATCAGCGGCTGCTCGCCGGTCAGTTGTTCGGCCAGGGCCTGGTAGCCTTCGGGCTGCAGGAAGTCCAGGTGCTGGTAGCGCAGGCGGCCAAGGAAGCGCCCCAATGCAGCGGGCTCGATGTCAGCCTCGGACACATGCCGGCGCAGGTGCGCTTCGATGGTGTTCAGGTGATCTTCGGCACTTCCGGCCTCGCGGGCCAGCGCCAACAGACGGGTGTCGGCGTGCAGCAGGTTGGCACGGTCGAGCTGGTAGAGCGCAGGAAACAGCTTGCGCAAGGCCAGGTCGCCGAGTGCGCCAAACAGGGCAAAGGTGCAAGGTTCGACACTGATCGCAGCCATGATGTTGGTTCTTTCCTAAAGTTGGTCTAGGAATACCGCTTTCACACACGGTTTTCAAGGGATAATGTAGTAAAAACCACAACATTACATTCGAACGTTACAGACAAGTGGTACGTCAATCGCGCCGACAGTACGATAGACGACCGTGCAAAAAGCCTGCTGCTCCCACAGCCGGCTGTCTTCCCGACCCAAGGACACACCCATGGACCGCGTGCGAAACCTCCTGGAACAGATCCAGGGACGCCTCGACGAGCTGAACAAGGCCGAACGCAAAGTCGCCGAAGTCATCCTGCTCAACCCGCAACAAGCCACCCGCTTCAGCATCGCCGCGCTGGCCCAGGCGGCCAAGGTCAGCGAACCGACCGTCAACCGCTTCTGCCGCTCGTTCGGCGTCAGCGGCTACCCGGAGCTCAAGCTGCAACTGGCGCAGAGCCTGGCCAGCGGTGCCGCTTACGTAAGCCGCGCAGTGGAAGCCGACGATGACCCGGCAGCCTACACCCAGAAGATCTTCGGCAGTGCCATCGCCTCGCTTGACAGCGCCTGCCAGCAACTGGACCCGCAACAGGTCAGCCGTGCCGTGGACATGATGATCCAGGCCCGGCAGATCCACTTCTTCGGCCTCGGCGCCTCGGCACCGGTGGCGCTCGATGCCCAGCACAAGTTCTTCCGCTTCAACCTCGCGGTATCGGCCCATGCCGATGTACTGATGCAACGCATGCTGGCCTCGGTGGCACACACCGGCGACTTGTTCGTGATCATCTCCTACACCGGGCGCACCCGCGAACTGGTCGATGTGGCACGCCTGGCCCGGGAAAACGGCGCCTCGGTGCTCGGCCTGACGGCTGCCGGCTCGCCGCTGGCCCAGGCCTGCAGCCTGAGCCTGCATATCCCGCTGCCGGAGGACACCGACATCTACATGCCAATGACCTCGCGGATCATCCAGCTGACCGTGCTCGACGTGCTGGCCACCGGCATGACCCTGCGCCGTGGCGTGGACTTCCAGCCGCACCTGCGCAAGATCAAGGAAAGCCTCAACGCCAGCCGCTACCCGATCGAGGACGACGAACTCAACTGAGCCGGTGCGCCTGCAACCGCAGGTGCGCGCGCTGCCCCGGCGCCAGGCTCAGGCCCTCGCCACTGCCGCTGGCCGCCTCGACACAGACGAAACCTTGGCATTCGCGACCGCTGACGCCCATCAGCGGCCGATTACCGGGGTGCCAGACCACGGTATCGTCACTGTCACCCGTGTCGATGCACAGCTCCCGCTCCCAGGCCGGGTCCTGCAACTGCACCCGTGGCGTACCCGGGTAAACCTTCTGGCAGCCGCCCTTGAGCTTGAGCGCGCCATCTTCACGGCAGGCCTGGCGACTCAGGCGGTCATAGCCTTCGATATCCTCAAGCCCAGACAGCGCTATCTCGGAAACGTCACTGATGCGCCAGTAGGCCAGCAGCGCATGACTCAGCTGGCAAGGTTCGCTGTCCTGATGCTCGGTGCTCAGGCTCAGTTCCATGCGGCTGCCAAGCCTGGCGTGCAAGTCCACCTGCCAATCGCACAGGTCCAGCCGCCACTTCAGGCTGACCCCCTGCTCGTCCTCACGGCTGTCCACCAGCTTCCAGTCCAGCAAGCGCGCCCAGCCATGGGCAGGCCACAGGTCTTCACTGGGGTGACGGCCATACCAGGGCCAGCACACCGGCACTCCACCGCGAATCGCACCCACTTGCGGCCATTGCTCGGCGCACCACAGCCAGGGACGCTCGCCGGTCGGCTGGAAGTGCAACAGTTGCGCGCCCTGGCGGCTGAATACCGCCTGGCAACGGGGATGATCGATGATCAGCACATCGCGCTGCTGGTAACGCTCCCACTCGAACGTCGGCCGGGACCGCTGCGAGGAAAAGAAGCGATGTAGCGGATGTTCGGGCATGGTTCCAAGCTCTTGTTGTTTGAGATAGCGCTGTCTCGGCCTGTTCCCGACAACCACTGCAAGCCAGTGGGTGCCGGGAGCCGAATTTGGATTGGCGTAAATTTACAACAAGTGTGCTTAGAAAGACGACTGAATCTTCAAACCTGCGACCAGCGCGTTGTCCACTTCGTCCACGCCACCCGGGCTCTTGATGTACTGCAGGTTGGGCCGTACGGTCAGCCAGTTGGTGACATGAAAGCCGTAGTAGAGCTCGGCGTTGTATTCGGTGCGCTGCAGCGGCACGAAGCCTGGGTTGTCGTAATCATCGATACCGCTCTGGGCGTTGAGCAGTTCGGCGCGCTTCTTGACATCGTCATTTACATGGATACGCGCCACGCCGAAACCGATATCGTCCTTGGGCCGAGCGTCGAAGGCACCTTTGTAGACCAGGCCGAGTTGCTGGTAGTTGTCGACCACGTTGGTGGCCTTGTCATGCACGGTGAAGTTGGCGAACAGGCTCAGCCCTCGGTTGATGTCGCCGCCATGGGCGGTGACCTGCTGCTGCGCCACCACCCACCAGCCGTGCTTGCTCGAGTGCGACTTGAAGGCCTCGCCGGTAACCGCCTGCGGGTTGCCGTTGACGTCTTCGAACACGTCGTCGGCCTTGGCCGTGCTGTAGTAATAACCCAGGCGGTACTCGCCCGGCAGGCCATTGACCTTGGGTGACCAGACCATCTCCACCGGCAGGATCGCGCCTTTGGTGCCGCTGCCGCTGAGCTTGAAGCCGTTGCCGGTCTCCAGGTTGGACGGGTTCTGTTCGAACGCACCGACCTGGACGAAAAATTCCGGGGTGATGTTGTACTTCACCCGCAGCGCCCACTGGCTGACGGGCCAGTTGTACCAGATACCGCCGACCCAGTTGCCCACTTGCGAACCACAGAAGGCCAGGTTCTGGAAGTCGCAGGGGAAGCTGTTGAAGTCCTCGCCTTCACCGAAACGGCCAACTTTCACGTCCAGCGCGCCGTCGAAGTACTTCTGCTTGACCCACATCTGTGTCAGCCGCCAGGTCTGGCCACGGCCCCACACTTCCTGCACCGAGCTGAACTGCCCGGCACGCGGGTCGCTGATGCGGTCGTTGGACAGGTTGCGGCCACTGCGCTCAGTGATCGCCAGCTTGAACTCGGCATCGTGCCAGCCGAGGATCTTCTGCAGGTCCAGGTGCGCGCCAAGGGCGAACTGGTCGCTGTAGCGCGCGGTCTTGTCGTCGTTGTAGCCGCCATGCAGGTTGCCGGCCACCTCGCCGACATAGTCGAGGGTGAAGTCATAGCCCTTGTCCAGTAACTCGGTGCGGGCGCCGCCCCAGTCGCCGGTCATCCATTTCGACTCGCTGGAGAATGCCTCGGCAGCCTGCACCCCGCTGCTGCCAACCACGGCGAGCAGGGCCAGTGAACCCAATGTCCTGATGCGATTGCGCTGTTCCATCCCTTTGCGTCCTCTTTTTTCTTATTGACGGTGTAGACGAGTTATCGGCCCTTGAAATGGGCCACGTTGTCCTTTACGGCGGTATGACTGCTGGCCAGGTGCAAACGCTCGCCGCTGTCGGCGTCGAACAGCAGCACCCGAGCCGGGTCGAACTGCAGATCCAGGCTGTCGCCTACCCGGCAGGCAATGTCCGGCGCCAGGCGACAGCAGACCTTGGTCTGGTTGAAGGTAACGAACACCAGCAGGTCCGGCCCGGTGGGCTCGGTCACCTGCACTTCGGCGCGGATACCCGGCAGGCCATTGCCCTCGCCTGCGCCCAAGGCGATCTGTTCGGGGCGAATGCCGAGGATGATCTCGCGACCATCGAGGTCATCATTGGCCGGCCCCAACGGCAGTTCACAGCGGGCCTGGCCGCTGTCGAGCACCGCCAACAGGCGCCCGTCCTGTTTGGTCAGGCGTACCGGAATGAAGTTCATCGGCGGCGAGCCGATGAAGCTGGCGACAAACTGGTTGGCCGGGTCGTTGTAGATCTGCTGGGGCGTGCCGAACTGCTGGATGATGCCGTCCTTCATCACCGCCACCTTGTCGCCCAGGGTCATGGCCTCGATCTGGTCGTGGGTGACATACACCGTGGTGGTCTTCAGGCGCTGGTGCATCAGTTTCATTTCAGTGCGCATCTCGACCCGCAGCTTGGCATCGAGGTTGGACAGCGGTTCGTCGAACAGGTAGATCTTCGGTCGCCGCGCCAGCGCCCGGCCCATGGCCACACGCTGTTGCTGGCCACCGGACAGCTGCGCCGGCTTGCGCGCGAGCAGGTGCTCGATCTGCAGCAACTTGGCCACCCGCGCCACCTCCTCGTCGATGGCGGCCTGCGGCATCTTGCGAATCTTCAGGCCGAATTCGATGTTCTCGCGCACGCTCATGGTCGGGTACAGCGCATAGGACTGGAACACCATCGCGATGTCACGATCCTTGGGGCTCATGCCGCTGACGTCCTGTTCGTCGATGAGGATTGCACCGCCGCTGATGCTCTCCAGGCCGGCGATGCAATTCATCAGGGTCGACTTGCCGCAGCCAGAGGGGCCGACCAGGATCAGGAACTCACCGTCCTTGATCGACAGCTGGATGTCCTTGAGTGTGTCTGGCAGGCCGCTGCCGTAGGTCTTGTTCACATTGCGAAGTTCAAGCGTTGCCATGACTTACCCCTTGACCGCGCCGGCGGTGAGCCCGCGGACGAAATATTTGCCTGCCACCACGTAGACCAGCAGGGTTGGCAAGCCGGCGATCATCGCCGCCGCCATGTCGACGTTGTATTCCTTGGCCCCGGTGCTGGTGTTGACCAGGTTGTTCAGGGCCACGGTGATCGGTTGCGAGTCGCCACTGGAAAACACCACGCCGAACAGGAAGTCGTTCCAGATCTGGGTGAACTGCCAGATCAGGCAGACCATGATGATCGGCGTCGACATCGGCAGGATGATGCGGCGGAAGATGGTGAAGAAGCCGGCGCCATCCAGGCGCGCGGCCTTGACCAAGGCATCGGGGATGCTCACGTAGAAGTTGCGAAAGAACAGCGTGGTGAAGGCCAGGCCGTAGACCACGTGCACCAGCACCAGGCCGGTGGTGGTGCTGGCCAGGCCGAGCTTGCCGAGGGTGAACGACGCCGGCAGCAGGACGGTCTGGAACGGCAGGAAGCAGCCGAACAGCAACAGGCCGAAGAACAGCTGCGAGCCGCGAAAGCGCCACATCGACAGCACATAGCCATTCAGCGCACCGATGGCGGTGGAGATCAGCACCGCCGGCACGGTGATCATGATCGAGTTCCAGAAGTAACCACTGACCGCGCCCCAGGCCTTGACCCAGCCGATGCCGGTGATCACGGCGGGCCAGCTCAGCAGGTTGCCGGTGCTGATGTCTTCCGGGGACTTGAAGCTGGTCAGCAGCATCACCACCAGCGGCACCAGGTACAGCAGCACGGCGATCAGCAGCACCGCATGGATGGCGATGCGGCTCAGGCTCAGCGCCGGTTTTTCCGTTGGACTATGCATGGCGCTTGCTCCGCAGTTCCGAGTACAGGTACGGCACGAGGATCGCCAGGATCGCCCCAAGCATGAGGATGGCACTGGCCGAGCCCATGCCCATCTGGCCGCGGCTGAAGGTGAAGGAGTACATGAACATCGCCGGCAGGTCGGAGGAGTAACCCGGGCCACCGGCGGTCATGGCCGCCACCAGGTCGAAGCTCTTGATCGCAATGTGCGCCAGGATCATCAGCGAGCTGAAGAACACCGGGCGCAGGCTGGGCAGCACCACGGTCCAGTAGATGCGCGGCAGGCTGGCACCGTCGATCTGTGCGGCGCGAATGATCGACTGGTCGACCCCGCGCAGGCCGGCGAGGAACATCGCCATGATGAAGCCCGAGGCCTGCCACACGGCGGCGATCACCAGGCAGTACACCACCCGGTCAGGGTCGATCAGCCAGTCCAGGCGAAAACCCTCCCAGCCCCAGTCACGCAGCAGCTTGTCCAGGCCCATGCCGGGGTTGAGCAGCCACTTCCAGGCGGTACCGGTGACGATCATCGACAGCGCCATGGGGTACAGGTAAATGGTACGGATGAAGCCTTCGCGGCGGATGCGCTGGTCCAGCAGCACGGCCAGCAGCACGCCGATGGCCAGGCTGATGGCGATGAACAGGCCACCGAACAGCATCAGGTTCTTGCTCGCCACCCACCAGCGGTCGTTGTCGAACAGCCGGGCGTATTGCGCCAGGCCGGCCCACTTGTAGGTCGGCAGAAAGGTCGAGGTGGTGAAGGACAGGACGAAGGTCCACAGGATGTAGCCGTAGAAGCCCACCAGGACGATGAACATGCTGGGGGCCAGCACCAGTTTGGGTAACCAGCGCTGCAGCGCGTCCAGGGGGGAGGCCCGCAGTTGGGCGGTTGCTGTTGTCATGGGTCACCTTTCAGGCACTGCCACACTGTTTGTGGGAGCGGCCTTGCGTCGCGAAAGGGCTGCGTAGCAGCCCCGGGGCCGGATGAGTGTTCTAAAAGGACTGCGCTGCCTGGTTGTGGGACCGCTCTGCGGTCCTTTCGCGACGCAAGGCCGCTCCCACACCAAGGGCCGCGCAAGCCTCCGGACTGTCGTCTACTTGGCCGCCTTGATCGCCGCCGCCAGCTTCTTCGCCGCATCGGCCGGGTCGGCCTTGGGGTCGTTGATGTAGTTGGTCACCACATCGAAGAATGCGCCCTGCACGGCCAGCGTGGTGGCCATGTTGTGCGCCATGCTCGGCTGCAGGCCGCCGGTCTTGGCGTCGGCGAGGAAGTCCTTGGCGGAGGTCTGGGCGCAGGCGTCGAAGCCAAGCTTGCCCATGTCGGCGAGCATGTCGTTGCGCACCGGGATGGAGCCCTTGTTGATGCTGAAGACCTTCTGGAAGTCCTCGCCCAGGACCTTGCGGGCGATGTCCTGCTGACCGGCAGCAGTGCCCTTGTCGTTCTGCTTGAACACCACCAGCGAGTCGATGTTGTAGAGGAACGCCTTGTCGGTACCCGGGAACGGCACGCACTGGTAGTCCTTGCCGGCGACTTTCCTGGCCAGGGTCCACTCGCTCTTGGCCCAGTCACCCATGATCTGCATGCCGGCCTTGCCATTGATGACCTTGGCCGCCTCGAGGTTCCAGTCCTGGCCCTTGCCATCCAGGTCCATGTAGGTGGCGACCTTCTTCAGCTCGGTGAGCGCCTTGACCATATCGGGGCCGGTCAGCGCCGCGCTGTCCAGGTCGACCAAGGCCTTCTTGTAGCCATCCACACCCATTACCGACAGCACCACGCTCTCGAACACGGTGCTGTCCTGCCAGGGCTGGCCGCCATGGGCGAGCGGGATGAAGCCTGCAGCCTTGAGCTTGTCGGCGGCGGCGTAGAATTCGTCGAGGGTGGTCGGCGCCTTGTCGATGCCGGCTTTCCTGAAAACTTCAGGGTTGATCCACAGCCAGTTGATGCGGTGGATGTTGACCGGTACCGCGACATAGTCACCGTCATACTTCACGGTGTCGGAGACCGTCTTGTCGAGCAGCGCGTCCCACTTCTCTTCCTTGGCAACGTCCTTGAGCACCTCGGTATCAAGCAACCCGGTGGAAGCCCACTCCTGAATGTCCGGCCCCTTGATCTGCGCGACGCCAGGCGGGTTACCCGCCACCGCACGGCTCTTGAGCACGGTCATGGCCGTGGCACCACCGCCGCCTGCAACGGCGCCGTCCTTCCAGGTGAAGCCATCCTTCTCGATCTGGGCCTTGAGCACATCGACAGCCGCTTTTTCACCCCCGGAGGTCCACCAGTGCACGACTTCGACGCTGCCTTTGGATTCGGCGGCGCTGGCACTGAGCGGCAGGAGCGAGGCGAGGGAGATCGCGGCGGCGAGGCGGAGAGTGGAATTCATCGGAGTACCTTTCTTGTTGTTATGCCGGGCAAGTCGATCGCTTGCATTGCATGGAGTCTAATCAGCGCGCCCGCCTCGTCAGGTAACGAAGCGATGCATGAATGTCATCGTTTGGTTACATGACCGGCAACGGCAGTTGCCAGGCTCGGGGCCAACGGCAGCCCGGGTATCAAGGTTGCCTGATAGGCGTGATAGAGATCCGGCTTGCCCTCCCATAGCGTCGCGGCAGGGCGGTTACCCGGGTCGAGTTCGTGATGCCAGCTGCCGGCCAAGCGGTCGATGAAATGGCCGTCGATGAAGTCCCAGAAGCAGCGGTACCAGCGTTCGTACTGCGCTTCGCCGGTACGCCGCAGCAGGGCCGCCGCGCTGGCACAGGCCTCGGCGTGCACCCAGTGCAGGCGCTCGCGCACCACCGGGCGATTGTCCCAGTCCAGGGTGTAGACGATGCCTTTGCCGCCATCGGCGTTCCAGGCATCGCGGCAGGCACTGTCGAACAGGCCACGGGCACAGCCCGGCAGCCAGTCCGGTGCGTGCAGGCCGGCCAGTTCGCGAGCAGCTTCAAGATGCAGCAGCAGCCGGGCCCACTCGAAAGCATGGCCAGGCGTGGTGCCAAATGGCCGGAAGGGGTCGGCGGGGTGATCGCGGTTGTAGTGCGGCAGCGGCTGCCAGTGCGCGTCGAAATGCTCGATAACCCGATAGTCGTTGGCGCCAGCGTGGGTGTGGATGATGCGCTGGGCGATGCGCAGGGCGCGATCGAGCCACAGCGTATCGCCGGTGACATCGGCCAGGGCCAGGAACGCCTCGGTGGCGTGCATGTTGCTGTTGGCTCCACGATAAGCCTCGGCCTGCTGCCAGTCGCGGGAGAACGACTCACGCAGGGCACCCTGCTCCTCGCTCCAGAACCGCGTTTGCAGGACGTCGATGGCATCTTCCAGCAAGCCGTGCGCCCCCGCAGCGCCGGCGACCACTGCGGAACTCGCGGCCAATGCGACGAAGGCATGCAGGTAGGCGGCCTTGTCGCTGTCGCCCAGCCCGTGGGGGCGCGCGAACCAGCCGCCGTGGCGGGGGTCGTGCAAGGCCCCGTGCAAGGCGTTGACGCCATGCTCGACCAACGGCAGGTAGCCAGGCACACCCTGCAGGTGAGCCAGGGCGAAGGCGTGGGTCATGCGCGTGGTCTGCAGGGTTTCGCTGCCCGCATCGGCCGGCAGGCAGCCCTGGGCATCAAGGCAGCCAAAGCCGTCTGGCAGCTGCGAAGCCTTGGCGAATGCCAGCAGACGCTGCCCTTCTGCCTGCAGCCAAGCGGCATGTGCGGTAGAACCCAGCCAACTGCCGGGGGCCAGATCGAGGCTCGTCATGGAGTAGCGCGTTCCTTGCCTGTCGTCGGGGAAGTCTAGCCAGCCGTCCTGGCCGGGATGTCACGAAGCGGAGCAGTTGTGTCACCAAGCTGTGACACAGCTCATTCCACGCCTCTTGGCAGGTAGAGCGTCACCCGCAAGCCGCCTTCGCGCAGGTTGAGCAGACTCACCTCGCCGCCATGGCTATGGGCGATATTGCGTGCGATACCCAGGCCCAGCCCGTAGCCCTGCTGCTTGCCGGCCAGGCGAAAATGCGGCTCGAACACCTGCTCCATCTGCTGTTGCGGCACGCCGGGGCCCTGGTCATCGACCTGCAGGACGAAGCCCTCGGCGCTGTCGATGATGCGCAGGTGCGCCCGCTCGCCATACTTGATGGCATTGTCGATCAGGTTGCCGATACAGCGGCGCAGGGCCAGTGGCTTGCCCGGGTACGGCAACACGGCTCGCCCTTCGACCGTGATACGGCCATCACCCAGGTACGGCTCGGCGAGAATCTCCAGCACCTGGTTAAGGTCGACCGGCTCGATGTTCTCGTGGATATCGGTGTCTTTCACGCATTGCAGCGCGCCTTTGACCAGCAGCTCCAGCTCGTCGAGGTCCTGGCTGAACTTGGCCTGCAGGCGTTCGTCCTCGAGCAGCTCCACGCGCAGGCGCAAGCGCGTGATCGGGGTGCGCAGGTCATGGGAAATGGCGCTGAACAACTGCGAACGCTCGGTCAGGTAACGGCTGATGCGCTCGCGCATGCTGTTGAACGCCCGCCCCACTTCGATCACCTCGCTGCCACCGCCCTCGGCCACCGGCGCCACGTCGGCGCCCAATGACAGTTCGCGCGCAGCGCGCGCCAGGCGCTTGAGCGGCCAGCTCTGCCAGTGCACCAGCAAACCGATGAACAGCAGCAGCAAGGCGGTGGTCAGGACGATGAAACCGATCTGCTGACGCGGCAGGCGTTCGGTTTCGAGGCTGGTATAGGGCTCGGGCAGCAACGAGGCGATGTACAGCCATTCGCCCTGGCCCAGACGGATCTGGGTCACCAGCACCGGCGGGTTGAGCGGCTCCAGGGTCAGCGAGTAATGGGCCCATGAGCGCGGCAGTTCATCGAGCTTCAGGCCGCTGTTGAAGATGCGCAGGTCATCGGGGGCGACGAACTCGACAGAAATCTCCATCTGCTCGCCGAGGCGTTCGTGCAGCACTTGCCGGAACACGTCGATCACCACCTGCTTGCGCGGCGTGATGGGCAATACCGGCATATCCAGTGGCTTGTCATTGAGCGACACGAAAAAACGCGTCCCCCCCATGCTGCGCAGTTGATCGAGCACCATTGGCCGATAGGCCACCGGCAGCGAGCGGAAGTAGCTGACGCTGGCGCTCATGGAGTGGGCCAGGCTCGAGGCACTGGCGCGCAGGCCCTGCAACTGGCTGGCACGCAACTGGGCGACCCAGATCAGGCTCGACAGGCCCTGTGCCAACAGCACCACCAGCAGGGTCAGCAGCAGCATGCGCCCCAGCAGCGAGCGCGGCAGCAGGCGCCAGCGCCGCTCAGGAAGCGCAGCAGACATGGGCCGCCAGCAGGTAACCGCTGCCACGCACGGTACGGATCAGCCGCGGTGGCTTGTCGGTGTCGCGCAAGCGCTGGCGCAGGCGGCTGACGGCCATGTCGACGATGCGGTCCAGCGGCATCGGCTCGCGGCCTCGGGTGGCGTTGCCGATGGTGTCGCGGTCCAGAATCTGCTGCGGATGGTCGAGAAACAGCTTGAGCAGGGCGAAATCGGCCCCCGACAGAATCACCTCTTCACCGTCGCGGTGGAACAGGCGATGGCTGATGGTATCCAGACGCCAGTCGTCGAAGGCCAGCACGGTACTGGCCGGTGCGGCCTGGCCGAACTCGCTGCGGCGCAACAGGGCCTTGATGCGCGCCTGCAGTTCACGGGGGCTGAACGGCTTGCCCAGGTAGTCATCGGCGCCCAGTTCCAGGCCGATGACGCGGTCGGCTTCATCGGAGCTGGCGGTCAGCATGATGATCGGTACCCGTGCCTGGCGCGGGTGTTGACGCACCCAGCGGCACAGGCTGAAGCCGTCTTCGTCGGGCAGCATGACGTCGAGGATCACCAGGTCGCAGGGGATGCTTTCCAGGGCGCGGCGAAAGCCCTGGCCGTCAGCCTCGGCGTGGACCTGGAAGCCGGCGCGGCTCAGGTAGGTTTGCAGCAGTTCGCGAATTTCCTGATCGTCGTCGACCATCAGGATGGATTTTCCGGCAGTGCTCAAGGTATCCCGCCCTCATTGTTGTCACAGGTCTTTCGCCTGCTGTTGGGGCCGCTTCACGCCCCGGTCAGTGTGCCAGCTCCTGCTGTAATGCCACTCCAGCCCCCAGCAGTCCAGAGAATTCCGCCGTCACCAGCCACACGGGCACCCCTGCGAAGTAACCACTCATGCAGCCCTTGTCGGCAAAGCTGGTGGCAAAACCACTGCGCAGGAACAGCTCGGCAAAGCGCGGAATCACGCCGCCGACAATATAAACCCCACCGCGCGCGCCCAGGGTCAGCACATTGTTACCTGCCACCCGCCCGAGGAACCGGCAGAACTGCTCGATCACCGCCAGCGCCCGTGGTTCGCCACCC
Source organism: Pseudomonas vlassakiae (assembly GCF_014269035.2). Classification (GTDB taxonomy): domain Bacteria; phylum Pseudomonadota; class Gammaproteobacteria; order Pseudomonadales; family Pseudomonadaceae; genus Aquipseudomonas; species Aquipseudomonas vlassakiae. The sequence goes on from NZ_JABWRP020000011.1 coordinate 58,690, forward strand.
AGCGCGGCATCGGTGATCTGTGCCGGGGATGTGTATCGGGGCGTGTCGCCGTCCAGCGAGCACATGGCCTGGTACAAGCGCACCAGGCCACCGCCGCTGAGTACGGTCTCGGCGCTGACGTGGCCGATCTGGCCGTGTATCTGCTGATGGATCGCCGCCTCCCGGGCATTGCCCACCGGCAGGTCGACATGCCCGCCCTCACCCGGCAACGCCAGCCAGTGCTGCTCGCCCAGGCGCAACAGGCTGCCGACGCCCAGGCCAGTGCCCGGGCCAATCACCAGCGCCGGCCGCATCGGGTCCGCCCGGCCTGCGCAGACCTCACGGTACTCACCGGGTTGCAGGCGGGTCATACCCAACGCCTGAGCAGAAAAGTCGTTGATCAGCAGCAGCCGCTCGACCTGCAAGGTCTGGCAAAACGCCTTGTGACTGAGCCGCCAATGGTTGTTGGTGAAGCGGAATTCATCGCCATCGACCGGCCCGGCCACCGCCAGGCACACCGCTGCCAGGCCGCCACGGGCAATGCCGTGGCATTCCAGGTAAGCCTCGATGGCCTGCTCCGGGCTGGTGTAGTCGGCCGCGGCGAAGACCTTCACCTGGCACAGCTGGTTGTCACGCCACAACGCAAAACGGGCATTGGTGCCACCGATGTCGCCAACCAGCAGGTCTTTCATTTGAGGTTCTCCAGGGCGGAGGTGAAGGCACTCGCGCCCTGCTCTGCCGGGCTGAAGGCCATGCGCATGAAGCCGAACAGCTCACGGCCGCAGCCCAGGTCGTTGCCCTGGGGCGCGGGCGGCAGGTCACGGCTGGCCAGTTCTTCTGCCGACACCATCACCCGCAACGTGCCTTCGACGCCATCGACACGCACGATATCACCGTCTTGCACGCGTGCCAGCGGGCCACCATCGAACGCTTCGGGGCAGACGTGGATGGCGGCCGGGATCTTGCCCGAGGCCCCCGACATGCGCCCGTCGGTCACCAGCGCGACCTTGTAACCCCGGTCCTGCAGCACGCCGAGGAACGGCGTCAGCTTGTGCAGTTCGGGCATGCCGTTGCAACGCGGGCCCTGGAAGCGCACCACGGCAACGAAATCGCACTCCAGTTCACCGGCCTTGAAGGCATCGGCCAGCGACTGCTGGTCATGGAACACGCGCGCCGGTGCTTCGACTACCCGATGCTCAGGCGCAACGGCCGACACCTTCATCACGCCACGGCCGAGGTTACCTTCCATCACCCGTAGGCCACCTTCGGCCGAGAATGGCCGCGCCACCGGGCGCAGGATGCTCTCGTCCAGGCTCTGCTGCGGCCCTTCGCGCCATACCAGCTTGCCGTCGTCGAGGAACGGTTCCTGGGTGTAGCGGCGCAGACCGTGGCCAGCCACGGTGTTGACGTCCTCGTGCAGCAGGCCGGCGTCGAGCAGCTCACGAATCAGGAAGGCCATGCCGCCAGCGGCCTGGAAGTGGTTGATGTCGGCCTTGCCGTTGGGGTAGACGTGGGACAGGGTCGGCACCACCTCGGAAAGGTCGGCCATGTCCTGCCAGGTCAGCTGGATGCCCGCCGCCTGGGCGATTGCCGGTATGTGCAGGGTGTGGTTGGTCGAGCCACCGGTGGCGTGAAGGGCCACGATCGAGTTGACCAGTGCCTTCTCGTCGACGATCTCGCCCAGTGGCATGAAGCTGCCGCTGGCCTTGGTCATGCGCGTGACCTGTTGCGCCGCCTCGGCGGTGAGGGCATCGCGCAGCGGTGTGTACGGGTTGACGAACGAGGCGCCGGGCAGGTGCAGGCCCATGACCTCCATCACCAGTTGGTTGGTGTTGGCGGTGCCATAGAAGGTACAGGTGCCGGGGCTGTGGTAGGACTTCATTTCCGACTCCAGCAGCTCCTCGCGGCTGGCCTTGCCTTCGGCATAGCGCTGACGCACGTCGGCCTTCTCTTTGTTGGAAATACCGGAAACCATCGGCCCACCCGGGACGAAGATGGTGGGCAGGTGGCCGAAGCGCAGCGCCCCCATCATCAGGCCAGGGACGATCTTGTCGCAGATGCCGAGCATCAGTGCAGCGTCGAACATGTTGTGCGACAGCGCTACCGCCGTGGACATGGCGATGACTTCGCGGCTGGCGATCGCCAGTTCCATGCCCGGCTCGCCCTGGGTCACGCCATCGCACATGGCCGGCACACCGCCGGCGAACTGGCCGACCGAGCCGACCTCGCGCAGGGCCTGCTTGATCTGATCAGGGAAATGCAGATACGGCTGGTGCGCCGAGAGCATGTCGTTGTACGACGAAACGATGGCGACGTTGGCCGCGTTCATCAACCGCAGGGTCTGCTTGTCCTCGGCACCGCAACCGGCCACGCCATGGGCGAAGTTGGCGCATTGCAGGCTGGCACGCATGGGCCCGTCACTGGCCGCGCCACGAATCAGCTGCAAGTAGCGTTCGCGGGTGGCACGGCTGCGTTCGATCAGCCGCTGGGTGACCTCAAGGATGCGCGGATGCATGTACTGGACTCCAGGCTAATTGTAAGGGCGGTTTACCGGGCGTTTCCCCTCCAAACGATTGCGGCCTAGGCTCAAGGCAGAGGGGCTCGCGATATCGGGGGAGGCACTGCGCACAACCACTCGTTGTATGTTTAAACAAAATACTGCCATCAAAAAGGCTTGTTTTCTATCGCCCAGTGAATAATCTTGTAATTCCAACAACAAAACCGTTTCAGTGAAGCTCCTTTTTGCCACAGGTTTCACTCGGACCGCCAGAGGTACTGCCATGACCCTACGTATCGCCATCAATGGATTCGGCCGCATCGGGCGCAATGTCCTGCGCGCACTGTATACCCAAGGCTACCGCCAGGACCTGCAGGTCGTCGCCATCAACGACCTGGGTGACAGCGCGATGAACGCCCACCTGCTCAAATATGACAGCGTGCACGGCACATTCGATGCGCAGGTCGAGGCCGACCATGAAAGCCTGACCGTCAATGGTGACCGTATCGCGGTCAGTGCCATCCGCAACCCGGCCGAACTGCCCTGGAAGGCCGAAGCGATCGACGTGGTGTTCGAATGCACCGGGCTGTTCACCGACCGCGCCAAGGCCGCCGCGCACCTAGCTGCGGGCGCCGGCAAGGTGATCGTCTCGGCGCCGGGCAAGGGCGTCGATGCCACCGTGGTCTACGGGGTCAACCACGATATCCTGCGGGCTTCGCACCAGATCATCTCCAACGCCTCGTGCACCACCAACTGCCTGGCGCCGATCGCCCAGGTGCTGCACCGCGAGTTCGGCATCGAACAGGGGCTGATGACCACCATTCACGCCTACACCAACGATCAGGTGTTGACCGACGTCTATCACAGCGACCCGTACCGTGCCCGTTCAGCCACCCAGTCGATGATACCGAGCAAGACCGGCGCCGCCGAGGCCGTGGGCCTGGTGCTGCCGGAGCTGGCCGGCAAGCTCACCGGCATGGCCGTGCGGGTACCGGTGATCAATGTGTCGCTGGTCGACCTGACCGTAAACCTCAAGCGCGAAGCCACGGTCGAACAGGTCAACCAGCTGTTCCTTGAAGCCAGCCGGCACTCCAAGGTGCTCGGCTACAACGCGCTGCCGCTGGTGTCGTGCGACTTCAACCATAACCCGCTGTCGTCGATCTTCGATGCCAACCATACCCGGGCCAACGGGCGGATGCTCAAGGTGCTGGCCTGGTATGACAACGAGTGGGGGTTCTCCAACCGCATGCTGGACAATTGTTTGGCGTTGGCTAGTGCGCGCTGAGGGGGCCTGACTGCAGATTTTTGCCGCCTGTGAGACCGAGCGCCGCCCGCGCGGCGCTCGGTCTCACAGGCGCTGAAAATCCCAAGCCAAACACCCCGCCCACACACAAGCTTTACCTTTTCCTACAATTCCAAGCTTGACCTGACCAGTAGATGATAAGCATTATCATTTCACCATTCGTCGGCCAGGTCCCCCCGTGAGTCAGTCCCGGTTCAACTCCGTCTTCCTCGTCCAGCGTCTTTCCCTGCTGCGCACCCTGCAGCGCATGGTGGGCAACCCCAGCACCGCCGAGGACCTGCTGCAGGAAACCTACCTGCGGGTATCCCGTGCCCTGGGCGAGCGCCCGATCGAACATCTCGAGCCCTTTGTGTTCCAGACCGCCCGCAACCTCGCGCTGGACCACCTGCGCACGCAGCGGGTGCGGTCGCGCATGCTGGTCGACGATGTGCCCGACGAGGTGCTGCACAATGTCGCCTCTGCACACGGGAGCAGCGAAGACGCCGCCCACGCCGAACAACTGCTCAAGCACCTGAGCGTCAGCCTCAACCAACTGACTGAGCGCCAGCAGCGCATCTTCATCCTCAGCCGCCTGCACGGCGCCAGCTACCTGGAGATCGCCGAACAACTGCACGTCTCGGCCAGCACCGTTCAGAAGGAACTGAAACTGATCATGGCGATCTGCATGGGCGTGGCCGATCGGCTCAAATGAGCCGACCGCAGGCGTGCAGAATGTGGCGTAATCCTTGCCATGCTTCGCCCCAGCCTTGATCATTCGCAAAAATTGCTGCAAGGACCCACCGTGACCGACAGCCCCGTCACTCGCTCGTCAGCTACCGGGCCCGACGCCCGCGCCCGTGCGCTGGACGAGGCGCTTGACTGGCTCGTGCGCCTGCAATGCGCCAGCGAGGCCGATACCCTCGCCTTCGAACAATGGCTCAGTGCAGCAGCGGAAAACGCCGCAGCCTACGTCGAGGCCGAAGCCTTGTGGAACGGCACCCCGCTGCGCCAGGCTGCCCTGCACCTGCACCAGCATCAACGCCGCTCGCTGCGTGGGCGCCTGCGTGCGCACTGGAAGCCACTGGCGACCGCCGCCGTGCTGCTGGTCGGGCTGTTCACGTTCGGCAACCTGCCGGTGCGCCTGCAGGCGGACCACCTGACCGTGGTCGGCGAGCGCCAGCGCCTGGAGCTGGATGACGGTGCCAAGGTCCTGCTCAACACCAATTCCGCCTTCGCCAGCGACCAACAGGGCGGCCGCCAGGTCGCACGCCTGCTGCAAGGCGAGGCGTACTTCCAGGTGCCCGGTGGCGCCAAGCTGCCGCTGGAAGTGCAGGCGGGGCCCGTGCGTGCGCACGTGCGCGACACCGATTTCGCCGTGCGCTACCTCGATGGCGAGGCTCAGGTTCGCGTGCAGCGCGGCGACGTCGACCTGCAAGCCGCCAGCGACCAGCGCATTCGCCTCAGTGCCGGCGACAGCATCAGTGTCGGCCCGCACGGTTTCGGCCAGCGCCAGCGCCCGGACATGCACAAGGACCTGGCCTGGGTCGACGGCCGCCTGGTCTTCGAGAACTGCCCGTTGAGCCAGGTGCTGGCGGAAGTGCGGCGCTATTACCCCGGCTGGATCATCAACCGCAACGACCACCTCGGCGACCTGGCGGTGACCGGCAACTACCGTCTCGACCAGCCGCTGGAAACGCTACGCGCCCTGGCCCATATCACGTCTGCGCAGCTGCACGAATTCCCCGCCGTCGTGATCATCAACTGACCGACAAGTTTTTTTACGCCATCGCGCAACCCCGCCCGTCTCGTTATAGCCAATGCAACTGATTCTTGTTTGAGAACAAGAACGGTCATCACCTATAGCAGTTCGCGCGTCAGGGAGCGCTTTCGATGTTCACAGGTCCATCTCGCCCGTCCACACGTCCTCGCCGTACCGGTCAACTGTCGCTGCTGACCCTGGCGCTACTCGCCAGCGGTGCCTGCAGCCTGCCGGCGCTGGCCGCCGAACCGGCCCAGGCCAGCAGCCCACGCATGGGCGATTACCGCTTCAGCATTGCCCAGCAGCCTTTGGTCGAAGCCATCAATGCCTTCAGCAAGGTCACCGGTTGGCAGGTTGGCTTCAGCGCCGAACTGGCCGACGGCGTGGCATCGCCGGGCGTGCAGGGGGCGCTGCCAGCGGAAGCCGCACTCAAGCGCCTGCTCCAGGGCACGGGCCTGAGCTTCCGCAAGATCAGCAACGGTAACGTGGTGCTCGAACGCCAGACGGCGGGCAACGTCATCGCCCTGCAGCAGATGACCGTCAGCGCCACCCGAAACGCCCAGGAGGTGAGCCAGGTACCGAGCACCGTGACCGTGCAGACCCGCGAGCAACTGGACCGGCAAAACGTCAACAACATCCAGGAGCTGGTACGTTACGAACCGGGTGTGTCGGTAGGGGGCACCGGGCAGCGCAGTGGCCTGAACGGCTACAACATCCGCGGCATCGATGGCGAGCGCGTGCTCACCCAGGTCGACGGCGTGTCGATCCCCGACAGCTTTTTCTACGGTCCCTACGCCCAGACCCAGCGCAATTACGTCGACCCCGAAATCGTCAAGCGTGTGGAAATCCTTCGCGGCCCGGCTTCTGTGCTGTACGGCAGCAACGCCATCGGCGGCGCGGTGAGCTACTTCACCCTCGACCCGGACGACATCATCAAGCCTGGCAAGGATGTGGGCGCGCGCCTGAAGACCGGCTACAGCTCGGCCGATGACAGCTGGCTGACCTCGGCAACGGTGGCAGGCCGCACGGGTGATTTCGACGGCCTGCTGCACCTGAGCCAGCGCAACGGGCACGAGACCGAATCCTACGGTAGCCACGGCGGTACCGGCCTGTCGCGCACCGAGGCCAACCCGGAAGACGTGCGCACCACCAACGTGCTGGCCAAGCTGGGCTGGAATTACGCCGACGATGCCCGCCTGGGGCTGACCTACGAGCGTTACAAGGATGACCGCGACCAGAACATCCTCAGCGCCGTCGGTGGCCCGTTCACCAACGGCACCGGCCTGGGCATGTACCGCAGCCGCAGCGGCAACGACACGGTGACCCGCGAGCGCTTCGGCATCAACCATGAGTTCGGCCTGGACTCGCTGGTCGCAGACCACATCAAGTGGAGCTTGAACTACCAGGTGGCCAAGACCGACCAGAGCACCGAGGAAGTCTACTTCCCGTTCAGCCGCACCGTGCTGCGCACCCGCGACACCACCTACAAGGACCGCCAGTGGGTGTTCGACGCCCAGTTGGACAAGGCCTTCAGCATCGGCGCCACCGACCACCTGCTGACCTACGGCACCACCCTCAAGCACGAGAAGGTCACCGGTTCGCGTAGCGGTACCGGCACCTGCCTGGCAGTCGGTGGCACCTGCCGCACCATCGGCCAGGTCAGCACCAGCGATGCCCAGGCGCTGGTCAGCGACTTCCCGGACCCGACCGTGAACACCTACAGCCTGTTCGTGCAGGATGAAATCCGCTGGAACAACTGGACCTTCATGCCCGGCGCGCGCTACGACTACACGCGCATGGAGCCGAAGTTCACCGAGGAGTTCCTGCGTGGCATCCAGGGCTCAGGCACCGCCCCGAGCAGCCTCGACGACTCGGACAAGAAATGGCACCGCGTCTCGCCCAAGTTCGGCCTGGCCTACGCCTTCAACGACAACTACACCTGGTACGGCCAGTACGCCGAAGGGTTCCGCACCCCGACGGCCAAGTCGATGTACGGGCGCTTCGAAAACCCGACCTTGGGCTACAGCGTGCAGGGCAACCCCGGGCTCGAGCCGGAAAAGAGCAAGAGCTACGAAACCGGCCTGCGTGGCAACTTCGACGCCGGCAACTTCGACGTGGCGGTGTTCTACAACAAGTACCGCGACTTCATCGACGAAGACGCCGTGCAGTCGGCCAACCTGGAAACCACGTTCCAGGCCAACAACATCAAGCACGCCACCATCAAGGGCGCCGAACTCAAGGGCCGCCTGAACCTCGACCACTTCGGTGCGCCGCAGGGTCTGTATACCCAGGCCTCGATCGCCTATGCCCAGGGCCGCAACGATGACAACGGTCAACCGCTGAACAGCGTCAACCCGCTGACCGGCGTGTTCGGTTTGGGCTACGAGCAGTCCAACTATGGCGGCCTGCTGAGCTGGACCCTGGTCAAGCGCAAGACCCGCGTCGACGACACCACCTTCTTCGCTCCGGACGGTCAGAGCTCGCAGTTCCGCACCCCGGGCTACGGCGTGCTCGACCTGAGCGGCTTCTACAAAGTGACCAACGACGTGACCGTCAACGCCGGGCTGTACAACCTGACCGACAAGAAATACTGGCAATGGGATTCGGTGCGTGGCTACGACGGCCAGGGTGAAGCGGGCGTGACCCAGCCGGCCAACCTCGACCGCCTGACCATGCCGGGGCGCAATTTCGCCGTCAATGTGGTGTGGGATATCTGACGGTACGGCTTGAGCATTGTTGCGCCTGTGAGACCGAGCGCCGCCCGCGCGGCGCTCGATCTCACAGGCGCTGCAAAAAATCACCACAGTGCCATTTTTTTTACTGTCCCAGCCCCGCTGTTTCGTCTTGTCACTAGACGCCCTCATTCACCAAGGACACGCCCATGACCGATCGCCCTGCCCTGCGCTCGCAACGCCTGAACCAGGCCACCCACGCTCCACACAGCGAGCTCGACGCCCTGGTCAAGTCCCACGCGCCGTTCGACAGCCGAGAGAGCTTCGCCCGCTTCGTCGTCGCCCAGTACCTGTTCCAGGCCGAACTGCAAGCGCTGTACAACGACCCGCAACTGAACGCCATCGTCCCCGATCTGGCCGAGCGCTGCCGCGCCGATCAGGCCCGCCTGGACCTGGCCGACCTGAATACCGAAATCCCGGCCGCAGTGCCCGGCGCCCTGCGCGATCCGAGCCTGGGTGAAGCCATGGGCTGGATCTTCGTCTCGGAAGGCTCCAAACTTGGCGCTGCGTTTTTGATCAAGCGTGCCGTGGCCCTGGGATTGTCCGACAGTTTCGGTGCCCGCCACCTCGGCGAGCCGGCCGGTGGCCGCGCCGAAGGCTGGAAGCAGTTCACCCGCATCCTCGATGGCCTGGCGTTGTCAGCCGAGCAAGATGCCGCCGCCGAGCGCGCTGCGGTTGCCGCCTTCGAGCGCTTCACCGAACTGCTTAAACATGCCTACGCCGCCGATGCCGCGCTGGCTTGAGACGCATCAACCGGCTACCTCCCCGGTAGCCGGACGTTCATGCAGTGAGACCATGACCCGACCCGCCCGCTCCAAACTGTCCCGCCTGCTGTATGGCATCCTGGCTTACGTAAGCTTGGGGATAGGCCTGGTCGCCATCGTCATCCCCGGCCTGCCGACCACCGAGTTCATCCTGCTGGCTGCCTGGGCGGCGACGCGCAGCTCGCCGCGCCTGTCCGCCTGGCTGGAGAACCACCGCCTGTTCGGGCCGATCCTGTACAACTGGCGCAATGGCAAGGTGATCCAGCGCCGTGCCAAGGTCAGTGCTACCGTCAGCATGCTGCTGTGCGCGGGCCTGATGCTGGTCTTCCTCGATCACCACTGGCCAGTGTTTCTGGCAATTGCCGGCATGACCCTGGGCAACCTGTGGATCTGGTCGCGCCCGGAGCAGCCCTGCCCCGCTGCTTCACAGGCTCAACAGCCCTGAATACAGCAGGTAGGCAGCCAGTGCCGCACCCGCCAGCACTGCCGCGAAAATCAGCTTTTCCCAGGCGGTGAACAGCGCCTGCCCTTGCTCGTGCTTGGCCCGGGCAAACAGGATGACCCCTGGGGCGTAGAGCAGTGCCGACAGCAGCAAGTACTTGAGGCCGCCCGCATACAACAGCCACACCGCGTAGAGCAACGCCAGCGCTGCCACCAGCAGGTCCTTGCGCCGCAGCCCTGCCTGCCCTTCGTAGCTTTCCCCGCGCCAGGCCAGCAGCACCGCGTACGCCGCCGACCACAGGTAGGGCACCAGAATCATCGACGACGCCAGGTAGATCAGGCTCGTGTAAGTCCCCGCTGAAACCAGCGTGATCAGCAGGAAGCCCTGGATCATGCAGTTCGTCAGCCACAGGGCATTGGCCGGCACGTGGTTGGCGTTTTCCTTGGCCAGGAAGCGCGGCATGGTCTTGTCGCGTGCGGTGGCATAGAGGATCTCGGCACACAACAGTGCCCAAGAGAGCAACGCCCCCAGCAACGACACGGCCAGGCCGAGGCTGATCAACAGGCCGCCCCAAGGGCCGACGATATGCTCCAGCACCGAGGCCAACGACGGATTCTGCAACCCGGCCAGCTCCGGCTGGGTCATCACGCCCAGCGACAGCACGTTGACCAGCACCAGCAGCGCCAGCACGCCGAGAAAGCCGATCACCGTGGCCTTGCCGACGTCGGAACGGCGCTGCGCCCGCCCGGAATACACACTGGCACCTTCGATACCGATGAACACGAACACCGTGACCAGCATCATGTTGCGCACCTGGTCCAGCACATTGCCGAACTCTGGGTTGCTCATGCCCCAGATATCACGGGTAAAGATGTCTGCGCGGAAAGCAAAGGCGGCGATGACCACGAAGATCAGCAGCGGCACCACCTTGGCCACGGTGGTCACCTGGTTGATGAACGCCGCTTCCTTGATGCCACGCAGCACCAGAAAATGCACTGCCCACAACAACAACGAGGCGCAGCCGATGGCAATCGGCGTGTTGCCTTCGCCAAACACCGGAAAGTAGAAGCCCAGGGTGCTGAACAGCAGCACGAAGTAGCCGACGTTGCCCAGCCAGGCACTGATCCAGTAACCCCAGGCCGAGGAGAACCCCATGTATTCGCCGAACCCGGCCTTGGCGTAGGCGTAGACCCCCGAATCCAGTTCAGGCTTGCGGTTGGCCAGGGTCTGGAACACGAACGCCAGTGCCAGCATGCCCACCGCAGTGATCGCCCAGCCGATCAGCACGGCTCCGACGTCGGCGCGTGCTGCCATGTTCTGCGGCAGCGAGAAGATCCCGCCGCCAATCATCGAGCCGACCACCAGTGCGATCAGTGCACCCAGACGCAGCTTTTGTCCCGGTTCGCTCATGGGGCTCCCTTTTTTTCGAGCTGTCATGCGTTTGCAACAGACATGGGCGCCATATAAACACGGTTACTTATATGGCTAAAACCCTTAGACCTGTTGCACTCATAACCACAATGTCTATCAATCTGCGTCCTTAAAAACTAGCACCTGCCAAGCAACTAGCAAAGCATCTGATAAAACTCGATATTTTCGTGAAAAATTTGCGAAAGCGGTAAAAGCGGCTAGCTTCAAAAATCGCAGGCTAAACAGAGCGTTTGCTCTAGTCGTACATGGAGGTGCCAGCTCGCAAGGCCTGCAGCATAGCTATCGGCACTTCCAGGAGCCGCGCGAAGGAAATTTCCTACCCTCGCGTAGCCAAGAACTGACGCAAGTCAGGTCGTGGCCCCGGCGTCGGATTTATTCTGTCGTCAACTTTCTCCTGGCAGGAGTTGTTAAATGTCTGATTCATCCGGAAAACTAAAGCTCGGCGCGTTAGTTGCACTTGTGGTCGGCTCGATGATTGGCGGCGGGATCTTCTCGCTGCCGCAAAACATGGCCGCCAGTGCTGGCGTGGGTGCAGTCCTGATCGGCTGGGCGATCACGGCGGTCGGCATGCTGACCCTTGCGTTCGTGTTCCAGACCCTGGCCAACCGCAAGCCTGACCTGGATGGCGGTGTGTACGCCTATGCCAAGGCCGGCTTCGGCGATTACATGGGCTTCTCTTCAGCCTGGGGCTACTGGATCAGTGCCTGGCTGGGCAACGTCGGTTACTTCGTGCTGCTGTTCAGCACCCTGGGCTACTTCTTCCCGATCTTCGGCGAAGGCAACACCCCGGCGGCGATCATCGGCGCCTCGGTGCTGCTCTGGGCCGTTCACTTCCTGGTACTGCGTGGCATCAAGGAAGCAGCGTTCATCAACCTGATCACCACCGTGGCCAAGGTCGTACCGCTGTTGCTGTTCGCCTTGATCTGCCTGTTCGCCTTCAAACTCGACATCTTCACCGCCGACATCTGGGCGGTGGGCACACCAGACCTGGGCAGCGTGATGAACCAAGTGCGCAACATGATGCTGGTCACCGTGTGGGTGTTCATCGGCATCGAGGGCGCAAGCATCTTCTCGTCCCGGGCGGAAAAACGCTCCGACGTGGGCAAGGCCACGGTCATCGGCTTCGTCACCGTGTTGCTGTTCCTGGTGCTGGTCAACGTGCTGTCGCTGGGCATCATGACCCAACCGGAACTGGCCAAGCTGCAGAACCCGTCGATGGCCGCAGTGCTTGAACACGTGGTCGGCCACTGGGGCGCGGTACTGATCAGCGTCGGCCTGATCATCTCGCTGCTCGGGGCCCTGCTCTCGTGGGTGCTGCTGTGCGCCGAGATCATGTTCGCCGCCGCCAAGGACCACACCATGCCGGAGTTCCTGCGCCGCGAGAACGCCAACCATGTGCCGGCCAACGCCCTGTGGCTGACCAACGCCATGGTGCAGATTTTCCTGGTCATCACCCTGTTCTCCAACAGTACCTACCTGTCGCTGATCTACCTCGCCACCTCGATGATCCTGGTGCCTTACCTGTGGTCGGCGGCTTATGCCTTCCTGCTGGCACTGCGCAGCGAAACCTACGAGCAGGCCCTTGCCGAGCGGCAGAAGGACCTGATCATCGGCGGCATCGCGCTGCTGTACGCCATTTGGCTGCTGTATGCCGGCGGCGTGAAATACCTGCTGCTCTCGGCCCTGCTCTATGCCCCTGGCGCGATCCTGTTCGCCAAGGCCAAGCGCGAGGTGGGCCAACCCATCTTCACCAACGTGGAAAAACTGATCTTCGCAGCCGTGGTCATCGGTGCCCTGGTGGCAGCCTTCGGCCTGTATGACGGCTTCCTGACCCTTTGACCCACGTCTTCGTTCAATTGGAGGAATGAAACCATGTCCGCTGAAAAACAGAAGTACGGTGTCCACTCCGAAGCCGGCAAGCTGCGCAAGGTAATGGTTTGCGCCCCCGGCCTGGCGCACAAGCGGCTGACGCCAAGCAACTGTGACGAGTTGCTGTTCGATGACGTGATCTGGGTCGACCAGGCCAAGCGTGACCATTTCGACTTCGTCACCAAGATGCGCGAGCGTGGCGTCGATGTGCTGGAGATGCACAACCTGCTGACCGACATCGTCCAGCAGCCCGAAGCCCTGAAGTGGATCCTCGACCGCAAGATCACCGATGACACCGTGGGCGTGGGCCTGAACAACGAGGTACGCAGCTGGCTCGAAGGCCAGGAGCCCCGCCACCTGGCCGAGTTCCTGATCGGCGGCGTGGCCGGCCAGGACCTGCCACAGAGCGCAGGTGCCGACGTGGTCAAGATGTACAACGACTACCTGGGCCATTCCAGTTTCATCCTGCCTCCGCTGCCCAACACCCAGTTCACCCGTGATACCACCTGCTGGATCTACGGCGGGGTGACCCTCAACCCGATGTACTGGCCGGCGCGACGCCAGGAAACCCTGCTGACCACCGCCATCTACAAGTTCCACAAGGAATTCACCAACGCCGATTTCCAGGTGTGGTACGGCGATCCGGACAAGGACCACGGCCAATCCACCCTCGAAGGGGGGGACGTGATGCCGATCGGCAAGGGGATCGTGCTGATCGGCATGGGCGAGCGCACCTCGCGCCAGGCCATCGGCCAACTGGCACGCAACCTGTTCGCCAAGGGCGCGGTCAAGGAAGTCATCGTCGCCGGCCTGCCGAAGTCGCGTGCCGCCATGCACCTGGACACCGTGTTCAGCTTCTGCGACCGCGACCTGGTCACGGTCTTCCCGGAAGTGGTGAAAGAGATCGTGCCGTTCATCATCCGCCCGGACGAGAGCAAGCCCTACGGCATGGACGTGCGGCGCATCGACAAGTCGTTCATCGAGGTGGTGGGCGAGCAGCTGGGCGTCAAGTTGCGAGTGGTCGAGACCGGCGGCAACAGCTTCGCCGCCGAGCGCGAACAGTGGGATGACGGCAACAACGTGGTGGCCATCGAACCCGGCGTGGTCATTGGCTACGACCGCAACACCTACACCAACACCCTGCTGCGCAAGGCCGGCATCGAGGTCATCACCATCAGCGCCGGCGAACTGGGCCGGGGCCGTGGCGGCGGCCATTGCATGACCTGCCCGATCGTGCGCGACCCCATCGACTACTAGGTGGCCTGTGTGGCTGATTCGATTACTCAACTTCGGCCCAAGGCTTCGCCATGCTGCGTTGCCACTCCTCGCCGTAGCTTGGCTACGACTCGTCGTGGCGCCTTGCCTGGCAAACCCTTGGACTCGAAATTGAGCAAACGAATCAGCCGTACAGGCCACTAGCCCATTACACCCGGCCGCACTCACGAAGCAGCGGCCGGGACATCACCGAATTCAAGGAGAAAAGTCATGGCGTTCAACATTCACAACCGCAACCTGCTCAGCCTCGAACACCACACCACCCGCGAGCTGAAGTACCTGCTGGACCTGTCCCGCGACCTCAAGCGCGCCAAGTACACTGGCACCGAGCAGCAGCACCTGAAGGGCAACAACATCGCCCTGATCTTCGAGAAGACCTCCACCCGTACCCGCTGCGCCTTCGAAGTCGCCGCCTATGACCAGGGCGCCAACGTCACCTACATCGACCCCACCTCCTCGCAGATCGGCCACAAGGAAAGCATGAAGGACACCGCCCGCGTACTCGGGCGCATGTACGACGCCATCGAATACCGCGGCTTCAAGCAGGAAATCGTCGAAGAACTGGCCAAGTTCGCTGGCGTGCCGGTGTTCAACGGCCTGACCGATGAATACCACCCGACCCAGATGATCGCCGACGTGCTGACCATGCGCGAGCACAGCGACAAGCCACTGCACGACATCAGCTACGCCTACCTGGGCGATGCGCGCAACAACATGGGCAACTCGCTGCTGTTGATAGGCGCCAAGCTTGGCATGGACGTGCGCATCGCCGCGCCCAAGGCGCTGTGGCCACATGAAGACCTGGTCGAGCGTTGCCACAAGTATGCCGAAGAGAGCGGCGCGCGCATTACCCTGACCGAAGATCCCAAGGCTGCGGTCAAGGGCGTCGACTTCATCCACACCGACGTCTGGGTATCGATGGGCGAGCCGATCGAAGCCTGGGGCGAGCGCATCAAGCAGCTCAAGCCCTACCAGGTGAACAAGGAGCTGATGAAAGCCAGCGGCAACCCACGGACCAAGTTCATGCATTGCCTGCCGGCATTCCACAACTCCGAGACCAAGGTCGGCAAGCAGATCGCCGAACAGTATCCGGACCTGGCCAACGGCATCGAAGTGACCGATGACGTGTTCGAGTCGCCGGCGTGCATTGCCTTCGAGCAAGCGGAAAACCGCATGCACACCATCAAGGCGATCCTGGTTTCGACTCTGGCTGACCTTTAAGCCGGCCGCGCCGCCCTGCCCATGGGGCGGCGCCCTTCCCTCTTCGTTAAAGGACATTCCCATGCGTATCGTTGTTGCACTGGGCGGCAACGCCCTCCTGCGCCGTGGCGAACCCATGACCGCTGACAACCAGCGCGCCAATATCCGCACGGCCACCGAACAGATCGCCAAGATCCATCCTGGCAACGAACTGGTCATCGCCCACGGCAACGGCCCGCAGGTCGGCCTGCTGGCCCTGCAAGGCCTGTCGTACAAGCCCGACGAGGCCTACCCGCTGGACGTGCTCGGCGCCGAGACCGAAGGCATGATCGGCTACATGATCGAACAGGAGCTGGGCAACCTGCTGGACTTCGAAGTGCCGTTCGCCACCCTCCTGACCCAAGTGGAAGTGGATGCCAACGACCCAGCCTTCAAGGACCCGAGCAAGTTCATCGGCCCGGTCTACAGCAAGGAAGAGGCCGAGCGCCTGGCCAAGGAAAAAGGCTGGGTGGTCAAGGCCGACGGCGACAAGTACCGCCGCGTGGTCGCCAGCCCGAAACCCAAGCGCATCTTCGAAATCCGTCCGATCAAGTGGCTGCTGGAAAAGAGCAGCATCGTGATCTGCGCCGGCGGTGGCGGCATCCCCACCATGTACGACGAAAACAAGAAGCTCAAAGGCATCGAGGCAGTGATCGACAAGGACCTGTGCTCGGCGCTGCTGGCCGAACAGCTGGAAGCCGACCTTCTGGTAATCGCCACCGACGTCGATGGCGCCTACATTGACTGGGGCAAGCCGACGCAGAAAGCCATCGCCCAGGCCCACCCCGACGAGCTCGAACGCCTTGGCTTTGCGGCCGGTTCCATGGGGCCTAAAGTGCAAGCAGCCTGCGACTTTGCCCGTCACACTGGCAAAGTGGCGGTGATCAGCTCGCTGGAAAATATTGAAGGCATCGTCAAAGGCACCGCCGGCACCCGTGTGAGCACCGAAAAGCCAGGTATCAGCTACCGTTGATTGCAGTGGGCGGGCTGACGGGGCCCGCCATTTACCTTCCGGAGGAGTTTGCCATGGCCCAGTTCCACCCCGGTCATGTACATATCGAGCGCACTGCGCTGACCAAGAACGACCACAGTTACGATCTCAACATCGAGTACGAAGCGTTTTCAGACCCTAAGGAAGGCAGAGGCATCCAGTTCCGCATGCATGGCAGCATCGAGGGCAAGACCGTCGATGAACAGTTCTTCCTGGCCAAGGACCAGGTGCTACCAAGCTTCCTCATGGTCGCCTCGCGCAAGGCCCAGTCCTATCTCGCGCCGCACCAGAAGTTCGAAACGCTGGGTTCGCCTCACAAGCTGTACGACGCCATGTTCGAAGACATTCGCCAGAAGCTGGACGTAAAATCGGGCGATCCGATCAAGCCTGAACACCTCGAGTGAATGCAGGATCCTGGGGCCGCAAGGCGGCCCCGGCGATGTTAAGGCATACTACTGCCCTCCCCGGCCACAACCCTCGCCTCCCCCATGCGCATCCACGTCAGCTTCATCGACCGCGTCGGCATCACCCAGGAAGTCCTCGCTCTGCTCGGCGCCCGCAACCTCAACCTGGACGCCGTGGAAATGGTCCCGCCAAACGTCTACATCGACGCCCCGACCCTCAGCCCGGCAGTCCTCGAAGAACTTCATGACGCGCTGTTCGAAGTCCGTGGCGTGCAGTCGGTTGAGGTGGTCGACATCCTCCCCGGCCAGCGCCGCCACCTGCAACTCGACGCCTTGCTGGCCGCCATGAGCGACCCGGTGCTGGCGGTCGACAGCGCCGGCAAGGTGCTGCTGGCCAACCCGGCGCTGATCGCCCTGTGCGGTCGCGAGTCCGCCGGGCGTTCCGTGAGTGAGCTGTTCGGCGACCCCGGTCTGCTGCAGGCGCTGCTGGACAACAACTTCCACCTGCCGATGCGCGAGATGCAGCTCAACGGCCAGAGCCTGTTGCTGGACGCCTCGCCGATCACCAACGCCGGAGGCCTGCTGACCCTCTACCCGCCCAACCGCATGGGCGAGCGCCTGTCGGCCCTGCACCATGACCACGCCGAAGGTTTCGATGCGCTGCTGGGCGAATCCCCGGCGATCCGCACCCTCAAGGCCCGCGCCCTGCGCGTGGCAGCCCTCGACGCGCCGCTGCTGGTGCACGGCGAAACCGGTACCGGCAAGGAACTGGTGGCCCGCGCCTGCCATGCCATCAGCAGCCGTCAGGCAGCGCCATTCCTCGCCCTGAACTGCGCTGCGCTGCCCGAAAGCCTGGCCGAGAGCGAACTGTTCGGCTACGCCCCAGGCGCCTTCACCGGCGCCCAGCGCGGTGGCAAGCCGGGGTTGATGGAGCTGGCCAACCAGGGCACGGTGTTTCTCGATGAGATTGGCGAGATGTCGCCCTACCTGCAGGCCAAGCTGCTGCGTTTTCTCAGCGATGGCAGCTTCCGCCGGGTAGGTGGCGACCGCGAGGTGAAGGTGGACGTGCGCATCATCAGCGCCACCCACCGTGACCTGGAACGCATGGTTGCCGAAGGCACCTTCCGTGAAGACCTGTTCTACCGGCTGAATGTGCTCAACCTGCAGGTACCGCCGCTGCGTGATCGTGGCCAGGACATCCTCATGCTGGCGCATTACTTCATGCAGCAGGCCTGCACGCAGATTCAGCGCCCACCTTGCCGCCTCACCCCGGCCACCCATGCGGCGCTGCTGGCCAACCCTTGGCCCGGCAACGTGCGGCAACTGCAGAACGTGATTTTCCGCGCGGCGGCGATCTGCGAGAGCAATCTGGTGGATATCGGAGACCTGGACATTGCCGGGACTTCGGTGGCGCGTGGGCAGGACGGCGACGTGGCGAGCCTGGAGCAGGCGGTGGGCGATTTCGAGCGTGAACTGCTGCAACGGTTATATGCCAGTTACCCCTCGACCCGGCAATTGGCGGGGCGTCTGCAGACGTCGCATACCGCGATTGCACAGCGGTTGCGGAAATATGGGATTCCCCAAACGAAACTATAACGATGCAACTATCCCCCTTCGCAAGCTACTCCGCAAAGGGGGATTTTCAAGTGAATCACCGAGGCAGATTCAGAGGTTACTCAGTTCTCGCGAAACCCGGGCTTTCCATTTGCGGCTAACCACGCCTTCAAAACTGAAATCACTCCGGCGGGGCTGTCTTCTACTCCCTCCGCAGGATAGAATATCAGACCGCTTTTGTCAGGGTGGTCGATGAGGCTTTCAAAGTGATCGGTCAATCGATGGATATGCGCCCCCAGTGCGTCGCCTTTGAGCTGGCTAGGGTTTTCGAAAAACTCATTCAGAAACTCAGTGAATTCAGCTTCTGAATATTCTTCAATTTTGTTCTTGAGAATCATTGATCGGCACCTTTATTCCTGTGTATCCGCACGTGATTTTTTGGGGTTGTAATTCTAAGATTGTCGATATCGTAAACTGCACCACCATCTTTCAAAGGAATCACGTGATGAATTTCAAAGACCCTATTTGATCCAGCGTGCTCGCTGGGTATTGCGCTCGGCGAGTAGCCATTGCGCAAGAGGGTCTGATTAGATTTGCTGAACTGATCCATCAGGACAGAATCTTCGCTGACTGCAGTCCATATTGCTTCACGTGCACGCCTCCAGTTACTAAAATTTCTTCCTCTTAATTTGTCAGCAATGCGAGGCGGAATGGCAACTCCCAGGCCTTGATTGGCACCTGCCAGCCAGACAGTCGCATCGGGTTGCCCGAATCCAGACATCGTGCCGGGCTCCTCCCGCCGATCCCTGAACATCACATAAAGCGGCGGCAACCCTGAGTCTGCCGGAAAAACAATGATGTAGTCATCCAGGCTCGCATCGGCGACTTCTGGATAGCCGTCGACCCTCACCTCAGCTGGTGTTAGCGTCGCCCCGTCGTATACCGCTAACTCCGACTGCTCGGCTGGCAAGCTAGTTGAAGCATTATCCGCTTGTGCGATAGGTGTCCAGGTAAAGGTCCGAGGTGGCACATCTGCGGTGGCAGCGCTATAGAGATTGCTCTGTTGATCATGGGTAGCAGCGAGGACACGCACTTTCGAGGGCACGACCTGTCCGTCGGTTTTGACGACCAGTATTTCCGAGTCACCTGCCTCGGTGGTTTGAGAGCTGAAGCGATAGGGGAGTTCAGCATGGCTGCCAATCGCAACACCGGGTGCCAATGCCAAACTCAACTGAGGATCCAGCGTCACCAGAGGCATTTGCAGGACGTAGCGACCCGGTAGTTCACCGTTGCCAAGACGAGATGAGTACAACAGAGCGGCAGCACCAGCGACAAACGGGACTGCTACACCAGCAGCACCGCGAAGAGCCGCCAATGCTGCCCCCATTGAAACTGACAGAGAAACGTTCAAGCCTGTTGAAACAACATGCCCCAGAGTGGTAACGACGAGCGGCCCCCCAATGGCGCTGGCACCAGACATGGTAAAAGTGTTCGCCAGGCGGGCAGCTTCCGCCTCCGCTTGGGCTTGAGCCGCAGCTTCTGCCTCCGCCTGGGCACGAGCCGCAGCTTCTGCCTCCGCCTGGGCACGAGCCGCAGCTTCTGCCTCCGCCTGGGCACGAGCCGCAGCTTCTGCCTCCGCCTGGGCACGAGCCGCAGCTTCTGCCTCCGCCTGGGCACGAGCCGCAGCTTCTGCCTCCGCCTGGGCACGAGCCGCAGCTTCTGCCTCCGCCTGGGCACGAGCCGCAGCTTCTGCCTCCGCCTGGGCACGAGCCGCAGCTTCTGCCTCCGCCTGGGCACGAGCCGCAGCTTCTGCCTCCGCCTGGGCACGAGCCGCAGCTTCTGCCTCCGCCTGGGCACGAGCCGCAGCTTCTGCCTCCGCCTGGGCACGAGCCGCAGCTTCTGCCTCCGCCTGGGCACGAGCCGCAGCTTCTGCCTCCGCCTGGGCACGAGCCGCAGCTTCTGCCTCCGCCTGGGCACGAGCCGCAGCTTCTGCCTCCGCCTGGGCACGAGCCGCAGCTTCTGCCTCCGCCTGGGCACGAGCCGCAGCTTCTGCCTCCGCCTGGGCACGAGCCGCAGCTTCTGCCTCCGCCTGGGCACGAGCCGCAGCTTCTGCCTCCGCCTGGGCACGAGCCGCAGCTTCTGCCTCCGCCTGGGCACGAGCCGCAGCTTCTGCCTCCGCCTGGGCACGAGCCGCAGCTTCTGCCTCCGCCTGGGCACGAGCCGCAGCTTCTGCCTCCGCCTGGGCACGAGCCGCAGCTTCTGCCTCCGCCTGGGCACGAGCCGCAGCTTCTGCCTCCGCCTGGGCACGAGCCGCAGCTTCTGCCTCCGCCTGGGCACGAGCCGCAGCTTCTGCCTCCGCCTGGGCACGAGCCGCAGCTTCTGCCTCCGCCTGGGCACGAGCCGCAGCTTCTGCCTCCGCCTGGGCACGAGCCGCAGCTTCTGCCTCCGCCTGGGCACGAGCCGCAGCTTCTGCCTCCGCCTGGGCACGAGCCGCAGCTTCTGCCTCCGCCTGGGCACGAGCCGCAGCTTCTGCCTCCGCCTGGGCACGAGCCGCAGCTTCTGCCTCCGCCTGGGCACGAGCCGCAGCTTCTGCCTCCGCCTGGGCACGAGCCTGGGCCTCTGCTTCCGCTCTGAGTTGCTCTTGCGCGGTGTTGAGAGCCTGTTGCAGTGCGGCTATTTGCGCTTGAAGCATCTGTATCTCGGCTTCTCGCAGCTGCACCATATAAGCGGCACGGTATGCAGCATTGAGAGCCTCTTGAGCACTCGTGATTTTAATAAGGCCAGTTGCAATATTCTTGAAAGTAGAATGGGCATACTCCTGAGCGCTCTTTCCAAACGGAGAAGACCCGTAGTAACTATTCGCCAGCGTTTGCTGCAGCTCCAGATCAGCTGTTTTTCGACCCAGCAAGACTGACCGAGCAGCGATATCTTCCTGGAGACTTTCGATGTGTGATCCCTGAGCGCCACCTCGTTCATTACGTACAGTAATGGCTTCTTGTTCAAGTATCCCTGCCAGTGCAGACAAGCTTCCCAGATAGGCGACCCTGGCCGCATCATCAGCTATTTTCATCGCGCCAGCGGCTGATACCGTGAACCCTTCCAGAATCGGCCCTACATGATTGGCCACACTCCCCCCGGGTGCAGACGCCCCAGGGTTTGAAGGTTGTGCCCCGACAAAGGTTGGTGGCAATATGACTTGTCTTTTTTTTCGGGCCATATCTATCTCCTTGAGAATTTCTCATTAGCTTCGTGCGCGCCGGCCACAACAAACGCGATCTACATTGATAAGTTTCAAGATGAGCGAAACCTAGAAGAGTGGCTTAGCCCACTCCCCTACCGTTTTAAACAAAATGCAAATCACTGCTACGCCGGAACACTCAGCCTAATACAACAGCCGAGAAAAAAGAGATGACCCATTAAAAATAGACAAATCCTACAAGCGAGGATCAATCAACTGACATACAAGTACTTTCCCGTAACCAGCACTTATTAAAAACAGGTACCGCCCATAGCATGGAGAAACTGCATCGGCTCGCCCTCTATCCATCCTACACTTAATCAAACGTATGAAGAGTTTGAGCGTATCGATGTCGGTACACCGTGGATTTTTGATCCGTGATCATGTAGTGCGTACTTACAAGGGTTTGATCGCCCGTCCGTTTTTCTGGCGGCGCAAACCTTGCTCATGGCGCTGTTCGCGATCTTCATCACCTTCCGGGTCATGGGCAGCAACTACGGTGCCGCGGTACTGGCGCCCGGGCATTGTGGGATTGACCTGGGCGCCACGCCGACCGCCATCGCTAACATGCAGGCCTTGACACACCGTTTCGGGCCTTCGCAGCTGGCGTTTCTGGTGGTGCCGATGGTGGGGGCGTTCTTCATCGACATCATCAACGTCGTGGTGATCAAGCTGTATCTGGCGTTGCCGTTTTTTGCCGTGAGCTGATCAATCGAGGTCGAGCGTTCAAACTAGGGCTGCTTTGAAATGATGCCACTTATGTAGTGGTTCAAATCGCGAAAGTCCTGAACGCTCCAGGCAAACGGCGGCATCTTCACGTCATTCTCGCGCAGCGTCCTGGGAATCAGATCACCATTGGGACGCAGGATGACCGACGAAACGATGACACCCGGGTAATCGTTGAGCCTTTGCCTGAAAGCGGAAGTGGTGAGGTCTGGCGTGGGCGGGTTGCTTTTGTTGGCCAGCGGCCCGGTGCTCTTGAGATTGGCACCGTGGCAGATGGCACAGCGCGCCTGAAAAATCTTCTTGCCGTTCACATCGTCGGCAACGCAAGGGCCTGCCAGGCCAAGGGCGAGCAGCCCTGCAATGGCGGGGGTTTTAATGACTGCGGTTCGAAGCATGCTAATCCCTTGAGCATTTATCATTGTTTATCCGAAGCACTATCAATGAGGGCTTCCGAAACTGTCAATGCCATGCCCGGCACCTCTGTATTGATTTAAATACACTGTACCGATATCAATACACACCCGTTTCAGCGCAGCAAAGCAAGGGTTTGATCCGCAAAACCTTTTCTGCGCCCCGGCCTCTGTAGCGTTTTCATTACAAATGAATGAAGAGCCTGTCACCAAAATATCTTAACTCATTGATTTTAATGGCTTTATTTGAATTGGCCGCATTATTGCTATGGATTCCTCAACCCAAGAGCGCGGACCCACCGCGCCCAACGCCCTGCTTTCCGAGGATTCCCCATGAGCGAGTTGCGTTTCACCGAAGATCACGAATGGCTGCGCGTCGAAGCCGACGGCAGCGTCACCGTGGGCATCACCGCCTACGCCCAGAACGCCCTTGGCGATGTGGTTTTCGTGCAACTGCCTGAGTTGCAGCAGTATGAAAAAGGCAGCGAAGCGTCCACCGTCGAGTCGGTAAAAGCTGCCAGCGGCGTGTACATGCCCCTGACCGGCGAAGTGCTCGAAGTCAACGAAGGCCTCAATGACAGCCCCGAGCTGGTCAACGAAGACCCGCTGGGCGACGGCTGGTTCTTCCGCTTCAAGCCTGCCGACATGGCTGAAGTCGAAGCCCTGCTCGACCAGGACGCCTACGACCGGCTGATCAAAGCCAACGACGACGCCTGAGGAATCCGACCATGACCATCAACCTCGGCACCGCCAACGAATTCATCGCCCGTCACATCGGCCCGCGCGCCGCTGACGAGCAAGCCATGCTCGCCACCCTGGGCTTCGACTCGCTGGAAGCCATGAGCGCCGCCGTCATCCCAGACAGCATCAAGGGCACCAGCGTGCTCGGCTCGGAAGACGGCCAGAGCGAGGCCGATGCCCTCGCTGCGCTCAAAGCCATCGCCGGCAAGAACGAGCTGTTCAAGAGCTACATCGGCCAGGGCTACTACAACACCCATACCCCGGCACCGATCCTGCGCAACCTGCTGGAAAACCCAGCCTGGTACACCGCCTACACCCCGTACCAGCCCGAAATCTCCCAGGGCCGCCTGGAAGCGCTGCTGAACTTCCAGACCCTGATCAGCGACCTCACCGGCCTGCCGATCGCCAACGCATCCTTGCTCGACGAAGCGACTGCCGCTGCCGAAGCCATGACCTTCTGCAAACGCCTGTCGAAGAACAAGGCCAGCCACGCGTTCTTCGCCTCCGTGCACTGCCACCCGCAGACCCTCGACGTGCTGCGCACCCGTGCCGAGCCGCTGGGCATCGAGATCGTGGTCGGCGACGAACGTGAACTGGGCGATGTCAGTGCCTTCTTCGGCGCCCTGCTGCAATACCCGGCCAGCAACGGCGAAGTGTTCGACTACCGCGCAGTGGTCGAGCGTTTCCACGCCGCCAACGCCCTGGTCGCGGTTGCCGCCGACCTGCTGGCCCTGACCCTGCTGACCCCGCCGGGCGAATTCAACGCCGACGTGGCCATCGGCAGCGCCCAACGCTTCGGCGTGCCACTGGGCTTCGGTGGCCCGCACGCGGCGTATTTCGCCACGCGTGATGCCTTCAAGCGCGACATGCCGGGCCGCCTGGTCGGTGTGTCGATCGACCGCTTCGGCAAGACCGCCCTGCGCCTGGCCATGCAAACCCGCGAACAGCACATTCGCCGTGAGAAGGCCACCAGCAACATCTGCACCGCCCAGGTGCTGCTGGCCAACATCGCCAGCATGTTCGCCGTGTACCACGGCCCGGCCGGCCTCAAGCGCATTGCCGAACGCACCCACGCCCTGACTGCGATTCTGGCCGCCGGCCTCAAAGCCCTGGGCCTGGAAGTGGTTGGCGAAACCGCCTTCGACACCCTGACCCTGGCCACCGGCAGCGCCACCGCCAGCCTGCACGACAAGGCCCGCGCCCAGCGCATCAACCTGCGCCAGATCGACGCCGCTCACCTTGGCCTGTCGCTCGACGAAACCAGCACCCAGGCCGACGTCGAGGCGCTCTGGCAACTGTTCGGCGCTGACCAGGCCCAGCCTGACTTCACCGCCCTGGCCGCCAGCACCGGCTCGCGCCTGCCGGCCGCGCTGCTGCGCCAGTCGGCAATCCTCGAACACCCGGTGTTCAACCGCTACCACAGCGAAACCGAGCTGATGCGCTACCTGCGCCGCCTGGCCGACAAGGACCTGGCGCTGGACCGCAGCATGATCCCGCTGGGCTCGTGCACCATGAAGCTCAACGCTGCCAGCGAAATGATCCCGGTGACCTGGGCCGAATTCGGCAACCTGCACCCGTTCGCCCCGGCCGCGCAGAGCCAGGGCTACCTGCAGATGACCAACGAGCTGGAGGCCATGCTCTGCGCCGCCACCGGCTACGACGCCGTGTCGCTGCAGCCCAACGCCGGCTCCCAGGGTGAGTACGCAGGCCTCTTGGCCATCCGTGCCTACCACCGCAGCCGTGGCGAAGGCCACCGCGACATCTGCCTGATCCCGTCTTCGGCGCACGGCACCAACCCGGCGACCGCGCACATGGCCGGCATGCGCGTGGTGGTCACCGCCTGTGACGCCCGTGGCAACGTCGATGTCGAGGACCTGCGGGCCAAGGCCATCGAGCACCGCGAGCGCCTGGCCGCGATCATGATCACCTACCCTTCGACCCATGGCGTGTTCGAGGAAGCGATCGGCGAAATCTGCGCGATCATTCACGACAACGGCGGCCAGGTTTACATCGACGGCGCCAACATGAATGCCATGGTCGGCCTCTGCGCCCCAGGCAAGTTCGGCGGCGACGTGTCGCACCTGAACCTGCACAAGACCTTCTGCATCCCGCACGGCGGCGGCGGCCCGGGCGTCGGCCCGATCGGCGTCAAGTCGCACCTGGCGCCATTCCTGCCAGGCCACGCAGCGCTGGCAAACACCGAGGGCGCGGTGTGTGCCGCGCCGTTCGGCAGCGCGAGCATCCTGCCGATCACCTGGATGTACATTCGCATGATGGGCGGTGCCGGCCTCAAGCGTGCTTCGCAAATGGCGATCCTCAACGCCAACTACATCGCCCGCCGCCTGGAAGAGCACTATCCTGTCCTGTACACCGGTGGCAACGGCCTGGTCGCCCACGAATGCATCCTCGACCTGCGCCCGCTCAAGGACACCAGCGGCATCAGCGTCGATGA
Organism: Pseudomonas vlassakiae; assembly: GCF_014269035.2. Lineage (GTDB taxonomy): Bacteria > Pseudomonadota > Gammaproteobacteria > Pseudomonadales > Pseudomonadaceae > Aquipseudomonas > Aquipseudomonas vlassakiae. The sequence goes on from NZ_JABWRP020000011.1 coordinate 84,475, forward strand.
CGTGGCCAAGCGCCTGATCGACTTCGGTTTCCATGCCCCGACCATGTCATTCCCGGTGGCCGGCACGCTGATGATCGAACCGACCGAAAGCGAGTCCAAGGAAGAACTGGATCGTTTCTGCGATGCGATGATCCAGATCCGCGAAGAGATTCGCGCGGTGGAAAACGGCAGCCTGGACAAGGACGACAACCCGCTGAAGAACGCCCCGCACACCGCGGCCGAGCTGGTTGGCGAATGGGCCCATGGCTACAGCCGCGAGCAGGCGGTGTACCCGCTGCCGAGCCTGGTGGAAGGCAAGTACTGGCCGCCGGTCGGCCGGGTCGACAACGTGTTCGGCGACCGCAACCTGGTCTGCGCCTGCCCGTCGATCGAGAGCTATCAGGACGCCTGATAGCTCCCAGGCTTGCCGTCTGCCCTTGCAGGAGCGGGTTTACCCGCTCCCGCTGGGTTCACCGTCCGCCCCAAGAACCTGGCAGGAGGTCACCATGTCACTGAGCGTCTTCGACCTGTTCAAGATCGGCATCGGCCCCTCCAGCTCCCACACGGTCGGCCCGATGCGCGCCGCTGCACGCTTTGCCGAAGGGCTGCGCCGCGATGGCCTGCTGGCCAGTACCGTTTGCGTCAAGGCCGAGCTGTATGGCTCCCTCGGAGCCACCGGCAAAGGCCACGGCAGCGACAAGGCGGTATTGCTCGGTTTGCAAGGCGAACATCCTGATACCGTAGACACCGAATCCATCCCCGCACGCCTGCAGGCCATCCGCGCCAGCGGCGAACTCAGCCTGCTCGGTGAGCAGACCATCGCCTTCAATGAGAAGCAGCACCTGGCGATGATCCGCAAGCCCCTGGCCTACCACCCCAACGGCATGATCTTTCGGGCATTCGATGACGCCGGGTTGCAAATCCGCAGCCGCGAGTACTACTCGGTGGGTGGCGGCTTCGTGGTCGACGAGGACGCTGCCGGCCAGGACCGCATCGTCGAGGACAGCACGCAGCTGGCCTACCCGTTCAAGACCGCCAAGGAACTGCTCGGCCATTGCACCGCGCAGCAGCTGTCGATCAGCCAGATGATGCTGGCCAACGAGGCCGCCTGGCGCCCGGAAGCCGAGACCCGCGCCGGGCTGCTGCGCATCTGGCAAGTCATGCAGGACTGCGTCGAGGCCGGCTGCCGCCATGAGGGCATCTTGCCCGGCGGGCTCAAGGTCAAGCGCCGCGCTCCGGCGTTGTACCGCCAGCTGAGCCGTCACCCGGAAGCCAGCCTGCGCGATGCCCTGTCGGTACTCGACTGGGTCAATCTCTACGCGCTGGCGGTCAATGAGGAAAACGCCTCCGGCGGGCGTGTGGTCACTGCACCGACCAACGGCGCGGCGGGCATCGTCCCCGCAGTGCTGCACTACTACATGCGCTTCGTCCCGGGTGCCAGCGAGGATGGCGTTGTGCGGTTCCTGCTTACCGCTGCGGCGATCGGCATCCTGTACAAGGAGAACGCCTCGATTTCCGGGGCCGAGGTCGGCTGCCAGGGCGAGGTCGGCGTGGCTTGTTCGATGGCCGCAGGCGCCCTGTGCGAAGTGATGGGCGGTACCCCGCAACAAGTGGAAAACGCCGCTGAAATCGGCATGGAGCACAACCTGGGCCTGACCTGCGACCCGATCGGCGGCCTGGTTCAGGTGCCCTGCATCGAGCGCAATGCCATGGGCTCGGTGAAAGCCATCAATGCCGTGCGCATGGCCCTGCGCGGCGACGGGCAGCACTACGTGTCGCTCGACAAGGTGATCCGCACCATGCGCCAGACCGGCGCCGACATGAAAAGCAAATACAAGGAGACCGCCCGCGGCGGTCTGGCCGTCAACATCATCGAATGTTGACCCGATAAAAAAACCAAGGAGTCATCGATGTCCGAAACACTGCAAAAGACCCCGCTGCACGCCCTGCACCTGGAACTGGGTGCCCGCATGGTGCCGTTCGCCGGCTTCGACATGCCGGTGCAGTACCCGCTGGGCGTGCTCAAGGAGCACCTGCACACCCGCGAGCAGGCCGGCCTGTTCGACGTCTCGCACATGGGCCAGATCATCCTGCATGGCGCCGATGCGGCCAAGGCGCTGGAGTCGCTGGTACCGGTGGACATCATCGATTTGCCTGCAGGGATGCAGCGCTATGCCATGTTCACCAACGAACAAGGCGGCATCCTCGACGACCTGATGGTCGCCAACCTCGGTAACGACACCCTGTTCCTGGTAGTCAATGCCGCTTGCAAGGATCAGGACCTGGCACACCTGCAGAAACACATCGGCGCCCGATGTGACGTGCAACCGCTGTTCGAGGCCCGCGCTCTGCTCGCCCTGCAGGGCCCGGCCGCGGTCAAGGTGCTGGAACGCCTGGCGCCGGAAGTGGCTGGCATGACCTTCATGCAATTGCGTGCGGTGAAACTGCTGGGCGAAGACTGTTTCGTCAGCCGCTCGGGCTACACCGGCGAAGATGGCTACGAGATCTCGGTACCGGTCGGCGCTGCCGAAGCCCTGGCGCGTCGCCTGCTGGCCGAACCCGAGGTACAGCCTATCGGCCTGGGTGCCCGCGACTCGTTGCGCCTGGAAGCCGGCCTGTGCCTGTATGGCCACGACATGAACACCGAGACCACCCCGGTTGAAGCCAGCCTGCTGTGGGCAATTTCCAAAGTACGCCGTGCCGATGGCGCACGTGCCGCCGGCTTCCCGGGTGCCGAGGCCATATTTGCCCAGCAGCGCGATGGCGTGGCGCGTAAACGTGTGGGCTTGTTGCCGCAGGAACGTACGCCAGTACGTGAAGGCGCGGATATTGTCGATGCAAACGATAACCCCGTAGGCAAAGTATGCAGCGGCGGCTTTGGGCCGACACTCGGCGCCCCAGTAGCAATGGGTTATATCGATAGTGATCTGGCTGTAATCGACACCCCACTCTTTGCCGTGGTGCGCGGCAAGAAGGTTGCCTTGAAAGTCAGCAAAATGCCTTTCGTTGCACAGCGTTACTACCGTGGCTGAAGGTAGCGCCTGAGGTGTGCGGGCAGGTGCTACATATTCGATTTCGAACCTGCCCAATAACTTTTGAACATGCCGCCAGGCCAGGCGCCACGGCGTTCCGACAAATTTGTCGGTTATCGGCAAAAGGCGAATTTTCTATACGACCAAGGGCTTGTTTTTTTCTCGGGAGTTGGCGTAGAGTCACTGCACTGTGTTTGCATGGGTCGCAACAGTTCGTGACCTGGGCCAGTAGCCGAGATTTGCTACAACCCGTTCGACGTCTCTTACTTTCCTGCAACCCAGCCCAGTACTCTTTCACTGATATATAACGTGAAAGAAACTGTCATCAAAATTCAAGCTTCATAGGAAATAAGACAATGGCTGAGCGTCAGAACGGTACCGTCAAGTGGTTCAATGACGAGAAAGGTTACGGTTTCATCACCCCAGAAAGCGGTCCGGATCTGTTCGTGCACTTCCGTGCCATCGAAGGTAACGGCTTCAAGAGCCTGAAAGAAGGCCAGAAGGTCACCTTCGAAGCAGTCCAAGGCCAGAAAGGCATGCAAGCTGACAAGGTTCAGCCTCTGTAAGCACAAGCCCGACTCCTAAAAAGCCCCTGCCATGTGCAGGGGCTTTTTTTTGCCCGTAGAATAACGGCTTCGCCATTCGGAGCTGTTCTGCATGTCCAAGCCTCTGCTCTCCCCCCAGGGTGATTTCCCACCGGTCGGCCTGGGCCGACGCCTGGCGGCGATGTTCTACGACTTCCTGCTGTGCACCGCGCTGCTGATCGTCACCGCCGGGGCTTACAAGTTGATCCAGATGGCGATCATCGGCGAAGCCCGCATGCGTGAACTGACCGAAGCCGGCGCACTGGACGGTGACCCACTGCTCTCGACCGTTCTGCTGTTCGCCCTGTTCGGCTTCTTTGCCAAGTTCTGGACCCATGGCGGTCAGACCTTGGGCATGCAGGTGTGGGGCGTGCGCGTGCAGAATGCCGATGGCAGCGCGATCAGCCTGTGGCAGGCACTGCTGCGCTTCGTGGTATCGATTGCATCCTGGCTGTGCCTGGGGCTGGGGTTCTTCTGGTCGCTGATCGACAAGCGCAAACGCGGTTGGCACGACATCTATTCTGAAACCCAGCTGGTGCGGGTGCCGAAGCAGAAAAAATAGGCGCAAAAAAGCCGACCCTGAGGTCGGCTTTTCAGCTGTTGCAGACCGTCAACCAGCCCGACGCAACAACCACACGCCAGCCAGGGCACAGATGCCTGCCGGAATCACCACCGCCAGCAGCGGCGGGAAGCCGAACACCTGGCTCGACGGGCCCAGCAGGTCCTGGCCAATGCGGAAGGCGAAGCCCACCAGCACACCGGTGAACACGCGCTGGCCAAGGGTGACCGAACGCAGCGGGCCGAAGATGAAGGAAATTGCCATCAATACCAGCGCTGCGGTCACCAGCGGTTGCATCACCTTGGTCCAGAACGCCAGCCAGTAACGAGCGTTGTTCAGGCCCTGGTCGGACAGGTAGTGGATGTAGTCCCACAACCCGGTAATCGACAACGACTCAGGGGCCATGATCACGGTGTTGAGCAGTTGCGGCGTCAGCGAAACGTCCCAGCGTTCGGTCGGCGCCTTCACCACTTCGGTGTGGTCACCGCGGAAGAACGTGGTGCTGATGTCGCTGAGCGTCCAGTGGTCATCGTTGTACTGGGCGCGACGGGCAAAACTCGACGTCTGGATCTTGCGCTCGTTGTCGAAGGTGTATCGGGTCACGCCCAGCAGCAGGCCATTGGGCTGCACCGAGTTGATGTGCACGAACTCCTCGCCCTGGCGGTGCCACATGCCATGCCTGGAGCTTTGCGCTTCACCACCGCCCTGGGCCAGGGAGCGGTCGGCCTGGGCCTTGTTCTCGGTGACCGGGGCAACGTATTCACCAATCAGCACGCCGACCAGCATCAGCACCAGCATGGGCTTCATCACCGCCCAGACGATGCGGCCGATGGAGACACCGGCAGCGCGCATGATGGTCAGCTCGCTGTTGCTGGCCAGGCTGCCGAGGCCGATCAGGCAGCCGATCAGTGCCGCCATCGGCAGCATTTCGTACAGCCGCCGAGGTGCCGTCAGCAGGACGAAATTACCCGCGTCGAGCAAGGTGTAGGTATCGCTCAGTTCACCCATCTCGTCGATGAAGGCGAACAGCGAGGCCAGGCCGAGGATGATCCCCAGCACGGCCAGAATGGCCAGCAGTACGCTCGTGCCGATGTAGCGGTCGAGTTTAGCCACGGGCCACCTCCGCACGACGAGCAGCCATTTTCAGGCGCAGCGGTTCCCAATACATCAGGGCCAGGCCGATCATCAGGAACAGGCCATGCACCCACCAGATACCCAGGCCAATCGGCAATTTGCCCTTCTCCAGGGCGCCGCGTACGGAAATCAGCATTGTCAGGTAGGCCATGTACAGAAGAATCGCCGGCAGCAGTTTGAGGAAGCGGCCCTGGCGCGGGTTGACCTTGGCCAGCGGGACCGCCATCAAGGTCACGATGAACACCAGGATCGGCAGCGAAAGGCGCCATTGCAGCTCGGCACGCTCACGCAGGTCGCTCTTGCCGAACAGCTCCAAAGTCGGGATCGCTTCGCGATCGGTCACGTCTTCGGCAACTTCCGGCTTCGGCAGCAAGACACCATAGGTGTCGTACTTGATGGCACGGTAATCGGCCTGGCCCGGGTTACCGTCGTAGCGGTAGCCGTTCTCCAGCACCAGGTAGCGATTGCCATCGGCCTGGATTTCCTGATGGCCTCTTTCGGCGACCAGCACCGACGGCGCACGGTCCTTGGTCTTGTCCTGGTTGAAGCGCTTCTCGGAAATGAACACCCCGCCCAGCTTGACGCGGTCGTCCGACAGTTGCTCGGTGTAGGTAACCCGCGAACCGTCGCGCAAGGTCTGGAAGCGGCCCGGCACCAAGGTGTCGAACTCGGTCATGGCATCTTGCTGGGCAACGATCTTCTGCACCTGGGCCACGCCCAGTGGTGACAGGCTCAGGCTCAGCCAGGCAACCAGCAACGCGACCAGTGCCGCCGGCGCCATGGTCAGGGCCAGCAGACGCTGCTGGCTCATGCCGGTCGCCGACAGCACGGTCATTTCGCTTTCCAGGTACAGCCGGCCGTAGGCCAGGAGAATGCCGAGGAACAAACCCAACGGCAAAATCAGCTGCAGGAAACCTGGCATGCGGAAGCCCATGATCAGGAACAGCACGCTTGGGTCGAGGATGCCCTGGGCCGCCTGGGCCAGGTACTTGATGAAGCGCCCGCTCATGATGATCACCAGCAGCACGGCGCTGACGGCGCTCAAGGTCACCAGGACCTCGCGGGACAGATAACGAAAGACGATCAAACCAGACACTCCTGGGTTGTCAGGGGCGGACTGCCAAACATTGGCCTGTGACAGCCAGGACCAAAGCCGGTTCGCCTAAGGCGAACCTCCATGTAAAGTGCGCGCATTATCCTGTGATTGGCCGCGCCTGTCACTTGGCTGCGCATGAAGGCCAACATCGGGGTTGTCAGCACGCTGGCGGGAGGCTCAAACTGGCAGCTTTTCCACTGGCCCGCGGCAACGCGGCCAGGCCCGTCCAGAGCGCGAAAACGCATAGCGCCAACTGCATAGATCATTCGGGGACCCTGACATGGAACTGGTTGTAAAAAGCGTAGCTGCTGCATCCGTAAAAACCGCCACTCTGGTCGTACCGGTGGGTGAAGGGCGCAAGCTCGGGGCCGTTGCCAAGGCCGTCGACCAAGCCAGCGAAGGCGCCATCAGCGCAGTACTCAAGCGTGGCGACCTGGCCGGCAAGCCTGGCCAGACCCTGTTGCTGCAGAGCGTGCCGGGCCTGAAGGCCGAGCGCGTGCTGCTGGTCGGCAGCGGCAAGGACGATGCCCTCGGCGACCGCGCATGGCGCAAGCTGGTCGCCAGCGTGGCCGGCGTGCTGAAGGGCCTCAACGGTGGCGATGCCGTGCTGGCCCTGGACGACATCGCGGTCAACAACCGTGACGCCTACTACGGCAAGTACCGCCTGCTGGCCGAGACCCTGCTCGACGGCGAATACGTGTTCGATCGTTTCAAGAGCCAGAAGGCCGAACCGCGCGCCCTGAAGAAGGTCACCCTGCTGGCCGACAAGGCCGGCGTGGCCGAGGTCGAGCGCGCCGTCAAGCACGCCAGCGCCATTGCCACCGGCATGGCATTCACCCGCGACCTGGGCAACCTGCCACCTAACCTGTGCCACCCGAGCTACCTGGCCGAGCAGGCCAAGGAACTGGGCAAGGCGCACAAGGGCCTGAAGGTCGAAGTGCTGGACGAGAAGAAGATCAAGGACCTGGGCATGGGCGCGTTCTATGCCGTGGGCCAGGGCAGCGACCAGCCGCCACGCCTGATCGTGCTCAACTACCAGGGCGGCAAGAAGGCCGACAAGCCGTTCGTGCTGGTGGGCAAGGGCATCACCTTCGATACTGGCGGCATCAGCCTCAAGCCAGGCGCCGGCATGGATGAAATGAAGTTCGACATGTGCGGTGCGGCCAGCGTGTTCGGCACCCTGCGCGCGGTCCTCGAGCTGCAGCTGCCGATCAACCTGGTGTGCCTGCTGGCCTGCGCCGAGAACATGCCGAGCGGCGGTGCCACCCGTCCGGGCGACATAGTCACCACCATGAGTGGCCAGACCGTCGAAATCCTCAACACCGACGCCGAAGGCCGCCTGGTGCTGTGCGACACCCTCACCTACGCCGAGCGCTTCAAGCCACAGGCGGTGATCGACATCGCCACCCTGACCGGCGCCTGCATTGTCGCCCTGGGCAGCCACACTTCCGGCCTCATGGGCAACGACGACGACCTGGTCGGCCAACTGCTCGACGCCGGCAAGCGTGCCGATGACCGTGCCTGGCAGCTGCCGCTGTTCGACGAGTACCAGGAACAACTGGACAGCCCGTTCGCTGACATGGGCAACATCGGTGGGCCCAAGGCGGGCACCATCACCGCTGGCTGCTTCCTGTCGCGCTTCGCCAAGGCCTACCACTGGGCGCACCTGGACATCGCCGGCACGGCCTGGATCAGTGGCGGCAAGGACAAGGGCGCTACCGGTCGCCCGGTCCCGCTGCTGACCCAGTACCTGCTGGACCGCGCTGGCGCCTGATGCCGTGAAGCCGGCGGTGCCCGTGGCATCGCCGGCTGGCAGAACACACCATGAGCAAAGTCGATTTCTATATCCTGCCCACCGACTCGCTGTCGGCGCGGCTGGACTTCGCCTGCAAGCTGTGCGAAAAGGCCTGGCGCCTTGGCCACCGGGTCTACCTGCACTGCCAGGACGCCGAACAGCGTACCGAACTGGATCAACGCCTGTGGCGTTTCAAGGGCGAAGCCTTCGTGCCCCACGACCTGGCCGAAGGACACGCGGATGCCACGGTAGCCTTGGGCCTTGCCGACGATGCTGGCGAGCACCGTGACCTGCTGATCAACCTGGGTGCCGCTGTGCCAGGGTTCGTCGGCCAGTTCGAGCGGGTTGCCGAGATCGTGGTCGAGGAGCCCGGCATTCGCCAATCGGCCCGCGAGCGGTTCCGTTTCTACCGTGAACAGGGCTATGCTCTGCAAGACCACCGCTTACAGCGACTTTAACGACGATGGACAAGCCTTCCGCCCTACCCGATTCCGCTCATCTGCTGGACGACCTGGAGTCGATTCGCCAACTGCTCGGCGATGCCGATCTGCAACCTCCACTGCTGACCGAAACCGTCGAGCAGATTCCGTTGTTGCTCGATGTGCCCGCAGGTAACACCGCGCCAGCACCTGCCGCCGTGCCGGTAGCCGCTGAGCCCGAGGATGACCCGCAAACCCGCCGCCAGGACACGCTGCTGCACCTGGAGAGCGAATTGCGTGCCGCTGCGCAAATGATCATGCAGGACGTGATCAACGACTTCACCCCGCATATCGAGAACGAGATCAAGCGCCGCCTGGATGCGCGGATCGAACGCTTGATCAAGCGCTCGGAATAACATCGCTGGGGGCGCTTTGCGCCCCTTTCGCGACACAAGGCCGCCGCCACGGTTGAGCGCAGTCCTCCCGTGAGAGCGGCCTTGTGTCGCGAAAGGGCTGCAAAGCAGCTCCCGGCCTGTCGCCTAAACCCTGTGCCTTCGTTATACTTTTCGGCTTTCCCGAATAAATGCACAGGGTCCCGCCGCGCATGGATAAGACCTACCAGCCGCACGCCATCGAAACTTCCTGGTACAACACCTGGGAGTCCGAAAACTATTTCGCTCCACAAGGTGCAGGCGAGTCCTACACCATCATGATCCCGCCACCGAACGTGACGGGCAGCCTGCACATGGGCCACGGCTTCAACAACGCGATCATGGACGCGCTGATCCGTTTCCGCCGCATGCAAGGCCGCGACACCCTGTGGCAGCCAGGTACCGACCACGCCGGTATCGCCACGCAGATGCTGGTCGAGCGCCAGCTCGAGGCCAAGGGCCAGAACCGTCACGACCTGGGCCGCGAGAAGTTCCTGGAGAAGGTCTGGGAATGGAAGGATCAGTCCGGTGGCAATATCAGCCGCCAGATCCGTCGCCTGGGTTCGTCGGTAGACTGGAGCCGCGAGCGCTTCACCATGGACGACGGCCTGTCCGAGGCAGTCAAGGAAGCCTTCGTGCGCCTGCATGAGGACGGCCTGATCTACCGCGGCAAGCGCCTGGTCAACTGGGACACCAAGCTGCACACGGCCATCTCCGACCTCGAAGTGGAAAACCACGACGAGAAGGGCCACCTGTGGAACCTGCGCTACCCGCTTGCCGACGGCGCCAAGACTGCTGAAGGCAAGGACTACCTGGTCGTCGCCACCACCCGCCCGGAAACCCTGCTGGGTGACGCCGCCGTTGCCGTCAACCCGACCGACGAGCGCTACCAGGCCCTGATCGGCAAATTCGTCGAACTGCCGCTGGTTGGCCGTCGCATCCCGATCATCGCCGACGACTACTGCGACCCGGAGTTCGGCACCGGCTGCGTGAAGATCACCCCTGCCCACGACTTCAATGACTACGAAGTCGGCAAGCGCCACAACCTGCCGCTGCTGAACATTTTCGACAAGAACGCCCTGGTGCTGCCCGCCGCCCAGGCCTTCAACCTCGACGGCAGCGTCAACGAGCAGGTCGATACCAGCCTGCCGGCCCAGTACGCCGGCCTCGACCGCTTCGTCGCACGCAAGCAGATCGTGGCCGACCTGGACGCCCAGGGCCTGCTGGTGAGCATCGACGATCACGCCCTGAAAGTGCCGAAAGGCGACCGTTCGGGTACCGTCATCGAGCCGTGGCTGACCGACCAGTGGTACGTTTCCACCAAGCCGTTGGCAGAGCCGGCCATCGAAGCCGTGGAAGATGGCCGCATCCAGTTCGTGCCCAAGCAGTACGAGAACATGTACTTCTCCTGGATGCGTGACATCCAGGACTGGTGCATCAGCCGCCAGCTGTGGTGGGGCCACCGCATTCCGGCCTGGTACGACGAGGCCGGCCAGGTCTATGTCGGCCGCAATGAAGAAGAAGTCCGCGCCAAGCACAACCTCGGCAGCGAAGTGAAACTGCGCCAGGACGACGACGTGCTCGACACCTGGTTCAGCTCGGGCCTGTGGACCTTCTCGACCCTGGGCTGGCCGGAGCAGACCGAGTTCCTGAAGAAGTTCCACAGCACTGACGTGCTGGTGACCGGCTTCGACATCATCTTCTTCTGGGTTGCGCGCATGATCATGCTGACCATGCACCTGATCAAGAACGAGGACGGCACTCCGCAGGTACCGTTCAAGACCGTGTACGTGCACGGCCTGGTGCGCGATGGCCAGGGCCAGAAGATGTCCAAGTCCAAGGGCAACGTGCTCGACCCGCTGGACATCGTCGACGGTATCACCCTCGATGCCCTGCTGGAGAAACGCACCAGCGGCATGATGCAGCCCAAGCTGGCCGAAAAGATCGCCAAGCAGACCAAGGCCGAGTTCCCGGAGGGCATCGCCAGCTATGGCACCGACGCCCTGCGCTTCACCTTCTGCTCGCTGGCCTCCACCGGTCGCGACATCAAGTTCGACATGGGCCGCGTCGAAGGCTACCGCAACTTCTGCAACAAGATCTGGAACGCCGCCCGCTACGTGCTGGACAAGGGCGAGGACTGCGGCCAGAACGGCGAAGCCTGCGAGCTGTCGCTGGCTGATCGCTGGATCATCTCGCAGTTGCAGCGCACCGAAGCCGAAGTGACCCGCCAGCTCGAGCAGTTCCGCTTCGACCTGGCCAGCCAGGCGCTGTACGAGTTCATCTGGAACCAGTATTGCGACTGGTACCTGGAGCTGTCCAAGCCGGTACTGTGGGACGAAAACGCGCCGGTCGAACGCGCCCGCGGCACCCGTCGCACCCTGGTACGCGTGCTGGAAGTGGCACTGCGCCTGGCGCACCCGTTCATGCCGTTCATCACCGAAGAAATCTGGCAGCGCATCGCGCCGCTGGCCGGCATCGAAGGCAAGACCATCATGCTGCAACCATGGCCGGTGGCCAATGAAAGCCGCATCGATGCTGCCGCCGAAGGTGATATCGAATGGCTCAAGGAGCTGATGGTCGGCTTGCGCAACATCCGCGCCGAGATGAACATCGGCCCGGGCAAGCCACTGCCGCTGTTCCTGAAGAACGCCAACGCCGATGACCAGCGTCGCCTGCAGGAAAACGAAGCCCTGCTGAAGAAGCTGGCGAAGGTCGAATCGTTCACCGTGCTCGGCGAAGCTGACGAAGCACCGCTGTCGGCCACCGCACTGGTTGGTGACTTGCAGGTGCTGGTGCCGATGGCCGGCCTGATCGACAAGGACGCCGAGCTCTCTCGCCTGAGCAAGGAAATCCAGCGTCTGCAAGGTGAAGTCCAGCGCGTGGGCGGCAAACTGTCGAACGCCGCCTTCGTCGACAAGGCACCGCCTGCGGTGATCGAGAAAGAGCGCGCCAAGCTGGCCGAGTCCGAGCAGGCTTTGGCCAACTTCACCGAGCAGCACGCGCGGATTGCAGCGCTGTAAATCTGAGAGACCGCTGGGGCCGCTTCGCGGCCCTTTCGCGACACAAGGCCGCTCCCACAGGACGGCGCCAAAACTGGAGGCGCCGCTAACCTGTGGGAGCGGCCTTGTGTCGCGAAAGGGCTGCGCAGCAGCCCCGGGGCTCGTATAGGGCACTGCCATGACTCCGAACAAACCCACCCTGCACCCGCGCAACCGCCACCAGGGCCGCTACGACTTCCCTGGCCTGATCAAGGCCCACCCTGATCTGGCCCGCTTCACCATCACCAACCCCCATGGCAAACCGAGCATCGACTTCGCCAACCCCGAAGCCGTGCGGGTATTCAACCGAGCCCTGCTCAAAGCCCAATACGGCATCCAGCACTGGGACATCCCGGCCGACTACCTGTGCCCGCCAATCCCCGGCCGCGCCGACTACATCCACGTGGCCGCCGACCTGCTGGCCGAGGACAACGCCGGCGAGGTCCCCGGAGGCGCCCAGGTTCGCGTGCTGGATATCGGCGTGGGTGCCAACTGCATCTACCCGCTGCTCGGCCATAGCGATTACCGTTGGCGCTTCATTGGCTCGGACATCGATCCGGTAGCGCTGGCCTCGGCCAAGGCCATCGTCCAGGCCAACGGCTTGAGCAAAGGCATCAGCTTGCGCCAGCAAGCCAACCGCAAGCACATCCTCAGCGGCCTGCTGCAAGCGGATGAACGCTTCGACCTGACCCTGTGCAACCCGCCCTTCCACGCCTCGCGTGAAGAAGCCACCCGTGGCAGCCAGCGCAAGTGGAAGAACCTGGGCAAGCAGGACCCCAAGCGCAAGTTGCCGGTGCTCAACTTCGGCGGGCAGAACAACGAACTGTGGTGTGAGGGCGGTGAGATCCGCTTCGTCACCCAGCTGGTCGACGAAAGCGCGCAGTACGCACGACAGGTCCTGTGGTTCACCAGCCTGGTGTCCAAGGCCAGCAACCTGCCTGGCATCGAGGCAGCGCTGAAGAAGGCCGGCGCCAAGGCCGTGCGCATCGCCGAGATGGGCCAGGGCCAGAAGCAAAGCCGCATGGTCGCCTGGAGCTTCCACGACGACAGCGCACGCCACGCCTGGCATGCCAGGCGCAAATCGCAGGCATGAAAAAACCGCGCCCGAGCAAGCCGGGCGCGGTTTCGTCAATGCGTCAACAGATCACTTGTTGACGGTGTCGGTCAGGGCTTTGGCCGGAACGAACTTGACGACTTTCTTGGCAGCGATTTCGATGGCGGCGCCAGTCGAAGGGTTGCGACCGGTACGGGCAGGACGCTCGGAGACTTTCAGCTTGCCGATGCCTGGCAGGGTGATTTCGGCGCCGTTTTCCAGTTGGTCGGCAACGATCTGGCCCAGCTGTTCCAGCGCGTTACGAGCGGTGGTTTTTGGCGCGTCGATGGCTTCGGCGATATCGGCAATCAGTTGGTCTTTGGTCAATGCCATGGTGGTGTTCCTTCCCTATCATTCAGTAGTTATGCGGCGTGCTACGACGTTATCGGGCCAGCCCCTGTGTTCTGGAGGGCCGCGCCAATCGCGAATGTAGATACGTAAATCGGCGTTTGGTTCGACACGGCATGAGCACGCTGCCAGCAATGCGCCACATGAGGGGCGCAAGACGGCGCAAAGCTACCACAGGAATGGATAAATATCCGCTACCCGCTTCGATTTAGTGCAGGTTTTTCGGGGGTTTCAGCCGAAACCCCCTAAATTTGGACAAAAAACGAACAACCGGCATTTCCGCCAACATCCGGCCACTGCAGCGCCTGTTCTCTGGGGTAAACTGGACGACTTTTGCAGCGCGGCCTGTGGCCGCCCCAGACTCACCGAGAATTCCATGCCAATCCGTCATTGCATCGTTCACCTGATCGACAAGAAGCCCGATGGCAGCCCCGCCGTGCTCCATGCACGGGATACCGAGCTGGGCGCATCGGACGCCATCGAAAACCTCCTGGCCGACCTCAACGAAAGCTACAACGCCAAGCAAGGCAAGGCCTGGGGCTTCTTCCACGGCGAGTCCGGCGCCTACCCGCTGAGCGGCTGGTTGAAACAGTACCTGGAAGACGAAAAGGACTTCACCGCGTTCAGCCGGACGGCGGTCGAGCACCTGCAGAAACTGATGGAAGAGTCCAATCTCTCCACGGGCGGCCACATCCTGTTCGCCCACTACCAGCAAGGCATGACCGACTACCTGGCCATCGCCCTGCTGCACCACAGCGAGGGCGTGGCGGTCAACGCCGAGCTGGACGTGACGCCGTCGCGCCACCTCGACCTTGGCCAGTTGCACCTGGCAGCGCGCATCAACCTGTCCGAGTGGAAGAACAACCAGAACTCCAGGCAATACATCTCGTTCATCAAGGGCAAGAACGGCAAGAAGGTGTCGGATTACTTCCGCGACTTCATCGGCTGCCAGGAAGGCGTCGACGGCCCGGGCGAAACGCGCACCCTGCTCAAGGCCTTCAGCGACTTCGTGGAAAGCGAGGACCTGCCGGAAGAAGCCGCCCGCGAGAAGACCCAGACCCTGGTCGAATACGCCACCACCCAGACCAAGCTGGGCGAACCGGTGACCCTGGAAGAGCTGTCGAGCCTTATCGATGAAGACCGCCCGAAGGCGTTCTACGACCACATCCGCAACAAGGACTACGGGCTGTCGCCGGAAATCCCCGCTGACAAGCGCACCCTCAACCAGTTCCGCCGCTTCACCGGGCGTGCCGAAGGCCTGTCGATCAGCTTCGAAGCGCACCTGCTGGGTGACAAGGTGGAGTATGACGAGGCCGCCGGCACCCTGATCATCAAAGGCCTGCCGACCACGCTGGTGGACCAGCTCAAGCGCCGCAAGGACTGATCAGTCGGCCATATAGGAGGCCACCAGCGCCTCCTTGGCCGACTTGCGCAACTTCTTCACCAGGCGTTCCTGGCGCAGCGCCTCGCCTTTGTCCGGCCACTGCTCGACATAGACCAGCGCCTGCGCCGGGCTAGTCTTGAAATAGCGGGCACCCTGGCCTTTCTGGTGGGCAGCGAAACGCCGTTGCGGGTTATCACTGATACCGCAGTACAGCGAGCCATTGGCCGCCCGCACCAGGTATACGTACCACGGTTTGCACTGCGGGGTTTCGGCGACTTCGTTGACGATGCTCATGGCCGACAGCTTAACTGCTCACCTCGCTTGCTGGAACGCTCGCAGCCCGTTGAACGCCTGCTGGCGCACCTTGTTCTGCAGCATCGGCGACCAGCCCAGCAACACCCCTGGTGCTCCGAGCGCCTGACGCGACCAGCGCCACAGGTCGAAGCTGTCGTCGTGCTGGCAGATCAGCCCATCGCGAATGACGAAGCGCGCCTGGATATCATTGACCACGGTACGGCCAGTCTGGCTGAACAGGTAAGTGGCCACCCAGTGCGCACAGCCGCTGCGCTCATCGGCACGGACTTGGTCGAAGGTCAGCGAGAAATCCTTGGCACGGCTGGTCAGCATGCGCCACATGTCACCCGCGTCACGGCCGCGCAGCGTGCCGAACACCGGGTCGCTGAAGACGATGTCGTCGCTGTAGCAGGCCACCATCGCCTCGGCGTCAAGGCGCTGGAAGGCCTGATAGAAGCGAGTGATCAGGTCGCGGTTGGCGTCAGTCATGGGAGCAGGTCCGTCCTGGGAAAGGGAAGCTGCACGATAATCTGCACCGCTTTCTTTCGCCAGTGCTCGCCGCTTCGCGGGTTCACCCGCAAAGCGGCGAGCACCGCCTTCAGCGTTTTTCGCTGGTCACCTGCACATGCAACGCCCGCCCGGCGCCAAGCCCGAATACGATGGCGCCGATGCCAAGCACCGCAAAAATCCACCCCACCGCCGCCCAGCCTCCGGTCAGGTCATGCACCAGGCCGACCGCAAACGGGCCCATGGATGCCAGCGTATAACCCACGCCCTGAGCCATGCTCGACAGGTTCGCCGCCACATGGGCATCCTTCGAGCGCAGCACGATCAACGTCAGGGCCAGGGCGAACGTGCCGCCCTGCCCCAGCCCCAGCAGCACTGCCCAACCCCACAGCCCGTCGAGGGGGGCATACAGGCAACCGAACAGCCCCGCCAAGGTGACCAGCATGACCATCACGATGGCCAGCCGCTGGTCCTTGCCCCGGGTCGCCAACCACGGGGCGCTCAGCGAGCTGATCAGCTGCACGATGACCGAGCCGGACAGTACCAGGCCTGCTTCGGTCGGGCTCAGGCCACGCCCAATGAGGATCGACGGCAACCAGCCGAAGACGATGTACGCCAGCGACGACTGCAGCCCCATGTACAGTGTTACCTGCCACGCCAGCGGGTCACGCCACAGCCCGCGTACGCGGTAGGCGACCTTGTGCAGGCCGTGGCCCTGGCGGGCTTGCGGTGTCCAGACGAGCATGGCCAGCAGCGCCGGTAGCATCCAGAAGCCCAGGCCAAGGGCCCAGCTGCCATCGAAGTGCTGCGTCAGCGGCACGGTAGCCCCTGCCGCCATGGCCGCACCCAGGCACAGGGCCATGGTATAGACCCCGGTCAAGGTGCCCGCGTGCTGCGGGAAATCGCGCTTGACGATACCGGGCAACAGCACACCGATGATACCGATGCTGGCCCCGGCCAGAATGCTGCCGACGAATACACCGACCGCCCCCAGGGCGCTGCGCACCACGATACCCAGCGCCAGGGTCAACAGGATGCCGAGGATCACCCGCTCGCTGCCGAAGCGGCGCGCCAGCACGGGTGCCAGGGGTGCAAACAGCCCGAGGCAGAGTACCGGCAAGGTGGTCAGCAGGCCGGCCTCGGAGGCATTCAGGCCCAGCCCTGCAGAGACCTGCCCGAGCACCGGCGCCATGCTCGACAATGCCGGGCGCAGGTTCAATGCCACCAGCACCAGGCCCAGCAGCAACAGCCACGGGCGCTTGATCATCGGCGGTTGTTGTTGCACCAGGGCATCGTCGGCCTCGGCGTCGATCAGTAGTTCTTCCGGTTCACACCCGCGGGCAGGCGCGTCTCGGGTCAATGGTTCAGCCATGGCCTTCTCGTCTTCAAGATTCAATAAGCGTCCGGCTCAGGGCCTTGGCCCGCTCCGGATCGCGTTGTTCGATGGCGTCGAGGATCTGCCCGTGCAGGTCGAAGGTCGCCTGGCTGCGTGGCACGGTCGCCATGTTGTGTTGCAGCGCTGCGGCCACCACACCGGAAAAGTAGCGATACAGTTCGCTCAGTGCCGGGTTGTGCGCGGCGTCGATCAGGCGTTGGTGAAACACCAGGTCGCAGCTGACATAGGCATCGACATCCCCGTGAAAATGCCCGGCACTGCCTGCCAGTGCAGCGCGCAGGCCCTGCAGGTCCTCGTCGGTACGGCGCAACGCCGCCAGGCCGATAGCCTCGGACTCGAGGATGTGCCGGGTTTCGCGGGCCTGCTCCAGCGTGCAGCGCGACATGGCCTGCACGGCCTGTAGCGGGTCCTGGCAGGTGCGCAGGTAGCTGCCGTCACCCTGGCGGACTTCCACCAGGCCGCTGAATGCCAGCACGCGCATGGCTTCACGCACGGTATTACGGCTGATGCCCAACTCCAGTGCCAGTTCCGGTTCGGTCGGCAGACGCTGCCCGACGTGCCAGTCGCCTTGCAGGATGCGCTCACGCATGCGTTCGACTGCCAGTTCGACCAGGGAGCGCTTGGTCAATTCGCTGCTCATTTCAATTCAACCAATCATCCGATGAATTTGCAGAGCTTAATGGAACGCCTTCCAGACATCAAATCAACTGGCATTTCTACCAGTTGTCAGCAGAGCGCCTTGTTGCAACGCTTGCCACGACTCTCTCAAGGCCCCATCAATGTCCCTGCAAAAAGTACTGCGGCTGATTCCCCTGATTGCAGCCGGCCAGCTAGTCGCACTGTTCTTCAAAGGGTGCGACGCCAGACAACCGCCACTCCAACCCAAGACGCTGATCATCGGCATGGACGGTGTTCAACTGCAGCACTATGAACAACTGGGCAGCGATACCCACCTGCAGAAGCGCCTGTTCTACGGCAAAGCCTATGCAGGAGGCATAAACGGCCGCGCCAGTGAACAGGCTACGATCAGCGGGCCTGGCTGGATGACCTTGCTCACCGGCGTATGGGCCAACAAGCATGGGGTGGTTTCCAATAACGAATCCTTGCGGGTCGACCCTGAGTTCCCCAGCCTATTCAAGCGGCTACGTGATGCTCTGCCGAACGCCTACCTCTCCAGCGTCGGCAACTGGTCGCCGATCAACACGGCTTTCCTGCTGGAGGACGCGCAAGGCAACAATGTGCGTGAAAGCGGTCTGAGCGATGAACAGGTGACCGCGCGAACCCTGGACATCCTCGATAACACACCTGCCGACTTTACCTTCATCCAGCTCGACGAACCCGACGAAGCCGGGCACGCCAGTGGCTTCGGCCCTGCCTACCAGTTCGCCCTGCGTGAAGCCGATGACAAGCTGGGGCGCCTGCTGGACAAAGTCGAGGAGCGTGCCTACAAGCACCCACAGGAGGACTGGCTGGTGATCGTCTGCACTGACCACGGACGCGATTATTGGGGTTCAGGCCATGGCGGGATAACCGAGCAGGAAAAGACGGTCTTCATTGCCAGCAACAAGCCTTTGAACGAAGAGCTGCACCAGCCGAGCATTCCATACGACAACCCAGGCCCGAACAACCTGTATGGCTACGCGGCGCAGACCTCCGTGGCCCCGACCGTGCTCAGGCACATGGGGCTCGACGTATTGCCGGAATGGAAGCTTGACGGCACCCCACTGCTGGGCGCTACCGGCGTGCGCAAGGCACGGGCCATCGAAGGCGACGCCAAGCTGCTGTGGAACAGCGACTCACAAGGCACCGTTATCATTCACAGAAATGGTCAGGTAGTGGCGAATGTGCAGGCCTACCTGCAGCAATGGACTGACCCGGAAGGTATGCGCCAGGTCAACGATTACGTGCTGCAACTGGATGACACACCCGTGGCGGTGCGCACCCGGCCACTCAGCGAACCGGACAGCAGCGACTGATGTGCGGGCGTGGCCGGCAGGAACGAGCTCACCCGCCCTGCCGGTCGCCGCGTTCAGTCCAGCGCGTCGACCAACGCCTGGTTCATCTCTGGCGTGCCGATGGTGATACGCAGGAACTGGGCAATCCGCTCCTGCTTGAAGTGACGCACGATCACCCCTTGTTCACGCAGGCGCGCCGCCAACTGCGCGGCATCCTGCTGCGGGTGACGGGCAAAGATGAAGTTGGCCGCCGATGGCAGCACCTCGAAGCCCTTTGCAACCAGCTGCTCCACCAACGCTTCACGGCTGGCGATCACCTTGCGGCAGGTTTCCTCGAAGTAGGCCTGATCTTCGAACGCCGCCGCTGCCCCCACGATGGCCATGCGGTCGAGCGGATAGGAGTTGAAGCTGTTCTTGATCCGCTCCAGCGCCTCGATCAGGTCCGGATGGCCGACGGCCAGGCCCACTCGGAGTCCAGCCAGCGAACGCGACTTGGACAAGGTCTGGGTGACCAGCAGGTTGTCGTAGCGATCGACCAGGCTGATGGCAGTCTCGCCGCCAAAGTCGATGTAAGCCTCATCCACAACCACCACCGAGTCACGGTTGGCTTGCAGCAGCTGTTCGATCGCTTGCAGCGGCAGCAGGCAGCCGGTGGGTGCGTTAGGGTTGGGGAAGATGATCCCGGCATTGGGCTTGGCGTAATCGGCGATGCGGATCTGGAACTGCTCATCCAGCGCCACCTGCTCGAAGGCAATGCCGTACAGGCCGCAATAGACCGGATAGAAGCTGTAGCTGACATCCGGGAACAGCAGTGGGCCGCGATCGTGCTGGAACAGACCGTGGAAGATGTGGGCCAGCACCTCGTCCGAGCCGTTGCCGACGAAGACCTGGGCCGGGGTGACGCCGTAATACTCGGCCACGGCCTGCTTGAGCCGGTCGCTGTTCGGGTCCGGATACAGACGCAGGTTATCGTTCAACTCGCCGCGCATGGCCTCCAGCGCCCTGGGCGACGGGCCATAAGGGTTCTCGTTGGTGTTCAGCTTGACCAGACGGGCCAGCTTTGGCTGTTCGCCCGGCACGTAAGGCACCAGCGCCTTGACGAAGGGACTCCAGAATCGACTCATGTTCAGTTCCCCTTGTCTTGGGTCAGGATACGGTATTCAGCGCTGCGGGCATGGGCGGTCAGCGACTCGCCACGGGCCAGGACCGAGGCGGTGTGGCCAAGCTCGGATGCGCCCTGTTCGGAACAGAAGATGATCGACGAACGCTTCTGGAAGTCATACACCCCGAGCGGTGACGAGAAGCGTGCGGTGCCGGAAGTCGGCAACACGTGGTTGGGGCCGGCGCAGTAATCGCCCAGTGCTTCGCTGGTGTGGCGACCCATGAAGATCGCGCCCGCGTGGCGAATCTGAGGCAGCCAGGCCTGCGGGTCGGCAACCGACAGCTCCAGGTGCTCGGGCGCGATGCGGTTGGCCACTTCGATGGCCTGCTGCATGTCGCGCACCTGGATCAGCGCCCCACGGCCGTTGACCGACTTCTCGATGATCTCGGCGCGTTCCATGGTCGGCAGCAGCTTGTCGATGCTGGCGGCCACGCGGTCGAGGAAAGCGGCATCCGGGCTGACCAGGATGGCCTGTGCGTCTTCGTCGTGCTCAGCCTGAGAGAACAGGTCCATGGCGATCCAGTCCGGGTCGGTCTGGCCGTCGCACACCACGAGGATTTCCGACGGGCCGGCGATCATGTCGATACCGACCTGGCCGAACACGTGGCGCTTGGCGGTAGCCACATAGATGTTGCCAGGGCCGACGATCTTGTCTACCTGCGGCACGCTTTCGGTGCCATAGGCCAGCGCGGCAACGGCCTGCGCTCCACCGACGGTGAACACGCGGTCGACGCCGGCGATGCAGGCAGCGGCCAGCACCAGTTCATTGACCTCGCCACGCGGGGTCGGCACCACCATCACCACTTCGGTGACGCCGGCGACCTTGGCCGGAATCGCGTTCATCAGCACCGACGAGGGGTACGACGCCTTGCCGCCGGGTACGTACAGGCCGGCACGGTCCAGCGGGGTGACCTTCTGGCCGAGCACGGTGCCGTCGGCTTCGGTGTACTGCCAGGAGTCCTGCTTCTGCCGTTCGTGGTACATGCGTACGCGATTGGCGGCCTTCTCCAGGGCTTCACGCTGGCTGTCGGTGATGCGGGTCAGGGCCAGTTCCAGGCGCTCGCGGCCAAGGATCAGGTCATCGATGCTTTTGGCGTCAACACCGTCGAAGCGCTGGGTGAATTCAACCAGCGCGGCGTCACCGCGCTCACGCACCGCCTTGATGATGTCGAGCACGCGCTGGTTGACCGCGTCATCGGACACACTTTCCCAGCTCAGCAGATGATCCAGATGTCGGGCGAAATCCGGATCAGCGGCGTTGAGACGGGCAATTGCAGTGGACACGGTCATGGCGAGGGCCTCGATTATTAGCGAATGCTCAGGCGCCCTAGGCTACCAGTCCATCCGCGCGGGCACCCGAGAAAAATGGCTATGACGCGGATAGACGGGCGCGACAGCCGAAGCCGCGCGCAGTAGGTAGAGAATTAGCCGCGGTGTCGCGATTCGACCGCTCCGCGCAGCGTGTCGATCAGGCTCTGGATGCGGGCGTGCTGCATCTTCATGGAAGCTTTGTTGACCACCAGGCGCGAGCTGATCGTAGCGATCAGTTCCTGAGGCTCCAGGCCGTTGGCGCGCAAGGTGTTGCCAGTGTCGACCACGTCGATGATCTTGTCGGCAAGATTGATCAGCGGTGCCAGTTCCATCGAGCCGTACAGCTTGATGATGTCGACCTGGCGGCCCTGCTCGGCGTAATAACGCTTGGCGACATTGACGAACTTGGTGGCGACGCGCAGGCGGCCCTTCGGCTCGGGTGCACCGACCGCACCGGCGGTCATCAGCTTGCACTTGGCGATCTGCAGGTCCAGCGGCTCATACAGGCCCTGGCCGCCGTACTCCATCAGCACGTCCTTGCCAGCCACACCGAGGTCGGCGGCACCGTGCTCGACATAGGTCGGCACGTCGGTGGCACGCACGATCAGCAGGCGCACGTCGTCCTGCGTGGTAGGGATGATCAGCTTGCGGCTCTTGTCCGGGTTCTCGGTCGGCACGATACCGGCCTCGGCCAGCAACGGCAGGGTATCGTCGAGAATACGGCCTTTGGAAAGCGCGATGGTCAACATTGGAACGTCGGTCCTTAAGCGGCTACTGCCGGCCGGGCTGCGACAGCCCGACCGCATTCAATTCGTTGTGGGAGCGGGCTTGCCCCGCGAACACCGGCAAAGCCGGTGCCATGCAACGCGGTGGCTTCTTCGCGGAACAAGCCCGCTCCCACATGCAGACTATCAGCCCGGTACGCGGCGGATTTTTGCGCCGAGCATCTGCAGTTTTTCTTCGATGCACTCGTAACCACGGTCGATGTGGTAGATGCGGTCGATCAGGGTATCGCCTTCGGCGACCAGCGCCGACAGTACCAGGCTGGCGGAAGCACGCAGGTCGGTGGCCATGACCGGTGCACCCTTGAGTGCCGGCACGCCGGTGACGATCGCGGTATTGCCTTCAACCTGGATCTGCGCACCCATGCGGTGCATTTCGTACACGTGCATGAAGCGGTTTTCGAAGATCGTCTCGATGACCGCACCGGTGCCTTCGGCGATGGCGTTCAGCGAGATGAACTGCGCCTGCATGTCGGTCGGGAAAGCCGGGTACGGCGCGGTACGCAGGTTGACGGCCTTCGGCCGCTTGCCGTGCATGTCCAGCTCGATCCAGTCTTCACCGGTGGTGAGGTCGGCGCCCGCTTCCTTCAGCTTCTCCAGCACGGCTTCGAGGATGGTCGGGTCGGTGTCCTTGACCTTGACGCGACCGCCGGTCACGGCAGCGGCGACCAGGTAGGTGCCGGTCTCGATACGGTCAGGCATGACGCGGTAGTGTGCCGACGCCAGGCGCTCGACGCCATCGATGGTGATAGTGTCGGTACCGGCGCCCTGGACCTTGCCGCCCATGGCGTTGATGAAGTTGGCCAGGTCGACCACCTCAGGCTCACGCGCGGCGTTTTGCAGCACGCTGCGGCCTTTGGCCAGGGCAGCAGCCATCATGATGTTCTCGGTACCGGTCACGCTGACGGTGTCGAAGAAGAAGTGCGCGCCGCGCAGGCCGCCTTCAGGCGCCTTGGCCTTGATGTAACCGCCTTCGACTTCGATCTTCGCGCCCATGGCCTCGAGCCCGCGGATGTGCAGGTCGACCGGGCGCGAACCGATGGCACAGCCACCTGGCAGGGCCACTTCGGCTTCACCGAAACGCGCCACCATGGGGCCGAGCACCAGGATCGAGGCGCGCATGGTCTTGACCAGCTCGTAAGGGGCTACCAGGGTCTTGATGGTACGCGGGTCGATTTCCACCGCCAGCTTTTCGTCGATCACAGGCTCGATGCCCATGCGCCCGAACAGCTCGATCATGGTGGTGATGTCGTGCAGGTGCGGCAGGTTGCCCACGGTGACCGGGCCATCGGCAAGCAGGGTCGCTGCCAGGATCGGCAGGGCCGCGTTCTTCGCGCCGGAAATGCGGATCTCGCCGTCGAGACGAGCGCCGCCAGTAATAATCAGTTTGTCCATTGGTGTCTCGCCGCCACGTTGGCTCAGGTGCGCTCAGCCCAGGCTGCGCTGCTGAAAAATTTCATGGTTACCGCATGGATGCTGCCATTGGCGATCCACGGATTCAGGTGAGCATAGATCGCCTGCTGACGTTTGACCGGGCTCAGGCCAGCCAACTCGTCGCTGATCACGTTCAACTGGAAGTTGCAGCCTTCGCCTTCAACTTCGACCCGGGATCCCGGCAATTTCTCTTCAAGGAAGCTCTTAACTTCTACGGCCTGCATGCTCAACCTCAATCGGCGCCCGATGCGCACGGGTCGGCCATCATACAAAAAAGCCCCTCGCCTGCGAAGCCCAACGAAAGGGCGCGCGACCGAGGGGCCTCTCATCACTGCCAAGCCATCAGCTTGCCAGCACCTCATCGAGGTCATAGACCCCGGCGATTTCCCGCATGTCGTCAGGCATGCCGCGCACCTCGACGGCCTTGCCGGCAGCCTGGGCGTCACGAATGAACGCCAGCAGCAGCGACAGGCCAACGCTGGTGGAGCGCGCCACGGCCGAGCAGTCCAGCAGCAGACGCGATTCACGGCAGGCGCCGATCAGCGCCTTACCCTGCTTGCGCAGGGCTGGCCCGCTGCGGTAATCCAGTTCGCCGGCCAGGCATAGCACGCCCGGCTCGGCCATGGTTACAGCGGCCTCGCTCATTTGACGGTCTTCTCTGGCGAGTTGTCGGCAGCTTCCTTGGCCTTGGCCACTTCGCCGGCCCAGCCGTCGATGGTCTTGTCCAGATCGTTGCCATTACGCTGCATGGCATCGGCGAACTGGTCGCGGAACAGCTTGCCGATGTTGATGCCGTTGACGATGACGTTGCGTACCTTCCACTCGCCGCCCAGGTTCTCCAGGGTGTACTGCACCGGATAGACCGCACCGTTGTTGCCGGTCACCTTCATGCCCACACTGGCGCGCTTGCCGTCGTCAGCCTTGGCCGGGTCGACGCTGATGCCCTGGTTGTTGTATTCCAGCAGCGCGTTGCCATAGAACTGGAACAGGCTGCGCTTGAAGTTCTCCTGGAAGCGCTGAATCTGCGCAGGGGTGGCCTTGCGCGAGTACTTGACGGTCATGATGCTTTTCGAGATGCCTTCGGCATCCACTACCGGACCGAGAATGCGGTTGAGCGCATCGTAGAAGGCATTCGGGTTGGTCTTGTACTGCTCTTTGTTGGCTTTGAGGTCGCTGAGCAGCTCAGTGGTGGTGCTCTGAACCACGTCGTGCGGCGACTGCGCGGCCAGGGCCATCAGGGGGAAGGCCGCCAGCAGCACCAGCAGGCCACGTCGCAGGATCGAAATCATGGAAACTCCTTAATTAGCCGGTTGCGCTTCTTTTGGTTCCTTGCCAACGGAGTTGAGCAGGAACTTGCCAATCAGATCTTCCAGCACCAGCGCCGACTGTGTGTCATGGATGGTCGAGCCATCCTTGAGCACGTCTTCTTCACCGCCCACGCTGATACCGATGTACTTCTCGCCAAGCAAGCCGGCGGTCAGGATCGAAGCAGTGGAGTCGGTCGGCAAGTTGTTGACCGCCTTGTCCAGCTGCAGCGTCACACGACCGGTGTAGGAATCACGGTCCAGATCGATGGCGGTGACCTTGCCGATGGTGACACCGGCCATGGTCACTTTAGCTCTGACCGTCAAACCCGCGATATTGTCGAAGTACGCATAAACTTTATAGGTATCGCTGCTCGGGCTGGCCGACAGCCCGCTGACACGCAGGGCCAGCAGCAGCAGCGCCAGGATCCCGGCCAGGAGGAACAGGCCGACACCGATTTCCAGGGTGCGGTTTTGCATCAGAAATCTCCAAACATCAAGGCGGTCAAAATAAAGTCCAGACCCAGTACTGCCAATGAGGCATAGACCACGGTCTTGGTGGTGGCGCGGCTGATCCCCTCTGAGGTGGGTTCGCAGTCGTACCCCTGGAATACGGCAATCCAGGTCGTGACGAAGGCAAACACCAGGCTCTTGATCAGCCCGTTGAGCACGTCGTCGGTAAAGGAAACACTGTTCTGCATGTTGCCCCAGAACGAGCCTTCGTAGACGCCCAGCCAGTCGACCGCGACCCACGAACCGCCCCAGATGCCGACCACGCTGAAGATCAGCGCCAGCAGCGGCAGCGAGATGAAACCGGCCCACAGGCGTGGCGCAACAATGTACTTGAGCGGGTCGACGCCGATCATTTCCAGGCTCGACAACTGCTCGGTGGACTTCATGTTGCCGATTTCGGCGGTCAGCGCGGAACCGGCGCGGCCAGCGAACAGCAGCGCAGTGACCACCGGGCCGAGCTCACGCAGCAGGGTCAGGGCGACCATTTGCCCGACCGCCTGCTCGGAACCGTACTTGGTCAGGATGCTGTAGCCCTGCAGGGCAAGCACCATGCCGATGAACACGCCGGAAACGACAATGATCGCCAGCGACAGCACACCCACCGAGTAGAGCTGCTTGGTCAGCAACTGGAAACCGCCACCAATGCCGCCACGGCCGATCAGTGCATGGAACAGGAACAGGCACGAGCGCCCGAGCACGGCCAGCACGTCGATCGCCGAGCGCCCGAGCAGGCGAATACGTTCGAGTAAGGATTTTCTGCGCATCACCGCGCCCCCAGCAAATCGGCGCGGTAGTCAGGCGCGGGAAAGTGGAATGGCACCGGGCCGTCCGGGTCGCCTTTCATGAACTGGCGAATGCGCGGGTTGTCCGAGCCCATCAGCTCGTCAGGCGTCCCCTGGCCCAGCACCTGGCCATCACCGACCACATAGATGTAATCGGCGATACTCGCGGTTTCGGCGAGGTCATGGGAGACCACGATGCTGGTGATGCCCAAGGCATCATTGAGCAGACGGATCAACCGCACGAGCACACCCATGGCGATCGGGTCCTGGCCGACGAATGGTTCGTCGTACATGAGGATCTGCGGGTCCAGGGCAATCGCCCGGGCCAGCGCCACCCGACGCTTCATGCCGCCGGACAATTCGTCCGGCATCAGGTCGATGGCACCGCGCAGGCCAACCGCCTGCAGCTTCATCAACACGATGTCACGGATCATTTCGTCCGAAAGCTGGGTATGCACGCGCAAAGGAAAGGCGACGTTCTCGAACACATCGAGATCGGTGAACAACGCACCGCTCTGGAACAGTACGCCCATCTGCTTGCGGGCGTCGAACAGGTCGCTGCGCGAGAGGCTCGGCAGGTTCTGCCCGGCCACCCACACTTCTCCGCTCGACGGCCGTAGCTGCGCGCCCATCAGGCGCAGCAGCGTGGTCTTGCCGCAACCCGACGGCCCCATGATCCCGGTGACCTTGCCACGCGGGATACGGATGTCGACATTGCTGAAAATGCTGCGCGAACCGCGCTTGAAGGTGACTCCCTTCAACTCGACCGCGTAGGCGCTATCCACACTCATCTGGACTCCTTGCTGATGCAGCCTCGCACTTATGGACGCTGGCCCTCATCGTGAAGGCACACGCGCCCCTGGCAGGCCGAATAGCGGCGAACTATAGCACTGCTGACCTCACGCCCCCAAGGGCATGGAACAGGTCGTTCAGGCCATCGACAGGCATTGACGACATTTGAGAAAGCAATCGAAAGGATGAGGCTTTTTTGTATTGCGGCTATAATCGCCGCCTTTTAATCAGGCATTGCTTTTCGACATGAGCCAATCCAGCGAGCTGATCCACTCCGCCCAGCGCACCCTGCGCCTGGAACTCGAGGCCGTTCAAGGCCTGGTGGCCCGCATCGACGCCAATTTCGTCAAGGCCTGCGAGCTGATCCTGGCGAGCAAGGGCCGGGTCGTGGTGGTCGGCATGGGCAAATCGGGGCATATCGGCAACAAGATCGCCGCCACCCTGGCCAGCACCGGCACGCCAGCATTCTTCGTGCATCCGGCCGAAGCCAGCCATGGCGACATGGGCATGATCACCCGCGACGACGTCATCCTGGCCCTGTCCAACTCTGGCAGCACTGCCGAGATCGTGACCCTGCTGCCGCTGATCAAGCGCCTTGGGATCCAGCTGATCAGCATGACCGGCAACCCGGACTCGCCCCTGGCCCAGGCCGCCGAGGTGAATCTCGACGCCAGCGTCACTCAGGAAGCCTGCCCGCTGAACCTCGCCCCCACCTCCTCTACCACTGCCGCACTGGTACTGGGTGATGCGCTGGCGATCGCCCTGCTCGAAGCGCGTGGCTTCACCGCCGAGGACTTCGCCTTTTCGCACCCTGGCGGCGCCCTGGGTCGCCGCCTGCTGCTCAAGGTCGAGAATGTCATGCATGCCGGTGACGAATTGCCCCAGGTACAGTGCGGCACACTGCTCAAGGACGCGCTCCTTGAAATGTCCCGCAAAGGTTTGGGCATGACTGTTATCGTGGGCAGCGATGGCAAGCTGGCCGGGATCTTCACCGATGGCGACCTGCGCCGCAGCCTGGACCGCAACATTGATGTGCACACCACACTGATCGACCAGGTCATGACCGTGCACGGCAAGACGGCTCGCGCCGAGATGCTGGCGGCAGAGGCCCTGAAGATCATGGAGGACCACAAGATCAGCGCCCTGGTGGTCGTGGACAAGGACGAGCGCCCGACCGGCGCCCTGAACATGCACGACCTGCTGCGCGCCGGCGTGATGTAAAGGAGAACGAACCGATGACTGAAGATCTCATGCAACGCGGCAAGGCGATCAAACTGGCCGTTTTCGACGTCGACGGCGTACTGACCGATGGCCGCCTGTACTTTCTTGAAGATGGCAGCGAATTCAAGACCTTCAATACCCTGGATGGCCAAGGCATCAAGATGCTCATGGCCTCGGGCGTAACCACGGCGATCATCAGCGGACGCAAGACCCCGGTCGTCGAGCGCCGGGCGAAAAACCTCGGTATCCCTCATCTTTACCAGGGCCGTGAAGACAAATTGGTCGTGCTCGACGGCCTGCTCGCCGAACTGGGCCTAAGCTATGAACAGGTCGCCTATCTGGGCGACGACCTGCCCGACCTGCCGGTAATCCGCCGGGTAGGCCTGGGGATTGCCGTAGCCAACGCCGCACCGTTCGTTCGCCAGCACGCCCACGGCGTCACCCGGGCACGCGGTGGCGAAGGTGCTGCACGCGAGTTCTGTGAACTGATCATGCACGCCCAGGGCACCCTGGACGCTGCCAACGCCAACTACCTTTAAGGCTGCCCATGTTCAGCAAGAAAGCCCGCAATATTGCGCTGCTCGCGGTGATTGCCGCCCTGCTTGCGGCAATCGGCTACTGGAATGTCAGCCCTGAAAGCTTCCTCGACAAGCCAGTCGCCCAGGTTGACGAAAGCGCCATCGACTATTACGCGATCAACGCTCATAGCGTGCAGTTCATGCCTGATGGCAAGCTGCAATACGAAATGACCGCCGACAAGGTCGAGCACCTCAGGGCCAGTGAAGTCACCCTGCTGACCACGCCCGACCTGCACCTGTACCGGGGCACCGAATACCCTTGGCATGTGCAGAGCGAACGCGCAGAGGTCAACCCGGATGGCACGGAGGTCGAGCTGATCGAGAAGGTCCGCGTGCAACGCATCGACGAAAAGCAGCGTGAATTGATCGTTACCAGCTCGCGCATGACCGTATTCCCGCAGAAGCAATATGCGCAGACCGAGCAAGCCGTTAGAATCGACGGCGCCGGTGGCACGACTACGGGTAAAGGAATGAAAGCGTATTTGAAAGAAGGCAAGATGGACTTGCTCTCTAACGTAAGAGGACAGTATGAGGCTCGTTAAAACCCTCCCCCTTTTGCTCAGCCTGAGCGCAGCACTGGGAAGCGCGAGCGCCTTCGCCCTGCCGACCGACCGTGACCAGCCTATCCGCATCCAGGCCGACAACGCGCACCTGGACGACAAGCAGGGCGTGGCCACCTATACCGGCGATGTGATCATCACCCAGGGCTCGATGATGATCAAAGGCAACACCGTGACCATGACCCGTGCCGCCAATGGCGACATCGACGTGGTGACCTCGGTGGGCAACCTGGCCTACTTCGAGCAACAACAGAGCACGGCCAAGCCCGACAAGATGAAAGGCTGGGCGGTGACCATCCAGTACCAGGCGCAGAAAGACACGGTGATCCTCACCGACCGCGCCAAGGTCGAGAACGAAGGCAACACCACCGAAGGCGAGAAGATCGTCTACAACACCAAGACCCAGGTTGCGACCGCTGGTCGTGGCGGCAACGTGACTCAACCACGTCAGCGCATCGACATGGTGATCCAGCCGAAGAAGAAGGCCGAGTAAATGGCAACCCTCAAAGCCCAGCACCTGGCCAAGAGCTACAAGGGGCGGCAAGTCGTGCGTGATGTCAGCCTGTCGATCGACAGCGGGCAGATCGTCGGCCTGCTCGGCCCCAACGGCGCCGGCAAGACCACTTGCTTCTACATGATCGTTGGGCTGGTCCAGGCCGACCAGGGGCGCGTACTGATCGACAACCTCGATGTCAGCCACCAGCCCATGCACGGCCGCGCCCGCGCCGGTATCGGCTACCTGCCGCAGGAAGCCTCGATCTTCCGCAAGCTATCGGTAGCCGACAACATCATGGCCATTCTCGAGACCCGCAAGGACATCGACCGCGAAGGCCGGCGCAAAGAGCTGGAAAGCCTGCTGCAGGAATTCCACATCAGCCATATCCGCGACAACCTCGGCATGAGCCTTTCCGGTGGTGAACGCCGCCGCGTCGAAATTGCCCGCGCCCTGGCGACCGCACCGAAGTTCATCCTGCTGGACGAACCGTTTGCCGGCGTCGACCCGATTTCCGTGGGCGACATCAAGCAGATCATCCACCACCTCAAGGCCAAGGGGATCGGTGTACTGATTACCGACCACAACGTCCGTGAAACCCTGGACATCTGCGAGACCGCCTACATCGTCAACGATGGCCGACTGATCGCTGAAGGGGACGCCGAGACCATCCTGGCCAACGACCTGGTCAAGGAAGTCTACCTGGGCCACGAGTTCCGGCTCTGACCCTCGGGACCTGCCTGGAGCACTGGCATTAATGCCCTGCAGGAGCTTAAGTTGTTACAGTGCTCTAGGCAAACGCTACAATTTGAGGCATAAATCTTGCTTGAATTTGGCGCTTTGGCGCCCTCGTGTAGTGGATGGCGCATGCGCGCCGGCGAACAAGGTATTAAGCCCCTGCCATGAAACCATCGCTCGTCCTAAAAATGGGCCAGCAACTGACGATGACCCCGCAGTTGCAACAGGCCATCCGCCTCCTTCAGCTTTCCACCCTGGACCTCCAGCAGGAAATCCAGGAAGCGCTGGAGTCCAACCCGATGCTCGAACGTCAGGAAGACGGCGACGACTTCGACAACAGCGATCCGATGGCGGACAACGTCGAGAACAAGCCGGCCGCCGAAGTCCCGGACAACAGCTTCCAGGAAAGCACCACCAGTGCCGAAACCCTGGAAGACGGTGAGTGGAACGAGCGAATCCCCAACGAGCTTCCGGTCGATACCGCCTGGGAAGACATCTACCAGACCAGCGCCAGCAGCCTGCCCAGCAACGATGACGACGAGTGGGACTTCACCACCCGCACATCGGCCGGCGAAAGCCTGCAGAGCCACCTGCTGTGGCAGTTGAACCTGGCACCGATGTCCGACACCGACCGCCTGATCGCCGTCACCCTGATCGACAGCATCAACGGCCAGGGCTACCTCGAAGATACCCTCGAAGAAATCTGCGCAGGCTTCGACCCGGAGCTGGATATCGAGCTTGACGAGGTCGAGGCGGTGCTGCACCGCATCCAGCAGTTCGAGCCAGCCGGCGTCGGCGCCCGCAGCCTGGGCGAGTGCCTGCTGCTGCAATTGCGCCAGCTGCCCGCCAGCACGCCCTGGATGAGCGAGGCCCAGCGCCTGGTCACCGACTTCATCGACCTGCTCGGCGGCCGCGACTACAGCCAGCTGATGCGCCGCATGAAGCTCAAGGAAGACGAACTGCGCCAAGTGATCGAGCTGGTGCAGAGCCTCAACCCGCGGCCCGGTTCACAGATCGAGTCGAGCGAACCGGAATACGTGGTTCCCGACGTGATCGTGCGCAAGGACAGCGACCGCTGGCTGGTCGAGCTGAACCAGGAAGCGATCCCGCGCCTGAGGGTCAACCCGCAGTACGCCGGCTTCGTCCGCCGCGCCGATACCAGCGCCGACAACACCTTCATGCGCAACCAGTTGCAAGAGGCGCGCTGGTTCATCAAGAGCCTGCAGAGCCGCAACGAAACGCTGATGAAGGTCGCCACGCAGATCGTCGAACACCAGCGCGGCTTCCTCGACCACGGCGACGAAGCAATGAAGCCGCTGGTCCTGCATGACATCGCCGAAGCGGTGGGTATGCATGAGTCGACCATTTCGCGGGTGACCACACAGAAATACATGCACACCCCGCGTGGCATCTACGAACTGAAATACTTTTTCTCCAGCCACGTGAGCACCGCCGAAGGCGGAGAATGCTCGTCTACGGCGATCCGCGCGATCATCAAGAAACTGGTTGCTGCGGAAAATCAGAAAAAGCCATTGAGTGACAGCAAGATCGCTGGTTTACTGGAGGCACAAGGCATCCAGGTAGCCCGTCGCACCGTCGCCAAGTACCGCGAGTCCCTCGGCATCGCACCGTCGAGCGAGCGCAAGCGACTGATGTAGCCCCCGGATGTGCCACAGCGTTTGTGGGGCAGGTGCAATACCTGCCTCTTTATGCACGGGCAACAAAGGAGAAGCTGTATGCAAGTCAATATCAGTGGACAGCATGTAGAAGTCACCCAGCCACTGCGCGATTACGTGCTTGAAAAGCTCGCTCGGGTGGAAAGTCACTTCGACAAGATCACCAACGTGCAGGTCATCATGAAGGTCGAGAAGCTGCAGCAGAAGGTCGAGGCGACCCTGCAGATTCCCGGCGGTGAAGTGGTTGCCAACGCGGAACACGAAGACATGTATGCAGCGATCGACGCCTTGGCCGACAAGCTCGACCGCCAACTGAAAAAACACAAGGAAAAACAGCAAAGCCTGCTGCAAGGTGCAGCTGCCCGCTGATCCCTCTCATCCATGATCCGACTTGAAACCATCCTGACCCCCGGCCGTTCCCTGGTGAACGTGCCGGGCGGCAGCAAGAAGCGCGCCCTGGAAAAGGTCGCCAACCTGATTGCCGAGCAAGTACCTGAGCTTGCGATGCAAGACGTCTTCGAAAAGCTCATCGCTCGCGAAAAACTGGGCTCGACTGGCTTTGGCAATGGCATTGCCATCCCCCACTGCCGGCTTGAAGGCTGCGCTTCCCCGGTAAGTGCCCTGCTGCACCTGGATGCGCCGATCGACTATGACGCCATCGATGGCGCTCCGGTGGATCTGCTGTTCGTCCTGCTGGTACCAGAGGCGGCCACCGATGCCCACCTTGAACTGCTGCGCCAGATCGCCAGCATGCTCGATCGCAAGGAGGTCCGCGATAGACTGCGTGCCGCCGGTAGCAGCGAGGCCCTGTACCAGGTTGTCCTGGACGCACAGAACGAGCACTGAACATGCGCCTGATCATCGTCAGCGGCCGGTCTGGCTCCGGCAAAAGCACCGCCCTCGATGTCCTGGAAGACAATGGCTTTTACGTCATCGACAACCTCCCGGCCGGGCTTCTGCCACAGCTGGCCGAGAACGCGTTGATCAATACCGAACTGTTGCAACCCAAAGTGGCGGTTTCGATCGATGCACGCAACCTGCCCAGCCACCTGTCACGCTTCCCCGAGCTGTTGGCGGAGGCCCGTGGGCGCCACATTCAGTGTGATGTGCTGTTTCTCGATGCCGACGAAGACACGCTGCTCAAGCGCTTCTCGGAAACCCGCCGTCGCCATCCGCTGACCAACGCCGACCGTTCGCTGGCCGAAGCCATCCGCGTTGAAAGCGAACTGCTGGGGCCGATTGCCGACCTTGCCGACCTGAAGATCGATACCACCAGCCTCAACCTTTACCAACTGCGCGATTCGATCAAGTTGCGCCTGCTCAACCAGCCTGAGCCTGGCACCGCCTTTCTGGTCGAGTCATTCGGCTTCAAGCGCGGGATGCCGGTCGATGCCGACCTGGTGTTCGACGTACGCTGCCTGCCCAACCCCTACTGGAAACCGGAGCTGCGCGAACATTCCGGCCTGGAGCAGCCAGTCATCGACTACCTTGCTGCACAGCCGGACGTCGAAGAAATGTTCAACGACATCTCCAGCTACCTGCTCAAATGGCTGCCACGTTTTGCCGCGAGCAACCGCGCCTATGTCACCATCGCCATTGGCTGCACCGGAGGCCATCACCGCTCGGTCTACATTACCGAGCGCCTCGGCCAGCTGTTGCAGCAATCCCTGAAAAACGTCCAGGTCCGCCACCGCGACCTCTAGCCCACAGGATCCACCGCACGATGCCCGCCCGCGAAATCACCATCATCAACAAGCTGGGCCTGCATGCCCGGGCGGCAGCCAAGTTCGTCGGCGTGGCCGGCAAGTATCCCTGCCAGGTCCGCATCGGCCGCGCGCCCGACAAACTTGTGGACGGCAAGAGCATCATGGCAGTGATGATGCTGGCTGCGGGAAAAGGTACGCAGGTGCACCTGATGACCGAGGGCGAGCAGGACAGCGAGGCACTGGATGCGCTGGTGGCGCTGATCAACAACTACTTCGACGAAGGCGAGTAAGCCCCTTTCTGCAACATGCCCTGCCAATTGTCAGGGTGCATTCCTGCGCGGTTGTCTTTATACCTATATAGGTATAGATTGAGACCAGGCTATGGAAGCATTCAAACCAACCAAGACGCTTTACTGGGTGGGCAGCAGCAAAAAGGATCTTCAAGCACTACCAGAGGATGTACAGGACATTTTCCGTTTTGCACTGCACCAGGCGCAGGAAGGTGGCAAGCATCTGCAGGTGAAGTGCCTCAAAGGGTTCAGCGGAGCGGGCGTGCTGGAAGTCGTGGAGGACTACAACCGCAGCACCTATCGTGCGGTGTACACCGTGGCATTTGCTTCGGCAGTCTACGTCCTGCATTGCTTCCAGAAGAAATCCACCTCTGGCATCAAGACCTCCAGCCACGACATTGACTTGATCAAGTCACGCCTGAAACTGGCTGAAGCTCACTCGCGAGGAGAAAGAGATGATTGAGATCGAAGAAAGCGGCGGTAGCGTCTATACCGACCTTGGCAGCGAAAACGCTGGCGAGATGTTGGTGAAGGCTCATCTCGCCAGCAAGATATGCAGCATCATCAAGGCCCGTCACATGACCCAGGTGCAGGCATCCGCAGTCCTTGGCCTGCCACAGCCGAAGGTCTCCGACATGATGCGTGGCAAGTTCCGCGGCATCAGTGAATCCAAAATGATCGATTGCCTGGCACGCCTCGGCCGCGATGTGCAAATCGTGGTGAAGGCAGCCCCCCGCTCCCGCCGGGAAGGCCGGGTTGAAGTCATCTTCGCCTGAAGCCGGCCCTGTCCAGACTCACGACATTGCCGTATCCATCACCATCATCAGGCAAAAGCCGACGCAAAGCCCCAGGCTGGCAAGGCGGTGATGCCCGTTGCTGCGCGACTCGGGAATGATCTCCTGGGTCACCACCAGCAACATCGCCCCGGCCGCACAGGCTAGGCCCACCGGCAACAGCAACTCCGCCATGTTCACCAACCAGGCACAGACCACAGCCGCCAGTGGCTCGACCAGGCCGGAAGCGGCGCCAATCAGAAATGCCTTGAACCGGGGCATCCCCGCCCCTGCCAGCACCAACGCTATCACCAGCCCTTCAGGCACATCCTGCAAGGCTATGCCCATCGCCAGGCTGTCGGCGTCGGCCATGCCGCCACCGGCAGATACACCGATGGCCATGCCCTCGGGGATGTTGTGAGCGATGATGGCGATCACGAACAGCCAGATTCGTGCGGCGATGACTGGCTGGTTCTGCGTACCGACCAAGGCCTTCGGCGAAGAACCAGAGACCTTGAGGTCTACCAGAAACAGACACAGGGCACCGAGCATCAGGCCGAAGCTGATCAGGCCACCGGCGCCCCATGGGCTGAAGCCGATGGCCTGGGCGGCATCCAGCCCGGGGAGGATCAGCGAGAACGCCGTGGCCGCCAGCATCACCCCTGCCCCGAAGCCCAGCAAGGTGTCGGCCAGGGCTACCGGCATATTGCGAATCACCAGCACCGGTACCGCGCCCAGCGCCGTACCCAGTGCGCACAGAGCGCCGCCTTCCAGCGCGCGTAACATGCGCGGTTCCAGGTCCAGCCAGGCAATGCCTCGAGCCAGCAGCAACGCCGTGCCGGCCAGCAACAGCAAGGTGCCCAGTGCCAACCGGAATAGCCGCACACTGCTGACGGACATCACCTCAGCGCGCATACCGGGCCGACTCACTTCAGGGCTTCGTGATAGCGGCGATCCACTTCCGCCCAGTCGATCACGTTATAGAAAGCGCCAATGTATTCCGGTCGGCGGTTCTGATACTTCAGGTAATAGGCGTGTTCCCACACGTCCAGGCCTAGGATCGGCGTGTTGCCATGCATCAGCGGGCTGTCCTGGTTACCACTGCTTTCCACCACCAGCTTGTTCTGCGGGGTGACGCTGAGCCACGCCCAGCCGCTGCCAAAGCGGGTCAGCGCCGCCTTGGTGAATGCCTCCTTGAATGCCTCGAAACCACCCAGCTCGGCGTCAATGGCCTTGGCCAGCGGGCCTTGTGGCTGACCACCTCCCTTGGGCGACATGACCAACCAGAACAGGCTGTGGTTGGCGTGGCCGCCGCCGTGGTTGGTGACTGCACCGCGCAGGTTCTCGGGCAGTTGCTTGACTGCGCCGACCAGTTTCTCGACCGGCCATTCGGCCCACTCGGTGCCCTCGATGGCCGCATTCAGGCCATTGACGTAGGTCTGGTGGTGCTTGGTGTGGTGGATTTCCATGGTTTGCGCATCGATGTGCGGTTCCAGTGCATCGTAGGCGTAAGTCAGTGCAGGCAAGGTATGCGGCATGTCAATGGATTCCGTAGGCATGGGTTCTGGGCGCCACGTCCGGCTGGGCAGCAAGTTCGCTGGCCTCGGCGCCGTGGCAGTTGAGCAGGCGCTCGGTACGCGGATACTGGCCGTATTCGGCGATAAAACTCAGCAGTTCGGTGTAGGTGCGCCCGCTATGGCGCAGTGCGGCATCACGCAGCGCCTGCGGCAAACGCGCATCCTGACTGGCCTGGAGCAAGCGCTGATGGGCGGCACACAGATAGTCGGCGCTCTCGTGCGGCTGGTTCAGACGCAGATGCAAATCGGCCAGGTTATGGTGGGCGATGACCAGCGCGGCCACCGCTTCGTCGACGTCATGCCAGCGCTCGAACAGCACCTGGGCAAGGGCCAGTGCTTGCAGGTAATGTTCCCGGGCATCGACCAGCTCGCCCTGTTCGAACAGGCGGTTGGCTGCCTCGGTCGTGCGTTTCCAGTGCTGCATGAGATGCTTCCCCTAGGCGCCAGAGCGTGTCAGATGCCGCCAGCGGTGAGTTTTTCCGGATCCAGCAGTGCTTCGAGCTGGTCGCGCGACAGGTCAGTGTGCTCCAGTGCCACCTCGATGATCGGGCGGCCCTGCTGGTAAGCGGTCTTGGCGATTTCGGCAGCCTTGAGGTAGCCGATGATCGGGTTCAGCGCGGTGACCAGGATCGGGTTGCGCGCCAGGGCTTCCTTGAGCTTGCCCTCGTTGACCTTGAAGCTGGCAATCGCCTTGTCGGCCAGCAGTCGGCTGGCGTTGGCCATCAGCTCGATGCTCTCCAGCAAGTTGCGGGCGATCACCGGCAGCATCACGTTAAGCTCGAAGTTTCCCGATTGCCCGGCCACAGCGATGGTGGCGTCATTGCCAATGACCTGGGCGGCGACCATGGCAGTGGCTTCCGGGATGACCGGGTTGACCTTGCCCGGCATGATCGACGAACCCGGCTGCAGGCCCTGCAGCTCGATTTCGCCCAGGCCAGCCAAGGGGCCTGAGTTCATCCAGCGCAGGTCGTTGGCGATCTTCATCAGCGCCACGGCGGTGGTCTTGAGCTGGCCAGACAGCGCCACGGCGGTGTCCTGGGAACCGATCAGCGCGAACAGGTTATGGCCAGGGGTGAACTCAACCTTGGTAAGCCCGCTCAGTTGACGCGCGAAGCCGGCGGCGAACTGTGGGTGGGCGTTGATCCCGGTGCCCACTGCGGTGCCACCCTGGGCCAATGCCTGCAGGCTCGGCAGGGTCGCTTCAAGATGTGCTTTGGCGCCATTGACCTGCGCAGCCCAGCCATCGAGCACCTGGCTCATGCGCACTGGCATGGCGTCCATCAGGTGGGTGCGGCCGGTCTTCACATACTGATGCACCTGGCGCGACTTGGCCTCGATCACCTGAACGAGGTGGCTCAACGCCGGCAGCAGTTGCTCATGCAGCGCCAGCGCGGCGCTGACATGAATGGTGGTGGGGATGATGTCGTTGCTGCTCTGGCCACAGTTGACGTGGTCATTGGCATTGACCGGCTCACCGAGCACGCGGCTGGCCAAGGTGGCGATCACCTCGTTGGCGTTCATGTTCGAGCTGGTCCCCGAGCCGGTCTGGAACACATCCACCGGAAAGTGCTGGATGAAATCTCCGGCCAGCAATTGCTCGACCGCCTCGACGATGGCCTGGCCCTGCCCTGGCGACAGCTGCTCCAGCTCGATGTTGGCCCGGGCCGCAGCGGCCTTGGCCAGCAACAAGGCGCGGATGAACTGGGCGGGCATGCGCTGGCCGCTGATCGGAAAGTTATCTACCGCGCGCTGGGTCTGCGCGCCATACAGGGCCTTGGCCGGCACCTGCAGCTCGCCCATGCTGTCACGCTCGATACGGGTATCACTCATGTTCAAATCCTTGCATCAGTTCATCGGGAGAAATCGACGGCAGCAGCCGGCAGCTGGCCAGTTGCAGGGCATAAGGCTGCCAGCGCAGGTTCCGCTCGTGGCGATCGAGGTTGCGCAGGTCGAGCAGCGGTCGCCAGGCCTGGTCCAGGCACAGGCAGCGCCAATGCCACGGCAACATGCGGTCGCAAGCGGTATCCAGCAGCAGGCGGAAGGAGGTCAGCGCCACGGTCCATGGCGAAGTTTCGGTGCAGCACGCCAGGTAACGGCCTTCGGCCAGGTAGTGCTCGATCAGGCGCGGCTCATCGGGTTCAAGGGCGCAGCGGATACGCCGGCTGAGCCAGCGCCAGTTTTCCAGGTAAGGCAGTTCGCGCAGGAGGGGTTTCATGAACATCATCGCCAGGTGGCCAGATAATGATATTCATTATTAATTGATAAATAGAATCACTTCAAGCATCAAACGAGGAAAGAAAAACCCGGCACGATGGCCGGGTTTCATTGACGCTGGGCATTCCTGTCCCGATGTCAGCTGCCAGCGACCGTCATCCGCTCGATCAGGACCGACCCCGTGTGGATATTGCTACGGGTTTCAAGATCACAGCCAATTGCAACAATTTGCTGGAACATGTCTTTCATATTGCCGGCAATCGTCACTTCCTGTACGGCATGCTGAATCTCGCCGTTCTCGATCCAGAAGCCCGCCGCACCCCGCGAGTAGTCGCCGGTCACCATGTTCAGCCCATGGCCCATCAGCTCGGTCACCAGCAGGCCACGGCCCATGCGCCGGATCAGCGCCGCCTGGTCTTCGACGCCGTGAGTGACATACAGGTTGTGCACGCCCCCGGCGTTGGCAGTGCTTGGCAAGCCCAGCTTGCGTCCGGAGTAGGTACCCAGCAGGTACGACACCAGCTCGCCTTTATCGACGAACGGCTTCGCGTAGGTCGCCAGGCCGTCACCGTCGAATGCGGCGCTGCCCAGCGCGCGAGGAATGTGGGGGCGCTCGTCGAGTGTCAGCCAGGACGGGAACAGGCGCTGCCCGATAGCGCCATCGAGGAACGACGACTTGCGGTACAGGTTGCCGCCCGAGATGGCCGACAGGAAACTGCCGAACAGGCCACCCGCCAGCTCGGCGGAAAACAGCACGGGCACTTCACAGGTCGGCACCGGCCGCGCACCCAGGCGGCTGGCTGCGCGCTGCGCGGCGCGCACGCCGATGCTGCGCGGGTCGGCCAGCAGGTGGCCCTGGCGGTTCACGTCATACCAGTAGTCACGCTGCATCTGGCCTTCGCCTTCAGCGATCATCACGCAGCTCAGGCTGTGCCGGGTCGAGGCGTAGCCACCGATGAAGCCGTGGCTGTTGCCGTACACGCGGCAACCCTGGTGAGTGTTCAGGGTGGTGCCATCGGCATTGAGGATGCGCGTGTCAGCGTCGAATGCCGCCGCCTCGCAGGCCAGCGCCATCTCGATGGCCTTCTCAGGCTCGATGTCCCAGTCGTGATAGAGGTCGAGGTCGGGGATTTCGCGGGCCATCAGCGCGGCATCAGCCAGCCCTGAGCACTCGTCCTCGGAGGTGTGTCTGGCAATCGCCAGAGCAGCGGCCACGGTTTCCCGGATGGCATCCGGGCCACTGGCCGAAGTGCTGGCCGAGCCCTTGCGCTGGCCTACATAGAGGGTGATGCCGAAGCCCTGGTCGCGGTTGAATTCTACCGTCTCGACCTCGCGCTGACGCACCGTGGTGGACAGGCCCTGCTCCAGCGACACCGCCACTTCGCAGGCACTGGCGCCTTGCTTGCGTGCTTCTGCAATGATCGCCTCGACCTGCTCTTGCAACGCTGGCAGGTCCTTGGGGCCTACGCTCTGGACTGCACTCATGGTTTTCTCCACTCAAATTCTGCGTTCGGCGAGGGTCATTCTACGACCGGGCACGGACAAGCGGCCCCCGACTGGTTATCATGGCGGCGATTTCTAGCGGACTGCCACCATGGTTGATTCATACGACGACGCCTTCGACGGCGAAAAAAGCAAAACCCAGATCAAGCGCGAACTGCATGCGCTGGTCGAACTCGGCGAACGCCTGACCACGGTCAAGGCCGACACCCTGGCGCGCCTGCCGCTCACCGACGAGCTGCGCAAGGCCCTGGCCGACGCCA
The DNA here is from genome assembly GCF_014269035.2 of Pseudomonas vlassakiae. Taxonomy (GTDB): domain Bacteria; phylum Pseudomonadota; class Gammaproteobacteria; order Pseudomonadales; family Pseudomonadaceae; genus Aquipseudomonas; species Aquipseudomonas vlassakiae. The sequence goes on from NZ_JABWRP020000011.1 coordinate 125,188, forward strand.
GCAAGCACACCGCCCACGGCGCACGCAAACGCCACATGTCGTTCGTCGGCAAGCTGATGCGCGACCAGGACCTGGACGCCATCCACGCCGTGCTCGAGCAGATCGACAGCTCCAGCCGCCAGTACAACGAGCGCTTCCACAACCTGGAACGCTGGCGCGACCGCCTGATCGACGGTAACGATGAAGACCTCGAGCGTTTCGTCAACGAATACCCCGAGACCGATCGCCAGCAACTGCGCTCGCTGATTCGTCATGCCCAGCACGAAAAGGCGCGGAACAAACCGCCTGCCGCTGCGCGCAAGGTGTTCAAGTACATCCGCGATCTCGACGAGATGCAGCGCGGGCTGCGCTGACTGCCGCCTGGGGCTGCCCTGCAGCCCCCGGACATCGATCAAGCGCCTGTACCGCCTACGGTAATCGCATCGAGCTTCAAGGTCGGCTGCCCGACGCCTACCGGCACCGATTGGCCGTCTTTGCCACACGTCCCCACTCCACTGTCCAGCGCCAGGTCGTTACCGACCATCGACACCCGGCTCATGGCCTCCGGCCCGTTGCCGATCAGGGTCGCGCCTTTCACCGGGGCGGTGATCCTGCCGTCTTCGATCAGGTAGGCTTCGCTGGTCGAGAACACGAACTTGCCACTGGTGATATCGACCTGGCCACCACCGAGGTTGGCGCAGTAGATACCCTTCTTCACCGAAGCGATGATTTCTTGTGGATCGCTCTTGCCGGCCCGCATGTAGGTGTTGGTCATGCGCGGCATCGGCAGGTGCGCATAAGACTCGCGGCGACCGTTGCCGGTAACCGCCATGCCCATCAGGCGTGCATTGAGCTTGTCCTGCATGTAGCCCTTGAGGATGCCGTTCTCGATCAACGTGGTGCATTCGGTCGGCGTGCCCTCGTCATCGACACTCAATGAGCCGCGGCGCCCCTCGAGGGTGCCGTCGTCGACGATGGTGCACAGGGGCGAAGCCACCTTCTCACCGATCCGCCCACTGAATGCCGAGCTGCCTTTGCGGTTGAAGTCGCCTTCCAGGCCATGGCCGACCGCTTCGTGCAGCAGCACGCCCGACCAGCCGGACCCCAGAACCACTGGCAAGGTACCGGCCGGGGCCGGGATGGCTTCGAGGTTCACCAGTGCCTGGCGCAGCGCTTCGCGGGCATAGCCCATGACGCGGTCTTCAGTGAAGAAGCGGTAGTCGGTACGCCCACCGCCCCCCTGCCCGCCACGCTCGCGGCGGCCATTCTGCTCGACGATGACGCTGACGTTGAAACGCACCAGCGGGCGCACATCAGCGGCCAGGCTACCGTCGGCTGCGGCAATCAGGATGCGCTCCCAGACGCCGGCCATGCTTACGCTGACCTGCTGGATTCGCGGATCGAGGGCACGGGTGGCCGCATCCACACGCTTGAGCAGCTCGACCTTCTCGGCACGGCTGAGCACGTCCAGCGGGTTGTCCGGTGCATACAGCGCCGTCACGTCCTGGCTGCGGAACGCCTGGACCGTGCCGTGCTGGCCGGCGCGGGAAATCGAGCGGGCCGCACGGGCCGCCGAGGTCAGCGCCTCGAGGTTGATGGCATTGCTGTAGGCGAAGCCGGTCTTCTCACCGGACTGGGCACGCACACCGACGCCCTGGTCCAGGTTGAAGCTGCCTTCTTTGACGATGCCGTCCTCCAGCGCCCAGGTTTCCGAGATCTGGCCCTGGAAATACAGGTCCGCCGCATTGATGCCGGGGCCTGCCAGCTCGCCCAGCACGCTCTGCAGGCTGTCGAGGGTGAGTCCGCCCGGGGCCAGGAGTTGCTCGCTGACGGTGGATAACATCTGGCTCATAGTCACTCCGAGGTGTGCGCAGGCCGCAAGGCGTCCTGCGAGAAAAAGCGCCGGTGCGTGGTAACCGGCATGCGCGCCCGAATGGACGCCTGTTCATCAATGTCACGCTCGGCGAGCAAAACCGCTTCGCCTTGCGCCTGTTCTGCGACGATCCGCCCCCAAGGGTCGACGATCGCGGCGTGGCCGTGGGTTTCCCGCGGGCCTGGGTGGGTACCGCCTTGAGCCGCCGCCAAAACATAGCACTGGGTTTCAATGGCCCGAGCGCGGATCAGCACTTCCCAATGCGCTGCGCCTGTGACCGCAGTAAAGGCAGCCGGTGCCGTGATCAACTCCGCGCCTGCGCTGCGCAAGGCGCTGTACAGCTCGGGGAAGCGCAGGTCGTAACACACGCTGAGCCCCAATCGGCCTAGCGGCGTGTCGGCCACCACCACCTGCGCACCATGGGCATAGTCATCCGACTCGCGGTAGCGGCCACGGTTGTCAGCCACATCCACGTCGAACAGATGCAGCTTGTCATAGCGCGCCACCACTTCGCCGTGTTCGTCGATGAGCAGCGAACAGGCATGGGCCTTGGCGTCAGGCTGGCCTTGTGGCGGCAGCGGCAAGGTACCGGCAACAATCCATAATCTGAGGTCACGTGCGGTACGTTTCAACCACGGCAGGATCGGGCCTTCGCCCATGGCTTCGGCGCGGCCGATGGCGGCGGCATCCTTGCGGCCCATTGCCGCGAAGTTTTCCGGCAGCACCGCCAACCGAGCGCCGCCCAGGGCTGCCTGTTCGAACAAGACGCCTGCACGTTGCAGGTTGGCCAGCACATCGTCCTGGCTGACCATCTGGATGACCGCTGCCTTCATGGGCACTCCCGCCATTATTTATCGAACGGTTTCACAAACGTGATTTTAGGCTCTTTCACCGGGCCTTCGACGCGATAGTGCACACTGGCAAAACGCGACACACGGTCGCCGATCAGCCGGTCGACCAGGAACAGCGCGCCCCCGACCGCAGGCGCACCGACGATCAACGCGGCCAGTGGCAGGTTGTTGGTCACCGGCAGGGTCACCTGCAGGTTGGCAGCGACCCGATCGCGCACCAGGTCGAGGGTGCCATCGAGCTCAAAGTTGCTCGACGGCCCGGTCACGCTGATTGGCTCGCGGGTCACGTAGACGCCGCTACTGGCCACCAGTAGGCCCTTGACCCGGTCATAGGCCAGGCCCTTGTCGAACAGGTCGGAGAAGTCCAGGCGCAAGCGCCGGCCAATCGAGTTGAAGTTGAGCAGGCCGAACACTCGCAGGGCCTGTGCGCCACCTTCCACCTCGACGAACTGACCGCTGCGCAAGGCCGCATCCATGCTGCCAGAGAAGCGCTTGAGGCCGACCCAGGCGGGCGAACCCGGCCAACGGCCATCCACATCCAGGCGGAAATCGCGACTGGTCACGGTCGGGGCGAACCCCCAGGCCTTGAGCACATCGGCGAGGTTCTTGCCATCGAGCCGGCCTTTGTACCAGCTGCTGGTAGCCCCCGTTTCGCCTTCCCAACCGCCGCTGCCATCGACATGCAAGCCTTTGAAGTCAAGGTCGATGTCTTGCGCAGCCACGCCCCGTGCGGTGGGGCGCAACTTCAGCGCGACATTGCCGAACAGGTCGTCGCCGCGGTACAGCTTGTCGATGCTCAGGTCCAGCGCCGGCACCTTGCGTGGGTCGAACGAGGCCAACGGGTCGGGGCCTTCTTCCGATTGGGTTTCAGCGGGGTCGGCGGGCGGCAGGCGCAGTGTCTGCAGGCGCACCACCAGCGGCGCAGCCTTGGCATCCGGCAGGCGCGCGTTACCGATGACTTCCTTGCTGTCCAGGCGCAGGTCCCAGGCAGGGCCGCCCCGGGTCAGGCGCACGACGGCCTGGTTCAGGTTCATGCCGAAGGCCTTCAGCTGGCCGATGCTCAGGTCGACGCTCTGCAAGTTCTGCCGGGCATTGCCACCGGGGTCGTCACTCGCAAAGCGAGCGGCCTGTTCCTGCCAGGGGCCCAGGTCCAGGCTTTCCAGCCGCCCCTTGACCCGCAGCCCCTGAGCCGCTGGCAGCTGCGCCTGCCCGGCGCCAAGCAACAGTTCGCCACGGCCCTGGCCCAGCTTGTCGGCCGGTGCGGCGTAGGCGAAACGGGCCAGGTCGGCGTAAGCCGCATCGAATCGCCGCTCAGGCCCTTGCAGGTTCATGCTGAAACGACTGTCGCGGGTCTCCGCCGCCGCCTTGCCGAACGGAGCCGGCAGGTCGATGGTCAAGCCCTTGAGCGAAGAGCTGACGTTCAGGCTGTTATCACGACTGCCCAGATTGACTTGCAACTGGTACGGCAGGTCGCCTGAGGCGGGCAAGGTCTGCCTGAACTGCAACCAGTCGGTCAGGGACTTCAGCGAAGCCTGACCACTGGCGCTGATGCGCGTCTGCATCTGCCCGGGCTGGCCCTCGGCGGTGATCTGCGCAGTGACCGGCTTGCCGAACACCTGCAAGCTGATGTTCTTGCCGCTCAGCCCCTTGTCGAAGTCAAAGCTGAAGTCACCCTTGAGGCGCGTCAGGTCCAGGCTGGGCGGGGTCACCTTGAGACGTGCATCGGCAGTGGCGAAGTCCACCAGCACTTTTGGCCGCTCGCCATGGGCCAAGGGTACGTCGAGCTTCACATTGCCCTTGAGAGGGCCCTCGCCTTCCCAGCCGGCGAAGATCTCGCCAGTCCCGATCGGGGCTTCCTTGAGGATTTTCAAACCATCGCCAAGGCTGCCGTCGAAATTGCCGTCGAGGTACAGATGGCTGTGCTGGCCGCTGTCGACATGGGGAATATTCACGCTGACGTCGCTGACCTTGGTGTCGAGCAGCAAGCCCTTGCTGGCCTTGATGCGCACGCCGCTGTCTTCGATCAGCACATCGCCGTCCACCTGCTGCACCTGCGGCCAGCCTGGCTGGAAGTCGAGTGCAGCGTCGTGAACCTTGAAGAACAGGCTGATGCTGCGAGCCTCCGGCGTGGCGCCGTGGTTCAACGAACCCTGGTACTGGAAGTAGCCCTCATCGACGTTGCCCTTGACGATGGCGCTGCGCAGCCATTCGTCGAGGGCCGGGCTCAGCACTTCGGGCAGGTACTTGGCGGTATAGCGGCCATCGCCTTCGGTCAGGCCGACCCGCAGGTCCATGTAGCTTTCGGTGCCTTCGTCGAACAGCAGGCGAATCAGGAAATCGCCAGCAATCTTGCCCTCCTCGCCCAGCACCTTGAGGTAGGGGGCGACGAGGGTGAAACCATGCTTGTCGAGCGCCCAGGTCAGGCGCGCATTGGCCTTCTGGTATTGCCAGGGTTTGGCGAAGATCGGGTACAGGTGCAGCATGAATGCGTCAGTATCCAGACGCAGCTCGCCATGCCCGAGGTCGCCGCTGATGCTGCCGCTGACATTGCCGGCCGCCGGTGCACCATGATAGGCATCGAAACCGACCCGCTCCAGGTTGGCGGCGAACTGCAGCCGCTGGTCGCCCTCGGCGTTTGGCCGTGCTTCTAGCCGGACATTGCGCAGCGCCCCGGTGACGTTCAGCCCATCGACCACGGCCATGAGCTTGTCCGACAGGGGTGCCAGGGCATCGATCAGCGGGGTCAACGGGGTGAGGTCAAGGCGGTCGGCCTGCACCTGCCAGGTTTCGTCGGCCGGGTCGTCGCCCAGGCGCTGGTTCACTTGCAGGTGCGATTCCCAGCGGCTCTTGCCGATGCTCGCCGCGAGTGAATCCACCAGCACATCGAAACCCTGATCGCGGCGCTGGAACCAGGCGGTCAACGCGAGGTTGTCCAGGGCCACCGCCTTGCGCTCGGCGTAGGCACCGCGCAGTTGCGGTGCGTTGAGGCGCACCACTGCCTGCTGCAACTGGCCCTTGCTCCAGTCGACCCAGAACTCGCCACCGGCCTTCAGTGCTTCCGCCCGCCACTGGCCCAGCAAAGCAGGTGGCAACCACCGCGCCCAGTCGCTCTGCGGCAGGCTCAGGTAAGCCTCGACCGCGCCATCGCGCCAGGCCTTGGCATTTGCCCGGCTGCGCAGATTGAGCGCCAGCGGCTGGCCGTCGGGCAAGGTCGCCCGCAGGTCGAGAGCCTGGCGTGAAGCCCCGGCTTGCAGGCCGACGCTGACATAGGTAAGGGTCAACGGGTCGCGCTGCCAGGGCTGCAGGGTGACCTGGCTGTCGAACACATCGATGCGGCCCAATTGACGCAAGCGCTGCAGCAACTCGGCAGGATCCAGCGGCGCGTCATCCTTTTTAGGCAACCCTTCAAGGGCCCAGCCACCCTGCTCGTCCTCGCGCAGAATCAGTTGCAGGCCACCGAGCTCGATGCGTGCCAGGCGCACTTCACGGGAGGTCAGGCTGGCCCACAGGTCCGGTACCACCTTGACGTCATCCAGGCGCAGGGCCGATGCGCCCTCGCCCAGTTGCAGGTCGCGCACGCGCAATACCGGCGCCAGGCCGCTCCAGCGCCCTTCCAGCGCCCCGACATGCACGGGTAGCCCAAGCGCCTGTTCAGCCTTGCTCTCGACATCGCCACGGTATTCGGCCACCAGCGGCACCAGCTCGCGGCCGAGGCTGACATACAATGCCACCAGCACCGCGAGCAAGGCACAGATGCCCAGCCCCCAACGGGTCAAGGCGACAAGAACGCGGTTCAGACGTCCCATGGCCATGGCCCTCCAGGTCGTTTATCCATGATGGCCCGACGTGCCGGTCTTGCCAGCCGGCGCCATCCGGGGCGGGTATCAGAAAGCCTCAGAGCAGCACCACATCGTATTGTTCCTGCGAATACATCGACTCGACCTGAAAGCGAATGGTTCGGCCAATGAAGGTCTCCAGTTCGGCAACGTTGCCGGACTCTTCGTCCAGCAGGCGATCGACCACCTTTTGATTGGCCAGCACACGGTAACCCTCAGCCTGGTAGGCACGGGCTTCGCGGAGGATCTCGCGGAAGATCTCGTAACAGATGGTCTCGGGGGTCTTCAGCTTGCCGCGCCCCTGACAGGCGATGCATGGCTCGCAGAGCACCTGTTCGAGGCTCTCACGGGTGCGCTTGCGGGTCATCTGCACCAGGCCCAGTTCGGTGATGCCGATGATGTTGGTCTTGGCATGATCCCGCTCCAGCTGCTTTTCCAGGGTGCGCAGCACCTGGCGCTGGTGCTCTTCGTCTTCCATGTCGATGAAGTCGATGATGATGATCCCGCCGATGTTGCGCAGGCGCAGCTGCCGAGCGATGGCCGTGGCGGCTTCGAGGTTGGTCTTGAAGATGGTTTCTTCCAGGTTGCGGTGGCCGACGAACGCACCGGTATTGACGTCAATGGTGGTCATTGCCTCGGCCGGGTCGACCACCAGGTAGCCGCCAGACTTGAGCGGTACCTTGCGCTCCAGGGCGCGCTGGATTTCGTCCTCGACCCCGTACAGGTCGAAGATTGGCCGCTCGCCTGGATAATGCTCCAGGCGATCAGCGATCTCCGGCATCAGCTCGGCGACGAACTGCGTGGTTTTCTGGAAGGTTTCCCGCGAGTCGATACGAATTTTCTCGATCTTCGGGTTGACCAGGTCACGCAGCGTGCGCAGGGCCAGGCCGAGGTCTTCATAAATGACCGTGGGCGCGCCGCAGGTCTGGATCTGGCTGCCGATCTGCTCCCACAGGCGGCGCAGGTAACGGATATCCTGGAGGATTTCTTCAGCCCGCGCCCCCTCGGCAGCGGTACGCAGGATGAAGCCCCCGGCGTCCTTGATGTTCTCGCTGTTCATACAGTCGCTGACCACCTGCTTGAGGCGCTCGCGTTCGGCTTCGTCTTCGATCTTCAGGGAAATGCCGACATGACTGCTGCGGGGCATGTACACCAGGTAACGCGAGGGGATCGACAGCTGCGTGGTCAGGCGTGCACCCTTGGTGCCGATCGGATCTTTGGTCACCTGCACCACCAGGGCCTGGCCCTCGTGCACCAGTGCGGTGATGTTCTCCACCGCCGAGCCTTCACGCTGGGATATTTCCGACGCATGGATGAACGCCGCGCGCTCCAGGCCGATGTCGACGAATGCCGCCTGCATGCCCGGCAGCACTCGCACGACCTTGCCCTTGTAGATATTGCCGACGATGCCGCGGCGCTGGGTACGCTCGACGTGCACTTCCTGCAGCACCCCGTTTTCCACCACCGCCACGCGTGATTCCATCGGGGTGATGTTGATCAGGATCTCTTCACTCATGGCAGGCTCTCGTCAAAGGTCTTCGGTAATGATGGATCGCGCGTGCTGGGCTGGCTACCGCTGGTTTGTTACCTCTGGCAAAAGTGCCGGTATCTGCCAGCAGGCGATACCGAACCGGGCGAGCATCTCGGCCGTTTCGCTCAAGGGCAGGCCAACTACCGCCGAGTAACTGCCGTCGAGCCCGGTGACGAATATTGCACCCAGGCCCTGGATGGCGTAGCCCCCCGCCTTGTCCGCAGGCTCGCCACTGGCCCAGTAGCGCTCGGCTTCAGCGCCATCGACAGGGCGAAAACGCACGACACTGCTGACACACCGGCTTTCGCAATGCTGGCCATCGTTCAAGGCCACGGCCGTCAGCACCTGATGCTCTCGGCCAGCCAGGTCGGCCAGCATCGTCAAGGCCTGTTCACGGTTTTCAGGCTTGCCCAGAATACGGCCATCGAGCACCACCGCCGTGTCGGCGCCAAGCACCACGGCAGGGCCTTGCAGTGTGGCCAGGCCAGCTTCGGCCTTGGCCCGGGCCAGGCGCTCGACATAGGCCTCGGCGCTTTCGCCCGGCAGCGGGGTTTCATCGATGGGGGCACTGATGACGGTGAACGGCACGCCGATCTGGCCGAGAAGTTCACGCCGGCGCGGTGAGCCGGAGGCGAGGTAGAGTGGTTTCATCTGGACATCTCCCTGTCAGTGGCAGCGCCGTCAGTTGATGCGCAAACGTCGGCGCAGGTCGCGCAGGGCGAAGCTGATCCATGGCCAGAGCAAGGCACTGATCACGGCTGGCCAGACCAGCGCCAAGGTTGGCAGGCGATTGCCGGTGAGCGCACTGAGCCACAGCTGGATCAGCTGGGCGATACCGAAGATCACCAGGATCACCAGGCTCTGCTGCCACAGCGGGAACATGCGCAGGCGCTGCTGCAGCGACAGCACGAGGAACGTGATGAGCGTGAGGATGAGCGCGTTCTGCCCCAGCAAGGTGCCGTACAGCACGTCCTCGGCCAGCCCCAGAATGAAAGCGGTGGTCATGCCCACCTTGCCTGGCACGTTCAAGGTCCAGAACGACACCAGCATCGCCAGCCACATGGGCCGGAACACTTCAAGGAACTGCGGCATGGGTGAAACGCTGAGCAGCAGGCCGATGGCGAACGTCAGCCAGATGACCCAACCGTGGTTACGGCGCGACTTGGCCATCATTGCCTCCGGGGATGGGCGGGCGCCGCAGGCGCGGCGGCAGGGTTGCCGGGCGCTGCAGCCGGGGCCGCAGGCGCCTGACCCGTAGCGGCCGGCGCCGCTGGCTGTGCCGGGGCTGGGGCAACTGCCGGCTGCTCGGCATTGGCAGCAGGTTGGCCAGTGCCCTTGCGATCGGCCTCTTCCTGGGCGATGGCTGCTTCGGTGGCCCGCTGCTCCGGTGTCCGGCGGTCACTGAACACCAGCAACATGTAGCGGCTGCGGTTGAGCGCGGCGGTTGGAATGGCGCGGACGATGGCAAACGGCTGGCCGGAATCGTGGATCACTTCGTTGACCGTGGCCACCGGGTAGCCGGCCGGGAAACGCTGGCCCATGCCAGAGCTCACCAGCAGGTCACCTTCCTTGATGTCGGCGGTGTCGGCGACATGGCGCAACTCGAGGCGCTCCGGGTTGCCGGTGCCGCTGGCGATGGCGCGCAGGCCGTTGCGGTTGACCTGCACCGGAATGCTGTGGGTCGTGTCGGTCAACAGCAGGACCCGCGAGGTATACGGCATCAGCTCGACCACCTGGCCCATCAGGCCACGGGCATCGAGTACCGGCTGCCCCAGGAACACACCATCGCGCTCACCCTTGTTGATCAGAATGCGGTGGGTGAACGGATTGGGGTCGACGCCGATCAGCTCGGCCACTTCGACCTTCTCGTTGACCAGCGCCGAGGAGTTGAGCAACTCACGCAAGCGCACGTTCTGCTCCGTCAGGGCCGCCAGCTTCTGCAGGCGCCCTTGAAGCAGCAGGGCTTCGGTCTTGAGTTTTTCGTTTTCAGCGATCAGCTCGGTGCGGCTGCCGAACTGGCCGGCCACCCCTTGCCACATCCGCTGCGGCAGGTCGGTGATCCAGTACGATTCCATGAGCACCAGGCCCATCTGGCTGCGCACCGGCTTGAGCACGTCGAAACGCGCGTCGACAACCATCAGCGCGACCGACAGCACTACCAGTACCAGCAGGCGAACGCCCAGCGAAGGGCCCTTGGAGAAAAGCGGTTTAATGGGCCGTTCCTCGTGGACGACTCAGGAGGTCATTGGACATGGGACAACGCACCAGCCTGGTTGCGGGTTGACGGAAACGACGCCGCGATGGACGCCAGCCAGCGCATACAGGTAGCACTGCGCGTGCTACCTGTAAACCGGGCTTTCGAAAGCAGCGGGGGATCACTCGCTGGAGAGCAGGTCCATCGCGTGCTTGTCCATCATCTCCAGGGCGCGGCCACCGCCACGGGCGACACAGGTCAGCGGGTCTTCGGCGACGATCACCGGCAGGCCGGTTTCCTGCGCCAGCAGTTTGTCGAGGTCACGCAGCAGCGCACCACCACCGGTCAGCACCAGGCCGCGCTCGGCGATGTCGGAGGCCAGCTCCGGCGGCGATTGCTCCAGGGCGCTCTTGACCGCCTGGACGATGGTCGCCAGGGATTCCTGCAGGGCTTCCAGGACTTCGTTGGAGTTCAGGGTGAAGGCGCGTGGTACGCCCTCGGCCAGGTTACGGCCGCGCACGTCGACTTCGCGCACCTCGCCGCCCGGGTAGGCGGTGCCGATTTCCTGCTTGATGCGCTCGGCGGTGGATTCGCCGATCAGGCTGCCGTAGTTGCGGCGCACATAGGTGACGATGGCTTCGTCGAAGCGGTCGCCGCCAACCCGGACGGACTCGGCATAGACCACGCCGTTCAGCGAGATCAGTGCGATTTCGGTGGTACCGCCACCGATATCGACGACCATCGAGCCGCGGGCTTCTTCGACCGGCAGGCCGGCACCGATGGCAGCGGCCATCGGCTCTTCGATCAGGAACACTTCACGGGCACCGGCACCGAGGGCCGACTCGCGAATGGCGCGGCGCTCGACCTGGGTCGATTTGCACGGCACGCAGATCAGCACGCGCGGGCTGGGCTGCAGGAAGCTGTTTTCGTGAACCTTGTTGATGAAGTACTGCAACATTTTTTCACAAACGCTGAAGTCGGCGATGACGCCGTCCTTCATCGGACGAATGGCAGCAATGTTGCCAGGCGTGCGGCCCAGCATGCGCTTGGCTTCGGTACCGACGGCGACGACGCTTTTCTGGTTGCCGTGGGTACGGATGGCAACAACCGAGGGCTCATTCAGGACGATACCGCGCTCACGCACGTAAATAAGGGTGTTGGCAGTCCCCAGGTCGATGGAAAGATCGCTGGAAAACATGCCACGCAGTTTCTTGAACATGGGAAAGTGACCCTGGGGAAAGCGTGGGTAAAAAAGTGCGGCAAACTCTAACAATGGCAGGGATTTTGGGCAAGGAGCCAATATGTTAAATTGGCTGTTTTTCCGAGCACGCCAGCAGATGATCGCGGCCGTTGGACCGCCAAAATGCTGACATGTTCCTCACCGCGGACCCTATTCGGTTCTTTGTTTCCCCTGGAGATCACCATGGCGCTTGAACGCAGCGACGTGGAAAAGATTGCCCATCTGGCCCGTCTGGGCCTGAATGAAGGCGAACTGCCACGCATTACTGACGCCCTGAACAGCATTCTCGGCCTGGTCGACCAGATGCAAGCGGTCGACACCAACGGCATCGAGCCCCTGGCCCACCCCCTGGAGGCCAGCCAGCGCCTGCGTCCCGACCAGGTCACCGAAAGCAACCAGCGCGACGCCTACCAGGCCATCGCGCCAATGACCGAAAGCGGTCTGTACCTGGTTCCGAAAGTCATCGAGTAAGGGATAGAGCCTGCCATGCATGAATTGACCCTGGCCGAGATCGCCCGCGGACTCGCCGACAAGTCGTTTTCCTCCGAAGAGCTGACCGGCGCCCTGCTGGCGCGCGTCAAGCAGATCGACCCACAGATCAACAGCTTCATCAGCGTCACCGAAGAGTTGGCCCTGAGCCAGGCGCGTGCTGCCGACGCCCGTCGCGCCGCTGGCGAAACCGGTGCACTGCTCGGCGCGCCGATCGCCCACAAGGACCTGTTCTGCACCCTCGGCGTGCGCACCAGCTGCGGCTCGAAGATGCTCGACAACTTCAAGGCGCCGTATGACGCCACCGTGGTCGCCAAGCTGGCCGAAGCCGGCATGGTCACCCTGGGCAAGACCAACATGGACGAATTCGCCATGGGTTCGGCCAACGAGTCCAGCCACTACGGCGCGGTGAAGAACCCGTGGAACCTCGAGCACGTGCCAGGCGGCTCGTCCGGCGGTTCCGCGGCAGCCGTGGCCGCGCGCCTGCTGCCGGCCACCACCGGCACCGACACCGGTGGCTCGATCCGCCAGCCGGCGGCACTGACCAACCTCACCGGCCTCAAGCCGACCTACGGTCGCGTGTCGCGCTGGGGCATGATTGCCTACGCCTCCAGCCTCGACCAGGGTGGCCCGCTGGCACGTACCGCCGAAGACTGCGCCCTGCTGCTGCAAGGCATGGCCGGCTTTGATGCCAAGGACTCCACCAGCATCGACGAGCCGGTGCCGGACTACAGCGCCGCCCTCAACGGCTCGCTGCAGGGCCTGCGCATCGGCCTGCCGAAGGAGTATTTCGGTGCCGGCCTCGACCCGCGCATCGCCGAGCTGGTCCAGGCCAGCGTCAAGGAGCTGGAAAAGCTCGGTGCGGTGGTCAAGGAAATCAGCCTGCCGAACATGCAGCATGCCATTCCGGCGTACTACGTGATCGCGCCGGCAGAAGCCTCCTCCAACCTGTCACGCTTCGACGGTGTGCGCTTCGGCTACCGCTGCGAAGAGCCGAAAGACCTGACCGACCTGTACAAGCGTTCCCGTGGCGAAGGCTTCGGTACCGAAGTGCAGCGCCGCATCATGGTCGGCACCTACGCCCTGTCGGCCGGCTACTACGACGCCTACTACGTCAAGGCGCAGCAGATCCGCCGCCTGATCAAGAACGACTTCATGGCCGCCTTCGCCGAGGTCGACCTGATCCTCGGCCCGACCACGCCGAACCCGGCCTGGAAGCTTGGCGCCAAGAGCAGCGACCCGGTCGCCGCCTACCTGGAAGACGTCTACACCATCACCGCCAACCTGGCGGGCCTGCCAGGCCTGTCGATGCCAGCCGGCTTCGTCGATGGCCTGCCGGTCGGCGTGCAGCTGCTGGCACCGTACTTCCAGGAAGGCCGCCTGCTCAACGTCGCGCACCGTTACCAGCAAGTCACCGACTGGCACACCCGCGCCCCTAACGGCTTCTGAGGAATTCACACATGCAATGGGAAGTTGTGATCGGGCTGGAGATTCATACCCAGCTGGCCACCCAGTCGAAGATCTTCTCCGGCAGCGCCACCACCTTCGGCTCCGAGCCGAACACCCAGGCCAGCCTGGTTGACCTGGGGATGCCCGGCGTCCTGCCGGTGCTCAACCAGGAAGCCGTGCGCATGGCCTGCATGTTCGGCCTGGCGATCGATGCCGAAATCGGCAAGCGTAACGTGTTCGCGCGCAAGAACTACTTCTACCCGGACCTGCCCAAGGGCTACCAGATCAGCCAGATGGACCTGCCGATCGTCGGCAAGGGCCACCTGGACATCGCCCTGGAAGACGGTACCATCAAGCGCATCGGCGTCACCCGCGCGCACCTTGAGGAAGACGCTGGCAAGAGCCTGCACGAAGACTTCAGCGGCTCCACCGGTATCGACCTGAACCGCGCCGGCACCCCGCTGCTGGAAATCGTCTCCGAGCCGGACATGCGCAGCGCCAAGGAAGCCGTGGCCTACGTCAAGGCCATCCACGCGCTGGTGCGCTACCTGGGCATCTGCGACGGCAACATGGCCGAAGGCTCGCTGCGCTGTGACTGCAACGTGTCGATCCGGCCGAAAGGCCAGGCCGAATTCGGTACCCGCTGCGAGATCAAGAACGTCAACTCGTTCCGCTTCATCGAGCGTGCGATCAACAGCGAGATCCAGCGCCAGATCGACCTGATCGAGGACGGCGGCAAGGTTGTCCAGGAAACCCGCCTGTACGACCCGAACAAGGACGAGACCCGCTCCATGCGCAGCAAGGAGGAGGCTAACGACTACCGTTACTTCCCCGACCCGGACCTGCTGCCGGTGGTGATCGAGGACAGCTTCCTCGAAACCGTCCGCGCCGGCCTGCCGGAGCTGCCACCACAAAAGGTCGAGCGCTTCCAGAGCCAGTACGGCCTGTCGGCCTACGACGCCAACGTGCTGGCTTCCAGCCGCGAACAGGCGGACTACTTCGAGGAAGTGGCGAAGATCGGTGGCGACGCCAAGCTGGCCGCCAACTGGGTCATGGTCGAACTGGGTAGCCTGCTGAACAAGCTGGGCATCGAAATCGACCAGGCGCCGGTCAGCGCCGCGCACCTGGGCGGCATGCTGCTGCGCATCCGTGACAACACCATCAGCGGCAAGATTGCCAAGACCGTGTTCGAGGCGATGGCCGCGGGTGAAGGCGATGCCGACAGCATCATCGAAAGCAAGGGCCTCAAGCAGGTCACCGATACCGGTGCAATCGACAAGATGCTCGACGAAGTGCTCGCTGCGAACGCCGAGCAGGTCGAACAGTATCGTGCCGCTGACGAGGCCAAGCGCGGCAAGATGTTCGGCTTCTTCGTCGGCCAGGCGATGAAGGCCTCCAAAGGCAAGGCCAACCCGGGGCAGGTGAACCAACTGCTCAAGGCCAAGCTCGAAGGGTGAGCTGAAAAAAGCGGCGAGGGCCTTGCCCTCGATCGCGGATGAATCCGCTCCTACAGAGAACAGCGACATGCCTGTAGGAGCGGATTCATCCGCGATGGGCCGCACAGCGGCCCCAATGCACCGGAGCATCCCAATTGCTGAAACGATCCCTAGGTACCCTCGCCCTCTTCTCCTTCCTGGCCGGCTGTGCCAGCCATGACATCGACCCGCGCGGTTACAACGAAACCGGCACCGCGTCCTATTACGGCTCGCGCCACCACGGCAAACGCACTGCCAGCGGCGAACCGTTCAACCAGCACGGCCTCACCGCGGCCCACCGCAGCCTGCCATTCGGCAGCCGGGTGCTGGTCACCAACCTGGCCAACGATCGCAGCGTGGTGGTCCGCATCAACGACCGCGGCCCGCATACCCGAGGCCGGCTGATCGACCTGTCACGTGCTGCAGCAGAAAAAATCGGCATGCTCCGTAGCGGAACGGCGCGCGTCCGGGTACAAGGTCTGAGCGATTGACCTGACACCTGCCCTGACTGGAGCCCCATCATTTTCGACCTGGCCACCCTCCCCACCTTCAGCCTGTTGCAAATGGGCGCTGCCCTGCTGCTGCTGATCGTCGGTGCCGAACTGCTGGTGCGCGCGGCGCTGCGCCTGGCCGAACGCCTGCGCGTGCGCCCCTTGATCATCGGCCTCAGCCTGGTGGCCTTCGGCAGTACCGCACCGCAGCTGACCGTAAGCCTGCAAGCCGCCTATCAAGGTGCGCCCGACGTGGCCGTGGGCAGCGTGATCGGCAGCAACATCTTCAATGTACTGGTCATCCTCGGCCTGGCCGCGCTGATCATTCCACTGCGGGTATCGCGCCAGCTGGTGCGCCTGGACATCCCGCTGATGATTGCCGCCAGCGCCCTGGTCTATGCTCTCTGTGGCAACGGCCACCTGGGCCGGGCCGAAGGGTTGCTGTTGCTGCTCGCCCTGGCGGGCTACCTGGCCATGCTCTGGCACCAGTCGCGCCACTATGCCCGCACCTATCCGGCCCAGGATGCCGCTGCAGCCAGCGCTGGGCGCTTCTGGTCCGGGGCGCTGCTACAGGTGCTGTTCGGCCTTGGCCTGTTGAGCCTGGCCGGCCACCTGCTGCTGGAGGCGGCCATTGAAGTGGCCACCGATCTCGGACTGTCCGAGCGGGTCATCGGCCTGACGGTGGTCGCCGTGTGTACATCCCTGCCCGAGCTTGCCGCCGCGCTGATTGCCGCCATTCGCGGCGAACGGGAGATTGCCGTCGGCACGGTGATCGGCAGCAATCTGTTGAACTTGCTGGGAGTGCTCGGCCTGACCGCACTGATCACACCCGAGCCGCTGACCATCTCGCCCAATGCGCTGGCATTCGACCTGCCGGTGATGCTGGGTGTCGCGGCCCTGAGCCTGCCGGTGTTCTATTCCGGCTACCGGATCACCCGCAGCGAGGGGCTGGTGTTCCTCTGCCTGTACCTGGTCTATGGCCTGCATGTCGCAGCCTTCACCATGGGCCTGCCACTGGCCGGGCGGCTGGAGCGGTTGATGCTGTTCTATGTGCTGCCGGTGCTGGGCACGGTGTTGCTGTACACCACGGCCCGAGCCTGGCGCAGGCAGCACTGACAGGCCAGGCCTGCTTTGACTATCTTCCCTGCCGAGCCTTCTTCAGCTTGAAGGCCAGCCACAGCACCGCAATCCACGCCGGGATCAGGACCACCGAGATGCGGATCGGCGGGGTCAGGTACATCACCACCAGAATCAGCACGATGAATGCCAGGCACAGGTAGTTGGTCAGCGGGTGCCCCCAACTCTGGTAGAACGGGTTGATCCCGGCCGCCAGCTTGGCCTTGCGGAACTTCAGGTGGGTGATGCTGATGCTGGCCCAGTTGATCACCAGCGCCGACACCGCCAACGCCATCAGCAGGCCGAACGCCTCGCCAGGCATCAGGTAGTTGATCAGCACGCACATGCCGGTCGCAAAGGCTGAAACAGCCAACGCCGTCAGGGGCACGCCGCTGCGGCTGACCTTGAGCAACTGGCGCGGCGCATCACCCTGGCTGGCCAGGCCGAACAGCATGCGACTGTTGGCGTACACACAGCTGTTGTACACCGACAACGCAGCGGTCAACACCACGATGTTGAGGATGGTCGCCACCAGGTCGCTGTCCAGTTCGTGGAAGATCATCACGAACGGGCTGCCGCCTTGCACCACCTTCTGCCAAGGGTACAGCGACAGCAGCACGGCCAGGGCACCGATGTAGAAGATCAGGATGCGGTAGACCACCTGGTTGGTCGCCTTGGGGATGCTCTGGCGCGGGTTGTCGGCCTCGGCGGCGGTAATGCCGACGAGCTCCAGGCCACCGAAGGAGAACATGATCACCGCCAGCGCCATCACCAGCCCGGTCACGCCATTGGGAAAGAACCCGCCGTATTGCCACAGGTTGGCCACGCTGGCATCCGGGCCGCCCTGGCCGCTGGCGAGCATCCAGGCGCCGAAACCGATCATGCTGACGATCGCTACCACCTTGACCAAGGCGAACCAGAACTCCATTTCGCCATAGACCTTCACCTGGGTGAGGTTGATCAGGTTGATCACCACGAAGAAGATCGCCGCCGTGGCCCAGGTCGGGAACGCCGGCCACCAGTACTGCACATAGATACCCACGGCCGTGAGCTCGGCCATGCCGACCAGCACGTACACCACCCAATAGTTCCAACCGGAAACGAACCCGGCGAACTCGCTCCAGTATTGGTGGGCGAAGTGGCTGAAGCTGCCAGCGACAGGCTCCTCGACCACCATCTCTCCCAATTGGCGCATGATGAAGAAGGCCATCAGGCCGGCAATGGCGTAGCCCAGCAAAACGGCGGGCCCCGCCAGCTGGATGGTCTGGGCGATGCCCAGAAACAGCCCGGTACCGACGGCACCACCCAGCGCAATCAGCTGGATATGGCGATTCTTCAGCCCGCGCTTCAGCGGCTCGGGCGTGCTCTGGTCTTGCATGAAGTGTCCTTTGGCTCAGTGAGGCAGTGTTGTTGCTGTTGTTTTGCAGTCAAGGATCTAGATCCATCCGCCCCACTGCAAGATGAAAATACCAATATTGGTGGTGATCGCCGCCATTAACGTGGTTATCACGATGATCGAGGCCGCCAGTTCATGGTTGCCGTTGGCGGCGCGGGCCATGACGTAGCTGGCCGCCGCCGTCGGGCTGCCGATGTAGAGGAACAGGATGCCCAGCTCGGCCCCCCGGAAGCCGCACAACCAGGCCCCCAAGGTGCCGATCAGCGGCAGCAGGACCATCTTCACCAGGCTCGCATCGATGGCCAGCCTGCCGCTGTCGCGCAGGGCCGCCAACGACAGGGTGCCACCGATGCAGATCAGCGCCAGCGGCAGGGTCATCTGCGCCAGGTAGTCGCCCGACGTCAGCAGCCAGTTCGGCAGCGGCACCTGGCCGTAGGCCAAGGGCGTGGCCACCAGCACACTGATGATCAGCGGATTGCTCAGGATGCTCTTGCAGATGCTCCACGGGTCGGACTTGAGGTCCGGGCTGTACACCGCCAGCACCACCGCCGACAGGGAGTTGTACATGAGTATCACCAGGCCGGCGAGCACCGCCCCCAGGGAGATGCCGTAATCGCCATAGAGGCTCGCAGCCAGGGCCAGGCCGATCACGCCGTTGTTGCCGCGGAACGCACCCTGGGTGTAAATGCCACGGTCGGCCAGAGGGCTGCGCCAGATGGCCATGCCCCAGGCCACGGCAAAGCCGACCAGGGTGGCGACCACGAAGTAGAGGATGACCCTGGGCTGAACCGCGGTGGCCAGGTCGGCGTGGTAGATGCCGAGGAACAGCAACGCTGGCATGCAGACGTTGAACACCAGCTGCGAGGCGACGCGGTTGAAGTTGTCGTCGATCAGGTGGATACGTTTGAGCAGCACGCCCATGAACAGCATGGCGAAGACGGGGGCCGTGATGTTCAGCGTCTGGATAAGAAGGGCGAGCATGCGCAAGCGGTCCTGATGGGGGTTGCCGTTAGGCGGCTAATGATACGCCAACGCGTCAGGAAATGCGGGGATCGAGCGGGACTTTAAACAAGCTTCTGTCTGTGCCGGCCTCTTCGCGGGTAAACCCGCTCCTACAGGGATCGCATACCCTGTGGGAGCGGTTCACCCGCGAAAGGGCCGGTACAGGCAGCAGAAGGTCAGCGGCGAACCGGGCGCTTCTGCAATTTGCGCTGCAGGGTGCGACGGTGCATGCCCAGCGCCCGCGCAGTGGCGGAGATATTGCCCTCGTGCTCATTCAGCACGCGCTGGATGTGCTCCCACTGCAGACGGTCTACCGACATCGGGTTTTCCGGCACCAGCGAGTCCAGGTCGGCATGTTCCGACAGCAGTGCCGCCAGCACGTCGTCGGCGTCGGCCGGCTTGCACAGGTAGTTGCAGGCACCGCGCTTGACCGCCTCGACGGCGGTGGCGATGCTCGAGTAACCGGTCAGGATCACCACGCGCATCTCCGGGTCCAGCTGCAGCAGCTTGGGCAGCAGCACCAGGCCCGAGTCGCCTTCCATCTTGAGGTCCAGCGTGGCGTAGTCCGGCAGGTCCTGCTGGGCCAGAAGCAGGCCTTCCTCGGCAGAGCTGGCAGTGCTCACACGGAAACCGCGGCGGCTCATGGCCCGGGCCATGACCCGGGTAAAGGTGGCGTCATCGTCCACCAGCAACAGGTGCGGCAGCTCTTCGCCTTCGACCTGGTTTTCTTCGCTCATCATTCATCTCCTCGCTTGCCATGGGGCAGGCGCAGTTCGGTCAGGGTGCCACCCTGTTCATGACTATAGAGTTTCACCGAACCGCCCGCACGGGTCACGCTGGCCTTGCTCAAGAACAGGCCCAGGCCGAAGCCTTTGCCTTTGGTGGTAATGAAGGGTTTGCCGATTGCTTCGGCGATGGCCGGCGGTACACCGGGGCCATGGTCGCGGATGCTGATCAGGATGTCCTGGGCGTCCCAGTCAAGGGTCACCTGCAGGTCATCGGGGCAGGCATCGGCGGCATTGTTCAACAGGTTCAGCAGCGCCTGGGTCAGGTCCGGTGGCGGCGTCAGGCGCGGCACCAGGCCGTCGCGCAGGCGCTGGAAGCGGTAGCTGGCCTCCGGGCGCATCAGGTGCCAGCGGTTCAACGCTTCGTCGAGCCAGGCGGTGACGTCCTGTTCGACCACCGCCAGACGGCGGTTGGCCTCGGCGGCGCGCACCAGTTGCTGCAGGGTTTCCTTGCACAGCTTGACCTGGTCCTGAAGGATCTGCAGGTCTTCCTGAAGCAGTGGGTCGGTGTGGTCCTGGCGCATTTCATTGAGCAGCACGCTCATGGTCGCCAAGGGGGTGCCCAGTTCGTGGGCCGCGCCGGCAGCCTGGGTGGCCACGGCCAGCAACTGTTCGTCACGCAGGCTTTCTTCGCGGCGCTCGGAGCGCAGTTGCTCCTGACGGCGCAGTTCCTCGGCCATGCGCGCGGCAAAGAAGGTGATCACGGCGGCGGCCAGGGCGATACTCAGCCACATGCCGTAGACCTGCATCTTGTCCCGCGCCATCGGCAGCCCCTCGAGCGGGTAGAACTGCACCAGCAGCAGGCTGTAGGCGGTCAGGGCGATGCCCGAGAGGATCAGCGAATACAGCCACGGCAAGGTCACCGCAGCGATGGCCAGCGGCACCAGGTAATAGGATACGAACGGGTTGGTCGAGCCACCCGAGTAGTACAGCAAGGCACTGTGGATCAGCAGGTCGCAGGCCAGCTGCAAGGCATATTCGGTCTCGGTGACCGGCAGCGACAGGCGCAGGCGCAGGGCGGTGAAGGCGCAGAGCAGCGACGACAGGGCCAGGGTCGCAGCCAACGAAAGCCATGGCAGTGGCAGCAGGTCGGTCCAGTAGGCGACGCCCACGGAGCCTGCCTGGGCGGCCAGGACCAGAACGCGAATGACAGTCAGGCGCCAGAGGTTCTGGCGTGTTGCGGACAGCGGTTGTGCGGCGGCGAGCATGCGCTCTCCCGATGTGTGCTCCAGTAAAATCGGGTGGAGTATACCGAAGCCGGGCGCCCCACTGCAGCGATGCGGCAAAGCGCCACACTTTGTCACATGTTGATGGTGGCACTTTTGAACCCACTACACGGGTCCCGGTCTGATGGGCCATGCGTGGAAAGGATGACCTCAACCCACGCCTATCATTGCCAAGGAGTAACACATGCACATTCCACGTCGCGGCGCAGCCCTGATCCTGTCCTGTGGCCTGCTCGCCAGCCTGCCGGCCCTGGCGGCCGACGAACCGCGTTACAACCAGGTATCGTTGCGCGCCGAAGTCAGCAAGGAAGTGGCGCGCGACCTGATGGTCGTGACCCTCTACAGCGAAGCGCAGAATACCGACCCCGGCAAGCTCGCCAAGCAAATCACCGAAACCATGAACAAGGCCGTGCAGCAGGCGCGCCAGGTCAAGGACGTGAAAATCAGCCAGGGCAGCCGCAACAGCTACCCGGTGTATGACAGCAAAGGGCAGAAGATAACCGGCTGGCGTGAGCGCGCCGAGCTGCGCCTGGAAGGTGCCGATTTCCCGGCCCTGTCCCAGCTCACCGCCGACCTGCTGCAGGACCTGAAGATGGGCAGCATGGACTTCTCCATCGCCCCGGCCACGCGCAAGGCCAGCGAAGACGAGCTGCTCAAGGATGCGGTCAATGCGTTCAAGGCCCGCGCACAGCTGGCCACCGAAGCATTGGGCGGCAAGGGCTATAAAGTGGTCAGCCTGAACCTGAACAGCTCCGGTTACCCACGCCCTTACCTGCGTAGTGCGCCGATGGCGATGAAGGCCATGGGCGCTGACGAGGCCGCGCCAGCACCGGATATCGAAGCCGGGACCAGTGAAGTCAGCATGAATGCCGACGGGCTGATCGAAGTGCAGATGCCCTAAGCGACCACAAAAATCCTGTGGGAGCGGCCTTGTGTCGCGAAAGGGGCGCGCAGCGGCCCCAAGATCTCGGCTGAACCGCTAGATTGCCGGGGCCGCCTTGCGGCCCTTTCGCGACGCAAGGCCGCTCCCACAGGGATCGCGTCAAATTCAAGCTTTTCAGATATTTCCTACGCACCATAGAGGTGCGTCCTACACTCTCTCCCGCACCGAAACATCTCGCAAAAAGCCATCATTTCGCCCGCGCAAACGTTCAACTTCGCTGAAAGTTATACGAATGCGACATCCATGTACGCTCGTACTACTTTTCTGACGCCAACTATCCTTCTCCCTGTTGCATTGGGAATACCCCCTGCATAAGTATCCGCAGGTCGGCTCACGAGGCCACCTCAACCCCAAAAATGACAACAATGAGGCCACCATGCTCAAACACGCAGTCATTCCGTTCCTGCTAGGTGCAGGCTTGCTCGCCGGTGCTCCACTGGCCCAGGCCGCGTCCAACCTGGTGTTCTGCTCCGAAGGCAGCCCGGCCGGCTTCGACCCGGGGCAATACACCACCGGAACCGACTTCGACGCCTCGGCCGAGACCGTGTTCAACCGCCTGACCCAGTTCGAACGCGGCGGCACCGCGGTCATCCCGGGTCTGGCAACCAAATGGGACGTGGCCGACGACGGCAAGACCTACACCTTCCACCTGCGCGAAGGGGTCAAGTTCCACACCACCGACTACTTCAAGCCGACCCGCGAATTCAACGCCGACGACGTGCTGTTCACCTTCAACCGCATGCTCGACAAGAATCACCCGTTCCGTAAGGCCTACCCCACCGAATTCCCTTACTTCACCGACATGGGCATGGACAAGAACATCGCCAAGGTGGAGAAGCTTGACGATCACACGGTGAAGTTCACCCTCAATGAAGTGGACGCCGCGTTCATCCAGAACCTGGCCATGAGCTTCGCCTCCATCCAGTCCGCCGAGTACGCCGGGCAATTGCTCAAGGACGGCAAGGCCGCCGACATCAACCAGAAGCCGATCGGCACCGGCCCGTTCGTGTTCAGCAAGTACCAGAAGGACGCGCAGATCCGCTTCAAGGGCAACAAGGACTACTGGAAGCCCGAAGATGTGAAGATCGACAACCTGATCTTCGCCATCTCCACCGACGCCTCCGTGCGCATGCAGAAGCTGAAGAAGAATGAGTGCCAGGTCACCTTGTTCCCGCGGCCGGCCGACATCGAGCCGCTGAAGGCCGACAAGAACCTGCAGATGCCCCAGCAGGCCGGCTTCAACCTCGGCTACATCGCCTACAACGTGATGGACAAGATCAAGGGCAGCAACGAGCCTAACCCGATGGCCCAGCTGCAAGTCCGCCAGGCACTGGACATGGCCGTGGACAAGAAGAAGATCATCGAATCGGTCTACCAGGGCGCGGGCCAGCTGGCGGTCAACGCCATGCCGCCCACACAGTGGTCGTATGACACCAGCATCAAGGACGCACCGTACGACCCCGAGAAGGCCAAACAACTGCTCAAGGAAGCCGGCATCAAGGAAGGCACCGAGATCACCCTGTGGGCCATGCCCGTGCAACGTCCCTACAACCCCAACGCCAAGCTGATGGCCGAGATGCTGCAGTCCGACTGGGCCAAGATCGGTATCAAATCGAAGATTGTCAGCTACGAGTGGGGCGAGTACATCAAGCGCTCCAAAGGCGGAGAACAGGGCGCCATGCTGATCGGCTGGAGCGGTGACAACGGTGACCCGGACAACTGGCTCGGCACCTTGTACGGCTGCGACGCCGTCGACGGCAACAACTTCTCCAAGTGGTGCTTCAAGCCCTACGACGACCTGATCAAGCAGGCCAAGGCCACGTCCGACCAGGCCAAGCGCACCGAGCTGTACCAGAAGGCCCAGCACATCCTCAAGGAACAGGTGCCGATCACGCCGATCGCCCACTCCACGGTCTACCAACCGATGAGCGCCAAGGTGAAGGACTTCAAGATCAGCCCGTTCGGGTTGAACAGCTTCTACGGCGTCAGCGTGGACAAATAGGGTAGCTCCCCGCACCCGCCGCTCGAAGGCGGGTGCGCCTCACCACCAAGCATTTCGTGCCCCCTCCGACGCTACCCGCGACGGAGTCGGGAAACTGTTGCCGTCATTCGTACCCCGAAGCGGCTTGAACAGCTGGAAAAGGAATCGCCATGCGCCACGTCACTCGCCTTTCGCCCCTGCTTGCCCTCGGCCTGCTGAGCCAGGCCCCTGCCCTTCAGGCCAAGAACCTGGTGTTCTGCTCCGAAGGCAGCCCGGCCGGCTTCGACACCGCCCAGTACACCAGTGCCACCGACAACGACGCCGCCGAGCCGATCTACAATCGCCTGGTGGAGTTCGAACGTGGCGGCACCGCCGTGCACCCGGCGCTGGCGACCCGGTGGGAAGTTTCCGAAGACGGCTTGCGCTATACCTTCCACTTGCGCCCCGGCGTGAAGTTCCACGCCAACAAGGCCTTCACGCCGAGCCGTGATTTCAATGCCGATGACGTGCTGTTCACCTTCAACCGCATGCTCGACAGGGACCAGCCGTTCCGTAAGGCCTACCCCACCGAATTCCCATACTTCGTCAGCATGGGACTGGACAAGAACATCACCCGGGTCGAGAAGACCGACCCAATGACCGTGGTGTTCACCCTGAACAAGGTCGATGCCGCGTTCATCCAGAACCTGGCGATGAGCTTCGCCTCGATACTCTCGGCCGAGTACGCCGAAACGTTGCTGGCCAGTGGGCGCCCCAGCGACATCAACCAGCAACCGATCGGCACCGGGCCGTTCGTGTTCCAGCGTTACCAGAAGGATTCGCAGATTCGCTTCAAGGGCAACCCGGATTACTGGGCGCCTGATGAAGTGAAGATCGACAACCTGGTGTTCTCGATCAATACCGACCCATCGGTGCGCATCCAGAAGCTGCGCCGCAACGAATGCCAGGTCACCCTGCACCCGCGCCCGGCCGACCTGCCGGCGCTCAAGGCCGACGGCAAGCTGCAGGTCATGCAACAGCCCGGCTTCAACCTCGGCTATATCGCCTATAACACCCAGCACCCACCGTTCGACCGCCTCGAAGTGCGCCAGGCCATGGACATGGCGGTGAACAAGCAGGCCATCATCCAGGCGGTGTACCAGGACTCCGGCCAGTTGGCAGTCAATGCCATGCCGCCAACCCAGTGGTCCTACGACAACAGCCTCAAGGACGCGCCGTACGACCCGGAAAAAGCCAAACAGTTACTGCAGCAGGCCGGGGTCAAGCCCGGCACCGAGATCACCCTGTGGGCCATGCCGGTACAGCGCCCTTACAACCCCAACGCCAAGCTGATGGCCGAAATGCTCCAGGCCGACTGGAACAAGCTCGGCTTCAAGGTGCGCATCGTCAGTTACGAATGGGGCGAATACCTCAAGCGCATGAAGAGTGGCGAACACGACATCGCCCTGATCGGCTGGACGGGCGACAACGGAGACCCGGACAACTGGCTCGGCACCCTCTACAACTGCGACGCCATTGGCAGCAACAACTATTCGCTGTGGTGCGACCCGCAATACGACCGCCTGGTCAAGCAGGCCAAGCAGGTGACCGACCGCGAGCAACGCACGGCGCTTTATCAGCAGGCCCAGCAGCGCCTCAAACAGCAGGTGCCGATCACCCCGGTAGCGCATTCCACGGTGAACCAGCCGTTGAGCATCAAGGTGGCCGATTTCAAGGTCAGCCCGTTCGGCCGCAATGACTTTTCCGGTGTGAGTGTTGACTGACCTTTAACCCTCGAAGGCCTCTTCGCAGGTAAACCCGCTCCCACAGGATCACGACAGGTTCGAGCTTGCGCCCTACCTGCAGGAGCGGGTTTATCGAGGCGTCGAACCTCCGCGAAAGGGCCGGGACAGGCAACACACCTCCTCCGATTTTGCCCGGCAACCCCGGGCAACCCTGGCAACACCGCAGCAAACAACCCGGCCCACAAGGCCAGGTGATAACTAAAAGAACAGAAAGGGAGCTTTAACTTTGAGACTATTCACCTTGACCGCTTTGGCCTTATCCATCGGCACCTTTTCCGCCGTGACAGAGGCCGACACCCAGAGCCAGGACTACATCCCGTTCAGCCTGAAATCCAGCAGCGAACAGGACCAGGCCAATGGCTTCATCGACGGCCAGAGCCTGTCCGGCAGCACCCGCAACTGGTATGCCCACGAACGTGCCACCCGCGCACCGCTGTGGAAGTACTACAAGGGCGACGGCACCCGCCACGATACCCACAGCCGCGACAACTGGGTGCAGGGCACCATCCTCAACTACAGCTCGGGCTTCACCCAGGGCACTGTCGGCTTTGCCGTCGAGGCCGCCGGCTACAACGCGATCGCCCTGCAACAGGGCCGCGCCGCGATCGCCGGCCCGAACAACCGGACGCTCACCCACAGCGACGGCGACCCGGTCGGCCAGTGGAGCAAGATGGGCCTGGCCAACGTCAAGGCGCGTGTGTCCAATACGACCCTCACCGTCGGCCGCCAGTCTGTGGACACACCGATGATCGCCTACATCGGCAACCGTGCGTTGCCGTCGAGCTTCCAGGGCGCATTCCTGCACAGCGCCGAGTTCGACAACCTGTCGCTCGACCTGGGTACCTTCGACCGCGTTTCGCCACGCACCGAACAGAGCCTGAGCAAGTTCCGCAGCGAATACGGCGCCACCGGCGTCGAGACCGACCGCGCCAGCACCGCCGGGGTCAACTACCAGCCGTTCAAGAGCCTGACCACCAGCCTGTACGCCACCAAGGTCGACGACTTCTGGAACCAGTACTACTTCGGCGCCAGCCATGTGCTCGGCGACAACGCCGTACTCGCCCTGACCACCGGCCTGAACTACTACAAGACGGTGGACGAGGGCAGCAAGAAGATGGGTGAGATCGACAACGACACCTACAGCCTGTCGTTCGGCCTGACCCACCAGGCGCACACCCTCACCGCGTCGTGGCAGCAAGTCAACGGCAACGAGTATTTCGACTACCTGCACGAAACCAACGGCATCTACCTGGCCAACTCGCTGCTGTCGGACTTCAACGGCCCCAACGAGAAATCCCTGCAGATCTCCTACGTGCTGAACATGGCGCCGTACGGCGTACCAGGCCTCAAGTTCAACCTGTACAACGCCCGTGGCTGGGGCATCGACGGCACCCACTACCGGGGCACCGCCTATGACGTCAACGGCCTGGATGGCGAAACCCACTACGAGTGGGGCATCGGCACCAGCTATGCCGTACAGAGCGGGCCGTTCAAGGACACCAGCATCCGCGCCACCTACACCGCCCACCGCGCCAGCAAGGCGCAGGCCGATGGCAGCCTCGACGAGTTCCGCTTGGTGACCACCATTCCATTCAACATTCTTTGACCGATGGCGCCATGGCCCGCTTCAACCCGGGCCGTGGCGGCTACGCTGGAATCATTGCAAGCAGGGAGTTTCCATGACATCGCTACCGCTCCGCGCTGCCCTGGCAGCGGTCATCCTGGGCGCCGCCGGCAACCTCGCGGCCAAGCCGCTGGTGGTGTGCACCGAAGCCAGCCCGGAAGGCTTCGACATCGTCCAGTACACCACTGCAGTCACCGCCGATGCCTCGGCCGAGACGGTGTTCAACCGCCTGGTCGACTTCAAGCCTGGCACCACCGACATTCAGCCGGCCCTGGCCGAACGCTGGGACATTTCAGCGGACGGGCTGACCTACACCTTCCACCTGCGTGAAGGGGTGAAGTTCCACACCACCGACTACTTCAAGCCAACCCGCGAGTTCAACGCCGATGACGTGCTGTGGAGCCTGAATCGACAGCTCGACCCAAGCCATCCGTGGCACGACAAGACCAGCGTCGGCTACCCGTACTTCGAGAGCATGGCCTTCAAGGAATTGCTCAAGTCGGTGACCAAGACCGACGACCACACCGTGGTGATCACCCTGACCCGCCCGGAAGCCCCCTTCCTGCGCGACATGGCCATGGCCTTCACCTCGATCTACTCCGCCGAATACGGTGACCAGTTGCTCAAGGCCGGCAAGACCGGCGACCTCAATAGCAAGCCGATCGGCACCGGCCCATTCATTTTCCAGCGTTACAACAAGGACGCCCAGGTCCGCTACAAGCCCAACCCGGACTATTTCCGCGGCAAGCCGCCGGCCGATGCGCTGGTGTTCGCCATCGCCACCGACAGCAACGTGCGCCTGCAGAAGCTGCGCGCCAACGAATGCCAGGTGGCGCTGTACCCCAAGCCCGATGACGTACCGCTGATCAAGAACGACCCGACACTCAAGGTCGACGAAATCGAAGCCTTGGTCACCGGCTACATTTCGATGAACACCGAACACAAATACCTGAGCGACGTGCGTGTGCGCAAAGCCATCAACATGGCCTTCGACCGCCAGACCCACGTCGATCAGCTGTTCGGCAAGGGCAACGCACTGGTCGGCGTAAACCCCTACCCCCCCACCATGATCGGTTACAACACCGAGAACAAGAACCCGCCCCGCGACCTGGCCAAGGCCCGCGAGCTGCTCAAGGAAGCTGGCGTGCCGGAGGGCACGGTGATCACCCTGTTCACCCGCAACGGCGGCGGCCCGACCAACCCCAACCCGCGGCTTTCCGCGGAAATGCTCCAGGCAGACCTCAAACAGATCGGCCTGAAGCTGGACATCCGCGTGATGGAATGGGCCGAGATGCTGCGCCGCGCCAAGAAGGGTGAGGCGGACCTGGTCTCCACCGGCTGGGCCGGCGACAACGGCGACCCGGACAACTTCCTCAGCCCGCTGCTCAGTTGCGATGCTGCCAGAAGCGGCGAGAACTATGCACGCTGGTGCAACCCTAAGTTCCAGGAACTGATCACTCGCGCCCGCGAAGTGATCGACAACGACCAACGCGCCAGGCTCTATGCCGAGGCTTTGAAGGTGTACGATGACGATCAACCCTGGATCAGCATGGCCCATCCGAAGATGTTCACCGCCATGCGTGACAACGTGGAGGGCTATGTGATCAACCCTCTGACCAACAACAACTTCGCCACCACCCGGGTGAAGTAGAACAACAACGACCGCCGGGACCCCACACGGGCACCGGCGGCACTGCCCTGACCGGCTGATGAGGTAACCCCGACAATGTTGAGTTTTATTGCCCGGCGCCTGGGCCTGCTGATACCGACCTTCTTCGGTATCACCCTGCTGACCTTCGCGCTCATACGCCTGATCCCCGGCGACCCGGTGGAAGTCATGATGGGCGAGCGCAGGGTCGACCCCGAAATGCACGCCCAGGCCATGGAGCGCCTGGGCCTGAACAAGCCACTGCCGGTCCAGTACCTGGACTATGTCGGCAAGCTGGCCCACGGCGACCTCGGTGAATCGCTGCGCACCCGCGAGAGCGTGTGGACCGAGTTCCTCACCCTGTTCCCCGCCACCCTGGAGCTGGCCATGGCCGCCCTGCTGTTCGCCGGCATCGTCGGCCTGCTGGCCGGGGTGATCGCCGCGCTCAAGCGCGGTTCGCTGTTCGACCACGGGGTGATGGGGATCTCCCTGGCTGGCTATTCCATGCCGATCTTCTGGTGGGGCCTGATCCTGATCATGTTCTTCTCGGTGAGCCTGGGCTGGACCCCGGTATCGGGGCGTATCGACCTGCTTTACGACATCGAGCCAAAGACCGGCTTCATGCTCATCGACACGCTGCTCAGCGACGAGGAAGGCGCGTTCAAGGACGCGGTGATGCACCTGATCCTGCCGGCCATCGTGCTCGGCACCATCCCCTTGGCGGTGATCGCCCGCATGACCCGCTCGTCAATGCTCGAAGTGCTGCGCGAGGACTACATCCGCACCGCCCGCGCCAAAGGCCTGTCGCCGGCCCGCGTGGTGTTCGTGCATGGCCTGCGCAACGCGCTGATCCCGGTGCTGACCGTGTTCGGCCTGCAGGTCGGCACGCTGCTGGCCGGCGCCGTGCTGACCGAAACCATCTTCTCCTGGCCGGGCATCGGCAAATGGCTGATCGAAGCCATCGGCGCCCGTGACTACCCCGTGGTCCAGAACGGCATACTGTTGATTGCCTGCCTGGTGATCCTGGTCAACTTCGTCGTGGATATCCTCTACGGCCTGGCCAACCCACGCATCCGTCATCAGCGCTGAGGCCTTCCATGACTAGCCCGATTCCGAAATCCGTCGCACCGGCCAGCCCGGTGGACCAGAGCCTGCTCTACCCTTCACCG
Source organism: Pseudomonas vlassakiae (assembly GCF_014269035.2). Classification (GTDB taxonomy): domain Bacteria; phylum Pseudomonadota; class Gammaproteobacteria; order Pseudomonadales; family Pseudomonadaceae; genus Aquipseudomonas; species Aquipseudomonas vlassakiae. Next base: position 155,270 of record NZ_JABWRP020000011.1, read on the forward strand.
TACAAAGAATTCTGGCAGGCCTTCTCGCGCAACAAGGGCGCGGTAATGGGCCTGGCCTTCATGTGCCTGGTGGTGTTCTGCGCGTTGTTCGCACCGTGGGTCGCCCCCCATGACCCGAGCGAGCAGTACCGCGACTTCCTGTTGACCCCGCCGGTGTGGCTGGAAGGCGGCAGTTGGCAATTCATCCTCGGCACCGACGAACTCGGCCGTGACCTGTTGTCGCGCCTGATCCAGGGCGCGCGGCTGTCGCTGCTGATCGGCCTGTCGTCGGTGGTGATGTCGCTGATCCCGGGGATCCTGCTGGGCCTGCTGGCCGGGTTCTTCCCGCAGGTCCTCGGCCCGTCGATCATGCGCCTGATGGACGTGATGCTGGCCCTGCCGTCGCTGCTGTTGGCGGTGGCCATCGTCGCCATCCTCGGCCCAGGCCTGATCAACACGGTAATCGCCATCGCCATCGTGTCCTTGCCGTCCTATGTGCGCCTGACCCGCGCCGCGGTGATGGGCGAACTGAACCGCGACTACGTTACCGCCGCACGCCTGGCCGGTGCCGGGCTGCCACGGCTGATGTTCGTCACCGTGCTGCCCAACTGCATGGCGCCGCTGATCGTGCAGGCGACCTTGAGCTTCTCCTCGGCAATCCTCGACGCCGCCGCGCTGGGTTTCCTCGGCCTCGGCGTGCAACCGCCAACCCCCGAGTGGGGCACCATGCTGGCCTCGGCCCGTGACTACATCGAGCGCGCCTGGTGGGTGGTGAGCCTGCCCGGCCTGACCATCCTGCTCAGTGTGCTGGCAATCAACCTGATGGGCGACGGCCTGCGCGATGCGCTGGACCCGAAACTCAAGAACGCCGCCTGAGGAGAACGCCATGTCACTGTTGCAGATCAACAACCTGAACGTGCGCTTCGGCGCCGCCGATGCCGTCCCCGTGGTCGATGGCCTGGACCTGGCGGTGGACGCCGGCGAGATCCTGGCCATCGTCGGTGAGTCCGGCTCGGGCAAATCGGTCACCATGATGGCCCTGATGGGCCTGATCGACGCCCCTGGGCGCATCACTGCCGATTCGCTGACCTTCGACGGCACCGATATGCTCAAGCTCAGCGGCCGCCAGCGGCGCAAGGTGGTGGGCAAGGACATCGCCATGGTCTTCCAGGACCCAATGACCGCGCTCAACCCCAGCTACACCGTGGGCTACCAGATCGAGGAAGTCCTGCGCCAGCACCTCGGCCTGAAAGGCAAGGCTGCACGCCAGCGGGCCTTGGAGCTGTTGAAAAAAGTGGAAATCCCGGCTGCGGAAAGCCGCCTGGACGCCTACCCGCACCAACTCTCCGGCGGCATGAGCCAGCGCGTGGCAATCGCCATGGCGATTGCCGGCGAACCCAAACTGCTGATCGCTGACGAACCGACCACCGCGCTGGACGTGACTATCCAGGCGCAGATCATGGAGCTGCTGGTCAACCTGCAGAAGGAGCGCAACATGGCGCTCATCCTGATCACCCACGACCTGGCCGTGGTCGCCGAAACCGCCAGGCGCGTGTGTGTGATGTACGCCGGCCAGGCCGTGGAAGTGGGCCAGGTACCGGAGCTGTTCGACGTACCCGCCCACCCGTACAGCGAAGCACTGCTGGCGGCGATCCCCGAGCACAGCGTCGGCGCCGAGCGCCTGGCCACCCTGCCCGGCATCGTTCCCGGCCGCTATGACCGCCCGGCTGGCTGCCTGTTGTCGCCGCGCTGCCCTTACGTGCAGGACAACTGCCGCCATCAGCGCCCACCTCTCGACCCGCAGGCCCACAGCCTGGTGCGTTGCTTCTACCCGCTGAACCAGGAGGTGGCGTGATGGCCGTCGTTCTCACTGCCCGGGAGCTGACCCGGCATTACGAAGTTTCCCGCGGGCTGTTCAAGGGCCACGCCCTGGTACGCGCGCTAAATGGCGTGTCGTTCGAGCTGGAGGCCGGCAAGACCCTGGCCGTGGTCGGTGAGTCCGGCTGCGGCAAGTCGACCCTGGCCCGCGCCCTGACACTGATCGAAGAACCTTCCTCCGGCTCGCTGCAGATCGCCGGCACCGAGGTGAAGGGCGCCAGCAAGTCCGAGCGCAAGCAACTGCGCCGCGACGTGCAGATGGTGTTCCAGAGCCCCTACGCTTCGCTGAACCCGCGGCAGAAGATCGGTGATCAGCTGGCCGAGCCGCTGTTGATCAACACCTCGCTGAGCAAGGCCGAACGGCGCGAGAAAGTGCAGAAGATGATGGAGCAGGTCGGCTTGCGGCCTGAGCATTACCAGCGCTACCCGCACATGTTCTCCGGCGGCCAGCGCCAGCGCATTGCCCTGGCCCGGGCGATGATGCTGCAGCCGAAGGTGCTGGTGGCGGATGAGCCGACCTCGGCGCTGGACGTGTCGATCCAGGCGCAGGTGCTGAACCTGTTCATGGACTTGCAGAAGGAATTCAACACCGCCTACGTGTTCATCTCGCACAACCTGGCGGTGGTGCGGCATGTGGCCGATCAGGTGCTGGTGATGTACCTGGGGCGGCCGGCGGAGATGGGGCCGAAAGAGGATATCTACGAAAAGCCGTTGCATCCGTATACCCAGGCGCTGCTGTCGGCGACACCGGCGATTCACCCGGATCCGCTGAAGCCGAAGATCCGCATTGCCGGGGAGCTGCCCAACCCGCTCAATCCACCGGACGGGTGTGCGTTCCACAAGCGTTGCCCGTATGCGACCGAGCGGTGTGCCAAGGAGGTGCCAGCGTTTCGGCAGGTGAGTACCCGGCAGGTGGCCTGCCATTATGCCGAGCAATTTCTCTAGATCAGTGTGAAATCCATCGCGGATAAATCCGCTCCTACATCGCTACCGTCGTAGGAGCGTATTTATCCGCGATGGGCCGTTCACGGTCGGCAGGCTATGCCGTTATGTGGAACCCTGGGCTGCCGGCACATCCCATTCCCCGTCTGCCCGGCGCTCAAGGTGCTGCAGGTTCCCACCAAGATCGGACAGCACACCGGTACGCCGGTTGAGTGAGCGCCCATCCGGATACACCGTGTGCCCACTGGCGTGAAAGATCCGTCCATCAGGCAAGGTCAAAGTAGTTTCCTTGCCTACAGAGCCATCTTCATAACGGGCCGTATTGTCCAAAAGAACATGATTCGCGCCGATGTGGCGGAAGACGTACTTGCCCCGATCATCGATATAGATTTCAGTACCCGGTACCGCGTCGTCCAGGACTCTTTCTCCCCAACCCTCAATCTGCTGCGGACGCCGCTGAGACTCAGGGTTTTCAAGCATGAGGCCTGCCGATACCCGAAAAATCTCACCGAAAAGGCTCCTTTCTGATCGGCTATGCTCTGCACCATGCGGGGCAGGGAACATCCAGAGCCCATCCCCGATTGCCTCGAGACCTGCCGGGTCAAAATCCTCCTCCAGAAGTTGCCAGTTTCCGTCAGCGTTCCTCATTTCCCAGCGTTGCCCCGATGACCAGTTGTGGGTGGATTCTGGTGGCAATTTTTCAACCATTGTGATCACCGCCTTATTAAAGCGTCACGACCAATTTATCATTCTCGTCATATTCCCCCTGTACTTCCGCGCCATCCGCAAATTTCACGACTTGGGTCGCACGATCATAGGAAGTACCGTTCTGATAAGCCACTTTACCGTCCGGGGTCGACACGCTGCCATCGGGATGTTTTATCTGCCTGTCCGTTGCAATGGATCCATCCTTGTACGTATAGCTGCCGTCAGCATTTTTCACGCTATCGGCGGGATGCTTGAATAGATTGCCCTCTATCTCATCGACGATTATCTCGACCGCGACGGGAGCGATAAAATGCTCCAAAAATGCCTTGCCGGCCTGGGAAACAATACCTTTGCGCAAGCGCCCGCTGGCTTTTCCCGTCGCACCTCCCAGCCTTGGCCGTTTGACCTTGCGAAACTTCCCAGCCAATCGCGCTTGCGCATGAGTTGGCGCGTCTGGATCAATGTCACCGGAAACAATTACCCAGTCACCATTCGGGTTCAACATTTCCCATTCGCCACTTTCGTTTTGAATTGAATCAGCCACGTCGGACACTCCACTTTTAGTATTCAGGCATGACCAGCACGCAGGGACCCAGCTATTTGCAGGGGCCTCATGGCGCCGTCACAGCGCGAAGACTAAAGTGCGGCAAAGAGCATGGGCATGTATAAATGGTTCCCTGACATATCCACGCTTTAATGCTCGGCCTCCAGGGTTCCATGAATGGACAAGGGCCGCGCACAGCGGCCCTTGGTTATCAATGCATGAAGAGCCAGATCAGTATGATCACCGGGATCGGCACCCCGATCATCCAGAGCAATATCGAGCGCATGTTGTTGTTCCTCGTGCCGCTCAAGGCGACAGGGTACTGGCCAGAAAAATGAACGGCAGCAAAGCCGCCCTTCTTCAGTCAATGCATGAACAGCGCAATCAGAATGATGACCGGGATCGGGACGCCAATCATCCAAAGCAGTATCGAGCGCATGGCAGTTCTCCTTGCTTAACGTTGAAGGGTGCGGTGGGCTGCATAGTCGCCTTCCAGCCACTGCACGCTGTCGCGTTGACGACCACCGTAAAGGGCAGCCAGGCTGGCGAAGAATGCGCCGCACAGCAGTGCGACGAAGGTCCACAGCGCAGTCCAGGCAGCCACCTTGGCAGCAGTGTCCGCCGCTTGCTTGGCAGCGGTTTTCAGTTGTTGCACCTGGGCCATTACCTGGTCGACCCGCGCTTCGGCCTCGGCCTGGCTCAGGCGAGTCCGTTGGGCAACCAGTTGCGCCAGGTAAGCGCGGTCTTCTGCAGGCAATGCCCTGTCGCCTGCAACGCCCTTGGCCAGGATGCGCGCAGCTATGCCATTGGCCGCGTCTTCGCTGACCGGCGCCGGGCCATCGCCACGGAACAGGCTATCGACGAAGTAATCCATCGAGTCGTTGTTGCTACCCGCAGCTGCGGCCCCCCCTGTAGTGGCTGAAACGGTAGCTGCCTGCGAGGCTGCACTGGCTCCGGCCCCCAGCAGATTGCCTGCGGCCCCCACTACCAGCATGGCTGCTACCAGGGTAGCCACGGCCCAGGACAGAAAACCGTGGGCAGTGTCGCGGAAGTAGACTTCATCACCATGCAAGTTGGTCCATTTCACACGCAAGCGACCGGCAATGTAGCCGCCCAAACCCGATGCAATGACCTGTGTGACCAGTAGCCAGACGATGCTGGAAACGCCTAGGGCCTTCGCGCTGGCGCCCTCGTCGGCCCACGGTGAGGTGGCCGCGAAACCGAGTCCGGCCCCCAGTACCAGCAATATCAGGGACACCGAGGCAGCAGCGGCCGCGCCAGCAAAGATCGCCGCCCAGGAGACTCCTGAACGGTTTTGCGTATCGATAGCAGGGTAATCGGCAGGGGTGATCATGATGTATGCGCCTTATGTTGTGAGCGATAAATTCCGTTCGCGCAGTCACCATTGCAGCGGTTGTGCCAGTTGTGACAAAAAATGACGCCTTTGAATATCAATGAGTTACTGAAATTGGCCGAGGTCTGACCGTGCAAAATGCGCGACGCGCCCCCCTGCATCAGGTGTTCTGCATTCTTGTAACGGGTCTGACAGACGAGGCATGATCTACCCATGACGCTACCTGACGGCCCCGCCCAGACCCCGCTCACCGCCGATACCGTGCTGCGCTACCACCTGTGCTGGAAGCACCGTGACCTCGACGGCGTGATCGCGCTCTACCACCCTGACATCCAGTACCACGATTTCTTCCAGAACCGCGTGCTCGGCTACGCCGAACTGCGCGACTACGTGCGCGCCTGCCTGCCCCATGAGGCCGGCGAGGACATCGTCCACAGCGACCGCATCCGCGTCGACGGCTGCACCGCGTTCATCCAGTATCAGGTCACGGTGCAAGGCGGCGAAGGCCTGGTGGCGTTCCAGTCCAGCGAAGCGATCACCGTCAAGGACGGCCTGATCTGGCGGGTCAACGAATACGCCACCCTGGTTAGACAGAACAGCGTCGCCCAGACCAGCAGCGGCCCACGCCCGGCCACCAGCCGCCTGGGCCTGTCACCTCGGCAGCTGTCGACCATGGCCCAGGACCTGGAACACTACTTCCAGCGCCAGCGCCCCTACCTCGACCCGGAACTGGACCTGCAACAAGTGGCCGACGCCAGCGGCTACAGCCGCAACCAGATTTCCTACCTGCTGAACCAGGTGCTCGGGCAAAGCTTCTACCGTTACGTCAACCAGGCACGCCTGCAACACCTGATGGCCAGCCTTGGCGACGACAGCGTCGAAGCATCGATCGACGACCTGGCGTTCAACGCCGGTTTCAATTCGCTTTCGGCATTCTACAAGTGCTTCCGCGAGCACACCGGCCTCACTCCCAAGGCCTACCTCAAGCAAATTTCCCTGCGTGCACGCACGTAAGACAGCCACTGGCCGACACCACTAGCATCGCCCACAGACCTTGATGGATGTGGAGCAAAACCCGATGCAACCCCTGCGCACGCTCAGCCTGTGGATGGACCAGCTTGACGAGCCACTGTGCGCGCGCCCGGCCCTGCGCCAGGACGCTGAGGTCGATGTGTGCATCATCGGCGCCGGCTACACCGGGCTGTGGACTGCCTATTACCTCAAGCGCCAGGCGCCACACCTGAACATCGCAGTGATCGAGGCCAACATCGCCGGCTTCGGCGCCTCGGGACGCAATGGCGGGTGGTTGATGGGCAACCTGCTCGGTGAAGACCGCCTGCTGGCCACCCTGTCGCCGCAACAGCGCCGCACCAGCATCGACCTGCTGCATGGCATCCCTGATGAAGTGCACAGCGTGCAGCAGCGCGAACGCATCGATTGTGATTACCGCAAAGGCGGCGTGCTGTATTGCGCCGCGCGTTACCCAGAACAGGAACGCAGCCTGCGTGCTTATCTCGACGATCTCTATCGCCAGGGAATGACCGAGGACGACTACCGCTGGCTGCGTCCCGAGCAGCTGGACGCGCAACTGCGAGTCAGCAATGCCTACGGCGCGATCTACAGCCCGCACACCGCGACCATCCAGCCGGCCAAGCTGGCCCGTGGCCTGGCCCGGGCCGTGGAGGCGCTGGGCGTGACGATCTACGAGAACACCCCGGCCATCGACTGGCAGCCCGGCGAAGTGCGCTCGCCTCTGGCACGCATCCGCTGCCAGTGGATGGTGCCTGCGGTCGAAGGGTACGCCGCCAGCCTGCCGCCGCTGGGCAAGCATCAGTTGCCGGTGCAGAGCCTGCTGGTGGCCACCGAGCCGCTGCCGGAATCGACCTGGGAGCAGATCGGCCTCAGCCAAGGCCAGGCCTTCAGCGAGAGCAGCCGCCAGGTCACCTACGGCCAGCGCACCGCCGACAACCGCCTGGTGTTCGGCGCCCGCGGCGGCTACCGCTTCGGCGGCCGGCTGCGCGAGAACTTCAACCTTGATGAGCACGAGATCGAGCTGCGTCGCTATCTGTTCAGCGAACTGTTCCCGCAGCTCAGGCACGCGCGCATCACCCACACCTGGGGCGGCAACCTGGGCATGGCGCGGCGCTTCCACCCGCACATGCTCTGCGACCGCCAGCGCGGCATCGCCCTGGCCGGCGGCTACGGCGGCGAAGGTGTCGGCGCCACCAACCTCGCCGGGCGCACGCTGGCGGCGCTGATCCTCAACCAGCACAGCCTGCTGACCGCGCAACCCTGGGTACTCGACAACCGCCCAGTGGCGAGCCTGGCCAGTTGGCCGCCGGAGCCCTGCCGCTGGCTCGGTTACAACGCAATCATCCAAAGCTTCGTCCACGAGGACCGGACCCTCGCCAACCCCGCCAGCGCGCCCTGGAGGCGGCGCCTGGCCAGCTCGTTAGCGGACTTCATGGAAGGCTTCATGCACTGACTTCCCTTTCCCTGACACAGGAACCACCGGCCATGAGCATCACCCAGTTCAAACGCACCGACAGCGCCGTGCTCGACAGCTCCAACCCGGTCGCGGTGCCACTTGGCGAACCCGTTGCAGTGACTTCGGTTACCTGCGTGGAGCGCAATGATGGCGTCGAGACCGGCATCTGGGAGTGCACCCCCGGGCGCTGGCGCCGGCAGATCGTGCAGCAGGAGTTCTGCCATTTCATCAAGGGCCGCTGCACCTTCACCCCCGACGGTGGCGAAACCCTGGTCATAGAAGCCGGAGACGCCCTGATGCTACCGGCCAACAGCACTGGCACCTGGGATATCCAGGAGACCGTGCGCAAGACCTACGTGCTCATTTTCTGATCCGCTGATCGCCTGCCTTCGATAACAACAGACAAAGCAAGGTATCCCGATATGCGCATGTTCCTGTTCGCCCCCCTGATGCTGGCCGCAGGCTTCGCCAGCGCCGCCGAAACGGTGAAGATCTACAACTGGTCCAGCTATGTGGCGCCCGACACGCTGAAAAACTTCCAGCAGGCCAGCGGCATCGTCCCGACCTACGACGTGTACGACAGCAACGAGACCCTCGACGGCAAGCTGATGACCGGCAACTCCGGCTACGACGTGGTGTTCCCGTCCAACCATTTCATGGCCCGGCAGATCCAGGGCAAGGCCCTCAAGCCGCTGGACAAGTCGCAGCTGCCCAACTGGCACAACCTCAACCCGGTGCTGCTCAAGGCGCTGGAGGTCAACGACCCGGGCAACCAGTACGGTTTTCCGTACCTGTGGGGCAGCACCGGCATCGGCTACAACATCGACAAGGTCAAGGCGGTGCTCGGCGACCATGCGCCGGTGGATTCCTGGGACCTGATCTTCAAGCCCGAGTACATGAGCAAGCTGAAAGGCTGCGGCGTCGCGGTACTGGACAACGGCCCCGAACTGCTGCCGATCGCCCTGCACTACCTGGGCCTGCCGCACCACAGCCAGAACCCGGCCGACTACGACAAGGCCAAGGCGCTGCTGATGCAGGTGCGGCCTTATATCAGCTACTTCCACTCGTCGAAGTACACCGGCGACCTGGCCAACGGCGATATCTGCGTGGTGGTGGGCTTCTCGGGGGATGTGCTGCAGGCGAAGAACCGCGCCGAAGAGGCGAAGAACGGGGTGAAGGTGGGGTATTCGATCCCCAAGGAAGGTGCGCCGATGTGGTTCGACATGGTGGCCATGCCGGCCGATGCACCGGATGAGAAGGCCGGGTATGCCTACATGAATTACCTGCTGCAGCCAGAGGTGATGGCCAACATCAGCAACCACGTGCAGTACGCCAACGGCAACCTCAAGGCGGACGGGCTGGTGGAACCGGCGATGAAAGGCAATACGATGATTTACCCGAGCGAGGATGTGATGGGCAAACTCTATGCGCTGGAGGCGATGCCGGCCAAGATCGACCGCATCAGGACCCGGATCTGGACCAGTATCAAGGCCGGGAACTGAAATGGGGCCGCTTTGCGGCCCCAATTCCGATACTTAGTGGTGTTCGCGGGTAGCGCGGAACTTGATGTCCGGCCAGCGCTCTTCCATCAGCGCCAGGTTGACCCGGGTCGGCGCCAGGTAGGTCAGGTGACCGCCGCCGTCGATAGCCAGGTTTTCCATGGCCTTGTTCTGGAATTCCTCGAGCTTCTTCTTGTCGTCGCAGCCGATCCAGCGGGCCGACCAGACAGTGATCGGCTCGTAGGCGCACTCGACCTTGTATTCTTCCTTCAGGCGGCTGGCGACCACGTCGAACTGCAGCACACCCACCGCACCGAGAATGATGTCGTTGCTGCGCTCGGGGAAGAACACCTGGGTCGCACCTTCCTCGGCCAGCTGTTGCAGGCCCTGACGCAGCTGCTTGGATTTCAGCGGGTCTTTCAGGCGCACACGGCGGAACAGTTCCGGGGCGAAGTGCGGGATGCCGGTGAAGCCCAGCGCCTCGCCTTCGGTAAAGGTGTCGCCGATCTGGATGGTGCCGTGGTTGTGCAGGCCGATGATGTCGCCGGCATAGGCCTCTTCCAGCTGCTCACGCTCGGAGGAGAAGAAGGTCAGCGCGTCGCCGATGCGCAGGTCCTTGTTGATACGCACGTGGCGCATCTTCATGCCCTTCTCGTACTTGCCCGAGCAGATGCGCATGAAGGCGATACGGTCGCGGTGCTTCGGGTCCATGTTCGCCTGGATCTTGAACACGAAGCCGGTGAATTTCTCTTCCACAGGCTCGACGGTGCGCTCATGGGCCACGCGACCCAGCGGACGCGGCGCCCAGTCGACGACGGCGTCGAGAACATGGTCGACACCGAAGTTGCCCAGCGCGGTACCGAAGAACACCGGGGTCAGCTGACCGTTGATGAACTCTTCCTGGTTGAATTCGTGGCAGGCACCCTGCACCAGCTCCAGTTGTTCCACGAACGAGTCGTACTGGTCGCCCAAGTGTGCGCGGGCCTCGTCGGAGTCCAGCTTCTGGATGATCTTGGCTTCGGTGCGCTCGTGGCCATGGCCCGGGGTGTAGACCACGATGTAGTCGCCGGTCAGGTGATACACACCCTTGAAGTCGCGGTAGCAACCGATCGGCCAGGTGATCGGCGCGGCCTTGATCTTCAGGACGGCTTCGATCTCGTCGAGCAGCTCGATCGGGTCGCGGATGTCGCGGTCGAGTTTGTTGATGAAGCTGACGATCGGCGTGTCACGCAGGCGGCACACGTCCATCAGGGCGATGGTCCGTGGCTCTACACCTTTACCGCCGTCGAGCACCATCAGTGCCGAGTCCACCGCGGTCAGGGTGCGGTAGGTGTCTTCCGAGAAGTCTTCGTGGCCGGGGGTGTCGAGCAGGTTGATCATGTGCTCGCGGTACGGGAACTGCATCACCGAGGTGGTGATGGAGATGCCGCGCTGCTTCTCCATTTCCATCCAGTCGGAGGTGGCGTGGCGGTCGGACTTGCGCGACTTCACGGTACCGGCGACGGCAATGGCCTTGCCCATCAGCAGCAGCTTCTCGGTGATGGTGGTCTTACCGGCGTCGGGGTGGGAAATGATTGCGAAAGTGCGGCGCTTCGCGACTTCGGCGGCCTGGTTGGTCATGGGAAATCGCCTGACTGGGGGATTTGAAAGGGGCGATATCATACCTGAAGTTGGGCGCGGACCAAAATTTGATCCCCCAACCGGTCCATTGCAGGAATCAAGCGCGTTTTTCCTGCTCCTCAAGGAAACCGTCAAGCGTGACGGGGGGGCGCCCTGGAATATGCGCAACCAGCTCCAAAGTCCCGCCCAGAGCCTCCACATAGCTGCGCAAGGTGGAAATCAACATGTCACTCCGCTTCTCCACTTTCGAAACATTGCCCTGGCGGATATCCAGACGCTCCGCCAGCCCTTCCTGGGTGACTGCCAGTTGCCTGCGCAACGCTTGCAAGGTCATTTCTTCACGGATCAGTTCACGACCGCGGGCTTCAACCCTGGCTCTACGCTCAGGCGAAAGCTCGTTCATAACCTCATCGAGTGTTTTCATCATTCAATCTCTACACAGATGCCGTTCGAAACGCGCGTCAGCACGACCGATCAGGCTGCGGTAAAACCTACGCTCACTAATGCCTGCCTTATCGCCGGCTACCAACAGCAGCGCACAGCGTGATGGATCAAAGGCGAACGCTACCCGCCACACTCCATCGCCGACACTGAAGCGCAACTCTTTCATGTTCGAATGCCTAGAGCCTTTCAAGGAATCCACACGGGGTCGCCCCAGAGCCGGGCCGCGGCAGGCAAGCAGATGGAGTTGAGCCAACAGCTCATCCTGAACCTCCAGTGCCAGCGCCTTGAATTCGATCATGAATTCCGGGCACATCCTTATAGACCACACCACAACATACCCTCTGAAGAATATTCTCTCAAGTGAATATCGAGAGCATTTCAAAGCAGATATTGCTCGGCGGGACAAACGGCTGGATAGCAGGTAATTCAACGCCTTGATGTAGGAAAGGCGCTTATTTTTCGCGTGAAATTTCTAAGACGCCAGTGATTAACGCTGGCCAAATGCCGCCTCAGATGGGAACCTTTACGCCCACGGAGACGTCCATTCCCCTGCAACCCGCTTCGGTTGGGGATTGGTTTCACCAGCATTTTCGGGCCCGACGGGGTTCGGCTCATGGCCTGAGCGCAGCCTTCGGCTGCCTCGCGCTGCTACTCGCGAACACACCACCCGCCGCCAGCACTGGCCGGCTACCAAGAAGTGTGCTCGCCGACAACACAAGGAGTCCGCCTGTGGCAACACGCTACGGAAAAGGGCTGTTGGGATGGGCCGCCGTGCTCGTCATCCTGGCCCTGCTGATCCACTGGATCGGCATCGACACGATCGCGCGCTATCGCGACGATCTTGGGTTCTACCTGCAAGCGCACCTGGTACTGGTGCTGGCTTCGATGGCGGCGGCGCTGGCCGTGGGCATCCCCGCTGGCATTGCGCTCAGTCGACCGCACCGGGTCGACAAAGCCGAGCGCTTCATGCAGTTCTTCAACGTAGGCAACACCATCCCCCCTCTGGCCGTTCTGGCCATTGCCCTGAGTATCCTGGGCATCGGCGCCGGGCCTGCGATCTTCGCGCTGTTCCTCGCCTCCCTCCTGCCCATCGTGCGCAACACCTACGAGGGCCTGAAAAACGTTCCCGCCTCGCTCAAGGAAGCCGCCACCGGCATCGGCATGACCCCACGCCAACAGCTCTGGCAGGTGGAACTGCCCAATGCCGTGCCGATCATCGTCGGCGGCGTGCGCGTGGCCCTGGCGCTGAACGTCGGCACGGCACCACTGGCGTTTCTGATCGGCGCCAACAGCCTGGGCAGCCTGATCTTCCCCGGCATCGCCCTGAACAACCAGCCACAGCTGCTGCTCGGCGCCGCCTGCACCGCCTTGCTGGCGCTGGTGCTGGACGCTGCGGTGAGTTTCTCCAGCAAGCGCTGGCTGGAACGTGGCCTGGCTGGATAACACGAGGGAACCCATGAACAAAAGAATCGCCTTGCTGCTGGGTGCGGCCCTGCTGTTTGCAGGATTTGCCCAGGCAGCGGAAAAACCACTGATCCGCATCGGTGCGCGGGTGTTCACCGAACAGACCGTGCTTGCCGAAATCACCGCGCAGTACCTGCGCGCCAACGGCTTCGACGTACGTGTCACCTCCGGCCTGGGCAGCAGCATCGCGCGCCAGGCCCAGGAAACCGGCCAGCTCGACCTGATGTGGGAATACACCGGCGTATCGCTGGTCTCGTACAACCATATCGACGAGCGCATGCCCAGTGCCGAGGCCACCTACGCCAAGGTCAAGGAACTGGACGCGAAGAAGGACCTGATCTGGCTGACCCCCTCGAAGTTCAGCAACACCTACGCCCTGGGCTTGCCCAAGCAGGTGGCCGAGGCTTATCCACAGGTCAACACGATCAGCGATCTCAACCAGGTGCTGCGTGACGAAAGCCAGCGCAAGCACCTGGTGGCACTGGACACCGAGTTCGCCAACCGTCCGGACGGGCTGGTCGGCCTCAAGGCGATGTACGACCTGCAAGTGGGCCGCGCCAACATTCGCCAGATGGATGCCGGCCTGGTCTACACCGCGATGCACAACAACCAGGTGTTCGCCGGCCTCGTGTACACCACCGACGGCCGCCTGAGCGCGTTCAACCTCAAGCTGCTGGAAGACGACAAGCACTACTTCCCCGACTACACCGCCGCCCCGGTGGTGCGCAAACAGGTGCTCGACGCCAACCCGAAACTGGCCGGCCTGCTCAAGCCGCTGGCCGAGCAACTGGACGACGAAACCATGCGCCAGCTCAATGCCAAGGTCGACGTCGAGCACCAGAACCCGTCCACGGTGGCCGCCGCCTTCCTGCGTGAGCACCCACTGCAAAGCGAGGTACAGCCATGAGCCTGCTCGACACGTTCGCCCACCTCGACTGGGCCCAGGTGCTGCAACTGACCTGGCAGCACATCATGCTGGTCGGCGTCGCCGTGGGCCTGGCGATCATCGTCGGCGTGCCGCTGGGCATCCTGATGACGCGCTTCCCGGCTGTTGCCGGCCCATTGCAAGCCAGCGCCACCGTGCTGCTGACCATCCCTTCCATCGCCCTGTTCGGCCTGCTGCTGCCGTTCTATTCCAAGTTCGGCCAGGGCCTCGGGCCGCTGCCGGCGATCACGGCGGTGTTCCTCTACTCACTGCTGCCGATCCTGCGCAACACCTACCTCGCGCTGACCAACGTCGAGCCCGGCATTCGTGAAGCAGCGCGGGGCATCGGCATGACCTTCGGCCAGCGCCTGCGCATGGTCGAACTGCCGATCGCGGTGCCGGTGATCCTCGCTGGCGTGCGCACCGCCGTCGTGATGAACATCGGCGTCATGACCATCGCCGCCACCATCGGCGCTGGCGGCCTGGGCGTGCTCATCCTCACCTCCATCAGCCGCAGCGACATGTCGATGCTGCTGGTCGGCGCCGTGCTGGTCAGCCTGCTGGCGATCATCGCCGACCTGCTCCTGCAAACCCTGCAACGTGCCCTGACTCCAGAAGGACTGCGCTCATGATCGAACTCAAGAACCTCAGCAAAACCTTCAACGTCAACGGCAAGGACGTCAAAGCCGTCGACGCGGTCAGCCTTACCGTCAACGAAGGCGAAATCTGCGTGTTCCTCGGCCCTTCGGGCTGCGGCAAGAGCACCACGCTGAAGATGATCAACCGCCTGATCACGCCCACCTCCGGCCAGGTGTTCATCAATGGCGAAGACACCAGCGCGCTGGACGAAGTCACCCTGCGCCGGCACATCGGCTACGTGATCCAGCAGATCGGCCTGTTCCCCAACATGACCATCGAAGAGAACATCACCGTGGTCCCGCGCCTGCTCGGCTGGGACAAGCAGAAGTGCCACGAGCGCGCCCGCGAGCTGATGCACATGATCAAGCTCGAACCCAAGCAGTACCTGCAGCGCTACCCCCGCGAGCTGTCCGGTGGCCAGCAGCAGCGCATCGGCGTGATCCGGGCGCTGGCCGCAGAAGCGCCGGTGCTGCTGATGGACGAGCCGTTCGGCGCGGTCGATCCGATCAACCGCGAGATGATCCAGAACGAGTTCTTCGAGATGCAGCGGGCACTGAACAAGACCGTGATCATGGTCAGCCATGACATCGACGAGGCGATCAAGCTGGGTGACAAGATCGCCATCTTCCGCGCTGGCAAGCTGCTGCAGCTGGACCACCCGGATACCTTGCTGGCGCACCCGGTGGATGACTTCGTGAGCAACTTCGTCGGCCAGGACAGCACGCTCAAGCGCCTGTTGCTGGTACGTGCCGAGGATGCCGCGGACAACGCGCCCTCGGTGAGCCCGCAGACGCCGGTGAGCGATGCTCTGGAGCTGCTCGACGAGCACGACCGTCGCTATGTGGTGGTGACCGACGGGCAGAACAAGGCACTGGGGTATGTGCGCCGGCGTGACATGCACCGCCAGCAAGGTACCTGTGGCGATTTCCTGCGGCCGTTCAATGCCACGGCGTCGCATGACGAGCACCTGCGCATCCTGTTGTCGCGAATGTACGAGTTCAACCGGGCCTGGTTGCCGGTGCTGGACGCCGAACAGGTGTTTCTGGGTGAGGTAACCCAGGAGTCGATTGCGGCTTACCTGAGCTCGGGGCGATCGCGGGGGGCGAAGACCAGCATTGTCTCGCCGGCTGAGGCGGTCGCTTCTTAATCGCAGGGGGTGCTTTGCACCCCTTTCGCGACACAAGGCCGCTCCCACAGGTATTGCGCAGAGTTGGAAGCTGTCGCTGTACATGTGGGAGCGGCCTTGTGTCGCGAAAGGGCCGCAGAGCGGCCCCGGCTATCGCGGATCAGAACCCTACACTGGCCTGCACATAGAAGGTCCGCGGCTCGCCGACATAGATGCCGGCATTGTTGTCGCTGGAGCGGGTGAAGTACTGCTTGTCGAACAGGTTCTTCACCCCCGCCGCCAGCTTCAGGTTGGACAGGTCCGCGCCGAACTCATACCCGCCACGGGCATGCCAGGTCACATACCCCGGAATATCGCCGTACTGCCCATCGGCACTCGGCTCGGTGATGTAATCACCGTTGAAGCTGCCATCGGCATTGATTCCGGTCCCTGGCGCACGCTGCTTGGACTGGGCGTAGGCATCCAGATTCCAGGTCCAGCGGTTGATCGCGTAGCGCACCCCGGCAGTGGCCACCTGACGCGAATAGAACGGCAGGTCACGGCTCTTGAAACCGGGAATATCCCCTTCATAGGTCGCGCGGGTATAGGTGTAGCCACCGCTCACCGACAGCCCCTCCAGGCGCGGATCCAGTCCGGCCAGGTCATAACGTGCAGAGGCCTCTATGCCCTGGTGCCTGGTCGCCCCGAGGTTGGTCCAGCCCACGTCGTTGCTGATGTACTGCAGCTCGTCATCGAAGTCGATGTAGAACGCCGTCAGCTCGCCGGCGAAGCCGCCGTTGTCATAACGGGTCCCCAGCTCATAGGTCTTGGCTTTTTCCGGCTCCAGGCCGTTGGCCGTGCTGTTGCCGGTGCCGCCCTGGCCCAGCTGGAAGTACTGCAGGCTGCCGAACGAGGTCTCGTAGTTGGCGAACACTTTCCACGCATCGGAGATGTGGTACATCACGCTCAGCGCCGGCAATGGCTCGTTGCTGGTGATGCTGCGGTTCTTTTCCGCTACCGGCTGGCCGTTGGCACCGAGCACCGGGCGGTCGCGCCAGTCGGTATTGATGTGTTCGAAGCGGATGCCAGGGGTAATGGTCCAGTTGCCGACATCGATCTTGTCATCGATATAGTAGGCACTGGCTTCGGTGCCACCGCTGCGGTCCTGGAACACGTGACCGTCGGAGGTCGGCGTGGGCGTCGGC
The DNA here is from genome assembly GCF_014269035.2 of Pseudomonas vlassakiae. Taxonomy (GTDB): domain Bacteria; phylum Pseudomonadota; class Gammaproteobacteria; order Pseudomonadales; family Pseudomonadaceae; genus Aquipseudomonas; species Aquipseudomonas vlassakiae. The sequence continues at coordinate 172,064 of NZ_JABWRP020000011.1, forward strand.
ACATTGTCGATCAGCGCCAGGCGGGTCGACTGCTCGCGCATGGCTTCTTTCAGATAGCGATAGCCGACACTGACTTCCTGGGTGGTAGGGCCGGCGAAGAAGATCCGCGACACCCGTGGCTCGATGGCGAAGGTGTGGTAGTTGCGCGGGTAAGACGACAGGGTCTTCATGTCGCGGGCGGCGATGGCGCTGCCACGGAAGCTGTCGGTGTAGTAGGTCAGCACTTCGAACTGGGTGGCATCGTCGAGCTGGCGCTGCCACTTGAACGACACGTCCTTGCGCCGGCCGGCGAAGTAATCGTAGTCGCGCAGCGACTGGTACGGGTTGCTGTCGTACTGGGCCTGGGTCAGGCCACCGGGCATGTCGGCACGGCCATCGTAGTAGTGGAAGTTGAGCCAGAACTCATCGACGTCGGTCGGTGCCCAGTGGGTCTTGAGGATGACGTCGTCGATGTCGTTGCCGTTGTTGCTTTCGCGATAGCCATTGCCGTTCACACCGGTATAGAGCAAAGCCACACCCATGCCATTGTCGGCGGTGCCGCCGACGAACGCCGACTCGGTGTGCTTCCAGCCACCATGCCGGGAAGTTTCCAGCGTGGTGGACAGTTCAGCCGACGGCTTTTCGGGAATCGCCCGGGTCACGAAGTTGATCACCCCGCCGACGTTCTGCGGGCCATAACGCACAGAGCCCGCACCGCGCACCACGTCAATGCTGTCGAGGTTGCCCGAGGAGATGGGTGCCATCGACAGCTGCGGCTGGCCATAGGGCGCAAAGGCTGCCGGAATGCCGTCGATCAGCACGGTCGAGCGCGGCGACAGCCGCGAGGTCAGGCCGCGCACACCTACGTTCAGCGACAGGTCACTGCCACCGGTGCCGTTGCTGTCCTGCACCTGCACCCCCGGGATGCCGCGCAGCACGTCACGCACGTTCATCGCGCCCTTCTCTTCCATCGCCTCGCGGCGTACCACGGTACGTGCGCCAGGGTGGTTCTGCACCACGGCCTGGTCGGCATCACCCAGCCAGTCACCGACCACCTTCACATCGGTAGGCGCCAGCTCCAGGCTGCCGGTGGTGAGCGTGCCGGCAGTTTGGGCCGGTTTCACCACTACCGTGTCTTCGGACTTCTCGTAGGTCAGGCCGCTGCCCTGCAGCAGTTGCTGCAGGGCCTGCTCAGGCGCCAGGTTGCCGGACACCGCCGGGGCCTGCTTGCCGGCTACCAGTTCGGGGCTGAAGAACAGCTGCAGGTCAGTCTGCTGGCCCAACTGGCTCAGCGCCGAGGCCAACGGCTGCGCCTGGATCTGGATTGTGCGCTCGGCCTGCCCGGCCTGAACGTTCACGGTCACGGCGCTGACCGCCAAGGCCAGCGCCAGAGCGCTGAGGCGTGGAAACGGTTTGTTGTTGTTCACGTCGTCGAAACATCCGGAAGAAGGAATAAACGCCAACCGCATGCAAATGGAAATGCTTGGCAGTTGCAGCTGACGGGGGAGACGAACGAGCGGAAAAAAACCTGAATCTATTTCGCGACTATTTCGCGGGAACCGTCTTCATGGGCCTTGATCGCCACCGGCAGGATGCTCGGCAAGGCGCGCAGCAGCGCGTCCGTGTCATCGGTGCTGAAGGTGCTGGAAAGGCGCAGTTGGGCAACCTTGCCAGGTGCCACGCGCAAAGGCTGGGTGCGGTAACGCGACACTTCGGCTACCACATCGGCGAGGGTGGCGTTGTCGAACACCAGCTTGCCCTGACGCCAGGCGGTCAGCTTGGCGGCGTCCACTGCCTGGGGCGCGGCAACTCGCCCATGCGCATCGATAGAGGAACCCTGACCTGCCCCCAGTTGCGCCAGCGAAGTGTCGCGGCCCTGCACGCGCACCGAGCCCTGTTCGACCGCCACCCGGGTAGCTGCAGGGTCCAGGCGCACATCGAAACGGGTGCCGGTGACGATCACGCTGCCTTGGGCGGTGTCGACCACGAACGGACGGCTGCGGTCAGGGGCGACGATGAACATCGCCTCACCTGCGTTCAGTTGAACATGACGACGACCTGGGCTGAAATCGACCTGCAGCTCGGTTGCGCTGTTGAGTTCAAGGCGCGAACCATCTGGCAGCTCGACCTGACGGCGCTCGCCAAAGGCGGTCTGCAGCTGACCCTGGTGATTGAGCTGTTGCTGCTGCCAGGCCGTCCAGCCCAGCCCCAGTGCCACCACCGCCACACTGGCCGCCAGTGCCTGGCGCAGCAGGCGCCGTTGCGGCAGCTGTGGGATCGGGTCCGGCTCGCACAGCGCTTCGAGGCGCTGGCGGGGGATCAGCTGCGCCGCGCTCCAGACCGTGGCCAGGGCATCGTACTCAACACGATGGCTGGGATCGGCAGCCAGCCAGGTACGCAGCTGCTTTTGCAGCGCGGCATCGCGCGGCGCATCCTGTATGCGGACGAACCATGCGGCCGCCTGCTCACGGACGGTCTCGGAACCGTGCTGTTTCATGGGAATGGTCTCCTGACTCATCGTGCCGACACATCCAAGTGCTCACGCAGATGTCGGAGCGTGCGGATCATATACTTTTCGACCATGTTCTTGGTCAAACCCATGCGCTCGGCGATCTCGGCCTGGCTCAGGCCTTCAAGCTTCTGCCAGATGAACACCCGGCGGCAATTCAGCGGCAACTCGGCTAACGCCCGCTCGACGCTGTCGGCCAGTTCCAGGGCCTGGACGTAGGCTTCCGGATCGTCGCTGCTGGCCACGCCTTCATCGAACGCTTCCAGTTCCAGGGCCTGACGCCGGTCTTCGCGACGGAAACCATCCACGGCGATGTTGCGGGCGGTCTGGTGCAGGTAGGCACGGGGCTGCTCGACCTGTTCGCGCGGGTTTTCCAGCACCCGGAGGAAGGCATCGTGCGTGAGGTCCTCGGCCTGCTGACGACTGCGCAACTTGCGCGTCCAGGTGCCGATCAGCTCATGGTAGTGGTCGAGGAAGCCTTTGTGTGCGGACACGTTCAGGGTCGTCAGGGAGGCGGTTCAGGGTGCGAATAGTAATGTTTCTCATCCATAACGGCAAATCTGCCCGACGGTAACAAAAAATTTATGGGGTTTTTCATGCACGGCAGTGCCAGGGAAATGTGGCCATAAATATGAACACCTGAGGCCTTTTCGCGGGCCCGCCCGCCCCCACGGGAATCGCTTGATGCCTGTAAAAAGGGGCTTGCCTGCGCAGGGGTCAAAACGCTCCATTCCACAATTTTTTACGCTTGAAACACCCCGGGGAACATCAGCCGGTCATGCGAGTCGGTTATTCAACGGGTAGGGGGTCGATCAACGACGATCGCACCGGGATTGCCTGTTGATTCTGCATTCTTCACGCCCTAAAGTGCGCGCCGAACGTCCATGCTGGAAACGATCCATCCGGCTCAAGTACTGAGTAGGCGAACCAAAGTGGGGATACGGAGGACGTTCAGTTTGCAGCCACTTAATCATTCAGTTTGCCCATGGAGTCCCTGAGCATGTCGATCCAGGTCGAAGACTATTTCGCGCGTGACACCTTCCAGAAAATGAAGGCGTTCGCCGACAAGCAGGAAACCCCGTTCGTACTCATCGACACCCAGATGATCAGCCAGGCCTATGACGACCTGCGTGCGGGTTTCGAATTCGCCAAGGTGTACTACGCGGTCAAGGCCAACCCGGCCGTCGAGATCATCGACCTGCTCAAGGAAAAAGGCTCGAGCTTCGACATCGCCTCGATCTACGAGCTGGACAAGGTCATGGGCCGTGGTGTCAGTGCCGACCGCATCAGCTACGGCAACACCATCAAAAAATCCAAGGACATCCGCTACTTCTACGAGAAGGGCGTGCGCCTGTATGCCACCGACTCGGAAGCCGACCTGCGCAACATCGCCAAGGCCGCACCGGGCTCGAAAGTGTACGTGCGTATCCTCACCGAGGGCTCGACCACTGCCGACTGGCCGCTGTCGCGCAAATTCGGCTGCCAGACCGACATGGCCATGGACCTGCTGATCCTTGCCCGTGACCTGGGCCTGGTGCCTTACGGCATTTCCTTCCACGTCGGTTCGCAACAGCGCGACATCAGCGTGTGGGACGCGGCCATTGCCAAGGTCAAGGTGATCTTCGAGCGCCTGAAGGAAGAAGACGGCATCGAGCTGAAGCTGATCAACATGGGTGGCGGCTTCCCGGCCAACTACATCACCCGTACCAACAGCCTCGAGACCTACGCCGAGGAGATCATCCGCTTCCTCAAGGAAGACTTCGGTGACGACCTGCCGGAAATCATCCTCGAGCCAGGCCGTTCGCTGATCGCCAACGCCGGTATCCTGGTCAGCGAAGTGGTGCTGGTCGCACGCAAGTCGCGCACCGCCGTCGAGCGCTGGATCTACACCGACGTGGGCAAGTTCTCCGGCCTGATCGAAACCATGGACGAAGCCATCAAGTTTCCGATCTGGACCGAGAAGAAAGGCGAAGCCGAAGAAGTGGTCATCGCCGGCCCGACCTGCGACAGCGCCGACATCATGTACGAGAACTACAAGTACGGCCTGCCGTTGAACCTGGCCATCGGTGACCGCCTGTACTGGCTGTCGACCGGTGCCTACACCACCAGCTACAGCGCAGTGGAATTCAACGGCTTCCCGCCGCTGAAGGCTTACTACCTGTAATGCGAAACGGGGCCGAAAGGCCCCGTTTTCATTTGTGCTGCTGTATCCGCAAAATGGCCGGTACAGGCCATATCAGGCTTTGCGCCGTTCCAGCTCTTCGGCATAGCTTGCGGCAAAAGCCATCAACACCGGCCCCGCCCCCTGCAAAGTCACCAGGGCGCTGCGCAGGAAGTTCAGGTTACCTTCAACCTTGGCTTTCTCCAGCCAGGTCCCGGCCTCGGCCACTTCGCCCCGTTCGATCAGCACCATCGCCAAGCTGAACATCCCGCGAAAATCCCCCGCCTCGGCCGAACGCCGATACCAGCGCACCGCCCGCACCGGGCTCGGCGCGGTGGCAATGCCATGCTCCAGGTAGCGCCCGTACAGGTTCATCGACTTGGCATGGCCCATCTGCGCAGCCTTTTCGTAACAGGCCAGTGCCTGCGCCTGGTTGGCCGGCAACCCGCGCCCGGTGGCCAGCAGGTTGCCGAGGTTGTACAGGCCCCAGTCCAGACCAGCATCCGCCGCACGGGCGTAGTGGATGGCGGCCAGCGACGGATCAACAGCGCCACCCCAGCCATGCTCCAGGCAACGCCCAAGCATGTTGTGCGCCATGGCACTGCCGCCCTGGGCCGCAATGCCGAACCAGCGCCGGGCGACGCCGGCATCCTGCTCGATGCCACGGCCATCGAGCAGGATCTGCCCGAGCAGCAGTTGCGCCTCGACCATGCCCTCCCCCGCCGCCGCCAGGATCGCCTGGGCCGCCTTGCCGGGGCTGTGTTCGAGCATCGCCTGCAGGCCGGCAGCATCCACCACTTCTTCACGACGCAGCTGATAGGACACGGCTCAGACCTCGGCCCAGCGGCGCAGGAGGTTGTGGTAGGTGCCGGTCAGCTGCAGCAAGGACGGGTGGTCCGGCACATCGGCGGTCAGTTGCTGGATGGCATTGTCCATCTCGAACAGCAACGCCCGCTGGCTGTCCTCGCGCACCAGGCTCTGGGTCCAGAAGAACGCCGCGTAGCGCACGCCACGGGTTACCGGGTTGACCTTGTGCAGGCTGGTGCCCGGGTACAGCACCAGGTCACCGGCTGCCAGCTTGACCTGCTGCACGCCGTAGGTGTCCTGAATCACCAGTTCGCCACCGTCGTAGCTGTCCGGTTCGCTGAGGAACAGGGTCGAGGACAGGTCGGTGCGCACCCGCTCCGGGCTACCCTTGGGCTGGCGCAGGGCGTTGTCGATGTGGAAACCGAAGTTGCCGCCTTCGCGGTAGCAGTTGATCAGCGGCGGGAACACCTTGTGCGGCAAGGCCGCCGACATGAAACGCGGGGTCTGCCACAAGCGATCGATCAGGGCGCTACCGATTTCCTTGGCCAGCGGGTGCCCTTCCGGCAGTTGCAGGTTGTGCTTGGCCTTGGCCGACTGGTAACCGGCCGTGACCTTGCCATCGGCCCAGTCGGTTTGCGCCAGTGCCTCGCGGATGCGCGCCAGCTCATCGGCGTCGAACAACCCTGGGATATGAAGCAGCATGGCGGCGGCACCGTTAAGATCTGTAAAGCGTCAATGATATTGATTCCCTTTTGCGATGCAAAGCCCTTGGCATGCCTTAGACGATTCAGCGTCCATAAACCGTAAAGAGAATATGTAAAGATTGTAAATTTATAGCGAATGGTAACGAGTCTCAATTGTGCCTTACAAATCCTTACATTAACATCCGCCGCCTTCACACCTTGGGGAAGGCCTTCAATAATGCGTCACGTACCATCTGCAGTGAGCTCACCACGCCTGATCGTCACAGCCATCGGTGTCGCCTTCAGCGCGTCCGGCGCCTATGCCGCTGATCCGGCCGCCAGCACCGCCATCACCCTCGACGCCACCAGCGTCAATGGCAAGGCTGAGCAGGCCAGCACCGATTACAAGGTCGAAAGGGCCTCCTCGCAGAAGTACACCGCCCCGCTGGTAGACACCCCGCGCTCGGTCACCGTGATCCCGCAGCAAGTGATCAAGGACACCAACGCCCTGACTCTGCAGGACGCCTTGCGCACCGTGCCCGGCATCACCTTCGGTGCCGGCGAAGGCGGCAACCCGCAAGGCGACCGCCCGTTCATCCGCGGCTTCGACGCCCAGGGTGACACCTACCTGGACGGCGTGCGTGACACGGGCGCCCAGACCCGCGAAATCTTTGCCGTCGAATCGGTCGAAGTGGCCAAGGGCCCGAACTCGGCCATTGGCGGCCGCGGCGCTGCCGGCGGCACCATCAACCTGGTGAGCAAGCGCGCACACCTGGGCAACTCGCTCGACGGCGCCTGGACCTGGGGCAGCGACCAGACCCAGCGCTATACCTTCGATGGCAACTACCAGTTCAGCGACACCGTTGCCGGCCGCCTGAACCTGATGACCCACGAAAGCAACGTCGCCGGCCGTGACAAGGTCAATTACGACCGCTGGGGTATCGCCCCGTCGCTGGCCTTCGGCCTGGGCACCGCGACCCGCGTCAACCTCGATTACTACCACCTGGAAAGCGACGACCTGCCGGACTCGGGTATTCCGTACAGCATTCCGACCGCTGGCAGCGCAGCGCGTACCTCGGCTCACCCGAGCAAGCCGAACGACGGTGGCGACAGCGACAATTTCTACGGCCTGACCGACCGCGACTTCCGCAAGACCCGTGTCGACATCGCCACCTTCGCCATCGAGCACGACCTGACCGATGCGCTGACCATCAAGAACACCTTCCGTCACGGCAACAGCATGCAGGACTACATCCTGACCCAGCCCGACGACAGCAAGGGCAACGTCAACAATGGCAGCGTCTGGCGCCGCGCCAACACCCGCGTTGGCAACACTTCCACCACCACCAACCAGACCGACCTGTTCGGCGAATTCTACCTGGGCGGCCTGAAGAACAGCTTCTCCACCGGTATCGAGCTGAGCCGCGAAGAAAGCGATCGCGAAACCTACAACGTTGACACTGACACCGTCCCAGGTGGCGCAGCGAACACCAATTGCACCCCAGGCATGATCGGTGCCACCAGCGGCTACAACTGCACCTCGCTGAGCAACCCGAACCCGGATGATCCGTGGAACGGTGCCATCTCGCGCAACTATGCCGGCACCAACACCAAGAGCAACACCCGGGCCATCTACGTGTTCGATACCCTCGAACTGTCGCCACAGTGGCTGCTGAACATGGGCCTGCGTTACGACCACTTCGACACCCAGTACCGTGGCTACAACGCCAACGGCAGCACTGCGGTAAGTTCCAAGGGCATCGTCTCCAAGGGCAAGGACACCAGTGAGTTCATCACCGGCCAGCTGGGCCTGGTGTGGAAACCGGCCGACAACGGCAGCATCTATGTGTCCTACGCTACCTCGGCCACCCCGCCGGGGGCCTACCTCGGCGAAGGCATGGAAGGCAACCCGCTGGGCAACACCACCGACCGCAGCGGCAACCTGCTCTCCAGCGACATGGAGCCGGAAGAAACCACCAACTACGAAATCGGTACCAAGTGGGACCTGTTCAACGAACGCCTGTCCCTGGCTGCGGCACTGTTCCGTACCGAGAAAGAAAACGCGCGCGTCCAGGTAAACACCACCACCTACGAGAACGTCGGCGAAACCCGCGTGCAGGGTATCGAGCTGTCCGCCAGCGGCAAGATCACCGACAAGTGGCAAGTGTTCGCCGGCTACACCTACATGGAAGCGCGCCAGATCGACGGCGGCCCGCTGGGCGCGGCCAATGACGGCAACCAGCTGCCGAACACGCCGAACAACAGCGCCAGCCTGTGGACAACCTATTCCATCACGCCGAAGCTGACCGTCGGTGGCGGTGCGTTCTATGTGGATGACGTGTACGGCAGCGTGGCCAACACCACCATGGTCGACAGCTATGTCCGCTATGACGCCATGGCCGCTTACAAGTTGACCAAGAACGTCGACCTGCAGCTCAACGTGCAGAACCTGACGGACAAGGTGTACTACGACAAGGCCTTCTCCACCCACTTCGCCAACCAGGCGGCCGGGCGGACTGCACTGTTGACCACCAGCGTCCACTTCTGACGCAACACCGCCGAGCCCCGTTCATACCTGTGAGCGGGGCTTTTGCGTATCAAGGCATAATGCCCGCCCTGCGGTCCGCGGCAGCAACACAAGGTGATGGATGTGGTGAAGAAAACGCTGTTCCAACTGCACTGGTTGTTTGGCATCACCGCCGGGCTGGTGCTGGCATTGATGGGCATCACTGGTGCGCTGTACTCGTTCCAGGAAGAGCTGTTGCGCACCTTCAACGCCGATGTGCTCAAGGTCGAGGTACGCGCCGAAGGCGTCCTGCCAATGGGCGAACTGGTGCGCCGGGTCGAGGCCGAGCAGGGCGACAAGGTGTCGATGCTGTGGGTCGACGTGCGCGAAGGCAACGCCGCGCGGGTGTTCTTCACCCCGCCACCGGGCGAGCGCCGCGGCGCGCTGCGCTATGCCGACCCATATACCGGCGAACTCAAGGGTGATGCGGCTGGGCAAGGCTTCTTCAACCTGATGCTGACCCTTCACCGCTTCCTCGCCATGGGCGACACTGGCCGGCAGATCACCGGGGCCTGTACCCTGATGCTGGTGTTCTTCTGCCTGTCCGGCCTGTACCTGCGCTGGCCACGCAAGGCGCTGAACTGGCGCACCTGGCTGACGTTCGACTGGGCCAGGAAAGGCCGCGCCTTCAACTGGGACCTGCACGCCGTGGCCGGTACCTGGTGCCTGCTGTTCTACCTGCTGTTCGCATTGACCGGGCTGTTCTGGTCCTACGAATGGTACCGCTCGGGCCTGAACAAACTGCTGGCTGACCAACCCGCTGCCGGGCAGCAACAAAAGCGTAGCGAAGGCCGTGGCCGCCATGGGCCGCCCAAGATCGACAAGAACGCGCCGCCACTGGTGGTCGACTACGACGCCATCTGGGCCAACCTGAAGGACGCCGCCGGCCCAGGCCTGGCCCTGTACAACCTGCGTCTGCCGCCGGCAGGTGGCCAGCCGGCCAATCTGTTCTACCTGCTCGAAGGCGCCGCCCACCCGCGCGCGTTCAACACCCTGGTGCTCGACCCGGCCAGTGGCCAGGTGAAAAGCCAGGACCGCTACAGCGACAAGTCCTTCAAGGCCCAGCTGCTGCAGAGCGTCTACGCCCTGCACGTTGGCGAATACTTCGGCCTGCCGGGTCGCATCATCGTCACCCTGGCCAGCCTGACCATGCCGCTGTTCTTCGTGACCGGCTGGCTGCTGTACCTCGACCGCCGCCGCAAGAAGCGCCAGGTACGCGCCGCTCGCGGTACCGTAGACAGCAGCCAGGCCAGCGGCGACAGCTGGCTGATCGGCTTCGCCAGTCAGAGCGGCTTCGCCGAGCAACTGGCCTGGCAGAGCGCCGGGCAACTGCAGGCCGCCGGCTTGCCGGTACAGGTGCGCGCCTTGGCCGATGTAGGTGAACACGACCTGCTTCAGGCCCGCCGCGCGCTGTTCGTGGTCAGCACCTTCGGAGACGGCGAAGCGCCCGACAGCGCCCGCGGCTTCGAACGCAAAGTCCTGGGCCAACCCTGGGCACTGAACCACCTCAACTATGCCCTGCTCGCCCTTGGCGACCGCCAGTATCCGCACTTCTGTGGCTTCGCCCGGCGCCTGCAGGCGTGGCTTGGCGAGCGCGGCGCAAGCAGCGCATTCAGCCCGGTGGAAGTGGACAACGCCGACCAGGCCGCCTTGCAGCAGTGGCAACAGGAACTGGCGCAACTGACCGGTGCGCAGCCTGTCAGCGCCTGGCAGCCACCGAGTTTCGGCAACTGGACGCTGGTGCAACGCGCGCTGCTCAACCCTGGCAGCCAAGGCCAGCCGGTCTACCTGCTCGGGCTGCGGCCCGAGCAACCCGCGAGCTGGGAAGCCGGTGACCTGGTGGAGGTCCTGCCGCTCAATGGCCAGCCACGGATCGATGCGTTCCTCGACGGCATGGCACTCGACGCCAACGCCGTCGTGCACGTCGATGGCCTGCAGCAAACCTTGCGCCAGGCGCTGGCTGGCCGCCAGTTGCCAAGCCGTCGCGATCACCTGCTCGGCCTGCATGCGCAGGCGCTGGTCGATGCATTGGTACCGATCGGCAGCCGCGAGTACTCGATCGCGTCCATCGCCAGCGATGGCGTGCTGGAGCTGATCGTGCGCCAGGAGCGCCATGCCGACGGCAGCCTCGGCCTCGGGTCCGGCTGGCTGACCGAGTACCTGCCGCTCCAGGGCACCTTGAGCCTGCGCTTGCGCCGCAACAGCGGTTTCCACCTGCCTGAGGCCGCGGCACCGATGATCCTGATCGGCAACGGTACCGGCCTGGCCGGCCTGCGCAGCCTGATCCGGGCGCGGGTCAATGCGGGCGAGCAACGCAACTGGTTGCTGTTCGGCGAGCGCAACCGGGCGCATGACCTGTTGTGCGGCGCAGAGCTGCAGGGCTGGCTCGACAGCGGCGACCTGGCGCGGCTGGACCTGGCGTTCTCGCGGGATCAGGCCGAGAAGGTTTATGTGCAGGATGTACTGCTGCAGCACGCCGAGGAGTTCAAGCGCTGGGTGGCTGATGGGGCTTGCGTGTATGTCTGCGGCAGCTTGCAAGGGATGGCGGCAGGCGTGGATGCGGCGCTCAACGGCATGCTTGGGGAAGCAACGGTACAGCAACTGATCGAGGATGGGCGGTATCGGCGGGATGTGTTCTGATCAGGTATTGATGTAACCGGCACCGGCCTCATCGCGGATAAATCCGCTCCCTACAAGGGCAGAGGGTCCCCTGTAGGAGCGGATTTATCCGCGAAGAGGCTGTACAGGCTATCAATGCAGCTCGAAGGTATCGGCATCCAGGTTGGCCGGGAACTTGGTGCGGTACGCCGCCAGTTCCGCCGCGCTCAGCACCGCAGTGAACACCCCGTCTGCCTCGCCTGCACTGAGCAGGCTCTCACCCTGGAAGTCCAGCACCTGGCTGTCGCCAGAATAGGCGAAGCCCTTGCCGTCGGTCCCCACCCGGTTCACCGCCGCCACGTAGCACAGGTTCTCGATGCCCCGCGCTGGCAGCAGGCGGTTCCAGTGCTGGCGCCGCGCTGCCGGCCAGTTGGCGGTATACAGCAGCAGGTCCGTGTCCTGGGCATCACAACTCCACACCGGGAAGCGCAGGTCATAGCAGATCAGCGGGCGCACCCGCCAGCCCTTGATCTCGAACTGCACCTGGCGCTCACCGGGGGTGTAATGCTTGTGCTCCCCCGCCATGCGGAACAGGTGACGCTTGTCGTAATGCAGGATTTCGCCATCCGGCCGCGCCCACAGCAAGCGGTTGCGGTGGCTGCCGTCGGCGGCCTGGATGATCACGCTGCCGGTGATCACCGCGTCGATACGCTTGGCCTGGGCCTTGAGCCATTTGTAGGTCGGGCCGTTCTCAGGCTCGCACAGGGTTTCCGACTGCATGGAAAAACCCGTGGTGAACATCTCGGGCAGAACCACCAGATCGCTGCCGCGGGCCTGGTCCAGCAGCACCTCGAAATGCGCGTAGTTGGCCTCACGGTCATGCCAGGCCAGCGTGGTCTGGACCAGGGCGACTTTCAGGTTGGGCAGTGCACTCAGATCGCGCATAGTTTTTCCGCTGCCTGACGCAGCGTCTCCTCACGTTTGGCAAAGCACAGGCGTACCAGGCGTTGCTCGGGGATGGGTTGCTGGTAGAACACCGACACCGGAATGGTCGCCACGCCATGTTCACGGGTGAGCCACAGAGCCATATCGACATCGTTCAGGTCCGGGCGGATCTGCGAATAGTCGACCAGCTGGAAATAGGTGCCCGCCGTGCGGGTAAAGCTGAAACGCGAGCCTTCGAGCAGGTCGCAGAACAGGTCGCGCTTGGCCTGGTAGAAGCCCGGCAGTTCGTCGATGTGTTCCGGGTGCTCGGCCATGAAGTCGGCCAGGGCGCATTGCAGCGGTGTCACGCCACAGAAATTGACGTATTGATGCACCTTGCGCAGTTCGGCGCTCAAGGCCGGCGGCGCAATCACGTAACCGGTCTTCCAGCCAGTGACGTGGTAGGTCTTGCCAAACGAGCTGACGACGAACGCCCGTGAATACAGCTGCTCGTGGGCCAACACACTGGCATGGCGCACACCGTCGTAGACCAGGTGCTCGTAGACTTCGTCGCTGACCAGACAGATGTCGCGATCGGCGATCAGACTGGCCAGTTGGTCCAGGTCTTCGCGGCTGATCAGCGCGCCACTGGGGTTGTGCGGCGAATTGAGGATGACCATGCGCGTGCGTGGGCTCAAGGCATTGCTGAACTTCTGCCAGTCGATGCGGAAGTCGCCGTCGCTCAGTTGCACATGCACGCAGCGCCCGCCCGCCAGTTCCACCGACGGCTCGTAGCTGTCGTAGCAAGGGTCGAAGACGATCACCTCGTCACCGGTGTGGATCAAAGCCTGGATGGCACAGAAAATCGCCTCGGTGGCGCCCGGGGTGATGGTCACCTCCTGATCGGCATCCACCTGCGCGCCGTACAGCCGCGCGACCTTGGCCGCCACCTGTTGGCGCAGGGCCGGCAGGCCGGTCATCGGCGAATACTGGTTATGCCCGGCGGCGACATGCCGGCCGACTGCATCGAGCAACGCCTGCGGGGCATTGAAGTCGGGAAAGCCTTGGGACAGGTTGAGCGCGCCGGTCTGCATGGCGAGCTGGGACATGGTGGTGAAGATGGTCGTGCCGACATTCGGCAGTTTGCTGCGGATCATGGAGCCCTCTTTCCTGGGGTGTATCCGGCACGGGGTGGAGTCCGAGCATAGCGGATCGAGCGGTCAGGAAAAAGGTTGAAACAACAGAGGGATTGCGCTGGATCAACGGGCCTCTTCGCGGCGGTTCGACGCCTCGATGAACCCGCTCCCACAGAGACTTCACAGATCCGAATACTGTGCAGTCCTGCGGGCGCGGGTTCATCGAGGCGTCGAACCGCCGCGAAGAAGTTACCGCAGAATCAGCGCTTGTCGCGGCGCTTCTTCTCGGCCTTCTTGTGGTGCGACATCAGCCGGCGCTTCTTGTTGACCTGGCGATCGGTGAGGGTGTTCTTCTTGCCCTCGTACGGGTTCTCACCGCCCTTGTACTCGATGCGGATCGGCGTACCGACCAGCTTCAGCACGCGGCGGTAGGTGTTCTCCAGGTAACGCGAGTACGACTTCGGAATCTTGTCGGTCTGGTTGCCGTGGATCACGATCAGCGGCGGGTTGGCACCACCGAGGTGGGCATAGCGCAGCTTGATGCGGCGACCGTTGACCAGCGGTGGCTGGTGCTCGCTCACGGCATCTTCGAGGATCTGCGTCAGGCGGCTGGTCGGCCAGCGGGTGACCGCTGACTTGAACGCGGCCTGTACCGACTTGTACAGGTGGCCCACGCCCGTGCCGTGCAGGGCCGAGATGAAGTGGATGTCGGCGAAGTCGACGAAGAACAGCCGGCGCTCCAGCTCGGTCTTCACGTAGTCGCGTTCACCCGACTCCATGCCATCCCACTTGTTCAGGGCGATGACGATGGCGCGGCCGGCTTCCAGGGCGAAGCCCAGCAGGTTGAGATCATGGTCGACCACACCTTCGCGGGCATCCATGACGAAGATCACCACGTTGGCGTCCTTGATCGCCTGCAGGGTCTTCACCACCGAGAATTTCTCGACTTCCTCGTGGATCTTGCCGCGCTTGCGCACGCCAGCGGTGTCGATGAAGGTGTACTTTTCGTCATCACGCTCGAACGGGATGTAGATACTGTCGCGGGTGGTGCCCGGCTGGTCGTACACCACCACGCGCTCTTCGCCGAGCATGCGGTTGACCAGGGTCGACTTGCCCACGTTCGGGCGGCCGATGATGGCGATCTTGATGCCATCTTTCTCGCTTGGGCCTGGGATGCGTACCGCTTCCTCGCCTTCGGCGACTTCAGCGTCCAGCGCTTCCTCGACCTGGTCACGCGGGATGTGGCCGAGTACCGCCTCCATCAGCGCGTTGATGCCACGGCCCTGGGAGCCGGCTACCGGAATGGCATTGCCCATGCCCAACGGCGAGAACTCGGCGCGGGCGACGTCGGCGTCGATGTTGTCGATCTTGTTGGCGACCAGGATGGCCGACTTGTTGCGCTTGCGCAGGTGCTCGGCAATCATCTGGTCGGCGGCGGTCATGCCGGCGCGGGCGTCGACCAGGAACAGCACGTAGTCGGCTTCCTCGATGGCCATCAGCGACTGCTCGGCCATCTTCTCGTCCATGCCCACTTCGTCACCGGTGATACCGCCGGTGTCGATGAGGATGAAGGAACGACCCTGCCAGGTGGCATCACCGTACTGGCGATCACGGGTCAGGCCCGACAAGTCACCGACGATGGCATCGCGGGTCTTGGTCAGGCGGTTGAACATGGTGGATTTGCCGACGTTCGGGCGGCCCACCAGGGCGATTACGGGAACCATGCGGCTCTCCACTCTTGAATTCTTGAAAATGCAAAGGCCGCTGCAAGGCAGCGGCCGGAGTTCGGGCGGCGTGTCCTACGCCGCGGCCTGAAGCCCGCCAAGGCTCCAAGCATAGCTTCAGCGGATGGTCAGTGCCTCGAGCTTGCCGCTGTTGCCAAAGACGTAGATGGTGTCGCCGACCACAAGTGGGCGGGCGCGCAGGCCATCGCTGTCGATACGCTCACGGCCGACGAAGCGGCCATCGACCTGGCTCAGCAGGTGCAGGTAACCCTCGAAGTCCCCCACAGCCACATAGCTGGAGAACACTTCAGGCGCGGTCAGCTGACGGCGAGCCATGGAGTCGTTGGTCCACAGGGCGCTGGAAGAGCGCTCGTCGACACTTTCAACGGTACCGGTGGCCTCGCTGACATAGACGTTACCGTAGCCCTGGGCGACACCCACATAGCTGGAAGCATCGCGCTGCCACAGCACGCGGCCGCTTTCCAGGTCCAGGCCCGCTACGCGGCCTTGGTAGGTGCTGACGTACAGGGTACCACCAGACAGCAGCAACCCGCCGTCGATGTCGACCACGCGGTCCAGTTCGGAACGGCCCTGCGGGATGGCCACGCGGCTCTCCCACACCGGCACGCCGTTGTTGATGTCCACCGCCACCACCTTGCCGGTGGACAGGCCGGCCACGGCCAGACGGTTGGTGGCGATCGGCGCGCCGGTACCACGCAGGGTCAGCACCGCCGGGGTGTTTTCGTAGATCCAGCGGCGGTCGCCGGTAGCGGCATCCAGTCCGATCAGGCGGTCGTCCTGGGTCTGTACCACCACAACGTCACCGTTGTTGGCCGGTGGCGCCAGCACTTCACTGGTAACACGCGAGCGCCAGCGCTCTTCACCCGTGCTGGAATCCAGCGCGATGACTTCACCCTTGAGGGTGCCGAGCATCACCAGGCCGTAGCCTACGCCGACAGCGCCGGAGACCGGCAGCTCGAGGTCCTTCTTCCACACCACGTCACCGGTGATGCGGTCGAGGGCGAAGACTTCACCGTTGACGTCGGAGGCGTAGATACGGTCGTTCTCGATCGCCGGAACCAGGGTGTTGTAGGTTTCACCCTGGCCGTCACCGATCGAACGGCTCCACTGCTTCTTCAGCACCACTTCCTCGGTGAACTTGGTCAGCTCGGCCGGAGGCAGTTCCTTCTTGCTGTTGCTGCTGCAACCTGCGGCCAGCACGGCCAGGGTCAGCACTGCTGCTTGTTTCCAACCGATCACTTACGCGTCCCCTTTGGCCAGGTCATCCAGCTTCAGTTGCAGGCCACCGACTGCTGCTTCATCAGACAGCGCGGCCTTGGCTTTCTCGTAGGCACTGTGGGCATCGTCGCCACGACCCAACTGCACCAGCAGATCACCTTTCAGTTCCTCACGGCTGGCCAGGAATGCCTTGTCGGCATCACCGTCGAGCAGCTTGAGGGCTTCTTCGGCCTTGTTCTGGGCGGCGAGCACGCGTGCCAGGCGCTGGCGCGAGATTTCGCCCAGGGTGACATCGGCCGGCTTGTCCAGCACGCTTTTCAGCTCGGCAGCAGCGTCGTCGAGCTTGCCGCTCTCGACCGCGACCTTGGCCACGAACAGGCTGCCGTACTGGGCGTACGCAGTACCGCCGAACTCGCTCTTGAGTTTGCCGGCCAGCTCCGCGACCTTGGTTGCGTCTGGCTGGCCATTCGGCGTCAGGCTGGTCTCAAGCAGGGCCTGATACAGCTGCGAGGCACCTTGCGACTGGTTGCTCTGGTACTTGTGCCAGGTATTCCAGCCCAACACCACCACGCCAGCCAGCAGGGCACCGGTCAGCAGCGGCTTGCCGTTGCGGTTCCACCAGTCCTTGACCCCTGCCAGTTCATCATCGGTACTCGACACCCCAATACTCCTTTTCGCCTATTCGCTTGTTGAACCGCGTTACGCCTGAGCGATCGCGGTTTCCAGGTGCTCAGCCAGAGCATCCCAGGCAATGTTCTGTTGTTCGCCCTGACCACGCAGGGGCTTCAAGCCGATTTCTTGCTTGGCCAGTTCGTCGTCGCCGAGGATCAGGGCGAACAGTGCGCCGCTCTTGTCGGCTTTCTTGAACTGGCTCTTGAAGCTGCCCCCGCCGGCGTTGACCGCCAGGCGCAGGCCCGGCAGGCGATCGCGCAGGCCTTCGGACAGGCGCAGGCCGGCCAGTTCCGCCTGCTCGCCGAAGGCGCACAGGTAGACGTCGATGGTGCGGTTGATCGACTCGGGGACCTTGCCGAGGGTTTCCAGCAGCAGGATCAGGCGCTCGATGCCCATGGCGAAACCAACGCCAGTGGTCGGCTTGCCGCCCATCTGCTCGACCAGTCCGTCGTAACGGCCACCGGCGCAGACGGTGCCCTGGGCACCGAGCTTGTCGGTGACCCACTCGAATACGGTCTTGCTGTAGTAGTCCAGGCCGCGGACCAGCTTGGTGTTGATCACGAACGGAATGCCGGCGGCGTCGAGGCGTGCCTTGAGGCCCTCGAAGTGCACGCGGGAATCATCGTCCAGATAATCTTCCAGCTTCGGTGCGCCGACCAGCACCGCCTGGGTGCCCTGGTCCTTGCTGTCGAGGATACGCAGCGGGTTGCTCTTGAGGCGACGCTGGCTGTCTTCGTCGAGCTGCTCCAGGCGCGCCGAGAGGAACTCGACCAGCGCGTCACGGTAACGGGCGCGGGCTTCACTGGTGCCCAGGCTGTTGAGTTCGAGCTTGACCGCATCCTGGATGCCCAGCAGGCCCCACAGGCGCCAGGTCAGCATGATCAGCTCGGCGTCGATGTCCGGGCCGTCCAGGTTGAACACTTCCACACCGATCTGGTGGAACTGCCGATAGCGCCCCTTCTGTGGGCGCTCGTGGCGGAACATCTGGCCGATGTACCAGAGCTTCTGCACCTGGCCGTTGCCGGTGATGCCATGCTCCAGCACAGCCCGCACGCAGGCGGCGGTGCCTTCAGGGCGCAGGGTGAGCGAATCGCCGTTGCGGTCCTCGAAGGTGTACATCTCTTTTTCGACGATGTCGGTGACTTCACCAATGGAGCGCTTGAACAGCTCGGTGAACTCGACGATCGGCGTGCGGATCTGGCTGTACCCATAGGTGTCCAGCAGGCCGGCGACGGTGCCTTCGAAGTAGCGCCAGAGTGGCGACTGCTCTGGCAGGATGTCGTTCATGCCACGGATGGCTTGCAGCGATTTGCTCACGAAAAGTCCTTACGAATCTGTGTGTCAGCTGCGGGCAATCAGCGCCGCGTCAGCCTCGACCTTTTCGGCCGCTTTCTGGCGGATGAGCTTTTCCAGCTCATCGACCAGGTTGTCATTGGTCAGCTTCTGCGCCGGCTTGCCGTCGATGTAGACCAGGTTCGGCGTACCACCGGTCAACCCCACGTGGGACTCCTTGGCTTCGCCAGGGCCGTTGACCACGCAGCCGATCACCGCCACGTCCAGTGGCACCAGCAGGTCTTCCAGGCGCCCTTCGAGCTCGTTCATGGTCTTGACCACGTCGAAGTTCTGCCGCGAGCAGCTCGGGCAGGCGATGAAGTTGATGCCCCGCGAACGCAGGTGCAGCGACTTGAGAATGTCGTAGCCGACCTTCACTTCCTCGACCGGGTCGGCCGCCAGCGAGATACGGATGGTATCGCCAATGCCTTCGGCCAGCAGCATACCGAGGCCGACGGCAGATTTCACTGTCCCCGAGCGCAGGCCACCGGCTTCGGTGATCCCCAGGTGCAGCGGCTGGATGATCTGCTTGGCCAGCAGGCGATACGCTTCGACGGCCATGAACACGTCGGAGGCCTTGACGCTGACCTTGAAGTCCTGGAAGTCCAGGCGATCAAGGTGCTCGACGTGACGCAGGGCCGACTCGACCAGCGCGGCCGGGGTCGGCTCGCCGTACTTCTTCTGCAGGTCCTTTTCCAAAGAACCGGCGTTGACGCCGATGCGGATCGGGATACCCCGGTCGCGGGCAGCGTCCACCACCGCCCGCACGCGGTCTTCACGGCCGATATTGCCCGGGTTGATGCGCAGGCAATCGACGCCAAGCTCGGCCACACGCAGGGCGATCTTGTAGTCGAAATGGATATCGGCAACCAGCGGCACACTGACCAGCTGCTTGATCTTGCCGAACGCCTCGGCGGCGTCCATGTCGGGTACCGAGACGCGGACGATGTCGACGCCGGCGTCGACCAGGCGCTGGATCTGCGCCACGGTGGCCATCACATCGTTGGTGTCGGTGTTGGTCATGCTCTGCACCGCGATGGGGGCATCCCCCCCCACCGGCACATTGCCGACCCAGATTTTGCGGGATTCGCGACGTTTGATCGGAGATTCGCCGTGCATGACTTACTGTCCCAACTTCAGGCGAGCGGTCTCGCCACTGGTGAATGGGGCCACATCGACGGCCTGGCCGTTGTAGCTGACCTGGGCGCCACGGGCAAAGCCCAGGCGGACCGCGAACGGCGGCTTGCCGGTCAGCTCGAGGTTGTCCCCTTTGCGCTTGATCGCGCTGAACAGCACCTTGCCGTTGCCATCGGACACCTGGGTCCAGCAATCGGCGGTGAACTGGATTGCAACCTTGGCGCTGCCGGCCGGCACGGCCACAGGCGCGGCAGGCTCAGCAGCGGTGGCCGGCACGCTGGCGACTGCCGCGGCCGACGTTGACGGTGCCACCGGAGCCGCAGGGGCCGGGGCGGGTGCGACAGCATGGACCGGTGCCTGCTGCACCTGAACAGGAGCAGGCGCGGGCGCCGGTGCAGTCGCAGCCGGGGCGGCCTCGCCGGTGGTTTCGGCTGCCGCCTCGGCGGGGGCCTGCTCCAGCGCCAGCGGTGCGCTTTCAGGCTGCTGGCCCGCGGTCACTGCCTGGTCTTCAGGTTCGTCCAGTGGGTGAATCTGGGTGGTGCCGTCGGCACTTTCGACTTCCACGTGCTCCAGCGCCATCTTGGCCAGGTCCTTGCCTTTCAAGCTGCCCTGATCCTGCCACCAGATGAAGCTGCCGCCGACCACTGCAACCAGCAGCAGCAAGGTGACGCCACGCATGATGTTGTGCGAAAGCCGCACTGGCTCTTCGATACGGCCCAGGGAGTGCACATCACTGCCCTTGGCATGGGTACCGGTGTACTGGTCGAAGGCCTCGACCAGCGGCGCCTGGTCCATGTCCATCAACTTGGCGTAGGCGCGAATGTAACCACGCGCGAAAGTATGCCCTGGCAGCTTGTCGAAGGCGCCGGTTTCCACGTGGTTCAGCGAACTTACGGTGAGGTTGAGCTTGCGGGCCACCTCGGCTTGCGACCACTCCCGTTTCTCGCGGGCCTGGCGCAACAGCTCACCGGGGTTCTGGCCAGTCGCTGCTGCTACTTCGGGATGCGCGGCTTTCATCGTTGCTCCGACAGGTATTGCTGATATTCCGGCGTACCGGGATAAAGTCGTTGTAATTGCTGGCCCAGATCGGCCAGGGTGCCCTGCTCGCCGAATACCCGGGCAAGGCGGCTGCCCAGCAAAAGGCTACGGGCGTTGTGATCGCTCAACTGGCTGAAACGATCGTAGTAATCCCGGGCCGGCACATAATGCCTGTTTTCGAAGGACAACTCAGCCATTTCCAGCAACGCTCTGGGCTGGCGTCGGTTGAGTTGCAGGGCCTTGGTCAGATACGCATGTGCCTGGTCGCGATCGTCGAGCTCCAGGGCCGTCAGGCCAAGGTTCTCGTACACCCGCGAACGCTCAGGATACAGGGTATCGGCACTGGCCAGGCGAAACATCTGCTCGGCTTCGGCGAAACGTTGCTGAGCATATAGGAAACTGCCGTAGTTGTTGCGAATTCGCGTGTCACCCGGGCGGGCTGCAAGGGCTTTTTCGAAGTGCGCCTGGGCAAGAGCTGGCTCGCCTTCGGCCTGGAACACCAGAGCCATGGCGGCGTGAGCGTCGGCATCCGCAGCATCCAGCGCCAGGGCCTTGGCCAAGGGGGCCTTGGCTTGCTGGGTCAAACCTTGTTGCAAATAACCCAGGCCAAGCTGCGTGTAGGCACGCCCTGCCTCTGCCCGCCCCTGGCGGTTGGCCAGGGGATCGCTCGCGCCGCCCGACACGCAGCCGGCCAGCAGCAAAAGCGCAAGGATCGACAGCGCGGCGCGCAGGCTCATGGCAAGGCCGGACTCAGTGGCGCACGGCGCTGTCTTGCAGCTCGGCGTCAGCGGACAACTGGCGGACGGCGATGTAGCGCTCGCTGCGGCGGGTGCGGTCGTTGACCTGGCCGACCAGCTGACCACAGGCGGCGTCGATATCGTCGCCACGGGTGGTACGGGTGGTGACGTTGAAACCACCGTGGTGCAGCAGGTCCTGGAAGCGGCGGATGGCGTTGTTGCTCGGCCGCTCGTAACCCGAATGCGGGAACGGGTTGAATGGGATCAGGTTGATCTTGCACGGTACGTCGCGCAGCAGCTCGATCATCTGCGCCGCATGCTCGGGCTGGTCGTTGACGTCCTTGAGCAGGGTGTACTCGATGGTCAGCACGCGCTTGCCGCCCAGGGTCGACATGTAGCCCATGCACGACTCCAGCAGCATCTTCAGCGGGTACTTCTTGTTGATCGGCACCAACTTGTTGCGCAGCTCGTCGTTCGGCGCATGCAGCGACAGCGCCAGGGACACGTCGATGTGCTTGGCCAGTTCGTCGATCATCGGCACCACGCCCGAGGTGGACAGGGTGACGCGACGCTTGGAAATGCCATAGCCCAGGTCATCCATCATGATGTGCATGGCGGCGATGACGTTGTCGAAGTTCAGCAGGGGCTCGCCCATGCCCATCATGACCACGTTGGTAATTGCGCGGTCGATCTTGGCCGGGACGGTCCCGAAGGATTTGTTCGCAAGCCACACCTGGCCGATCACCTCGGCGGCGGTAAGGTTGCTGTTGAAGCCTTGCTTGCCGGTGGAGCAGAAGCTGCAGTCCAGGGCGCAGCCGGCTTGCGACGAGACGCAGAGGGTACCGCGGTCGTCGGTGGGGATGTAGACGGTCTCGACGCAGCTGCCGGAGGCAACGCGGATCACCCACTTGCGGGTGCCGTCGGCGGAAATGTCTTCACTGACCACTTCCGGGGGGCGAATCTCGGCAACGGCCTCGAGCTTTTCGCGCAAGGCCTTGCCTACGTTGGTCATGGCCGCAAAGTCGGACACGCCAAAATGGTGAATCCATTTCATCACCTGGCCGGCACGGAAGCGCTTCTCCCCTATCGAGTCGAAGAACTTTTCCATTTCCGGCTGGGTCAGCCCCAACAGGTTGATCTTGCCAGTAGATGTCGTCATGGATTCACCCTCACCCGTAAGCTTTCGCTTAGCGAGTGGTTACCTCGGTAGCAGCGAAGAAGTAAGCGATCTCGCGAGCGGCAGCAGCTTCGGAGTCCGAACCGTGAACGGCGTTGGCGTCGATCGATTCGGCGAAGTCGGCACGGATGGTGCCAGGAGCAGCTTCTTTCGGGTTGGTAGCGCCCATCAGCTCACGGTTCAGAGCGATGGCGTTTTCGCCTTCCAGAACCTGAACAACGACCGGACCGGAAGTCATGAAGGCAACCAGGTCAGCGAAGAAGCCGCGCTCTTTGTGCTCGGCGTAGAAGCCTTCGGCTTCGGCTTTGGACAGTTGCTTGATTTTCGAGGCAACGATTTTCAGGCCGGCTTCTTCGAAGCGGGTAGTGATCTTGCCGATGACGTTCTTGGCAACGGCGTCAGGCTTGATGATCGAGAAAGTACGTTGAACAGCCATGGAAAACTCCAGAATATTGAGTGTTACGAAAAATTAAACCCGCGAATTATACGCGGGTTCCAGGGGATTGCCTAACCTGCAGCGTCACGCTTAGTCGGCTTCTTCGATCCAGGCCGCCTGGATGGCCTCGAGCACTTTCTCACCGCCACGTGACGGATCGTCGCTGAACTCTGGCAGGGCCAGCACCCAACGGTGCAGATCGACGAAATTCACATATCTAGGATCGACGTCCGGCTTGCTTTCCGCAAGCTGGATGGCGATCTCAAGTACATCAATCCATTTCAGGCTCATCGGGCAAACCTCAGTGCGGCGCTTCGGCAGCGTGGTTGAGCGAATACTTCGGAATCTCGATGGTGAGGTCATCTTCACCGACGATCACCTGGCAGGCCAGGCGCGACTGCGCCTCCAGGCCCCAGGCCTTGTCCAGCATATCCTCTTCCAGCTCGTCGGCCTCCTCGAGCGAGTCGAAGCCTTCGCGCACGATGCAGTGGCAGGTGGTGCAGGCGCACACACCGCCGCACGCGCTTTCCATCTCGATGTGGTGCTCGTGGGCCAACTCCAGGATGTTGGTTCCTGGCTCTACCTCGACCACCAGCCCGTCCGGGCAGAACTTCTCGTGCGGCAGGAAAATCACCTGGGGCATCGGTTACTCCTCGATCTCATTCAGGTTGCGCCCGGCCAGTGCGGCTTTGACCGTCGAATCAAGGCGGCGGGCGGCAAAGGCATCGGTCACCTGCGACAGACGCTTGGTCTGCTGCTCGATGGCTGCGCCATCGGTGCCGCTGAGCAAATCACGCAATTCTTGCATCTGATACTCGATGGCGACCCGCTCTTCTTCGCTGAGCAGGCGGTCACCGTCAGCATCCAGGGCGCCCTGCACCGCTTCGAGCAGGCGTTCGCCGTCAACCTGGTGCTCACGCAGCTGGCGCGCCTGCTTGTCGGAACCGGCGTGCTCGAAGGAGTCCTTGAGCATGCGGGCGATCTCGCCATCGGTCAGGCCGTAGGACGGCTTGACCTGAATGCTGGCCTCCACGCCCGAACCCAGTTCACGGGCAGCAACGCTGAGCAGGCCGTCGGCGTCGACCTGGAAGGTCACGCGAATCTTGGCGGCGCCAGCCACCATGGCTGGAATGCCGCGCAACTCGAAGCGCGCCAGGGAGCGGCAATCGCTGATCAGCTCGCGCTCGCCCTGCAGAACATGGATCATCATGGCCGACTGGCCATCTTTATAGGTGGTGAATTCCTGGGCACGGGCCACCGGAATCGTGGTGTTGCGCGGGATCACCTTCTCCATCAGCCCGCCCATGGTCTCAAGACCCAGGGACAGCGGGATGACATCGAGCAGCAGCAGTTCGCCACCTTCGCGGCGGTTGCCGGCCAGGGTATCGGCCTGGATGGCGGCGCCAATGGCCACTACCTGGTCAGGGTCGATCGAAGTCAGCGGGGTGCGACCAAACAGCGCGCCCACGGCTTCCCGAACACGCGGCACACGGGTCGAACCACCGACCATCACCACTGCGCCCACCTCTTCCAGCTCGATGCCACTGTCGCGCACGGCGCGGCGGCAGGCTTTCAGGCTGCGGGCAACCAGGGGCTCGATCATGGCTTCGAAGGCGGCGCGGCTCAGCTCGCCCGCCCAGGCGCCGTGGCTGACGCGGACGGTGTCGGCATCGGTCAGGGCTTCCTTGGCAGCGCAGGCGGCCTGCAGCAACTGACGCTGGGTGGCCGGATCGAGATCGGCGGACAGGCCGGCCTGCTCGATGATCCAGCCCGCAATGGCGTGGTCGAAATCGTCGCCACCCAGCGCGGTATCGCCACCGGTGGCCAGCACTTCGAACACGCCGGCAGTCAGGCGCAGGATGGAAATATCGAAGGTGCCGCCACCCAGGTCATAGATGGCCACCAGGCCTTCGGCGTTCTGGTCCAGGCCATAGGCCACGGCCGCGGCGGTCGGCTCGTTGAGCAGGCGCAGCACGCTCAGGCCGGCCAGGCGCGCGGCATCCTTGGTAGCCTGGCGCTGGGCGTCGTCGAAATAGGCCGGCACGGTGATCACCGCGCCCACCAGCTCGCCACCCAGGGTGGCTTCGGCACGCTCGCGCAGCACCTTGAGGATGTCGGCGGACACTTCCACCGGGCTTTTCGGCCCCTGGATGGTGTCGATGAACGGCATGTGCGACTCGCCGCCGATGAAGCGGTACGGCAGCTGTTCGCCGAGCTGCTTGACGTCAGCCAGGCCACGACCCATCAGGCGCTTGACCGACAGCACGGTGTTCAGCGGGTCGCTGGAAGCGGCTTCGCGCGCGGCCAGGCCGACTTCGCTGTGACCGGCCAGGTAACGCACTGCCGACGGCAGAATGACGTTGCCCTGCGCATCGGGCAGGGGCTCGCTGCGACCGCTGCGCACGGCAGCGACCAGTGAATTGGTGGTACCCAGGTCGATCCCCACCGCCAGGCGGCGCTGGTGTGGCTGGGGGCTTTGACCGGGTTCGGCGATCTGCAGTAGGGCCATGCTTATCTGAATACCTTAGGCGTCATCACGGGCGACGCCGGGTTAATCGTCGAGGCGCTCTTCCAGTTGGCGCACTTCTTGGGCGAGCTTGTCGAGGAACTGCATGCGGCGCATCAGGCGCTCGGCCTTGTCGCGCTCGGCAGGCACGTCCCAGCAGGCGGCGAAATCCTCGTTGAGCGTGTCCTGGGCGACCTTCAGGCGCTTCTTGAACACCGCCACGCCGTCGAGGTCGGCTTCATCCTGCAGCTCTTCGAGCTCTTCGCGCCATTGCATCTGCTGCATCAGGAAATCAGGGTCATGGACCGTGACTTCCTGGGGCACTTCGTGGCCACCGATAGCCAGCAGGTAGCGGGCACGGCGCGGCGCACTGCGCAGGGTCTGGTAGGCGTCGTTGAGCGCCGCCGACTTTTCCAGCGCTACCCGCTGCTCGCGCTCGGAGGCGTCGGCGAAGCGGTCCGGATGGACCTCGCGCGCCAGCTCGCGGTAGCGAGTGGCCAGTTTGTCGAGGTCCAGGCGGAAGCTGGGCTGGAGGTCAAACAGAGCGAAATGACAAGGAGTACCCACGGCCAGCCTCAGACGTTGAAGCTTTCGCCGCAGCCACACTCACCGCGCACGTTGGGGTTGTTGAACTTGAAGCCTTCGTTCAACCCTTCCTTGACGAAGTCCAGCTCGGTGCCATCGAGGTAGACCAGGCTCTTGGGATCGATGATCACCTTGACGCCATGGTTCTCGAACACCTGATCTTCCGCGGCCAGCTCGTCGACGAACTCCAGCACGTAGGCCAGGCCCGAGCAGCCGGTGGTGCGCACGCCCAGGCGAATGCCCTCACCCTTGCCGCGCCCGTCGAGGGAGCGGCGAATGTGGTTGGCGGCGGCTTCTGTCATGCTGATAGCCATCGGAACTCCTTGACTCTTACCTTGCAACGGGCGGCTTAGATCAAGCCTTTCTTCTGCTTGTAGTCGCGAACAGCTGCCTTGATGGCATCTTCGGCGAGTACCGAGCAGTGGATCTTCACTGGCGGCAACGCCAGTTCTTCCGCCAGCTGGGTGTTCTTGATGGTTTCGGCTTCGTCCAGGGTCTTGCCCTTCATCCACTCGGTGGCGAGGGAGCTGGAAGCGATGGCCGAACCGCAGCCGTAAGTCTTGAACTTGGCGTCTTCGATGATGCCTTGCTCGTTGACCTTGATCTGCAGACGCATCACGTCACCGCACGCAGGGGCGCCGACCATGCCGGTACCGACATCCGGGTCCTCGGCGTTCATCTTGCCGACGTTGCGTGGGTTTTCGTAGTGGTCGATGACCTTTTCACTGTATGCCATGGTGCAATTCCTTCCTCATCAGGGAGCCGCTCTTGCCGGCGACTGCTTAGTGGGCGGCCCACTCGATCTTGGAGATGTCAACGCCGTCTTTGTACATGTCCCACAGCGGCGACAGCTCACGCAGTTTGTTGACGGCCATGCAGACTTGCTGCGCGGCATAGTCGACTTCTTCTTCGGTGGTGAAGCGGCCGAAGGAGAAGCGGATCGAGCTGTGCGCCAGCTCGTCGTTGCGGCCCAGAGCGCGCAGTACATACGACGGCTCGAGCGAAGCGGAGGTACAGGCCGAACCGGACGATACGGCGATGTCCTTCAGCGACATCAGCAGCGACTCGCCTTCGACGTAGTTGAAGCTCAGGTTCAGGTTGTGCGGCACGCGGGCAGTCTTGCTGCCGTTGACGTACAGCTCTTCGAGGTCCGAGACCTGCTTGAAGAAGCGGTCGCTCAGGGCCTTGATGCGCACGTTCTCGGCGGCCATTTCCTGCTTGGCGATGGCGAAGGCCTCGCCCATGCCGACGATCTGGTGGGTCGGCAGGGTGCCCGAACGCATGCCGCGCTCATGGCCACCGCCGTGGATGATGGCTTCCAGACGCACGCGCGGCTTGCGGCTGACGTACAGCGCGCCGATGCCTTTGGGGCCGTAGACCTTGTGCGCCGAGAACGACATCAGGTCGACCTTCAGCTTCTGCAGGTCGATTTCGACCTTGCCGGCGGACTGGGCGGCGTCGACATGGAACAGCACGCCGCGTGAACGGGTCAGCTCACCGATGGCGGCGATATCGTTGATCGAGCCGACTTCGTTGTTCACATGCATCAGCGAGACCAGGATGGTGTCGTCGCGCAGGGCGGCTTCGACCATGGCCGGGGTGACGATGCCGTCTTCGCCCGGTTCCAGGTAGGTGACTTCGAAACCTTCGCGCTCGAGCTGGCGAGCGGTATCCAGGACCGCCTTGTGCTCGATCTTGGAGGTGATGATGTGCTTGCCCTTGGTCTGATAGAAGTGCGCCACACCTTTCAGGGCGAGGTTGTCGGACTCGGTGGCACCGCTGGTCCAGACGATTTCGCGCGGGTCGGCGTTGATCAGCTCGGCAACCTGGCGGCGGCCGTTCTCGACCGCTTCCTCGGCCTTCCAGCCGAACACGTGGGAACGCGAGGCCGGGTTACCGAAGTTGCCGTCGACCAGCAGGCAGTCGGCCATCTTCTGGGCGACACGTGGGTCGACCGGCGTGGTAGCGGAGTAATCGAGGTAGATCGGCAACTTCATGGGTATCTCCTATCAGGCGGTGGCGTCGCTCGTGACTGTTAAGCGGTCAGTCGACGGCGGACGTCTCAATCTTGTCCAGCAGGGCGGTACGGCCTGCGACACGCCGCAGGTCCTGGCGCTGGGCGACTTCCTGCACCTCACGGCGCATGACAAGGTCAGCCAGGCTGATGCCACTGAGGAATTCGTGAATCTGCTGGCTGAGGTCGCACCACAGGTGGTGGGTCAGGCAGGTGTCACCGGCATGGCAATCCCCGAGGCCCTGGCAACGGGTGGCATCGACCGACTCGTTGACCGCGTCGATGACCTGGGCCACCTGGATGGTTTCCATGCCGCGCGACAGCTGGTAGCCACCGCCCGGACCGCGCACACTGGAAACCAGGCTGCTGCGGCGCAGCTTGGCGAACAGCTGTTCCAGATAAGAGAGGGAAATGCCCTGGCGCTCGGAAATGTCGGCCAAAGACACCGGCCCATGCTGCGCGTGCAATGCCAGGTCGAGCATGGCAGTGACGGCGTATCGGCCTTTGGTAGTCAGTCGCATGGCTAATGGGTACCACGGGAGTTACGGGATGTGTGCGAGTATGCGATTCCCGAGCATTTAAGTCAACTATTAGACCTACTGCTTTAGTCGGGTTTGCATCAGGGAGGCGGGCGCGAGTGTAGCAGCAATGGGGCGCGAGCACACGCCCCATATGTCAGAGTGACTTCACCGCGACGCAATCAATGCGACTGAGTGTCGCGCTGGGCCGCCTGGGTTTCGACCGCGAAGTCATCTTCCGGCAACTTCGGCAGCTCCTTGGCACAATAGTCACTGCCCATCTTGGTCAGCGCGCCGCACATCCCCTCCAGCCGCTCGTCGACCGCCTGCAGATGATCAAGCATCTGACCGATGGCGCGGGCTACCGGGTCCGGCATGTCACCGCTGACACCGTAGGCATCGAAGCCGATCTTCTCGGCCATGGCCTTGCGCCTGGCCTCGAGCTCGGTGTCCTCGCTGTTCCTGACGATGATCCGCCCCGGGATGCCAACCGCAGTGGCGCCGGCCGGAACCGCCTTGGTCACCACGGCATTGGAGCCGATCTTGGCCCCGGCACCGACGGTGAACGGGCCAAGCACCTTGGCACCCGCCCCGACCACCACACCGTTTTCCAGGGTTGGGTGACGCTTGCCCTTGTTCCAGCTGGTGCCGCCCAGGGTCACCCCCTGATAAAGGGTGACATCGTCGCCGATCTCGGCGGTTTCACCGATGACGATACCCATGCCATGGTCGATGAAGAAGCGCCGACCGATGGTCGCGCCGGGATGGATCTCGATACCGGTCATCCAGCGACCGAAGTTCGACACCAGGCGCGCCAGCCACTTGAAGTCACGCTTCCACAAGGCATTGCCCAGGCGGTGCAGCCAGATGGCGTGCATGCCCGGATAGCAGGTCAGCACCTCGAAGGCATTGCGTGCCGCCGGGTCACGATGGAATACGCTCTGGATATCTTCACGCAGACGTTCGAACATCTGTCAGTCCTTCCGTTTATGCGGCTCACCCCGGGCGACCTTCTGGGTCTCGGTGAGGATGCCGCGCAAAATGCTCATTTCCGAACGATTTACCGAGCTGCGCCCGTACAGCCGGCGCAGGCGCGGCATCAGGTGCTTGGGCTTCTCGGGGTCGAGGAAGCCGATGTCCACCAGGGTTTTCTCCAGGTGTTCGTAGAACAGCTCCATTTCGTCCATGGTCGCCAGCTCGTTGCTGCGCAGCGAGTTGGCGTCGAACTTCTCGACCTTGGTAGGCGCGCCTTCGGCTGCCAGCCAGGCCATGCGCACCTCATAGGAGAGCACCTGGACTGCGGCGGCAAGGTTCAGCGAGCTGAAGTCGGGGTTCGAGGGAATGTGCACGTGGAAGTGACATCGCTGCAGTTCTTCGTTGGTCAGGCCGGCGTGCTCACGCCCGAACACCAGGGCGATCTCTTCACCACCGTTGGCGTGCTCCACGGCCTTGGCCCCGCATTCGCGCGGGTCGATCAACGGCCAGGGGATGCTGCGCTCACGAGCACTGGTGCCCATGACCAGATTGCACCCGACCAACGCGTCTTCAAGGCTGTCGACCACCTGGGCATTGGCCAGGATATCGTCGGCGCCCGAAGCCCGCGCGGTGGCGTCGCCGGACGGGAACTCTTTTGGCTGCACCAGCACCAGACGCGACAAGCCCATGTTTTTCATGGCACGCGCAGCGCCGCCGATGTTGCCGGGGTGGCTGGTATTGACCAGAACAACACGAATATTTTGCAGCAAGGTGTTGTGCTCTCAGATGCAGGTTTGGGGGAAAACGATCTTACAGAACCGACCAGCGTAACGCCACGAAAGCAAATGTGACACTTCTGCCGCCAAACTTTTCTGTTAGAATGTCCGGCTTTCTTCTTTAACATCTCCAGGTGACCCGCCCATGCAGCCTATGCTGAATATCGCCCTGCGCGCCGCTCGCAGCGCCAGTGAACTGATTTTCCGCTCCATCGAACGCCTGGATAGCATCAAGGTCGACGAGAAAGAGGCCAAGGACTACGTCTCCGAAGTGGATCGTGCCGCCGAGCAGAGCATCGTCAACGCCCTGCGCAAGGCCTACCCGAACCACTCCATCCAAGGTGAAGAAACCGGCCTGCACGCCGGCACCGGCGAAGAAGGCAAGGACTATCTGTGGATCATCGATCCGCTGGACGGCACCACCAATTTCCTGCGCGGCATCCCGCACTTCGCTGTCAGCATCGCCTGCAAATACCGTGGCCGCCTCGAGCATGCCGTGATCGTCGACCCGGTTCGCCAGGAAGAATTCACCGCCAGCCGCGGCCGTGGCGCCCAGCTCAATGGCCGTCGCCTGCGCGTCAGCTCGCGCACCAGCCTGGACGGCGCCCTGCTGGGCACCGGCTTCCCGTTCCGTGACAACCAGATGGCCGACCTGGACAACTACCTGGGCATGTTCCGCGCCCTGACTGGCCAGACCGCCGGCATCCGCCGCGCCGGCTCCGCCAGCCTGGACCTCGCCTACGTGGCCGCCGGCCGTTTCGACGCCTTCTGGGAGTCGGGCCTGTCGGAGTGGGACATGGCGGCAGGCGTGCTGCTGATCCAGGAAGCCGGTGGCCTGGTGAGCGACTTCAACGGTGGCCATGACTTCCTCGACAAGGGCCACATCGTTGCAGGCAACATCAAGTGCTTCAAGGCCGTACTGACCGCTATCCAGCCACACCTGCCAGAAAGCATGAAGCGCTAAGCGCGGATCGCAGGCACAAAAAAAGCACCTATTGAGGTGCTTTTTTTATGCCTGATTTCCAGAGCTTGCACACACCTTGTGGGAGCGGCCTTGCGTCGCGAAAGGGTCGCAAAGCGGCCCCGGGATCTCTGCCATATCATAAATTGCCGGGACTGCTTCGCAGTCCATTCGCGACGCAAGGCCGCTCCCACAAAAAGCAATGCAAGACCGAAATCATTGCCCGGCTTCGCTGAGGATCAGCTTGCCATTTTTGTCCAGCGGAATGGTCGAACCCGGTTCGCGGTCCATTTTCACCTGGCCGACCTGGTCGCCGATGGTGTACTTGACGTTGTAGCCCACCACCTTCTCGCTGATGTCGTTGACGGTATTGCAGCGGGTTTGCGTGGTCGTGTAGGTATCACGCTCCTGCATGCCTTCCTGCACCTTGTTACCGGCATAACCACCACCGACCGCACCGGCCACGGTGGCGATCTTCTTGCCGGTGCCGCCACCGATCTGGTTACCCAGCAAGCCACCCGCAATGGCACCGACCACGGTACCGGCGATCTGGTGCTGGTCCTTGACCGGCGCCTGACGCGTAACGGTGACGTCCTTGCAGACCTCACGCGGGGTTTTGACCTGTTGCTTGATCGGTTGCACGTCGGTGACCTGCGCGTACTCAGGCCCTTTGTTCACCAAGCTGTAGGTTGCGACAGCACCTCCGGCAGTCACACCGACAGCACCCAGTACAGCACCTACCAGCATTGATTTGTTCACATGAACCTCCTGATCCTGCCTGCGGGAGCCTTCCCGCCTTCTCCCAGCCTTGGAGCGAAAAAAAAGGCGTGAGTTCAACACTCACGCCTTTTTGGTCGCCGAACGGCGTAGGACTAATCCTTAAGGACGCTCATCCACACCTTCGTTTTTCGCAGGCGGAATCAGGTCTTCGCTGTTCAGGTTCAGCCAGATCAGTACCACGTTGGCGATGTAGATCGACGAGTAGGTACCGGCCATGACACCGATGAACAGCGCCAGCGAGAAGCCGAACAGATTGTCGCCGCCGAAGAACAGCAGCGCAGCGATCGCCAGCAAGGTCGACACCGAGGTGGCGATGGTGCGCAGCAGGGTCTGGGTGGTCGAGACGTTGATGTTCTCGATCAGCGAGGCCTTGCGCATCACACGGAAGTTCTCACGTACGCGGTCGAAGACGACGATGGTGTCGTTCAGCGAGTAGCCGATGATCGCCAGTACCGCCGCCAGCACCGTAAGGTCGAAGGTGATCTGGAAGAACGACAGGATACCCAAGGTCACCACCACGTCGTGGATCAGCGAGACGATCGCGCCCACGGCGAACTTCCACTGGAAGCGGAAGGCCAGGTAGATGAGGATGCCACCCAATGCCAGGAGCATGCCGAGGCCGCCCTGGTCGCGCAGCTCTTCACCCACCTGCGGGCCGACGAACTCGACGCGCTTGATGGTGGCTGGGTTGTCGCCACCGACCTTCTGCAGCGCGGCAGCAACCTTGTTGCCCAGCTGCGGGTCATCGCCCGGCATGCGCACCAGCAGGTCGGTGGTGGCGCCAAAGCTCTGCACCACGGCCTCGTGGAAGCCGGAGTCGACCAGCTCGGCACGTACCGCCTTGAGGTCGGCCGGGCGCTCGTAGGTCAGCTCGATCAGCGTACCGCCGGTGAAGTCCAGGCCGAAGTTCAGGCCCTTCTGCCACCAGCTGAACAGCGCCAGCACGGTGAGGAGCACGGTGACGGCGAACGCGACATTGCGCACGCCCATGAAGTTGATGGTTTTCATCGCAGCTCCCTCAAACCCACAGCTTCTTGATGTCACGCCCGCCGCAGGTCAGGTTGACCATTGCACGGGTCACCATGACGGCGGTGAACATCGAGGTGAAAATCCCGAGGGACATGGTGACCGCGAAGCCCTTGACCGGGCCGGTACCCATGGCGAACAGGATGCCGCCGACCAGCAGGCTGGTCAGGTTGGCGTCGATGATCGCGGTATAGGCGCGGTTGAAACCTTCGTGAATGGCGCGCTGCACCGACATACCGGCATTCAGCTCCTCACGGATACGCGAGAAGATCAGCACGTTGGCGTCCACCGCCATACCCATGGTCAACACGATACCGGCGATGCCTGGCAGGGTCAGGGTCGCGCCCAACAGCGACATCAGCGCCAGCAGCAGGACCATGTTGCCCGCCAGGGCAACAGTGGCGATCACGCCGAAGCCGCGGTAGATGGCGATGATGAACAGCGAGACGAACAGCATGCCCCACAGCGACGCATCGATACCCTTGGTGATGTTGTCGGCACCCAGGCTTGGACCAATGGTACGTTCTTCGGCGAAGTACATCGGCGCAGCCAGACCACCGGCACGCAGCAGCAGGGCCAGTTCCGACGACTCACCCTGGCCGTTCAGGCCGGTGATACGGAACTGGCTACCCAGTGGCGACTGGATGGTCGCCAGGCTGATGATCTTTTTCTCTTCCTGGAAGCTCTGTACGGCAACGTCCTTCTCGACGCCATCGACAGTCTGCTTGACGTAGCGAGTGACCGGCTTCTGCTCGATGAAGATCACCGCCATGCTGCGGCCAACGTTGCTGCGGGTGGCGCGGCTCATCAGCTCGCCACCGTGGCCATCCAGGCGAATGTTCACCTGCGGCCGACCATGCTCGTCGAAGCTGGCCTGGGCATCGGTAACCTGGTCACCGGTGATGATCAGGCCGCGCTCGACAGCAGCGGAACGGTTGCCTTCACGGAACTCGAAGACCTCGGTAGTGGCCTTGGAAGCGCCCGGCTCGGCACCGAAGCGGAACTCCAGGTTGGCGGTTTTACCGAGGATACGCTTGGCTTCGGCGGTGTCCTGCACGCCCGGCAGCTCGACCACGATGCGGTTGGCGCCTTGGCGCTGCACCAGCGGCTCGGCCACGCCCAGCTCGTTCACACGGTTGCGCACGGTGGTCAGGTTCTGCTTGATCGAGTACTCGCGGATCTCGGCGACTTTCGCCTGGGTCAGCGCCAGACGCAGCACGGCGAGCTCGTTGCGCTCGGTGGTGGTCAGGTCGAAGTCATTGAAATTCTTGCGGATCAGGGCGCGTGCCTGCTCGCGGGTAGCATCGTCAGCGAAGCCCAGCATTACGCCGCCATCCTGCTGCGGCAGACTGCGGTAGCGGATGCGCTCTTTGCGCAGCAAGGTCTTGACCTCGCCTTCGTAGACTTTCATGCGGGCGCTCATCGCCTTGTCCATGTCCACTTCGAGCAGGAAGTGCACACCACCGGACAGGTCCAGGCCCAGCTTCATCGGGCTTGCACCCAGGTTGCGCAGCCATTGCGGGGTCGTCTGGGCCAGGTTCAGGGCCACGACATAATCATCGCCCAGTGCCTTGCGCACGACATCCTTGGCTGGCAGTTGATCTTCCTGGTTGGTCAGGCGAATCAGCCCACTGCCCTTCTCACCCAGGCTCGCGCCCTTGACGGTGATACCGGCATCGACCAGCGCCTTGCTGACGCGATCGAGGTCGGCCTGGTTGACCCGCAGCGCCGAGCTGGCACCGCTGATCTGCACCGCCGGATCATCCGGGTAGAGGTTGGGAGCGGAATAAATGAAACCGATCGCCAGTACCACCAGGATCAGTGCGTATTTCCACAGAGGGTATTTGTTCAGCATCACGCCGCCCGTTCAAGACGCGGGGCGCTTTGCGCGCCCCGACTGGAAAAATGAAACCGGTAACTCAGATAGCCTTGAGCGTACCCTTTGGCAGGGTGGCCGCGATGGCACCCTTCTGGAACTTCAGTTCGACGGTGTCGGAAACTTCCAGGACCACGAAGTCATCGGAAACTTTGACGATCTTGCCGGCGATGCCGCCGTTGGTGACAACTTCATCACCTTTCTGCAAGTTGCTCAGCAGGTTCTTCTGCTCTTTGGCGCGCTTGGCCTGCGGGCGCCAGATCATCAGGTAGAAGATGACCAGGAAACCGACCAGGAAAATCCATTCGAAACCGGTGCCGGCTGGGCCAGCGGCGGGTGCTGCAGCGTC
Organism: Pseudomonas vlassakiae; assembly: GCF_014269035.2. Classification (GTDB taxonomy): domain Bacteria; phylum Pseudomonadota; class Gammaproteobacteria; order Pseudomonadales; family Pseudomonadaceae; genus Aquipseudomonas; species Aquipseudomonas vlassakiae. The sequence goes on from NZ_JABWRP020000011.1 coordinate 207,285, forward strand.
CGCGTAAGCGGCGGGGATCAAGAAGCTCATTGGGCACTCCTAATGTAATGTTCTAATAATGGATGCGAACAGTCAGTCCAAAGGCGGCACAGGCAGCCCGCGTTTGGCGTAGAAGGCGTCGACAAAGGCGGCCAATTTACCCTGTTGAATAGCCTCGCGTAAACCGGCCATCAAGCGCTGGTAATGGCGCAAGTTGTGGATGGTATTCAGCATGCTGCTCAGCATTTCGCCACACTTGTCCAGATGATGCAGATAAGCGCGGGAGAAGTTGGTGCAGGTGTAGCAGTCACAGGTCGGATCCAGCGGCGAATCATCATGGCGATGGAACGCGTTGCGGATCTTGATCACCCCTGTATCGACGAACAGATGGCCGTTGCGCGCGTTGCGCGTGGGCATCACGCAGTCGAACATGTCGACGCCGCGGCGCACACCCTCAACCAGATCTTCCGGTTTGCCTACCCCCATAAGGTAACGAGGTTTGTCAGCAGGCATCTGGCCCGGCAGGTAGTCGAGCACCTTGATCATTTCGTGCTTCGGCTCGCCAACCGACAGGCCACCAATGGCCAGGCCGTCGAAACCGATGTTTTCCAGGGCTTCCAGCGAGCGCATGCGCAGGTCCTGGTACATGCCACCCTGGACGATACCGAACAGTGCCGCCGTGTTGTCGGCGTGGGCATTCTTCGAGCGTTGGGCCCAGCGCAGCGACAGTTCCATGGAGGTGCGCGCCACGTCGTGCTCGGCCGGGTACGGCGTGCACTCGTCGAAAATCATGACGATGTCCGAGCCCAGGTCACGCTGCACCTGCATGGACTCTTCCGGGCCCATGAACACCTTGGAGCCGTCGACGGGCGAGGCGAAGGTCACGCCTTCCTCCTTGATCTTGCGCATGGCGCCCAGGCTGAACACCTGGAAGCCACCGGAATCGGTGAGGATAGGGCCTTTCCACTGCATGAAGTCATGCAGGCCGTTGTGCTTCTTGATCACCTCGGTACCCGGGCGCAGCCACAGGTGGAAGGTGTTGCCGAGGATGATTTCGGCGCCGATGGCCTCGATGTCACGCGGCAGCATGCCCTTGACCGTGCCATAGGTGCCCACCGGCATGAACGCCGGGGTCTCGACCGTGCCACGGGGGAAGGTCAGCCGGCCACGACGGGCCTTGCCGTCGGTGGCCAGCAGTTCGAACGACATTCGACAGGTGCGACTCATGCTTGATCCTCTGGGCCGCGTGGCGCCGGATTGCGGGTGATGAACATGGCATCACCGTAACTGAAGAAGCGGTAACCCTGGTCAACCGCCGCCGCGTAGGCAGCCATGGTCTCGGGGTAACCGGCGAAGGCCGAGACCAGCATCAGCAGCGTGGACTCCGGCAGGTGGAAGTTGGTGACCAGGCAATCGACCACATGGAATGGCCGACCCGGGTAGATGAAGATGTCGGTATCACCGCTGAAGGCCTTGAGCACGCCATCGCGCGCTGCGCTCTCCAGCGAGCGCACGCTGGTGGTACCGACTGCGATCACCCGGCCGCCACGGGCGCGGCAGGCCTCGATGGCGTCGACCACGTCCTGGCTCACTTCGAGCCATTCCTTGTGCATGTGGTGGTCTTCGATCTTGTCGACCCGCACTGGCTGGAAAGTACCAGCACCCACGTGCAAGGTGACGAAGGCACGCTCGACGCCCTTGGCGGCGATCTGCTCCAGCAGCGCCTCGTCGAAGTGCAGGCCGGCAGTCGGCGCGGCCACCGCACCGGCGCGTTCGGCGTACACGGTCTGGTAGCGCTCACGGTCGGCGCCTTCGTCGGGGCGGTCGATATAGGGCGGCAACGGCATGTGCCCGACACGATCGAGCAGCGGCAGCACCTCTTCGGTGAAGCGCAGTTCGAACAGCGTGTCGTGGCGGGCGACCATCTCCGCCTCGCCACCGCCATCGATGAGGATCACTGCGCCTTCTTTCGGCGCCTTGCTGGCACGTACATGGGCCAGCACACGGTGGCTGTCGAGTACACGCTCGACCAGGACTTCCAGCTTGCCGCCGGAGGCTTTCTGGCCAAACAACCGCGCCGGAATCACCCGGGTGTTGTTGAACACCATCAGGTCGCCCGGCCGCAGGTAGTCGAGCAGATCGGGGAATTGCTTGTGCGCCAACGCCCCGCTCGGGCCATCGAGGACCAGCAGACGGCTGCCATGGCGCTCGGCCAGAGGGTGGCGGGCGATCAGGGAATCGGGGAGTTCGAAGGAAAAATCGGCGACGCGCATGATGATGTTCGGGTTCGACAGGGCCGGGAAGTTTAGCCCAATGTGTGAAAATTGACCATGAAAGCCGATTGACCGACCACGAGCACCTCTCTATACTGCGCGCCACAAGCCCTGATGGCGGAATTGGTAGACGCGGCGGATTCAAAATCCGTTTTCGAAAGGAGTGGGAGTTCGAGTCTCCCTCGGGGCACCAAAATCCGGAAAAAACCGACCTTATGGTCGGTTTTTTTGTGCCTGGCGTTTCCCCCTGACAGGGCTACTGGGCAGCTCACGGCTTGCTCGGCCTCAGCAGGGACGACCGGCATCAATCCATGCCTTCACCTGATTCAGGCCCAACCTGTAACGGGCGCAGTTGTGCAGCGCCAGAATATCCAGTTCGCCGCGCAGCAATGGCGCAAACTGCACTTTCTCTGCTTCAGGCAGATCCAGCCCAGCCACCACCTGATCCGCAGTCAGACCCTCGCGCACCACGGCATTGATTGCTTCGTTCAGCAGCTCTCGATAGCGCAGACGAACAGGGTCCGGCCCCCCAATGCTTCGAGCATCACGCCATATTTGCAGCTCAATGCAGCTCAATGCAGCTCAATTCAACCCAGTTCATTAAACCTGATAAACCAACCCGCTTTTTGACGCCACGCCCACGACCACGTGCCCTCCAGGTATCCAACGAATCTATTGGCCGCCAAGACATTGATGGCCATAAGCTGTCATTCGTCGGTTATATGCCAAAAGTATTGATGCCGTGATGGCTCTTCGCCATAGTTGCGCCCCCTTACCCATTAACACTGCGTGACCCATGAACAAAACCGCGCCCTGTCTGGCAGCAATGATGCTGCTCAGTGGGTGCAATGGAATGCCAACCGCTTACGTTTCAGACCCCGTCTACGACCAGGCTTTTGTCGTTACTTCCGGTGCCCCCCTCCCGATGCTGCTGATGGCCAGCGCCATCCAGTGGAACGAAGACTACGCCGTCACCGCCAAGCACACCCCGTTCCTGCGCAACGTGGTGCATGAAGGGCTGGGTGATGTGGTGTTCTTCAAGCACAAGGCCAGCAAGGTGCCGCAGTGGCGCCAGTTCGTGCCTGGCGAGTCGGTGACGGCGGTCGGCTTCAACAGCATGATGATGCCGGTGCAAGGCAAGGGGCGCACGCTCGACTCCCTCGTGCGTCTGAAAGGTACACCAGGCAGCGTCTTCTACTCAGTGCATGACGGCCCCATCACCAAAGGCATGTCTGGCGGCCCGGTATTTGCCGATGATGGCAAGGTGGTGGGGATGAACGTAGCCTTCATCGCCAAGGACGGGATCGATGCCCGCAGCCGCCCGGACCTGGCCGACAAGGCGCGGGTCAGCGTGTTCATGTCGTACAACGAAATCGACAAGGAATGGCGGCGCTTCCAGTACCTGGCGCACAAGGGCAAGCCACACAACGCACCTGCTGCAGTCAAGGGTTATGTGGCGGTAGCGAGCAAGCCTTGATCAACATTTGCAGTCAGGCGGGTTTCACCGGCCTTGCGCAGCGGCAGGCTCAGGATGGCAAGCGGGTAGCGTTGGTGCAGATGAAACAGCAGCTCGGTTGATCACGGCATTGCGCGTCCGGGCTCTGTCGATGTGAAGCCGCGCCCGGGCAAGCTCGGCAGAGTTGCCATCTTTCATCACCTGCATCAGGTACTGCTCGATTGCCTCTTCGCAATCCAGGAGGTTTGCCATGTCGAAAGGAATCAGATTTGGCGTCATCACGGCTCCTGCTTAAATGCGCTAAACGAAGAAGCATCGACAATGCCAGTTCTCTTTTCGACACTCTAGTCAGCGGCATCCGAAAGCTGTGTAGTACGCTTCGCGCTTTTTAAACAACACGTCCAGTAACACCTGTTCGCGGACAGCACCGAACCATACCCGCCACTCGACGTCCCATCCTGCATCCCCGGCTTTTTCGAGGCAGCTCGTGTGAAAGACGTCATCGCCCGCAAATACCGCCTGGTCGTCAAGACTTTCGGCTACATCGGCTGGTCGCTGTTCTGGCTGCTGCTCTGGGACGTGCTGGTCACCATCGATTTCATGCTGTTCTTCAACAGCAAGTTCACCCTGCCGCTGATCCCACTGACCTTGTTGGGTTCGGCGCTGGTGGTGCTGGTGAGCTTTCGCAACAGCAGCGCCTACAACCGCTGGTGGGAAGCGCGGACCTTGTGGGGGGCATTGGTCAACAGTTCACGCAGCTTCGCCCGGCAGACGCTGACGCTGATCGATGACAGCGAAGAGGGACCGAACCCGGTCAAGGCTACCTTGCTGCGCCGGCACATCGCCTATGTGAACTGCCTGGCGGCGCACCTGAAGGGCGAGGCCTGCCCGGACGAGCTGATGGCGTTCATTCCGCCTGGCGAGTTCGAGCGGCGTAACCGTTCGAACAACTTCGCCAACGATATTCTCAGCGGCTCGGCGGCGTTGCTGGCACGCGAATATCAGGCTGGGCGGCTGGACAGCATTCGCCTGGCGCGGCTGGAGTCGACGCTGGTGGACCTGTCCAACGCCCAAGGTGGCATGGAGCGGATCGCCAACACCCCACTGCCCTACCCTTACGTGTACTTTCCACGGCTGTTCATCACCCTGTTCTGCCTGATCGTGCCGGTGGGGCTGGTGGAATCGCTGGGCTGGTTCACACCGCTGGCATCGACAGTGGTCGGGTTCATGCTGCTGGCGATCGAGCGGATCGGGACAGACCTGCAAAGTCCGTTTCGTTTCAGTGAGCATCAGATCCAGATGGATACCATCTGCGAGACGATTGAAAGGAATCTGGAATCGATGCAGCGGGAAGCTCAGTGTGGGGAGTTGGTGCAGTAAAGGGGCTGCTTTGCAGCCCCGGCTATCTGTCAGGCC
>NZ_JABWRP020000012.1 GCF_014269035.2 Pseudomonas vlassakiae
GGGTAACCCGCGCAAACGACTTCTTACCCGCCTGGCACACATGGGTCGCGCCGAGGACAAAGATGAAGTCTTTGTCGACCACCGCACCATCGACTTTCACTGCCCCACCATTGAGCAGGTCACGCGCCTGGGCCGAATTCTTGACCAAGCCCGCACGGTTCAGTACCGCAGCTATCGGCAGGTCCTCGGCAGCAGCCACTTCAATCTCCGGCAGGTCTTCCGGCAACTCGCCCTCTTTCATGCGGTTGCCCGCCGCGCGATGAGCATTGGCCGCCGCTTCCTCGCCATGGAAACGCGCAACGATCTCTTCGGCCAGCTTGATCTTGATGTCACGCGGGTTCGCGCCATTGGCCACGTCGGCCCGGAATTGATCGATCTCTTCCATCGAGCGGAAGCTCAGCAGCTCGAAGTAACGCCACATCAGTGTGTCCGGGATCGACACCAGCTTGCTGTACATCACACCCGGCGCCTCCTGGATGCCGACATAGTTGCCCAGCGACTTGGACATCTTCTTCACGCCATCAAGCCCTTCGAGCAATGGCATGGTCACGATGTTCTGTGCTTCCTGCCCATAGGAACGCTGCAGCTCGCGCCCCATCAGCAGGTTGAATTTCTGATCGGTCCCTCCCAGCTCCACATCCGCCTTCAGCGCCACGGAGTCGTAACCCTGCACCAGCGGGTAAAGGAACTCATGAATGGCGATCGGCTGGTTGGTGGTGTAGCGCTTGTCGAAGTCATCACGCTCGAGCATGCGTGCAACGGTGTACTGCGATGCCAGACGGATGAAGTCCGCCGGGGTCAGCTGGTCCATCCAGGTCGAGTTGAACGCGACTTCAGTCTTGGCCGGGTCGAGGATCTTGAAGACCTGCTGCTTGTAGGTCTCGGCGTTCTCCAGCACCTGCTCGCGGGTCAGCGGTGGGCGCGTGGCACTCTTGCCGCTCGGGTCACCGATCATGCCAGTGAAGTCACCGATCAGGAAGATGACCTGATGCCCCAGCTCCTGGAACTGGCGCAGCTTGTTGATCAGCACCGTGTGCCCCAAGTGCAGGTCAGGCGCAGTCGGGTCGAAGCCTGCCTTGATACGCAGAGGCTGGCCACGCTTGAGCTTCTCGACCAGTTCCGACTCGACCAATACCTCTTCCGCACCGCGCTTGATAAGCGCCAGCTGCTCTTCAACCGACTTCATAGACAGACCCGCAAGGCTCAGATTCAAAGGGAGCCAACCATACAAGATCGGCCATCAATTACAAGTTTCGAAATGAAATGTGACCCGACCGACGCGTCACGGCGTCTACGCGCCCTTGCGCGAAAGCGGATTTGGTTATATTTTATACAGTTATTTCATCTTCATCATGTCATTCATCTTTTCCATATTCATTTTTCTTCAAAGTCACCTTACCTATGACCAACGAAACGCCTAAAGCGCCCCCGCTTTATCCGAAAAGCCATCTGTTGGCCGCCAGCGGTATTGCCGCCCTGCTCAGCCTGGCACTGCTGGTATTTCCCTCCAGCGAGGTCGAAGCCAAAAAGACCACCCTCAGCCTGGAGCTGGAAAGCCCGGCCGAGCAGTTGAAGGACGAATCCAGCACCACGCCGCTGGTCCAGGCTCAAGGCGATCAGGGCTCCCCCTTCGCACAGATCGACGGTGCCGAGACCAGCACCGAGCAGGCAGCACAAGAAGCGCCGGCCACCGAGAAAACGCCTGAGGCCAAGGAGCCAGGTCACCGCGAAGTGACCGTATCCCGTGGCGACACCCTGTCCACCCTGTTCGCCAAGGTAGGTCTACCGGCCAATGCCGTGCACGACCTGCTGGCCAGCAACAAGCAAGCCAAGCAGTTCAGTCAGCTCAAGCATGGCCAGGTGCTGCAGTTCGAACTCGACAAGGATGGCCAACTGGCCAGCCTGCACAGTAAGGTCAGCAACCTCGAAACCATCCGCTTGACCAGGACCGCCAAGGGCTACACCTTCGATCGCGAGATCAGCAAGCCGGTGGTCCGCACCGCTTACGCCCATGGCGTGATCAAAAGCTCGCTGTCGGCATCTGCCCAGCGCGCAGGACTTTCCCACAGCATGACCATGGACATGGCCAAGGTCTTGGGCTACGACATCGACTTCGCCCAGGATATCCGCCCGGGCGACGAGTTCGACGTGGTCTACGAGCAAAAGGTCATGGACGGTAAGGTGGTCGGCACCGGCAACATCCTGTCCGCACGCTTCACCAACCGCGGCAAGACCTACACCGCCGTGCGCTACACCAACAAGCAGGGCAACACCAGCTACTACACCGCTGACGGCAACAGCCTGCGCAAGGCTTTCATCCGCACCCCGGTCGACTTCGCCCGCATCAGCTCGCGCTTTTCCGCCGGCCGCAAGCACCCGATCCTGAACAAGATTCGCGCGCACAAGGGCGTGGACTATGCCGCCCCGCGTGGCACGCCGATCAAGGCAGCCGGTGATGGCCGCATCGAACTGGCTGGCCGCCGCGGCGGTTACGGCAACACCGTGATCATTGCCCACGGCAACAGCTACAAAACCCTTTACGGTCACATGCAGGGCTTCGCCAAGGGCATCAAGACCGGCAGCAACGTGAAACAGGGGCAGATCATTGGTTACATCGGTACTACTGGCCTGTCGACCGGCCCGCACCTGCACTACGAGTTCCAGGTAAACGGCGTGCACGTCGACCCGCTGAGCCAGAAGGTGCCGATGGCTGATCCGATCGCCAAGAACGAACGCCAGCGCTTCATGCAACAGAGCCAACCATTGATTGCCCGCATGGACCAGGAAAAGGCCACCATGCTCGCGGCCAACAAGCGCTGACCCATGGCGCTTTATCTGGGGGTGATGTCCGGTACCAGCCTCGATGGCCTGGATATCGCCCTGGTCGATCAGGGCGAACAGCTTCAGCTGCTCGCCACTCACTACCTTCCCATGCCGACCGACCTGCGCCAGCAACTGCTCAGCCTCTGCAGCAGCGGCCCTGACGAGATTGCCCGCGCCGCGCTGGCAGAGAACCACTGGGCCAGCCTGGCAGGTGAAGGCGTACGGCAGTTGCTCGACAAGCAAGGGCTGCCGGCCGGGGCCATCCGCGCCATCGGCAGCCATGGCCAGACCATCCGCCATGAGCCGGCTCGCGGCTTCACCGTGCAGATCGGCAACCCGGCGCTGCTCGCCGAGCTTACCGGTATCAGCGTGGTCGCCGATTTTCGCCGCCGCGATGTAGCCGCAGGGGGCCAGGGCGCCCCCTTGGTACCAGCCTTCCATGAAACCCTGTTCGGCCACCTCGGCCAGCGCCTGGCGGTCCTCAATGTGGGTGGTTTCAGCAACCTGAGCCTGATCGAAGAGGAGAAGCCCGTGCATGGCTTCGACTGCGGGCCCGGCAACGTGCTGCTGGACGCCTGGATCGAGCGCAAGCGTGGTCAGGCTTATGACGCGGATGGTGCCTGGGCGGCCAGCGGCATCGTGCAGGGCGATCTGCTCAGCCGCCTGCTGAGTGACCCGTTCTTCGCCGGCACCGGTCCGAAGAGCACCGGCCGAGAAGTGTTCAACCTGCCATGGCTGGATGGCCACCTGGCGAGTCTACCGAGCTACCGTGAAGAAGATGTCCAGGCCACCCTGCTGGAGCTGACTGCGCGCGGCATCGTCGAATCGTTGCAGAACGCCCAGCATGGCACCGAGGCACTGCTGGTCTGCGGCGGCGGCGCTCGCAATGGCGCCCTGATGAATCGGCTTGCCGAACTGCTGCCCAAGGCCCGGGTAACCAGCACCGGTGCCCATGGCGTGGATCCGGACTGGGTCGAGGCCATGGCCTTTGCCTGGCTCGCCCACTGTTGCCTCGAGGGCATTGCTGCCAATCGACCCAGTGTGACAGCGGCCAAGGGGTTACGCGTACTCGGCGCGATCTACCCCGCCTGACCCCAAGCCAGAAAGCAAAACGCCGCGCAATAGCGCGGCGTTTTCGTACAGCCTGGGCTCAGATCGAGAACGAAGAACCGCAACCGCAGGTGGTCGCCGCATTCGGGTTCTTGATCACGAAGCGCGAACCTTCCAGGCCTTCCTGATAGTCCACTTCGGCACCGGCGAGATACTGGAAGCTCATGGGGTCGACCACCAGCGAAACGCCTTCACGCTCGACAATGGTGTCGTCTTCAGCCACGTCCTCATCGAAGGTGAACCCGTACTGGAAGCCCGAGCAGCCGCCACCGGTGACGAACACGCGCAGCTTGAGGCGGTCATTGCCTTCTTCGGAAACCAGGTTCTTCACCTTTTGCGCGGCGCCGTGGGTGAATTCCAAAGCCGTAGGGGTGAAGGTTTCGACGCTCATGTTGATTCTCCCGGCGCGGTAGCCGCCATAAAACTCGATGACGCGCATTATCCGCTTCTCCGAGAAAATTGGTCAAGAATTGTGCGGCTTTAGTCGCGACAAACAAAAAGGCCCGCACTGGGCGGGCCTGTTCCATCAGCGAGCGCTTACGGCAGCAGGCCGGCATGAGAAAGGCCCATGCGCTCGTCCAGGCCGAACAGGATGTTGAGGTTCTGCACCGCCTGGCCCGAAGCCCCTTTGACCAGGTTGTCGATTACCGACAGCACCACCACCAGATCCCCCCCCTGCGGGCGATGAACGGCGATACGGCAGACGTTGGCTCCGCGCACGCTGCGGGTTTCCGGGTGGCTGCCAGCCGGCATCACGTCGACGAACGGCTCGTCGGCGTAGCGCTTTTCAAACAGCGCCTGCAGGTCTATCGACTTGTCGGCGACGGTCGCATACAGGGTGGCGTGAATGCCACGGATCATCGGAGTCAGGTGCGGCACGAAGGTCAGTCCGATATCCCTGCCAGCGGCCAGGCGCAGACCCTGGCTGATTTCAGGCAGGTGACGATGGCCCTTGACCGCGTAGGCCTTCATGCTTTCGCCTGCCTCGCAGAACAGCGAACCCACCGCTGCACCACGGCCAGCGCCGCTGACGCCCGACTTGCAGTCGGCAATGAGGCGCGAGGGGTCGGCCAGGCCAGCCTCGAGCAGAGGCAGGAAGCCCAGCTGGGTAGCGGTCGGGTAGCAACCCGGCACGGCAATCAGGCGTGCCTGGCGGATCTTTTCACGGTTGACCTCAGGCAAACCGTAGACGGCGTCCTTGAGCAGCTCTGGCGCGCCATGTGGCTGGCCATACCATTTGCCCCACTCGGCTGCATCCTGCAGGCGGAAGTCGGCGGACAGGTCGATCACCTTGGTGCCGGCCGCCAACAGCTCGCCAGCCAGGGCATGGGCGACCCCGTGCGGCGTGGCGAAGAACACCACGTCGCAGGCGGCCAGGGTTTTGCTGTCCGGCACGCTGAAAGCCAGGCCGTCATAGTGGCCGCGCAGGTTCGGATACATGTCGGCGACCGCCACGCCCGCTTCGGAGCGCGAAGTGATGACCGCCACTTCGGCCTGAGGATGCTGTGCCAGCAGACGCAACAGTTCGACGCCGGTGTAACCCGTGCCGCCGACGATACCGACCTTGATCATAACGCTTGCCCCTTATCAACGAGCCGTCTGGAAAGCGCACGATGATAGGGGGGCAAAGCGGCTGTAACAACTCTTGGGGTGCCCCTTCGAGCGCTTGAGCTCTACTATCTGACGACCGTGATTACCTGAAGGAACTCCCTCCATGCTTTACCTATGGATCAAAGCGCTGCATATCGTCAGCGTGGTCTGCTGGTTCGCCGGCCTGTTCTACCTGCCCAGGCTGTTCGTTTACCACGCCCAGAGCCAGGACAGCATCAGCCAGGAACGCTTCGTTACCATGGAGCGCAAGCTGTACCGCGGCATCATGAACCCGGCAATGATCGCCACTTACGTGTTTGGCGCCTGGATGCTCTACCTGACACCCGGATGGCTGAGCCAGGGCTGGCTGCATGCCAAGCTCACCCTGGTGATTCTGCTGACCGGCTACCATCACATCTGTGGCGCTCAGCGCAAACGCTTCGCCGCTGGCAACAATACCCGCAGCCACGTCTACTACCGCTGGTTCAACGAGGTGCCCGTACTGTTCCTGCTGGGCATCGTGATGCTCGTGGTGGTCAAACCGTTCTGACATAACAGATGGAGCCTGATCCATGTCCCTGCCCGCTTCGCTTGAACAACGCCTGCGCTTGCCTGTGGTGGCAGCGCCGATGTTCCTGATTTCCAACCCCGAGCTGGTACTGGCCTGCTGTGGCAGTGGCGTGGTCGGCAGTTTCCCGGCGTTGAACCAACGTGACAGCACCGGTTTCAAGGCCTGGCTGGAAGAAATCGAGGCGGGGCTGGCACAGTTGCAGGCGCCAGCACCCTATGCGGTGAACCTGATCGTCCACCCGACCAACCCGAGGTTACAGGCTGACCTCGCACTGTGCGTCGAGCACCGCGTACCCATTGTCATCACCAGCCTCGGCGCCGTGAAGGAGGTGGTGGATGCAGTGCACGGCTACGGCGGCCTGGTGTTCCACGACGTCACCACCCGCCGTCACGCCGAGAAAGCCGCCGACGCCGGCGTCGACGGCCTGATCGCCGTGGCAGCCGGCGCCGGTGGCCATGCAGGTACCTGGAGCCCGTTCGCGCTGGCGGCCGAGATCCGCCAGTTCTTCGACAAGACCCTGCTGCTGGCCGGCTGCATCAACCACGGCCACGAGATTCTCGCTGCACAATTGCTCGGTGCCGACCTGGCCTACATGGGCACGCGCTTCATTGCCACCCACGAAAGCCATGCCCAGGCAGCCTACAAGCAGATGCTCCTTGAGGCCCAAGCCGCAGACATCATCCACACGCCTGCCGTCTCCGGCATTCCGGCCAGCTTCCTGCGCCCCAGCCTTGAACAGGCCGGGTATGACATGGCGGCACTGAAATCCGGGCACGAACAAGGCAAGCTCAAGCCGATCGACGATGAAGCCAAGGCCTGGAAGACCGTCTGGTCGGCCGGCCAAGGCGTCGGCGAGATCCATGACTTGCCTGCAGCCGCCACACTGATCGAGCGCCTGCACGGCGAGTACCGCGCCGCCTTGGCGCGTTCCCAGGCGTTGCGCGACAAGGCCTTGTAGCAAAAGGCAACAACTCGCCCGGCCAGGCTGTACACTAGGCGCCCTCTTCAGCCTCCAGGAGCCTTGCATGACCCGTTACGCCATGATTACCGGAGCTTCCAGCGGCCTGGGCCTGGCCCTGGCGGAAGCACTGGCACGGCGCGGGCGCAACCTGATCCTGGTGGCACGCCATCGAGAAACGTTGGAGCCGATAGCGCTCGAGCTAGCCCAGCGCTTCGGCGTCGAAGTGCTGCTGCGCGCCTGTGACCTCAGCCAACCCCTGCGGCTGTCCGGTTTCGTGCTGGAACTGGAAGAAGGCGAGCGACGCATCGACCTGCTCGCCAACTGCGCCGGCCAGCGGACCTATGGCCCGTTTCTGGCCCACGAGTGGGCCGACGAGCAGGACTTGCTTGAGGTCAACATCCTTGCCCTGAGCCGACTGTGCCACGCCATTGGCAACCTGATGGCGGTGCAAGGTGGCGGGCAGATCCTCAACGTCGCCGGCCTGGCCGCTGCAGCACCGGGGCCGGGCATGGCCACCTATGCCGCCAGCAAAGCCTATGTGATGCACTTCAGCGAAGCGCTGCGAGAAGAGCTCAAGCCTGCTGGCATCAAGGTCTCGGTGCTTTGCCCCGGCCCGGTACGCTCATCGCGCCGTCGCATCCCGCGGCTTGAAGGCAACAGCCGTTGCCTGAGCCCCGAAGAAGTGGCGTTGTACACGGTGCGCGCATTGGCGAAAAATCGCGCAGTGATCATGCCGGTACGGCGTAATCGCTGGCTGGCCTTCGCTCCGCGCCTGCTGCCGCGCTGGTTGACACGCAAGCTGGCCGGCTTCATCCATCGCCGTTACTGCCCGGTTGGCATGGAATAGCCACTGGGCGAGTGACGCCCGGCTGAGTACACTCGGCCGACACTCACCATGGAGCAAGTGCTGTGGAAGATCTATTCATCAAGATCATCAACCGGGAGATCCCGGCGAAGATCATTTACGAGGACGACCAGGTTCTGGCGTTCCATGACATCGCGCCGCAGGCGCCGGTGCATTTTCTGGTCATCCCGAAGAAGCACATCCGCACCCTAAATGACCTGACCGAAGAGGACAAGGGCCTGGCCGGCCACATCCTGTTTACCGCCCAGCGCCTGGCCAAGGAACTGGGCTGCGAGGATGGCTTCCGCGTGGTCATGAACTGCAACGAGCAAGGCGGCCAGACCGTCTATCACATCCACATGCACGTGCTTGGCCAGCGCCAGATGCACTGGCCACCGGGCTGACCCAAGGCAAGCTCCTCCTGAGCGATTGAGGTAAACTGTCGGGCATCACTTCAGCGGAGGTGCCCGATGGCTACCGAACGTCACTACTCGCCGCTCGACCGCTTGTTGCTGCAGGCCGATACCGCCATGCGCACCTTGCTACCCTTCAGCGGCCAACCCTCCCGTCCCTCGCCGGCGATCATCCAGCCTGATGCGGAACTGGATGACAACCAGACCCGCCACATTGCCGGGCTGATGCGCATCAACCATACCGGCGAAGTCTGCGCCCAGGCGTTGTATCAGGGCCAAGCCCTGACCGCCAAGCTGCCGCAAGTGCGCAAGGCCATGGAACAGGCTGCAGAAGAGGAAGTCGACCACCTGGCCTGGTGCGAACAACGTATCCGCCAGCTGGGCAGCCACCCGAGCGTGCTCAACCCACTGTTCTACGGCATGTCATTCGGCATTGGCGCTCTCGCCGGCCTGGTCAGCGACAAAGTCAGCCTGGGTTTCGTCGCCGCTACCGAACATCAGGTCTGCAAGCACCTGGACGAACACCTGGAACAGCTGCCGCAGGAAGACGAGAAATCCCGCGCCATTCTCGAACAGATGCGCGTGGATGAAGAACAGCACGCCGAGTCTGCGCTTGAAGCTGGCGGCTACCGCTTCCCGATGCCGGTGCGTTTCGGCATGAGCCTGCTGGCCAAGGTCATGACCAAAAGTACCTACCGCATCTGACAAGGACACACGCATGAGGGACCGTATCGACGCCAAGGACCTGGCGCGCGCCGTGCAAGCCGGCATTCTGCAGCCTGGCCAGGACCAGGCCTTGCTGGGTTTCCTGCGCCAGCAAACGCCAGCCCAGGGCAGTTTCCAGCTTGCCCATGTCGCCTTTTACTTCGGCGCCCTGCTGATCATGGGGGCAATGGGTTGGCTGCTCACCGAAGCCTGGATGACCATGGGTGACGGGGCCTTGCTGGCCATCGCCACGCTTTATGTCGTTCTCTTCACCTCGTTCGCCCTCAACCTGAAGGGGCGCAAGCAACCGGTTGCCGCCGGGGTACTGGCCGCCGTCGCGGTCAGCATCGTGCCGTTGGTCGTGTTCGCCATCGAGCGCCTGACGGGTTGGTGGCCACTGGATGATGCGCAAGCGGACTATCACCAGTACTACACCTACGTGCAGGGCGGCTGGCTGCTGATGGAGGCCGCCACCGTGGTTGCCGGGCTGCTCATGCTGCGCCTGGTTCCCTACCCCTTCGTGGTGATGCCGATCGCCGTTGCCCTGTGGTTCATGTCGATGGACCTGAGCGAATGGGTGTACGGCTCGCCCTTCTCCTGGGAACAGCGGCGCACGGTGTCACTGTGGTTCGGGCTCGGCTTGCTCCTGGTATTCCTGATCGTCGACGGGCGTACCCGCGAGGACTATGCCCACTGGGGCTATCTGGCTGGCCTGGCGGCATTCTGGGGCGGGCTGACGATGATGGAAAGCGACAGTGAACTGGGCAAGGCGCTGTACTGCCTGATCAACTTGGCCTTGATGGGGGCTGCGGTGTTGTTGCGCCGGCCGGTGTTCATGGTGTTCGGCGCGCTGGGGGTAGCAGCTTATCTGGGTTATCTGTCTTACGACGTGTTTGCCGAATCGCTGCTGTTCCCGCTGGTGCTGACCTTCATCGGGCTGGGGGTGATCGGCCTGGGGTTGGGGTATCAAAAGCGGCGGGAACAGTTGAGCCGGGCGGTCAGAAGCAGTTTGCCGGCATGGTTGCTGAGCGCCTTCCCGGCCCTGCGTGACTGACTGGGGCTCGCCGGGGCCGCTGTTCGGCCCCGATCGTCGGACTCAGCCCAGCTCTACGATTTCATAGCCATGGGTGATTTCAACACCGGCACGTTCGAGCATGATCGACGCCGAGCAGTACTTCTCAGCCGACAGCTCCACCGCACGCTTGACCTGAGCCTCTTTCAGCCCTCGCCCTTTGACCACGAAGTTCATGTGGATCTTGGTGAACACCTTCGGGTCTTCACTGGCACGCTCGGCGTCCAGGAACGCTTCGCAGCTTTCCACCGCCTGGCGCGACTTCTTCAGGATGCTCACCACGTCGAAGCTGCTGCAGCCTCCAAGGCCGAGCAGGAGCATTTCCATCGGGCGCACGCCCAGGTTGCGGCCACCCGCCTCGGGCGGGCCGTCCATCACCACCACGTGGCCGCTCCCCGATTCACCGAGGAACATCGCTTCACCGGCCCACTGGATGCGTGCCTTCATCTGTCCGTACTCCTGGATTCGCAAAAGGGTGTCAGCTTAAGCCTTGTATGCCTGTCGGAAAAGCTCAATGCGAGTCGCTTTAGTGGCAAAACTTCAAGCGCTGTCTGATAAGCTGGCGCCAATTGACTGGCGCGTCGCGTCAGACAAGGTTTAGAAGAGCCTATGCCTCGCCTCGAACAGGATTTCGTGATGGTTGCCTCAGCCCTACCCGCCAAGATCAAGAACATCGACAAACTGCTGGTTCATTGCCAGCGCCGCCGCTACACCGCCAAAAGCAATATCATCTGCGCAGGCGACCGTGCCGAAACGCTGTCGTTCATCATCAAGGGCTCGGTCACCATCCTGATCGAAGACGACGAAGGTCACGAGATGATCATCGCCTACCTCAACAATGGCGACTTCTTTGGCGAACTGGGGCTGTTCGAACCGCTCGGTGGCGAACAACAGCGCAGCGCTTGGGTGCGGGCCAAGACCGAGTGCGAAGTCGCCGAGATCAGCTACGAAAAGTTCCGCGAACTGGCCCGCCTGGACCCGGAGATTCTCTACGCCCTGGGCAGCCAGATGGCCCAACGCCTGCGCAACACCACACGAAAGGTTGGCGACCTGGCCTTCTTTGACGTCACCGGTCGCGTGGCCCGTTGCCTGCTCGACCTGTGCAAGCAACCGGATGCCATGACCCACCCGGACGGCATGCAGATCAAGATCACCCGACAGGAAATCGGCCGCATCGTCGGTTGCTCGCGGGAAATGGTCGGCCGCGTCCTCAAGGACCTCGAGGAGCGCAGCCTGGTACAGGTCAAGGGCAAGACCATGGTGGTCTACGGCACTCGTTAATCTCTGGGAAGGGCTGCCAACACCTCGTCATAGGCCAGGGACAGGCGCTCGAACCAGGGTGCCTCAGGCGCCACTTCGTGCAAGGCGATATGGCTGTCGGCGCGGCAGCGTTGCTCCAGGTCGCAGCACTCATTGAAGCGGTTGACCGCTGCGACCATCGACTCGCGCTCGTTGTCCAGCAGCAGCGCACCATGCACCAGCACCACCGGGCGTTTGCCACCCAGGCCCTGGCGCCAGCGCTGGGCCGTGCCGACCAGCTTGCGGCCATTGAGGTTAACGTTGTAACGGCCATCGCAGAAAGCACCGTCGATTTCACCTACCGAAGCGACGCCGCCCCACTCGCGCAACACGTCGCACAAGGGCAAGCACAGACGCTCGTAGGCGCTTTCGATACGGCCATGGTCGCCTTCGCTGCGCGGGGCCACGTAGACCAGCGCAATGTTCACCGTGGCGTGCGACTGCGGCACTGGCTCGCCGCCCGTTTCACGCAGCAGGATCGGCCAGCCGGCAATCGCCAGCTCGGCACATGCGGCTTCGAAGTTTTCCAGCCGGCTCATGCGCCGGGGCATGACCAGAGCGTGGTCGGTGGGGCGCCAGAACAACACGCCGCAATCGCGCTCGCCTTGGCAAACGGCAGCCAACAGCTCCTGCTCGGCTTGCAGGCCCTGTTCGACGGTCAGGGCCAGGGGTTGATCGGTCATTGATCCACCTTTGATGTTGGTTTCACCGACCTTTTACGGGCATGTCCGCGAAGAGGCCGGAACAGGCATACAAAAAAGCCGGCATAAAGCCGGCTTCGTTTCAATCAGTCCAGCGTCTGAACGGTCTTCTTCACCTGATCCGGGAAGAACAACCGCTGCAGTTCCAGCCCCGGCTGCGGGGCGCGCATGAACGCCTCACCGACCAGGAACGAATACACCTCGTTGATTTCCATCAGTTCGACATCGGCGCGGTTGAGAATACCGCTCTCGGTAACCACCAGGCGGTCACGCGGGATCCGCGGCAGCAAGTCGAGGGTGGCTTCCAGGCTGACCTCGAAGGTGTGCAGGTTACGGTTGTTCACACCCACCAGCGGCGTATCGAGGTTGTTCAGCGCACGCTCCAGTTCACCGCTGTCATGCACTTCGACCAGCACGTCCAGGCCGAGGTCCTTGGCCACCGAGGCCAGTTCGACCATTTTCACATCATCCAGCGCCGACACGATCAACAGCACGCAGTCAGCACCCAGGGCACGGGCCTCGACGATCTGGTAGGGGTCGACCATGAAGTCCTTGCGGATCACCGGCAGCGAAACCGCGGCGCGCGCCTGCTGCAGGTACTCGTCCGCGCCCTGGAAGTAATCCACATCGGTCAGCACCGAGAGGCAGGTCGCCCCGCCCTTCTCGTAGCTGACGGCGATGTCCGCCGGCACGAAGTCTTCGCGGATCACACCTTTGCTCGGCGACGCCTTCTTGATTTCGGCGATTACCGCTGGCTGCTTGCGCTTGGCCTGCTCAATAAGTGCATTGGCAAAGCCACGTGGGGCATCCGCTGCCTTGGCCTTGCGCTCCAGATCGGCCAGGCTGACGCGCGCGCTGCGCTCGGCCACTTCCTGGAACTTGCGGGCGATGATCTTTTCCAGCACCGTCGGCACACTCATGCTTCGTTCTCCACCTTGAATACTGCAGTAAAGGCGCCCAGTTCCTGCAGTTTCTCCCAGGCCAGCCCGGTGTGCAGTACGTCGTGGGCCAGTTCCACGCCAGCCTTCAGGCTCATGGCATGGTCAGCGGCATACAGTGCCGCGCCAGCATTGAGCACGATCATTTCGGCGGCCTTCTGGCCGTTTTCGGTCTTGCGCCGGCCCAGGGCATCGCGGATCAGCTCCAGCGAGGCCTGCGGCGTCTCGACAGCCAAGCCATGGAGGCTCTGGCTCTTCATGCCGAGGTCTTCGGGTTCGACCCAATACTCAGTGATCTCGCCATTCTTCAGCTCGGCGACAAAGGTTGGCGCAGCCAGGCTGAACTCGTCCAGGCCATCCTTAGAGTGCACCACCAGCACATGCTTGCTGCCCAGGCGCTGCAGGACCTCGGCCAACGGGCGGCATAGCGCCTGGGTGAACACGCCGACCACCTGGTGCTTCACACCGGCCGGGTTCGTAAGCGGGCCGAGCATGTTGAACAGGGTACGCAGCCCCAGATCGCGACGCGGGCCAGCGGCGTATTTCATGGCACTGTGATGGCTCTGGGCGAACATGAAACCGATGCCCAAGCTGTCGATGCAGCGAGCGACCTGGGTCGGGGTCAGGTTCAGGTAGATACCGGCGGCTTCCAGCAAGTCGGCGCTGCCGCTCTTGCCCGACACGGCACGGTTGCCATGCTTGGCCACGCTGCAGCCGGCAGCGGCGAGGACAAACGAGGAGGCGGTGGAAACGTTGAAGATGTTGGCGCCATCACCGCCGGTACCGACGATATCCACCACGCCATCGAGGCTTTTCAGTTCGACCTTGTCGGCCAGCTCGCGCATCACCGAGACCGCACCGACGATCTCGTCAATGCTCTCGCTCTTCATGCGCATGCCCATCAGGAAGGCGCCGATCTGCGCCTCGCTGCACTGGCCGGTCATGATCTGGCGCATGACGTCACGCATTTCATCGGTGCTGAGGTCCAGGTGACCGACGATGCGGCCCAACGCGCTCTTGATATCCATGATCGATCCTTAGCGGCGGCCGCCGGTCTGCTTGAGGAAGTTGGCGAACAGCTCGTGGCCCTGCTCGGTGAGGATGGACTCGGGGTGGAACTGTACCCCTTCAATGTTCAAGGTCTTGTGGCGCAGGCCCATGATCTCGTCGACCGAACCGTCTTCATGGGCAGTCCAGGCGGTGACCTCCAGGCAATCGGGCAGGGTTTCGCGCTTGACCACGAGGGAGTGGTAGCGGGTCACCGTGAGCGGGTTGTTGAGCTCGGCGAACACGCCGAGGTCGCGGTGGTGCACCGGGCTGGTCTTGCCATGCATGACCTGACGGGCACGCACCACATCACCGCCGAAGGCCTGGCCGATGGACTGATGGCCCAGGCAGACCCCCAGGATCGGCAGCTTGCCGGCAAAATGCAGGATGGCTTCGATGGACACGCCCGCTTCGCTCGGCGTGCACGGGCCAGGGGAGACGACGATGCGCTCGGGCTTGAGGGCTTCGATCTCGGCGATGGTCATTTCGTCATTGCGAATGACCTTGACCTCGGCACCCAGCTCGCCAAGGTACTGAACAACGTTGTAAGTGAATGAGTCGTAATTGTCGATCATCAGTAACATCGGGCTAAACCTCTTGAATCTACTGACTTCAAAAAACGAACCTTCCTACACCACCGCAGGCACGGTTTGGCCACGAAGGGCAGTCGCTGAACGGACAGGAAGGTAAACGGGGACAGGCCGGACTGGCCGGCAGGAGATAAAGTCAGGCGCGCCAACGCCAACGGGCGTGGGCCTTGATTACGCGCATCAAGAGTTTGCTGACGATCAACACAGGATAGGTCTCGCTCATACTTGCAGGCACAGTAGCCTACCGGGGCGGCTGGCGCAATATGCCCGTAAACACGGGGAAACGAATGGACTTGGGAGGGATGCAAAGCGATTTGCTAAGGTCGAGCAGCTACTCCTCATAAAAACAATGAAAAGGATGTTCAACGATGCGAAAAGCACCCATGGTACGGTTTACCCTCGCCTCGCTGGCCTTGGCCTGCAGCCAGGCCTTCGCCGCGCCTTCGCCCTACTCCACATTGATCGTGTTTGGCGACAGCCTCAGTGATGCCGGGCAGTTTGGTGGCGCACGCTTCACCAACCGCGATGCCAATGGCGACTACGCCCCGGTGTCGCCGATGATCCTGGGCGGTCGGCTGGGCGTGAACCCGACAGCGCTCGGCCCCTCCACCTCCCCCGTCAATCCGTTGCTGGGGATTGCCGATGGCAACAACTGGGCGGTCGGTGGTTACACCACCCAGCAGATCCTCGATTCGATCACCACGACATCGGAAACCGTCATCCCGCCGGGCCGGGAAGGTGCAGGCCTAGTACTGCGTGAGCGTCCTGGCTACCTGGCCAATGGCCTGCGCGCTGATCCCGACGCGCTGTACTACCTGACAGGCGGCGGCAACGACTTCCTTCAGGGCCTGGTCAACAGCCCGGCCGATGCCATCGCCGCCGGTGGCCGCCTTGCTGCCAGTGCCCAGGCCCTGCAGCAAGGTGGGGCCCGCTACATCATGGTCTGGCTGTTGCCCGACCTCGGGCAGACCCCGAACTTCAGCGGCACGCCCCAGCAAAACCCGTTGTCGCTGCTGTCTGGTGCGTTCAACCAGTCGCTGCTCAGCCAACTGCGGCAGATCGATGCCGAAATCATCCCGCTGAACATTCCCGTGCTGCTGAGCGAGGCCCTGTCCAGCCCCGGTCAGTTCGGCCTGGCCGCCGGCCAGAACCTGGTTGGCACCTGCTACAGCGGCGAAGGGTGCGTGGAGAACCCGCTATATGGCATCAACGGCACAACGCCAGATCCGAGCAAACTGCTGTTCAATGACTCGGTACACCCGACCATTGCTGGCCAGCAACTGATTGCCGACTACGCCTACTCGATCATTTCTGCTCCTTGGGAGTTGACCCTCTTGCCGGAAATGGCTCACGCCAGCTTGCGTGCGCACCAGGACGAACTGCGCAATCAGTGGCAGTCACCCTGGCAGGCCGTCGGCCAATGGCAAGCTTTCGTCAGCACCGGTGGCCAGGACCTGGACTTCGATGACCAGCGCAGTGCTGCCAGCGCTGACGGACACGGCTACAACCTGACCTTGGGCGGCAGTTACCGTTTCAACGACGCCTGGCGCCTGGGCCTTGCCGGTGGTGTATACCGGCAGAAGCTGGAGGCCGGTGAACAGGACTCGGACTACAAGCTCGACAGCTACCTGGCCAGCGCCTTCGCCCAGTTCCGGCAGGACCGCTGGTGGGCCGATGCCGCGTTGAGCGCGGGTCATCTGGACTACCACGACCTCAAGCGCACCTTCGCACTTGGCGTCAACGACCGTAGTGAAAAGGGTGACACCGATGGCGAGGCCTGGGCCGTGACTGCCCGGGTGGGCTACAACCTGGCGGCCGAAAGCAGCAGCTGGCAACTGGCACCTTTTATCAGTGCCGATTATGCGCGGGTAAAAGTGGATGGCTATGACGAAAAAAGCGGGCGATCGACTGCGCTGGGCCTTGATGATCAGGAGCGGACTTCGCGGCGCCTGGGCGTTGGGCTGCTAGGCAGCGTGCAGGTACTGCCGAGCACCCGGCTGTTTGCCGAGGTGGCGCAGGAGCACGAGTTCGAGGATGACCAACAGGATGTGACCTTGCACCTGACGACGTTGCCGGCCAATGACTTCACACTGACTGGGTATACGCCGCACAGCGACCTGACCCGGGCTAGCCTGGGAGTGAGCCATGAACTGGTGGCGGGGGTGCATCTGCGCGGTAATTACAACTGGCGCAAGAGTGATGAACTGACCCAGCAGGGGGTGAGCCTGGGAGTGAGTGTGGACTTCTAGATCGTTGGGGCCGCTTTGCGGCCCTTTCGCGGCTAAAGTTGCTCCTACAGGTAGCGCACAGCATTGAAAGCGGTGCATACCCTGGGACGGCTTTCGCCGCGAATGGGCTGCAAAGCAGCCCCAACCGATTTACTTGGCAGAGGTCTGCTCAGCCAGCGCCACGGCACGGAACATCGCCCGGCGCTTGTTGATGGTTTCTTCCCACTCCAGGGCCGGCACCGAGTCGGCAACGATGCCGCCACCTGCCTGCACATGCAGTTCGCCGTCCTTGATCACCGCAGTACGGATGGCAATCGCGGTATCCATGTTGCCGTTCCAGGCGAAATAACCGACCGCACCACCGTAGACACCACGCTTGACCGGCTCGAGCTCGTCGATGATCTCCATCGCGCGGATCTTCGGTGCACCCGACAGGGTGCCCGCTGGCAGGATTGCCCGCAGTGCATCCATCGCGGTCAGGCCTTCACGCAGCTGGCCGGTCACGTTGGACACGATGTGCATCACGTTCGAGTAGCGCTCGATCACCATCTTCTCGGTCAGGCGCACGCTTCCGGTCGACGAAACGCGACCCACGTCGTTGCGGCCCAGGTCGATCAGCATCAGGTGCTCGGCGATCTCTTTGTCGTCCGACAGCAGGTCGTCTTCCAGCGCCCGGTCCGCTTCTTCGGTAGCGCCACGCGGACGGGTACCGGCGATCGGGCGCACGGTGACCAGGTTGTCTTCCACCCGCACCAGCACTTCCGGCGAGCTGCCGACCACATGGAAGTCGCCGAAGTTGAAGAAGTACATGTACGGCGTCGGGTTGAAGCAACGCAACGCGCGGTACAAGTCGATGGGGGCAGCCTTGAAGTCGATCGACATGCGCTGCGACGGCACGACCTGCATGCAGTCGCCGGCCAGGATGTACTCCTTGATCCGGCCCACCGCGTTCTCGTAATCGTCACGGGTATAGCTGGAACGGAATTCCGGCTCGGCAGCCATCGGGCCGCTCAGGTCCAGGCCACGGCGTGGGATGATGGGCTGACGCAGCTTCTCCAGCAGGCCCTGCAGTTGCGCCTGACCTTGCTCGAAGGCCTGCTCTTGCGCCGGGTCAACCAGCACGATGGCGTGCATCTTGCCCGCCAGGTTGTCGAACACCACCACCGCGTCGGAAACCATCAGCAGAATATCCGGCACACCCAGCGGGTCCGGGTTCGGGCTGGCACCCAGGCGCTTCTCGACATAGCGCACGCAGTCATAGCCGAAGTAGCCGACCAGGCCACCGTTGAAGCGCGGCAGGCCAGGAATGTCGGCGACCTGGTAACGGTCCTTGAAGCTTTCGACGAAGGCCAGCGGGTCCTCGACGTCGTGGCTTTCCACCTCCACGCCATCCTGCAGGATGCTCACGCGGTAGCCATGCACGCGCATGACGGTGCGCGACGGCAGGCCGATCATCGAGTAACGGCCCCACTTCTCACCGCCCTGCACAGACTCGAGCAGGTAGGAGTTGGCCTGGTCGGCCAGTTTCAGGTAGATCGACAGCGGCGTGTCGAAGTCGGCCAGGGTTTCACAGGCCAAAGGGATGCGGTTGTAGCCGGTAGCGGCCAGGCGCAGGAATTCTTCGCGGGTCATGGGTAGCCTCGTGGCAAGCAGCAATAGGGTCGGGCAAGCGGACGGGCCGGCAGGCGCCGGCGGGCATGAGTCAGGCGCGCCAGCGCCAACGGGCCAGGGCCTTGATGACTTTCATCCAGAATTTGCCAGTGACCGCCACGGTGGACTCTCTGTCTTGGGAGGCTTGAAGGTCCGCCAACGTTATCCCAGTGGCCGAGTCTGCGCAACCAGGCAGCAGAGCCCGCAGGTCGTCGACCACCAGGCTGGGGGATTCCTCGGTGATTGGCCGGCCATGGTTGTAGCCATAGGTGAGACCCACACATTGCACGCCGGCCGCTTTGGCCGCCAGCACATCGCTGCGCGAATCGCCGACGAACAGCGACTGCTGCGGGCTGACACCGGCCATCTGCATGACGAACAGCAGCGCCGCCGGGTCGGGCTTTTTCTGCGGCAGGGTATCGCCACCGATGATCCAGCGGAAGTAGCGCCCGATCTTCATCTGGTCCAGCAACGGTGCGACAAAGCGCTCCGGCTTGTTGGTGATCAGCGCCATTTCCACGCCCTGCTTCTGCAGCCAGCGCAGGGTGTCTTTCACGCCGGGGTAGAGCACGGTGAGCTCATGGTGTTCGGCGTAGGCGTCCATGAACAGCGCCAGGCCCTTTTCGGCCAGCGCATCGTCCACATCTTCATGCTCGATGCCACCGGCCAGCGCGCGGCGCACCAGTATCTGGGCGCCGTTGCCAACCCAGTGGCGCACCGCCTCAAGACCCGCTGGCGGGCGACCCAGTTCGAGCAGCATGCGATCCACGGCGGCGGCCAGGTCGGGTACCGAGTCGATCAGCGTACCGTCCAGATCGAACATCACCAGCCTGGGCAGCGTCCCCGGGAACAGCTGCTCGAAGCCACTCATGGGCGGGCCTGGGCCAGTTCGGCACGCATCTTGGCGATGACTTCCTGGTAGTCCGGAGCGTTGAAGATCGCCGAGCCGGCTACGAAGGTGTCAGCGCCAGCGGCGGCGATTTCGCGGATGTTGTTGACGTTGACGCCGCCGTCGATCTCCAGGCGGATGTCGCGGCCGCTGGCGTCGATCAGCGCACGCGCTTCGCGCAGCTTGTCGAGGGTGCCAGGGATGAACTTCTGCCCGCCGAAGCCGGGGTTGACGCTCATCAGCAGGACCATGTCGACTTTGTCCATCACGTACTTCAGGGCATCCAGGCTGGTGGCCGGGTTGAACACCAGGCCGGCCTTGCAGCCGCCGTCCTTGATCAGTTGCAGCGAGCGGTCGATGTGCTGCGACGCTTCCGGGTGGAAGGTGATGTAGGTGGCACCCGCTTCGATGAAGTCGCCGATGATGCGGTCGACCGGGCTGACCATCAGGTGCACGTCGATCGGTGCGGTCACGCCGTATTTGCGCAGCGCGGTGCAGACCATCGGGCCGATGGTCAGGTTGGGTACGTAGTGGTTGTCCATGACATCGAAGTGGACGATGTCGGCACCCGCGGCCAGCACCTTGTCGACGTCTTCGCCCAGGCGGGCGAAATCGGCAGAGAGAATGGAGGGGGCAATAGCGTAGGGCTGCATGGCGCACCTGTTGGCAGAATCACGGTGGCGCGCATTGTAACTCAGGGAAGCGCATGAGGGCTGATTAGCGTCAACCTGCACTGGCCTCTTCGCGGCTCAAGCTGCGACCACAGAGGGGATGCGAACCCTGTGGAAGCGGCTGTGGCCGCGAAGAGGCCGGTACAGATACCGCATGATCAGGCAGGTTGCTGAGTCCTGAGCTTCTCGCTACGCCCGCGCAACCACTCCAGGGTCAGCAGCAGCACCACCGAGAAGGCAATCAACAGGGTCGCCGCCGCCGCAATGGTCGGGCTGAGGTTCTCGCGAATACCGCTGAACATCTGCCGCGGCAGGGTCGCCTGCTCCGGTCCGGCGAGGAACAGCGTCACCACCACTTCGTCGAACGACGTGGCAAAGGCGAACAGTGCCCCCGAGATCACTCCAGGGGCGATCAGCGGCAAGGTCACCCGACGGAAGGTCAACAACGGCGAGGCGCCGAGGCTGGCAGCCGCACGCACCAGGTTGTAGTTGAAGCCCTGCAGGGTCGCCGACACGGTAATGATGACGAACGGCACGCCCAGCACTGCGTGCACCAGGATCAGCGAGGTGAAACTATTGCCCATGCCCAGCGGGGCGAAGAACAGGTAGCTGGCCACGCCGATGATCACCACCGGTACCACCATCGGCGAAATCACCAGCGCCATCACCAGCGATTTGCCCGGGAAATCGCCACGGGTCAGGCCGATCGACGCCAGGGTGCCAAACACCATGGCCAGCACCGTGGCCGCTGGCGCGACGATGATGCTGTTCTTCAATGCCCGCATCCACTCGGCGGAGGCGAAGAAGTCGTGGTACCACTGCAGCGAAAAGCCTTGCAGTGGATAGACCAGGAAACTGCCGCTATTGAACGACAGCGGCACGATCACCAGCACCGGCAACACCAGGAACAGCAGGATCAGGCCGCAGAGGATGCGCAGGGTGTAGAACCAGACCCGTTCGACGGGCGACATGTAGGGGCTCAGCATCTCAAGGTTCCTCAGCTCAGGCGCAGGCGGCTGGCGCCGACCAGCCAGCTATAGATCAGGTACAGCAGCACGGTCGCCAGCAGCAACAAGCCACCCAGGGCCGTGGCCATGCCCCAGTTGATGCTGGTGTTGGTGTAGAAGGCGACGAAGTAGCTGACCATCTGGTCGTTCGGGCTGCCGAGCAGCGCCGGGGTGATGTAATAGCCGATGGCCAGGATGAACACCAGCAGGCAACCGGCGCCGACCCCGGCGTAGGTCTGCGGGAAGTACACCCGCCAGAAGCTGGCAAACGGGTGGCAGCCCAGCGAAATCGCCGCACGCATGTAGCTCGGCGAAATACCTTTCATCACGCTGTACAGCGGCAGGATCATGAATGGCAGCAGGATGTGCACCATCGAGATGTACACCCCGGTGCGGTTGAATACCAGCTCCAGTGGCTGGTCGATGATGCCCATCGCCATCAGCGCACTGTTGATCAAACCGCCGGACTGCAGCAGCACGATCCACGCAGCGACCCGTACCAGGATCGAGGTCCAGAACGGCAGCAGCACCAGGATCATCAGCAGGTTGCTCTGCCGGGTCGGCAGGTTGGCCAGCAGGTAGGCCAGCGGATAGGCCAGCACCAGGCAGATGGCGGTGATCACCACACCCATCCACAGGGTGCGGGCAAAGATATCCAGGTAGATGGCCTGGTCGGGGGTGGCTTTGGCCAGCTCGCCAAGGTCATCGATGCGGTGGTCGAGCGACGCCAGCAGGTAGAACGAGGTCAGCGAGCTGGTATTGCGGCGGATCGCCTGCCAGTACGCCGGGTCGCCCCAACGCTCATCGAGTGCCTGCAAGGCATCCTTGTATGAGGCAGGCTCTGCCTTGAACGGCAGCGCCCGTGCGGTCTTGGCCAGCAGGCTGCGGTAGCCGGCCAGTTCCATGTTCAGGCGCTTGGAGAGGTCGCCCAGGGTCTGGTTCTTGCGCGACTCGGCCAAATCTTGGCTCAGCGCCTTGTAGACGTCTTCGCCGGGCAGGCTCTTGCCGTCCCACTGGCTGATCAACTCGACCGTGCGCGGCAGGCCGCCGACCACTTCCGGGTTGCCGACGCTCTTGTACAGCAGCGCCGCGATCGGCACCAGGAACACCAGCAGGAGAAACAGCGCCAGCGGCGCTATCAACGCCTGCGCCTTCCAGCGGTTGACCCGCTCGGCATGCTTGAGGCGCTGCTTGAGACTTGGACCTGCGCCTTCGTTGAGGGGCACTGCAATGGCCATGGCGAACTCCGCGATACAGGCTGAAATTGGGGCCGCAGCGCGGCCCCGCTTCCCGGTTTCTTACTTCTTCGCCGCCCAGGCGTTGAAGCGTTGCTCCAGCTGCTCGCTGTTGTCGGCCCAGAAGGCCACGTCGATCTGCACCTGGTTGGCGATGTTCTCAGGCGTGGTCGGCATGTCTTTCTTCACCGCATCGGCCAGCAGCGGGACGGCCTTGGAGTTGGCCGGGCCATAGGCGATGTTCTCGGAGTAGGTCTTCTGCTGCTCGGGCTGCACGGTGTAGGCGATGAACTTCTTCGCCTCCTCCACATCCTTGGCGCCTTTCGGGATCGCCCAGGCATCGAAGTCGTAGATGCCACCGTTCCACACCACCTTGAGGTTGCTCTCTTTCTGCACGGCGGCGATGCGGCCGTTGTAGGCCGAGCTCATGACCACGTCACCCGAGGCCAGGTACTGTGGCGGCTGGGCGCCCGCTTCCCACCACTGGATGCTCGGCTTGAGCTCGTCGAGCTTCTTGAAGGCGCGGTCCACGCCCTCCTTGGTCCCCAGCACCTGATACACATCCTTCGGCGCCACGCCGTCGGCCATCAGGGCGAACTCGAGGGTGTACTTGGCGCCCTTGCGCAGGCCACGCTTGCCCGGGAATTTCTTGGTGTCCCAGAAATCGGCCCAACTGGTCGGTGCGGTCTTGAGCTTGTCGGCGTTGTAGGCCAATACCGTGGACCATACGAAGAAGCCCACGCCGCATGGCTGGATGGCGCCCTTCACATAATCGGACTGGTCGCCGAACAGGGCCGGGTCGAGCTCTTCGAACATGCCCTCGTCGCAACCACGGGCCAACTCTGGCGACTCCACCTCCACCAGGTTCCACGACACGCTGTTGGTGTCGACCATGGCTTTGACCTTGGCCATTTCACCGTTGTACTCACCTGCGACGATCCTGCCCTCGCCGGCCTTTTCCCATGGCTCGTAGAATGCCTTGACCTGGGCCGCCTTGTTGGCACCGCCGAAGGAGACCACGGTCAGGTCCGCCGCCATGCTCTGGCCAGCGGCGCACAGGCCGAGGGCCAGGGCGGTCAGTTTCAACTGCTTGCGCATTATTATTCTCTCCACAGTACAGGGTTGGTGAAGCAATCGATCAGTGGGCTTCGGCAATCGGATCGAGCGCGCGGGCGTGCTCCACCTCCCAGCCCAGGGGTACCACATCGCCCACGGCCAGCGCCGGGTCGAGCTCGGCGATCGGCTGTTTGACGAAGAAGTCGGCCTTGCCACAGACCTCCAGGCGCACCCGTACGTGGTCGCCCAGGTAGATGAACTCGGCCACGCGGCCAGAGAAGCGGTTGACGCAGCTTTCGCTGTGGCCGTTGAGGCGCACGCGCTCGGGGCGTACCGAAAGGGTCACCGGCTCGCCGGCCTGGCCGACATTCACCGCCAGCGCCTCGACCCGCTCGCCACGGGCCAGCTGCACCTGGCAACGCTTGCCATCGCTGGCCAGCAGGGTGCCGTTGATGCGGTTGTTCTCGCCGATGAAGTTGGCGACGAAGGTGTTGCAGGGTTCTTCATAGAGGGTGCGCGGGTCGGCGATCTGCTGGATTTCGCCTTGGTGGAACACCGCCACGCGGTCGGACATGGTCAGTGCCTCACCCTGATCGTGGGTCACGTAGACCACGGTCACGCCCAGGCGCTGGTGAATGTGCTTGATCTCCATCTGCATGTGTTCACGCAGCTGCTTGTCGAGGGCGCCCAGCGGTTCGTCCATCAATACCAGCTGTGGCTCGAACACCAGTGCCCGAGCCAATGCCACACGCTGCTGCTGACCGCCGGACAGCTGGCCGGGGTAGCGCTTGGCGAAAGCATCGAGCTGGACCATGTTCAGCACCCGCTTGACCCGTTCGCTGATGTCGGTCTTGCTCAGGCCGCGCACGGTCAGCGGGAAGGCCAGGTTCTCGGCCACGGTCATGTGCGGGAACAGTGCGTAGTTCTGGAACACCATGCCGATGTCGCGCTTGTGCGGCGGCACGTTGTTGATCGAGCGCCCGGCCAGCTGGATTTCACCGGCGGTCGGGGTTTCGAAACCGGCCAGCATCATCAGGCTGGTGGTCTTGCCCGAGCCGGAGGGGCCGAGCAGGGTGAGAAATTCACCCTTGCGAATGTCCAGGTTGAGGTTTTTGACGATCAGCGATTCGCCGTCGTAGCTCTTCTGCACACCACGGAAGCTGACCAGCGTCTCGCTGGTGGCAGCGTTCGAATTCGCCTCGCTCATGCCTGCACCTTCTTGTTGGAATGACTGCGTAGGCAAAAGAGTAAAAGAGCCGCCAGCGCCCGGAAATCGGCGCTGCTGAGAGAATGCCATCATCCCGCTGGAAGATTTGCTGTAGGGCAATCCCTACACGAATGGCGCTTTCAGGACATGCGCGTTCTTTGTGGGAGCGGCCTTGCGTCGCGAAAGGGCCGCATCGCGGCCCCGGCACTCTCTGCTGCGAAGCTGAAATCTGGGGCTGCTACGCAGCCCTTTCGCGACGCAAGGCCGCTCCCACAGGGACCGCGTCATCTGCCGTAGTCGCAATCAGACCAGCTTGTGCTCCATGGCGTACTTCACCAGCTCCGCCAGCGAATTGACCTTGAGCTTCTGCATCAGCCTGGCCTTGTGGGTGCTGATGGTCTTGCTCGACAGCGCCAGTTGCTGGGCGATGTCGTTGACGTTGGCGCCCTGGGCCAAGCGCTCGAACACCGAGAACTCGCGCTCTGACAACAGCGTGTGCAGTGGCCGGGTTTCAGTCAGGCCTACCTCGAAGACCATGCGGTCGGCCAGT
This sequence comes from Pseudomonas vlassakiae, assembly GCF_014269035.2. Lineage (GTDB taxonomy): Bacteria > Pseudomonadota > Gammaproteobacteria > Pseudomonadales > Pseudomonadaceae > Aquipseudomonas > Aquipseudomonas vlassakiae. Next base: position 25,158 of record NZ_JABWRP020000012.1, read on the forward strand.
GCCGGATCGATATAGCGCCCGCCGCCTGCCACCCGGCGAATCGCCGTGAGCAACAGGGCCGGGTCACTGTCCTTGGTCGCATAGCCAGCAGCGCCAGCTTTCAAGGCGCGGGCAGCCATTTGCGCCTCATCGTGCATCGACAGCATCAGGATCGCCGGGGCATCGTGCAACGCGCGGATTCGCGGGATCGCCTCCAGGCCATTCACCCCCGGCATGGAGATGTCCAGCAACACCACCTCGCAGGGTGTGTGGCGCAGGGTTTCGAGCAACTGCTCGCCGTTCCCGGCCTCCCCCGCCACCTGCATGTCTTTGGCCAGGCCAATCAACTGTTTGATGCCTTCGCGGACAATGGTGTGGTCTTCGGCCACCAGCACTCGAATCACGCTCGCTCTCCTACTCCAAGGGAATGGCCACGCTCAGGCTGGTGCCTTCGCCTGGTTCACTGTCCAGCGCCATGCTGCCGCCGAGCATCAGCACCCGCTCACGTACGCCGACCAGGCCGAACGAGGCAGGCCTGGGCTGGTCCCGGCAGAACCCGGTGCCATCGTCGCTGACGGTCATGCGCAACTGCCCGTCCTCACGCACCAGCTCGATCTCCACACTGTGCGCCTGCGCGTGGCGCATCACGTTGGTCAACGCCTCCTGCAGGATGCGGAACAGGCCGATGGCCTTGGCATCGCTCAATGCTGGCAGATTATCCGGTACCTGCACCAGACAGGGTATCTGCGTGCGCGCTTCGAAGCGCCGCGCCTGCCATTCGATGGCCGAGGCAATGCCGGCGTCGAGGATCGGTGGACGCAGCGCGGTGGCGACGTCACGCACCAACTGGAACAGCTGGGCGATCAGGCGCTTCATGCTGCCCAGGCGCTCGTGCAGCCCAGGATCCAGTTCGGCAAAGGCCAGCTCGCACATCGACACTTCCAGCTTGAGCACGGTCAGCATCTGCCCCAGCTCGTCGTGAACTTCACGGGCGATGCGGGCCTTTTCCTCTTCGCGCACGCTCTCCAGGTGCGCCGACAGTTCGCGCAGCTGTTCCTGCGATTGGGCCAGCGCCAGCTCGGCGCGCTTGCCTTGGGTAATGTCCCAGACGATACCGTCCCAGGCCACCCGGCCATTGGGCAGGCGTCGGGCACTGGCCTTGATGTCGGCCCAGCGTTGCTCGCCCTGACGGGTGAGGATGCGCCCCTGCCACGACCAGTCCTGATCGCTGGCAATGGCCAGATCCTGCACCTGGTGATAGTCGGCCCGGTCGTCCGGGTGAACGAGATTGCGCAAGCCCATCAGCGGGTGCTGGATCTGCGCAGGCGTGTAACCCACCAGTGCCTCGCTGCCTTCGCTGATGTAGGGAAATTCCGGCTCACCTTCGGCCGGCGCCGGTTCAAGGCGGAACACCAGGCCCGGTACGTTGCCTGCGATACCCTTGAGCCGCGCCTCGCTTTCGCGCAACGCTGCCAGGGCGCGATGGCGCTCGGTGACATCGGCGAGGTACACCACCAGGTATTCGGCATCGCGAAAACGCAGGAAACTCAGCGACAACTCCACCGGGAGCAAGCTGCCATCCGCGCGCCGGCATTGGGTTTCGAATTGCCGGGCACCGCCGTCGCCGGCGCGGGCCCCTTTCCACAGTTCGAGCCAGCGGTCCATGCTCAGGTTCGGCTCGAAGTCGCTCAGCGGGCGCTCCAGCAACTCAGCCTCGGCATAGCCGAGCATGGCCTCCACTGCATGGTTGGCGTAGCGCACATGGCTGTCCCAATTGACCCAGAGAATGCCCACCGTACTCTGGTCGATAGCGAACTGGCTAAGGCGCAGTGCCTCTTCGCGGCCCTGCCGCTCGGTCAGGCTTTCGCGCGTGGCCAGCAGACTGCGCTCCAGCTGACGTTGCTGCCGACGCTGCCACACCAGGGTGGCCACGGTACACAGCAGCAACATGCCGAACAGCAACGCCAGGTTCTGCCAGAAGCCCGGCGACTCGCTCAAGCGCGGGTATTTAGGCTGCAACCAACGCTGGTGAAGTTGTTCCAGCTCCTTGGCAGGCATGGCCTGCAGCCCGCGTTCGAGCACATCGGCGAGCATCGGCCAGTCGCGCCGCGAGCCCACCCGCAATAACTGGGGCAAGCCTATATCACCCACCACTACCAACTCGGCGAACTCATTTTCGCGTGACAACCGACTCAGCTGAGCCTCATCCAGCACCGCGTAACTGGCCTGGCCGCCGACCACCCATTGCAACGCCTCGCGTTCGCTGGGCACGCCTTGCACGTTCAGGCCGCTGTAATTACCGCGCAGATAGTCGGCAAGGGCGCTGGGCATGCGCACCGCGACGCGGGTTTGCGCATCGAGCTTTTCCAGCTCTACCGACATTGCCCCCGTCCGCGCTCCCACCACCAGTTGGGGTACCCGCATGTAAGGGTCGCTGAACAGCCACAGGCGCAAGCTGGCCGGGGTTTGCGTCAGCCCTGGGGCAAAATCGATTTCTCCTGCCTGCAAGGCATGTTCAAGGCTGGCCTGGTCAGTGAAGTTGCGCCAGGTCAGGTCCAGGCCCAGCGCTTGTCCCAACCCGTTCACCAGCTCGACGTTGGCGCCGTAAAGCTGTTGCAGACGCCGGTCGAACTGGGCGTAGGGCGCCTGCAGCACCAGGCCGACACGCAAGCTGCGATGGCTTTCGAGCCATTGCTGCTGTGCAGGCTCCAAGGTCACCACTGGCGGCACCTGCGGCCGTGCCAACGCGATCAAGGGCAGGCACAACCAGCCGATAACCAACAGGCGACGCAATCGCTTCATCTACACGCTCGTCTTGGCAAGGGCGGCCATGCAGCATGGCCGCCGCGGGCAAATACTATTAGGCTGCCGGTATCATTCTGGCCTTGGGTTGATTCATGTCCACACTTTATCGCACGACGCTGGCAATGTGCTGCCTGGCCTCGCTCCTACCACTCGCCGCCCTGGCCACCGATGCGGCCACGCCAGAGGCGGCAAGCGAGGCGCCCTCCGCCGCGGCGCCACGCCCACCGTTGCTGGAGCGCAGCCAGGAGGGCGCGCAAGCCCTGGAGCGCCTGGTACCAAAAGCCGAACAACAGACCCTGCAGGCCGGAGCGGACAGCTTCCTGGCCCTGTGGAAACCGGCCAACGTCGCTGATCCGCAAGGTGCCGTGATCATCGTGCCTGGCGCTGGCGAGAATGCCGACTGGCCCAATGCAGTCGGGCCGCTGCGGCGCAAGTTCCCGGATATCGGCTGGCACAGCCTGAGCGTGAGCCTGCCCGACCTGCTCGCCGACGCCCCGCAGGCGCGGGTAGAGGCCAAGCCGGCGCCAGCGCCTGAGCAGAAGGCAGGCGAAAGCGCACCGGCCAAGGACACCCCCGCCGACGCCAACGCCAACGTCGCCCAGGCAACGGCCGCCGATGCCGATACCGCAGAAAGCACCGACGCCGAGCAAGCCAGCGAACAGAACGACGTGGCCGACGCTGAACGCATCTTCGCCCGCCTGGATGCTGCCGTAGCCTATGCGCAGCAGCACAATTCGCGCAGCATCGTGCTGATCGGTCACGGCAGCGGCGCCTATTGGGCAGCGCGCTACCTGAGCGAGAAGCAACCGCCGCAGGTGCAGAAACTGGTGATGTTGGCGGCGCAGACGCCGGCGCGGGTCGAGCACGATCTGGAAAGCCTGACGCCAACCCTCAAGGTGCCGACGGCCGATCTCTACTACGCCACCCGTACCGGCGACCGCAATGCGGCGGCGCAGCGCTTGCAGGCCAGCAAACGGCAGAAGGGCAGCCAGTACAAGCAGCTCTCGCTGATTGCCATGCCGGCGAACAAGGACGGCGAGCAGGAGCAGCTGTTCCGCAGGGTTCGAGGCTGGATGAGCCCGCAACAGTAGCGTGAATGGCCAGGGGCGCTGTGCGCCCCTGCTAGAACCCCCGCCGCTTGCGCACGATGGCATAGGCCTGGTGCAGTTCGCGGGTCCGCTCGGTCGCTTCGCGCACTTGCGCCTCGCTTGCTCCGCTGCCCGCCAGCTTGTCCGGATGATGCTTGCTGACCAGGCGCCGGTAAGCCTGCTTGACCTGGTCCCCTTCCGTGTCGGCCTCGATGCCCAGCAAGCGCAGCGCTGCCGCATAGTTCATCACCGCCCCTGACGCCGGCACCTTGCGCGGCTCGTACTCCAGCGACATTGCTTGCACCTGGCGACGGCTCAGGCCCAGCTTTTGTCCCCACTCCAGCAACAGCTCGCGCTCATGGCGCCCGGCCTTGCCGTCGGCCCAGGCCATGCGCCAGCAGGCACGCAGAGTACCCTCGGCAGCATGCGGCTGCAGCCGGATCCGGCGCAGGTGGCCCGACAGCCGGTCTTTGCCCGCCTTGCCCCGGTTGAACGCGGCGATGGCCCGCAACCGCGCCGCCTCGGGCATGTCCAGGCGGACCATTTCCTGCCGCGCCTGCTGAATGTGCTGCTCGGCCACACGACCATCGCTCTTGGCCAGCCGCCCGAGCAAGACGAACAGCAACTCATCGTCCTGCAGGGCCGGGCGAGCCCCCAGGCGCTCGCACATGTCGTCCCAACCCTGCAAGCGCAGGCGCCGGTCCATCGCCTGGCCCAGCAAGGCACCGAGCAGCGCGCCGGGGATACTGGCGACCGCGAAGCCTGCGCCCAACCCGATTACCGTGCCTGGCCACCACATGTCAGGCGCGCTCGCCGATCAAGCGCTCGGCCTCGGCCAAGCGCTCAAGGGTACCGACATCCACCCAATGGCCACGGTAATGCTCGCCACTCACCTGGCCCGACGCCATCGCCTGACGCAACAACGGCGCCAACTTGAAGGCCCCCGCCTGGCAACCTTCGAACAGCGCCGGGTGCAGCACCGAGAGCCCGCTGAACGTCAGCGTACCGGGGGCGTCGTCACCATCGATCACCCGACCCTCGCGCAGACGGAAGTCGCCACGCCCGTGATGGCCTGGGTTGTCGACCAGCACCAGGTGCGCCAGCCCACGCAGCGGCGTGCGCAGTTGCGTGAAGTCGTAGTCGGTCCAGACATCGCCGTTGATCAGGGCAAAGGGCTCGCTGCCCAGCAACGGCAGGGCCTTGAAGATTCCGCCGCCGGTTTCCAGCGGCTCCCCTTCGGCCGAGTAACGGATGCGCAGGCCGAACCGGCCGCCATCGCCCAGATGATCTTCGATCTGCTGGCCAAGCCAGGCGTGGTTGATCACCACCTCGGTAAACCCGGCCGCCGCCAGCGCGCGCAGGTGATATTCGATCAGTGGCTGACCCGCGACGGGCACCAGCGGTTTGGGGGTATGCAGGGTCAGCGGGCGCATGCGCTCGCCTTTGCCTGCTGCAAGAATCATCGCCTTCATGCACGCGCTCCGGCTTGCAACTCGGCAATCAGCTGGCCCAGTTCGGCAAGCTCCGGGCGACGGCTGACCACTTCATCTATATAGGCGAAGAATCGCGGGACGTCGGCCAGATAACGCGGTTTTCCGTCACGATGGCATATTCGCGCGAAGATACCGATCACCTTGAGGTGGCGCTGCACGCCCATCAGGTCACTGGCACGCTGGAAATCGTCGAATGCCGGCTGCACCGGAATACCGGCGGCTCGCGCCTGGTCCCAGTAGCTGCGCAACCAGACTTCGACCTGCGCCTGTGGCCAGCTGAGGAAAGCGTCCTTGAACAGGCAGGTGATGTCGTAGGTGACCGGGCCATAGACTGCGTCCTGGAAGTCCAGCACGCCTGGGTTCGGGGTGCTTTGCATCAGGTTGCGCGGCATGTAGTCACGGTGCACCAGCACCTTGGGCTGGGCCAGGGCGCTGTCGATCAGCAGCTGGCTGATGCGCTGCCAGCTGGCTTTCTGCGCTTGCGTGAAGGCCAGGCCAAGCTCACGGCCCACGTACCACTCCGGGAACAGTTCGACTTCGCGGCGCAGCAAGGCGTCATCGTAGCTGGGCAATGGCGCGTCCATTGGCAGACGCTGGAAGGCCAGCAGGGCGTCAATCGCATCGGCAAACAGGCCATCGGCGTTGTCGGCCTGAATGATGTCCAGGTATGTCTGATGGCCCAGGTCACCCAGCAACAGGAAGCCGCGTTCCAGGTCCTGCGCATGGATCTGCGGCACATGCACGCCTGCACTGGCCAGCAGATGGTCAATGGCGACGAATGGTCGGCAGTTTTCCTGCGGAGGCGGCGCGTCCATGATCACGAAACTGTGGCCCGCCCCCTGCCAGCGGAAGTAACGGCGGAAGCTGGCGTCGCTGCTGGCGGCGGTCAGGCTGCCCTCGGGCACCTCGCCCCAGGCGTTGTCGCGGAAAAGTCGATCGAGCTGCTCATGGAGCCAGACAGTCAGTTGTTGCAGGCGTACATCGTGTTCAGGCATTACAAGGGTCTCCGACGGCCCTAGCCGTCAAGCGGGTCATGCTTTATTATCCAGCATCTTTTTCAGACCATCGAGAGGCGTGCGGCCCCACACGCGGGCAGATGGCACGCAGGAAGCCCGGACTAATAAGATGGCATTGAAATCCCCCGCGTTTCGTAGAAAGTTTCCGTTGCTGGTAACCGGCGGTCTGCTGGCCATGCAACCTCTTGCCACCTCCTATGTGGTGGCTGCCGAGCAGTTCGACTGCCAAGTGTCCGCCTCCGGTGGTTGGGACTGCAAGCCCAAGACCCCAGCCAACAACCTGCCTCCGCGCCCGGTGCACGAAGGTGCTGCGCTCACTTCCGGCAGCGAAGCCGAGCCGGCCGAGGCCGAGAGCGCTGACAAGCCGATGCTGGTCACCGAGGCCAAGGGCCGTGGCCTGAAGTCGCGCAGCGAAGACTACAGCCACCTCGACTGGGTTCCACGCGAGAAGCTCACTGCCGCCCAGCTGGCCGAAACCGGCCCGTATTGCGGCGGTGCGTACATCGAGCCGACCCGCCCGGGCATGGCCGACTCCACGCCGAAGGACGAGTCGCCGACCTACATCAACGCCAAGGTCTCCAAGTACCAGCAGGAGCAGCAGATCGCTACCCTCGCCGGTGACGTGGTCATGCGCCAGGGCAGCATGCAGGCCGAAGCCGACGAAGCCAACCTGTACCAGGCCGAGAACCGTGGCGAGCTCAAGGGCAACGTCAAGATCCGCGACAACGGCTCGCTGGTCGTCGGTGACCAGGCAGAGATCCAGCTCGACACCGGCGAAGCCCAGGTCGACAACGCCGAATACGTGATGCACAAGTCGCACATCCGCGGCAACGCCCTGTACGCCAAGCGTGGCGAAAACGCCATCATCCGCCTCAAGGACGGTACGTACACCACGTGCGAACCGGGCAGCAACGCCTGGCAGCTGAAGGGCAACAACATCACCCTGAACCCGGCGACCGGTTTCGGTACCGCGACCAACGTCACCCTGCGGGTCAAAGATTTCCCGGTGCTCTACACACCGTACATCTACTTCCCGATCGACGACCGTCGCCAGTCCGGCTTCCTGCCGCCGTCGTTCAGCAGCACCAGCGACACCGGCTTCATGCTGGTCACGCCTTACTACTTCAACCTGGCGCCCAACTATGACGCCACGTTGTACCCGCGCTACATGACCAAGCGCGGCCTGCTGATGGAAGGCGAGTTCCGCTACCTGACCAAGTCCAGCGAAGGCCAGTTCGGCGGCGGCTACCTCAACGACGAGGACGACGATCGCAAGCTGCAGACGGACTACAAGAAAGAACGCTGGATGATCAACTGGCAGCACAAGGGTGGCTTGGACGAGCGCCTGATGACTGAAGTTGATTACACCGATATCAGCGATCCGTTCTACTTCCAGGACCTGGAAACCGACCAGATCGGCGTCAAGAGCCGGGACGTGGTCAACCAGCAAGGTGCCCTGACCTGGCGTGGTGACACCTACACCGCCCGCCTGAATGCGCAAGCGTACGAGATGGCGACCCTGTCGCAGATCACCCCGTACAACAAGCTGCCGCAGATTACTCTCAATGGTGCGCTGCCGTTCCAGCCTGGCGGTTTGAATTTCGGCTACGAGACGGAGGCGGTACGCTTTGATCGTGACCTGAAGAACGACTTCGTCACTGACAAAGATGGTAACCCGGACTTCAGCGCAGGCGCCGCAGGCCGTCGACTCGACGAAAACCTGTTCGGTGTTGCCCGTGCCAACGGTACCCGCCTGAACGTCGCACCGTCGATCAGCCTGCCCATGAACGCAAGCTACGGCTACATCACGCCGAAGCTGAAGTACATGTACACCCATTATGATCTGGACCTGGATGGCAAGGGCAAAACCGACGTTGCCAACAGCAGCGATGCCACCCGCGACCTGTTCGGCGACTTCAAGAGCAATCAGAACCGCGACATCCCGATTCTCAGCGTAGACAGTGGGCTCTACTTCGACCGCAATACGTCGTTGTTCGGGACCAATTACCGTCAGACCCTGGAACCGCGCCTGTACTACCTCTACGTTCCTTACAAGGATCAGGTGGACATCCCGCTGTTCGACACGAGTGAAACGCTGTTCAGCTATGACTCGCTGTTCCGTGACAACCGCTTCTCCGGCACCGACCGTATCGGCGACGAGAACAAGCTGTCGCTGGGCGTGACCACCCGCTGGATCGAGGACAACGGCTTCGAGCGTCAGAACTTCAGCATCGGCCAGGCTTACTACTTCAAGGACCGCAAGGTCCAGTTGCCCGGCATCGACTACCGTACCCGCAAGGACTCGCAGTCGGACGTGTCGCCGTACGCGTTGCTGTACAACTACTACTTCAACCGCGACTGGCGCTTCAATTCGGACTTCAACTGGGACCCGGACAGCCGCAGCACCCGTTCGGGCAGCGCGATGTTCCACTACCAGCCTGAAGACAACCCGAACAAGGTGGTCAACTTCGGTTATCGCTACCGCAATGACACCATCGCCTATGACTCCACCACCGGTACCTGGAAAGTGGGCGGCGGCGACTATGGCACACCGGGTACCGACAACTTCATCAAGGATTACTACAAGATCCAGCAGCACGACTTCTCGGTCATCTGGCCGCTCGTGCCGCAATGGAGCGTGATCGCCCGCTGGCAGCATGACTACAACCGCAACCGTACCCTGGAAGCCATGGGTGGCTTCGAGTACGACAACTGCTGCTGGAAGCTGCGCCTGATCAACCGTTACTGGATCGACGCCGACGACTTTAGCCAGGCTACCCCGACAAACGAAAAGGGTGACCACGGCATCTTCCTGCAGATCGTGCTGAAAGGCCTCGGTGGTGTAGTGGGTAATAAAGTCGAATCGTTCCTCGACCAAGGCATTCAAGGTTACCGTACACGTGAAGACCAAGCTTATTGATCGACTGCGCCCGGTGTTGCTGGGCGCTGCATTGCTGAGTGGCGCGGTGCATGCCGCGGTACAACCCATCGACCGCGTGGTGGCCATCGTCGACAACGACGTGGTCATGCAGAGCCAACTGGACCAGCGCGTCCACGAGGTGCAGCAGACCATCGCCAAGCGCGGCGGTGGCGTACCACCGACCGGCGCACTGGAGCAGCAGGTACTGGAACGCCTGATCGTCGAGAACCTGCAGCTGCAGATTGGCGAGCGTTCGGGCATCCGCATCACCGACGAAGAACTGAACCAGGCCATCGGTACCATTGCCCAGCGCAATGGCATGTCCCTGGAGCAGTTCCGCGCCGCCCTCGCCCATGACGGCTTGTCGTTCGACGACGCCCGTGAGCAGGTCAAGCGCGAGATGATCATCAGCCGCGTGCGTCAGCGTCGGGTTGCCGAGCGCATCCAGGTGTCCGAGCAGGAAGTGAAGAACTTCCTCGCCTCGGACATGGGCAAGATGCAGATGTCGGAAGAGTACCGCCTGGCCAACATCCTCATCCCGACCCCGGAAGCCGCCAACTCGGACGACATCCAGAAAGCTGCACGCAAGGTCGGCGAGCTGTACCAGCAACTGCGCCAGGGCGCCGACTTCGGCCAGGTGGCGATTGCCAACTCGGCCAGCGAAAACGCCCTGGAAGGTGGCGAAATGGGCTGGCGTAAAGCGGCCCAGCTGCCACCGGACTTCGCCAAGATGCTGAGCAGCATGGCAGTCGGCGACATCACCCAGCCAATCCGCATCCCCAACGGCTTCATCCTGCTCAAGCTCGAAGAGAAGCGCGGGGGCGGCGAGAACGTGCTGCGTGACGAAGTGCATGTGCGCCATATCCTGATCAAGCCGAGCGAAATCCGCAGCGAAGCAGCCACCAAGCAGCTGGCCGAGCGCCTGTACGAGCGTATCCAGAACGGCGAAGATTTCGGCGAACTGGCGAAGAGCTTCTCGGAAGACCCAGGTTCGGCACTCAACGGCGGCGACCTCAACTGGGTCGACCCGAACAGCCTGGTGCCGGAGTTCCGCGAGCAGATGGCCGACGCCCAGCAAGGCGTGGTGACCAAGCCATTCAAGACCCAGTACGGCTGGCACGTCCTGGAAGTGCTGGGCCGTCGCGCTACCGACAGCACCGAACAGGCGCGTGAGCAACAGGCCATGAACGTGCTGCGCAACCGCAAGTACGACGAAGAGCTGCAGACCTGGCTGCGCCAGATCCGCGACGAAGCCTACGTTGAAATCAAGCTGCCTGGCGCTGACCAGGCCGCGAAGTGAAGCCCCTGCGCTTCGCCGTCACCCCCGGCGAACCAGCCGGCATAGGCCCTGACCTGTGCCTGCTGCTCGCCGCCGACGCCCAGCCCCATCCCCTGATTGCCATCACCAGCCGTGACCTGCTCGCCGAGCGGGCCACGCAGCTGGGGCTGGCGGTCAACCTGCTGACGGTAGCGCCAGGCCAATGGCCTGACCAGCCTGCGCCTGCCGGCAGCCTGTACGTATGGGATACACCCTTGGCTGCGCCCGTGGTGGCGGGCCAGCTGAACAAGGCCAACGCGGCGTTCGTGCTGGAAACGCTGACCCGTGCCGGCCAAGGTTGCCTTGACGGGCAATTCGCCGGGATGATCACCGCGCCAGTGCACAAGGGCGTGATCAACGAAAGCGGTATCGCCTTCTCCGGCCATACCGAATTTCTTGCCGACCTTACCCGTACCGCCCAGGTGGTGATGATGCTGGCCACCCGTGGCTTGCGCGTTGCCCTGGTGACCACGCACCTGCCGCTGCGGGACATTGCCGACGCCATCACTGCCGAACGTGTAGAGCGGGTTACCCGCATCCTGCACGCCGACATGCGCGACAAGTTCGGCATCGCCAACCCGCGCATCCTGGTCTGCGGCCTCAACCCGCATGCCGGAGAAGGCGGCCACCTTGGCCGCGAAGAAATCGACATCATCGAGCCGACGCTGGCCCGCCTGCGCACCGAAGGCATGGACCTGCGCGGCCCACTGCCGGCCGATACCCTGTTTACCCCCAAATATCTGGAGCACTGCGATGCGGTGCTGGCGATGTACCACGACCAGGGCCTGCCCGTACTCAAGTACAAAGGCTTTGGCGCAGCCGTCAACGTGACCCTGGGCCTGCCGATCATCCGCACATCGGTCGACCACGGCACTGCCCTGGACCTCGCCGGTAGCGGCAAGGTCGACACCGGCAGCCTGCGCGTAGCCCTGGAAACCGCCTACCAGATGGCCGAGAACCGACCATGAACGAGCAATACCAACACCGGGCCCGCAAGCGCTTCGGCCAGAACTTCCTGCACGATGCAGGCATCATCGACCGCATCCTGCGCGCCATCAACGCCAAGGCCGGCGAACACCTGCTGGAAATCGGCCCGGGCCAGGGCGCCCTGACCGAAGGCTTGCTGGGCAGTGGCGCCCAGCTGGACGTTGTCGAGCTGGACAAGGACCTGGTCCCGATCCTGCAGCATAAGTTCGCTGGCCGCGATAATTTCCGCCTGCACCAGGGCGATGCGTTGAAGTTCGACTTCAACCAGCTGGGTGTACCATCACGCAGCCTGAAGGTGGTCGGCAACCTGCCGTACAACATCTCTACGCCGTTGATCTTCCATCTGCTCAGCCACGCCGGACTGATCCGTGACATGCACTTCATGCTGCAGAAGGAAGTGGTCGAGCGCATGGCTGCCGGCCCAGGCGGGGGTGATTGGGGTCGCCTGTCGATCATGGTCCAGTACCACTGCCGCGTGGAACACCTGTTCAACGTCGGCCCAGGCGCGTTCAACCCGCCGCCAAAGGTCGACTCGGCAATCGTGCGCCTGGTGCCGCACGACGTGCTGCCGCACCCGGCCAAGGATGCACGGTTGCTGGAGCAGGTGGTGCGTGAAGCGTTCAACCAGCGTCGCAAGACCCTGCGCAACACCCTGAAAGGCCTGCTCGACAGCGCCGCCATCGAGGCCGCCGGCGTGGATGGCAGCCTGCGCCCTGAACAGCTCGACCTGGCAGCCTTCGTGCGCCTGGCCGATCAGCTGGCCGACCAGCAAGCCTGATACGGCTGCCGGCCTCATCGCGGGTTTACTCGCGAAGGGGCCGGCAATGACGATGCAATCCCCCAAGCCCCTACACCGCTGGCCCTCCCCCCCGCCAATGGCCTAGACTGCATTATTGCGTCAGTTCGCCCAAGGCCCTTGCATGTCCGACCCTCGCTATCAGATCGACGTCAGCGTCGTGACCCGTTACCTGAAAGACCAATCCGACCCCGAAAGCAGTCGCTTCGCCTTCGCCTACACCATCACCGTGCAGAACAACGGCCTGGTCAAAGCCAAGCTGCTGTCACGCCACTGGCTGATCACCAACGGTGATGGCGAAGTCGAGGAAGTGCGCGGTGCCGGCGTGGTCGGCCAGCAGCCGACCATCGAACCTGGCCAGAGCCACACCTACAGCAGTGGCGCGGTGATCAGCACACGCGTCGGCACCATGCAGGGCAGCTACGAGATGTTCGCCGAAGACGGCAAGCGCTTCGAAGCCGACATCGCACCCTTCCGCCTCGCGGTGCCTGGAGCGCTGCACTGATGGCTACCTACGCCGTCGGAGACCTGCAAGGCTGCCTTGGTCCGCTCAAGTGCCTGCTCGCGCGGGTCAACTTCAACCCGGCGGTCGACCGCCTCTGGCTGGTCGGCGACCTGGTCAACCGCGGCCCCGAGTCGCTGGAAACCCTGCGCTACCTCTACTCGATCCGCCAGTCACTGGTGTGCGTGCTGGGCAACCATGATCTGCACCTGCTGGCTGCCTGGCAAAATGTCGAGCGCTTGAAGAAGAGCGACACCCTGCGCGAGGTCATCGAGGCGCCGGACGCCGATCAGTTGCTCGACTGGCTGCGCCAGCAGAAGCTGCTGCATTACGACGAGCCCCGCGGCATCGCCCTGGTTCATGCTGGCATCCCGCCACAGTGGACCCTTGGCCAGGCCCTGAAGCTCGCTGCGGAAGTCGAAGAAGTGCTGCGCGACGACGGCCGTCTGCAGCTGTATCTGGATGGCATGTACGGCAATGAGCCGAACAAGTGGAGCAAACACCTCTCCGGTATCGAGCGCCTGCGGGTCATCACCAATTACCTTACGCGCATGCGCTTCTGCACCCCCGCAGGCAAGCTCGACCTCAAGAGCAAGGAAGGCCTGGGCACCGCCCCCAAGGGGTACAAACCCTGGTATGCCCACAAAGACCGCCGCTCCCGCCACGTGACGATCATTTTCGGCCACTGGGCTGCACTCCAGGGCCAGGTCGACGAGCCTGGCATCATCGCCCTGGACACCGGCTGCGTGTGGGGAGGCGCCATGACCCTGTACAACGTTGACAGCGGTGAATACCACCGCTGCGACTGCACCGACGACGGCAATATCCGTCTGCCGGCGCAACCCACTACACTGAACGATCAACCCTGAAGAGAGCCGTACCATGAGCGAATTCAAGCGCATCCCTCCCGAGCAGGCCCTTGCACTGCGCGCGCAAGGTGCGGTAGTCGTCGACATTCGCGACCCGCAAGCCTTTGCCGCTGGCCACATCACCGGTGCCAAGCATCTGGATAACCACTCGGTCGCCGAGTTCATCCGCAATGCCGACCTCGATGCCCCGACCCTGGTGGTCTGCTACCACGGTAACTCCAGCCAGAGCGCAGCGGCCTACCTGGTCGGCCAAGGGTTCTCCGACGTGTACAGCGTCGATGGCGGCTTCGAACTGTGGCGCGCCACCTACCCGGCAGAGACCGCTCAAGGCGCTGCCGAATAATTTTTTCATATTTACTGCAGCCCGCGCCCCACGCGGGCTCGCAGCCCACCTGACGAACGGTCGTTCGTAACTTCTGCACTGCGCGCCCTTGACCTTGCGGATAACCAACTATTCTTAAGCGCAGGCCATCCAAAAAAAGGGGAGAGCCGGTACACCGGCGTGCGGGTCATCGGTAGCGTTTCAGGGTGTTCTGGGGGGTATACAGCAATCGGCGAACCCGGTTGCATGCCAGCATCAGCTGACTGATCCGGCGTCGTCTCCACGTATCGAGCGAGGTGACGTCATGAGCATTTTTAGCCACTTCCAACAACGCTTCGAGTCTACGCGCCAGGAAGAACTCTCGCTGCAGGAGTACCTCGAGCTGTGCAAAGAGGATCGCAGTGCCTACGCATCGGCGGCTGAACGGCTGTTGCTGGCCATCGGTGAGCCAGAACTGATCGACACCTCAACCAACTCCAGGCTGTCGCGAATCTTTTCCAACAAAGTCATTCGCCGGTATCCGGCCTTTGCCGACTTCCATGGCATGGAAGAGTGCATCGACCAGATCGTTTCGTACTTCCGCCATGCCGCCCAAGGCCTGGAAGAGAAGAAGCAGATCCTCTATCTGCTGGGCCCGGTAGGCGGCGGTAAATCGTCGCTGGCCGAGAAACTCAAGCAGTTGATGGAAAAGGTGCCCTTCTACGCAATCAAGGGCTCGCCAGTGTTCGAGTCCCCCTTGGGCTTGTTCAATGCCACCGAAGACGGGGCCATTCTCGAGGAGGAGTACGGCATCTCGCGGCGCTACCTGAACACCATCATGTCGCCTTGGGCCACCAAGCGCCTGCAGGAGTTCGGCGGTGATATCAGCAAGTTCAGGGTAGTGAAGCTGTACCCCTCGATCCTTAACCAGATCGCCATCGCCAAGACCGAGCCGGGCGACGAGAACAACCAGGACATCTCCGCCCTGGTCGGCAAGGTCGATATCCGCAAGCTCGAGGAATTCCCGCAGAACGACGCCGATGCGTACAGCTATTCGGGCGCTCTGTGCCGGGCCAACCAGGGCCTGATGGAATTCGTCGAAATGTTCAAGGCGCCGATTAAGGTCCTGCACCCCTTGCTCACCGCCACGCAGGAGGGCAACTACAACAGTACCGAGGGCCTTGGGGCCATTCCCTATACCGGTATCCTGCTGGCCCACTCCAACGAATCGGAGTGGCACACCTTCCGCAACAACAAGAACAACGAGGCGTTCATCGACCGGATCTACATCGTCAAGGTGCCGTACTGCCTGCGCGTGAGCGACGAGATCAAGATCTACGACAAGCTGCTGATCAACAGCTCGCTGGCCAAAGCCCATTGCGCGCCAGACACGCTGAAGATGCTCGCCCAGTTCACCGTGCTCTCACGCCTGAAGGAGCCGGAAAATTCCAATATCTATTCGAAGATGCGCGTCTACGACGGCGAAAACCTCAAGGACACCGACCCGAAAGCCAAGTCGATCCAGGAGTACCGCGATGCGGCGGGGGTCGATGAAGGCATGAACGGCCTGTCGACCCGCTTCGCCTTCAAGATTCTCTCCAAGGTGTTCAACTTCGACCCGCACGAAGTGGCAGCCAACCCGGTGCACCTGCTGTACGTGCTGGAACAGCAAATCGAGCAGGAACAGTTCCCGGCCGAAGTACGCGAGCGCTACCTGCGCTACCTGAAGGAGTACCTGGCACCGCGCTACATCGAGTTCATCGGCAAGGAAATCCAGACGGCCTACCTCGAGTCCTATAGCGAGTATGGTCAGAATATCTTCGACCGCTACGTGCTGTACGCCGACTTCTGGATTCAGGACCAGGAATACCGCGATCCGGAAACCGGCGAGATTCTCAACCGCATCGCCCTCAACGAAGAACTGGAAAAGATCGAGAAACCGGCAGGCATCAGCAATCCGAAGGATTTCCGCAACGAGATCGTCAACTTCGTGCTGCGTGCCCGTGCCAACAACAACGGCAAGAACCCGAGCTGGCTCAGCTACGAGAAGCTGCGGGTGGTGATCGAGAAGAAAATGTTCTCCAACACCGAGGACCTGCTGCCGGTCATCAGCTTCAACGCCAAGGCCAGCAAGGAGGACCAACAGAAGCACAACGACTTCGTCACGCGGATGGTGGAACGTGGCTACACCGACAAACAGGTGCGCCTGCTGTCGGAATGGTACCTGCGGGTCAGGAAATCGCAATAAAGCGGCAAGCTACAAGCCGCTCGCTTCAAGCTGCCCAGCGCCGAGCGCAAGCCCGGCGCCGTAGCTTCAAGCAGCGGTGGCTGCTGATTCCGGCAGCCTGAAGCTTGTGGCTTGCAGCTGCTCCCAGCTACCGGAGGGACCATGAGCTACGTTATCGACCGACGCCTGAACGGCAAGAACAAGAGCACGGTCAACCGCCAGCGCTTCCTGCGGCGTTACCGTGAACACATCAAGAAGGCCGTCGAAGAGGCCGTGAGCCGCCGTTCCATCATGGACATGGAACATGGCGAACAGATCAGCATTCCGGGACGGGACATCGATGAACCGGTGCTGCACCATGGTCGGGGCGGCAAGCAGACCATCGTCCACCCAGGCAACAAGGAGTTCACCGCTGGCGAGCATATCCCTCGGCCACAAGGCGGCGGGGGCGGCGGGGGCCGCGGCAAGGCCGGCAACTCCGGCGAGGGGATGGACGACTTCGTCTTCCAGATCACCCAGGAAGAGTTTCTCGAATTCATGTTCGAAGACCTCGAACTGCCCAACCTGGTCAAACGCCACCTGACCGGCGCCGACACCTTCAAGACCGTGCGTGCTGGCATCGCCAACGAG
This sequence comes from Pseudomonas vlassakiae, assembly GCF_014269035.2. Taxonomy (GTDB): domain Bacteria; phylum Pseudomonadota; class Gammaproteobacteria; order Pseudomonadales; family Pseudomonadaceae; genus Aquipseudomonas; species Aquipseudomonas vlassakiae. Next base: position 42,089 of record NZ_JABWRP020000012.1, read on the forward strand.
GGCAACCCATCACGCATAAACATCGTCCGTACCCTGCGCTCGGCGCACGCCCGGCGCATCGCCCTGACCGGCAGCAGCCGTGCGCTGCTGCGCGAAGCACAGAAGGAACTGGACCGGCTGAAGATCGAAGAACCCGACAACTTCACCGATATCCAGGAAGTCGAACAGGAAATCGAACGGCTCAAGGCACGCATCAACCGCCTGCCCTTCCTCGACACGTTCGACCTCAAGTACAACCTGCTGGTCAAGCAACCCAACCCCAGTTCCAAGGCGGTGATGTTCTGCCTGATGGACGTGTCCGGCTCGATGACTCAGGCCACCAAGGACATCGCCAAACGCTTCTTCATCCTGCTGTACCTGTTCCTCAAGCGAAACTACGACCGGATCGAGGTGGTGTTCATCCGCCATCACACCAGCGCCCGCGAAGTCGACGAGGAAGAATTCTTCTATTCCCGGGAAACGGGCGGCACCATCGTCTCCAGTGCGCTGAAGATGATGCAGGAAATCATGGCTGAGCGTTACCCGGCCGCCGACTGGAACATCTATGCCGCCCAGGCCTCCGACGGCGACAACTGGAACGACGACTCGCCGATCTGCCGCGAGATCCTGTCCAAGCAGATCATGCCGCATGTGCAGTACTACACTTACGTTGAGATCACCCCCCGTGAGCACCAGGCGTTGTGGTACGAGTACGAGCGAATCGGCGAAGCCTTCCCCGACACATTCGCCCAGCAGCAGTTGGTATCGGCCGGCGATATCTACCCGGTCTTCCGTGAACTCTTCCAGCGCAGGTTAGCCACATGACCGCCAGAGCACAGAGACGCCAACCCATATCCACCGGGTCCGAGTGGACGTTCGAACTGATCCAGACCTACGATCGGGAAATCAGTCGGCTGGCCGAGCGTTACGCCCTGGACACCTACCCCAACCAGATCGAGGTGATCACTGCCGAGCAGATGATGGATGCCTACGCGTCCGTCGGCATGCCGCTGGGTTACCACCATTGGTCCTACGGCAAGCAGTTCCTCAGTACCGAGAAGTCCTACAGCCGGGGCCAGATGGGCCTGGCGTATGAGATCGTGATCAATTCCGATCCGTGCATCGCCTACCTGATGGAAGAGAACACCATGTGCATGCAGGCACTGGTGATTGCCCACGCCTGCTATGGCCACAACAGCTTCTTCAAAGGCAATTACCTGTTCCGCACCTGGACCGACGCCACATCGATCATCGATTACCTGGTGTTCGCCAAGCAGTACATCGCGCAGTGCGAGGAACGCCACGGCATCGACGCCGTGGAGGACCTGATCGACTCCTGCCATGCGCTGATGAACTATGGGGTGGACCGCTACAAGCGCCCCTATCCGATCTCCGCCGAGGAAGAACGCCGGCGTCAGAAAGACCGGGAAGAGCACCTGCAGCGGCAGATCAACGACCTGTGGCGCACGATCCCAAAGACTGCGGACAAAGGCGGTGACCGCGACGATGCCCGCTTCCCCTCCGAGCCGCAGGAAAACATCCTCTACTTCATCGAGAAGAACGCTCCGCTGCTCGAACCCTGGCAGCGCGAGGTGGTGCGCATCGTGCGCAAGATCGCGCAGTACTTCTACCCACAGCGCCAGACCCAAGTGATGAATGAAGGTTGGGCCACCTTCTGGCACTACACCCTGATGAATGACCTGTACGACGAAGGCCTTATCACTGAAGGCTTCATGATCGAGTTCCTGCAGTCCCACACCAGCGTGGTGTTCCAGCCCGGTTTCGACAGCCCGTACTACAGCGGCATCAACCCGTATGCACTGGGCTTTGCCATGTACACCGACATCCGCCGCATGTGCGAAAACCCGACGGAGGAAGATCGCCACTGGTTCCCCGACATTGCCGGCAGTGACTGGCTTTCTACCATCAAGTTCGCCATGAGCAGCTTCAAGGACGAGAGCTTCATCCTGCAGTACCTGTCACCCAAGGTGATGCGGGACCTGAAGCTGTTCAGCATCCTCGATGACGACCAGCGCGACGACCTGCTGGTACCGGCCATCCATGACGAAGCGGGTTACCGGATCATTCGTGAGCAACTGGCTGCCCAGTACAACCTGGGCAACCGCGAGCCCAACGTGCAGATCTGGAGCATCGACCGCCGCGGCGACCGCTCGCTGACCTTGCGCCACCAGCAGCACAACCGCAAACCGCTGGGCGACTCCACCGAGGAAGTGCTCAAGCATCTGCACCGCTTGTGGGGCTTCGATATCCACCTGGAGACCGTACAGGGTGACCAGGTGGTCAAGACCCATCACATGCCGCCGCGCGGGGAACATGCCGAGAGCGGCGACTACGGGCGCATGGACCTCGCCGTCATCCACCACCTCTGATGCACCGCCATTACTGCCAACAGGTTATCCTGTGGGCAGTAATGGAGGCTGCACATGCACATCTACAAAGTCGGCGGCGCAGTACGCGACCGCCTGCTCGGGCTCCCGGTCAGTGATATCGACTGGCTGGTGGTCGGCGCCACGGTCGAGGAAATGCATGCCCGGGGCTTCCGCCCGGTCGGCGCTGATTTCCCGGTGTTTCTGCATCCAGAGACCGGCGAGGAATATGCCCTCGCACGCACAGAGCGCAAGAGCGGACGCGGTTATGGCGGGTTCACCTTTCACGCCAGCCCGGACGTCACGCTGGAGGAAGACCTGATCCGCCGCGACCTGACCATCAATGCGATGGCCGAGGATGAACAGGGCGTGGTCTTCGACCCTTACCATGGCCAGGCCGACCTTGCACAACGCATTCTGCGCCATGTTTCCCCGGCATTCGCCGAAGATCCCTTACGTGTGCTGCGTGTTGCCCGCTTTGCCGCACGTTACGCCCCCTTGGGCTTCAAGGTCGCCGATGAAACACTGGCGCTGATGCGCCAGATCGCCGAATCGGGCGAATTGCAGGCGTTGACAGCCGAACGTAGCTGGAAAGAGATCGAACGGGCGCTGATGGAAAGTCAGCCGCAAGTGTTCATCCAGGTATTGCAGGCCTGTGGCGCTTTGAACGAGTTGATGCCTGAGCTGGAGCAGCCTGCGCACACACTGGTTGCCCTGCGCCGGGCGGCAGAGCGTCAACAGCCGCTGGCTGTGCGCTGGGCGTGCTTGTTGCGAGGGCTGGAGCCAGCGGCGATCAAAGCACTCAATCAGCGTTTCAAGGCGCCGCGTGAATGCCAGGAACTGGCCGTGCTGGTGGCTGAGTTTGCCGCGCAGGCCGACAACGCTTTGCAGCTGGCACCTGCAAATTTGCTGGAAATGTTGCAGAAGTTCGACGTTTATCGGCGGCCGCAGCGTTTCGAGGATTTCATTGCCGCGTGTGCAATGGCCACCTGTGAAAGTTATCCACAGGGCGATTATCTGCGGGGGGCAGCCAACGCAGCCCGGGCAGTGGATGTGAAACCGTTGGTGCAAGCCGGGTTGACCGGTCAGGGCTTGGGCGAGGCCCTCAAAGGCGAGCGACTCAAAGCGCTCGAGGCTTACAAGCAGGGCTGACCACGCGGGCCTCCTCGCGGCTAATGCCGCGAAGAGGCCGGCACGGGCTCACGCCTGAGTCAGCTGCAACCCCCGCCATTCGAACGCGACCGGCGCCAGCACCTGATCGATCCGCGCCTCCTGCCACAACTGCGCCATGCTCTTCCCTGCCCCAGGGTGCACCAGCTCCGGCGCCAAAAGCGACAACGGCCACAGCACAAACGCATTCTTCAGGATCTCTGCCCTGGGCAGTACCAACCCATCGAAGGTGCCGTGCAAATCGTTGTACATCAGCACATCAATATCCAGCGGCAGGCCCTTGCGATCCGGGGCATAGCGACCATTGTCCGCCTCGATGAACTTGAGCCGGCGATCCAGCTCCATCAGCGGCAGACCGGTTTTGCCGGTGACCACGAAGTTGATGAACGGCCCGCTCTTGATCCCCACCGCCTGGCTCTCGAATGCCGGGGAACACTGCATGTCACTGAGAATGGCCGCCAGCGCATCGAGCCCCGCACACAGGTGCTGGTGGCGATCAATGTTGCTGCCAAGGCCCAGGTAAACGGTGTTCAGAGACATCCGCGCTCGATCTCCACGCCAACACCGCCGCGGGCAGCGGGAACGGCCCCCGGCTTGGTCAGCTTCAACCGCACCCAGGGAATATGGAACTCTTCCATCAGCGCGGCCACCAGGCGCTCGGCGAAGGTTTCCACCAGTTCGAAGCGCGCCTGCTCGGCAAATGCCTGGACCCGCGCCGACACACTGGCATAGTCGAGTGCCAGGTTCAGGTCATCACCGGCCGCTGCCGGGCGGTTGTCCCAGGCAAAACTCAGGTCCAGGCGCAGGCACTGGCGAATATCCCGTTCCCAGTCATAGGCGCCGATGACGGTATCGACTTCCAGGCCTTCGATGAACACTCTGTCCAAGCACTTCTCTCCACAGCACGACAAGGGCGACTGGCGCCGTTAGAATCAGGGCGTCCTCGCCCGGAATAGTTAGCATGTTTTGGTTACTGGCGTTGCTCGCCTACCTGCTCGGCTCGCTGTCCTTCGCCATCGTCCTCAGCCGCCTTTCGGGCAGCCCGGACCCTCGTTCCAGCGGTTCGGGCAATGCCGGCGCCACCAACATGCTACGCCTGGCGGGCCGTAAACTGGCGATCCTGACCCTGCTCGGCGACCTGTGCAAGGGGCTGTTGCCGGTTTTGCTCGCCCGCGCTGCCGGCCTTGGCCTGCAAGAGCAAGCCTGGGTCGGCGTGTGCGCAGTGCTCGGCCACCTGTTCCCGCTGTATTTCCGCTTCCGCGGCGGCAAAGGCGTCGCCACTGCCGCGGGCATGCTCATGGGCCTGTATTTCCCAGCCGCACTGCTGGCCATCGGCGCTTGGCTGTTGACCTTCTATCTCACTCGCACCAGCTCGCTGGCGGCGCTTGTGGCAACCCCGCTGACCTTGCCACTTCTGGCTTGGCGAGAGCCGGAGGCGCTGCTGCCGATCGCCGTGCTGACGGTGATGATCGTCTGGCGCCACCGCAACAATCTGCGCGACTTGTTTGCCGGGCGCGAAAGGCATTTCTGACGCGCCCGCACGCCTTCACAGCGGCGGCAGCTGCTCCATGGGCCAGCGTGCCTGCACGCTGATGGCCAAGTCCTGCTGCTGCCCGGCCAACAGACGCTGGCAACCGGCATAGGCGATCATCGCACCGTTATCAGTGCAGAACTGTGGCCGCGCGTAGTACACGTTGCCCTTGAGACCGGCCAGCATGTCTTCCAGGGAGGCGCGCAAGGCCTTGTTGGCGCTCACGCCACCCGCGATGACCAGGCGCTTGAGGCCAGTCTGCTTGAGGGCGCGCTTGCACTTGATGGTCAGAGTCTCCACCACCGCCTGCTGGAAAGCCAGGGACAGGTCGCAACGGGTTTGCTCGTTGTCGTCGCCAGCATTCTTGCACTGCTGCCAGGTGTTCAGGGCGAAGGTCTTGAGGCCACTGAAGCTGAACTCAAGGCCCGGCCGATCGGTCATCGGCCGCGGGAACACGAAGCGCCCAGGCACACCCCGCTCGGCCAGGCGCGCGATTTCCGGCCCACCCGGGTAGTTGAGGCCGATCAGCTTGGCGGTCTTGTCGAACGCTTCGCCGGCAGCATCGTCGAGGCTCTCGCCCAGCAGCTCGTACTGGCCGATGCCATCCACCCGCACCAGCTGGGTGTGGCCGCCGGAAACCAGCAAAGCGACGAACGGAAACTCGGGAGGGTTTTCCTCCAGCATCGGCGCCAGCAGGTGGCCTTCCATATGATGCACACCGATCGCCGGGATATCCCAGGCGAAAGCCAGGGCCTGGGCGCACGAGGCGCCAACCAACAGCGCACCGACCAGGCCAGGGCCGGCCGTGTAGGCGATGGCGTCGATCTCGGTGGCGACGCAGCCAGCTTCCTCCAGCACCTGGCGGATGAGCGGCAGCATGCGCTTGACGTGGTCACGCGAGGCAAGCTCGGGCACCACGCCACCGAACACGCGGTGCAGGTCGATCTGACTGAACAGCGCGTCGGCTAACAAACCGCGCTCGCTGTCGTATAATGCGACGCCGGTTTCGTCGCAGGATGTTTCCAATCCCAGTACTAGCATGGGCTCGTCCCTTGTGGGGGCTGAATTCGAAGCCGCGCATGATAGTCCCCGTGCCGGGTGCCGACCAGCGGTTTTCGATCAGAGGCTTTGCATTCCGGCGTACTAAGGGTTAACATCCGCAACCCTTGAAAACCGACGTTCTCCAGCACACCTTTGTTTTGCCAGGAGCACGTCTACCCCGGTAATGAATTAAGGTAGCCCTGGATGCCAGCCGTCAAAGTTAAAGAGAACGAACCCTTCGACGTAGCTCTGCGTCGTTTCAAGCGCTCCTGCGAAAAAGCCGGTGTACTGGCTGAAGTTCGTAGCCGCGAGTTTTACGAGAAGCCGACCGCCGAGCGTAAGCGCAAAGCAGCTGCAGCTGTTAAGCGTCACGCCAAGAAAGTTCAGCGCGAACAGCGCCGCGCCGTTCGCCTGTACTAATACAGACGTTCTACGCAAGAGCTTCTGCCCTGCCCGGCTCACTGCCGGGCCGATGGCAGCGGTTTGCTTGGCCTTGAGCAGCTAGCCCAAGGTGCCTGCAGCAACTTGCAGCGGGCAAATGGTTTCAAAGCGTCAGATCTGGTTTCGGCCAGTCGTGCACGTCCTGACTGACGAGCCCCCGGCAAGCCGGAGGCTGGCGACGAGCACACACTCCCTCGCACTTCCCCTAGCATCACTCGCCCCGTTAGCGTTTAGACTTGCCAGTTGCCAGATGACGAGACTGCCATGGCCGGGCTGATTCCCCAAAGCTTCATCGACGACCTGATCAACCGCCTCGATATTGTCGATGTGGTGAGTTCGCGCGTTCAGCTGAAAAAAACCGGCAAGAACTACTCCGCCTGCTGCCCGTTTCACAAGGAAAAGACCCCTTCATTCACGGTCAGCCCAGACAAGCAGTTCTATTACTGCTTCGGCTGCGGTGCCGGCGGCAACGCCCTTGGTTTCGTCATGGACCACGACAACCTGGACTTTCCCCAGGCCGTCGAGGAACTGGCCCGCGCAGCCGGCATGGAAGTGCCCAGGGAACAAGGCCGTCGCGACAACAAGCCGCGCCAGCCAACCGATTCGCCGCTGTACCCATTGCTCGATGCCGCCTCGGAGTTCTACCGCCAGGCCCTGCGTAGCCATCCGACCCGCAAGGCAGCGGTGGACTACCTCAAGGGCCGTGGCTTGTCTGGCGAGATCGCCCGTGACTTCGGCCTGGGCTTCGCGCCGCCGGGCTGGGACAACCTGCTCAAACACCTGGGCGCCGACAGCCTGCAGCAAAAGGTGATGATCGACGCCGGCTTGTTGATCGAGAATGCCGAAAGCGGCAAACGCTACGATCGCTTCCGCGACCGGGTGATGTTCCCGATCCGCGACAGCCGTGGGCGCATCATCGCTTTTGGCGGCCGGGTACTGGGCGACGACAAGCCCAAGTACCTCAACTCACCGGAAACCCCGGTGTTTCACAAGGGCCAGGAACTCTACGGGCTGTACGAGGCACGCAAGCACAACCGCAACCTCGACGAGATAATCGTCGTCGAAGGCTACATGGACGTGATCGCCCTGGCCCAGCAAGGCCTGCGCAATGCCGTCGCCACCCTCGGCACCGCGACCAGCGAAGAGCACCTCAAGCGCCTGTTCCGCGTAGTGCCCAGCGTACTGTTCTGCTTCGACGGCGACCAGGCGGGGCGCAAGGCTGCCTGGCGGGCACTGGAATCGACCCTCTCGGCACTGCAGGATGGCCGCCGTGCGCGCTTCCTGTTCCTGCCAGAAGGTGAAGACCCGGACAGCTTGGTACGCGCCGAAGGCACCGATGCCTTCATGGCCCGGATCAACCAGCACGCACAGCCACTGGCCGACTATTTCTTCGAGCAACTGAGCAACGAAGCCGACCCGCGCTCGCTGGAAGGCAAGGCCCACATGGCCACCCTGGCTGCACCGTTGATCGAAAAGATCCCCGGTGCCAACTTGCGTCAGCTGATGCGCAACCGCCTGAAGGAAATCACCGGCCTCGACCCTCAGCAGGTCGAGCAACTGGCGCAGCAGGCCCCGGCGACCAGCAGCGTGCCAGATTACGACCCAGGCTATGACTACGATGCCATGGCCAGCTACACCCCCGACTACGGCGACCTGCCACAGCCGGACTACGCCCCCGTTCATCAGCAACAGGAGTGGAAGCCAAACAAAGGCGGGGGCAAGAAGCAGTGGGGCGACAAGCCCTGGGACAAGAACCGCAAGGGTGGCAAGCCATGGCAGCAGCGCGACGAAGCACCGCCGCGGGTGCCGGCACCGGTCGAACCACCGACCCTGGCCGCCCTGCGCACCTTGCTGCACCATCCATTGCTGGCCGGCAAGGTCGAGGATGCCAGCCACTTCGCCGACGAAGAACACCTGTACAGCCAGCTGCTGGTGGCCCTGATCGAAGCTGCGCAGAAGAATCCTGGGCTAAGCTCAATGCAGTTGATCGCACGTTGGCACGGCACTGAACAAGGCCGCCTGCTGCGGGCCCTGGCCGAAAAGGAATGGTTGATCGTGGCCGACAACCTTGAACAACAGTTTTTCGACACTATAACTAGCTTGTCCGCCCGCCAACGCGAGCGCAGCCTGGAACAACTGCTCAGGAAATCACGTCAAAGCGAATTGACCAGCGAGGAAAAATCACAGCTCCTCGCCCTGCTGAGCCGGAATGTTCCCGCACAAACGCCGACCTCATCTGGCGCGTGAGGCCCATGCTCGGGTATAATCCTCGGCTTGTTTTTTGCCCGCCAAGACCTTCAGTGGATAGGGTGTTATGTCCGGAAAAGCGCAACAGCAGTCTCGTATCAAAGAGTTGATCACCCGCGGTCGTGAGCAGGGCTACCTGACTTACGCGGAGGTCAACGACCACCTGCCTGAGGATATTTCAGATCCGGAACAGGTGGAAGACATCATCCGCATGATCAACGACATGGGGATCAACGTATTCGAGAGTGCTCCGGATGCGGATGCCCTTCTGTTGGCGGAAGCCGACACCGACGAAGCCGCGGCCGAAGAAGCCGCTGCTGCGTTGGCGGCAGTTGAAACCGATATCGGCCGCACAACCGACCCGGTGCGCATGTACATGCGCGAAATGGGTACCGTCGAGCTGCTGACTCGCGAAGGCGAAATCGAAATCGCCAAGCGAATCGAGGAAGGCATCCGTGAAGTCATGGGCGCCATCGCTCACTTCCCGGGTACTGTCGACTACATCCTCGGCGAATACGACCGCGTCACCGCCGAGGGCGGCCGCCTGTCCGACGTTCTCAGCGGTTACATCGACCCTGACGACAACATTGCCGCACCGACCGACGAAGTGCCAGTACCTGGTGCCAAGGCGCCTGCGGCCAAGGAAGAGTCGGACGACGAAGACGAGGAAAGCGAAGGGGGCGATGACGAGGAAGAGACCGAAAGCGGTCCCGATCCGGTTGTCGCAGCCCAGCGCTTCGGTGCCGTTGCCGATCAGCTCCAGGCCACCGCCAAGGTCCTGAAAAAGCACGGCCGTGACGGCAAGGAAAGCATCGAGGCCCTGCAGGCCCTGGCTGACCTGTTCATGCCGATCAAGCTGGTGCCGAAGCAGTTCGACGTCCTGGTCGAGCGTGTGCGCGATGCCCTGAACCGCCTGCGTCAGCAAGAGCGCGCGATCATGCAGCTGTGTGTGCGTGATGCCCGTATGCCGCGTGCGGACTTCCTGCGCCTGTTCCCGGGCAATGAAACCGACCAGACCTGGTCCGGTGATTTGGCCAAGCGCAACACCAAGTGGGCAGCTGCTCTGGGTGAAAAGGACGCCGCCATCGTCGCTTGCCAGCAGAAGCTGATCGACCTCGAGACCGAGACCGGCCTGACCGTCGCCGAAATCAAGGAAATCAACCGCCGCATGTCCATCGGCGAGGCGAAAGCCCGCCGCGCCAAGAAAGAAATGGTCGAGGCGAACCTGCGTCTGGTGATTTCCATCGCCAAGAAGTACACCAACCGGGGCCTGCAGTTCCTCGACCTGATCCAGGAAGGCAACATTGGCCTGATGAAGGCGGTGGACAAGTTCGAGTACCGTCGCGGTTACAAGTTCTCGACCTACGCCACCTGGTGGATCCGTCAGGCGATCACCCGCTCGATCGCCGACCAGGCGCGCACCATCCGTATTCCGGTGCACATGATCGAGACGATCAACAAGCTCAACCGTATTTCCCGCCAGATGCTGCAGGAAATGGGCCGTGAGCCGACCCCGGAAGAGCTCGGTGAGCGCATGGAAATGCCTGAGGACAAGATCCGCAAGGTATTGAAGATCGCCAAAGAACCGATCTCCATGGAAACCCCGATCGGCGACGACGAAGATTCGCACCTGGGCGACTTCATCGAGGACTCGACCATGCAGTCCCCGATCGACGTGGCCACGGTCGAAAGCCTCAAGGAAGCGACCCGTGACGTGCTCTCGGGCCTGACCGCACGCGAAGCCAAGGTGCTGCGCATGCGCTTCGGTATCGACATGAACACCGACCACACCCTTGAAGAGGTAGGCAAGCAGTTCGACGTGACCCGTGAGCGGATCCGTCAGATCGAAGCGAAGGCGTTGCGCAAATTGCGCCACCCGACTCGCAGCGAGCATCTGCGCTCCTTCCTCGACGAGTGATGACGAACCCCGGCCCAGGCCGGGGTTTTTCTTATCCGACAAATAGTTGTGATCGGCTACTCGGCTGGCTGAATGCCCGTCTACACTCGACTTCAGACCAACTGAATGCGAGGCCGCTATGCTGCCGAAGCCGGCCATTCTGTTGCTGCTCCTGATGCTGTGGAACACAACGGCCGGCGCCCTGACCCTGACAGACGAGGAAAAAACCTGGCTCGCTGCCCACCCGCAGTTGAGACTGGGCGTCGACGCTTCCTGGCCACCGTTCGAGTTTCGTGACCAGGAGGGCCGGTACCAGGGATTGGCCGCCGATTACATCGCCCTGCTCCAGGATCGCCTGGGCGTATTACTGAAACCGGTCGAGCCGAGCAGCTGGACCGAAGTGCTGCAGCAGGCGCGCGAAGGCCGCATCGACTTGCTGCCCGGCATCATGTCGACACCCGAACGCCAGGGCTACCTCGCGTTCACCCGTCCCTACCTCGATTTCCCCATCGTCATCCTGGCCCATGAAGGCGGCCCGCAACCGCGCACGCTCAAGGACCTGTACGGGCTGAAGATCGCTGTGGTGGAAAACTATGCGCCCCATGAACTGCTCCGCACCCACCACCCGGACCTGAACCTGGTGGCGATGCCGAATGTCAACTCGACCCTGCAGGCTCTGGCCACCGACGCCGTGGACGCGGTGGTCGGTGACCTCGCCTCCAGCATCTGGAGCCTGCGCCAGCTCAAGCTCGAAGGGTTGTATGTAAGCGGCGACACACCCTATCGCTATCAATTGGCAATGGCCGCGCCCCGTGACCAGCAGGTACTGGTCGGCATCCTCGACAAAGTGATGGCCGACATGTCCAGCGAAGAGATCAGCCATATCCAGCAGCGCTGGGTCGGCGCCGTGGTCGACCAGCGAAGCTTCTGGCACGACACGCTGCTCTATGGGCTGCCCGCCGTCCTGCTGCTGATCGCCATTCTCGCCGCGGTCATCCGTATCAATCGCCGGCTCAGCTCGGAAATTTCCAGGCGTATCGCCCTGGAGCAGGAGCTGCGCAGCAGCGAGTACCATTACCGCGGCCTGATCGAGAGCCTGTCGGCAATCGCCTGGGAGGCCGACGCCAACGACTTCACCTACAGTTATGTCTCGCCGCATGCCGAGGACCTGTTGGGCTACCCGCTGCACGATTGGCTCAAGCCCGGCTTCTGGCGCAGCATCCTGCACCCCGACGATGCACTCTGGGCCCAGGCCTTCTGCGAAAGCGAAACCGCCGCGGGGCGTGATCACAGCCTCGATTACCGCGTGCTACGCGCCGACGGCCAGGCGCTTTGGGTACGCAACATCGTCAGCATGATCGAACATGGCCACCGGCCGGTGATGCGGGGCCTGATGATCGACATCAGCGAGACCAAACGCACCGAAGACGCCCTGCGTCTGTCGGAGCAAAAGTTCGCCTCGGTGTTCGAGCAGTGCCCGGACATTCTGCTGATCGCACGGCATAGTGATGGCGTGCTGCTCGAGGTCAACGAAGCCTTCGAAGAACAGATCGGCCTGAAACCGGGCGAGGTTATCGGTCGTACCGCTACCGAGCTCAACCTGTGGGGGGTCGAAGGCATGGGCCCGAGGCTTCTCGAACGCCTGCACCAAGGTGGCATCCGCAACCTTGAAATGACTTTCCGCCGCAGCAACGGCCAGTTGTTCACCGGCCTGACCTCGGCCGAAACCTTCGAGCTCGACGGTACCCCGGCGCTGGTCGTGGCGGTTCGCGACATCAGCCAGCTCAAGGAAACCCAACAACAATTGCAGACCTCCGAGGAAAAGTTCGCCAAGGCTTTCCACGCGTCGCCTGACGGCCTGCTGCTGTCGCGCCAAAGCGACGGCCTGCTGCTGGAAGTCAACGAAGGCTTCTGCCGCCTGACCGGTTATGAATTCAACCAGCCTATCGATCAGACTTCCTTCGACCTGGGGATCTGGGTCGACCTCAACGAACGCAAACGCCTGATCGACCAACTGGGTCGCGATGGTTTTGTGCGTGACTTCAGCTGCCACCTGCGCCGCAGCGACGGGCAGATTCGCCTCTGCGAGCTCTCGGCCCGGCCACTGCCGATCAGTGGTGTCGACTGCATGCTGACCATCGCCCGCGACATTACCGAACGCCACCTGATGCAGGAAAAACTGCAACTGGCTGCCACCGTGTTCGAAAACACCGCAGAAGGCGTGCTGATCACCGACACCGACCAGCGCATCAGTGCAGTCAATCGTGCCTTCAGCGAGATCACCGGCTACAGCGAGATCGAGGCGCTCGGCCAGACCCCGCGCCTGCTCGCCTCTGGCCAGCACGACAGTGCCTTCTACGCCGCCATGTGGCACCAGCTCACCGCAGAAGGTCACTGGCAGGGCGAGATCTACAACAAGCGCAAGAATGGCGAGCTGTATCCCGGCTGGCTGACCATCAGCGCCGTTCGCAACAATGATCGCAACATCACCCACTTCGTTGCCGTGTTCGCCGACATCTCCAGCCTCAAGCACGCCCAGGCCAAACTCGACTACCAGGCCCACCACGACCCACTGACCGGCCTGCCCAACCGCGCCCTCTTCGAAAGCCGGCTGCAGGCCGTGCTGACCTGCGCTCAGGTGTCCAACCGGCAGGGTGCTGTGCTGTTCCTCGACCTGGACCGCTTCAAGCACATCAACGACAGCCTCGGCCACCCGGTCGGCGACCTGTTGCTCAAAGGCATCGCCCAGCGCCTCAAGGAGCAGGTGCGCGACGTCGACACCGTGGCCCGCCTGGGTGGCGACGAGTTCATCATCCTGCTGCCCGGCCTGCATAAGCCCAGCGATGCCCATGCCATCGCCAGCAAGTTGCTGGCCTGCTTCGTCGCCCCGTTCCAGGCCGGCGAGCATGAGTTCTTTACCAGCGCCAGCATCGGCATCAGCCTTTACCCGCAGGATGGCACCGACGTCGCCACGCTGATCCGCAACGCCGACGCCGCCATGTACCGCTCCAAGGCCAAAGGCCGCAATCGCGTGGAAGCCTACACCCGGGACCTGACCGTACAGGCCAGCGAACGCATCGCCATGGAGCACGAGCTGCGTCGCGCCATCGAGCGCAACGAGATGAGCCTGAGCTTCCAGCCCAAGCTGAGCCTCAAGACCCAGACCCTGGTCGGGGCCGAAGCACTGGTTCGCTGGAGCCACCCGACATTCGGCGAAGTACCGCCCGAGCATTTCATTCACCTGGCCGAAGAGAACGGTACCATCCTGCAGCTGGGCGACTGGGTGCTGGAGCAGGCTTGCCAGCAGATGCATCGCTGGAAAAAGGCTTATCAAGCCTTCGGGCCATTGTCGATCAACCTGGCTGGCGCGCAGCTGCGCCACCCCAACCTCGCCAAGCGCATCGAGCACCTGTTGAAGGTGTATCAGCTGAAAGCGGGCGACCTGCAACTGGAGATTACCGAGAACTTCATCATGAGCCAGGCCGAAGAAGCCTTGGCCATTCTGCATCAGCTAAAACAGCTGGGCGTGCAGCTGGCGATCGACGATTTCGGCACCGGTTACTCATCGCTGAGTTACCTCAAGCGCCTGCCGCTGGATATCCTCAAGATCGACAAGTCGTTCATTCGCGGCCTGCCGGACGACCCCCATGACGCCGCCATCGCCCGCGCCATCATCGCGCTCGGGCGCAGCATGCAGCTGACGATCATTGCCGAGGGCGTGGAGAACCAGGCGCAGCAGCGCTTCTTGGCAGCAGAGGGCTGCGAGCAGATCCAGGGTTACATCGTCAGCCTGCCGTTGCCACCGGACGAGTTCGCAGCGACGTTTCTTCGCATAGCACTGTCTGATCTTTCGGATGGCACGCTTTCAAAACCCTCGTTATAATCCGGGCACTTACTGAGGGCCTATAGCTCAGTCGGTTAGAGCAGAGGACTCATAATCCTTTGGTCCACGGTTCGAGTCCGTGTGGGCCCACCAGATATGACGAAAGCCGCGCCAGTGCGCGGCTTTTTCGTGCCCGGATGTTGACCGTTCAAGGCCTTGCCCCGCTCGGCTGCGGCTGGCTAGGCTAGGGGCCCCTTCGTAGAGACTTACCATGTCGGACGCTCGCCCCATCGCCCTCGACGAAATCGACCGTCAGCTGATCGCTCTGCTGCAGATCAACGCCCGTGAAAGCGTCGCCACCCTCGCCCGCCAGCTTGGCATCGCCCGCACCACGGTCAACTCGCGCCTGGAACGGCTGGAAAAGCACAAGGTCATCACCGGTTACGGAGTGCGTCTCGGCCAGCGCCTTATCGGCGGTGGGCTGCAGGCTTATGTCGGGATCAAGGTGCAGCCACGCTCCGGCAAGGAAGTGGTAAGGCGCCTGAGTGCCATGGGGCAGGTGCAGCAGCTGTGTGCCGTGAGTGGCGAGTTCGACTACGTGGCCTGGCTACGCAGCGATTCACCGGAGCAGCTCGACCAACTGCTGGACCAGATTGGCAGCGTCGAGGGGGTGGAGAAGACCACCACGTCGATCATCCTCAGCAGCAAGGTCGATCGTGGGCAGCCCGTTTGAAACAATACAGCACTTGGCTGCGCTGAACTGTTCATTAAAAATGATGCTCGTGTCGTCATACCGACGGTAAATATTACATTTCGCCATCATTCTGCATCTTAATTACGATTTCGCCGCTTCATAAAATGACCGTCAGCCATCTCCTATACTCAGGCTCCGCCCCCTGCGCAGCCGCTCTGGCAAGGTCACTTCATGAACAAGAAAAACCGCCACCCCGCCGACGGCAAGCAACCTGTCACCATCTTCGGCCCGGATTTCCCCTTCGCCTTCGACGACTGGCTGGAACACCCGGCAGGCCTGGGCAGTATCCCGGCCGAACGCCATGGCGAAGAAGTCGCCATCGTGGGGGCAGGTATCGCCGGCCTGGTTGCGGCCTACGAATTGATGAAACTGGGCCTCAAGCCCGTGGTGTATGAAGCCTCGAAACTCGGTGGCCGGCTGCGTTCGCAGGCCTTCAACGGTACCGACGGCATCATCGCCGAGCTCGGCGGCATGCGCTTCCCGGTGTCCTCGACCGCCTTCTACCACTACGTCGACAAGCTGGGGCTGGAAACCAAGCCCTTCCCCAACCCGCTGACCTCAGCCTCGGGCAGCACGGTGATCGACCTCGAAGGCCAGACCTACTATGCAGAAAAGCCCAGTGACCTGCCGAAACTGTTCCACGAAGTGGCCGATGCCTGGGCAGACGCGCTGGAAAGCGGTGCGCAGTTCGCCGAAATCCAGCAGGCGATCCGTGATCGTGATGTAGCTCGGCTGAAAGCGTTGTGGAACAAGCTGGTACCCCTGTGGGACGACCGCACCTTCTACGACTTCGTCGCCACCTCGCGCTCGTTCGCCCAGTTGAGCTTCCAGCATCGTGAAGTGTTCGGTCAGGTCGGTTTCGGCACCGGCGGTTGGGACTCGGACTTCCCCAACTCGATGCTGGAGATCTTCCGCGTGGTCATGACCAACTGCGACGATCATCAGCACTTGATCGTCGGTGGCGTGGAACAGGTGCCTCAGGGTATCTGGCGCCATGTGCCGGAGCGTTGCGCCCATTGGCCAGAGGGCACCAGCCTCAGTTCGCTGCATGGTGGCGCACCGCGCAGCGGCGTCAAGCGCATCGCCCGTGCTGCCGACGGGCGCCTGGCGGTCACCGACAACTGGGGTGACACCCGCCACTACGGTGCAGTGCTCGCGACCTGCCAGAGCTGGCTGCTGACCACCCAGATCGACTGCGAAGAATCGCTGTTCTCGCAAAAGATGTGGATGGCCCTCGACCGCACCCGCTACATGCAGTCATCAAAGACCTTCGTCATGGTCGACAGGCCGTTCTGGAAGGACAAGGACCCGCAGACCGGCCGCGACCTGATGAGCATGACCCTGACTGATCGCCTCACCCGCGGCACCTACCTGTTCGACAACGGTGACGACAAGCCGGGGGTGATCTGCCTGTCCTACGCCTGGATGAGCGACGCCCTGAAGATGCTCCCGCACCCGGTGGAAAAGCGCGTGCAGCTGGCCCTGGACGCACTGAAGAAGATCTACCCCAAGACCGATATCGCCGGGCACATCATCGGCGATCCGATCACCGTTTCCTGGGAAGCCGACCCGCACTTCCTCGGCGCATTCAAGGGCGCGCTGCCAGGCCACTACCGCTACAACCAGCGCATGTACGCACACTTCATGCAGCAGGATATGCCCGCCGAGCAACGCGGCATGTTCATCGCCGGCGACGACGTGTCGTGGACCCCGGCCTGGGTCGAAGGGGCGGTGCAGACATCGCTGAATGCGGTGTGGGGTATCATGAACCACTTCGGTGGCCACACCCACCCGGATAACCCAGGCCCGGGTGATGTGTTCGATGAGATCGGGCCCATCGCCCTGGCCGACTGAAACCAAGGAGGCAGCATGCGCATCGCTCTGTTCCAGGGCGCACCCAACCCGCTGGACGTGCCCGGCAACCTGCAACGGCTGCGCCACCAGGCGCAGCTGGCGGCCGAGCGTGGCGCGCAATTGCTGGTGTGCCCGGAGATGTTCCTGAGCGGCTACAACATCGGCCTGGCGCAGGTCGAACGGCTGGCCGAAGCCGACGATGGTCCTGCGGCCATGGCGGTGGTGGAGATTGCCCAGTCGCACCGCATCGCCATTGTTTACGGCTACCCGGAGCGCGCCGATGACGGAGCGATCTACAACAGCGTGCAGCTCATTGATGCCCATGGCCGCAGCCTGTGCAATTACCGCAAGACCCACCTGTTCGGTGAACTGGACCGGGCGATGTTCAGCCCTGGCGCCGACCATTTTCCGGTGGTCGAGCTGAACGGCTGGAAAGTCGGGATGCTGATCTGCTACGACATCGAGTTCCCGGAAAACGCCCGGCGCCTGGCGCTGGCAGGAGCCGAGCTGATCCTGGTGCCGACGGCGAACATGACGCCGTACGATTTCGTCTGCCAGGTGACCGTGCGCTCGCGGGCGCAGGAAAACCAGTGCTACCTGGTATATGCCAATTACTGCGGGGCCGAGGGCGAGATCCAGTACTGCGGGCAGAGCAGCATCATCGGGCCCGATGGCAGTCTGCTGGCCATGGCGGGGCGAGATGAATGCCAGTTGCTGGCAGAGCTTGAGCAGGAACGAGTGGTGCAGGGGCGTGAGGCGTTTCCTTACCTGACCGATTTGCGCCAGGAACTGCATTTGCGCCAAGGCTGACAGGGGCCGGACCTTTCTTGCAAATGGGTTAGCATGGACACCTGCTCTGGAGTTCCCATGCCTGATACCACCCGCTACCTCACCCTCGCCAACGGCCTGCAGTTGACTCTGCGCCATGCGCCGCGCCTGAAGCGCTCTGCGGCCGCGTTGAGGGTACATGCGGGCAGCCATGACGCCCCAACCGCATGGCCAGGCCTGGCCCATTTCCTCGAACACCTGTTTTTCCTGGGCACGGCACGCTTCCCGCTGGAAGACGGCCTGATGCGCTACGTCCAGGCCTTGGGCGGCCAGGTCAACGCCAGCGCCCGCGAGCGCACCACCGATTTCTTCTTTGAAGTACCACCTGCGGCAATGGCCGGTGGCCTGGAGCGCCTGTGCCAGATGCTTGCCGAGCCGGATCTGGGCATCGAGCGGCAGCGCCGCGAGCGGGAAGTCATCCACGCCGAATTCATCGCCTGGTCACGCAACCCGCAGGCGCAACAGCAATTCGCTTTGTTGCAATCTGTGGGTGGCGATCACCCCTTGAGCGGCTTTCATGCCGGTAACCGCTATTCCCTCGTACTGGGCGATAAGGCTTTCCAGCAAGCCCTCACAGGCTTCCATCAGCGCTTTTACCAGGGTGGCCAGGTCACCCTGAGCCTGTGCGGCCCGCAACCGCTGGATGAACTGGAACAGCTTGGCAGGCACTACGCCGGCGTCTTCAAGCCGAGCCCCCCTGTGCTACAAGCCTTGCCACCTGCCTTGGCCGCCAACCCGCCACTGCTGTTCGCACACGACGGCCTGCCAGCAGGGGCAGAACAGGCACTGGAGCTGCTGATCGCCCACCTCGGCGACAACCGCCCCGGCAGTTGGCTTGATGCACTGGAGCGACGTGGCTGGCTCAAAGGGTTCAAGGCCGAGAAGCTGCATGCCTTTGCCGGGCAACTGCTCTGGCACATCGACCTGGAGCTCGCCCCGGATGCCAACAGCGATGAGGCTCTGAAGCTGCTGCACGGCTGGTTCGACTTCATCGGCAAGACAGACCCCGGCCCACTCAACCGCACGTTTGGCAGCTTGCAACAACGTCGTCAACGCAGCGCCAGCGCACTGGAGCTGGCCCGCCGCGACAGCGCCGGGCAGCCGTTTGCAGCACTGGATGCCCAAGCACTGAGGGCACTCGAAGCACTGCTTGAGCAGCTGCCGCGATGCGCATACGGGCAATGGCAGCTGCCTGCGCCCGAGCCCTTGTTGTCGGATGAACTGCCCTCTGCCCCAAGTGCTGAGTTGCCGCCTGCATTGTGCATCAGCGACTTGCTGCCACCCTCCAGGCAATACGCAGCACTGTATCTGCGTTGGCACGTGCCATCGGCATTGCGCCAGCGTCTGTACAGCGTACTGCAACGTGCCCTGCGCCCCCTGCAAAGTCGTTGCGAGCAAGCCTGCGTGCACCTGCAATTCAGCGCGTCGGGCGACCATTGGCAGTTGTGCTGCGCTGGCCATCCGGTAGCCGTGGTACGCGCCGCAGGCCAGGCCCTGGCCCTGATGCGAGCGCCCTCCAACTGGCAGACGTCGCCACCTGAGGCGCCCGCGCTGATCCCGATCAGGGCGTTGATCAGTCAGCTACCTGACGCCGTGCTCGGCACCCGCCCGGCCACAATGCCGTCTGCCACGCCCGACCAGGCGCTGCTCGATGGCGTCTGGCAACACAGCCATTGGCACGGCCTGGCCGTCGGTTTCGAGCCCAGTGCCGTGCAGGCCCTCGGCGCCGTGCTGCAGGCATGCCCCGGGCAAGGCGGGGCGCCCACGCCGGCTGCCGGCTGGGGGGGTCGCCGCTGGCACCATGCCGAGGTGCCAGGCAGTGAACATGCCCTGCTACTGTTCTGCCCACTGCCAGCCGCACGGCAAGGCAGTGGTCGCCTGCTGGCGCAGCTGCTGCAAGGCCCGGTATATCAACGCCTGCGGGTCGAATTGCAGCTGGGCTACGCGGTTTTCAGTACCTTTCGTCAGATCGAGGGCATCGGTGGCCTGCTGTTCGGGGTGCAGTCGCCACACGCCAGCCAGGCCGAGATCCTCGATCACCTGCGCGAGCTGCTGGGCCGCGGCGTCACCCTCGACGCGGTCGCCCGACAAGCATTGGCTGAGCAGTTCGACGAAAACGCCATGGCCAACGCCGACGTCACCGAATGGGCATGGCAGACACACCTGGCCACACAACCTGGCGACCTGCTTGCGCTGCGGCGGTCTATTCTGATCACGCAACAGGCAGATCTGGACGGCCTGCTACGCGACCTGCTCGGTACCGATTGGCCGTGGCTTTGCCTGGCCAACAGTGCCGCGCCAGAGGCGTCCTGGCACTGATCTCGCGGGGATTGTTACGTTTGCTGCAAGGGCGCTTATCAAAGAATTAACCTTTCGGTACAAATTTTTCTTGTAAGATAACGCTATCTCAGCCAACGGAACCTCCTGCTCCAGGCGGCACCCAACGAATAGCTGAAGTAACCCAACCCCATCCGGAAGGAGAACGCCCATGTGGACCAAACCTGCATACACTGACCTGCGTATCGGCTTCGAAGTGACCATGTACTTCGCCAACCGCTAAGCCCTGCTTTGCGGATCGACGCCTCGGCCCGCCGGGGCGTCGTTGTTTTCCGGATACGGCTTTTCGCAGAAGGAGTGGCCATGTACATCCAGATTCTCGGTTCCGCCGCCGGTGGTGGTTTCCCGCAGTGGAACTGCAACTGCGTCAATTGCAAGGGCTATCGCGACGGCAGCCTGCGCGCCACGGCACGCACCCAGTCGTCCATCGCCCTGTCCGACGACGGTGAGCACTGGATCCTGTGCAATGCCTCGCCTGACATCCGCGCCCAGCTCCAGGCCTTCGCACCGATGCAGCCGGCGCGCGCCCTGCGCGATACCGGGATCAACGCCATCGTCCTGCTCGACAGCCAGATCGACCATACCACCGGCCTGCTCAGCCTGCGCGAAGGCTGCCCGCATCAGGTCTGGTGCACCGACATGGTCCACCAGGACCTGACCAGCGGCTTCCCGCTGTTCAACATGCTCAGCCACTGGAACGGTGGGCTGCAGTGGAACCGCATCGAGCTCGAAGGCAGTTTCGTCATCGACGCCTGCCCTGACCTCAGGTTCACCCCTTTCCCCCTGCGCAGCGCCGCACCGCCCTATTCGCCGCACCGCTTCGACCCCCACCCGGGCGACAACCTCGGCCTGTTGGTCGAAGACACGCGCACTGGCGGCAAGCTGTTCTACGCACCCGGCCTCGGCCAGGTCGATGCCAAGCTGCTGCAGATGATGCATGGCGCCGACTGCCTGCTGGTCGACGGCACGCTGTGGGAAGATGATGAAATGCAGCGCCGTGGTGTCGGCACCCGTACCGGCCGCGAGATGGGCCACCTGGCGCAGAATGGCCCGGGTGGCATGCTCGAAGTGCTCGACGGCTTCGCGCGCCAGCGCAAGGTGCTTATCCACATCAACAACACCAACCCGATCCTCGATGAAGACTCCCCCGAACGCGCCGAAGTCCAGCGCCGCGGCGTCGAAGTCGCCTTCGATGGCATGAGCATCGAGCTGTAAGGAGGCCCCGTGAGCGACGCACTGCCAATGTCACCTGCCGAATTCGAGCAGGCCCTGCGCGCCAAGGGCGCCTACTACCACATCCACCACCCCTATCACGTGGCGATGTACCAAGGCCGCGCCACCCGCGAGCAGATTCAGGGCTGGGTAGCCAACCGCTTCTACTACCAGGTCAACATCCCGATGAAGGATGCCGCGATCCTGGCCAACTGCCCGGACCGCGAGGTACGCCGTGAGTGGATCCAGCGCCTGCTCGATCATGATGGCGCGCCGGGTGAGGACGGCGGTATCGAAGCCTGGCTGCGACTGGGCCAGGCGGTCGGCCTCGACCCTGACCAGCTACGTTCCCAGGAACTGGTGCTGCCCGGCGTGCGTTTCGCCGTCGACGCCTACGTCAACTTCGCTCGCCGGGCCAGCTGGCAAGAGGCGGCCAGCAGTTCGCTGACCGAACTGTTCGCTCCGCAGATCCACCAGTCCCGCCTGGACAGCTGGCCACAGCACTACCCGTGGATCGACCCGGCTGGCTACGAGTACTTCCGCACTCGCCTGGGCCAGGCCCGGCGTGATGTCGAGCACGGCCTGGCGATCACCTTGCAGCACTACACCACCCGCGCGGGTCAGGAGCGTATGCTGGAAATCCTGCAGTTCAAGCTGGATATCCTGTGGAGCATGCTGGATGCCATGAGCATGGCCTACGAGCTGAACCGCCCGCCTTACCACACCGTCACCCCGCAACGGGTCTGGCACAAGGGGATTGCCCTATGAGTTTCGACCGCAAGCAAGTGCCGAGCTGGCGCCCCGGCTACCGCTTCCAGTACGAGCCGGCGCAAAAAGGCCATGTGCTGCTGTACCCCGAAGGCATGATCAGGCTCAACGACAGCGCCGGCCTGATCGGCGGGCTGATCGACGGCAAGCGTGACGTGGCGGCGATCATCAAAGACCTCGAACAACAATTCCCTGGTGTGCCCGAAGTCGCAGACGATATCGAGCAATTCATGGAGGTGGCCCGTGCCGAACACTGGATCGTCCTCGCCTGAGGTGCCGGTCGGCCTGCCGCTATGGCTGCTGGCCGAGCTGACCTACCGCTGCCCGCTGCAATGCCCGTACTGTTCCAACCCACTGGACTTCGCTGCCCAAGGCCAGGAGCTGAGCACTGCGCAGTGGTTCAAGGTGATGGCCGAAGCCCGCGCGATGGGCGCCGCGCAGATCGGCTTTTCCGGTGGTGAGCCGCTGGTGCGCCAGGACCTCGCCGAGCTGATCGGCGAGGCCCGTCGGCTGGGCTACTACACCAACCTGATCACCTCTGGCATCGGCCTGACCGAGGCGCGCATCGCCGCCTTCAAGGAAGCCGGGCTGGACCATATCCAGATCAGCTTCCAGGCCAGTGACGAACAGGTCAACAACCTGCTGGCCGGTTCTAAGAAGGCCTTCGCGCAGAAGCTGGAAATGGCCCGCGCGGTAAAGGCCCACGGTTATCCGATGGTGCTCAACTTCGTCACCCACCGGCACAACATCGACAAGATCGACCGCATCATCGAGTTGTGCATCGCCCTTGAGGCCGACTTCGTCGAGCTTGCCACCTGCCAGTTCTACGGCTGGGCGCACCTCAACCGCCTGGGCCTGCTACCGACCCGCGCACAGCTCGAACGTGCCGAACGCATCACCAATGAGTACCGGCAGAAGCTCAAGGCCGAGGGCAGCCCGTGCAAGCTGATCTTCGTCACCCCGGATTACTACGAAGAGCGCCCCAAGGCCTGCATGAACGGTTGGGGCAGCCTGTTCCTGACCATCACGCCAGACGGCACTGCCTTGCCCTGCCATGGCGCCCGGCAATTGCCGGTGCAGTTCCCCAACGTGCGCGACCATGACCTGCAGCACATCTGGTACGACTCGTTCGGCTTCAACCGCTTCCGCGGTTACGACTGGATGCCCGAGCCGTGCCGCTCGTGCGATGAGAAGGAAAAAGACTTCGGCGGCTGCCGATGCCAGGCCTTCATGCTGACCGGTGATGCCAGCAAGGCCGACCCGGTGTGCGCCAAGTCTGCTGACCACGGCATTATCCTCAAGGCCCGTGAAGAGGCGGAAACTGCCCAACTTGCCATCGAAGAGCTGACCTTCCGCAATGAGCGCAACTCCCGTGTCATCGTCCGTGGCTGACTTCAGCGCCGCCCAGGCCGTCGCCGCCGGCACCGACTTTGCCGAACTCAAGGTCGGCGACGCAGGCCTGTTCTGGAACGAGTTCCGCCCCGCCGATGGCGCCTGCCGGATCTGGCAGTGGCGTGACCACCAGGCACGTTGCCTCACGCCCGATGGCTTCAGCGCACGCAGCCGGGTCTACGAATACGGCGGCGGCAGCTTCTGCCTGGGCGGTGACGGGCTGCTGTTCGTCAACGAAAAGGATCAACAGGTCTATACCCAGCGCCTTGAAGGCGGAGCACCCCGCGCCCTGACCGCCGAAGCCGGCTGCCGCTATGGCGATGTGCAGTGGCACGACGGCAAGGTACTGGCAGTCGAAGAGCGCCATGGCGAAAGCGTCGAGCATCGTCTGGTGGCATTGACCGATACCTCTCGCGAGGTACTCGCCGAAGGGGCCGACTTCTACGCCGCGCCAACGGTCAGCGCTGACGGCCAACGCCTGGCCTGGGTCGAATGGGACCGTCCGGCACAGCCTTGGACCCTTACCCGGCTAATGTGCCGCGAGCGTGACGCCAACGGCGACTGGGGGGCCGCACGCTGTATCGCCGCCGAGAATGAATCACTGCAACAGCCGCGCTTCGACGCCGAAGGCCGCTTGTACTGTTTGTCTGACCGCAATGGCTTCTGGCAGCCCTGGGGCGAGGTCGACGGCCTCTGGCAGGCGCTGCCGGCCGAACCCGCCGACCACGCCGCCGCGCCTTGGCAACTGGGCACCAGCACCTGGCTGCCGCTAAGCCCGCAGCACTATCTGGCCACCTGGTTCGAAGGTGGTATCGGGCAGCTGGGCCTGCACGATGAAGATGGACGCATGGAACGCTTCGCCAGCGCCTACACCCGGTTCCGCAACCTGGCCATGGATGCCGGGCACCTCTATGCCATCGCGGCTTCACCGATCAGCCCGCCGGCAGTGATCGCCATTGCCCGCGCCAGCCATGAGGTCAGCGTGCTGGCCGGTGGCGCAGAAGTGCTGCCGGCAGCGCAGATCAGTTTGCCGCAATCGATCCATTACAAGAGTGGCGACGCGTTTGCCCATGGTTTTTTCTATCCAGCCAGCGCCACCCAGGGCCCTGCCCCTTTACTGGTGTTCATCCACGGTGGCCCGACCTCGGCCTGCTACCCGGTACTCGACCCACGCATCCAGTACTGGACGCAACGCGGTTTCGCCGTTGCCGACCTGAATTACCGTGGCAGCACGGGCTATGGTCGGGAATACCGCCAGGCCCTGCACCTGCGATGGGGCCAGAGCGATGTGCAAGACGCCTGTGCCGCCGTCGAATACCTGGCTGGGCAAGGGCTGATCGACCCCGGCAAGGCCTTCATTCGCGGCGGCAGTGCCGGTGGCTACACCACGCTGTGCGCCCTGGCATTCCACGACGTGTTTCGCGCTGGAGCCAGCCTTTACGGGGTCAGTGATCCGATTGCCCTGGGCCGCGCCACGCACAAGTTCGAGGGCGACTACCTGGACTGGTTGATCGGTGACCCCCTGCAGGATGCCGAGCGCTACCGCCAACGCACCCCTCTGCTTCACGCCTCCAGGATCAAGGTGCCGGTGATCTTCTTCCAGGGCGAGCTGGATGCAGTGGTAGTGCCGGAGCAGACGCGCGCCATGCTGCAGGCATTGCAGGCCAACGGCATCGACGCCGAAGGGCATTTCTATGCCGGGGAACGGCACGGGTTCCGCAAGGCTGAGAACCTGGCGCACGCGCTGGAAGAGGAGTGGAAATTCTATTGCCGGGTGCTGCAGGACTGACACCTGGGGGCCGCCTGGGCGGCCCCCGCTTACTCAGCGCTTGGCGATGATATACACCGCATGCACGATGCCCGGGATGTAGCCCAGCAGGGTCAGCAGTATGTTCAGCCAGAACGCTCCGCCAAACCCCACCTGCAGAAACACACCCAGCGGCGGCAGGATAATGGCGATGATGATGCGAATGAAGTCCATGCGGGTCTCTCCTCAAGGGGTTACATCACAGACTAGCTACGCATCGCAGAGGTTCCACAGGCAAAAAAACGCCCCGGGCCAAATGAAACAGGCACGGGGCGATGCGCAGAAACGCCAGACGGTTCGTTGAGTTCTTGATCAGGCCGGCATTTCGCGGCGGGCCTGTAGTTGCGCATGCAGGCGGGTAAAGGCTCGGGCCAGGCGCAGGAGCATTTCATCGATATTGCCCTTGCTGACGGTCAACGCTGGCGAGAAACGCACCACATCCGCCTGTGGGGCATTCAGCAGCAAGCCCTCGTGCAAGGCTGCCTCGACCAGTTCCCTGGCGAAGCTTTCCTGCAAATGCAACGCCCACAGCAGGCCCTGGCCACGCACTTCGCCCTGGCCATAGCGGCCAGCCAGGCGGCTCAGGCCGTCGCGCAAATGGCGGCCGCTGTCTTGCACCTGCTCGAAGAAGCCAGGTTCCAGCACGGTTTCCAGCACGGCCAGGCCGGCGGCGCTCATCAGTGAGTTGCCGTGATGGCTACCCTCCAGTTCGCCCGGCTCGGCGCAGCAGGCGGTCCCGCGGGCCAGCAAGGCCGCCAGCGGCACGCCGCCACCCAAGCCCTTGCCCAGCGTGATGATGTCGGCACGCACGCCGTAGATCTGTTCTGCCAGTAACGTCCCGCAGCGGCCGATACCCGTTTGCACTTCGTCGAGAATCAGCAGAATGCCCAGTTCCCGGCAGAGCTTTTCCACGCCTTGCAGGTACTCGCGCGTAGCCGGAATCACCCCCGCCTCGCCCTGGATCGGCTCGAGCATGATCGCCACGGTGCGCGAATCGACCTCGGCATGCAGCGCCGCCAGGTCGTTGAACGGCACCTTGCTGAACCCCGGCAGGCCCGGTTCGCAGCGGTTGCACGGCAGTGGGTCGGAAGCTGACAGCGCACCCAGGCTACGGCCATGGCAAGCCTGACTGGCGGTGATGATGTGGTAGGCGCCATTACGGTTCAGCTGGCCCCACTTGCGCGCCAGCTTGATCGCTCCCTCACAGGCCTCGGCGCCGCTGTTGAGCAGGTAGGCCTGGTCGCTGCCAGTGCTCTGGCACAAGCGGTTGACCAGCGCCAACAGGCCACGGCTGTGGTAACCCGCACCGGGGTTGATCAGCGCCTGGGCCTGGTTGCCCAAGGCTTTGACCAGCGCCGTCGGGCTGTGCCCAAGGCTGTTGACGGCACCGCCCTGGGTAAAGTCCAGGTAGGCATGCCCTTCGTTGTCCCACAACCAGGAACCCTGACCACGCACGAACACTTGCGCGGCCCGCTCGGTGCTGGGCATCAGACGCTCACGCGACAACTGCGGCGCATCCGCCACAATCGCCGGCGCACGCTTGGGCTCGGCAACTGCGGGAGCCGAACGGCGCAGGTTGAACAGGTTCATCGGGGCTCCAACCAGTCACGGAAAAAGGCAGCCAGGGATCCGGTCTTGTTGCCGACGCTGGATAATTTTGCCTTGCCTATCAAAAGTGTTTTTCAAACTCGGTAACAATGCGCTCAGCGATCGCTGTAAGCCATTGGAATACGGCGATAGACTAGGCTTCAGCGGCGCTTGCGGCCATTTCGTTTTCTCAGCTTTTTCGATAAGTGATACTTATGGATTTTCGCCAACTGCGTTATTTCGTCGCGGTGTATGAAGAGGGCCATGTCGGCCGCGCCGCCGAACGCCTGTCGCTGTCGCAACCGGCCCTGTCACAGCAGATTCGCCAGCTTGAGCACAGCCTCGACCTCAGCCTGTTCGAACGCAGCAACAAACGCCTGCTGCCGACCCTGGCCGCACACACCCTGTACAACCAAGCCCTGCCGCTACTGGATGGCCTGCAGCGGGCCCATGAGGCCATGCGCAACTTCAAGGGCCAGTCCTTGCGCACCTTGGCCATCGGTGTGCTGCAGACCGTGCGGCCAAGCCTGGTGCCACAGCTGCTGGAGCGCGTGCGCAAGGCACAGCCGCATCTCGTGGTGCAAATCTATGAGCTGTCGGGGCTGGAGATCGAACGGCGGCTGCTCAATGGCAACCTCGACATTGGCATCAGCTACCTGCCACCGCGCCAGCCAGGGTTGCACGGCTCGCTGCTGTACGAAGATGAGTTGCAGGTGGTCATCCCGGACACCCACCCGTTGAAGGACTTCAAGAAAGTCTCGATCAAGCAGGCCGCCGAACTGCCCATGCTGATGCTCGGAGAGGAATTCCAGATCCGCCAGATCTGGAAGGAACAACTGGCCGCACAGGGCCGCCGACCGCAGGTGCAAGCCGAAATGAACAACATGGCCGGGATTCTCGACAGCCTGGCGCACACCTCGCTGGCGACCATTCTGCCAGGGCGGGCCAAGGATGCTGCCGAAGATGATCAGGGCTTGCTATGGAAACCGCTGAGCGAGCCACGCGTGCCGCTCAAGGTCGGCTTGGTGTTTCGCGATGCCCAGCGCCAGCAGGCCTCGGTGGAGCTGCTGCGCACGCTGCTGGAAGAAGAGACCGATGCCCGACAGCTGGGCGCCCCGCCGCTGGATGTGCTTGGCTGAAAACCTGCGGACGAAGAAAACCCCGCCGAAGCGGGGTTCTCTAGACTGTTTCCCTGTGACATCCCTATCGCCCCGCCATCCTGGCAGGAAATCCTTCGTTGTCCCTGTTCTGTCCTTTGCGCTTCCTGCGCAACGTCCATGTAGAAAGATTAACCGTGGATCCAATCTGGCACCAGTGGCGAAAAGTCACCACGTAATGTAGGAAAAGGCTTACAAGAAGTAGTCTTTTGCAAACACTTCACCCCGTCAGAACTGCTCGGCATCCAGCAGGTACAACGACTCGCTGCCTGCCTTCACCGAAGCCACCAGCGAGCTCACCCGCGGCAGCAGCCGTGCGAAGTAGAACCGCGCCGTGCCCAGCTTGGCCGAATAGAACGCCTCATCGCCCTCAGCCGCCTTGGCCGCCCGGGCCATCAGTGCCCACATGTAGGCATAGGCCACGTAACCAAAGGCATGCAGGTACTCGACCGACGCGGCACCGATCTCATTCGGGTTGCCCTTGGCCTGATCCAGCACCCATTCGGTCAGCCCATCGAGCTGATCCAGGCAGGCACCCAGCGGCTTGGTAAACTCGCCCAGCTGGCCATCCGCGCTGGCAATGAACTGGCGAATCTCGTCAGAGAACAGCCTGTAGTAGGCCCCACCGCTGGCCACCACCTTGCGCCCCATCAGGTCCAGTGCCTGGATACCATTGGTGCCTTCGTAAATCTGGGTGATACGCACATCGCGCACCAGTTGTTCCTGGCCCCACTCGCGGATGTAGCCATGGCCACCGAATACCTGCTGGCCATGCACCGTGCACTCGAGGCCGAGGTCGGTGAGGAAGGCCTTGGCCACCGGGGTCAGCAGCGCCACCAGCTCTTCGCTGCGTTTGCGCGTTGCCGGGTCTTGGCTGTACTTGGCGCTGTCGAGCTGCATCGCCACGTAGGTGGAGAAGGCACGACCGCCCTCGATCAGCGCCTTCATGGTCAGCAGCATGCGCCGCACATCGGGGTGGACGATAATCGGGTCGGCGGCCTTGTCCTTGGCTTGCGGCCCGGTCGGGGCGCGGCTCTGCAGGCGATCACGGGCGTATTCAACGGCGTTCTGGTAGGAGCGCTCGGCCGATGCCAGGCCTTGGATACCTACGCCCAGGCGTTCGTAGTTCATCATGGTGAACATCGCCGCCAAGCCCTTGTTCGGCTCGCCGACAAGGTAGCCGACCGCCTCGTCGAAGTTCATCACGCAGGTCGCCGACGCCTGGATACCCATCTTGTGCTCGATCGAGCCGCAGGTGGCCGGGTTGCGCGCGCCGAGGCTGCCGTCTTCGTTGACCAGGAACTTCGGCACCAGGAACAGCGAGATGCCTTTGGGCCCCGCAGGTGCATCCGGCAGCTTGGCCAGCACCAGGTGGATGATGTTCTCGGTCAGGTCATGCTCGCCGCCGGTGATGAAGATCTTGGTGCCGCTGATCTTGTAGCTGCCGTCGGCCTGGGGCTCGGCCTTGGTGCGGATGATGCCCAGGTCGGTACCGGCATGCGGTTCGGTCAGGCACATGGAGCCGGCCCAGACACCCGCATACATGTTAGGCAGGTACTTTTGCTTCAGCGCCTCACTGGCGTGGGCATTGATCGACAGGCAGGCGCCGGCGGTCAGCATCGGGTACAGGCCGAATGCCAGGCTCGAGGCGTTGACCATTTCCTCGACCTGGGCCGAGATCGCCTTGGGCATGCCCATGCCACCGAACTGCGGGTCACCGCCCACGCCCACCCAACCGCCTTCGGCGTAGGTGTTGTAAGCCTCGATGAAGCCGGCTGGCGTACGCACGGCACCGTTGTCCCAGTGGCAGCCTTCTTCGTCGGCGGCCCGGCTGAGGGGGGCGATGCTCTTGCTGGTGACCTTGCCGGCTTCTTCCAGCACAGCCATGGCGGTGTCCGCGTCGACCGCCTCGGCCAGTTCGGGCAACTGCGCCCACAACTCGGCCACATTGAAGACTTCATTCAGTACGAAGCGCATGTCGCGCAGGGGCGCTTTATAGTCAGCCATGACAACCTCTCGCTGGTCGGGTCAGGGCGGCCACACGGACCGCGGCACGGGGTTCGTAAAAAACAACCCCGGGGTTGAATCCAGTGTAACCGAACAACTTTTGCGAGACATAGGGTCATCACGCGACCGCACGGTCTATTTCGGTCACGCCATCCGCACGGCGCCACGCTGGGATTGTTGACCATAGACCATGACACAGTTACGTCCCGCCCCCTTGGCACTGTAGAGCGCCTGGTCGGCGGACTTGAGCACCTCTTCCGGGTTGCGATGATCGACCAAGCGTTCGGCGACACCGATGCTGATGGTCACCGAAACCGTGCCGCCCGCGCTGCCACTGCGGCGCTGACGCCCGGTGGAATCGTCCTGCGGGCGGCTGTTCTGGTCACGCAGGTGCATGGTGTAGTTGGCAATCATCTCGCGCACTGCTTCGACGTGCGGCACGCACTCCTCTGCCGTCTTGCCGGCGAACACCAGGGCAAATTCTTCGCCCCCGTAGCGATAGGCGCGGCCCCCACCGGTCACCTTGGACAACCGGCTGGCGACCAGCCGCAGCACTTGGTCACCGACATCGTGGCCGTGGGTATCGTTGAATTTCTTGAAGTGGTCGACGTCGGTCATCGCGATCACGTAGTTGCGACCCAGGCGTTGCATGCGCTCGTTCAGCGCACGGCGCCCCGGCAACCCGGTAAGTTCGTCACGGAAGGCCATCTGGTAGGCCTCGTGCGATACCGCAGCGGCAATCATGAGCATCACCTGGCTGCACATGATGTTCAGGGTAAACGGAAGGATGAAGGTCTTGGGCAGCATCCAGAAAATACCGACCAGGCCGATCAGCTGTGCCGCATGCAACGGCCGGGGCTCGCGCAGGTATTGCACGACCAGCAGGACGAACACCACCAGGAATACCGGGTAGACCATCTGGATCAGGCTCATCCACTGGCCATGCAGCGAGGGCCAGCGGATCTCCGCCAACCACGCCAGCAGCGCCTGCGGGAAGCTCTGCTCCAAGGCCACGGCCACGCTGCCAACGGCGAACAGCACGGCGAAGCGGGCCAACAGGTCCTGGGCCAGGTGAGTGCGTTCCTGCCAGGCGCCGAACAGGCCGTACAGGGCAGGCAGCAACAGGCACACCAGGTGGAAGATCACGGCTGCGTCCTCGCGCACGCGGCCATTGTCACGGTAGAAATCGGTCTGCGTGTCGAGCAGGAAATAAGCGATGTACACCGTCACCATCAGGAACAGTTCACGCTGGCGGCGATACACGGCGCAGTAGGCGCCCCCCAGCAGCAGGACCAAGGTGGGAAGAACATTGAACAGGGATGTGAAGAAGACACTGAGGTCTCTTACATAAGCCGCCGCGAGCCCAGCCAGCAGCAAAAACAGCGAAGGCAGGAAATGGCTCGCGCGAACAGCGTTTAGACGAAACAAGGGCAATCTCCGACCCGGCAGATCAATAATAGCATTGTGCCTCTAGTTCATCGGCAGCACACGTGAATAGATGAATACACCGGTGGGTTAACGGCAGCGAGGGTGGAGCGCTTGAGGTTTTCTTGTAACGGGATCTTTACCGGTTGCTGAAAAAAAGCATCACTGGCCTCCAGCGGACGCCAGTGATGCAAAGGGGAACAGCGTTACAGGTCGTTGTTGAAGGGCAGCAACGGCCCCTGCGCAGTGGAGCGACCTGCGGCACCGACGGCATTGAGCTGGAACTCGGCGTCTTGTGCTTGCCGAGAGGTGATCTGTGGACTGGCCGGTTTTTGCCCGACCGAGTTTTCATCGCCCTTCTCACCCTGCGGCAGCACTAGGGACGGATGATCGAACGGCGCCCGCTCCCAAGCCACGCGCGGATCGGTCAGGCCGACTTCCATGAACTTGACCAGTGCATCCACCTCATCCGCCGTCAGGTTCAGCGGGGTCATGTCCGGATCAAGGTTGGAGCCGTTGTGCTGGTTGACTGCCGGGTGCTCGAAGCCGCTGGTGTTGCTGGCGTCTTCGCCGCGCCGGTCGCCGCCGCGGTTGTAGAACTCCATGACCTGCTGCAGCGTTGCCCGGCTGCCGTTGTGGAAGTACGGCCCGGTCAAGGCGATGTTGCGCAGGGTCGGGGTCTTGAAGGCGCCATCGACCGCGTCGCGGAAACCGACACTGGGCTTGAGCGTCGGGTCGCAGGGGACTGCTGCGCTCAGTGGCACTTCGAAGGTGCACACATCGACCTCCAGTGGGTCGGGAACATTCCCGCCTTGCAGTTGGCTGTTGTACTCACGGGTGAAGGACAAAGGATTACCCCAGGCGTCCGAGCCCCCCAATGCCAGGTCCTCGGAAGTGGGGCGCACACCGGTGTTGTAGAACCCATTGTCATAGAGTGTGGTCAGGCCGTCAGCCATGACCATGCGCTCGACGCGCTCATGCGGCTGGAACAGCAGCCTGCTGCCCGCGTTGGTCAACTCCGCCCCACCATGGCAGCTGACGCACTTGCCCTTGCCCAGGAACAGGTTCATGCCTTGCACCTGCTGGGCATTCATGGCGGTGTGGTCGCCCTGCAGGTAGGCATCCAGTGGCGCCTGGTCAGAGATCAGCGTGGATTCGTACATCTGGATCGCCAGCCCGAAGAACAGCGGGAAGTTCGCCTCCATCTGGGTATAGGGCTCGCTGCCCAGCAGGACCGGCTGCGTGGCGTTCCACAGGCGAGGCTGGAAGGCGTTCTTGATCAGTTCGCGATAGGTTGGCCGACGGGCACTGGAGACGGGGCCGAGTACCGAGTCGGTGGGCGAAATCTTTTGCCCCTTGAGCATCATGGTGTCGAGCATCCGCCGGCCAATGTCGGCGAAAGTACGCCCACCACAAGACATTTCCACCGCGCTGCCGGGAGGCCCGACGGCTTGCGAAGCGGCCGAGGCATCCTTGAGAGCCAGGCGTACCTTGACCGCCGCGCCACTGGCATCCTTGGTCACGAAGATCCCGGCGTCAGGGTCGCGGTTACCGAACGGCGAGAAGCCGTTGAAGACGTTGTTGGCCCGGCCATCCCAGAAGTTGCGCACGTTGAATGCCGCGTTGATCACCGACGGTGCATTGCGCCCGGTGGCGCGCCGCACGTTGATGCCACCCACCTGGAAAATGCCATCCGGCTGCTGGGTGCACTTGTCGAAGCGCGACTGGCGGGGTTTGACAAAGTTGGCGTCGAACACACCTTGCGAGCCGATGACGTCATCGCTCGAATAGACAATCGCCGAGTTGCGGTCCAGAGGATTGGCCAGTACGTGGGTCGGGAAGTCACCCTTTTTCAACGTGTAGTTCGGGCCGCCCTTGCCACCGGAGCGGGTGGTGTAACTCGGCACGTCACCCGGAATGTCGCCTGCCGTGAACGGCTTGTTGAAGATCGACGCGACGTTGGCATTGGTATTGGCCTGGCCGGGGTTGATCTGGTTGGTGACCCGGTGATCGACACCGGCGTGGTAGTGGCATGAAGCGCAGGCGGTGGCGCCGTCACTGCCGATCGCCATGTCCCAGAACAGCGCCTTGCCCAACAGCACCACCGCCCCGCGATTGATCACGTAATCGGACATCAGGTCGACTTTGCGGCCACCTTCGGTACCGGAGGGATCCGGCGGCGTCATGCCCCGCAGTGACTGCAGGCTGGGCACATCCGGGACGACCGGAACGGTCCCGGCCGGGTCCGCAGCCCGAACGCTGGTCAAAGGAAGGCTGGCGGCGAATGTCATCGCTATCGCACAGGCCAGGCGGGGGACTCGCACGTTAATCAGATAGTCGACCATGATGGACTTCCCGACGGCTCAGGTTTTTCAGGCTGTTGGTTCGCGCAACGAAGTGCGCTTAATGCCACCATAGCTGTAACAAAGTATTTCGACACGAAACATTCAATGGTTTTTTAGACCAGTTTATTTTGTCGGCAATACCAAGAAATACTGAAATTCAAACTTCCTCAGTTCTGGTGTAAAACAGCCCCAATAGTGGGTAGCATTCCCCAAACCATATTCACGAACCGTTCACAGAAATGACGAAAGCCCCGGCACACAAGGGACCGGACGCTGGAAAGGCGACCAGACAGCATCTGGCAATGTATTTGCTACTTGTAGTGAACAGGGGATGAAATTAAAGAATGGGCCGAATTCGACCCAACCATAATTCACAGAACAATAAGCCTGCGCCTGTCGAAAAGTTGCGCTGCGCCAGCGATTGCAATTTGGAAGTGTAAGAACAGCCCGGACACGTGAAGATAAAAATAAAACAAAAAAACGCCGCTCGGCAGGAGCGGCGTTTTCTTCAGTAACTCAACCGGGTTTAGTAACCCAGAGAGAAGTCTTCTTCCTTCATGTCCATCAGGTTGTTGGCGCCCGACAGCATGCTGGCGACGTGAGTACGGGTACGCGGCAGGATGCGCTGGAAGTAGAAGCGCGCAGTCTGCAGCTTGGCAGTGTAGAAGGCTTCTTCGCTGGTGCCGGCAGCCAGTTTTTCCGCCGCCAGGCGAGCGATGTCTGCCCAGAAGTAGGCCAGGCACGCGTAACCGGAGTACATCAGGTAATCCACCGACGCGGCGCCGACTTCCTCGCGGTCCTTCATCGCGGCCATGCCCACTTTCATGGTCAGCTCGCCCCACTCCTTGTTCAGCGCAGCCAATGGCTCGACGAACTCCTTGACCGCGTCATTACCCTCCTGCGCCTGGCAGAACTTGTGCACGATCTTGGTGAAGCCCTTGAGCGCTTCGCCCTGGGTCATCAGCACCTTGCGGCCCAGCAGGTCAAGGGCCTGGATACCGGTGGTGCCCTCGTACAGCATGGAGATGCGGCTGTCGCGCACGTTCTGCTCCATGCCCCACTCGGCGATGAAGCCGTGGCCGCCGTAGATCTGCACGCCATGGTTGGCGGCCTCGAAGCCGACTTCGGTCATGAACGCCTTGGCGATCGGGGTCAGGAAGGCCAGCAGGGCATCGGCCTTCTTGCGCTCTTCCTCGTCCTGGCTGTACTTGACGATGTCCACCTGCTTGGCAGTGAAGTACACCATCGCACGGTTACCTTCAGCGAAGGCCTTCATGGTCAGCAGCATGCGACGCACGTCGGGGTGGACGATGATCGGGTCAGCGGCCTTGTCCGGCGCTTTCGGGCCGGTCAGGGAGCGCATCTGCAGGCGCTCACGGGCGTATTTCAGGCCACCCTGGAACGCCACTTCGGCATGCGCCAGGCCTTGCAGCGCGGTACCCAGGCGTGCGGTGTTCATGAAGGTGAACATGCAGTTCAGGCCTTTGTTGGCCGGGCCGATCAGGTAGCCAGTGGCACCGTCGAAGTTCATCACGCAGGTAGCGTTGCCGTGGATACCCATCTTGTGTTCGATCGAGCCACAGCTCACGCCGTTGCGCTCACCCACGCCGCCTTCGGCGTTGGGCAGGAACTTCGGCACGATGAACAGCGAAATGCCTTTGGTACCCGCCGGCGCATCTGGCAGACGAGCCAGCACGATGTGGACGATGTTGTCGGCCATGTCGTGTTCACCGGCCGAAATGAAGATCTTGGTGCCGGAGACCTTGTAGCTGCCATCAGCCTGTGGCTCAGCCTTGGTGCGCAGCATGCCCAGGTCGGTACCGCAGTGTGGCTCGGTCAGGCACATGGTGCCGGTCCACTCGCCGGACACCAGCTTGGTCAGGTAGGTGTGCTGCTGCTCAGCGGTGCCGTGGGCGGAGATGGTGTTCATCGCGCCGTGGGACAGGCCTGGATACATGCCCCAGGACCAGTTCGAACCCCCGACCATTTCGCTCAGGGCCAGGCCCAGCGACTCCGGCAGCCCCTGGCCACCGTGCTCGACGTCATGCGCCAGGCTCGGCCAGCCACCTTCGACGAACTGCTGGTAGGCTTCCTTGAAACCGGTCGGCGTCTTCACGCCCGACTCGCTCCAGGTACAGCCTTCCTGATCACCGATACGGTTCAGTGGCGACAGCACCTGCTCACAGAACTTCGCGCCTTCTTCCAGGATCGCGTTGACCATGTCAGGCGTTGCGTCCTGGCAACCCGGCAGGCTCTGATAGTGCGCCTCGTAGCCGAGCAGCTCGTCGCGGACGAAACGAATATCACGCAAGGGGGCTTTGTAATCAGGCATTGCGATGAACCTCTGTGATGAGTTCGGTAGGGGACCGCTGATACCGACCAGCTCTTGGCGGCTTTGGGTCAAACAGTTGTTTGAAACTTACGTTTAGGACAGCCCGATGTCAAGAAGGGACTATGGTGCCATTTACGCCGCGAAAGATGGCGTTTATGCCATCGCCTGAAATCTCAGGCAGAAACGACTGTGGGAGCGGGTTTACCCGCGAAAGGGCCAGCCGGGACAACAGGGGTGTCCGGACAGGCGCATTCGCGGGTAAACCCGCTCCCACAGGGTTTTGCAGGGAAGCTGAAATCAGGCGTAGGTATCGATGAACCGCCCGAGCATTTCGTCGGAAGCCTTGGCCACCTTTGCACCTAGTTCGACCTCGGTCTTGCCCAGGGCCAATTGCACGGTGCTGGTTGCCAGGTCCATTTGCTGGCTGCGGTCGACCCCACGCAGGCGCTCGGCCTGAAAGTCGCTGGACTGGCTGGTGGCGGCACGCTCGACCGAGGCATTGGCGATCTCGCCGGCGGCCTG
This sequence comes from Pseudomonas vlassakiae, assembly GCF_014269035.2. Taxonomy (GTDB): domain Bacteria; phylum Pseudomonadota; class Gammaproteobacteria; order Pseudomonadales; family Pseudomonadaceae; genus Aquipseudomonas; species Aquipseudomonas vlassakiae. The sequence continues at coordinate 78,932 of NZ_JABWRP020000012.1, forward strand.
ATCGACCCGGTTCTGGCCGTTGTAGATGGCATTGAGGCCCGCGTAATACGCGGTGCTGCCGGTGATTTCCATGTCAGAACTCCAATGACGCTGGATATGAACAAGGGCAATTAAAGCAGGCCAGGCGCGAAAAGGCCCGTTTAAATCCCTAATGGCTCAGTGCCACTTGATAGGCCAAGGGCATATCCGGCCACATTCAATCCAGCAAGTCGAGCTGCAAATGCTCTGCCACCGCATCCGCAGTAGCCTGCTTGAGCTTCGGCACCCGCCCCAGGCACGGGGCAGGTAGTCGCTCCGCCAGGCTGGCGAGGTTTTCTTCCAGCCGCGAGGTCCGCGGTTCGATGATATTCGCCACCCAGCCTGCCAGTTGCAGCCCGTCGCGGGCAATTGCCTCGGCACTGAGCAGCGCGTGGTTAATGCAGCCCAGGCGCACCCCAACCACCAGAATCACCGGCAGTTTCAGGGCAATCGCCAGGTCAGAGAGGTTGGCATGGTTGGACAATGGCACGCGCCAGCCGCCTGCACCTTCGATCAAAGTGAAGTCTGCGCCCTGCCCCAGCACATGGCGCATGGCCTTTGCCAGCACAGTGACTTCCAACGCGACATTCGCTTCCCGGGCCGCCACATGCGGGGCAATGGCCGGCTCGAAGGCAAACGGGTTGACCTCCTCGTAGGCAAGCTTGATCGAGCTTTCGTCGATCAACGCCTGGGCGTCACTGTTGCGCAGGCCTTTGGGCGTCATCGAGCAACCCGAAGCCACCGGCTTCGCGCCCAAGGTGCTCAACCCCTGCAAGCGGGCCGCATGCAGCAGCCCGGCGGCGATGGTGGTCTTGCCGACATCGGTGTCGGTCCCGGCAATGAAATAGGCCTGGCTCATGCTGCTCCTCTCATGCCTGTGGCTTGCGCAACACACCATAGACCACCTGATAGGTGGCGGGCAGCCCCTGAGGCTGGCGAAACGCTTCGTAAGCCTGCAACAGGCCTTGCATACGCGCACGGCCGGTCAGGCCGGAAGGCCGCCCGGGGTTGAGGTTGTGCGCACCGAGCGCCTTGAGTTCATGGGTCAGGCTGCGCACATCGGGGTAGTGCAGCACATGGGCCTGGCGCCGCAAGCTGACCTCGGTGAGGCCACTGGCTGCACACAGGCGCTGGTAGTCTTCAAACCTTCTGAAGCGATTGACATGCACCATGCCATCCACGGCCTGCCAGCTGGCGCGCAACTCATCGAGCGTGCCGACGCACAGGCTGCTGAATGCCAGCACCCCGCCCGGGCGCAATACTCGCCGTGCCTCATCCAGCACACTGGCGAACTGACCGCACCACTGTACCGCGAGGCTGGTGAACACCAGGTCGACACAGGCGTCACGCAGCGGCAGGCGCTCGGCATCGCCAGCCACATGGTAATGCGCCCCGCCCGGTTCGCCACGCGCGTGGCACAACATGCCTTCGGCTATATCCACAGCTACGCCGCTGGCCTGGGCAAAACGCTCGCCCAGTACCCGGCTGAAATGCCCCGTGCCACTGCCAAGGTCCAGCCAGCGCGTCGGTGCCACGTCCTCCGGCAACTGCTCCAGCAGGCTCATGCCCACCGCACGCTGCAGGGCCGCAACACTGTCGTAGCTGGCTGCCGCCCGGGAGAACGAGGCGGCCACCTGGCGTTTGTCCGGCAACGCGCCGGGCAGGGTTGGACGGGAAAGGTCAGTCATCGCCACTCTCATGCAGGAAACTCTTGATGCCCGCCGCCAGCTCCTGTGGATACTCCAGCAGGAAGGCGTGGGAACTGTCTTCGACCAGGCCGACTTCCACATCGGGCAGCAGCTCGCTCAGCGCTTTGGCCACCTCGGCCGGCACCAGCGCATCGCTGCCGGCGAACAGGTGCAATTGCGGGCCGCCATAGGCCTGCAGGGCCTCACGGGTATCGAGTTTGGCCAACACTTCAAGGCCGGTGGCCAGGTACAGCGGATCGGTGTCCGGCACACCGATACCCAATTGGCGCAGCAGCGTGCGAGGTTGCAAGGCACCGTCGCTGCACAGGGTGCGGAAACGCTTGAGGGTCACCGACGTGTGGCTGCGGCAACCATCGAGAAAGGTGCCGAAGGTATCCTCGGCCATGCCATGGGGCCAATCAGCGCGGGCCACGAAACTGGGGTTGCTGCCCAACGTCAGCAGGCCGCAGCAGTGGTCGCCACGCTTGCGCGCCAGTTCGCTGGCGAGCATGCCGCCGAGCGACCAGCCACCCAGCCAGGTGTCGCTGGGCACCTTGCGATCAAGGTAGTCCACCCAGGCTTGCACGTCGGCATCAGGCAGTTCCGGCAGGGGCATCAATTCGACCTGCAGGCGTGCGTCCTGGGCCCGCAGGCTGGCGGCGAGCGGCTCGAGGGCAGCAGTGCCCAGCCCCCAACCGGGAAAAAGGATCAAACGGTTACGCATCGGCGGCCTCCAGCTGTGGATAACACTCGGCCAATGCATTCAACAATAGCTGCACCTGCGCCTCGCTGTGCGCCGCGCTCAGGGTGACCCGCAGGCGGGCACTGCCAGCAGGCACCGTTGGCGGGCGAATGGCGGTCACCAGCAGGCCGCGGTCACGCAGCATGCGCGACAGCTTGAGGGCCTGGGCACTGTCGCCGATCAAGATCGGCTGGATCGGCGTCGGGCTGTCCATCAGTTGCAGGCCAATTTGCGAAGCTCCCTGGCGGAACTGGCGGATCAGCGCAGCCAGGTGCTCGCGGCGCCAGGTTTCACGGCGCAGCAGTTCCAGGCTCTTGAGCGTGGCGCAGGCCAGCGCTGGCGGCTGACTGGTGGTGTAGATGTAGGGCCGGGCGAACTGCACCAAGGCTTCGATCAGCTCTTCACTGCCTGCGATGAAAGCGCCAGCCGTGCCGCAGGCCTTGCCCAGCGTGCCGATCAGCACAGGTACGTCATCGATGCCTAAACCGAAGTGCTCGACGATTCCGCCGCCCTGCTCACCCAGCGTACCCAGGCCATGGGCATCGTCGACCATCAGCCAGGCGCCGCGGGCGCGGGCCACAGTGGCCAGGGCCGGCAGATCGGCGAGGTCGCCATCCATGCTGAAAACACCGTCGGTGACCACCAACGTGTTTCCAGTTGCCTTGTCCAGGCGGTTGGCCAGGCTGGCAGCGTCGTTGTGCAGGTAGCGGCTGAACCGGGCGCCACTGAGCAATCCACCGTCGAGCAGCGACGCGTGGTTCAGGCGGTCCTGCAATACGCTGTCGCCCTGCCCCACCAGCGCGGTGATGGCGCCCAGGTTGGCCATGTAGCCCGTAGAAAACAGCAGCGCCCGTGGGCGACCGGTCAGTTCGGCCAGCGCCTCTTCGACAGCATGGTGCGGCGAACTATGGCCGATCACCAGGTGCGAGGCGCCACCGCCGACACCCCAGCGCTCGGCGCCCGCTTGCCAGGCGGCGATCACTTCAGGGTGGTTGGCCAGCCCCAGGTAGTCATTGCTGCAGAAGGCCAGCAGGCGTTGGCCATCGACCACCACTTCCGGCCCCTGCGGGCTTTCCAGCAATGGCCGCTGCCGATACAGGTCTGCGGCACGCCGTTCGGCCAGGCGCGCCGCCAGGTCGAAAGCCATCTCAGGCAGACGCGGCGTCGTAGAACAGCTCACTGCTGCGTTGCTCGACCAAGGCCTGTTCGATGGCCGCCTGGTGCACTTCGTCGGCATGCTCTTCGCGGGCTTCAGGCTGGATACCCAGGCGAGCGAACAGCTGCATGTCTTTGTCGGCCTGTGGGTTGGCGGTGGTCAGCAGTTTCTCGCCGTAGAAGATCGAGTTGGCGCCCGCCATGAAGGCCAGGGCCTGCATCTGCTCGTTCATCTGCTCGCGGCCGGCGGACAGGCGCACGTGGGACTTCGGCATGAGAATCCGAGCCACTGCCAGCATGCGGATGAAGTCGAACGGGTCTACATCCTCTTCATCGGCCAGCGGGGTACCGGCGACCTTGACCAGCATGTTGATCGGCACCGATTCCGGGTGCTCGGGCAGGTTGGCCAGCTGGATCAGCAGGCCGGCGCGGTCGTCCAGCGACTCGCCCATACCGAGGATGCCGCCAGAGCAGATCTTCATCCCGGCATCGCGCACGTAGGCCAGGGTCTGCAGGCGCTCGCTGTAGGTACGGGTAGTGATGATGCTGCCGTAGAACTCAGGCGAGGTGTCGAGGTTGTGGTTGTAGTAGTCCAGGCCGGCCTGGGCCAGGGCCAGGGTCTGATCCTGGTCGAGCTTGCCGAGGGTCATGCAGGTTTCCAGGCCCATGGCCTTCACGCCTTTGACCATCTCCAGCACGTAGGGCATGTCCTTGGCCGACGGGTGCTTCCAGGCCGCGCCCATGCAGAAGCGGGTGGAGCCGATGGCTTTGGCGCGAGCCGCTTCCTCGAGCACCTTCTGCACTTCCATCAGCTTTTGTTTTTCCAGCCCGGTGTTGTAGTGGCCGGACTGCGGACAATATTTGCAATCCTCCGGACAGGCACCGGTCTTGATCGACAGCAGCGTCGAAACCTGTACGCGGTTGGGGTCGAAATGCGCGCGGTGCACGGTCTGCGCCTGGAACAGCAGGTCATTGAAAGGCTGCTGGAACAGTGCCTTGACTTCAGGCAGGGACCAATCGTGACGTGTTGTTGCAGTTGTGCTGGCGCTCATCGGCGTTTCCTTGTTTAGGCTGTAACTGGCGCCGAGGTACAAGTGCCCGCCAGCGCATCACGGATAGCTCGCATACTCATGGATGGCCTATGAACTGTCAACCTTGGTTAAAAGCACTGGTTTACAACTGTACAAATATTAATCATATCTGTTTGCTATGCGGCGAACTTGCCGAACAGCATTACCCGTTGTGCGCCGCCTGCGAGCAGGAACTGCCCTGGCTCGATGAGTATTGCCTGCGCTGTGCCCTGCCATTGCCGATGGCCGGCCTGATCTGCGCCCAGTGCAGTCGCCGCCCGCCAGCTTTTCAGCAGGTCATAGCGCCCTGGCACTATGGGTTCCCACTGGACACGCTGATCAGCCGCTTCAAGCACAACAGCCAATGGCCGCTGGGGCGCCTGATGGCCGAACTGCTGGGCCTCCACATGCACCATCGCTATCAGGAAGGCCTGCCCAGGCCAGACCTGTTGTTGCCTGTACCGCTGGCCCGGCGCCGGCTGCGCGAGCGCGGCTTCAACCAGGCCGGCATGCTCGGGCGCTGGCTGTCCAGGGCACTGGCGATCGAATGTGATGAACGTCTGTTGCTGCGCACGCGTGAAACACCGGCACAGCAGAGCCTGGACGCCCGTGCTCGCCGGCGTAATTTGCGCCAGGCGTTCGCGCTGTGCAGCGAGGCAGCAATCAAGGGCCGCCACGTTGCCGTGATCGATGATGTGATGACCACCGGAGCCACCGCGCAGGCCATTGCGCAGCTGTTGCACCTGGCAGGTGCGCGCAGGATCGATGTGTATTGCCTGGCACGCACGGCAAAACCGGGGCAAGCTTGACGGGTCATCACCCGATAGGCCGCCCCATGTCCCTGCCCGCCCTCCTCACCCAGCATATTGCACGCCGTCCGCAGCGCATCAGCCTGCTCCAGCACATTGCCGAACAAGGCTCGATCACCCGCGCGGCCAAGGCTGCCGGCATCAGCTACAAGGCTGCCTGGGATGCGATCGATGAACTCAACAACCTGGCCAGCAAGCCCTTGGTCGAGCGCAGCACGGGCGGGCGTGGCGGTGGCGGCGCAAGGCTGTCCATGGAAGGCGAGCGGGTGCTGCGCCTGTATCAGAAGGTGCAGGCACTGCAGGCACAGATTCTCGACGCAGCGGAAGAGTCCAGCGACCTGGATCTGCTCGGGCGCCTGATGTTGCGCACCAGTGCACGCAACCAGCTGCAGGGTCAGGTCAGCGGTTTGCGCAGGGAGGGCCGGCATGATCGGGTCAGCCTGGCATTGGGCGGCGGGCTGGAGATCGATGCACTGATTACCCCTGACAGCACGGCGCGGCTGGAGCTGACATTGGGGACCACGGTGGTGGCGCTGCTCAAGGCCGGGTGGGTGCAGTTGCTGGCAGCAGGGGATGAGGCGGATGCGGGTAGCAATGTGCTGAACGCCACCGTCGAAGCGGTGCTGGCGGATGCGCAGGGGGACAGCGAGGTGCGGTTGGCGCTGGGCAATGGGCAGACGTTGTGTGCCTTTGCCGAAGCGGATTGGCTGGCCGAGCAGTCGGTCAGTGAAGGATGCCAGGTACGCGTACAGTTTCATCCTTCCCATGTGTTGCTTGGGGTACCGGTTTAACCTGCGCCGGCCTCTTCGCAGGTACTGCATCCTGTTCAAGTGTTGTACACATCCTGTGGGATCGGGTTTACCCGCGAAAGGGCCAGTACCGGCAACATCTGGGCAGGCCTTGGAATGGGTTACCATGCCAGCATGCCGCCCACCCCCGGAGCCACCATGTCCCACCCCTTCGACACCCTCACCCCCGACCTGGTCCTGGACGCCGTGGAAAGCCTGGGCTTTCTCAGCGATGCCAGGGTCCTGGCGCTGAACAGCTATGAGAATCGCGTCTATCAGGTGGGCATCGAGGATTCGCAACCGTTGATCGCCAAGTTCTACCGCCCCGGGCGCTGGAGCGATGCGGCGATTCTCGAAGAGCACCAGTTCACCGCCGAACTGGCCGCCTGCGAAGTGCCCGTGGTCGCGCCGTTGCAACACCACGGCCAGACCCTGTTCGAGCACAAGGGCTTCCGCTTCACGCTGTTCCCGCGCCGAGGCGGCCATGCACCGGAACCCGGCAACCTCGACCAGCTCTACCGCCTCGGCCAGTTGCTTGGCCGCCTGCACGCGGTAGGGGCTGCGCGCCCGTTCGCACACCGCGAAGCGCTGGCTGTGGACAACTTCGGCCATGCCTCGCTGAACACCCTGCTCGACGGTGGTTTTGTCCCCAGGGACTTGCTGCCGGCTTTCGAGTCCGTGGCCCGGGATCTGCTCAAGCGGGTCGAGGATGTCTTTGCCCGCACCCCGCATCAGGTCATCCGCCTGCATGGCGACCTGCACCCCGGCAACCTGATGCACCGCGATGAGGTGTATCACGTGGTCGACCTGGACGACTGCCGCATGGGCCCCGCGGTGCAGGACCTGTGGATGATGCTCGCCGGCAGCCGTGAGGAACGCCTTGGGCAGTTGGCCGAACTGATCGACGGCTACAACGAGTTCCACGATTTCGACCCGCGCGAACTGGCCCTCATCGAACCGCTGCGTGCCCTGCGCCAGCTGTATTACAGCGCCTGGCTGGCGCGGCGCTGGGACGACCCGGCGTTCCCGCCGAGCTTTCCGTGGTTCGGCCAGCCGCGTTACTGGGGGGACCAGATCCTCGCCTTGCGCGAGCAATTGGCGGCACTGGATGAACAACCGCTGAAATTGTTCTAGAAGCGCGCGCGCCTCTGTCTACAATAGGCGTCGCTTTACTGAGCAAGGACTCTCCATGCACGCTGCAAACCCGCGCCGCGGGTACCTCCTGGGCCTAGGTGCCTACATCATCTGGGGCTTGTTCCCGCTGTACTTCAAAGCTATCCAGAGCGTTCCGGCGGTGGAGATCATCGTCCACCGGGTGCTCTGGTCGGCCCTGTTCGGTTCATTGCTGCTGCTGGTGTGGAAGCACCCCGGCTGGTGGCGCGAGCTGCGTGATAACCCGCGCCGGCTGGCCATCCTGGCCCTGAGCGGGACATTGATCGCCGCCAACTGGCTGACCTATGTCTGGTCGGTGAACAACGGTCGCATGCTCGAAGCCAGCCTGGGTTACTACATCAACCCCTTGATCAATGTGCTGCTGGGCATGCTGCTGCTCGGCGAGCGCCTGCGCCGCCTGCAATGGCTGGCGGTGGCCATGGCGGCGGTGGGCGTAGCGCAGCAGGTCTGGCAAGTCGGCAGCCTGCCATGGGTGTCGCTGGCGCTGGCGCTGAGCTTTGGCTTCTACGGCCTGATTCGCAAACAGGCACCGGTGGCGGCGCTGCCCGGCCTGGTAGTGGAAACCTGGATGCTGGTACCGCTGGCACTGGGCTGGTTGCTGTTGCATCCGACAGCGATGAGCGCACAAGCTGACTTTTACGCCAGCAGCGAGGCGCTGTGGCTGATGGCGGCAGGGCCGGTGACGCTGGTGCCGCTGGTGTGCTTCAACGCGGCAGCGCGGCATTTGCCCTATACCACCCTGGGCTTTCTCCAGTACCTGGCGCCGACCTTGGTGCTGCTGCAAGCGGTGCTGCTGTTCGATGAGCAGCTGTCGTCGAGCAGCTTGCTAGCGTTCATCTTCATCTGGGCGGGGTTGGCGGTGTACAGCGTCGACGCCTGGCTGAACCTGCGCAAGCGCGCCTGATCAAAAAACGATCAAAATTGTGCAGGCCACGCCGCTCGTGGCCTGCAGCAACATCTCCAAAGGTTATCCACACCCTCGTCCCCGCGCTTTGTGCACAAGCGGCTGATTTATGTACGTTTTTTGATCAAACCTCGGAAAGCCTTGCCGTTCCTGGGCTGGAGAGCTGCGCCCCCAGCTTATCCACAGGGCCGTCCCCGTGAAATCGGGATAACCCGATCACTCTTCCGGCCGTAACTTCAACTCCACCATCAGGTCGTCCGCCAGGCTCTCCAGCTTCTGTTGCAGCTCATCCAGCGACAGGGTCAACGGCAGCGCCAACAGCGCGTCGGCATGGAACAACGGCTCACTGCTCATCGGCGCTGGCCGCACTTCAGTGGTGAAGCGCTCCAGGTTCACCCCCTGGTCCGCCAGCAGGCGGGTGATATCGCGCACGATGCCCGGGCGGTCATTGCCTACCAGTTCCATGGCGATCGGTTTCCAGGTACATGACGGTTCGATGCCGCTCTCGGCAATGAGCACGCGAATGTCGTATTGACCCAGCGCCTGCAACGACTTCACCAGTTCGTCGTAGTTTTCCGCCGGTACCGCCACCCGCAGGATCCCGGCGAACTGCCCGGCCATCCGCGACATGCGGCTCTCCAGCCAGTTGCCGTTATGGTCGGCGATGCACTGGGCAATGCGCTCGACCTGGCCGGCCTTGTCCGGGGCAATCACGGTCAGTACAAGATGATCCACAGGCCCTTCCTCGGTGTCGGGCCGCCCCAAGGCGGCGTAAATACGGGGGATCGACTCAGTATAGGCAAGGCGCGGCAACCTGCCGCAGGGCAATCGGCATGACAAATCGTGTACTGTTTCAAGATTTATCTGGAACAATCCACCCGTTTTTTGCGAACATACGTTCTCCCAGCGTGACCATACGCGACCAACCGGTCGCATAACGGCGCTTTTAGTCTGATTTTGCCTCGTCTACTGCTTCATGTAGTATCCCGTGGCGCGGACTACAAAACGTCGTTTGGATGTCTGCCAAGGCGCCTGTGAAAATACGCACACTGTCTGCCAGCCCGTCTGGCAGGCCGCACCCAGCCGCGCTCGTGCCATCCGACGAGGGCAAGCACTGGAACGTGTTTAGAGAAGCGCTACAGGCTTAATACAGAAGAGCGAAATAGCTGAGCAGAGTGAGGCAAGCAATGACTGGATACGTTCAAGTCGGTGGCCTTCAGGTCGCCAAGGTCCTGTACGACTTCGTCAACAACGAAGCCATTCCGGGGACCGGCATCGTCGCCGAGCAGTTCTGGGCCGGTGCAGAGAAGATCATCAATGACCTCGCTCCAAAGAACAAAGCCCTGCTCGCCAAGCGCGACGAGCTGCAAGCCAAGATCGACGCCTGGCACCAGGCACGCCAAGGCCAGGCGCACGACGCCGTAGCCTACAAAGCATTCCTCCAGGAAATCGGCTACCTGCTGCCACAAGCCGACGATTTCCAGGCCACCACCCAGAACGTGGACGAAGAGATCGCCCACATGGCCGGCCCACAGCTGGTCGTTCCGGTGATGAACGCCCGCTTCGCCCTGAACGCCGCCAACGCCCGTTGGGGTTCGCTGTACGATGCCCTGTACGGCACCGACGCCATCAGCGATGAAGGCGGCGCCGAGAAAGGCCAGGGTTACAACAAGCGCCGCGGCGACAAGGTCATTGCCTTCGCCCGCGCCTTCCTCGACGAAGCCGCGCCACTGGCTGCCGGTTCGCACGTCGACTCCACCGGCTACCGCATTGAAGGTGGCAAGCTGGTCGTCACCCTCAAAGGCGGCAGCAACAGCGGCCTGCGTGATGATGCCCAACTGATCGGCTTCCATGGCGACGCCAAGGCACCGACCGCTGTGCTGCTCAAGCACAACGGCCTGCACTTCGAAATCCAGGTCGACGCCAGTACGCCAGTCGGCAGCACCGATGCCGCCGGCGTCAAAGACATCCTGATGGAATCGGCACTGACCACCATCATGGACTGCGAAGACTCGGTCGCCGCCGTGGATGCCGACGACAAGGTCATCGTCTACCGCAACTGGCTGGGCCTGATGAAAGGCGACCTGGCCGAAAGCGTGAGCAAAGGTGGCAAGACCTTCACCCGCACCATGAACCCGGACCGCGAATACGCCGCGCCCAACGGCGGCAGCGTAACCCTGCACGGCCGTTCGCTGATGTTCGTGCGTAACGTCGGTCACCTGATGACCAACCCGGCGATCCTCGATGCCCAGGGCAACGAAATCCCTGAAGGCATCCAGGACGGCCTGTTCACCAACCTGATCGCCCTGCACAACCTCAACGGCAACACCAGCCGCAAGAACACCCGCACCGGCAGCGTGTACATCGTCAAGCCGAAGATGCACGGCCCGGAAGAAGTCGCCTTCGCCGCCGAGATCTTCAGCCGCGTCGAAGACCTGCTGGGCATGAAGCGCAACACCGTGAAGGTCGGCATCATGGACGAGGAACGCCGTACCACGGTCAACCTGAAGTCCTGCATCAAGGCGGCCGCCGAGCGCGTGGTGTTCATCAACACCGGCTTCCTCGACCGTACCGGTGACGAAATCCACACCTCGATGGAAGCCGGCGCAGTGGTGCGCAAGGGCGCCATGAAGAACGAGAAGTGGATCGGCGCCTACGAGAACAACAACGTCGACGTCGGCCTGGCCACTGGCCTGCAAGGCCGTGCGCAGATCGGCAAGGGCATGTGGGCCATGCCTGACCTGATGGCCGCCATGCTCGAGCAGAAGATCGCTCACCCACTGGCCGGCGCCAACACCGCCTGGGTACCGTCGCCAACCGCCGCCACCCTGCACGCCCTGCATTACCACAAGGTCGACGTGCAGGCCCGTCAGCGCGAGCTGGCTTCGCGCACCCCGGCTTCGGTCGACGACATCCTGACCATCCCGCTGGCGGCCGACACCAACTGGTCGGCTGAAGAGATCCGCAACGAGCTGGACAACAACGCCCAGGGCATCCTCGGCTATGTCGTGCGCTGGATCGACCAGGGTGTGGGTTGCTCGAAGGTTCCGGACATCAACGATGTCGGCCTGATGGAAGACCGCGCCACCCTGCGCATCTCGGCCCAGCTGCTGGCCAACTGGCTGCGCCATGGCGTGGTCAGCCAGGAGCAGGTGCTGGAAAGCCTCAAGCGCATGGCTGCAGTGGTCGACAAGCAGAACGCCGGTGACGCCCTGTACCGCCCGATGGCGCCGAATTTCGACGACAACATCGCGTTCCAGGCGGCGATCGAGCTGGTCATCGAAGGTGCCAGGCAGCCGAACGGCTACACCGAGCCAGTGCTGCACCGCCGCCGTCGCGAGTTCAAGGCGCGTAACGGGCTGTAAGTAACACCTGCGCCCGGGGCTGCTTGGCCGCCCCGGGCCAGTACTAGCCGATCTTCAGTTCTTTCTTCACCAACCCCAGCAGTTTCTCCAGATCCACCGGCTTCAGCAGAAAATCCACCACCCCCAGGTGCATCACGTCCACCGCCTCCTCCACATCGGTGTCGCCCGACACCACGATGATCGACAATGCTGCCCGTTCCGATTCGCGGATCTGCCGTATCAGGTCTAGGCCATTGCAGGGCTGCATCCGCAGGTCGGTGATCAACAGCGCAATGCGCGGCTCGTAATGCAGCTTGAACATCGCTTCCTCTACGCCGTCAGCGGTCATGCATTCGATACCCCGGCTTTTCAGGTACCACTTCAGCGCATCACTGTTGACCGGGTCGTCATCGACGATCAACACCACCGGGCTTTGCGCAAGGGGCGCACTGAGCACGGCCAGGGCCTCGCGTTCGGCGTCACTCAGAATGTCGTCATGCTCGGCCATGTTCATCTCGTCAAAAAAAAACCGCTCAAGGGTTATGACCACGAAAGCTACGTAACCCGGCTCACCTTTCGTCGGCGCTTTGACAGCCATGGTTCACTAGACTTACGTCCAATGGGCACCACCCCGCTGCCAGCCGACCATGGGAGCCGAGAACAACAAGGCCGGCACCTATATATAGATATATATAGTTCGGCGTAGCGATACGGTCAGTGTCATGAGCAAAAAGGACGCCTACAGTCAGGCGGGTAGAACGGCAGTACTACAGAACATCCAGGGTACCCTGCAGTTCCTGCAGCGTTTCCCGCCGTTCAACCAGATGGAGCAGAGCCACCTGGCCTTTCTGGTGGAACAATGCCAGTTGCGCTTCTATGCCAGCGGCGAAAGCATCATCAAACCCACGGATGGCCCCGTCGAGCACTTTTACATCGTCAAGCAAGGCCGTGTGGTCGGCGAGCGCCAGCACCTGGTCAAGCCCGGGGTGGAAACCACCTTCGAGATCACTGGCGGTGAATGCTTCCCGCTGGCGGCGCTGCTCGGCGAGCGTGCCACGCGCACCGAACACCTGGCGGGTGAAGACACCTTCTGCCTGCAGTTGAACAAGGCCGCGTTCATCCGCGTGTTCTCGATGTCGGATGTGTTTCGAGACTTTGCACTGCGCGGTGTCAGCAGCCTGCTCGACCAAGTCAACCAGCAGGTACGCCAACGTGCAGTGGAAACCCTCGGCACCCAGTACTCGCTGAATACCCCGCTGGGCGAACTGGCCATGCGACACCCGGTGGTCTGCGCACCGGATACACCGCTGCGCGAGGCGGTGCGGCTGATGCATGAACAGCAGGTGGGCAGCATCGTCGTGATCGACCCGCAGCGCTACCCGATCGGCATCTTCACCCTTCGCGACTTGCGCCAGGTGGTGGCCGCCGCCGATGCCGAGCTCGCTGCACCGATCGAACAGCACATGACAGCGAGGCCCTTTTACCTCAGCCCCCAGGCCAGCGCCTTCGATGCCGCCATGGCGATGACCGAACGGCACATCGCCCATGTCTGCCTGGTGGAAAACCAGCGGCTGTGTGGCGTGGTTTCCGAGCGTGACCTGTTTTCGTTGCAACGGGTCGACCTGGTGCACCTGGCGCGCACCATACGCCACGCGCCACGCCTTGATTCGCTGGTACAAATGCGTGGCGAGATCGGCCAACTGGTCGAGCGCATGCTCGCTCACGGCGCCTCCTCGACCCAGATCACCCAGATCATCACGCTGCTCAACGATCACACGGTATGCCGGGTGATCGAGCTGGCCATAGCCGAACGCGGCGACCCCGGCGTGCCGTTCAGCTGGCTGTGCTTCGGCAGCGAAGGGCGCCGCGAGCAGACCCTGCATACCGACCAGGACAATGGCATCCTCTTCGAGGCCGCCGACGACGCCCAAGCCGAGATCATTCGTGCACGCTTGCTGCCCTTGGCGCAGTACATCAACCAGTGCCTGGCCCAGTGCGGTTTCACCCTGTGCAAGGGCAACGTCATGGCCGGCAACCCCGAGTTGTGCCTGTCACGTGCCCAGTGGGCACGGCGCTTTGCCGGTTTTGTGCGCGAAGCCAGCCCAGAGAACCTGCTGGGTTCGAGCATCTACTTCGACCTGCGCGTGGTCTGGGGCGATGAACAGGGCTGTGAACAGCTGCGTCGGCAGCTGCTGGAGCAGGTGGCGGACAACCGCATCTTCCAGCGCATGCTGGCCGATAACGCGCTGCGCCAGCGTCCCCCCGTGGGCCGCCTGCGCGAATTCGTGCTGACCCGCCAGGGCAATGACAAGGCCGCCACACTAGACCTCAAGGTCCAGGGCCTGACCCCCTTCGTCGACGGTGCCCGGCTGCTGGCCCTGGCCAATGGCATTGCTGCTTGCAACACCCTCGAGCGCCTGCGTCAGCTGGTCGACAAAGGGGTCATCGAAGCGCTCGATGGCGCGGCTTATGAAGAGGCCTACCACTTCATCCAGCAAACCCGCATGCAGCAGCACCAGCGCCAGACCCGCGACAACCTGCCCTACTCCAACCGCCTCGATCCAGACAGCCTAAACCATCTGGACCGGCGCATCCTGCGCGAATCCCTGCGCCAGGCCCAGCGCCTGCAGAGCAGCCTGGCGCTGCGGTATCAGTTGTGAGCCTGTTCGCCTGGCTGCGCCCCGCGGCCCCACTGCTGGACGACGCCTTGCGCCAGCGCTTGGCCCGGCTGCCCAAGGCACGGCCGTTGGGGGTGTGCTCATTGCGCGAGCAGCGCTGGGTCGTGCTTGACCTGGAAACCAGTGGCCTGAACCCCCATCGCGACCTCGTGCTGTCGATCGGCGCGGTGGCCATCGAAGACGGGGCCATCGATTTCGCCCAGCAATTCGAACGCACCCTGCACCGCCCTGAGCAGAAAACCAACGCCAGCGTGCTGATCCACGGCCTCGGGCCGAGCGCCCTGGCGGCTGGCTGCGACCCGGCCGAGGCTTTGCTCGACCTGCTCGAGTTCGTGGGCGACAGCCCGGTGCTGGCGTTCCATGCGCCGTTCGACCAGCGCATGCTTGCCCGGGCCTTGAAAGAAAGCCTGGGCCACCGCTTGCAGGTGCCCTTTCTCGATGTGGCGGAACTGGCGCCGATGCTCAACCCCGACACCGTATTGCGCGAAGCCGGGCTGGACGACTGGGTGGCGCGCTTCGGCCTGCAGGTGGATGAGCGTCACCATGCCAGCGCCGATGCGCAAGTCACGGCTGAGCTGGCGTTGATCCTGTTCAGCCAGGCCCGGCGCCAGCAGCTCGACAGCCCGTTGCAACTCGAACAGCGGCTGGCCAGCTGGCGCCGGCGCAAAGCGCATCACCACGGTCTTTGATGATGGCAATCCGATAAGCGTCCATTGCACCCCACCCCCCGCCTCTGTAACAATCGCGAATAATTATCGTTAGTTAATGCATTCGTTCCGGGGGACGCTGCATGTCTGCTGCCCACAGCCCACACGCCGAACTGGTCGGCTCGCTGTACCGCGACCATCGCGGCTGGCTGCTTGCCTGGCTGCAGCGCAACATGGCCTGTCGCCAGCGCGCCGAAGACCTGAGCCAGGACACTTTCGTGCGCCTGCTCGGCCGCGACCATCTGGACACCCCGCGCGAACCGCGCGCCTTCCTTGCCGCCGTGGCCAAGGGCCTGATGTTCGACCACTTCCGCCGTGCGGCGCTGGAGCAGGCCTACCTCGCGGAGCTTGCGTTGATGCCCGAAGCGGAACAGCCCTCCCCGGAAACCCAGCAGCTGATCCTCGAAGACCTCAAGGCCATCGACCGCCTGCTCGGCAAGTTGTCGAGCAAGGCCCGTGCAGCCTTCCTGCACAACCGCCTGGATGGCATGGGCCATGCCGAAATCGCCGAACGCCTGGGCGTTTCGGTGTCGCGCGTGCGCCAGTACATCGCCCAGGGCATGCGCCAGTGCTACGTGGCCCTGTACGGGGAACCCAGGTGAACAACACACCGGTTTCGTCGCGCGTGCTGGAAGCCGCCATCGCCTGGAAAATGAGCCTGGACGATGGCAGCGGCACGCCTGACCAGCGCAACGAATTCATCCGCTGGCATGCCGCCAGCGAAGAACATGCCCGTGCCTGGCGCCAGCTCGGCGCCCTCGACCAGCGCGTCAGCGCCGCTGCCGGCCCGGCTCGCCAGGCCCTGCTGCAATCGCGCGCCAGCCTGCGCCGCCGGATAGGCAAGGCCGGCGGAGGGCTGGCCGGTCTGTTCCTGCTCGGTACCCTGCTGGCCGGCGTCGGCACATCGTCGCTGGCACCCAGTTACTGGCTCGCTGACCAGCGCACCGCCACCGGTGAACTGCGTACCCTGCGTCTGGCCGATGGCACGTTGCTGAGCCTCAATAGCCACACCGCCGTGGATATCGACTACGACGGCGACCAGCGCGTGCTGGTGCTGCATCAAGGCGAAATTTCGGTGGAAACCGGCCACGACGATCCTCGGCCGCTACTGGTACGTACCGACGATGGCCGCCTGCGCCCGCTGGGCACGCGCTTCCAGGTGCGCCGTGAAGACCATGGCACGCGCCTTGAAGTCTTGCAGTCGTCGGTAGCCGCCATGCCGCACAACAGCGGCGACGAGCTGGTCCTGCACGAAGGCCAGCAAGTGCTGATGAACACCAACGGCCTCGGCCAGATAGGCACGGTGCCAGCCGGGGCCGATGCCTGGACCCGCGGCATGCTGGTGGTCGACAACATGCGCCTGGCCGACCTGCTGAAACAGCTGGGCCGCTACCGCAGCGGTCACCTGGGCGTAGCCGATGAAGTGGCCGACCTGCGCGTGACCGGCAGCTTCCCGCTGACCAACACCGACCTGGCCCTGGCTTCGCTCGTGCCGGCGCTACCGGTGAAGATCGAGCGGCATACGCCGTGGTGGGTGACCGTAGTTCCCAAGTAAACCTGTACGGGCCTCTTCGCGGGTAAACCCGCTCCCCCAGGAATCTCACCGTCCTTGAAAGAGGGTCGGTCCTTGTGGGAGCGGGCGAGCCCGCGAAAGGGCCGGTGCAGGTGAAAGCCAGATCCTGATAATTCTCATTTTTTTTCCGATTCCCCCTGTCACTTCTGAAATCTCGCTCGGCAAGGAAGCAGTAAGCACTTATCCGTCGAGGAACCGCTGCATGTCCCGTGCCGTTGATCGTATCCTGCGTCCCAGCCTGATAGCCCTGGCCATCGCCCTGGCCGCGCCCTTGTCCAGCACCGCCCTGTTCGCCGCCGAGCAGTCGGCACCACGCGCCTACGACCTGCCCGCTGCGCCGCTGGCCACGACGCTGAACCAGATCGCCAGCCAGTCGGGCATCGCCCTGGCCATCGACCCGGCGCTGGTCAGCGGCCGTACCTCGGCGCCGGTCAACGGTCAATACAATGGCCTCGGCGCCCTGCAAGCCGCGCTGCAGGGCACCGGCCTGCAACTGCAGCAAAGCAGCGTGGGCAGCTACAGCCTGGTCGCCGTGCCGGATGGCGCCCTGGCCCTGCCGGAAACCACCGTGAATGCCACCAGCGCATCCGAGAGCGCCTGGGGCCCGGTCGACGGTTACCTGGCCAAGCGCACTGCAGCGGGAACCAAGACCGACACCGCGCTGGTCGAAGTGCCGCGGTCGATCTCCGTGGCCACCCGTCAGCAGATGAGTGACCGTGCCGTGCACAGCCTCGACGATGCCGTGAAATACATGCCGGGCATCGTCTCCGCCAGCTTCGGCAGCGACACCCGTTACGACTGGATGCGGGTGCGCGGCTTCGAGCCGACCCAGTTCCTCGACGGCCTGCCACTGCCACGCGGCGTATATGCCAACCCAAAAGCCGAAACCTGGAATCTCGACCGCCTCGCGCTGTTGCGGGGCCCGGCCTCCTCGCTGTATGGCCAGACCCCACCCGGCGGCCTGCTGGACATGGTCAGCCGCCGCCCGCAGGCTGAAAGCGCCCATGAAATCGAAGTGCAGTACGGCAGCGACAACCACCGCCAGATCAACTTTGCCAGCACCGGCAAGATTGATGACGAAGGCAGATTCCTTTACGGCGTCAGTGGTGTGATTCGCGATGGCGGCACGCAGATCGACCATATCGATGACAAGCGCTACAACATCGCTCCAAGCCTGACCTGGAACATCGACGACGATACCACGCTGACCCTGCTGACCCAGTTCACTCGCGACGATACCGGCACCACCAGCCAGTTCCGGCCGATCCAGGGCACCAAGATCGACATGCCGTTCGGCAAGATCTCCCACCACAAGAACCTGGGTGACCCGAACTACGAGTTTTACGACCGTACCTACTACGCGCTGGGCTACGCTTTCGAGCACCGCATCAACGAGGTCTGGCAGTTCCGGCAGAACCTGCGCTATACCAAGTCGGACCTGGCGTTTCAGGCTATCACCGTAAACAGCTACTCGCCCCAGTTCGGCATGGTGGTGGATAACGAAGGCAATGTTGGCCGAAGTACCACAAATGTTGATGAGGACATCAGCCAATTCGCCGTCGACAACAATTTCGAGGGCAACTTCAATACCGGCGACATCAGCCACACCCTGCTGATCGGCTTGGATCACCAGCGTACCAACAACAACTTCCTGACGATTTATGGCAGTGCACCCAGCATCAACGTGAACAATCCCGTTTATGGTTTGCCGATCACCCGCCCGGATCGCTCAGAGGCCTACTATGACTACGATCAGAAAACCCGCCAGACAGGCATCTATATCCAGGACCAGATGGCGCTCGGGAACTGGCGACTGACCTTGGGCGGCCGTGAGGATTGGGTTCATACCAGCACCAAGTTTTTCAATAAGGGCGACGCCACCAACACACAACGGGACAGCAACTTCAGCGGTAATGCGGCAATCAGCTACGTCTTCGATTCGGGTTTCGTTCCTTATCTGTCTTATGCCGAATCTTTCCAGCCTGCCAGCAAGGCGGACGTGAACCCGAGCAGCTCGTTCAAGCCAACCGAAGGCAAGCAATGGGAACTGGGTATCAAGTACCAGCCACCGGGCTCCAACACGTTGCTGTCGGCTGCTGTGTATGACCTTACTCAAAAGAACGTTTTGGTGACCAATAATGACGGCAACACCACTGTCACCAGCCAAACCGGCGAAGTGAAAGTCCATGGCCTGGAGCTGGAAGCGGTTTCCGACGTCACCGAAAACCTCAAGCTGACTGCGGCCTACACCCTGGCCAAGTCGGAAGTGCAGGACGGCGACTTCAAAGGCAATCGCCTGCAGCTGATGCCCAACCAGCAAGCCTCGCTGTGGGCCGACTACACCTGGCACAGCGGCGTGCTCGATGGCTTCGGTATCGGCGGCGGTGCGCGCTACACCGGCAACACCTACGGCGACCAGGCCAATACCTACCTGGGCAAGGCCAACGCCTACACCGTGTTCGACGCCTCGGTGCATTACGACCTCGGTCGCCTGAGCACCAGCCTCAAGGGCGCGTCGGTGGCGGTCAATGCCACCAACCTGTTCAACAAGGACTACATCTCCACCTGCGATAGCTACTACTGCTACTACGGCGACGAGCGCAGCGTCGTGGCCAGTGCTTCCTACAAGTTCTGAGTGAACGGGGGCCGCGTCGCGGCCCCACGGTCCAACAGACAACATCGGTACCGTGATGAAAAGCCCAACCATCCGTCGCTGGTCGGTGATCCACACCTGGAGCAGCCTGGTCTGCACCCTGTTCCTGCTGTTGCTGGCGCTCACCGGCCTGCCGCTGATTTTCCACCACGAACTCGAACACCTGCTCGGCGATGCCGCAGAGTTGCGCGCGATGCCCGCCGACACCCCGCACCTGGACCTGCAACAGCTGGTGCTGAAAGCTCAGCAACACCGCCCCGGCGAGGTCGTGCAGTATTTCGGCTTCGACAAGGACGAACCCGACGGCGTGCTCGCGATCACCGCTGCCACCGCCGGCACCGAACCCAATTCGTCGCACACCTTCATGCTCGACGCCCGCACCGGCGAAGCCGTAGCCATGCCGGCTGCCAATGGCGGTTTCATGATGCTCATGCTGCGCCTGCATGTGGACCTGTTCGCAGGGCTCCCCGGCAAGCTGCTGCTGGCCTTCATGGGCGTGCTGTTTGTCGTCGCGATCATCTCCGGCACCGTCCTCTATGCACCGTTCATGCGCCGCCTGGACTTCGCCACCGTGCGCCACGGCAAGTCCCGGCGCCTGCGCTGGCTGGACCTGCACAACCTGATCGGCATCGTCACCCTGGCCTGGGCGTTGACCGTCGGCGTCACCGGGGTGATCAGCGCCCTCTCCGACCTGGTCATCGCCGCCTGGCGCAACGACAGCCTGGCCGCCATGGTTGCTCCTTATGGTGATGCCCCGCCGCTGACCGAGCGCGCGCCGGCCACCCGTCTGCTGGAGATAGCCGAACAGGCCGCCCCCGGCATGCGCCCGGACTTCATCGCCTTCCCCGGCACGCGTTTCTCCAGCGAACACCACTACGCCGTGTTCATGAATGGCGCCTCGCACCTGAGCTCACACCTGTTCACGCCAGTGCTGATCGACGCCCGCACACTCGAGGTGACCGCGGTCGGCGAGCGTCCCTGGTACATGGATGCCCTGGGCCTGTCACAGCCGCTGCACTTCGGTGACTATGGCGGTCGGCCGATGCAGATCCTCTGGGCAGTGCTGGATGTGCTGACCATCATCGTGCTCGGCAGCGGCCTTTACCTGTGGTGCAGCAAGTACAGCAAGCGCCGGGAGGCACGACCATGAGCCACGCGTCGCAGACCACCTCGCGCATCTTCGCCTGGCCAGCGCTGATTGCCGCCCTCGGTGCGCTGGGCCTGTTCGCCGCCTTGCTTGGCGACGGCTGGTGGGACGGGCTGTCCTGGCTCGGTCTTGGCCTGCCCGCCTGGCTATCCATCCGTGGCCTGTGGCGCGCCAGCGGTAGCTGACTAACACAGCCCGCCGCCATGCCCGCGCAACATGGTCTGCCTCGTTCAAGGAGACGAAGCATGACCACACAGCCATTGTTCCAGGTGCTGGACACCCAGTTGGAGGCCTTGCTGCCGCCGCTACACGGCATCGAACATGCACTCGATCAACACCTCGCCAGGCTCTTTCCAGGGCTCGCCATCAGCGCCCGTACGCTAATGTTCGAAGGCCATTCACTGTTTCAGCTGGTGGGCTTTCATCTGTTCGATGGCGGCACGTTCCGCGTACCCGCAGGCAGTCGGCCACGGCATGCCGATTATCCGGCCATAAGCCTGCCGCTCGACTTCAACAACAGTATCCACAGCTTCTGCCATGGCCTGCGCCAGGGCTTGCACGCGCGCCTGGCCAACTATTGGCTGGAGCGTGGTAGCAATGGTTTGAGCCGCCTGGTGCGGCTGGCCTCGTACTTGCGCGACCGGTTCGAGGCAGAAATCCGCTTGCGCATGACCGACCAGACCCTTTCACCCCAACACACCCAGTTGCTCAGGACCTGCATACAGATGCCTTACCCCTGGCAACGACGGCAATTGCCTACGGGCATGCGCCCACAAATCTATCGAATCCTGCTGAGCAGCACCGCCCCCAACTGGCGTAGTTATCTGCCAGGTTTTCTGGTGCTCACCGAGCAGGGCCTGGAGGGGGGTTTGCTGGAGCCTCACGAGGGTGTTGGCCGAGCGATGCTGTGCAGCGTGGCCCACGGCATCGAGACCTTCGACAGCCTGACGGCCCTTCATCAGGAAGTCTGCGAGCGCCTGGAAGACCCCCAGCAAAGCGAGCACCTGGTCAAGCTGATGATCGACCCCGTCGAACAACACAACGCCCGCCAAGCCGAACGCTTGCGCTATGACTGGTACACCGAAGATCTAGCCGACCACTTCGCCCACGCTATCCGCGACGCGCAGATCAAGCAGCTCAGCCACACCTGGCAGACCGCCTGGAATCGCGGGCAGCAGCGTGACATCGGGCAGTTCGACCAGGCATTGGCCAAGGCCCTGGACTGGCGCGGCGCCGTCAGCAGCAAAGGACCGATGGCCAACCGCTACGGCCAGTTGCTGGAAAAAAACTTGCCCAACTGGCTACGCGAGACCTCGGCGCAAGGTGTCACGCACATCATGCAGGCCATGCAAGAACAGATAGCCGCCATCGAAGGCGCCAGCGGCCCAGGCATCCTGACACTGGATCAATTCAAACAACGGCACAGCTTGCTGCATTGGGTCGACGAGCGTCTGCGCGAGTACCTGCAACGTGACCCAGGCCTGGACATCGATCCCAAGGACATTTCCGTCAGCGTCACTCTGGCGCGCCAGAAAGGCCCGTTCATCCAACCACAACCCACTGGCATCACCAGCAGCTACATCCCGGTCGCGAGCCGCCCGCAGGTGGGCGACACCGTCGAACTGGTGCATCACACCTACCGCCTCGAAGAACTGGCATTGCTGAACATTGCCTGGTTCGACGTGGATTACTGGCTGACGGCGCGCGTACACGTGTATGGCGACCAACCTCTGCCCGCGCTCACGCCTCAGCGGGTAAAAGACATCGTACGGCGACTCAACGCAGGCAGCGGCTACCAGGCCTACCTGCGCATCCAACTGCTCGACTCAGAGCAAGGCCGCTGGCGAAAAAAGGCCCATGGACAGCTCACCCGCACTCGCATGAATGCCGAAGCGGTCAAGGCGCGCTACGCCGGCCATTTCCTCGAGGATGCCAGCGAGCAGGGCTATGGCTGGGCCAGCACGGTCATCCACTCAACCGACAGCCAGAGCCGGCCACCTTTCGCAGGGCACGCGGTGCACGCACAGCAGTTGCTCGTCAATGAAGACACCCTGCAAGGCGTGGTGCTGCTGGTCTCACCGCAGGCATCCCGACACATCGTGGTGTACTGCCCGGACGTCCCGGACCGCCGCTATTGGCGCGAATACAGCAGTGTCCGCGCGCTGATCAAGGCAGTGCGCAGCGACCTTCACCTGCAGGCCTACCTGGTCCAGCGCTTGCCGACGGCGACTGGACGCTTATTGGAAAAACGTCTGCGCAAAGGCGGACTCGGAAGTACCGTGAGGGCTCAGACGATCACCGGTGACCTGTTGCAAGCGCTGTATCTTGCGGAGGTCAACCACCTGATGAGCGAAACGGATACGTCCACGCGCAGCAACCAGGAACTGCTCGGCGAATTTTCAATCAACGTCCTCAGGCTCCTGCTGGATATCGTCAGCCTGGTATTGCCGCAGCGCACAATGATTGCCCTGGCATTCGGCCGCATGTCGATATCGATATGGGATGGTTTCGAAGCCTTCGAACAGGGGGATCATGATGGCGCCCTTCACCATGCCATCGCTGCCTTAGGCCACGGCACCGCAGGGCTCAACGAAATGGCGGGGTCGGGCCTGATGCGCCGGGCCCTGCGCGGGCTGCCCAAACCACCTCCGGTGCCGCTGCCCAGGCATTATGAGGCGTTCCCTGAGCGGGCCCGGCTCCGCTACCGAATCGATACCCTGCATGGCGAGACGGTCTATGAGCTGCCCTCGGCCAAGCCGGGGCTGAGCCAGTACTATGTGCAAGATAACCAGGGCGTTCTTTTCAATGTCAGCTATGACGGCCGGCGCTGGCGAGCCACCGACCCGGACCAACCCTTTGCCTTTCTGAAACTGCCGATCAAACGCAAGCAAGACGGCAACTGGACAGTGGACTCGCCCGTGCTCTGGTATGACGGGCTACCCGACCTTGCCAGCCTGCTGGCGCAATGCCGCCTGATCCCTGCCCGGCAAGGCAGCGCCATCGAAAATCAACCAGGGCTGTTCGCAGCGGGCAGCCTGTCGTATCTGCAGTTGGGTGACCACCAGCTTCCCGTTCGCCAGCATCTGCTCGCCGGCCATTACCATCTGCTGCTGCCTGACACCCTCAGCGGCGCCGTCCCAGCCTCGGCCGTCTTGCGGCAGCAAGAGGGTGCATGGCGCATTCGTGTACGCCAGTCCGGCCGCAGCAGCGACTGGCTGGCACTACCCGCTGCCTACTCGGACAGCCGAGGCAGCAGTCGGTCCAGACGTTGATGCAGGGCACTGCTGCTCGGCCAGTTGCGCAACAGACGCGCCCGGTCACGGGCATAGGCCGGGGCGAAACTGAGCTGGGTAGCGTGCTGGCACATGGCGTCAAGGTCGATCAACGACCACTGGCCCTTGTCCCAGAACAGGTTATGGCCCTTGAAGTCGCCGTGGCTGATGCGCTCGCGGATCAGCTGCTGCATGACATGCACCAGCGCATCGACCTGCTCCTCAGGTGCGTCGCCGTTGTCCACATAGGGCGCGAAGCACTCGGTCAGGTCCGGGCCATCGACATATTCGGTGACCAGGTAGGCACGGCTGCGCAGGCCCATCACCCGTTGCTCCAGCACCGCCAGCGGGCGCGGGGTGGCGATGTCGAGGAATTCCAGGCGATGCCCTTCGATCCACGAATGCCAGGCCCGGCTCGGCCGCCAGAAGCGCTTGAACCAGTGGGCGGTGTTCTTGATGTTGTAGCGCTTGAGCACCAGCTTGCGGCCGTTCACTTCGATACGCGCCACACTGGCCGCACCACCGGTCTTGTACAGGTGGCCCTGGTCGATCAGTGCATCCGCCTGCTCGAGCACCGGCCGCATGGCCTCCACCTCGTTGCGGCGGATCACGCGCAGGCCTGACAGGCTGCGCTCGACACTGAACAGGCTGCACTCGCGGCCAGCTTTTTCCAGGTAATCCTTCTGGCGCCAGCTGCGCACCTTGTCCACCTGCTTCAACAACGCTTCCAGCGGTAGCGCGTGCTCGGCGTTGGCCAGCAGGTAGTGCACCAGCAGCTCTTCGATGAACGGCTCCAGGCGCTTGGGCAACTGGGCGAAGAACACCCCGAGATTTTCCAGCACACGCGGGCGCGACAGCTGCTGGCCGGGTATCTCGGCCTTGATGCCGGCGCCGTCGATCAGGTACAGCTTGCCGCCGTGGCGCAGCAGGTTGTCCAGGTGCAGGTCTTCTTGCCACAGGCCCTGGGCATGCATGTGCGCCACGGCAGTCAGGGCTTCGCCCAGCACCAGGTGCTGCTCGTCAGCCAGCACCGGCAGGCTTTCCACCGCAGCCCAGGCATCGGCCAGGCTTTCGGCGCCATCGAGGAATTCGAACAGCAGCCAGCCGCCCTCGCCTTCCTTGAGGCCGTCGGCCAGCAGTTGCGGCGTGGTCAGGCCTTCTTTGGCCAACAGCTTCACGCCATCCAGTTCGCGCTGGAAATGCCGCGCGGCATTGCCGCCGACCAGCAGCTTGGCCAGCACCGGGGTGCCACGCCAGATGCCGGCGCCGACATAGCGCTGGCCGGGCAGCACCCGCAGCAGGCTGAGCAATTGCAGGTCAGCCGGGCCAGCGGCATCGGCCAGGGTGATGCTCAACGGCAACGCCGGGCTGCGCCCGGCGTCTTTGAGTTCGGACAAACGCATCAGCGGGCCTCTTTTTCACGACGGCGTTGCGTCAGGCGTTGCAGCCAGGTGCCGACCAGGGCGCTGTCGCCAGGCTGCTGCAGGTAGGCCGCCAACAACTGGCGCACGTCCGCCTCGCTCCAGGCCCCGGCACGTCGCAGCAGCGGCTCCAGGTCGCGTAGGCGGTCACGCATGCCGAACAGCAGCGGCCGGGTCTTTTCCAGGTCGATCAGTTGCGCTTCCCAGCCCTCGCGACGTGGGCGCAGGAAGATGTGCTTGGGATAGAAGCAGCCGTGCACCAGGCCTGCACCGTGCAGGGTGCGCGCCAGCTGGCCGCAGGCCTTGAGGATACCTTCCCGGGCGTCCTCGGCAAGCTGTGGCCACTGAGCCAGCAGGCCTTCGAGGTCGCTCCACTCGTCCAGCGCACGGGTCATCAGGATTGCCCGGTGCTTGCCGTTCTGCTTGCGCTCGCCGTAGAACACAGCCTGCAAGGCCGGGATGTGCAGTTTGTGGTAACGGCTGATGTTACGGAACTCGCGGGCGAAGGTCGGTTCGCCAAACGGCCGGTGCAAGGTGCGGGTCAGGTAATCGCTCTGGCGCTTGAGGTAATAGCCTTTGCCCTCCAGTTCCAGGCGATAGACGCTGCTCCAGCCGCCGCGGCCGGTGTTGGGTTCGTCCACGGCGTCGAGCTGCAGCGCCCACAACGCTTCGAAATCGTTCAAGCCATGGCGTTTGAGCAGCGCGAGGTCCGCGCTGGCCAGGTAGTCGGTCATTCCCTTCCCTCGAAGAAGCTCAGCACCTGGCGAATGCGCCGCTTGTCGCGCACATTCAGGCGCTGGCGCCCACGGTACTGCAGATAGAATCGCAGGCGCTGGGTCGCCGACAGATGATATTTAGCCACCTTGTCCAGGCACGCCAGGTCTTTGATCATGCGGTGGCGCCACATGAAGCCGCGCCAGAAATCGCCGGTCGGGCAATCGATGAAGAACAGCGTACCCAGGTCGTCGACCAGCAGGTTGCGCCACTTCAGGTCGTTGTGGGCAAAACGGTGTTCATGCATCACCCGGGTGTGGCGCGCCAGCTGACGGCTCAGCTTGTCGACCCAGACCCGGTCGGCCAGGCGTGGGTCGTTGCGCTCGGCCAGGGCCGAAAGGTCTTCGGTACGCGGCAGCTCGCGGGTGATCATCGCCCCACGGCCAAAGGCCAGGCCCTTGCGTTCCAGGCCCCAGGCCACCACCTCGGCAGTGGGAATTTCCCACTTGGCGAACTGCTTGAGGTTCTGCCATTCGGCCTTGATGCGTGGCCGGCCCAGGTAACGGCGCATGTGCTTGCCAGCGCCGGTGTAGCGCTTGACGTAGTAGTTGACCCCGTCACGCTCGACGCGGATAACCTCGCTGAGCGGGTCACGCGTGAGGTGTTCGCCCTTGAGGGCAAAGACCGCATCGAGGCTGCCGAAGTCCGACGCCAGATGTTCGTAGCCTGGCGCCAGTGTCCAACTCGCCATCAGAGTGCATCCCCATAGCGTTGCTTGCGATCGTAGAGTTTCTGCGCCTTGCGCTCGAGCCAGGCGAGCAGCGCGGCCTCCTCGGCCAGAATCTGCCGCAACGGGCGCTGGAAGTAACCGCGCAGGAAACGCAGCTTGTCACGCCGGGTAAGGCCGATGTCCAGCGCCGAGAAATACAGCGCGGCCAGGTCCTTGTCGCGCCAGCGGCGGCTGATTTTCGCCCGGGTCTGGGCGCGATGCAGGTCGATGACCGACAGTTTGAAGTCTTCCGGCGTCACCGGCCGGTCGGTGTGCAGCAGGAAGTGGCAGATGTAACAGTCTCGGTGGTTGACCCCGGCGCGGTGCATGCCGCCAGTCATCTTTGCCACTTCAGCGATCAGCGCACGCTTCAGGCGTGGCTCGGGCGGCTGCTTGACCCAGTCGATGCTGAAGTCTTCCAGGCTGATGGTAGGCGCCAGCTCTTCGGTGACGATGAACGAATGCTGGCTGGCCGGGTTGCCGCCACGCTCGCCATAGGCCACCGCGGTCATGGTCGGCACGCCCACTTCATGCAGGCGCTGGATGGCCTGCCATTCCTGGCCGGCACCGAGTACCGGCAACTTGGCAGTGAGCAGGTTCTTGAAGATCTCGCCCCAGCCGATGCCACGGTGGATCTTGACGAAGAAGCCTTCGCCATCGACCTCGGTACGCAGCGTGCGGCGGCCTTCCAGCTCGCGATAGACCTCGCCTTGCAGCGCTTCCACGGCCTCGAAGGCGTCCCGCCCGGCCCACAGATGCTTGAAGGGTTCGGCCAAAATCAGCTTCATGCGTTCTCCTGCCCCAGAATCACATCGGCAGCATGCTGCGGCATGCTGTACAGGTCGGCACTGTCGGCAAAGGCCAGGCCGTTGCGCGACCAGCCGGCGCGGGCCTGCCCGTCTTCAAGCATGCGCTGCAGGCAAGCATTGAGCTGCTCCTGCTCGAACGGCTCGTCCAGCACCAGGCCGCTGTCGGCCTCGGCGATGTAGTGAGCGTAACCGCAGACCTTGGACACCAGCACTGGCAAGCCGGCCACCAGCGCTTCGAGCAGCACCGTGCCGGTGTTCTCGTTGTAGGCCGGGTGGATCAGCAGGTCGGCACCCAGCAGGAAGCGCGGGATGTCGCTGCGGCCCTTGAGGAACTGCACCTGCTCCCCCAAGCCCAAAGCGGCGCTCTGCAACTGGAACACCTTGGGGTCGTCCTGGCCGATGACCATCAGCCTGGTGCGTTTGCGCAGCGCCGAGGGCAGCGCGGCCAGGGCTTTGAGGCTCCGATCGACGCCCTTGGTCTTGAAGCCGGAGCCGATCTGTACCAGCAGCAGGTCGTCATCGCCCAGGTTGAACTCCTTGCGGAACTCGGCGCGGATCTCGGCGGCATTGGCCGGCGCGCGGCGGTCCTGGGAGATGCCTGGCGGCAGCAGGTGGAAGCGTTCCACCGGGGTGCCGTAGTGCTTGATGAACAGCGGCTGCTGCACTTCGGAAATCATCAGCACTTCGGTGCGCGCGTCCTTGGCAAACACGGCACGTTCGTACTCGGCAAAATGCCGGTAGCGGCCCCAGCGGCGGTACAGGCCGCCGCGCAGGGTCTGCGCCTTGTCCTCGAAGCAGCCGTCGGCGGCGTAGTAAACGTCCAGCCCCGGCATCTTGTTGAAACCGATCAGCCGGTCAACCGGGCGCTTGGCCAGGTCCGCGGCCATCCAGGCGCTGAGCTTCTCGTTGCGGCGGTGGTTGAAGATCGCCTTGACCGGCGCCACCAACACCTCGAAGCCCGGCGGGATATCACCCTCCCAGATCAGCGTGTACACGCGGATCTGATGGCCCCGCTTCTGGCATTCCAGGGCGATGCGCATGAAATCGCGCTGCAGCCCGCCGAAGGGGAAATATTTGTAAAGCACGAAAGCCAGTTGCATCAACGAACATCCTCAGCCAGCAGCAGCGCGCTCAGGCGGCTCGCTACATGCTCGGGATTCAGGCGAGTGAAGCACAGTGGCCACTCGCGTTTGAGATCGAACCGGCGCAGGTCGTCGGCGCTCGGTTTGTAGGTGCATTTCTTTTGCAGGCACGGTGCGCATGGCCAGTCACTGGCCTGGTGAATCTGGGTCCGTCCGTAGGCGCCGGTCAGGCCTGGGTTGGTCGGGCCGAACAGCGAAATGGTCGGCACGTCCAGCGCTGCAGCCAGGTGGCCGAGGCCGGTATCCACCGCCACACAGGCCTTGGCCGCCGCCAGCACACGGGCGACGCCGGCAAGGTTCAATCTGGGGAGCACCTGGCAGTTGTTCAAGCCTTGGGCAATGCGCTCGGCACGGGCCTTTTCAGCAGGGTTGCCCCAGGGCAGGCGTACCTGCAGCTTGCGCCGGCCCATGCGCTCGGCCAGTTCGCGCCAGTAGGCTTCAGGCCAGTGCTTGGTCGCCCAGGTGGTGCCATGCAGGAACACCACGTAAGGCGCAGCCGGCGGCAATTGCAGGCGGTCGAGGTCGAGACCGTACTGGCCGATGCCTTCCGGCAGGTCATAGGCCAGGGCCATGGCGAACAGTTGTCGTACTCGCTCCACGGCATGCTGGCCAACGGCGACTGACAGCGGCCGGTCATAGAACCGGCTGGCCCAGCCTTCACGGGCCGAATAGCGGTCCAGCCCGGCGACCGGGGCCTTGACGTAGCGGGTCAGCCAAGCCGACTTGACCAGGCCCTGGGCATCGATCACCAGGTCGTACTGGCGCTCGCGAACGCGCTGCTTGAACGCCTTCCACTCGCCGCTCTTGAGGGTCTGCCAGAGGTTCTTGCGCCAGCGGCGGATCGCCACCGGGATGACCTGGTCGACTGCCGGGTGCCAGCTGGGGATCTCGGCAAAGCCTTCTTCCACCACCCAGTCGAAACGGATGCCCGGGATGGCATGGGCGGCGTCGGTCAGCGCCGGCAGGGTGTGGATCACATCACCCAGCGACGAAGTCTTGATGATCAGTACCCGCACTTAGTCGACCTCGGCCACGGTATCGATCAGGTTCGGACCACCCAGGCTGTGCAGGGCGGCGATCACTCTGCCCGGCTCCAGCAGGCGCAGGCAGTTGTAGTGGCCGAAGCGGCAGGTGCGGTCGAAGCACGGGCTGCACTCGATGCCGGTGCGCACCACTTCCACCTGTTCGGCCAGCGGCGGCGTGAAGCCTGGCGAAGTGGAACCGTACACCGCGACCAGCGGGCGGTTCAGTGCCGCCGCCACGTGCATCAGGCCAGAGTCGTTGGACACCACGGCATCGGCGCAGGACATCAGGTCGATGGCCTCGGCCAGCGAGGTTTCGCCCGCCAGGTTGTACGACTCTTCACGCAGGCCCGGTATCAGGCGGTCGCGGATCTGCTCGCCGACCGGGTGGTCGTTCTTCGAGCCGAACAGCCACACCTGCCAGCCCTGGCGGGTCATCGCATCGGCCACAGCGGCGTAGTGCTCGCTCGGCCAGCGCTTGGCCTCACCGAACTCGGCGCCCGGGCACAGCGCCAGCACCGGGCGGTCCAACGCCAGGCCGAACTTGGCCAGGGCGGCTTCACGGCTCTGCGCTTCGATCCGCAGGCTTGGCCGCGGATACGGCTGCGGCAGCTCGGCACCGGGTGCGTAGGCCAGGGCCATGAAACGTTCGATCATCAACGGGTAGCGGGCCTTGTCCAGCT
This sequence comes from Pseudomonas vlassakiae, assembly GCF_014269035.2. Classification (GTDB taxonomy): domain Bacteria; phylum Pseudomonadota; class Gammaproteobacteria; order Pseudomonadales; family Pseudomonadaceae; genus Aquipseudomonas; species Aquipseudomonas vlassakiae. Next base: position 109,213 of record NZ_JABWRP020000012.1, read on the forward strand.
TGCGCACGTCGTTGAGCAGGCCGAAACGCATTTCACCGCGCCACCCGGTGCGCTTGGGAATGCCGGCAAAGAACGGCACCAGTGCAGACTTCAACGAGTTGGGCAGCAGGATGGCCTGGTCGTACTGGCCGGCCAGGGACTTGCCGATGCGCCGACGCGTGGCCAGTTCCAGCGCGCCGTGGCCGAGCGGGAAGCTCAAGGCCTGACGCACTTCGGGCATGCGCTCAAGGATCGGCCGGCTCCACTCGGGCGCCAGCACGTCGATCACGCAGTCGGGGTGCTGCTGTTTCAGGCACTGGAACAGGGTCTGCGCCATCACCATGTCGCCGACCCAGCTGGGGCCAATGATCAGTATTCTCATGCTTAGTCCAGAAACGCTCGGGGAGGCTACAGGCTGCATACAGCCTGGCCTCCCCTCTTTATATTCAGGCTATGTGGCGGACAGTGTACCACTCAGGCCCATTCCGGGCCTTCAGGTCAGCCCCAGCTCAGCCCAGATCCGTCGCACCTGGCGGCGCTCATCGGCGAACTGCGCCGCATCGATCACCCCGGCCTGCTTCTGCAGGGCCTGGCGGTGCGACGCCGAGCGGAACGCCTTGTACACCTCACGCAACAGCACCGCGTCACTGGCCGGCATCAACCCTGCCTGCTCCAGTTCTTCCAGAATGCGGATGTTATCGGTCCATCGGAGTATGGCCGGGTGCTCGTGAGACCAGGCCAAAGCGGCGTATTGCACCATAAATTCGATATCGACGATACCGCCGGCATCCTGCTTGATATCGAATGGCACACCGGTATCGAAGGCATTGGCCGCGGTGCCGGCAAGGGTGGCCTTGGTGCCGAGGTTGTCGCGCATCTTGGCGCGCATTTCACTCACTTCGCTGCGCAACTTGCCCAGATCGCGGGGCTGGCCCAGGACCTTGGCGCGCACGCCCTCGAATGCCGTCGCCACCTGTTTGCAACCCACCAGCACACGGGCACGCACCAGGGCCTGATGTTCCCATGTCCAGGCCTCGCTCTGCTGGTAGCGCTCGAACGCTCCCAGCGAACTGACCAGCAACCCCGCCGCGCCAGACGGGCGCAGGCGCATGTCGACGTCGTACAGCTGGCCGGAGTTGGTCTGGGTAGTCAGCAAGTGGATGATGCGCTGGCCCAGGCGGGTGAAGAACTGCGCACTGTCGATCGGTTTGGCGCCGTCGGTTTCCGCCTGCGGGTCGCCATCGTGAATGAACACCAGGTCCAGGTCCGAGCCATGGCCCAGCTCCAGGCCGCCGACCTTGCCGTAGCCGATGATGATGAAGCCTGGGTCGCACAGGCTACCGTCGCTGCGCCGGGGCTGACCATGGCGGGCCACGGTCTGGCGCCAGGCCAGGGCCAGCACCTGGTCGAGTATGGCTTCGGCCAGCCAGGTCAGGTAGTCGCTGACTTTCATCAACGGCAGGTTGCCGCTGATTTCCGACGCTGCCACACGCAGACTATGGGCCAGTTTGAAGTGGCGCAGCGCTTCCATCTGCTGTTCCAGGTCGTCCTCGGGGATGCGCGTCAGCCGCTCGCGCAGCTCGGCAGCCAGCTCCGGTGCCAGTGGTGGGCTGAACAGGCGGCCTTCGTTGAGCAGTTCATCGAGCAGCAAGGGGTAGCGAGCAATCTGCTCGGCGATCCACGGGCTGGCCGCACACAGGGTCAGCAAGCGCCGCAAGGCACCCGGGTTTTCGGTGAGCAGCACCAGGTAGGCCGAGCGCCGGGCCACGGCCTCGACCAGCGGCAACACCCGCTCCAGTACCAGGTCCGGGTTGTCGTGTTCCACAGCCTGGGCCAGCAGGCGTGGAATGAAGGCATCCAGGCGCTCGCGGCCGATGCGCTGCATCGAACGCAGCTGCGGGCTGGCGCGCAGCGCTGCCAGGCGGCGCAAGGCTTCGGTCGGTTGCTTGAAACCGGCCTCTTCCAGCTGGCGACCTGCGGCTTCTTCATCCTGGGCCTGTTCCCACAGCGGTGACCACTCGCCACCGACCACCAGCTCGCCTTCACCTTCGTCCTCATCCGGGTCGGCAATGACCTGACGGAAGTGCCAGTCGACCCGGCCGCGCCAGTACATCAACTGATCGTGGAAGCTCTGCCAGTCGGCAAAACCCAGCATATAGGCGACACGCTCACGGTCGAGTTCGCTGTCGGGCAGCATCTGCGTCTGGCGGTCTGCGATGGCCTGGATGGCGTGTTCGGTGTAGCGCAGGAATTCATAGCCTTCGCGCAGTTCTGCCACCACGGCGGGCGGCAGGTAACCCTGGCCCTCCAGGATTGCCAACACCTTGAGCAATGGCCGCAGTTGCAGGCTCAGGTCACGGCCACCGTGAATCAGCTGGAAGGCCTGGGCGATGAACTCGACTTCGCGGATGCCACCCGCACCCAGCTTGATGTTGTCGGCCATGCCCTTGCGCCGCACTTCCTGCTGGATCAGCTGCTTCATGGTGCGCAGCGCTTCGATCGCCGAAAAGTCCAGATAACGCCGATACACGAACGGCTTCAACATTTCCTGCAGTTGCGCGCCAGCGGCCTGGTCACCGGCCACCACCCGCGCCTTGATCATCGCGTAGCGTTCCCAGTCGCGGCCCTGGTCTTGGTAGTACTGCTCCAACGCATTGAAGCTGAGCACCAGGGCGCCGGCCGAGCCGTAGGGGCGCAGGCGCATGTCGACACGGAATACAAAGCCATCGACGGTCACCGGGTCGAGCGCCTTGATCAGGCGCTGGCCCAGGCGGGTGAAGAATTCCTGGTTTTCCAGCGAGCGCTTGACCCCTTCGGTTTCGCCGCCTTCGGGGAAGGCGAAGATCAGGTCGATGTCCGACGACAGGTTCAGCTCCACCGCGCCCAACTTGCCCATGCCCAGCACCACCATGTGCTGCGGCTGGCCGCTACGGTTGCCGATCGGCGTGCCGAACTGCTGGCAGTGGCGCGGGTACAGCCACTGGTAGGCTTCGTCGATGGCCGCATCCGCGAGGTCGGACAGGTCGCGGCAGGTCTCGCCCAGCTCGGCCTGGCGGGTAATGTCACGCCAGATGATGCGCAGCTGATGGCGATTGCGCTGGCGACGCAGGTTGCGCGCCAGCTCGTCCTCGCTCTGCGCGGCCTGGGCTGCAGCGGCGATCTGCCCGCGCAGCTCGCCCGGTGCGTAACGGCGGTCCAGTTCACCGCTGGCGATCAACGCGAACAGCATGGCCGGCTCGCGCTGGGCAACGCCAAGGACAAAATCACTGGCGGCGGCGACCTGATCGAACTGTTGCCGGTGCAACGGCGTCCAGGTGTTGAGGTCGAGGTCAGCGTGGCCCGCCACGGCATCGCGCAGGAACTGCTGGTTGCGAACGACCAGCGGTTGCAGGGAAGCAGGCAGTTCGAGCGGCAAAGGTAGGCGCATGGTCTATCCTTGATCGGCGTGAAATGGAGGGGAAAAAGCGGCCAAGAGGGAGCCGGACCTCGGTTGGACTGTCATACAAAAGTTGGAAATAGCTGAAAAAAACGAATCATTGGCATGAAACATCAAGATCCACCTGTTCGCGACACACCGCCAACCAACATGAACGTTTTTCCTCACAAGCCGAGGTGCGACCAAACGTCGCATTTGTGTAGTTTTACTACTACCCGTGACGTGCAAAAGCATGAAATGCCGAAGCAAATGTAGTAAAACTACACGGCGCCGGGAGACACCCCGGTAATCCAAGAATTCACGACGTCTGCCCATAAGGCCAGTCGCAAACTCAGGCCCCCGATTCTGGTGGCCTTTCCGCCCTGGAGCAAGCCATGCAAGACCTCGATCCAATCGAAACCCAGGAATGGCTGGATGCCCTGGAGTCGGTCCTCGATAAAGAAGGCGAAGACCGCGCTCATTACCTGATGACCCGCATGGGCGAGCTGGCCACCCGCAGTGGCTCCCAGCTGCCGTACGCGATCACCACGCCATACCGCAACACCATCCCTGTCACCCACGAAGCACGCATGCCTGGCGACCTGTTCATGGAACGCCGCATTCGCTCGATGGTGCGTTGGAACGCGCTGGCCATGGTGATGCGCACCAACCTGAAGGATTCGGACCTGGGCGGCCACATCTCCAGCTTCGCTTCCAGTGCCACCCTGTACGACATCGGCTTCAACTACTTCTTCCAGGCGCCGACCGAAGAGCATGGCGGCGACCTGATCTTCTTCCAGGGCCACGCCTCGCCAGGCGTCTACGCCCGTGCCTTCATGGAAGGCCGCATCAGCGAAGAGCAGATGAACAACTTCCGTCAGGAAGTGGACGGCAACGGCCTGTCTTCGTACCCGCACCCGTGGCTGATGCCTGACTTCTGGCAGTTCCCGACCGTATCCATGGGTCTGGGTCCGATCCAGGCTATCTACCAGGCACGCTTCATGAAGTACCTGGAAGCCCGTGGTTTCATCCCGGCCGGCAAGCAGAAGGTCTGGTGCTTCATGGGCGACGGCGAGTGCGACGAGCCGGAATCCCTGGGCGCAATCGCCCTGGCCGGCCGCGAGAAGCTGGACAACCTGATCTTCGTCATCAACTGCAACCTGCAGCGCCTCGACGGCCCGGTTCGCGGCAACGGCAAGATCATCCAGGAACTCGAAGGCGTGTTCCGTGGCGGTGGCTGGAACGTCAACAAGGTGGTCTGGGGTCGCTTCTGGGACCCACTGTTCGCCAAGGACACCAACGGTGCCCTGCAGCGCCGCATGGACGAAGTCATCGACGGCGAGTACCAGAACTACAAAGCCAAAGACGGCGCGTACGTTCGCGAGAACTTCTTCAACACCCCAGAACTCAAGGCCATGGTCGAAGACCTGTCCGACGACGAGATCTGGAAGCTCAACCGTGGCGGCCACGACCCGTACAAGGTCTACGCGGCTTACCACCAGGCGGTCAACCACAAGGACCAGCCAACCGTCATCCTGGCCAAGACCATCAAGGGTTACGGTACCGGTGCCGGCGAAGCCAAGAACACCGCGCACAACACCAAGAAGGTCGACGTCGACAGCCTGCGTCATTTCCGTGACCGCTTCGACATCCCGGTCAAGGATGCCGACCTCGAGAACCTGCCGTTCTTCAAGCCTGAAGAAGGTTCTGCCGAAGCCAAGTACCTGGCCGAGCGCCGTGCTGCCCTGGGCGGCTTCGTGCCACAGCGCCGCGCGAAGAGCTTCAGCGTGCCGACCCCGCCACTGGAAACGCTGAAAGCGATCCTGGACGGTTCGGGCGACCGCGAAATCTCCACCACCATGGCCTTCGTGCGTATCCTCGCGCAGCTGGTCAAGGACAAGGACATCGGCCAGCGCATCGTCCCGATCATCCCGGACGAAGCCCGTACCTTCGGTATGGAAGGCATGTTCCGCCAGCTGGGCATCTACTCGTCGGTCGGCCAGCTCTACGAGCCTGTCGATAAAGACCAGGTGATGTTCTACCGCGAAGACAAGAAGGGCCAGATCCTCGAGGAAGGCATCAACGAAGCCGGCGCCATGTCGTCGTTCATCGCTGCCGGTACCTCGTACAGCTGCCACAACCAGCCGATGCTGCCGTTCTACATCTTCTACTCGATGTTCGGCTTCCAGCGCATCGGCGACCTGGCCTGGGCTGCCGGCGACAGCCGCACCCGTGGCTTCCTGATCGGCGGTACCGCCGGCCGTACCACCCTCAACGGTGAAGGCCTGCAGCACGAAGACGGTCACAGCCACATGATGGCGGGCACCATCCCGAACTGCCGCACCTACGATCCGACCTACGGCTACGAGCTGGCGGTGATCATCCAGGACGGCATGAAGAAGATGACCGAAGAGCAGCAGGACATCTTCTACTACATCACCGTGATGAACGAATCCTACCAGCAGCCAGCCATGCCGGCCGGTGTCGAGGAAGGCATCATCAAGGGTATGTACCTGCTCGAAGAAGACACCCGCGAAGCCGCGCACCACGTACAGCTGATGGGCTCCGGCACCATCCTGCGCGAAGTTCGCGAAGCGGCGAAGATCCTGCGTGAAGAGTTCAACGTCGGTGCCGACGTGTGGAGCGTCACCAGCTTCAACGAACTGCGTCGCGACGGCCTGGCCGTGGAACGCGCCAACCGCCTGAAGCCTGGCCAGAAGCCACAGCAGACCTACGTCGAGCAGTGCCTGAACGGTCGCAAAGGCCCGGTCATCGCCTCCACCGACTACATGAAGCTGTTCGCCGAGCAGATCCGCCAGTGGGTGCCGAGCAAAGAGTTCAAGGTCCTGGGTACCGACGGTTACGGTCGCAGCGACAGCCGCAAGAAGCTGCGTCACTTCTTCGAAGTCGACCGCCACTTCGTGGTGCTGGCTGCCCTGGAAGCCCTGGCTGACCGCGGCGAGATCGAACCCAAGGTTGTGGCTGACGCTATCGTCAAGTTCGGCATCGACCCGGACAAGCGCAACCCACTGGACTGCTGAGGAGTATTTTTAAGTGAGCGAACTCATTCGCGTACCTGACATCGGCAGCGGTGAAGGTGAAATCATCGAGCTGTTCGTCAAGGTCGGTGACCGTATCGAGGCTGACCAGAGCCTGCTGACCCTGGAGTCCGACAAGGCCTCCATGGAGATCCCGGCGCCCAAGGCCGGCGTGATCAAGGAACTGAAGGTCAAGCTGGGCGACCGCCTGAAAGAAGGCGACGAGCTGCTGGTTCTGGAAGCCGAGGGTGCCGCTGCTGCGGCCCCTGAGGCTCCGGCTGCCGCGCCTGCCCAGGCTGCTGCTCCAGCGCCAGCCGCTGAAGCAGCACCTGCCCCTGCTCCGGCCGCAGCCCCGGCTGCCGCCAGCGTGCAGGACATCCACGTGCCGGACATCGGCTCGTCGGGCAAGGCCAAGATCATCGAAGTGCTGGTCAAGGTCGGCGACACCGTCGAAGCCGACCAGTCGCTGATTACCCTGGAGTCCGACAAGGCCTCCATGGAAATCCCGTCGCCGGCTGCCGGCGTGGTCGAAGAAGTCCTGTGCAAGCTGGAAGACGAAGTCGGCACTGGCGACCTGATCTTCAAGCTCAAGGTGGCTGGCGCTGCGCCTGCTGCGGCACCGGCACCAGCCGCTGCTGCACCGGCCAAGGCCGAGGCTGCTCCTGCCGCCGCACCTGCCGCTGCCGCCCCGGCTGCTGCCCCCGCTCCGGTCGCTACCGCACCGGCTGCCGGCAGCAACGCCAAGGTTCACGCAGGCCCGGCGGTTCGCCAGCTGGCCCGTGAATTCGGTGTCGACCTGGGCGCAGTGGCCGCTACCGGTCCGCACGGCCGCATCCTCAAAGAAGACGTGCAGGTCTACGTCAAGGCGATGATGCAGAAGGCCAAGGAAGCTCCAGCAGCCGCTGGCGCAACCGGCGGCGCTGGCATCCCGCCGATCCCGGCCGTGGACTTCAGCAAGTTCGGTGAAGTGGAAGAAGTCGCCCTGACCCGCCTGATGCAGGTCGGTGCCACCAACCTGCACCGCAGCTGGCTGAACGTGCCGCACGTGACTCAGTTCGACTCCGCCGACATCACCGAGCTGGAAGCCTTCCGCGTTGCGCAGAAGGCCGTGGCCGAGAAAGCAGGTGTCAAGCTGACCGTGCTGCCACTGCTGCTCAAGGCCTGCGCCTTCCTGCTCAAGGAACTGCCGGACTTCAACAGCTCGCTGGCGCCAAGCGGCAAGGCCATCATCCGCAAGAAGTACGTGCACATCGGCTTCGCCGTGGACACCCCGGACGGCCTGCTGGTCCCTGTGATCAAGAACGTCGACCAGAAGAGCCTGCTGCAACTGGCTGCAGAAGCCGCTGCACTGGCGGAGAAGGCGCGCACCAAGAAGCTGTCGGCCGACGACATGCAAGGTGCCTGCTTCACCATCTCCAGCCTCGGCCACATTGGCGGCACCGGCTTCACGCCGATCGTCAACGCGCCGGAAGTGGCGATCCTGGGCGTCTCCAAGGCGACCATGCAGCCGGTCTGGGATGGCAAGGCCTTCCAGCCGAAGCTGATGCTGCCGCTGTCGCTGTCCTACGATCACCGTGTGATCAACGGCGCTGCCGCCGCGCGCTTCACCAAGCGCCTGGGCGACGTGCTGGGCGATATCCGCACCATGCTGCTGTAATCGCAGCCCACCTGCCTCCTCCCGGGGAGGCAGGTACCCTTTTCGAGCTGCCACGCTCGTACCTCAACCCCGCCCGTTGGCGGGGCTTTTTTTGTCCGCCTTTAAGCAACGTGGCCATGCTGTGAGGCCATGGTTGTCAGCCGGCTTGCAAGACTCAAGACATGCACCAAGGCAGGCGACCATGGCGTAACAAGTTCGGCACGTCGCAGCAACTGCAGGAGCGGATTTATCCGCGATGCGCCGCGCGGGCGGCGCTCGATCTCACAGGCGCCAAAAATCCCAAGGCAAACTAAGGATTTCAGCCAGGCGGCCGAAAACATATACATGACAGCCCTCATGGCCGCTTGCCAGCCTCAGGGACATGATGCAACCTTGCCAGATACGCCGCCGTCCAGGCCGCGTCCCCTTCAAGCGAGTCTTCGATGAAAAGCCAACCCGATGCCGCCAGCCGTGTGGCGGCCGAGGTCGTCACGCAGCTCCCCGTGCCCTCGCGGCTCGGCATGCTGCGTTTCGAAAGGCTGAACGAAGCCAACTGGGCGATGCTTTACCTCGATCCTGCTTGCGAACGCCAGTTCGGCTTGCCCGCTGCCGAGCTGTGTGCGCTGATCGATGCGCCCTATGCCAGCCTGATGGAGCCCGAGGCCCGCTACCGGCTGCACGATGAAATCCAGCTGCAACTGCGCAACCGCGGCTACTACCGGGTGCGCTACACCCTGCACACCCAGGCCCGCGCGCTGCGCGTGCTGGAAGCCGGCGAGGCATACAAGCAGCACAACCGCCAGCTGCTGCGCGGCTTCCTTACGGTGCTCGATGACGACGACAGTGACCTCGACACCGACGACCTGGAATCGCGCAACAACCGCTTGCAACTGGCTCTGCAGATCAACCAGCGCGCCCAGCAGGAGCAGCTTGAACACCTGGAACGGGTGCGTGCCCAGCAAGACCTCATCCTGCGCCTGGCCCGCCAGCGCTACAGCGCCGAGAACTCGCTGCTCGAAGCCGCCCAGCTGATCACCCGCAGCGCCTGCGAGATCTACAAGGTCGACAGCGCCAGCATCTGGCACCTGGAAGAGCAGCGTCTGGAGCCGATCAGTGCCTGGCTGCGCGACGAGCAGGCGCACCGCCTGCCCGAACCGATCGATGCCAGCCGCTTCCCCGACTACCTGGACGCCCTGCACGCCAGCCGTGCCATCGACGCGCACAACGCCAACCACGACCCGCGCACCCGTGACCTGGCCGAGAGCCTGTATGCCGACAACAACGCCATGCTCGACGCCAGCATCCGCGTCGATGGCCAGGTAGTCGGCGTGTTGTGCCTGGAACAGACTGGCCAGCCGCGCGCCTGGCAGTCCGATGAAATCGCCTTTGCCGGTGAGCTCGCCGACCAGTTCGCCCAGGTCATCACCAACCACAACCGGCGCACCGCCGCCAGCGCCCTGCACCTGTTCCAGCGGGCCGTGGAACAAAGCGCCAGCGCCTTCCTGCTGGTCAACCGCGACGGCGTGGTGGAGTACGTCAACCCAAGCTTCACGGCCATCACCCAGTACAGCACCGAGGAAGTCCAGGGCCACCACCTGGCCGAGCTGCCAGCCCTGGAAAACCTCAGCGAATTGCTGTTCGACTCGCCGTCGAGCCTGGCCATGGGCAACAGCTGGCAAGGCGAATTCAAGAGCCGGCGCAAGAACCTCGAGCCTTACTGGGGCCAGTTGTCGATCTCCAAGGTGTACGGCGACAACCGTGAGCTGACCCACTACATCGGCATCTACGAAGACGTCACCCAGACCAAGCTGGCCCAGCAACGCATCGAGCGCCTGGCCTACACCGACAACCTGACCAACCTGGGCAACCGCCCGGCATTCATCCGCAAGCTCGACGAGCGCTTCGCCCGCGACAGCGAGAACCCGATCTGCCTGCTGCTGGTGGACATCGACAACTTCAAGCGGATCAACGACAGCCTCGGCCACCAGACCGGCGACAAATTGCTGATCAGCCTGGCCCGGCGCCTGCGCAACAGCCTCAGCGTCAACGGCGTACTCGCCCGTTTCGCCAGCAACGAGTTCGCCGTGCTGCTCGACGACACCAGCCTGGAAGACGGCCAGGGCGTAGCCCTGCAATTGCTGCGTACCCTCGACAAACCGATGTTCGTCGACAACCAGCTGATCAACGTCACCGCCTCGGTGGGCCTGGCATGCGCGCCGCTGCACGGCAGCGACCCGACCACCCTGATGAAGAACGCCGGCCTCGCCCTGCACAAGGCCAAGGCCAACGGCAAGCACCAGGTGCAGGTGTTCACCGAAGTGCTCAATGCCGAAGCCAGCTACAAGCTGTTCGTCGAGAACAACCTGCGCCGCGCCCTGACCCAGAACGAGCTGGAGGTGTTCTACCAGCCCAAGCTGTGCCTGCGCAGCGGCCGCCTGCTGGGCCTTGAGGCCTTGCTACGCTGGAACCACCCCGAGCGCGGCATGATCCGCCCGGACCAGTTCATCAGCGTGGCCGAGGAAACCGGCCTGATCATCCCCATCGGCAAGTGGGTGGTGCGCCAGTCGTGCCGCATGAGCCAGCAGTTGCAGCAGGCCGGCATGGGCTGCCTGCACGTGGCCATCAACCTGTCGCCCAAGCAGTTCTCCGACCCCGACCTGGTGGCCTCGATCGGTTTGATCCTCAAGGAAGAAGGCCTGCCCCCGCACCTGCTGGAGCTGGAACTCACCGAGGGCCTGCTGCTGGAAGCGACCGAAGACACCCACCGCCAGCTCGACGAACTCAAGGCCCTGGGCCTGACCCTGGCCATGGACGACTTCGGCACCGGTTATTCGTCGTTGAGCTACCTGAAGAAATTCCCGATCGACATCATCAAGATCGACCGCAGCTTCATCAACGAGATCCCCGACAACCAGGACGACATGGAAATCACCTCGGCGGTGGTGGCCATGGCCCACAACCTCAAGCTCAAGGTGGTGGCCGAAGGGATCGAGACGCCCGAGCAGCTCGCCTTCCTGCGCCGGCATCGCTGCGACGTCGGCCAGGGCTACCTGTTCGACCGGCCAATCCCGGGCCGTGAGCTGGAAGAAAAACTCAAGCGCTATCCGCGCGGCCCAATAGCCTGACAGCGGCGCCAAGCTCGGGCAAACTAGATCCCATTCAGGCCTCATCGCGGATAAATCCGCTCCTACAGGGATTGCGTAGGCGCGGATTTATCCGCGATGAAGCCAACTCCTATCCCACCGACATACAGAGGAACGGCCATGGTCCTGCGTTCGGAAATCCTGGTGAACAAAAACGTCATGCCAACCGCGGAGCAAGCCCTGCCTGGCCGCGAAACGCCCATGCAGCTGCCCGAGTTCCACTACGTATTCAAAGACACCCCACTGCTCGGCCCGTTCTTCGAAGGCGCCATCGACTTCGCCATCTTCGGCCTGGGCTGCTTCTGGGGCGCCGAGCGCCGCTTCTGGCAGCGCGAAGGCGTGGTCAGCACGGTGGTCGGCTACGCCGGTGGCTTCACCCCGCACCCGACCTACGAAGAAGTCTGCTCGGGCCTGACCGGCCACACCGAGGTGGTGCTGGTGGTGTTCGACAAGGACAAGGTCAGCTACCGCGAGCTGTTGGCGATGTTCTGGGAGCTGCACAACCCGACCCAGGGCATGCGCCAGGGCAACGACATCGGCACCCAGTACCGCTCGGCCATCTACTGCACCAGCCCGGAACAGCTGGAGCAGGCCAAGGCCAGCCGCGACGCCTTCCAGGCCGAGCTGAGCAAGGCCGGCTTCGGCGAAATCACCACCGAAATCGACCAGGCGCCGACGGTTTACTTCGCCGAGGCCTACCACCAGCAGTACCTGGCCAAGAACCCGGACGGCTACTGCGGTATCGGCGGCACCGGCGTGTGCCTGCCTCCGAGCCTGCAGGGCAACTGAACCATGAGCACGATGACCCTGTTCCACTCGCCGCTGTCACCTTTCGTGCGCAAGGTCATGGTGGTGCTGCACGAGACCGGCCAGCTTGGCCGTGTCGCGCTGCAGCCGGTGAACATCAGCCCGGTGAACGGCGACGAGCAGCTCAACCAGGACAACCCGATCGGCAAGATTCCGGCGCTGCGCCTGGAGGACGGCACCGTGCTGCACGACAGCCGGGTGATCTGCGAGTACCTCGACCTGCAGCATGTCGGCCAGCCGCTGCTGCCACGCGAGGGCTCGGCGCGCTGGCGGCGCATGACCTTGGCTTCGCAGGCTGACGCGATCATGGATGCAGCGGTGCTGAGCCGCTACGAAAGCTTCCTGCGGCCTGAAGCGAAGCGCTGGGAGGGCTGGCTCGAAGCGCAAGCCGAGAAGATTCGCCGCAGCCTGGCGAACCTGGAGCAAGCGCACCTGGCAGAGCTGGCGTCCGGGTTCGATATTGCGGCGATTGGCGTGGCCTGTGCGTTGGGGTATCTGGACCTGCGTCAGCCGCAGTTCGGCTGGCGTGAGCGCCAGCCTGGCCTGGCGGCCTGGTATGCCGAAGTGGCCAAGCGGCCGTCGATGGTGGCTACCGCCCCAGCGGCCTAAAGGGCCTCTTCGCGGGTGTGGGAGCAGCCTTGTGTCGCGGAAGGGCCGCGAAGCGGCCCCGGCAATTTCCGCTGCGAAGCTGAGAACCTGGGGCCGCTTCGCGCCCCTTTCGCGACACAAGGCCGCTCCCACATACAGCAGAACCAGTGTGCTATCGCGATCAGCAGTCAGGATTACCCGCAGTAAACTTCTTGGCTGGGTTCACCGCCGCCTTGAACTGGCGCAATGCCTTGGAGCCAATCAGCAACGGGTAGTTGAAGTGGCTGCGGTCCACCAGGTTGACCTCCATGGTGCGCTTCACGCCACCCAGGCACATCTCCAGGTCGATCACCGGCCGCTTGGAGATTTCCGGCGCATCGCCCTCGTCCTCTTCCTCGGCACGCCCCTTGATCTTGCTGATGCGCGAGACCTGGTGCTCATAGACCTTGCCGTCGGAGTCCTTGGTAGCCAGGCGGAAACGCACCCACTCCTCGCCATCACGGGTGAACAACTCGATGTCCTTGGCCGACAGCGAGGCCGTCCAGGCACCGGTGTCCATCTTGGCTTTCAAGGTCTGGCCCAGCTCGGGCAACTTGATGTTCTCGTAACGGCCGTAGAGTGTCGGTTCGGCGGCCATGACCGGCAACGCCAGCAGCGATAAGAGGGCAAGCAGAGATTTCACAGGCAAGCTTCCTTGAGAAGGGTCAGTGCTTAGACTGCACTGGCGGGATAGGTTCGCTGTCACAAGCCTAACCAACATGTTGTGAAACATTTGTCCCTGCCGTCGGGCATTGGACATTTGGCGTAGGCCGCGGCGCTGCTTATCATTGCGCCCTGCTAATTTCCCACAACAAGAGTTTCCTTATGCGTCGCCTGCTTACCGGCCTTTTCACGACCATCCTGCTGCTGCTCAACACCTTGGTGTTGATCTGCCCGCTGCTGGTCTTCGCCCTGCTCAAACTGGTGCTGCCGGGCCGTGGGCGTGACTATGCCTCGTGGGCGGTGATGTGGGTAGCCGAAACCTGGTCGGAAATCGACAAGGCCATCTTCGCCCTGTGCATCCCGACCCAGTGGGACATTCGCGGTGTCGAGAACCTGCGCAAGGACACCTCGTACCTGGCGGTCAGCAACCACCAGACCTGGGTCGATATCCCGGCGCTGATCGAAAGCCTCAACCGCCGCACGCCGTTCTTCAAGTTCTTTCTCAAAAAGGAGCTGATCTGGGTGCCGCTGCTGGGCCTGGCCTGGTGGGGCCTCGATTACCCATTCATGAAGCGCTACAGCAAGGCGTTTCTGGAAAAGCACCCGGAGCTCAAGGGCAAGGACCTGGAGATCACCAAGGCCGCCTGCGAGCTGTTCAAGCGCCAGCCGGTCACCGTGGTCAACTACCTCGAGGGCACCCGCTTCACCGAGGCCAAGCACCGCGAACAGCAATCGCCCTATCGCTACCTGCTCAAGCCCAAGGCCGGCGGCGTGGCGTTCGTGCTGGCAGCGCTGGGCGAACAGCTGGATGCGCTGCTGGACGTGACGATCGTCTACCCCGGCAACCAGGCGCCGGGGTTCTGGGCGTTGCTCAATGGCAGCATCAACCGGGTGATTATCGACATTCAGGTGCGTGAGCTGGACCCGGCCTTGTGGGATGGGGATTACGAGAATGACCCGGCTTTCCGTCAGACCGTGCAGGGTTGGGTGAACCAGTTGTGGCTGGAGAAGGACCAGCGGATCGAGCAGCTGCGCGGTGAAATGAGCTGAGTTTTATTGCCTGTACCGGCCTCTCGCGGATAAATCCGCTCCTACGGGGATCGCTACCCGTGTAGGAGCGGATTTATCCGCGAGAGGCCGGTGTAGGCACTATCAATGCCCCAATTAAAAGCCAGGCTAATAATTAGAATAAGTAATACTTTTTTGTCATCACCCACCCAAGTGGATAAAAATCGACCAAAGCACAACTACAAAAATGCCTGGATCGATCGATGGCCAACCCACCCAGCTCCAACTCCGCCCAACTGCGCCGTGTCCTCGGCCTCCCCGCCCTGGTGTTCTTCGGCCTGGTGTACATGGTCCCGCTGACCATCTTCACCACCTACGGCATCGTCACCGAACTCACCGGTGGCCGCACCGCCGGCGCCTACATGGTCACCCTGGTGGCCATGCTGTTCACCGCCGCGTCCTACAGTTTCATGGTCAAGCGCTTCCCGGTCGCGGGCTCGGCGTACTCCTACACCAACATGGCCTTCGGCCCCAACGTCGGCTTCCTCGCCGGCTGGTCGTTGCTGCTCGACTATCTGTTCCTGCCAATGATCAACTACCTGTTGATCGGCCTGTTCCTCAACATCGCCTTCCCGGCCATCCCGGCGTGGTCCATCGCCCTGGCCTCGATCGTGCTGGTGACGGTGCTGAACGTGGTCGGCATCCACTCGGTGGCCAAGACCAGCAACCTGATCGTCGGCGCGCAGATCGTCTTCATCGTGGTGTTCGTCGCGCTGTCGTGCCAGTCGCTGGCCGGCCAACCGCTGGACCTGCTGGCGCCGCTGCTGGGTGATGGCTCCAAGCCCGGTTTCGGCGCGATCATGGCCGGTGCGGCGGTGCTGTGCCTGTCGTTCCTCGGCTTCGATGCCGTGTCGACCCTGGCCGAAGAATGCCGCGATGCCCGCCGTGATGTACCGCGGGCGATCATCCTCACCACCCTGTTCGCTGGCGTGCTGTTCACCGTACTGGCCTATGTCAGCCAGCTGGTGATGCCGGGCACCACCTTCGCCAATGCCGATGCAGCGGCCAACGAGGTGATGTTCAAGGCGGGCGGGCAGTTCCTGGCCAACTTCTTCACGGCAGCGTATGTCGCCGGCAGCCTCGGCTCGGCGCTGGCCTCGCAGGCAGCGGTATCGCGCATCCTGTTCACCATGGGGCGTGACAACGTGCTGCCAAGGCGCAGCTTCGGTTACCTGTCGCCGCGCTTCGGCACGCCGGTGTTCGCCATTGCGCTGGTGTCGGCGTTCTCGCTGCTGGCGTTGGTGATCGACCTGGCCACCCTCGCCTCGCTGATCAGCTTCGGTGCGCTGGTGGCGTTTTCGGCGGTGAACCTGGCGGTGGTGAAGACGCACCTGATGGACGACGGCGCCCAGCGTAACCTCAAGGGGCTGCTGTGCTACGGCCTGGTACCACTGGTGGGGTTGGCGTTGACATTGTGGCTGTGGACCAGCCTGTCGGCACTGACCTTGGTGATTGGGCTGTGCTGGTTTGCTCTGGGCCTGGCATACCTGGCGGTATTGACCGCCGGCTTCCGCCGCCCGGTGCGGCTGGTGGACTTCACCGAAGCCGTCTGACCAGACGCAAGGCCACTCCCACGGGTACAGCACTTGACTTGAATGCTGTGAGATCCCCGTGGGAGCCGGCTTGCCGACGATAGGGCCGGCACTGGCGCTAAAAAATCATCAGACCGAAGGCTGGGTCAACGGCGCGGGAGTAGTCCACAAACTCCCCAGATTCTGCAGCAACGACCCGGCAATCCCCTGCTGCCCCAGGTACTGCAGAATCAATGGCGCAAACTGCCCGATCATCCCGGTATCCATCCCCAGCGCCTTGAACGCATTGTCCAGGTCGCCGCGGTTCTGCACGTCATTGCCCAGCGCCTTGTCCAGCGCCGACTGGCTGCCCTTGTCGCTGCCCAGCAACTCACCCAGCCCACTCAGCCCGCCCAGGACATTGGCACCCGACAGCAGGTCCAGGCCCGGCACGGCCTTGGTCAGCTGGCCATAGTCGTCGCTGCTCAGGTTGTTGCGCGCCAACCCCAACATGGCCCCTGCCCCGCCTACGGCCTGTTCGGGGGTGATGTTCAACTGGCTGCCCAGGGTGTTGAGCAGGTTGGCCTGCCCTTCGGGGGCCTGTACCTGGCCTTGTTGCTTCGGGTTCTGCATGGCGGAGACGGCGTTGGCGGCGTCGCTGAGGTTGAAGGCGAACACCGGGCTTGCGGCCAGGGTCATCAGGGTTGCCAGGGTGAATGCTTTCATCGGGAGGGACCTCGGTCGGCCGGGATGGCCTGGGAAACGATCAATTGGACTGGAGATTCAGGGGTTTGTTCCGGGCAGCTTGTCACCTGACAAAACTGCCAGTTGTGACCGCATGCATAGGCGCGCAGATTGGAAATCTTCAATCGCTTCTTGAGATCCGAAACATGACAACCGACAAAAAAGCATCAAGCGCTGCCTTACTGAGGAGAAGTCGAGGAACGACTGCAGAAGGGAGACTCATGCTTTTTTATCAAAAGGGTCATTTGGTAACTGAGCGTGCTGAGAAAGGCAATCGCCACATACTACGGGCACACGATATCGTGATGGCTCAGCTGGAGCAGGTGAAGGCAGCCCGAATTCTTCAAGTTGACCAAGCCGGCTCCGTCCTGGGTAGGGCTCCTAATACGATGGCGTATTCCCCCTATGGTCACTTGGACGCGGAAAAGTTAACAGCCTTACTCGCGTTCAACGGGCAACGGTTTGATCTGATCATGAAAGACTACGCGCTGGGCAATGGGTACCGGATATATAGCCCAGCTTTAGCGCGCTTCTACAGCTCTGACACACTCAGTCCGTTTGGGAAAGGCGGGCTAAATACTTATAGTTACTGTGAAGGCGACCCCGTCAACAGGAATGATCCATCGGGCCATTTCTCATTGAAACCATTTAAAAATCTCTTTTCAGGGCGAAGAAAAAACAAAATCAGACGAATCACAGAATATAGAGACACAGTCAAAGAATACAATAGTCTAGAAAACCCGCGCAGAATAAATGGAGAAATTGATTTTCTTAAACTATCTCGAAATAGAAAGGCAATTGACTCGAATCGCTTACCTCAACGCCCAAGACTATCACACAAAGATACAGCCTATGCCGAAAAGCACAACATACCCCTTCCGACCGTTGATAGGATAGCCATGGACTATATGGACACCTCAAAGGAACTGATAGCTAATAATAGCTACATTTTGAATAAAATTGATGCAGCCATAAAGAACCCGGCCATTCATGAGATCAAAGACTTCAATTTCACAGACTACATGGACTCCATAAAAATCAGAGACATCAGAGACAACCCTTTCGAAAGACGCCCTCTGCAGCGGGATTGGTATTCCAAAGGGTATCAAGACTCATAATTCGCTGTTCACCGTGCTGGGCTAAGTCAGCCTGCTGGTGATGCCGGGCACCACCTTCGTCAATGCCATTGCAGCGGCAAACGAGGTGATGCTCAAGGCGGACGGGCGGTCCAGGTCTTCACGGTTTTCCACGTCGTTGCTCAGCGCCTTGTGCAGCGCCGAATTGCTGCCCAGGGTTTTGAGCAGGTTGGCCTGCCCTTTGCGCGCCTTTACCTGGCCTTGTTGCTTCGAGTTCTGCATGGCGGAGACGGCGTTGGCGGCGTCGTTGAGGTTGAAAGCGAACACCGGGCTTGCGGCCAGGGTCATCAGGGTTGCCAGAGTGAAAGCTTTCATCGGGAGGGACCTCGGTTGGCCGGGATGGCCTGGGAAACGAGCAATCTGACTGGAGATTCAGGGGTTTGTTCCGTGCCTGATTCGCTACCTGTTCACGCATGGTATTGGCAGTACCTGATATTTCTACCAGTAGCCCCAAAAGCTAAAGCCAAAGATACTGAAGAGCCATGCAGGCCAGAAAGCCAACTTTCTCAGCGAATAGGCAGGAGATATCAATGAAAATTGAGAAAAGTCTGATTTTTTATAATGAAGATAACGTCTCTACAATAAAAAACCGAACCCAAAGCTGGAAGGTTTATCGAGCCATGAACCTGCCTTTAGCCGAGCCAAGAAATACAGCCCCCAAGGACTACCACCTATTGGCAACAGATAAAAATGGAACGGTGATTCAGACAGCTGACCCAAACAATGTAGCCCTTACCTATACCCCTTATGGCCAAGCCCCGGAACTGCAACTCCAATCCAGTGTATTGGGGTTCAATGGCGAGAAGATTGAACACTCAATTAACGGATACTTACTAGGGCTTGGCCATCATCGCGCTTACCATCCAGGATTAATGCGTTTTTTATCTCCAGACACCTTCAGCCCAAACTCCATCGGCGGAATTAATACATACAGCTATTGCGGAAATAACCCAATAAACCACACTGATCCTTCCGGACACTTTCGCATCCGAAGTTTATTAGGGCATACATTCCGCCCGAAGCTTCCAAAACGAATCAAAAACCAAAATAACGCACCACTCCCGACTCCACTCCCGACTCCACTCCCGTCCTATGAAGTCGCGACTGGCCCAACGCCTCCCCCGACGCCCTCCCCAAACCCGCCAACTTATGCTGAAACAATGCGAAGCTATCCCGCAGAGCGGACTTCTCCATTAGTTCTAAAAGAGATAAAAAAACTTCAACCACTCGTAGACCAATACGAATCCTACCTACGCCAACAAGCACCTAAGCACCTACGCGCAGAAGAACGCGTCCGTTACGCCAGGCACGCGACTGAGCAGTTACCCTACGGGTCCGACTTGTGGAGACACTACAACGAGCAACTCATTACAGCAATTCTCGAAGAGGATTATTATTATCGAAAGATAGCAAAGATCACCAGTGAGCAAAAAAGACTTCAGGAGTATGTCTCCACCTTGAGGGGAACGACTTCATAAAACTCTACACCCAGCAGGTCGCATAACAGTCGACCTGCTGGCCATCTGTTCTGCATCGCCCTTGACATCCTTCCCAGGATGCCCGCTGATGGAAGATGCCGAGCTGGGCATCAGCTGACGGTTGCACTGGGTGGTCGGGGGTCTGGACAGTGTGTAAGCAGTGCAACCTGGCCCAGCCCAAGCCGAAGGGGATGCTCAGCCCGGCAACATCATTCACGTTTTCCGACTTTTCCGCTTACTTGTAGGACGCTTCTGAAATATGCTCCCAAGCCGCTTAAGCCATTGCGGTGATCTTGGCTGCGCTCTAGTCTCGGGCGGTCGTTGCGAAATCAGCGACCGGCTTTGACAGGCCGACCAGAAAATCCTAATGGCTTTCGCCTTCGATGGCGGCTGTGTATGGGGCACTTCGTGTGCGCCGGGTTTTTTGGTTTTTCTACCGGTCTGTCAACCCATGCACAGCTGCCACCCTTCTTGTTTGACAGCAGAGGGTGGTGGCCCCTATCGAAAAAAACTAATGCTTAAGATTGTCCCCGATCCACCCCACACCTTCCATTCCCTCGAAGACACCCTCATCCAGGCCACGGACTACGCGCTGTGTGCCCAAACCGTCGCGCATCAGGCGATTCTGCTACAACCCAAATCGCCGGTTTCGATATTGATGATGGCCACGATGCATGAGCTCGAAACGCTGCGGGTGCTGCTTGAGACGGCGTTGATCCAGGTGCAGTTGCCGGCGGAGCCGCGAACGCTGCATTAGGGCTTGAGATTTTTGCTGGCTGGGCTGGCCCTTCGCGGATAAATCCGCTCCTACAAGGGTTGCGCAGGGCCTGAGGTTGGATTGTCCAACGTCACGGGCGCAGTTCAGGTTTCGGATCAGGCCACAAACTAGTATTTCTGCCAGTATCAAAATCCCTGCGGCCGTTCAGAATGGGCTTCAAGCAACCTCCATTCATCCAGCACGGCAGGGACTTGAATCATGAGCAGAGCATCGAACGGTACGCTTTTCTTCTACCAGGGCGACAAGCTGATCACCGTGAAGCAAGGCGATCAGCAACGCGCCATCTTCCGCAACGCGGAACAACCGCTGGCAGAGGTGAGTACAGACGGAACCCACACCGGCGGCTTGTTGGCCACCGATGACAAAGGCTCTGTCCTTGCCGTGCAAGGCGCCGGCGAGCAGCCATAAAAAAGCCCCTCATGTCGAGGGGCTTTTTGTTACTTCACGCGATCAAGCCGCGCCCCACATCTTGTGTGGGTCGATCACGAACTTCTTCGGCACGCCTGCATCGAACTCGCCATAGCCTTCCGGCGCCTGGTCGAGGTTGATCACCTGCACGCCGACCACTTCAGCAATGTTGATGCGGTCCCACATGATCGCCTGCATCAGCTGGCGGTTGTACTTCATGGTCGGGGTCTGGCCGGTGTGGAAGCTGTGCGACTTGGCCCAGCCCAGGCCGAAGCGGATGCTCAGCGCGCCGATCTTGGCGGCGGCATCGACAGCGCCCGGGTCTTCGGTCACGTACAGGCCCGGGATGCCGATGTTGCCGGCCACGCGGGTCACCTGCATCAGCGAGTTCAGCACGGTGGCAGGGGCTTCATGCTTGGCGCCTTCGTGGCCGTGGCCACGGGCCTCGAAGCCAACGGCGTCGACGGCGCAGTCCACTTCCGGTTCGCCGAGGATGTCGACGATCTGCTCGTGCAGCGGGGTGTCCTTGGACAGGTCGACCACTTCGAAGCCCTGGGACTTGGCGTGGGCCAGGCGGGCCGGGTTGAGGTCACCGACGATCACGCAGGCGGCGCCCAGCAGGCGTGCCGAAGCAGCGGCGGCCAGGCCGACCGGGCCGGCACCGGCGACGTAGACGGTGCTGCCAGGGCCTACACCGGCAGTGACAGCCCCGTGGTAGCCGGTCGGCAGGATGTCGGACAGGCAGGTCAGGTCACGGATCTTCTCCATGGCCTTGTCGCGGTCCGGCAGTTTCAGCAGGTTGAAGTCGGCGTACGGCACCAGCACGTATTCGGCCTGGCCACCGGTCCAGTCGCCCATGTCGACATAGCCGTAGGCGCCGCCGGCGCGGGCCGGGTTGACGGTGAGGCAGACACCGGTGTGCATTTCTTTGCACGAGCGGCAGCGCCCGCACGCGACGTTGAACGGTACCGACACCAGGTCGCCGATCTTCAGGCGCTCTACATCACGCCCCATCTCGACGATTTCACCGGTGATTTCGTGGCCCAGGACCAGGCCGACCTGGGCAGTGGTGCGGCCGCGGACCATGTGCTGGTCGGAGCCGCAGATGTTGGTGGAAACCACCTTGAGGATCACGCCGTGCTCGATCTTGTTGCCGCGTGGGTCTTGCATTTTCGGGTAGTCGATTTTCTGCACCTCGACCTTGCCCGCGCCGAGATACACCACTCCACGATTGCCAGACATGCTCTTACCTCGCTCGATTTATATTTATGCAGCGGTGGTTGAACGCGCCGCCATCCATGGGCGGCTTGTGTTACTGGAATGCAGGGAATTGTGGGCCTGATACGGCGGATTGCACTGACTGGAAGCGACAGGGAGTTGCCTTTTAACGGCAGTGCTGTCGTTGGAGGATAGGGGGCGAACAGAGGTGGCGGCTTGTGCCGGCCTCTCGCGGCTAAAGCCGCTCCTACACAGGTGATGCGCCAGTCTTCAAGACTGAACGAACCCTGTAGGAGCGGCTTTAGCCGCGAGAGGCCGGAACAGGTTGTCAGAGAACGACCGTCCGGTTGGCGTTGAGGAACACCCGCCGCTCGATGTGGTAACCCACCGCCCGCGCCAGGGTCAGGCATTCGATGTCGCGCCCCTTGGCAATCAGGTCTTCCGGGTAATGGCTGTGGTCCACCACCTCGACGCCCTGGGCAATGATCGGCCCTTCGTCGAGGTCGTTGTTGATGTAGTGCGCCGTGGCGCCGACCATCTTCACGCCCTTGTTGTAGGCCTGGTGATAGGGCTTGGCGCCCTTGAACCCGGGCAACAGCGAGTGGTGAATGTTGATCGCCCAGCCATCCAGGCGCCGGCACAGCTCCGGCGACAGCACCTGCATGTAGCGGGCAAGCACCACCAGCTCCGCGCCGGTTTCTTCGATCACCTGGATCACCTTGCGCTCTTGCGCCGGCTTGTCCTTCGGGTCGAGGGCGAAGTGGTAGTAAGGAATCTTGTGCCAGTGCGCCAGGGGCTCGAGGTCCGGGTGGTTGGACACCACCGCGACCACGTCCATGGCCAGTTGGCCGATGCGCTGGCGATACAGCAGGTCGTTCAGGCAATGGTCGGCCTTGGACACCATGATCACCACCTTGGGACGGTGATTGGGTGCGGTCAGCTCGAAGGCCATGCCGAACGCTTCGCTGCGCTCGGCCAGGCCGGCACGAAAGCCCGCCTCGTCGAAATCGTCCGGCTGGCGGAACTCCACGCGAATGAAGAAACGCCCCGACAGCCGGTCATCGAAGGAGTGGTGCTCGGTGACGTAGCAGCGCTGCTCGTAGAGGTAACGCGTCACCACGTCGACGGTGCCGAGCATGCTCGGGCAGTCGGCGGTGAGAATCCAGGTGTCCGGTGCCCGACTCATGTTCTGCTCTCCTTACGCTTCGATGCTCAGACCGTATTCGGCCGAAGCGTCCTGCAGCCACAGCCACCAGTAGTCCGCGAAGCTGCGGCGGATCACCAGTTCCCAGGTGTCTTCGGCCGTGCGGCGGATCACCAGTTGCGACTTGGCGAACACGGTGCCGACCGCCTTGCCGACCGGGAAGTTGTTCGGGTGCACGTCATAGCTGGTGGATTTCATCAGCACTTCGCGCACGTTCGGGCCGCGCAGTTCCAGCAGGCTCTGCCCGCCGCTGACATTGACCACCTGGATGTGCTGGCCTTCGAGGGCGGCGCGCAGCTTCTGCTCGACCGCCAGTTCCTGGCCGCCCGGGACGATCAGCAGCCACTCGTCAGGGCCGACCCATTGCAGCGACATCTCGTTGTTGGCGACCACGGTCAGGGCAACCGGCAGCTCCAGGCCCAGGGCCTTGTGCACGCCGGCGGCGAATTCCGGGTCGTGGCCATCGCCACGGAGGGTCAGGTGGCCGAGGAACTTGCGTTCGCGCAGGGTCACGCCTGCGTTCTTGCGGCCCTTGCCAACCAGGCTGGCCAGGTCGGCGTGGTGCAGTGGCGACTGGGCCTTGGCCTCGGCGCCGGGGTTTTGCTGGAAGACGTTGATAGCGCTCATTTCTTACCTGCCTTGAATTCTTGTTCGTCAGGGCGGCGCAGCACTGCAAGCAGGCTGCGCTGCCATCCGGGGCCTTAGACGTTCTGCCGCTCACCCTTCGGATCGAAGAACACCGAAGACACGATTTCCGCCTCGATCACGCTGCCATCGGCCTGCGGCGAGTACACGCGCTCGCCCATGCGCTTGAGGCCGCCCTTGACCACACCCATGGCGAACGAGTAGCCCAGGGAGTTGGACGCGTAGCTGGAGGTGACGTGGCCGACCATGTCCATCGGGATCGGCTGCTTGGGGTCGAACACCAGCTGGGCGCCTTCCGGCAGCCATTTGGTCGGGTCGATCGGCTTCAGGCCTACCAGCTGCTTGCGGTTGTCGCGCACGCAGTCTTCGCGGTTCATGCCACGCAGGCCGATCCACGAGAACGGCTTGTTGCGGCCCACGCACCAGCTCATGTTGAGGTCGTCCGGGGTCATCGAGCCGTCGGTGTCCTGGCCGACGATGATGAAGCCCTTCTCGGCACGCAGTACGTGCATGGTCTCGGTGCCGTACGGGGTCAGGTTGTACTTCTTGCCGGCCTCGATGATCTGTTCCAGCACGCCCATGGCGTAGTTGGCCTGCACGTTGACTTCGTACGACAGCTCACCGGTGAACGAGATACGGAACACGCGGGCCGGTACGCCACCGACGTTGCCTTCCTTCCAGGTCATGAACGGGAAGGCTTCCTTGTCCATGTCGATGTCGGTCAGCTCGCTGAGCAGCTTGCGGCTGTTCGGGCCGGACAGGGTCATGGTGGCCCAGTGGTCGGTGACCGAGGTGAAGTACACCTTCAGCTCTGGCCATTCGGTCTGGTGGTACAGCTCCATCCACTGCAATACGCGGGCAGCGCCGCCGGTGGTGGTGGTCATGATGAAGTGGTTGTCGCCGACACAGGCGGTCACGCCGTCGTCGAAGACCATGCCGTCTTCCTTGCACATCAGGCCGTAGCGGGCCTTGCCCACGTCGAGCTTGGTCCAGGCGTTGGTGTAGATGCGGTTGAGGAACTCGCGCGCATCCGGGCCCTGGATGTCGATCTTGCCCAGGGTCGAAGCGTCCAGCAGGCCCACGCTGTCGCGCACGGCCTTGCATTCACGGGCAACCGCGGCATGGATGTCTTCACCGGCTTTGGGGAAGTACCAAGGGCGCTTCCACTGGCCGACGTCTTCGAACTCGGCGCCGTTCTTCACGTGCCAGGCATGCAGGGCGGTAAAGCGCACCGGCTCGAACAGGTGGCCACAGTGACGACCGGCTACCGCGCCAAAGGTCACCGGCGTGTAGTTCGGGCGGAACATGGTGGTGCCCATTTCCGGGATGGTGATGCCGATCGAACGGGCGGCGATGGCCAGGCCGTTAATGTTGCCCAGCTTGCCCTGGTCGGTACCGAAGCCCAGCGCCGTGTAGCGCTTGACGTGCTCGACCGACTCGAAGCCTTCGCGGGTGGCCAGTTCGATGGCGGCGGCGGTGACGTCGTTCTGCTGGTCGACGAACTGCTTGGGTGCACGGGCAGTGCCCTTGTCGTGCGGCACCTGGAACAGCGCCACGGTGGCCTCTTCCTTGCGCGCCACGGTTTTCGGCAGGCTGCCAACGGTGGCCTTGAAGCCCGCTTCAGTGGCGGCGCGGGCACCGCCTTCGAAACCATCGGCAATCACATCGCCCAGGGCGTAGACGCCGTTGATGCCACCCACGCATTCGCGCTTCTGCGGGGCATCGCCCGGCACGAAGCCGAGAATGTCCTCACGCCAGACCGGGCGACCGCCCAGGTGCGAAGCCAGGTGCACGATCGGGCTGTAACCGCCGGAGGTGGCGATCAGGTCGCATTCGAGGGTTTCACCGGGGCTGGTGACCTTGTGCGCCTGCACATCGATGGCGGCCACACGGGCGCCGCTGACGTGCTTGGTGCCCTTGGCCTCGATTACGGCGCTGGAGGTGAGGATGCGGATGCCCTTGGCACGCGCTTCTTCAACCAGCGAACCACGCGGGTTGTGGCGAGCGTCGGCAATGGCGACCACTTGCAGGCCGGCGTCGTGCCAATCCAGCGCGGCGCGGTAGGCGTGGTCGTTGTTGGTCGACAGTACCAGCTTGCGCCCTGGGGCCACGCCGTAACGGCGAACGTAAGTGGACACTGCGCCAGCCAGCATGTTGCCCGGCAGGTCGTTGTTGCCGTACACCAATGGGCGCTCGTGAGCGCCGGCAGCCAGGACCACGCGCTTGGCGCGGACACGGTGCACGCGTTGACGCACCTGGCCGATCGGGGCGCGGTCGCCGAGGTGGTCGGTGAGGCGCTCGTGAATGGTCAGGAAGTTATGGTCGTGGTAGCCGTTGACCGTGGCGCGTGGCAGCAAGGTCACTTCCGGCAGGCTTTGCAGCTCTTTGACCACGGCGTTGACCCAATCGGCGGCAGGCTTGCCGTCGAGGGTTTCGCGGGTGTCGAGCAGGCTGCCGCCGAACTCTTCCTGCTCGTCAGCCAGAATCACGCGGGCACCGCTGCGGCCAGCAGCCAGCGCGGCGGCCAGGCCAGCAGGGCCGGCGCCAACGATCAGCACGTCGCAGTGCTGGTTCATGTAGTCGTAGCTGTCGGGGTCGTTCTGCAGCGGCGCACGGCCCAGGCCGGCTGCCTTGCGGATGTACTTCTCATAAGTCATCCAGAACGATTTCGGGTACATGAAGGTTTTGTAGTAGAAGCCCGGCGGCATCATATTGCCGCCGACCTTGCCGAGGATGCCCATGACGTCATTGTTGACGTTCGGCCAGCCATTGGTGCTGGTGGCGACCAGGCCCGCGTACAGCGCCTGTTGGGTGGCTCGCACGTTGGGGATCTGGGTGGCTTCGCTGGAGCCGATCTGCAGGATCGCGTTCGGCTCTTCGCTACCGGCGGCGATGATGCCGCGTGGGCGCGAGTACTTGAAGCTGCGGCCAACGATGTCGACGCCGTTGGCCAGCAGCGCGGCGGCCAGGCTGTCACCGGCATAACCCTGGTAGGTCTTGCCGTTGAAGGTGAAGTTCAGGACCTTGCTGCGGTCGATACGGCCGCCGCTGGCGAGGCGATAGGTCTGGCTCATACTTTTTCCCCTTGGCCTTTGACGGCGGACGGTGCGATCGCAGCTTTGCCATCAGCGGTCACTTGCGGCTTCTGGCCAATCTTGTAGGTTTCCAGAATCTCGTAGGTCACGGTGTTGCGGGTGACGTTGAAGTACTGGCGGCAACCGGCAACGTGGTCCCACAGTTCGTGGTGAATACCGCGTGGGTTGTCACGGTAGAACATGTAGGTACCCCACTCCTCGTCGGAACAGGCGTTAGGGTCCAGCGGGCGGGCGATGTGCGCCTGGCCAGAGGCGTGGAACTCTTCTTCGGAGCGCAGCTCGCCACAGTGGGGACAGAAAATATGCAACATGACGGTGGCTCCGGTTAGTGGGCGACGGCGGCGGCGCCGTGTTCGTCGATCAGTGCGCCGTTGTAGAAGCGGTCCATGGAGAACGGCGCGGCCAATGGGTGCATTTCGCCTTTGGCCAGGCTCGCGGCGAAGACGTTGCCCGAACCCGGGGTCGCCTTGAAGCCGCCAGTCCCCCAACCGCAGTTGAAGAACAGGTTCTTGACCGGCGTCTTGGTGATGATCGGGCAGGCGTCTGGCGAGGTATCGACGATGCCGCCCCACTGGCGGTTCATGCGAACACGCGAGAGGTTGGGGAACATTTCGACGATGGCCTGCAGGGTGTGCTCGATCACCGGGTACGAACCGCGCTGGCCGTAGCCGACCCAGCCGTCGATACCGGCGCCGATCACCAGGTCGCCCTTGTCGGACTGGCTGATGTAGCCGTGTACGGCGTTGGACATGATCACGCTGTCGATGATCGGCTTGATCGGCTCGGAGACCAGCGCCTGCAGCGGGTGCGATTCCAGCGGCAGGCGGAAGCCGGCCAGCTTGGCCATGTGCCCGGAGTTACCAGCGGTGACCACGCCGACGCGCTTGGCGCCGATGAAGCCTTTGTTGGTTTCCACGCCGATGACCGCGCCGTTTTCCTTGCGAAAGCCAATCACTTCGGTCTGCTGGATCAGGTCGACGCCCAGGGCATCGGCGGCACGGGCAAAGCCCCAGGCCACGGCGTCGTGGCGAGCCACGCCACCACGGCGCTGAACGGTGGCGCCGAGGATCGGATAGCGGGTGTTCTTGGAGCAGTCCAGGTACGGGATTTCGGCCGCGACCTGGGCAGTGTTCAGCAGCTCGCCATCGACGCCGTTGAGGCGGTTGGCGCTGACACGGCGCTCGGAGTCACGCATGTCCTGCAGGGTATGGCACAGGTTGTAGACGCCGCGCTGGGAGAACATCACGTTGTAGTTGAGGTCCTGGGACAGGCCCTCCCACAGCTTCATGGCGTGCTCGTACAGGTGCGCCGACTCGTCCCACAGGTAGTTGGACCGCACGATGGTGGTGTTACGGGCGGTGTTGCCGCCGCCCAGGTAGCCCTTCTCGATCACCGCGACGTTGGTGATGCCGTGTTCCTTGGCCAGGTAGTAGGCCGTGGCCAGGCCATGGCCGCCACCGCCGACGATGACCACGTCGTAGACCTTTTTCGGGGTCGGCGTGCGCCACATGCGCTGCCAGTTCTCGTGGTGGCTGAGGGAGTGCTTGAAAAGGCCGAAGCCCGAATAACGTTGCATGGTGTGTGGCTCCACTCAGCGATAAACAGGGAAATCTGCGCACAGCGCCGCGACGTTCTTCGCCACATCGGCTTCGACGTCGGCGTCACCGAGGTTGTCGAGGATGTCGCAGATCCAGCCGGCCAGTGCCACGCACTGGGCGACCTTGAAGCCGCGGGTGGTGACGGCCGGGGTGCCGATGCGCAGGCCCGAAGTGACGAACGGCGACTGCGGGTCGTTCGGCACGGCGTTCTTGTTGACGGTGATGTGCGCGCGGCCCAGGGCGGCGTCGGCATCTTTGCCGGTCAGGCCCTGGCGGATCAGGCTGACCAGGAACAGGTGGTTGTCGGTGCCACCGGAGACCACGTCGTAGCCGCGGTCGATGAACACCTGGGCCATGGCCTGGGCGTTTTCGATCACTTGCTTCTGGTAAGCCTTGAAGCCTGGCTCCAGCGCTTCCTTGAAGCACACGGCCTTGGCGGCGATCACGTGCATCAGCGGGCCGCCCTGGGCGCCCGGGAATACGGCGGCGTTGAGTTTCTTCTCGATCTCTTCGTTGGCCTTGGCCAGGATCAGGCCGCCACGTGGACCGCGCAGGGTCTTGTGGGTGGTGGTGGTGACCACATCGGCGAACGGGATCGGGTTCGGGTACAGGCCTGCGGCAACCAGGCCGGCAACGTGGGCCATGTCAACGAACAGGTAGGCACCCACCTTGTCGGCAATGGCGCGGAAGCGTGGGAAGTCGAGGGTCTTGGAGTAGGCCGAGAAGCCGGCAACGATCATCTTCGGCTTGTGCTCGACAGCCAGGCGCTCGACTTCGTCGTAGTCGATCAGGCCGGTAGTGGTATCGATGCCGTACTGCACAGCGTTGTACAGCTTGCCCGAGGACGACACCTTGGCGCCGTGGGTCAGGTGGCCGCCGTGGGCCAGGCTCATGCCGAGAATGGTGTCACCGGCCTGCAGCAGGGCCAGGTAGACCGCGCCGTTGGCCGAAGAACCGGAGTGCGGCTGGACGTTGGCGTAGTCGGCGCCGAACAGCTGCTTGGCGCGCTCGATGGCCAGGGCCTCGACTTTGTCGACGTGCTCGCAGCCACCGTAGTAGCGCTTGCCCGGGTAGCCTTCGGCGTACTTGTTGGTCAGGCCGCTGCCTTGGGCCTGCATCACGCGCTTGGAGGTGTAGTTTTCCGAGGCGATCAGCTCGATGTGGTCCTCCTGGCGCTGTTCTTCGGCATTCATCGCCGCCAGCAGTGCATCGTCATAACCCTGGATCTGGTCTTGCTTGCTGAACATCGTGTATCTCCCGGCAGCGATCGTTTTTTGTCGTGGGGCACTGTGGCCCTTTGTGGCGATGTTATGACTGGCCGGGGCGGGTCAGATGCCTGCGCACGCCTTGCAATGGCGCGTTTACGACATTGGCATTTGTGTTGTTCATGCCGGCCTCTCGCGGATAAATCCGCTCCTACGGGCGATGTGTCGTTTGCAGGCGCGGATTTATCCGCGAAGGGCCGGAACCGGCAGCTTGTATAGGCAACCGTTTCAGCAATGGTTTAGAGTGCTGTTCTGCGTCGTTCACAGGACAGTGCCATGACAGACAAGAGCCAACAATTCGCCAGCGACAACTATTCCGGCATCTGCCCCGAAGCCTGGGCGGCAATGGAAAAGGCCAACCACGGCCACGACCGCGCCTACGGCGACGACCAGTGGACCGAGCGTGCATCGGAGTACTTCCGCAACCTGTTCGAAACCGACTGCGAGGTGTTCTTCGCCTTCAACGGCACCGCCGCCAACTCCCTGGCCCTGGCCTCGCTGTGCCAGAGCTACCACAGCGTGATCTGCTCCGAAACCGCCCACGTCGAAACCGACGAATGCGGCGCGCCAGAGTTCTTCTCCAACGGCTCCAAGCTGCTGACTGCGCCCAGCGTCAATGGCAAGCTGACGCCCGAGTCGATCCGCGAAGTGGCACTCAAGCGCCAGGACATCCACTACCCCAAGCCACGCGTGGTCACCATCACCCAGGCCACCGAAGTCGGCACCGTCTACCGCCCCGACGAGCTCAGGGCGATCAGCGCCACCTGCAAGGAGCTGGGCCTGAACCTGCACATGGACGGCGCGCGCTTCACCAATGCCTGCGCCTTCCTTGGCTGCAGCCCGGCCGAGCTGACCTGGAAGGCCGGCGTCGATGTGCTGTGCTTTGGCGGCACCAAGAACGGCATGGCGGTGGGCGAGGCGATCCTGTTCTTCAACCGCCAGCTGGCCGAGGACTTCGACTACCGCTGCAAGCAGGCCGGTCAGCTGGCGTCGAAGATGCGCTTTTTGTCGGCGCCGTGGGTCGGGCTGCTGGAAGATGGCGCCTGGCTGCGCCATGGCAGCCACGCCAACCGTTGCGCGCAATTGCTGGCCTCGCTGGTGAGTGACCTGCCGGGGGTCGAGCTGATGTTTCCGGTGGAGGCCAACGGGGTGTTCCTGCAGATGCCGGAGCCTGCCATTGAAGCGCTGCGCAGCAAGGGCTGGCGGTTCTATACCTTCATCGGCAGCGGCGGTGCGCGGTTCATGTGTTCGTGGGATACCGAGGAAGAACGGGTGCGTGAACTGGCGGCGGATATCCGTAGCATCATCACTGCCTGACAGGCCCTATTCGCGGGTAAGCCCGCTCCCACAGGTGCCGCGCCGACCTTGAGGTTGACGCCCAACCTGTGGGGGCGGGTTCACCCGCGTAGAAGCCAACCCCGATCTACAGCTTGAACCCACCCATCTGCCGCGCCAGGTCATCAGCCAGGCCACGCAGCGCCTGGCACTCCTCCCGGCACCCTTGCACCTCGGCCGCCGTCTCCCGGGCCAGATCGGAAATCCCCTGCACCGTCCGGTTGATCTCTTCGGTCACCGCTGACTGCTCTTCGGTCGCCGTGGCCACCTGGTGGTTCATGTCGCTGATGTGCTCGACCTGGTCGGTAATCGCGCCCAAGGACGCGCCAGTACGCTGGCTGGATGCCACACCACTGCCAGTCGCCTGCTGCCCCGCCTGCATCGAACTCACGGCAGAACCCGCCCCCTGCTTGAGGCGCTGGATCATCTGCTGCACTTCATCGGTGGACAGCTGTGTACGCCGGGCCAACGTCCGCACTTCGTCGGCCACCACGGCAAATCCACGGCCCATCTCCCCTGCCCTGGCCGCCTCGATGGCAGCGTTCAGCGCCAACAGGTTGGTCTGTTCGGAAATACTGCGAATCACCGCCAACACCTGGTCGATCGAGGCCACTTCATCGGCCAACTGGCTGACCGCATCGGCAGCCTTGCCGATATCCCCGGACATGCCCTCGATTCCCTGGATCGAGCGCCGTACCACTTCGCGCGCCTGCAGGGCCTCATCCCGCGCCGATTGCGATGCCTGCGCCGCATCGCCAGCATTGCGGGCGATGTCTTGTACCGTCAGGCCCATCTCGTGCACGGCGGTGGCGACCATCTCGGTCATTTCCTGCTGCCGACCAGAGCGCTCGGCGGTGTTATTCACCACCTGGGTCACCTGCTCTACTGACTGGTGCAGGCGTTCGCTGGTGCGCAACACTTCGCCGATCAGGCCACGCTGGCTGTCGAGGAAGCGATTGAAGCCACGGGCCAGATCGCCCAGTTCATCCTGACGGGCATCGTCCAGCCGGTGGCTGAGGTCGCCACCGCCACTGCCGATCTGGACCAGCGCGGCGGTGACGCGGCGGATCGGGCGCACCAGGCCACGCGCCAGCAGCACCACCAGCAGCAGCGACACAAGGGCCACGCTGCCGCCGACCAGGCTGGTCAGCCCCACCGTCTGGTGCATCTGCGCGTAAATTTCCTCCTCCGGTACCTCGGCCACCAGGGTCCAGTTGAGGTCGCGCAGAGGCAGGCCGAGCGCCAGGTAGCTTTCACCGTCGCGGTTGAAGCGGCTACTGCGCAGGCTTTCACCACCGGTCATCACCGCCTTGGCAGCTTCTGCGCCGAGTTGTTCGGCGAGCTGACGCTTGCCGCTGAAGGCCGCGTCCGGGTGCACCTGGATCAGGCCGTCATTGCGCACCAGGAAGACTCTGCCGTGCTCGCCGAAACTGAAGTCGTGGATGCGTTTCGACAGTTCGGTCATGCGCAGGCCCATGCCGGCCACGCCAACCAGCTTGCCGGCCTTTTCCACGCGGTAGTCGATGAACAATGCCAGTTCACCCGTGGCGTGATCGATGTCGATATTCACCAGGCGTTCGGCGCCGCTATCGATGTAGCCGTAGAACCATTTGTCATTGGGGTTGCCGCGGCTGAGCACACGATCCAGGCCATTCTCGTTGTAGTAGTTGCCCGTTTCGGTCGAGGCGAACAACGTGGTGAACGCATGGTTGCGTTGCTTGGCGGCCTGCAGGTATTCGAGGAATTGCGGGGCTTGAGCGGGGTCTTCGCCAGCGGCAAGCCAATCGCGCAGCAGCGTATTACCGGCAATGTCGGCGGCCGCCACCAGAGGCTGGCCGAGCATGCGCTCGATGTCATTGCGGATGGCTTCGATGCTGGCCGGCAATGCGGTGTCGACCAGGTAACGTTCGGTCAGGCGGTTGAGTGCCACCGTGAAGATGATCACCACCACCAGGATGCTCGCCAGCAGGGCGGCGCCCATGCTTGCAATCAATTGCCACTGGATGCTCTTACGCCAGATACGCATGCCCCTGCTCCCCGCTAATTATTGTTTTGCGGGAAGTGTATACACTTGCGTATTCAGTTAATCCAGTGATCTGGAACAATGGGGCCGCAACGCGACCCCGAAGATGCGTCAGGACTCAGCGATTGTCTTGACGATGGCGTCCACCGTGGCGTCGATCTGCGCCTGGGTACGCTCGAGGGTCTGCTGATGTTCCTTTTGCAGTTCGACCTGCTTGGAACACAGGTTCAGCGCGGCCAGCACCAGCAGCTTGTCGCCGATCAGGGTCGGGTACTGGCGTTTGGTCTCGCTCAGCGCGGTGTTGAGCATCCGCACGGCCTGGGCCAGGGTTTCTTCCTGGCCTGCGGGCGCCTTGATCGAATAGTCGCTGCCAAGAATCGACACGACATTGATCGGCTGCGCTTGCAGTCTCATGCGCCGACGACGCCAGCGCTGGCGCGGTCAACCAGCGCCTGGATGCGCGCGGCGGTGGCGCCGTGCTTCTCTTCCTGCTCCATCAGCGACAGTTGCAGGGTTTCGTTTTCTTCCTTGGCCTGGGCCAGTGCCTGGTCGAGGGCGGTGTTCTGCTCGGTGAGTTGAGCGTTTTTCTGCATCAGGTCGCTGACCAGTTGCTCGAGTTGATTCAGGGAGGCTTCCAGCATGGGTCTATCTCGGGTTGTTGCAAAGGGCGCACACGATAAAGAAAAGCGTGAGCCCCCGCCATTAAATATCGGATTCTCAAGGTTTCTAACCCGCAGATTGACAGGGTATCTGGCCCCTTGTTCCGACCTGGGTCAACCGCCGGTCAGGTAATGGGCCAGCGCGCTGAAAAGTTTCATGGGGTCATCCTCAAGACTGTTCAGTCACGACCGATAGACAGGTAGGTCATATTCCGTCGCATGGACCGCGCCACCCCACCCCAGCCTGGACTCTCTCCATGTCACTACGCAACATGAACATTGCACCGCGCGCGTTGCTCGGGTTCGCTCTGATCGGCGCGCTCATGCTCGGCCTCGGTATCTTCTCGCTCATGCAGATGGGCAACATCCGACAGGCCGGCGTAACCATTGAAGTCAACAGCGTGCCCAGCATCAAGACGCTCGACGAACTGGCTGCGCTCAACCTGCGCCTGCGCTCGTTGTCCTACCGGCTGCTGCTCAACCGCGAAGCGGAAACCCAGCGCGACACCCTCAACCTGCTGGACCAGCGCAACGCCCAGATCGACCGCGCCCGCCAGGCCTACCTGCCAATGATCACCGCAGCCGACGAGCGTGCCGCCTTCGAGCAGTACACCCAGCTGCTCAATCAGTACCGCCAGCTCGAGTCGCGCATGCGCAGCCTGAGCCAGGCCGACCGCCTCGACGAATTGCGTGACTTGCTCAACCGCGACCTGCTGGCCAATTCCGAGCAGATCAACAAGGTCATGGAGACCCTGGTGCAGATCAACACGGAGCAGACCCGCGCCACCAACGCAACCGCCGCCCAGCAGTACGACACCGCGTTCGCCCTGGTAATCGGCCTGTTGATTGCCGCCACGGCGCTGACCTTCCTCTGCGCCTTCCTGCTGACCCGCAGCATCGTCAAGCCGATCGAAGAAGCGCTGCAGGCCGCCGAGCAGGTGGCCGACGGCGACCTGACCAAAGTCATCCGCGCCGAAGGCAGCGACGAAGCAGCCCGCCTGCAGCGCGCCATGGCGCGCATGCAGGACAAGCTGCGCGACACCCTGCAACTGATCGCCGGTTCCGCCACCCAGCTGGCCTCCGCAGCCGAGGAATTGAACTGCGTCACCGACGAAAGCGCACGCGGCCTGCAGCAGCAGAACAACGAAATCGAACAGGCGGCTACTGCCGTCACCGAGATGACCAGTGCCGTGGAAGAAGTGGCGCGCAACGCGGTCAGCACTTCGGAAGCGTCAAGCGAAGCCAGCCGTTCCGCCGGCGACGGTCGTGACCTGGTCATGGAAACCGTGGGTGCCATCGAGCGCATGAGCGGCGACGTACAAGCCACCGCCAGGCTGATCACCCACCTGGCCGAACAGTCGCGTGATATCGGCAAGGTGCTCGACGTGATCCGCGGCCTGGCCGACCAGACCAACCTGCTGGCGCTGAACGCGGCGATCGAAGCGGCGCGTGCCGGTGAGGCCGGGCGGGGGTTTGCCGTGGTGGCGGATGAAGTGCGGGCGCTGGCGCACCGCACCCAGCAGTCGACCAGCGAGATCGAGCGCATGATCGGCAGCATCCAGGGCGGTACCGAAGAGGCGGTGGAATCGATGCGCACCAGCACCGAGCGCGCCGAATCGACGCTGAATATCGCCAAGGGTGCGGGCATGGCGCTGGATACCATTGCCGGGGCTGTGGCGCAGATCAACGAGCGTAACCTGGTCATTGCCAGTGCAGCGGAAGAGCAGGCTCAGGTGGCGCGTGAAGTGGATCGCAACCTGGTGAACATCAATGACCTGTCGGTGCAGAGTGCGACCGGGGCGCATCAGACCAGCGCAGCGAGTGCCGAGCTGTCGCGCCTGGCCGTTGACCTGAACGGGTTGGTGGCGCGCTTCCGTACCTGACGTCAAGAAACCGGGGCCGCTTTGCGGCCCATCGCGGCTGAAGGCCGCTCCTGCAAGAGAACGCGTAACCCTGCAGGAGCGGCCTTCAGCCCCGGCAATCTCGGATCAGTAATCGATCCGCACATCCCCCTTCGGCACACTGCAGCACGACAGGATGTAGCCCTCGGCTTCGTCGTCCTCGGTAATCCCGCCGTTGTGTTCCATCTCCACTTCGCCGCCCAGCTTGAGCACCTTGCAGGTCCCGCAGATGCCCATGCCACAGGCTTTCGGGATCATCAGGCCAACCTTCGCCGCCGCCGCATGCACGGTTTCGCCCGGGGCGACGCGGATGCTTTTCTCGCTGCCGATGAACTCCACCAGGTTGAGGTCCGAAGCATCCACTTCCGGTGCGTCGGCCGCCTGCTCGGCATGCTCCACCGCATCGGCCTTGGCCTCAGGGGGCGTCGCGCCGAACGACTCCTCGTGGTAGTTCTTCATGTCGAAGCCGACCGCTTCGAGCATGCGCTTGACCGCTGTCATGTAAGGCGTCGGGCCGCAGCAGAACACCACACGCTCCATGTAGTCCGGCGCAATCAGCTCCATCAGGCGCTGGTTGAGATAACCGCGGTAGCCCGCCCAAGGTTCACCCAGCCCATGCTTCTCGCAGATGATGTGCAGGCTGAAGTTGGGAATGCGCGACGCCATCTGTTCCAGCTCGCGGTGGTAGATGATGTCCTTCGGCGAACGGGCGCTGTGCACGAACACCATGTCGACGTTGGCGTTGGTGTCGTAGAACCAGCGCGCCATCGACATTACCGGGGTGATGCCCACGCCACCGGAGAGGTACAAGACCTTGCCCGCCGGGAAGTCGATGGCGTTGAACAGCCCCACCGGGCCGTGCACCGGCAGCTCGGCGCCTTCGTGCATGGTGTCGTGGAGGAAGTTGGACACCAACCCGCCCGGCACGCGCTTGACGGTGATCGAGAAGCTGTAGGGCACCGACGGCGAGCTGGAGATAGTGTAAGAGCGCATCACCGGCTTGCCTTCGATCTCCAGCTCCAGGGTGACGAACTGCCCGGGCTTGAAGAAGAACATGATTGGCTGGTCGGCCATGAAGCAGAACGTGCGCACGTCCCAGGTCTCCTGGATGACCTTGACGCAGCGCACGATGTGGCGGCCATTGGCCCAGGTCTGGGTGGTGACCGGATTGAGGAAGGTATCGGACATGTTCATCTCCAGCGGCCGATTCTGGCCCTTTTCATGGCTCCGATAATGCGCATCCCGTGAGCGACGTACATTCCTGCCAGCGACATCGGCGTGCTTATCGCGACCAGCCCCGCGCTACAAGGGCTGGCGCGTCGTAATTCAAATCGGCCATGTCGCCCATGGATACGGTTCGTGGCGTCTTCGGACGCACACTCCACGGCAAAACAACCAGCTGTTTGCTGACAAGCAGCCTTGCGGCACCACAACAACGATTAGCCACCTTTTGCCGGCCGCACACGGCCCCGAGGAATCAACGATGGACGTCACCGCAACCCTGAGCCTGGGCGATCCACTGGAACCTGCACGCAAGGCCACCGCCGAAATGCTGCAGACCCGCGAGCGCACCTACTCGCTGCCCCAGCCGTTCTACACCGACGAGCGTCTGTTCCAGATCGACATGCAGGAGATCTTCCAGAAGGAATGGCTGATCGCCGGCATGACCTGCGAGATCCCGGCCAAGGGCAACTACATCACCCTGCAGATCGGCAACAACCCGATCCTCGTGGTACGGGGTGCCGAAGGCAAGGTGCACGCCTTCCATAACGTTTGCCGCCACCGCGGTTCGCGTCTGTGCGTGAGCGACAAGGGCAAGGTGGCCAAGCTGGTCTGCCACTACCACCAGTGGACCTACGAGCTGGACGGTCGCCTGCTGTTCGCCGGCACCGAAATGGGCGCCGATTTCGACATGAAGCAATACGGCCTCAAGCCTGTGCACGTGAAGGTATCTGGCGGCTACATCTTCATCAGCCTGGCGGAAAACCCGCCTGCCATCGACGAGTTCCTGGCCACCCTGGACCACTACATGGAACCGTACGACATGGAGAACACCAAGGTGGCGGTGCAGACCACCTTGATGGAAAAGGCCAACTGGAAGCTGGTGCTGGAAAACAACCGCGAGTGCTACCACTGCTCCGGTTCGCACCCGGAGTTGCTGCAGACCCTGCTGGAATGGGACGACACCAACGACCCGCGCGCCGACCAGGCCTTCAAGGACCATGTAGCGGCCTCCGCCGCCGCCTGGGAAGCCGAGAAGATCCCGTACCTGCACAAGAGCCACGGCCTGCGTAACCGCATCGTGCGCATGCCGCTGCTCAAGGGCACCGTGTCGATGACCATGGACGGCAAGCAGGCCTGCCAGAAGCTGATGGGCCGCATCAAGAATCCAGACCTGGGCTCGATGCGCATCCTGCACCTGCCGCACTCGTGGAACCACTGCATGGGCGACCACATGATCGTGTTCACCGTGTGGCCGATCAGTGCCCAGGAAACCATGGTCACCACCAAATGGCTGGTGCACAAGGACGCTGTCGAGGGTGTGGATTACGACCCTGAACACATGCGCAAGGTGTGGGACGCCACCAACGACCAGGACCGCCGCCTGGCCGAAGAGAACCAGCGCGGGATCAACTCCACCGCGTACCAGCCAGGGCCGTACTCGAAGACTTACGAGTTTGGCGTAGTCAACTTCATCGACTGGTACAGCCAGCGGGTGTTGAACAACCTCGGAGCGGAGCCGGCGCCGTATCTCAAGGAAGTGCAGGCGCAGTAAGCTGATCAGATCCAGGGGCGGCGACTGCCGCCCTGGACACAGTGCACGTCAGAGACGGGTATCTTGTGCATCAGAGGGCCTGGGCCTGGTCCTGATCGTGATTACAACTTCCCGGCCCTGGGCAATGGACGCTATTGAGCGTCCGATCACGCGCGCAGTACTAAGCAAGGGTGACCCTACTCGTGCCACTGCGTTTCCTGCCAGATCAAAGCCGCTCGCCCTCGCAGTGCCTCTTACGGCCAGCATCAGAAAATCCAGGGTGGAGTCTGAGCTGCGCCACAGCTGACCGATCCGTCCGGGAAGTTCAGCATAAGAAAGAGTGCTGCCCGTTCCACTGGCCATTGCAAACAGGCTGCTGGGCGGAACCGGCGACAAGGCCGCCGGAGACTGTAGCATTTCCGAAACGGTCGTTACGCGAGTCCCCAAGGAAAGGCCATACCCCCAGAAGTCACCAATCATCGCGCCTCGGGCTACTGCAGATTGATTGCCACCCTGCACTGCCTCCATGCCTCGAACAATGGTGTTGGTAACGCCCAATACACCATTACCTGCGTAGAGTGCTTGAACCGCATAGCCCACCGCATCACCAGCCGTAATCGACTGATCAGGCACGCTGCTCTGCTTGATGATCGATACTTTCTTGCCCTTGATCGCCAGGGAAGCCTCACCTGAAGGGTCTACCCGATTCACCGGATCGCCCGCGCAATAGGCGTAGCTATTTCTACCCCCCTTATCAAAAGGGCTAAGGCGGTCGGAGCTACACAACCTCATCAAGGTTGGGTTGTAGGCGCGACGACCGTTGCCCAAGAGGTAACAGCCGCTGATGTGATCAAGATGAGCGCCAGCGAATGACTGCCAAGGCCCTCCGACAGGGCTGAAGGCGCCATAAGGGGAATAACTGCGATGCAGGTCAGATCTGATCGACGTTTCGATACTCATCATGGCCCCCTGGAGGATTCACCTCTAACGCTAGCACTCGGGCAAGCCTTCAGGAACTAGCAGAATTAACAGGGTTGGAAAGTTATCCACAAGATGAGTGCGCAGCTGGCCAACGCATCTTGGCCAAATGTCTGTTCAAATAATGATCAGTTTTCTACAGGCCTTTAAAATCAATGGATACAAGCGTTACCAAACAACTTGCCCACAGAGTGGCCAACAGACTCTGTGAGCAAATTGCGAAATGGTTCACAGGGGTGTGAGTAACTCAGTCGGCCCCTTGAAAATCAAGCGCTATGAGCACTTTCATGTATCAATGGCTATTATTTGATCAATACGCTGTAAGGCGCGTATTCCGTGGCATCCGTAAGTTGCTGAACATATTATCCACAGAGCCGCCAACAGCGATTGTGGAAAACAGCAGAATACGCAATCTCAACTCCTGGGCAGTTCCTGCACTCCGTTTGAGCGATTTTTGACCAAACCTACGAAGCCGGCGTAATCCGTGGCCTGCAGCGAAGCACGAACACTTTACCCACACCTTGGCGAACAGATTCCGTGGGCAAAAGTCGCGGACGCCCATTATTCTACGACCCCTGTAAGGACCCGATTCGCGGCAAGCCGGCAATCGGGCCGGATCAAGCTCAGCGCAAAACCCCCTCTTCCACCAGCAGCTTTAGAATCGCCTCGGCGCCTTCCTGTGGGGAAACATCCTTCAGCACCTTGCCGCCGCCACCGCTGGCCTTGGCCGTGGCGGCCTTCATCCGGTCCGCGCCGCTCTTGGCCTTGATCACCTTGAGCCGTTTGGGCCGTGGCCGCGCCGGTTGCAGCTCGGCATCAGCCAGCAGGTCATCCTCGACGATCGCCACATTGCGCGCCGCCAGCACACCCCGGCGTGCCGGGCCGAAGGCGCTCTGGCGCGGCTTGGGCGCGGCGTTATCCACAGTTGCCAGCAACGGCAAGCGCACCTTCAACCGGCGCCGCTGACCGCGAGGCAGGGCTTGCAATATCTGGGCAGTACCGTTGTCGATCGACTCGACTTCGGCCAGCCCCACCACCAACGGCCAGCCAAGCTTCTCAGCCAGCAGGAACGGCAGCATGCCCGACCCTTCACCGGTCTCGGCCTGGCTGCCGGTCAGCACCAGCTGAGCGCCAGCATCGCGCAGGTAATCACCCAGCACGCCGAGCACATCGGCCCCGGCCGGCTGTTCCAGCACATCCAGGTGGTCCAGGCCCATGCCCAGGTAGGCGCGCAGCGCCTCTTCGCGCGGGTCGCCTGCATGCACCACCTGCAAGTTATCCGCAGCCAGCTGCAAGCCCAGCTCTACCGCCCGCGCATCCTGCTCGGCGCGGCGGGCGCGGCCGGAGCTGGGGTGGGCACCGATGGAAACCAGGCTGATCACTCTCGTACTCATGCTCGTGCCCTTATGCCGCGTCGCGCTGGCCGCCGCTGCGGAAGTTGTCCACAGCCTCGATCAGTGCCTGGAGAATCGCCGAACTGTCGCCAATCACCGACAGGTCGGCCCGTTTGATCATGTCGCAGCCCGGGTCCATGTTGATTGCCACCACCTTGTCGCAGGCGCCAATGCCCTGCAGGTGCTGGATCGCCCCCGAGATACCCACAGCCACGTACACCCGTGCGGTGACCCAGGTACCGGTGGCGCCGACCTGCCGGTTGCGCGGCATGAAGCCATCGTCCACCGCCACCCGTGAGGCGCCTTCGGTGGCGCCGAGGGCCGCAGTGGCCTTGTGGTACAGGTCCCAGTCCTTGACACCGTTGCCGCCCGAGACGATGAATTCGGCCTCGGCCATGGCGATGGTCGCCGGGTCGACCGCCACCGCACCCAGGTCCTCGATGCGCGACAGGCTACGCACCACGCTTGTGGACAACTCCACCGGCAGCGCTTCGTGACGGGTTTCGCTGACCGGCTCGGCACACTCCGCCGCGCCCAGGATCAGGCGTGGCACGGCGCGTTGCAGGTCTTGCTGGCCGGCACCGGCACGGCCGATGCACTGGCCATCCTTGACCTGCCACACCCGCGTCGCCGGGCGCTCGCCGAGCGACGCGCCGAGGCGCCGGCCCAGCTCGCCGCCGCCGCTGCGGCTATCGGGCAACAGCCAGTGACGCGGAGCGAACTGGTTATCCACAGCGCGCAGCCCCTGCACCCGCTGCTCCGGTGCATAACCTTCGAATGCCTCGCCATCGAGCACCAGCAGGCGATCGACACCGGCTGTGGAAAAGTTGCTTTCCTTGTGTTCGCCAAACACCACCGCCAGCACGGCGCCGTCGCTGCCGGCCAGGCCATGGGCCAGGCCCAGCAGGTCGCGGTCATGGCTGCTCAGGCGGCCACCGACCATGTCCGGTACCACGGCGATGTAGAACGCCGGCGCCGGTACCTGGTGCAGCGGCAGCTGTACTTCGGCTGCCGCCGTACGCCGCCCACCGACACCGGTGCCCTGCTGGGCACCACTGCGGTCGATGCGCTTGAGCCCGGCCGGGCCGATGAAACCTGCGGCAAGCGCATGGGGGTTCTTGCGGATCAGGCCGTTGGGCCCCATCCAGCGGGTCTGTTGCGTCTGCATCGCCGCATGCAGCGGATGCAGACGGTTACGGGCGATCCACTCGGCGCGTGGGTCGCGGCGGATAATGTCGCTCATCAGTGCACCTCCGCAGGTTCGCGTTTAACCGTTGGCGACTTTGGGGCCGCGGGAGTTTCCTCTTCGATCAGCACATCCGCCACCAACTCGGCGAGGTCCTTGATCTGCGGGCGCGGTTCGACCACGCCTTCGAGCATCGCGGTGCATTGCGGGCAACCCACTGCTACCAGCTCGGCCTGGGTCTCGCGGATGTCGTCCATGCGCATGTCCGGGATCCGCTGCTTGCCAGGGATGTCGGTGATCGGCGCACCGCCACCACCGCCGCAGCAACGGGAACGGAAGCCCGAGCGTTCCATCTCGCGCACTTCGATACCCAGCGCCTTGAGCACTTCACGCGGGGCTTCGTACTCGCCGTTGTAACGGCCCAGGTAGCACGGGTCGTGGTAGGTGACGCTGCCGCCCTTGTGCTGGCCGAGGTTGAGCTTCTTGGCCGCGATCAGTTCGGCGATGTAAGTGCTGTGGTGCAGCACCTGGTACTCACCACCCAGCGCGCCGTACTCGTTCTTCAGCACATGGAAGCTGTGCGGGTCGCAGGTGACGATGCGCTGGAACTTGTACTTGGCCAGGGTCTGGATATTGCGTTTGGCCAGTTGCTGGAAGGTCGCTTCATCACCCAGGCGGCGCGCCACGTCGCCGCTGTCGCGTTCTTCCAGGCCGAGCACGGCGAAGTCCACGCCAGAGGCCTTGAGCACCTTGACGAACGAACGCAAGGTACGCTGGTTGCGCATGTCGAAGGCGCCATCACCGACCCAGAACAGCACTTCGGTGGACTTCACCTGCGACAGCAGCTGCAGGTTGAGGTCAGCCGCCCAGTTCATCCGCCCGCCGGGGGCGAAGCCGCCAGGGTTGTCGGTGGCGATCAGGTTTTCCAGCACCTCGGCGCCCTTGTTCGGGGTCGCGCCCTTTTCCAGGGTCAGGTGGCGGCGCATGTCGACGATGGCATCGACGTGCTCGATCATCATCGGGCATTCCTCGACGCAGGCGCGGCAGGTGGTGCACGACCACAGCGTCTCGGCATCGACCAAGCCGTTGACGATCGGCTGGTGCGGGTTGCCGCTGTGTTCACCCAGTGGCTTGCCTGGGTAAGGGCTGCCGGCAAAGTTGGCGTCACTGCCGCCGGCCAGGCCGATGACCATGTCCTGGATGAGTTTTTTCGGGTTCAGCGGCTGGCCGGCAGCGAACGCCGGGCACATGGCTTCACATTTGCCGCACTGCACGCAGGCATCGAAGCCGAGCAGCTGGTTCCAGGTGAAATCCACCGGTTTTTCCACGCCCAGCGGCGCGTTCGGGTCTTCCAGGTCGAGCGGCTTGAGGCCGGTGGAGCGGCCGCCGCCGAAGCGTTCGGCACGGCGGTGCCAGGCCAGGTGCAGGGCACCGGCGAAAGCGTGCTTCATCGGGCCGCCCCAGGTCATGCCGAAGAACAGCTCCGACACGCCCCACAACACGCCCAGGCCGAGGATGCCGACCATCACCCAGCCGCCGGTGTTGGCCGGCAGGATGCCGGCGACCGGCAAGGTGGCGATGAAGAAGCTGGCAGCGAATACCAGCAGGCTCTTCGGCAGGCGCATCCACGGGCCCTTGGACAGGCGCGAGGGCGGGTTCATGCGGCGCTTGAAGACAAAGATGGCGCCGCCGAACATGATCACCGTGGCCACCAGCAGCGCGTAGCCGAGGATCTTGCTCTGCAGGCCGAAGCCGTGCACCAGGATCGCCAGCGCCGCCGACAGCACGAAGCCACCCGCAGTGGCCACGTGGGTCCTGGACATGTACTTGTCGCGCTCCACCACGTGGTGCAGGTCGACCAGGTAACGCCGCGGCATGGCCAGCAGGCCGCCGATCAAGTCGACCTTGGACGGCCGGCCACGTCGCCACATGCGCACCCGGCGCAGGGCGCCGAGCACTGCCAGGCCAAGGGCAGCGAACAGCAGGATGGGTAGAAGGGTGTTCAACATGGGAGACTCCCACAACAGCTGGATTCTTGCGCCACCTTCAAAGACGGCGCGGACCCTGTAGGAGCGGATTCATCCGCGATGAGGCCAGCACAGGCAACTGCGTTGTCAGTGCCGACGCTATCGCGGATGAATCCGCTCCTGCAGGGGGCCAGTCCCGCCTCTACAGAGGCGGAGCGATCAGAAGTCCTTGCACAGGCGCAAGGCGTCGTAGATCGCCGCATGCACGTTGCGCTGGGCCACGCAGTCGCCGATGCGGTACAGCAGGTAGCCCTCGCCCGGCTGGCTGAGGATCGGCTGAGGCTTGATGGCGAACAGCGCCTCCACGTCGATCTGGCCCTTGTTGCGCGACCCTTCCTTCAGCGCGTAGTACAGCTGCTCGTCAGGACGCACGCCGTTTTCCACCACCACCTGGTCGACGACACGTTCTTCCTTGGCACCGGTGTATTCGTTCTCCAGCACCGCCACCAGCTTGTCGCCTTCGCGGTAGACCTTTTCCAGCATCATGTCGCCGGTCATGATCACTTCTTTCGGGTACATGCTGCGGTAGTAGGTCGGGAAGGTCGTACCGCCCATGGCCACGCCCGGCTTGATGTCGTCGGTGACGATCTCGACCTGGCTGCCCTTGTCGGCGATGAAGTCGGCCACCGACATGCCGGTGAATTCGCAGATGGTGTCGTACACCAGCACGTTCTTGCCCGGCGCAACCTTGCCGTCGAGCACGTCCCAGCTGCTGACCACCAGGCCTTCGGCGGCGCCCCAGTGCTCGTTCTGCTCGAGGAACGAATGGCCGCCAACCGCGAGCACGATGATGTCCGGGCGCAGGTCCTGGATGGTTGCCACGTCGGCGGCGGTACCCAGGCGCAGGTCGATCTTCAGGCGGGCGAACTCCAGCTGGTACCAGCGGGTGATGCCAGCGATCTGGTCGCGCTGCGGTGCCTTGGCGGCGATGGTGATCTGCCCGCCGATCTGGTCCTTCTTCTCGAACACGGTGACGTCGTGGCCGCGCTCGGCCGCCACGCGGGCCGCCTCCATGCCGGCAGGGCCGGCGCCGACGATGACCACCTTGCGTTTCGGCCCGGTGGTCTTCTCGATGATATGCGGCACGCCCATGTATTCACGGGAGGTCGCGGCGTTCTGGATGCACAGCACATCCAGGCCCTGGTACTGGCGGTCGATGCAGTAGTTGGCACCCACGCACTGCTTGATCTGGTCGATCTGGCCCATCTTGATCTTGGCGATCAGGTGCGGGTCGGCGATGTGCGCGCGGGTCATGCCGACCATGT
Source organism: Pseudomonas vlassakiae (assembly GCF_014269035.2). Classification (GTDB taxonomy): domain Bacteria; phylum Pseudomonadota; class Gammaproteobacteria; order Pseudomonadales; family Pseudomonadaceae; genus Aquipseudomonas; species Aquipseudomonas vlassakiae. The sequence continues at coordinate 154,192 of NZ_JABWRP020000012.1, forward strand.
CGACATAGCCGCCTTCGAGAATGCGCGTGGCCTGGTTCGGGTCCTTGATGTTCTGCGCGTGCAGCACCGGAACCTTGACCACTTCCTTGATGCCGGCCGCCAGGTGCAGGAACGGCTCCGGCGGGTAGCTCATGTTGGGGATGACGTTGGCCAGGGTGTTGTGGGTGTCGCAACCCGAACCGACCACGCCGATGAAGTCGATCATGCCGGTGGCATCGTAGTAGGCGGCGATCTGCTTCATGTCCTCGTGGCTGAGGCCATCGGGGTGGAACTCGTCACCGCAGATACGCATGCCCACGCAGAAGTCGTCGCCGACTTCGGCACGCACCGCCTTGAGCACTTCCAGGCCGAACTTCATGCGGCCTTCGAAGGTACCGCCCCATTCGTCGGTACGCTTGTTGACCCGCGGGCTCCAGAACTGGTCGATCATGTGCTGGTGCACGGCCGACAGTTCCACGCCATCCAGGCCGCCCTCTTTGGCACGACGCGCAGCCTGCGCATAGTTGCCGATAACCCGCCAGATCTCTTCCACCTCGATGGTTTTGCAGGTGGCACGGTGCACGGGTTCACGGATGCCCGACGGCGACATCAGGGTAGGCCAGTTGAAGCCGTCCCAGCGCGAGCGCCGGCCCATGTGGGTAATCTGGATCATGATCTTGGCGCCATGCTTGTGCATGGCGTCAGCGAGGTTCTGGAAGTGCGGGATGATGCGGTCGGTCGACAGGTTGACCGACGACCACCATTCCTGCGGGCTGTCGATGGCCACCACGGACGAGCCGCCGCAGATCGCCAGGCCGATGCCGCCCTTGGCCTTCTCTTCGTAATACTTCACGTAGCGGTCGGTGGTCATGCCGCCGTCAGTGGCGTAGACCTCGGCATGCGCGGTGCTGAGCACGCGGTTGCGGATGGTCAGTTTGCCGATCTGGATCGGCTGGAACATTGCTTCGAATGCCATGACGCTCTCTCCGGCTTACAACGGCTTGACGACGAACAGGCCATCTTCGTGGCCTTCTTCCGAACCGCCGTAGACCTGCTCGGCCACGGTGCGGATCGAGCTGCCGCGGGCAGCGAGAATCTGGTCCATGGCGCCGGCGAACCAGCCGGTGAACATGTAGTCGACCTTGCGGCCGCACTTGCCATAGACGTACACGAATGCGGAATGCTTGAGCTTGACGCTGCAGGTGCCCTTGTCGAGGTCGATGTCCTGGATTTCGAACAGGCCCCAGCCACGCTGGCTCAGGCGCTTCATGTAGTGCTCGAACACCGCCACGCCTTCCAGCCCATGGCACTCGGCTTCTTTTTCACACCAGTGCCAGGCGGACTTGTAGCCGGCCTTGTAGAGGATCTCGGCGTACTTGTCTGCGCCCAGGACCTCTTCGATGCCCATGTGGTTGTTGACGAAGAAATGGCGCGGCACATACAGCATCGGCAGGGCGTCGCTGGTCCAGACACCGGTTTCGCTGTCGACTTCGATTGGCAATTGCGGGGCGATCTTGGCCATGGAAACTCAACTCCATAAAATTTTTTATCGGGATGCCCCGGCGTTGCTGGCAGGGGCTTTCAGGCTTGGAGAGCGGCTTACTCGCCCCACACGTCCTTGAGGACGTTGACCCAGTTCTCGCCCATGATCTTGCGCACCACGCGCTCGGAGTGGCCGCGCTTGAGCAAGGTTTCGGTGAGGTTGGGGAATTCGCCCACGGTGCGGATGCCCAGCGGGTTGATGATCTTGCCGAAGTTGGTCAGGCGACGGGCGTAGCCCTTGTCGTGGGTCAGGTACTCGAAGAAGTCCTGGCCGTGACCCTGGGTGAAGTCGGTACCGATACCGATGGCGTCCTCACCGACGATGTTCATGGTGTACTCGATGGCTTCGGCGTAGTCGTCGATGGTCGAGTCGATGCCCTTGGCCAGGAACGGCGCGAACATGGTCACGCCAACGAAGCCGCCGTGGTCGGCGATGAACTTCAGCTCGGCGTCAGACTTGTTGCGCGGGTGCTCCTTCAGGCCCGAAGGCAGGCAGTGGGAGTAGCAGACCGGCTTTTTCGATTCGAGGATCACTTCCTCGGAGGTCTTGGAACCGACGTGGGACAGGTCGCACATGATGCCGACACGGTTCATCTCGGCGACGATCTCACGACCGAAGCCCGACAGGCCGCCGTCACGCTCGTAGCAACCGGTGCCGACCAGGTTCTGGGTGTTGTAGCACATCTGCACGATGCCTACGCCCAGCTGCTTGAACACGTCGACGTAGGCGATCTGGTCTTCGAACGCATGGGCGTTCTGGAAGCCGAAGAGGATGCCGGTCTTGCCCAGTTCCTTGGCCTTGCGGATGTCGGCGGTGGTGCGCACCGGCATCACCAGGTCGCTGTTGTCGCGGATCAGCTTCTGGCTGGCGGCGATGTTGTCGACAGTCGCCTTGAAGCCTTCCCACACCGACACCGTGCAGTTGGCCGCAGTCAGCCCGCCCTTGCGCATGTCCTCGAACAGCTCGCGGTTCCATTTGGCAATGATCAGGCCGTCAATGACGATGCTGTCGGCGTGAAGTTCGGCTGGGCTCATCAGGCTGTCCCCTTTGTTGATATGGGCCGCGCCAAATCTTCTGTCGGCGCTTTGGGGCCAGCATATGCCTGTGCCCTGCGACGCCCCGGTGCAAAAACGACAGGGGGTTTGCCGAAAGCGTCAATGCGCGACATCGCGCCCTCTGGCGCGCCGCCTGGCGATGAGAGACGGTCTCGATAACGACATCGCACGCTGTTTCATGAACATTTCGCCAGGGAGCTATCGTCTTCACTGCGGCTGAGCGAGAATCCAGCCGATTGGTCAGCCTCGATAAGGAGAAAGCGGATGAAATCAATGGCATGGCTGGTACTGCTGGCTGTCGTCTCGGGCGCCCACGCCGGCGAGGAAGAAAGCACCCCGTGCGACAACGTCGAGAGCGACCAGCAGACCTACGCCTGCGCGGCATTCAGCAAACAGACCGCCGAGCGCGAACTGAAATCGGCGTATGACGACCTGATCCAGCGCATTCGCGACCAGTATGCCGAGGAAGGCGACAAGGCCACTGCCTTGGTCGCGCGCATGGATGCCGCCGAGAAACTGTGGGCGCAGCTGCGCGATGCCGACTGCAAAGTCGAGACCTATGCCGAGAAACCCGGCAGCAAGGCGTTCCAGGCGGCTTGGGATACCTGCGTGGCGCAACGCAGCGATGACCGCTCGGAGTATCTGCAGTCCATCGGCCAGCAGTAGTCCTGCACGGGCCTCTTCGCGGGTGAACCCGCTCCTACAGCGACCCGCGAAGAGGCCGGCACAGGAGAACATCAGACCGCTCGGGCCAACCTATCCTCCCGCGGGCAGCGCTCGAACCGCACCCGGTAACAGCGGGTGAAATACGAGGCCGACTCGAACCCGCACGCCACCGCCACCTCCAGCACGCTCATGTCGGTCTGGCGCAACAGCTGCCGTGCCTTGTCCAGCCGTAACCGCAGATAGAAGCCACTGGGCGTGTCGTCCAGATGCAAGCGAAACAGCCGCTCCAGCTGCCGCCGGGTTACCTGCACCGCATCGGCCAGCACCTGGGTATTGAGCGGCTGCTCGATATTGCGCTCCATCTCACCGATCACCTTGACCAGCTTCTTGTTGTTGATGCCATAGCGGCTGGCGATCTGCATGCGCTGGTGGTCCTGGCGCGGGCGGATGCGCCCGAGCACGAATTGCTCGGACACCTGCACCGCCAGCTCGCTGCCATGGGCCTGGCCGATCAGGTCGAGCATCAGGTCGATCGATGCGGTGCCACCGGCACAGGTGATACGACGCCGGTCGATCTCGAACAGCTCCTGGGTCACCTGCAAACGTGGATAGCGCTCCTTGAATGCGTCCAGCGCCTCCCAGTGCAAGGTTGCGCGGTAGCCATCGAGCAACCCGGCCTCGGCCAGCACCACCGGGCCGGTGTCGATTCCGCCAAGGATCACCCCATCATGGTCGAGCCGACGCAGCGCCTGCTGCAGCTTCGAACCATAACAGGCCAGCGGCTCGAAGCCGGCGACGATCAGCAGCACGCCGCCCGCCTCACCCTCCCCCAACGCGCCATCGGCATTCACCGACATGCCGTTGCTCGCCTGCACCGCCCCGCCATCCAGGCTCAGCACGCGCCAGCGGTACGACGGCCCCTTGAAGCGGTTGGCCACGCGCAGCGGTTCCAGTGCGCTGATAAAGCCCATCGCCGAGAACCCCGGCAACAACAGGAAATGAATCAGTTGCGGCATTGCATGCTCCACGCGTGAAGGTGGTCGCCTCCGTGCAAATCTTGGTCGCCAGGGTGCGATTTTCGCCCCTGGCAGCAGCGTAGCGTGTTCACACGGCCCAGAGAGGCCGGCCCCTATAAAAAATGTCCTGCCGATGGAGAGCCACCATGCATCGCTTGATCCGCCGCAGCCTGTTGTCCCTTGCCCTGAGCAGCATCGTCGCCACCCCGCTTTTCGCCGCCGAGCCCGCGGCCTGCAAGAACGTGCGCCTTGGCGTGGTCAACTGGACCGACGTCATCGCCACCAGCGCCATGGCCCAGGTGCTGCTCGACGGCCTGGGTTACCAGACCAAGCAGACCAGCGCCTCGCAGCAGATCATCTTCGCCGGTATCCGCGACAAGCGCCTGGACATGTTCCTGGGTTACTGGAACCCGATCATGACCCAGACCATCACCCCGTTCGTCGACGCCAACCAGGTCAAGGTCCTTGAAAAACCCAGCCTGGAAGACGCCCGCGCCACCCTCGCCGTGCCGAAGTACCTGTATGACAAGGGCCTGAAAACCTTCGCCGACATTCACAAGTTCGAGAAGGAGCTGGGCGGCAAGATCTACGGCATAGAACCCGGCTCCGGTGCCAATACCCAGATCAAGGCGATGATCAGCAAGAACCAGTTCGAGCTGGGCAAGTTCCAGCTGGTCGAGTCCAGCGAAGCCGGCATGCTCGCCGCCGTGGACCGCGCCGTACGGCGCAAGGAAGCGGTAGTGTTCTTCGGCTGGGCGCCACACCCGATGAACGTGAACATCGACATGGCTTACCTGGGCGACAGCCAGGACGCCCTGGGCCCGGACGAAGGCCGTGCCACGGTGTGGACGGTGACCGCGCCGGACTACGCCGAACGCTGCCCCAACGCCCACCGCCTGCTGGCCAACCTGAACTTCAGCGCCGAGGACGAGAGCCGCATGATGCAGCCGCTGCTCGACCACAAGGACGCGCTGGAATCGGCCCGCCAGTGGCTCAAGGACCACCCCGAGGACAAGGCCCGCTGGCTTGAGGGGGTGACCACCTTCGATGGCAAGCCTGCGGCGGACAACCTCAAGCTCACCGCCAACTGACAAGGCCTGCTCGCGGATAAATCCGCTCCTGCAGGCAACGCGCATGCCAGGGCCATCACGGTCCCCTGCAGGAGCGGGCTTGCCCGCGAAAGGGCCCTCACAGACCACACAAGGAACCGCCATGAACCACGACGTCATCATCACCTGTGCCCTCACCGGCGCTGGCGACACGGTCGCCAAGAGCCACCTGGTCCCCGTCACCCCGAAACAGATCGCCGAATCCGCCGTGGAAGCCGCCAGGGCCGGCGCCACTGTGGTCCACTGCCACGTGCGTGACCCGCAAACCGGCCGTTTCAGCCGCGACGTGGCGCTGTACCGCGAAGTCATGGAGCGCATCCGCGAGGCCGACGTCGACATCATCGTCAACCTCACCGCCGGCATGGGCGGCGACCTGGAAATCGGCCCGGGCGAATCGCCCATGGAGTTCGGCCCCGGCACCGACCTGATCGGCCCACTGGAGCGCCTGGCCCACGTCGAAGCCCTGCTGCCGGAAATCTGCACCCTCGATTGCGGCACCCTCAACTTCGGCGACGGCAACGCCATCTACGTTTCCACCCCCGCGCAGCTGCGCGCCGGGGCCAAGCGCATCACCGAACTGGGGGTGAAGGCCGAGCTGGAAATCTTCGACACCGGCCACCTGTGGTTCGCCAAACAGATGATGAAAGAAGGTTTGCTCGAGGACCCGCTGTTCCAGCTGTGCCTGGGCATCCCGTGGGGCGCGCCGGCCGACACCACCACCATGAAGGCCATGGTCGACAACCTGCCGGCCAATGTGACCTGGGCCGGCTTCGGCATCGGCCGCATGCAGATGCCGATGGCGGCGCAGGCCGTGCTTCTGGGTGGCAACGTGCGGGTGGGCCTGGAAGACAACCTGTACCTGGATCGTGGCGTGCTGGCCAGCAACGGCCAGCTGGTGGAGCGTGCCGCCGAAATCATCACCCGCATGGGTGGCCGCGTGCTCAGCCCGGCAGAAGGCCGGGCAAAAATGAACCTCAAGCGCCGCTGATCCCCTTCAGGAGACCGATATGCCCTTCATCACCGAAATCAAGACCTTCGCCGCCCTGGGTAGCGGCGTGATCGGCAGCGGCTGGGTCGCCCGCGCCCTGGCCCACGGCCTGGACGTGGTCGCCTGGGACCCGGCACCCGGCGCCGAGCAGGCCCTGCGCAAGCGCATCGCCAACGCCTGGCCGGCACTGGAGAAACAAGGCCTGGCAGCGGGTGCATCGCAGGGCCGACTGAAATTCGTCGCGACCATCGAGGAATGCGTACGCGACGCCGATTTCATCCAGGAAAGCGCACCCGAGCGCCTGGACCTCAAGCTCGACCTGCACGCCAAGATCAGTGCCGCCGCCAAGCCCGACGCAATCATCGGTTCCAGCACGTCGGGGCTGCTGCCCAGCGAGTTCTACGAGTCGTCCACGCACCCCGAGCGTTGTGTGGTCGGTCACCCGTTCAACCCGGTTTACCTGCTGCCGCTGGTGGAGATCGTCGGCGGCAACCGCACAGCACCCGAAGCCATCGAGGCCGCGAAAACCATCTACACCGCACTAGGCATGCGCCCGCTGCATGTACGCAAGGAGGTCCCCGGGTTCATCGCCGACCGCCTGCTCGAAGCGCTGTGGCGCGAGGCCCTGCACCTGGTCAACGATGGCGTGGCCAGCACCGGGGAGATCGACGATGCGATCCGCTTCGGCGCCGGCCTGCGCTGGTCGTTCATGGGCACCTTCCTCACCTACACCCTCGCAGGCGGTGATGCCGGCATGCGCCACTTCATGGCCCAGTTCGGCCCGGCGCTGAAGCTGCCCTGGACCTACCTGCCAGCACCGGAGCTGACCGACAAGCTGATCGACGATGTGGTCGAAGGCACCTCGGAACAACTGGGCGAGCGCAGCATCGCCGCGCTGGAGCGCTATCGTGATGACACGCTGCTGGCCGTACTGGAAGCGGTGAAGACCAGCAAAGCCAGCCACGGCATGGCCTTTGGCGACTGAGGAGCAGACGATGCCCGCACTGATCACCTACCGCACCCCAGTCCAGGAGGACTGGGTCGACTACAACGGGCACCTGCGCGATGCCTTTTACCTGCTGATCTTCAGCTACGCCACCGATGCGCTGATGGAGCGCATCGGCCTCGATGCCGACAGCCGTGGGCAGAATGGCAACTCGCTGTTCACCCTGGAGGCGCACATCAATTACCTGCACGAGGTAAAGCTAGGCGCCGAGGTGTGGGTGCAGACACAGATCATCGGTTTCGACCGTAAGCGCCTGCATGTCTACCACAGCCTGCACCGGGCCGGGTTCGACGAGGTGCTGGCTGCGAGCGAGCAGATGCTGTTGCATGTTGACCTGGCGGGGCCGAAATCGGCGCCTTTCAGTGAGCACAGTGCGGCCTTGCTGCAGAGCCTGGTAGATAGCCAACGCGACCTGCCTGCTGCGGAATTCGTCGGCCGCGTCCTGCAACTACCCCGCTGAGCGCTCAAAAAAATAACCCCGGAAAGCCGTGAGCATCCGGGGCCAAGAGCGAGCAACATCCACTGTGCATGAGTGAGGGTGACCAAACCCTCGTGAGCCGTGAATGCATGCAGTCTGCTGGCTTCCCGGCCCCTGCAATTAGCCGGGAACGACCTGTTCTTAGCCAAACCGGCCATTGCGACATTCTGCCCTTGCGGGCCTGTCGCAGCGGACACAGAATCGGTCGTAAATCACAGCAGCACTCTCTTCGCAATAAAAGGGACAACAGCCATGATGCATGCGGATTTGATAGACCAGGACGACCTGGCGGGCCACCTGCGCGCGCGCGGGTTCGACATTCCGGCCGGGGCCAGTGCCGAGCAGGCCTGCGAAGCGGTGGTGCGCGGGCTGACCGAGCCCAATGCGCGGGCGCTGAAGGGGATGGTCGAGCAGATGTATACCGGCAGCGCGACGATCCTGCCGGCAGTGCGCCAGGCGATCGACAAGCAGCTGTTGCCAGCGCTGGCGCAGTTCAACAAACGCGCCTGAGCGATTATTCCTGCACCGGCCCCTTCGCGGTAAACCCGCGAAGGGGCCGGTGCCGTTTCAGAGCCTTACGCTGGCAAAGGTCGATTCATTGCGCGCCTGGCTCAGGGCCGCCATCGGCCCGCTGTGCGGCGACAGGGTCATGGCCTGCGGAATCGGCATCATTGCCACCTGCTGCGCGGTGTTGGAGCCCACGCGCTCGTCACGCGGCGGAATGCCGAAGTACTCGCGGTAGCACTTGGAGAAGTGCGGGGTAGAGACGAAGCCGCACACCGAGGCCACTTCGATGATCGACATCGGTGTCTGCTTGAGCAACTGCCGGGCGCGGATCAGGCGCAGCTTGAGGTAGTAGCGCGACGGCGAGCAATGCAGGTACTTCTGGAACAGCCGTTCGAGTTGACGGCGCGACACCGACACATATACGGCCAGTTCATCCAGGTCGATCGGTTCTTCGAGGTTGGCCTCCATCAGCGCGACGATTTCCTGCAACTTCGGCTGGTTGGTGCCGAGCATGTGCTTGAGCGGCACGCGCTGGTGGTCCTGCTCGTTGCGGATACGCTCGTAGACGAACATCTCCGAGATCGCCGCCGACAGCTCACGGCCGTGATCACGGCTGATCAGGTGCAGCATCATGTCCAGCGGCGCGGTGCCGCCGGAACTGGTGAAGCGGTTGCGGTCGAGGGTGAACAGGCGGGTGCTCATGTTGACCCGCGGGAAGGCCTCCTGCATGGCCGCCAGGCATTCCCAGTGCACGCTGCAATCGAAACCATCGAGCAGGCCGGCACAGGCCAGCGCCCAGCTGCCGGTGCACACCGCACCGAGGCGGCGCGACTGGCGAGCCTGGGCCTGCAGCCAGGTGACATGCTCACGGGTGACCGTGCGCTGGATGCCAACACCGCCGCAGACGATCACGGTGTCGATCGGCGGTGCGCTGTGCATGGCTGCATCGGGAGTGATCTGCAGGCCGTCACTGGCCCATACCTGGCCGCCATCGACGGTCAGCGTGTGCCAGCGGTACAGCTCGCGACCAGAAAGCTGGTTGGCCATGCGCAGCGGCTCCACGGCCGATGCCAGGGATATCAGGGTGAAATTGTCCAGAAGGAGAAACCCGATGGACTGGGGGGCTGTGCGGTTCTGGGTTGGGTTCCCGGAGGTGTACGACGTCATCGCGATTTCTCCTCACACAAATGCAGGGTGTGCCTCAGGCGGGCACTGATTTTCTTGTTATGGCCCCAGGTTCATGTGCAGGGGCTTGCTGCCAATCTCAACGCAAGGGTCGTGCCTGAAATTGAACGACCATCCGAAAAAACCTGAAAACGACGCCTTCATTCGGCAAATCAGGGACTTCGATCAAGTTGGCAATTCTTCGCAAAGCGCCGTGCTAGCGCCTTGCGTGTAACAACTGAGCAATTTGGTGACACGCGCAGCCTTGGTTGCCCAGAAACGACACTCTTGAGTGTCACCGACAATGCCCACACTGATAGCGACAGCCGACGATTGGTCAGCTTGGGTCATGCACTTAAACAGGGCGCGGTGCACTTAAAACACTCAAGGGCCCCATCGCGGATGAATCCGCTCCTACAAGATCATGCATTTCCTGTAGGAGCGGATTCATCCGCGATGGGGCCCTTGAGGCTGGCTCAAGAACTCAGCACTCGATGGCGCTGACCGCCAGGCCACCGCGAGAAGTCTCTTTGTACTTGTCGTGCATGTCGGCCCCGGTGTCGCGCATGGTGCGGATCACCTGGTCGAGGGAGATGAAGTGCTCGCCATCGCCGCGCAACGCCATCTGCACGGCATTGATCGCCTTCACTGCGGCTATCGCGTTGCGCTCGATGCACGGCACCTGCACCAGGCCGCCGACCGGGTCGCAGGTCAGGCCGAGGTTGTGTTCCAGAGCGATTTCGGCAGCGTTCTCCACCTGCGCCGGGGTCGCCCCCAGCACTTCGGCGAGGCCGGCAGCAGCCATGGCACAGGCCGAGCCGACCTCGCCCTGGCAGCCGACTTCTGCACCAGAAATCGACGCGTTCTTCTTGCACAGGATGCCCACGGCAGCGGCGCCGAGGAAGAAGTCGACCACGCTCGACTCGTCCACCGCATCACTGAAGCGCATGTAGTAGTGCAGCACCGCCGGGATGATGCCCGCCGCGCCGTTGGTAGGCGCAGTGACCATGCGCCCGCCAGCGGCGTTCTCTTCGTTGACCGCCAGGGCGAACAGGTTGACCCACTCCATGGCGCTCATGGTCGAGCCGATCACGTTGGGCTTGCCGATTTCCTGCAGACTGCGGTGCAACTTGGCGGCGCGCCTGCGCACGTTGAGCCCGCCGGGCAGCGTGCCTTCGTATTTCAGGCCGTTGTTGACGCACTCCTGCATGGCTTCCCAGAGCTTGTGCAGGCCGGCGCGGATTTCTTCCTCGCTGCGCCAGACCTTCTCGTTGGCCATCATCAATTGCGACACGCTGAGGTCGTTTTGCTTGCACAGGCGCAGCAGCTCGGCGGCGCTGTTGAAATCGTAGGGCAGCACCGTCTGGTCGGCATCCAGCACACCGCTGGCGGCCTGGGCGGCGTCGACCACGAAGCCGCCACCGACCGAGTAATAGGTGTCGCGATGCAGCTCGCCCTGGGCACCTTCGGCGATCAGGGTCATGGCGTTGGGGTGGTACGGCAGGTTCTCGTCCAGCAGCAGCATGTCGCGGGCCCAGACGAACTCGATGGGCAGGCGGTTATCCAGCTTCAGGGTGTTGGTTTCGCGCAGGTCGGCGATCCGCGGGACGATCTGGGTCGGGTCGATGGCGTCCGGCCACTCGCCCATCAGGCCCATGATGGTGGCGTTGTCGGTGCCATGGCCGATGCCAGTGGCCGACAGCGAACCGTACAGCCGCACTTCGATCCTGCGCACCTGTTCCAGCTCGCCGCGTTCACGCAGGCCCTGGACGAACAGGGCACCGGCACGCATGGGGCCGACGGTGTGGGAGCTGGAGGGCCCGACACCGATCTTGAACAGGTCGAACACGCTGATGGCCATTGTCGAATCACCTCTTGCTGGGCTTGTCTCTGCGCGCCATGCGCAGGGCGGGGCAACTGCTAGGCTGAAGCTGCGAGCCGCCACGAATGCACGCATCATCGGGCTTTTGCCTACCCCCTCGCCGTCTGCAACCGACGTAATTTTGTCCAGCAGCGCCGTAGCCTTTTCGGCCACCTTGTCGCCGCTTTCAAGCGACCGGGTGACGCAAAAATGCGGCTACAGGGGTGGAAAAACTCATAAACGACATCGCCCGTACTGGATGCGACCCGTTCCGTACTGGTTACGACGCCACCAGTAGGCGATTGCCCGGCGCTGGAGGATTATCGAAAGCGACTCGTAAAGCACGGCCACGCAACCTGCCCTCTGCAGGCCTGGTCGACCGGACCCTGAGAAAGCCCGGCGACCCATGCGAACCCGAAGACAAAATCACAGGAGTCCATCCATGAAAGGTTCACCCTCGCTGTTGCTGGTTGCGATGCTGTCCGCGCCTCTGCTGGCCCAGGCCGCCGAGCCCGAGCAGTGCCAGACGGTACGCTTCTCCGATGTCGGCTGGACCGACATCACCGTCACCACTGCGACCACCAGCGTTGTGCTCGAAGCACTGGGTTACAAGACCCACACCACCATGATCTCGGTACCGGTGACCTACAAGTCGCTGGCCACCGGCAAGGACCTGGACGTGTTTCTCGGCAACTGGATGCCGACCATGGAGAACGACATCAAGCAATACCGCGATGCCGGCACTGTAGAAACCGTGCGCGCCAACCTGGAAAACGCCAAGTACACCCTGGCCGTGCCCCAGGCGCTGTATGACAAGGGGCTGAAGGATTTCAGCGACATTCCCAAGTTCAAGAAGGAACTGGACGGCAAGATCTATGGCATCGAGCCGGGCAACGATGGCAACCGCACCATCCAGAGCATGATCGACAAGAACGCCTTCGGCCTGAAGGACGCCGGTTTCAAGATCGTGCAGTCGAGCGAGGCCGGCATGCTGTCGCAGGTCGATCGCGCACAGAAGCGTGGCGAGGCAGTGGTGTTCCTGGGCTGGGAACCGCACCCGATGAACACCCGCTTCAAGATGCAGTACCTCACCGGCGGTGACGAGTTCTTCGGCCCCGAATTCGGCAAGGCCACCGTGCTGACCAACACCCGCAAGGGCTATGTGCAGGAATGCAGCAACGTCGGCCAACTGCTGAAGAACCTGTCGTTCGAGCTCAAGGATGAAAGCACCATGATGGGCTACGTCCTGGACGACAAGATGAAGCCCGAGGCGGCCGCCAGGAAGTGGCTGAAAGACAACCCCGGCAAGCTGGACACCTGGCTTGCGGGCGTCACCACCGTGGATGGCAAACCCGGCCTTGAGGCGGCCAAGGCGAAACTTACCCAATAACGCAATACGTCGTAGCGCTACCTCGGGGCGGGACCGTGCCCGCCCCGGACTGTTTTCAATCTTCGCAGGTGGAAGCTCGCTATCATGCTCATCGATCAGAAAATACCCTTGGGTCAGTACATCGCGGCGTTCGTCGAATGGCTGACCCAGAATGGCGCGAACTATTTCGATGCCATTGCCCGAGGCCTGGAGTTCATGATCCATGGCGTCACCAGTACCCTGACGTTCTTCAACCCGTTCGTGCTCATCGCCCTGTTCGCCGCCCTGGCGCATTTCATCCAGCGCAAGTGGGCGCTCACCGCATTCGTCGCCCTTTCCTTCCTGCTGATCCTCAACCTGGGGTACTGGCAGGAAACCATGGAAACCTTGGCCCAGGTGACCTTCGCCACCGTGGTCTGCGTGGCCATCGGCGTGCCGCTGGGCATCGTCGCCGCGCACAAGCCGATGTTCTACACCGCCATGCGCCCGGTGCTCGACCTGATGCAGACCGTGCCAACCTTCGTCTACCTGATCCCGACCCTGACCCTGTTCGGTCTGGGCGTGGTGCCGGGGCTGATCTCGACAGTGGTGTTCGCCATCGCCGCACCGATCCGCCTGACCTACCTGGGCATCTGCGACGTGCCGCAGGAGCTGATGGACGCCGGCAAGGCCTTTGGCTGTTCGCGCCGCCAGCTACTCACCCGTATCGAACTGCCGCACGCGATGCCAAGCATCGCCGCTGGCGTCACCCAGTGCATCATGCTGTCGCTGTCGATGGTGGTGATCGCCGCCCTGGTGGGTGCCGATGGCCTGGGCAAACCTGTGGTCAACGCACTGAACACCGCCGATATCTCCCTGGGCTTCGAAGCGGGCCTGGCGATCGTGCTGCTGGCGATCATGCTCGACCGTATCTGCAAGCAACCGGAACTGCCGGTAAGGGGTGAGGCATGAGCATCATTCGATTCGAAGACGTAGACGTCATCTTCTCCAACAAGCCGCGCGAAGCGCTGGCGCTGCTGGACAAAGGCCAGACCCGCGAGCAGATCCTCAAGCAGACCGGGCTGGTGGTCGGTGTGGAAAAGGCCAACCTCGATATCAACAAAGGCGAGATCTGTGTGCTGATGGGCCTGTCCGGCTCAGGCAAGTCGAGCCTGCTGCGGTGCATCAACGGCCTCAACACCGTGAGCCGCGGCAAGCTGTTCGTCGAACATGAAGGCAAGCACATCGATATTGCCCACTGCACCCCGGCAGAGCTGAAGATGATGCGCACCAAGCGCATCGCCATGGTGTTCCAGAAATTCGCCCTGATGCCATGGCTGACGGTGCGAGAGAACATCAGCTTCGGCCTGGAAATGCAGGGCCGCCCGGAAAAGGAACGGCGCAAGCTGGTCGACGAGAAACTCGAACTGGTCGGCCTGACCCAGTGGCGCAACAAGAAGCCAGACGAACTCTCCGGCGGCATGCAACAGCGTGTGGGCCTGGCCCGGGCGCTGGCGATGGATGCCGACATCCTGTTGATGGACGAACCGTTCTCGGCCCTCGACCCGCTGATCCGCCAAGGCCTGCAAGACGAATTGCTGGGCCTGCAGGCCAAGCTGAGCAAGACCATCGTGTTCGTCAGCCACGACCTCGACGAGGCGCTGAAGCTGGGCAGCCGCATCGCCATCATGAAGGACGGGCGGATCATCCAGTACAGCAAGCCGGAAGAGATCGTGCTGAACCCGGCCGACGAATACGTGCGTACCTTCGTCGCCCACACCAACCCGCTGAACGTACTGTGCGGCCGCAGCCTGATGCGCAGCCTGGACAACTGCAAGCGGGTCAACGGCTCGGTGTGCCTGGACCCGGGTGGCGATTCGTGGCTGGACCTGGGCGAAGGGAATTCGATCAAGCGTGCACGCCAGGGGCAGAACGGGCTGGACATGCAGAACTGGGTGCCGGGGCAGGCTGTGGAAGGCCTGGGCCGCAAGCCAACGTTGGTGCATGCCGACATTGGCATGCGTGAGGCGCTGCAGATTCGTTACCAGACCGGCAACAAGCTGGTGCTGCAGGAAAATGACCGGGTGGTGGGGATTCTTGGCGATACCGAGCTCTACCACGCCTTGCTGGGCAAGAACCACGGATGATGCAATTGGGGCCGCCTTGCGGCCCATCGCGGCTGAAGCCGCTCCTACAGGGACCGCGCACGCCTGGAGATTTGCGCGATCCCTGTAGGAGCGGCTTCAGCCGCGATGGGCTGCAAAGCAGCCCCGACAATCACTATCTCAGCGAACGACAATCCCGCGCGAAGCCATGTAGGCCTTGGCCTCCGGCACCGTGTACTCGCCAAAGTGGAAGATACTCGCCGCCAGCACCGCGCTGGCGTGCCCTTCCAGAATCCCGTCTGCCAGGTGCTGCAGGTTACCCACACCACCCGAAGCAATCACCGGAATCCCCAGCGCATCGCTGATGGCGCGGGTTACGCCCAGGTCGAAACCATTCTTCATGCCGTCCTGGTCCATGCTGGTCAGCAGGATCTCGCCGGCCCCCAGGCCTTCCATCTTCTTCGCCCATTCAACCGCGTCCAGCCCGGTTGGCTTGCGCCCGCCGTGGGTAAAGATCTCCCAGCGTGGCGCTTCGCCGGGCGCGGACACCTTCTTGGCGTCGATGGCGACGACGATGCACTGCGAACCGAAGCGGTCCGCTGCTTCACCGACGAACTCCGGGTTGAACACCGCGGCGGTGTTGATCGAAACCTTGTCGGCGCCGGCATTGAGCAGGTTGCGGATGTCCTGCACGGTGCGCACGCCGCCGCCCACGGTCAGCGGGATGAACACCTGGCTGGCCATGCGCTCGACGGTATGCAGGGTGGTGTCGCGGCCATCAACGCTGGCCGTGATGTCGAGGAAGGTGATTTCATCGGCACCCTGCTCGTTGTAGCGGCGGGCGATTTCCACCGGGTCGCCGGCATCACGGATGTTCTCGAACTTGACGCCCTTGACCACCCGGCCGTTGTCCACGTCCAGGCAAGGGATGATGCGCTTGGCCAGTGCCATGGTTCAGTCCTCAGCCTTGGTAGTTGTCGCAAAAAGCCTGGGCCTCGGCGACATCGAGGGTGCCTTCGTAGATGGCACGGCCGGTGATGGCGCCGATGATGCCCGGGGCCTTGGCGTCCAGCAGGGCCTTGATGTCACCCAGGTTGTGGATACCGCCCGAGGCGATCACCGGGATCGAAGTGGCTTCGGCCAGTGCCTTGGTGAACGGCACGTTGCAGCCCTGCATCATGCCGTCCTTGGCGATGTCGGTGTAGACGATCGCCGAGACGCCATCGGCCTCGAAACGCTTGGCCAGGTCGATGACCTGTACCGAGCTGACTTCCGCCCAGCCGTCGGTGGCAACGAAGCCGTCCTTTGCATCCAGGCCAACGATGACCTTGCCCGGGAAGGCCTTGCACGCTTCGGCGACGAACTCAGGCTGCTTGACCGCCTTGGTGCCGATGATCACGTAGCTGACGCCGGCCTTGACGTAGTGCTCGATGGTTTCCAGCGAGCGGATGCCGCCGCCGATCTGGATCGGCAGGTTCGGGTAGCGTTTGGCAATGGCGGTGACCACTTCACCGTTGACCGGTTGGCCTTCGAAGGCGCCGTTGAGGTCGACCAGGTGCAGGCGGCGGCAGCCACCTTCGACCCACTTGGCAGCCATGCTCACCGGGTCGTCGGAAAATACCGTGGAATCTTCCATGCGGCCCTGGCGCAGGCGCACGCAGGCACCGTCCTTCAGATCGATAGCGGGGATAATCAGCATCTTGGGAACCTGTCTGTTCTTAGGGTTTCAGGGCTTTTCGAGCGCCCACAGATCGCTTTCGATACTCTCGAACCGCTCCTTGAGGTGCAGCTGAACATCGGCAATCGCCCTGTTGTAGTAATGGGGTGCAATTTCTTTGCTGAACAGTTCGAGGACCTCGGCCACCTCGAACGACCCGAGCTGCAGTTCGAAGCGGTCTTCGAGAAAGCGCTTGAGCGTGTCGAGCGCCTCGCGTTCCTCTTCGGGGGCCAGGGTGATGATCGGGGCCTTGGTCTTCGAACGGCTCATTTACCAGCGCCCGTCCCAGGCGACGAAGTTCTGCAGCAGCTGCAGGCCATGGGTATGACTTTTTTCCGGGTGGAACTGCACGGCGAAGCGCGAGCCGTCTGCCAGCGCGGCAGCGAAGTCGACGCCATAGTGGCCGCGGCCGACCACCTGGCCCGGCTTGCCGGCATTGATGTAGTAGCTGTGCACGAAGTAGAAACGCGCACGGTCGGGAATGTCGTGCCACAGCGGGTGGTCGATGGACTGGCTGACTTCGTTCCAGCCCATGTGCGGCACCTTCAGGTGCTCGCCGTCTTCTTTCAGGTCTTTGCCGAAGAAGCGCACCTGGCCAGGGAACAGGCCGATGCAGTCGACACCGTCGTTCTCTTCGCTATGGTCGAGCAACGCCTGCATGCCTACGCAGATGCCGAGGAACGGGCGATCCTGGCTCACTTCGCGGACCAGGCTGTCGAAGCCCAGGCGGCGGATTTCGGCCATGCAGTCACGGATCGCGCCCACGCCCGGGAACACCACGCGGTCAGCCTCGCGGATCACCGCAGCGTCGCTGGTGACCAGCACCTTGCCGGCGCCGACGTGTTCAAGCGCCTTGGCCACCGAGTGCAGGTTGCCCATGCCATAGTCGATTACGGCTACCGTCTGCATTTACAGGCACCCTTTGGTGGACGGCATCTGCCCGGCCATGCGCTCGTCGATGGTCACGGCCATGCGCAGGGCGCGGCCGAAAGCCTTGAATACGGTTTCGATCTGGTGGTGGGTGTTGTGGCCACGCAGGTTGTCGATGTGCAGGGTCACCAGGGCGTGGTTGACGAAGCCCTGGAAGAACTCCTGGAACAGGTCGACATCGAAGCCGCCAACGGTGGCACGGGTGTAAGGCACATGCATCTGCAGGCCTGGGCGGCCGGAGAAGTCGATGACCACGCGCGACAGTGCTTCGTCCAGCGGCACGTAGGCGTGGCCGTAGCGGAAGATGCCTTTCTTGTCGCCAATGGCCTGGGCGAATGCCATGCCCAGCGTGATACCGACGTCTTCGACGGTATGGTGATCGTCGATATGCAGGTCACCCTTGCACTCGATATCCAGATCGATAAGCCCATGGCGGGCGATCTGGTCCAGCATGTGTTCAAGGAAAGGCACACCGATATCGAATCGGGCCTTGCCACTGCCATCGAGGTTGATCGAGCACTTGACCTGGGTTTCCAGGGTATTGCGCTCGACGGAAGCCTTACGTTCGACCATCACCAGCTCCGCAAAATCATTGGGCGAAAAGGGCTCCATTATAGGCCCAGAACGCGCCCGCTTGAAACGCGGATGACATATGGCATGGCAAGCAATTGCGGGGCCGCAGAGCCCTACAGGTCTATACAACCGGATCGCGGGGGGTGCCAGGCAACCCCCGGACGGCTACATCAATGGAACAGGACAGCGGTCTTCTGCAAGGTCACCCACACCCCCCAGGCCAGCGGCACGACCACCACAGCCCAGGCCAGCAGCACCAACGGCAGGCTACCCGGCGAGGCATGCCACTCCAGCGAACGCGCACCATCAGCACCTTTGTCGTGGCTCAGAGCACGCTCGGCGGCCAGTTCGGCATCGGTCATGAAGTACTTGTCGGCCACCGGGCGGATCAGCATGTTGCAGATAAAGCCCAGCACCAGCAGGCCGGCAAGGATGTACAGGGTCATGTCGTAGGCCGCTGCACGCTCCACGCCCGCCGCCAACTGGTACTCGCGCAGGTAGGTGATCAGCACCGGGCCCAGCACGCCGGCTGCCGCCCAGGCAGTCAGCAGGCGACCATGAATGGCTCCCACCATCTGCGTGCCGAACAGGTCGGCCAGGTAGGCCGGCACTGTGGAGAAGCCACCGCCGTACATCGACAGAATGATGCAGAATGCCGCCACGAACAGCGCCACGTTGCCCAGGTGACCCATGTTCGGCACCAGGCTGTAGAGGCCGACGCCCAGGGCGAAGAAGGCGAAGTAGGTGTTCTTGCGGCCGATGTAGTCGGAGAACGATGCCCAGAAGAAGCGACCACCGATGTTGAACAGGCTCAGCAGGCCGGTGAAGCCGGCGGCGATGGCGGCGATCTGCGCCAGCTGCGCGGCGTTCAGCTCGCTGAAGCTCAGCTCGTTGCCCAGCAATTTGCCGGCAAACACTTCCTGCAGCAGCGGCGAAGCCATGCCGAGGATGCCGATACCGGCCGAAACGTTCAGGCACAGCACCAGCCACACCAGGGCGAACTGCGGGGTTTTCCAGGCGACGCTGACGTGCACGTGGCGGTCGGTGACCATGCCATTGCCGGCCTTCTTCGCCGGTGCGCTCCAGCCTTCAGGCTTCCAGCCGGTTGGCGGAACGCGGTACGCCAGGGCGCCAGCCGTCATGAACACGAAGTAGATTGCGGCCATGGCGACGAAGCTCTGCCATACGCCCACTTCATGGGCATTGCCAAAATGGCCCATCAGCGCGGTAGCCAGCGGTGCACCCACCATGGCGCCACCACCGAAGCCCATGATCGCCATGCCGGTGGCCATGCCGCGTTTGTCCGGGAACCACTTGATCAGGGTCGAGACCGGTGAAATGTAGCCCAACCCCAAGCCAATCCCACCGATCACACCGGACCCCAACCACATCAGCCACAGCTGGTGGGTCTTTACGCCGATCGCCGAGATCAGCATGCCGCCACACCAGCACAGGGCCGATACCAGGCCAGCCTTGCGAGGACCGGCATGTTCCAGCCAGCCGCCCAGCACCGCTGCCGAACAGCCGAGGAAGACGAAGAACAGGGTGTAGATCCAGCTCAGCATCGAGATCGGCCAGTCGCATTCGGCGCTGAACAGGCGGGCGATGAAGCCCATGTCCGCCGAACAGGCAACCGGCGCGGTGATGCCGATGGCTTGCGACAGCGGCAGCCAGAACACCGAGAAGCCGTAGGCCATGCCGATGCACAGATGGATAGCCAAGGCAGCTGGCGGGACCAGCCAGCGGTTGAAGCCCGGGCGGGCGATGATGCGCTCCTTCGACAGGAAGCTCGGCGCGCTGGCCAGCCCCTCTGCCGTGATGGTACTGCTCATGGATTCATTCCTTTTGTAGGTAGACAGTGCTGGCGGATGGCAATCCCGGGCTCTTGTTATCGCACGCAGGGCGATCTGGGCCTTTTTCCTGGGCAACGGCCCGCGACAATGGGTCGCGGTCGCTCCGCAAAGCGGCACAAGGGTACCAGTTCGAAGATGACATGAAAGCAATCTGATATCGTTATTTTTCCCGTGGCTGAATCGGTATTTCCAGCAATCCGGCGGCGAAGGAACTGACGAAGCCACAGCTGTCGAATGCCGCAATCATCGGAAATACCCTGCATCGCTAGTCGTATACGCAGGGCCCACCCCTGCGGCGCTATACTCAGCCGTTCGGAATTCACACTACGGACTACAAGGACTCGCCCATGAAAGCGTTCGGCAAAATCCTGGGACTGGGGCTTCTCGGGTTGCTGCTGATCATCGTGGCGCTGGGCTTCGCCCTGACCCACCTCTTCGATCCCAACGACTACAAAGACGAGATCCGCCAACTGGCGCGCGACAAGGCGCACGTCGAGCTGACCCTCAACGGTGACATCGGCTGGAGCCTGTTCCCCTGGCTGGGCCTGGAGCTGCATGAAGCCAGCATCGCGACGCTGGCCAAACCCAAGGAGCCGTTCGCCGACCTGCAGATGCTCGGCCTCTCCGTGCGTGTGCTGCCACTGCTGCGCCGCGAAGTGCAGATGAGCGATGTACGCGTCGAGGGCCTGAACCTGACCTTGCTACGCGACGAAAACGGCCACGGCAACTGGGAAGACATCGGCAAGCCGCTACCGACCACCCCCGATGGCACTGCCAGTGCGCCGGCCCAGGCACCTGCCGAGCAACCGGCGAAGCCTGCTGAAAGCAGCAGTGAGCGCGCGGTGAAGCTCGACATCGACAGCCTGACCGTGAACAACGCCCGGGTTTACTACACCGATGCCAAGAGCGGCCAGAGCTACAGCGCCGAAAGCATCCAGCTGAGCACCGGCCCGGTCCACGAGGGCACCAATATCGCCCTTAAAGCCAGCGCCTTCCTCGGCGCCAGCCAGCCGGCCATCAAGGCCCGCACCGAGCTTGCCGGCGAGCTGCGCTTCGATCGCAAGCTCAAGCGCTACAACTTCGAAGACCTGCGCCTGACCGGCGAAACCTCCGGCGAACCTACCGCTGGCAAGACCGTCACCTTCGGCGCCCAAGGCCAGCTGCTGGTCGACATGGGTGCCAACGTGGCCTCCTGGAGCGGCCTGAAAGTCTCGGCGAACCAGCTGCGCGCCCTCGGCGAACTGAACCTGCGCGACCTGGACAAGGCCCCGCAACTGAGCGGCGGCCTGTCCATCGCCCAGTTCAACCTGCGCACCTTCCTCGACGGCATCGGCCACCCGCTGCCGGCCACCAACGATCCGGCAGCCTTCGGCAAGCTGGAGCTGGTGACCCGCCTGCAAGGCACACCGTCCAGCCTGACCCTGGCCGACCTGGCTGTGAAGCTGGACGACACCACCTTCACTGGCCGCGTGGCCATCGACGACTTCGCCAAGCAGGCCCTGCGCCTGCAGCTCAAAGGCGACAGGTTCGATGCCGATCGCTACCTGCTGGCCAAGAGCGAGCAAGCCAAAGGCGCCACTGCCGCACGCCAGGCGGAGGTGCAGCAGCAGGAAGCCAGCGCAGTTGCCGGTGCCGGCAGCTCGCCACTGCCCAATGCCCCGACCCAGGTAGCCTGGAGCGACGACAAGCTGTTGCCGGTAGACCGCCTGCGCGTGCTCGACCTGCAAGCTGACCTGGCCTTCGGTGCGCTGACCCTGGACAAGCTGCCCATCAGCGATGCTCAGTTGCAGGCCACCGCCCAGGGCGGGCTGCTGACCTTGCAAACCCTGCGTGGCGGTCTCTACAACGGCACCTTCGAAGCCAAGGGCAACGTCGACGTGCGCCCTGCCGTGCCGCAGCTCGGCATCAACACCAGGATCAACCGGGTGCCGGTCGAGCACTTCATCAAAGTTGAAGGCAAGGAGCAGACGCCGCCGGTCAAAGGCCTGCTGACCCTGACCAGTGATCTGACGGCCACCGGTAACAGCCAGAAGGCACTGGTCGACACCCTCAATGGCAGCGCAAACTTCACCATCAATGACGGCGTGCTGGTCAATGCCAACCTCGAACAACAACTGTGCCAGGCCATCGCCACCCTCAACCGCAAGACGTTGAGTGGCGAACCCCGTGGCAAGGACACCCCGTTCGAAGAGCTACGCGGCAGCCTGGTGATTCGCAATGGCGTAGCCAGCAACCCCGACCTCAAGGCACGCATCCCTGGCCTGACCGTCAACGGCCATGGCGACCTCGACCTGCGCGTGCTGGGCATGGACTACAACGTCGGCGTGATCGTCGAGGGTGATCAGCGCGCCATGCCCGACCCGGCCTGCCAGGTCAACGAACGCTTCGTGGGCGTGGAAGTGCCGCTGCGCTGCCGCGGCCCGCTGGAGATCGGCGCCAAGGCCTGCCGCCTGGACCAGGACGGCCTGGGCAAGGTCGCGGCCAAGCTGGCCGGCAACCGCCTTAAAGACAAGATCGATGAAAAACTTGGAGACAAAGTGAGCCCAGAACTGAAAGACGCGCTCAAGGGGCTGTTCAAGCGATGACCCCCACGCAGTTCTCCAGCGCCGTGCTGGACTGGTATGACCAGCACGGTCGCCACGACCTGCCCTGGCAACAGGGCATCAACCCATACCGCGTGTGGGTTTCGGAAATCATGCTGCAGCAGACCCAGGTCAGCACCGTGCTCAACTACTTCGACCGTTTCATGCAGGCCCTGCCGACCGTGCAGGCCCTGGCTGAGGCGCCGGAGGACGAAGTGCTGCACTTGTGGACCGGCCTTGGCTACTACACCCGCGCACGCAACCTGCAGAAGGCCGCGAAGATCGTCGTCGAACAACATGGCGGCGAATTCCCGCGCAGCGTCGAGCAGCTCACCGAGCTGCCCGGCATCGGCCGCTCCACAGCGGGTGCCATCGCCAGCATCAGCATGGGCATTCGCGCGCCGATTCTCGATGGCAACGTCAAGCGCGTGCTGGCCCGCTACACCGCCCAGGCCGGCTACCCCGGCGAGCCCAAGGTGGCCAACCAGCTGTGGGCCACGGCCGAGCGCTTCACCCCGCACCAGCGCGCCAACCACTACACCCAGGCGATGATGGACATGGGCGCGACGCTGTGCACGCGCAGCAAGCCCAGCTGCCTGATCTGCCCGTTGCAGCACGGCTGCGAAGCACACCTGCACGGCGAAGAAACCCGCTACCCCGAGCCCAAACCACGCAAGGCACTGCCGCAAAGGCGCACGCTGATGCCACTGCTGGCCAACGATGAAGGCGCCATTCTGCTTTACCGCCGCCCATCCAGCGGCCTGTGGGGTGGCTTATGGAGCCTCCCGGAGCTGGACGATCTTGCCCAGCTCGACGACCTCGCCTACCAGCACGGCCTGCGCCTGGCCGAAAGCCGCGCACTGGACGGCCTGACCCATACCTTCAGCCACTTCCAGCTGGCGATCGAGCCATGGCTGGTACGTGTCGAGCCGGTCGGCCAGCACGTGGCCGAGGCCGACTGGCTCTGGTATAACCTCGCCACCCCGCCGCGCCTGGGCCTCGCCGCCCCGGTCAAGAAGCTGCTCAAACGCGCGGCCGACGAACTGATTGCAGGAGAAGCCCGATGACCCGCACCGTGATGTGCCGCAAGTACAAAGAAGAACTCCCAGGCCTGGCCCGCCCGCCCTACCCCGGTGCCAAGGGCCAGGACATCTTCGACCACATCTCGGAGAAAGCCTGGGAAGACTGGAAAAAACACCAGACCATGCTGATCAACGAAAAACGCCTGAACATGATGAACGGCGAGGACCGCAAGTTCCTTCAGGGCGAGATGGACAAGTTTTTCGCTGGCGAGGAATACGCCCAGGCGGAAGGGTACGTTCCCCCCTCCGAATGACCCCACGAACCGTAAGCGACGGAATTAATTTAAAATTTTTTCAAAAAGTCGTTGACGGGCCGTCAGAAAATCTATTTAATTCACCTCGTCGCCCAGATAGCTCAGTCGGTAGAGCAGAGGATTGAAAATCCTCGTGTCGGCGGTTCGACTCCGTCTCTGGGCACCACCTTCAAGCTTCTGGTGGTTGCAAAGTTACCCGAAGCGACACAAGAAACCCGCCCAGTGCGGGTTTTTTGTTGTCTGC
Source organism: Pseudomonas vlassakiae (assembly GCF_014269035.2). GTDB lineage: Bacteria > Pseudomonadota > Gammaproteobacteria > Pseudomonadales > Pseudomonadaceae > Aquipseudomonas > Aquipseudomonas vlassakiae. Next base: position 178,252 of record NZ_JABWRP020000012.1, read on the forward strand.
GTTTTTTGCTTTTGGGATGGGCAGCATCGATAGCTGCTCCCCCCACCTCCAGCCCTACCCCGCAGTTCGCGGAGACACCACCTCGGCATGTAGCCTCAGTCCGAGTGCCGCCATCACTTTCATGATGGTCGCCAGGCTTGGATTACCCTCCGCCGACAACGCTTTGTAGAGCCCTTCGCGAGTCAGGCCCGTATCACGCGCCAGCTGAGCCATGCCACGAGCACGCGCGATATCGCCCAAGGCAGCGGCAAGCAACACCGGATCGTTTTCTTCAAGGCAGGCCTCAAGGTACAGAGCCATGTCTTCCTCTGTCTTGAGGTGATCTGCGGCATCCCACTTGGTCAGTTTGGTCGCAGTCATGGCGGCCTCCTAAAGCTCGCGTGCCAGCTTGAGGGCTGAACTGGTGTCCCTGGTCTGCGTGGACTTGTCGCCACCCGCCAGAAGGATGATCACCTCGTAGCCTCGCTGAACGAAATACACCCGATAGCCCGGACCGTAATCGATCCGCTACTCGGACACTCCTTCACCTACCGGCTTACAATCCCCAATCACTCCAAGCTCGACCCGTCGCACATTGATACGAGCCTGTGCACGAGCATCCCGCAACGCGGCGAACCACCTTCTGTAGCTGTCGGTTTGTAATAGTGTGTGCATGGGAAAAATGTAAACCGTAGTTCACACCACATCAATCTGGACGCGTTTCAAACTATTTGATTACGCAGCGCCGCATCCTCCGCCCACCGGCATTGATCAGCATCAACGACCTCCCCCACCCCCAAACTCACAATCACAAGTGGACATTCGACCCAACCTCGCAAGGACCTCCATGAGCGAAGAAGCCACCCTCCTGCTCCCCGCACCCGGCGAATCCTCTTCCCCCGCCCCTGCTGCACCTCGCACGCGCCGCCCTCGCCAGCGCAAACCCGAGCCCTCCATCAGCAAGGTCAGCCAGGCCCCAGCCGCGCTGGAAGTGGCAAGTGCACCAAAGGGCAGCAACGAAGACAGCACCTCGGCGCGCCTGCCGGCCAGCTACCCGTACCGCACCCGCCTGCGTCGCCAGGATTACGAGAAGACCAAGCATGCGCTGCAGATCGAACTGCTGAAGGTCCAGAGCTGGGTCAAGGAAACCGGCCAGCGCGTGGTCATACTGTTCGAGGGGCGTGACGCAGCAGGCAAAGGTGGCACGATCAAACGCTTCATGGAGCACCTCAACCCGCGAGGCGCCCGGATCGTTGCGCTGGAGAAGCCTTCCGAGCAGGAACTGGGGCAGTGGTACTTCCAGCGTTACATCCAGCACCTGCCCACGGCGGGTGAAATGGTCTTCTTCGACCGCTCCTGGTACAACCGCGCCGGGGTCGAGAAGGTAATGGGCTTCTGTTCGCCGGTGCAGTACCTGGAGTTCATGCGCCAGGCACCGGACCTGGAGCGAATGCTGTGCAACAGCGGCATCCTGCTGTTCAAGTACTGGTTCTCGGTGAACCGCGAAGAGCAGCTGCGCCGCTTCATCTCGCGCCGGGACGACCCACTCAAGCACTGGAAGCTTTCACCCATCGACATCAAGTCGCTGGACAAGTGGGAAGACTACACCGCAGCCAAGGAGGCGATGTTCTTCCATACCGATACCGCCGATGCACCGTGGACGGTGATCAAGTCGGACGACAAGAAACGCGCACGAATCAACTGTATCCGGCACTTCCTGCATTCGCTGGATTATCCGGGGAAGGACCACCGCGTGGCTCATGCACCCGATGAGCTGTTGGTCGGCCGCGCATCGCGCGGGTTCGAGGGAGACGAGCCGACACCGCCCACCAGTTGAATCACCCGGGCTGCTGCGCTTCAATACGCGCAATTTCCGAACACCCCAAGGATTCACCCATGGCCACCCCAACCAAGCAACAGAAACGCGCCAAGCGCGCCGCCAGCAAAGCCAAGCAGAACCGCATGGTGCGCAGCGGCCAGGCGGTCAAGGCCAGCGCCGGTGACAGCGCCAGCATCGAGCAGGTGTTCAACAAGGCCATGGAGACCGACAGCTACAAAGAGCTGTTCGCGAAGATGAAAGCCGCCCAGGAAACCAGCCTGGTAGCGATGATCTCGGTGTTCTTGGTTGACCCGCTGCTGGCCTTGGTACTCAAGGGCCACAAGGAAGAGCACGCCACCGACTACATCGTGCTGGTGTTCAACGCCTACCGCACCTGGCTCGACGGCGCCGACGAAGACACCACCATGGCCTGGCTGGAGAGCGATGAGTTCCAGGAAGCCTATATCGCCGCTTCCGAACTGGTCGCCAAGCAGCAGCAACAGCAGAAGCAGTTTGGCTGACCGGGCTGCTTGACCTGATCTGGCCTCTTCGCGGGTAAACCCGCTCCAACAGATTCACCGCAGGCCAGAGAGCACCTCGATCCCTGCAGGAGCGGGTTTACCCGCGAAAGGGCCCGAACAGGCATCAAAAAAGGCCGCGTCCTGTGCAGGACGCGGCCTTTCTTCATTTCAAGCAGCGCGGATCAGTTGTCCAGCGCCACCCGCCCGGCAGCTTCACGCTTGCGGTGCACCAGCAAGCCCGCCGCCACCACGCCAATGCTCAATAGCGCAGTCGCGATGATCTCGGCACGGTGATCCTCACGCAGCGCCATCACCGCCAGCACGGCAATGATGAAGGCGATGGTTGCCCAGGTCAGGCCAGGGAACAGCCACATCTTGAAGTCGATCTTCTCGCCGCGCGCTTCACGCTGGCTACGCATGCGCAGTTGCGACACGGCAATCACCAGGTACACCAGCAGCGCGATGGCGCCAGAGCTGGCCAGCAGGAACTCGAACACCTGGGCGGGGGCCACGTAGTTGGCGAACACGCAGAGGAACGCGGCAGCGGTCGACAACAGCACGGCCACATGCGGGGTAGCCGCTTTGGTGGTGCGCTGGGCGATGGCCGGGGCGTCGCCACGCTTGCTCAGCGAGAACAGCATGCGCGACGAGGTGTACAGCGCCGAGTTCAGGCAGCTGGTCACGGCAACCAGCACCACGATGTCGACGATCAGCTTGGCGTTCGGCACACCGATGCGGCTCAGCACGGTCTGGTAGGAACCGACTTCGGCCAGGGCCGGGTCGTTCCACGGTACCAGCGCAACGACGAGGAAGATCGACACCAGGTAGAACAGGCAGATGCGCCAGATCACCGAGTTGGTTGCGCGGCTGATCTGCTTGCCCGGGTCTTTCGATTCGGCAGCGGCGATGGTGACGATTTCGGTACCCATGAACGAGAACATGGTGGTCAGCATGGCCGCCAGCACCGCGCCCAGGCCGTTAGGCATGAAGCCCTGGGTATCGAACAGGTGCGAAGCGCCGCTCACCTGGCTGCTCGGCACGAAGCCAAACATGGCGATGCAGCCCACGACGATGAAGCCGATGATCGCCAGTACCTTGAGCAGGGCGAACCAGAACTCGAACTCACCGTAGTTCTTCACGCTGCACAGGTTGGTCAGGGTCAGCGCCAAGGTAATAAGAAGCGAGAAGGCCCACAGGTCCACCGACGGGAACCAGGCGTGAAGAATGGCCGCGGCGGCGTTGGCTTCCAGCGGAATCACCAGCACCCAGAACCACCAGTACAACCAGCCAATGGTAAAACCGGCCCAGCGGCCAATGGCGCGGTCGGCATAAGTGGAGAACGAGCCCGTATCCGGCGAGGCGATCGCCATTTCGCCGAGCATGCGCATCACCAGTACGACCAAGGTACCAGCGGCGGCGTAGGCCAGCAGCACGGCCGGGCCGGCAGCTGCGATGGCATGGCCGGAACCCACGAACAGACCGGCGCCGATAACGCCAGCAATGGACAGCATGGTGACATGCCGTTGTTTGAGCCCCTGAGCGAGGTCATTGGAATTGTTACCGCTCATTAAAACTACCTTTGTAAGGAGTGGACCACTCCGACTGCGTTAACAGAGCGCACCTGGGGTTGACCTAGGCGTCGCTGCAATCGGCGGCTTCGTACTGGCAATAACCGCGCCATGTGCTGAATACATTCGTCAGATCCTTCCACGAGCCTTCTAACGGTGCGGGTTGCAGGGCATTCGGCCAACCTCTGTCCGAAAGGGCGCCAAACAACCCTGTTGCGTCCGGATTACGGAAATACCCACTTACAAACGCACCAAAGGTGCTCCACGGTAACACCTTTGCACCGGCGCAAAGCACAAAAGCGCAACCTGCAGGTACAACCCTCCTCGCCGACTTCGATAGGCTACGGTCGCACCCGCAGCAGCGGGCCAGACCCGCGAGTGGTCTGAAAGCGCTTCCCAGTGCCGGCCAAAACTGGCACCATCGCGCCTTTTTTCATCAAGGCTACGGCGCTGGGCGAGACCCTTTGCGGACATCTGCGCGACGTTGCGCTGCAACGATGCGACAAACTGCCCCGGCAACGCCTTGAGCCCCCTGCGACCCTGTTGGCCGTCTATTGCCGCTATGCTAGCGTGGCGCTCGCCAGGAAGGCCGCCAACAGCTGGGAACGCACCCGATCACATGAGGACCGCACATGGCCCAGGCCACGCCCGCGCTGGAAATCCGCAATCTGCACAAACGCTACGGCGAGCAGGAAATTCTCAAGGGCATTTCGCTGACCGCGCGCGACGGTGACGTGATCTCCATCCTGGGGTCGTCCGGCTCCGGCAAGTCCACCCTGCTGCGCTGCATCAACCTGCTGGAAAACCCCCACCAGGGTGAAATCCTCGTCGCCGGCGAGAGCCTCAAGCTCAAGCCCGCCAAGAACGGTGACCTGATCGCCGCCGACAATCGCCAGATCAACCGCCTGCGCAGCGAGATCGGCTTCGTCTTCCAGAACTTCAACCTGTGGCCACACATGTCGATCCTCGACAACATCATCGAGGCGCCGCGTCGCGTGCTCGGCCAGAGCAGGGCCGAAGCCATCGAAGCCGCCGAAGCGCTGTTGAACAAGGTCGGCATCCACGACAAGCGCCACAGCTACCCCGCCCAGCTTTCCGGTGGCCAGCAACAACGCGCTGCCATCGCCCGCACCCTGGCCATGAAGCCCAAGGTCATCCTGTTCGACGAGCCGACCTCGGCGCTCGACCCGGAAATGGTCCAGGAAGTGCTTAACGTTATCCGCGCACTGGCCGAAGAAGGCCGTACCATGCTGCTGGTGACGCACGAGATGAACTTTGCCCGCCAGGTGTCCAGTGAAGTGGTCTTCCTGCACCAGGGCCTGGTTGAAGAGCAAGGATCGCCGCAGCAGGTCTTCGAGAACCCGACCTCGGCGCGTTGCAAGCAATTCATGTCCAGCCACCGCTAACGGAGCAATACATGCACATTTACAAGAAGTTCCTCCTGGCAGCCGCTGCCACCCTGGTGATGTCGGCAAACGCCATGGCCGCGGAAAAACTGCGCATGGGTATCGAAGCCGCCTACCCACCGTTCAACAACAAGGATGCCAGCGGTAACGTCGTCGGCTTCGACAAGGACATCGGCGACGCCCTGTGCGCCAAGATGAAGGTCGAGTGCGACGTGGTCACCTCCGACTGGGACGGCATCATCCCGGCCCTGAATGCCAAGAAGTTCGACTTCCTGGTGTCGTCGCTGTCGATCACCGACGAGCGCAAGCAGGCGGTCGACTTCACCGACCCGTACTACTCCAACAAGCTGCAGTTCATCGCGCCGAAGAACGTCGACTTCAAGACCGACAAGGCGTCGCTCAAAGGCAAGGTGATCGGCACCCAGCGCGCTACCCTGGCGGGCACCTGGCTGGAAGACAACTACGGCAACGACGTAGAGATCAAGCTGTACGACACCCAGGAAAACGCCTACCTGGACCTGGTGTCCGGCCGCATCGACGGCATCCTGGCCGACAAGTACGTGCAGTACGAGTGGCTCAAGAGCAAGGACGGCATGAACTTCGAGTTCAAGGGCGAGCCAGTGGTCGACAGCGACAAGATCGGCATCGCCGTGCGCAAGGGTGACCCGCTGCGTGAGAAGCTGAACAAGGCCTTGGCGGAAATCAAGGCTGACGGTACGTACAAGAAGATCAACGACAAGTACTTCCCATTCAGCATCGAATGATCCGCTCCGACCTGCGCGCCCCTGGGGCGCGCAGGTCCCTAGAATGACCTGCCCATGAATATCGACCTGCACGGATTCGGTCCGGCCATGATGGCTGGCACCCTGATGACCGTAAAACTGGCGCTCTGCGCCCTGTTGCTGGGGCTGGTCCTGGGCCTGCTCGGCGCCCTGGCCAAGACTTCCACGATCAAGCCGCTGCAATGGCTTGGCGGTTTCTACTCGACCCTGGTGCGCGGCGTGCCCGAGCTGCTCTGGGTTCTGCTCATCTACTTCGGCACCGTCGGCCTGATGAACAGCCTCGGCGAAGCCCTGAACATGCCGGGCCTCGAGCTGAGCGCCTTCGCTGCCGGCGTCATCGCCCTGGGCCTGTGCTTCGGCGCCTATGCCACCGAAGTGTTCCGCGGCGCGATCCTGGCGATTCCCAAGGGCCACCGTGAGGCCGGCCTGGCACTGGGCCTGTCCAAGGGCCGCATCCTGTCGCGGATCATCCTGCCACAGATGTGGCGCATTGCCCTGCCTGGCCTGGGCAACCTGTTCATGATCCTGATGAAGGACACCGCACTGGTGTCGGTGATCGGCCTGGAAGAAATCATGCGCCACGCGCAGATCGGCGTGACCGTGACCAAGGAGCCGTTCACCTTCTACATGGTCGCCGCCTGTATCTATCTGAGCCTCACGATCATCGCCATGACCGGCATGCACTTCATGGAAAAACGTGCCGCTCGCGGCTTTGCGAGGGCTGAATAATGAATTGGGAAGTCATCATCAAGTGGCTGCCGCGCCTGGCCCAGGGCGCGACCCTGACCCTGGAGCTGGTGGCCATCGCCGTGGTTGCCGGGTTGATCCTGGCCATCCCGCTGGGCATCGCCCGCTCGTCGCGCCACTGGTACGTGCGCGCCGTGCCGTTCAGCTACATTTTCTTCTTCCGCGGCACGCCGCTGCTGGTGCAGCTGTTCCTGGTCTACTACGGCCTGGCGCAGTTCGACGCAGTGCGCTCGAGCAGCCTGTGGCCGTACCTGCGCGATCCGTTCTGGTGCACGGTGCTGACCATGACCCTGCACACCGCCGCCTACATCGCCGAGATTCTGCGCGGTGCGCTGCAGTCGATCCCCAAGGGTGAAATCGAAGCCGCACGGGCACTGGGTATGTCGCGAGGCAAGACGCTGTTCTACATCATGCTGCCACGCGCCTCGCGCATCGGCCTGCCGGCCTACAGCAACGAAGTGATCCTGATGCTCAAGGCCAGTGCCCTGGCCAGTACCGTGACCCTGCTGGAACTGACCGGCATGGCCCGTACGATCATTGCCCGGACCTACCTGCCAGTGGAAATCTTCTTCGCTGCCGGGGTGTTCTACCTGGTGATCTCGTTCGTGCTGGTGCAAGGCTTCAAGCTGCTGGAGCGCTGGTTGCGCGTAGACGCCTGCCAGGGTCGATAAACCTACACTGCCGTCTTCGCGGGTAAACCCGCTCCCACAGGGATCCCCACTGCCTCGAGGCCTGTGGTGAACCCTGTAGGAGCGGGTTTACCCGCGATAGGGTCCTGAAAAACACCACCCATCTCAAACCCGCCCCATGTCCACCTACCTCCACAGCCACCAGTTGCACGACCGCTTCCAGGCCCTCGACCAGTTCCTGACCGAGCACCAGTCGCTGTGGAAACCCCGGCCCTTCACCGTTCTGCGCCTGGACTGGGAAACCGAATACCCCGAACTCGCCGCCCACCTGCGCCAGTGCACCCTGGCCGACGCCGAAGCCGACATCGACCCGCAAGGCCTACCGGCCCCGTTCCCGCAACTGGCTGCAGAAGCCCGGCAACTGTCGGCCCTGGGCGAACTCCCCGACAATGGCCTGCCTGCCGCCGGGCAGCGCCTCAACGTCGCCGTTCCCGGCCGCAAATGGCAGCAGATCGAAGCCTTCAGCCGCCGCCTGGGCTTTCGCGAGCAGACCCGTCACTGGCTAGACTGGTGCTCCGGCAAAGGCCACCTCGGCCGCCGTCTGCTACAACCCGGCCAGCAGCTCACCTGCCTGGAATACAACCCTGAGCTGGTGGCCGCCGGCCAGTCCCTGAGCGATCACCATCACCTGCCCGCGACCCATGTCCACCAGGATGTGATGGCTGCCAGCAGCACCCTCCACCTGAACCACGAGAAAAGCGTGGTCGCCCTGCACGCGTGCGGCGAGCTGCACGTACACCTGCTGCGCCAGGCCAGCCAGCAAGGTTGCCGACACCTGGCCGTGGCCCCCTGTTGCTACAACCGCATCCCGGGCGAGCACTATCAGCCGTTATCCACAGCCGCGCAGAACTCCCCACTGCAGCTGAGCATGATCGACCTGGGCCTGCCGCTGAACGAAGCCGTCACCGCCAGCACCCGCGTGCGCCATCAGCGCGACTGCTCCATGGCACGGCGCCTGGGCTTCGACCTGCTGCAGCGCGAACAGCGCCAGTGTGATCAATACCTGCCCACCCCTTCGCTGCCGATCGCCTGGCTGGACAAGCCTTTCGAGCAATACTGCCGTGAGTTGGCCGAGCTGCGCGAGGTCGAGCTCAGGGGTAATCCGGACTGGGCGGCGCTGGAGGCGGCTGGCTGGCAACGCCTGGCCGAGGTGCGCAACCTCGAACGCCTGCGTAACCTGTTCCGCCGCCCGCTGGAGCTATGGCTGGTGCTCGACCGCGCCCTGTTCCTCGAAGAACAGGGCTACTCCGTGCGCCTGGGTACTTTCTGCGACTACCCGCTCACGCCACGTAACCTGCTGCTGCTGGCCGAACGTTGCCGTTAGCCGCAGTACAACCTGTGGATAACTCTGTGAACAAGCTTTTGATGACTGGATGGAGCCAAGCGCTATTTCAAGCGCTTGGCTTATTCCAGAACGGGCCTCAAGCCCAATAAAAACAGGTGTTTGCGCAAAGACCGGCGGTACGCAGAAGCGGCATGCCTTTCGCGCACGGCGGCAATGCCTCTTGTGCATAAACAAAAATTCGATTAGGCAACTTCCCCCCAGGCATGCCCAGAAATTGCGCCTGATTGCACACCCTGAGGGAGCGGGTTCACCCGCGTAGAGGCGCGACGGTGTATCATCCGCCCCCCAAATCATTAAAAAGCTACGTCGCACGCTGCCCGCCAGCCCTGCGACCGTCTGGCGTTGCGCCAGAATCGACAATGGACTAACGGACTACACCATCGTGACCCAAGCCAAATCCCTTGCCCTGCTGGCCTTCACCCTGACCCTGGGCGCCTGCGCCAGCGATCCTGCCCCGCAGCCGGTCAGCAACCTGGACTGGAACACTCCCGGCATGCAGCTGGGCGGCGACAACGGCCTGCCCCTGCGCGTCGAAAGCCCGTGCCGCAAGCGCGGCTGCGATAACGACAAGCTGTTTTTCAACCCCGGCAAGACCGAGCCGAACGTCAACACCATTCACCGCGGCTGGTAAGAAAATATCCTTTTGGGCCGGTGACTTAGGCTATTTTCAAGCTTTCGCAAGGAAGTGGTTTACAGGCGCCAACCGATCGTTATAATGACGCCCCACTGCCGGTATAGCTCAGATGGTAGAGCAACTGACTTGTAATCAGTAGGTCCCGGGTTCGATTCCTGGTGCCGGCACCATACGCAGTATCAAAAAAGGCTCACCGAAAGGTGGGCCTTTTTTGTTTTCACATGCTTGAAACGACTGCCTATCAGGCAGCTTTCTGCTCCAACATCTCCCAACCTAAACAAGCCAGCGCTAACGTACGCGGCACCGCTTCACGTCCACTGCTGTAGCGGCTAATACTGCGCGCACTAACCCCCAGCGCTTCGGCTGCCTGGTCGAGCGTCATCCTGTGTCGCAGACGCCAGCGAATGAAGATTCGCGTGTTCTCATCAGGAGCGGTCTGGGCGAGAGCGTCCAGTAACAAAGTGTCGGCACCAATCTGAATATCCAGCTCCGGCCATTCCACTGACCACCCCCCATCACCCAACGCCACACCCTCGAACGCTTCACGCTTAGCCAGTGGCGCCAATCCGGGATAAGCCCCAAACGCGTCGCTCATATCCAGGGTGAACTGTTGACCATTGGTAAAGATCAGTTCGAGGCAGGCGCCCGAGCGAGGCTGAACAGCCCGCAAGCGGGGACGTTTCATCGATGCCATTTCATCCACTCCTTCAATAGATTGGCCTGATTGGCCGCGACTCACGCTAGGGCCTCTTGCATTACTTTGGCAGGTGCTCTGCCCTGCGTAACAGTCACACTTTCAAGACTGATCACCACGTCCACCCCACCTCCCGTAAGGTGCACGTGAGGTAGCAGATGGTCCCTTTCCCTTAGCTCGATACGATACTTTTCGCGAATCGGTATTTGGTAGACATGGCTCGACCGTATCGCCAATTTGGCGATACATCAAGGAGCGGCTGGTTAGCCTTGAATGCTCGAACAAACCTTTGCAAAACGAGCAGCCCCACGTCACGGGTAAGCGGAAAGCTGTGAGGCACCGCGCGACGAGTGGCGAAGATCGAACATCCACAGGTGGGCATAATGGCATCGCCTTAGCGATTTACCCGCCCATCCGTTTTTTAATCCGCCTTGCGAGCCCCTGTGCAATGAATGCCGAAATCCGTTACTCGATCATCCTGGAGCACACCGCCGAAGTGCTGCTTGCCAATGCCTCCATGGCGCAGGTCGAGGAATTCTGGGATGCCAACGACGCGCGCTATTTTGGCTTGCACATGGAAGACCCGTGCGGCTCGCATGTGCGCGTCATGGTCACCGATGAGATACCAGAGGACGAGTAGTCTTGCGCATGTCTGTAGGAGCGGATTTAGCCGCCGAAGCAGGCACTGCGGTGGATGGCACGGGCTTCGCCCGTGTTCGCGGGCAAGCCCGCTCCTACAGGGATCGCGTCGATTTCAGGGTCTGTGCAAGACAGTTGCCCCCACAAAGTGGGGCCGCTTAGCGGCCCCAATTGATCAGAACGCAGTGCTGACCGTCAGCGACAGGTTGCGCGGGTCTCCGTAGATCGCACCGGCATAGAACCCGTACTGGGTGTAGTAGTGCTTGTCGAACAGGTTGTCGACATTCAGGCTCACCGTGGTGTCATCCGTGAGCTGGTACTTGGCCATGGCATTCCAGATCGCATAGCCGGACCAGTTCACATCGCTCGCCCCGGCACTCACGCCGTTCACCGGCTGCCCCGCCGGGCTGGAAATCGCGCGGATGTTGGTCTGCGCTTTCACCCCGGCTCCCAGGGTTAGGCGCTCCAGCGGGCCGGACAGTCGATAGGTGGTCGAAGCCTTGAACAGGTGCGACGGGTCGCTGCGCCCGTCGCTGTCGACGCGGCGGAAATGCAGGTAGGTATAACCGGCATACACATTCCAGTTCGGCGTCAGCGCACCGGCGATCTCCAGGTCGATACCGTCCGTTTCCTGCCCGGTGCCGGCCTTGTAGGCATCACCCCCGGTTGGCGTGGTCAGGCCGTCGTCGAGCACTGCCTTGTTCTGCTGCTTGGTGCGGAAGTAAGCCGCCGAAGCGTTCAGGCGCCCGTCCAGCCACTCGCCCTTGATGCCGGTCTCGTAGCTCTGGCCGCGAATCGGCTCGACCTTGGTACCGCTTTCGGTCTCGGCCGTTTGCGGGTTGAAGATGTCGGTGTAGCTGGCGTACAGCGAGTAGGTGTCGTTGAGGTCGTACACCGCACCCAGGTAGGGGGTGACGATGCCGTTGTTCTGCTGGTTGCTGCGCACGCCGGCGACGCTGTTGGTGGTTGCCGAGTAATCGGTGGTGCGCACACCGACGATCACCGACAACGGGTCGGTGATGCTCAGGCGAGTGGCGGCGTACATGCCCTGCAAGCGGGTGGTGGTCTTGCTGTGGCGGCCGGTGTGCGAGGCGATCATGTCGTAGTCGCTGTCCACGCCGTTGTGCCAGTCGGTCAGCGGGAAGCCGTTGTTGGCGCGGAACTGGCAGCCCACCGAGGGCGCGCTGACGCGGTCGTCGCTGACCAGGGTGCAGCTGTATTCCGGCGACCAGGCCACGGTGCGGCTGCCGTTGTAGCCGACCATCGCCTGATGGGTGCGACCGAACAGCTGGAACGGGCCGGACAGGTCGATCTGCGCCGATTGCTGGGTGGTGTCACTGGAGCTGTGCAGGCCGTTGAGCACCGCGCCGCTGCCATCCTGGTCCCAGTAGCCGCCGTAACTGCCACGTCCGGCCGAATTGACCTTGGCCAAGCCGCGGTGGTTGAGCACTTCGGCCGTGCTCTGGGCCGCCTTGAGGTCGAGCGTCCAGTCGTTGTCGAAGCGGTGCTCCAGCGAGCCGAAGGCGGTGCGGGTGGTGTATTCGCCGAAGCTCCAGCTCGGCACCACGTTGGTGCTGCGAGGCAGGTCGGTCTTGCTGCCGTCCTTGTACCAGATCGGGATGTTGGCGCCCCAGCCGCCACCGACCACCTTGTTGTATTCGTACTGGTAGCCGGCGCCAATCGTGGTGGCATCGTCGATGTCGAATTCGAAGTTGGCCAGCGCCGCACGCGCGCGTTCGGACTGGTTGTCGCGGAACGAGTTGGCGTCGCCCTGGGTCATCACGAAACGCGAACGCAGGCGGCCATCTTCAGACAGCGGCAGGTTGAGGTCGGCGCCCAGGCGGCGTTTGTCCCAGCTGCCATAAGTGGCGTAGGCGCTGCCGCCAAAGGTCCGGGTCGGGGCCTTGCGGATCAGGTTGACGGTGGCCGACGGGTCGCCGGTGCCGCCGAGCAGGCCGTTGGCGCCGCGAACGATGTCGATGCGCTCGTACAGGTCCATGTTCAGCGCGTTGCCGCCACCGCTGAAGTCGGAGCCGCCCTGGAACTGCAGGCCATCGACCTTCCAGTTGCTGATCGAGTAGCCACGGGCACGGAAGTCAGTGCGCCCACCCACTTCGGACTTGGTGGCGCTCACCCCTGGCGTGGTGTCCAGCGCCTGCTCGATGGAGTGCACATCGCGGTCGTCCATCTGCTGGCGGGTGATGGTGGTGACTGACTGTGGCGTCTGCCGTGGGGTCAGCTGCAGGCCGGTGGAGCTGCGGGTGCTTTCCACCGTGTAGCCGAGCTGGCCGGTTTCGTCTGCGGATACCAGCGCACTGTCCTCGATCTGCGTGGCCTCCAGCTCCAGGGGCTGGCTTTCTGCAGCCAGGGCGCTGCCACTGATGGCGACAGCAACGAAGAAGGCAAGCGGGTGCAGGCGGCTACCGCCGCGGACTACAGGAGTGAAGTCGTTCATGGCGCTCTTGAGGTTCATTTGGGAAGGTTTCGTATTCGCAGATGATTTTTTGTTACGATTCTAGGGATCTGCCCTTTGGGCGCCATACCCGGCTTGTACGGGGATGTAATTGAACGTAACGAGCGCTGCCGGCCCTCCCGAACAGGTGTTTTTCCCGATGAGCACGACCTTGCTGGTTGTCGACGATGACGACGAGATCCGCGAACTTCTTTGCGACTACCTTACCGATGCCGGCTACACCGTACTGGCGGCAGCAGACGGTGAAGGCATGCGCGAGCAACTGGCCGCGAGCAAGGTCGACCTGGTGGTGCTCGACCTGATGCTGCCTGGCGAGGATGGCTTGAGCCTGTGCCGCCAGCTGCAGGCGACGCCGGGCCTGGCGGTGATCATGCTGTCGGCCAAGGGCAGTACGCTGGACCGCATCATCGGCCTGGAAGTGGGTGCCGACGACTACCTGGCCAAGCCTTTCGAACCGCGCGAGCTGGTCGCCCGCATCAAGGCTGTGCTGCGCCGCCCGCAACGCCTGGATAGCCCAGACGAGCAGGCTAGCGAAGCTCAGCGTTTCGCCGGTTTCAGCCTCGACCCCGTCAAACGTCTGCTGACCCGCCCCGACGGCGAAACCCTCACCCTGCCCCGCTCCGATTACCGGGTGCTGCGTGAACTGCTGGAGGCCAACAACCGTGTGGTCTCGCGCGATCTGCTGACACGCTGCGCGTTTGGCCGCGATCACCACCCCGACGACCGCTCGGTGGACATGTGCATCAGCCGCCTGCGTCAGCAATTGCGCCGCGCACCGGCCAGCGATATCCAGATCCTGACCATCCGCAACGAAGGCTATCTGCTAAGCATTGCCCGCACCGAGGCCGACAGCTGAAATGCGTTGGCTCCGTCGCCTGTGGCCGCGCACGCTGTTTGGCCAGCTGCTGCTGATCATGGTCAGCGGCACGCTGGTGGTCCAGTTGATGTCGAGCAGCATCTGGTTCGATGTGCGTTTCGCCCAGGTGCTCGAGGCACCGATCCGGCTCATGGCCGCGCGCAGTGCCCCGCTGATTGCCCAGGCCGACTGCCACACGGAACATTTGCAGGTGCCGGTACACTATCAGCTGCGCTGCGCCGAAAGCGAACCGACGCAACAGCAGGATCAGCGGCGCGGGCACCGGCGCGTCGAGCTGTTGCTGCAACAGGCGCTCAGGTATGAACTGGGCCATGCCCAGGAAGTGCGCCTGCTGAAGGTGCAACTGACCGATGAACTTGGCCAGCCGATCGTCTGGCGCAGCCTGTTCGGCCTGCGCACCGCCCAGGCGCATATCCAGTTCGCCGTGCCATTGCCCGACGGCCACTGGCTGAGCATTGACGGCCAGGAACTGCAGGGCTGGAGCGGCGAGTCGGCGTGGGTGTTGATCAGTGACTACCTGTTGCGAGTCTACGCGCTGCGCATCGTCGCCGTGCTGCTGGTCTGCCTGATCGCGGTGCGCCTGTGCCTGCGCCCGTTGCAGCGCCTGGCCGATGCCGCACGTGGGCTGGGCAGCAACCTCGAACAGCCACCGTTGGCCCTGGACGGCCCGGAGGAAGTGCGCCAGGCTGCGCTGGCCTTCAATGCCATGCAGCAACGGCTGATCGCCATGGTCAACGACAAGGCCTACTTCCTCGCCGCCGTGTCCCACGACCTGCGTACCCCGCTGACACGCATGCGCCTGCGCCTGGAGCGCCTGCCGGACGATGAGCAGCGCGAACGCCTGCGGCAGAACATCACCCAGATGGACAACATGATCGGCCAGGTGCTGGATTACCTACGCGCTGGCGAGCAGCAAAACCTTCAGCAGGTCGACCTCGACCGCCTGGTAGCGCGCTTGTGCGTCGACCTTGCCAGCAGTGCCGAGCCCTTGCCTGTGCACGGCAAGGGCGGCAGCCTGCGGGTCGATGCCCTGTTGCTGCAACGCTGCCTGCAGAACCTGGTGGTCAATGCCCTGCGTTATGCCAGGGAGGTTTCGGTGACACTGGAAACCGCCATCACCGGCGTGTACATCCATATCGACGACCGCGGCCCCGGCATCGCGCCGGGCCTGCTGGCCACCATCAGCGATCCTTTCGTGCGTGGCGAAGGTTCGCGTAACCAGGCGTCCGGGGGCTATGGGCTTGGGCTGAGCATCGCCCAGCGCATCGCCAGCAGCCATGGCGGCGAACTGCTGCTTTGCAATCGTGAAGGCGGCGGTTTGCGCGTCAGTGTGCTGTTGCCTCGGTGATCCAGCCCCGCGTTCAGGTAATAGTCTTTTACCAAAACCCCAGGTTTTCCGAACCTGCGGTTTGCCTATCCTAGGCCGCGTCATCCCGCCTGCGATGGACCCATGAAAGACTCGCTCCCCAGCCGTTATGCCTGCCTGGCCCTGTGCCTGCTGTTCACCTTCGCCAGCATTCCGTTCCTTGCCCAGCACAGTTGGCTCTGGCCGCTGACGGTGGTTACCACCCTGCTCAGCCTGGTCGGCCTCAACGACCTGCGCCAGAGCCACCACGCGGTGCGGCGCAACTACCCGATCCTGGGCAACATCCGCTACCTGATCGAGACCATCCGCCCGGAGATCCGCCAGTACCTGATCGAAGGTGACGACGACAAGCTGCCGTTCTCCCGCTCGCAGCGCTCGCTGGTGTATGCCCGGGCCAAGAACGAGAGCGCCGAGAAAGCCTTCGGCACGCTCAACGATGCCTACAAGCCTGGCTTCGAATTCATCAGCCACTCGATGCTGCCGGTCGCCACGCCCGACCCGGCATCGTTCCGCATTGCCATCGGCGGGCCGCAATGCCGCCAGCCCTATTGCGCGTCGATCTTCAACATCTCGGCCATGAGCTTTGGCGCGCTCAGTGCCAACGCGATTGCCGCACTCAACCAAGGCGCACGCCTTGGCCGCTTTGCCCATGACACCGGCGAGGGCAGCATCAGCCCTTATCACCGCGAGCATGGCGGCGACCTGATCTGGGAAATCGGCAGCGGCTACTTTGGTTGCCGCACCGCAGACGGCCACTTCGACGCGCAACGCTTCGCCGAGCAGGCGCGCAGCCCGCAGGTGAAGATGATCGAAATCAAGCTCAGCCAGGGTGCCAAGCCCGGCCACGGCGGGATTCTGCCGGCACACAAGGTCAGCCCGGAAATCGCTGCCACCCGCGGTGTGCGAGTGGGTGAGGACTGCATCTCGCCGGCAGCGCACAGCGCGTTCCGTACCCCGGTGGAGCTGCTGCACTTCGTTGCCAGCCTGCGCGAGCTGTCGGGCGGCAAGCCGGTGGGCTTCAAGTTCTGCCTGGGCCACCCGTGGGAGTTCATGGGCATCGCCAAGGCCATGCTGGTCACCGGCATCACCCCGGACTTCATCGTCGTCGACGGCAAGGAAGGCGGCACCGGCGCGGCGCCTAGGGAGTTCAGCGACAACATGGGCGTGCCGATGCGCGAAGGCCTGATGTTCGTGCACAACACCCTGGTCGGCCTGAACCTGCGCTCGAGCATCCGCATCGGCGCGGCGGGCAAGATCGTCAGCGCCTTCGATATCGCCAGCGTGCTGGCCATCGGCGCCGACTGGGTCAACTCGGCCCGTGGCTTCATGTTCGCCATCGGTTGCATCCAGTCGCAGAGCTGCCACACCAACAAGTGCCCGACCGGCGTTGCTACCCAAGACCCGTTGCGCCAGCGTGCGCTGGTGGTGCCCGACAAGGCCGAGCGTGTAGCCAGCTTCCATCGCAACACCTTGCATGCCCTGGCCGAAATGCTTGCTGCCGCTGGCCTTGAACACCCTTCGCAGCTCAAACCCAAGCACCTGGCGCGGCGTATCAGCACCAGCGAGATCAGCCTGTTTTCCGACCTGCACCAATTTCTCAAGCCTGGCGAATTGCTCAGCGGCTCGATCGAAAGCGAGTTCTATGCGCGGATGTGGCGGATGGCGCGCAGTGACAGCTTTGCGCCGGAGACGGGGGATGCAGCGGTCGCAACGACAGCGGCCAGCGTGCGCCGCAAAGAAACAGCCCCGGCATAGGCCGGGGCTGTTCGTGACGCGTGGTCAGGATCAGAAGATGCTGATCGGGTACTCGACGAATACGCGGACTTCGTTGCCGTCGTCGAAGTAGCCGTTCTGTTGTACCGCGTTGTTGGTACGCACCCAGGAACCGCGCAGCTTGACCGACAGGTCCTTGGCCGGGCCGTCCTGAACGACGTAGCGCAGCTGGTTGAAGATTTCGCGCTCTTTACCTTCGCCAAAGCCGTGGGTATTGATGTTGTCACCCGCCACGTAGGCGATCTTGTAGGTCAGGCCCGGCACGCCGAAGGCGCCGAAGTCCAGGCCGTAGGCGAGCTGCCAGGAGCGCTCGTCTTCGGCGTTGAAGTCGGACCAGTAGGAGTTGGCCAGGTAGATGGTCGAACCACCGTCACCCACGCCGCCGCGGTCCTGGTACCAGCCGTAGTTGTAGCCAGTGCTGCCGGTGCTGCGCTGGTGCGCCAGGGTCACCGAGTGCGGGCCAAAGGCGTAGGTGGCCGCCAGGCTCCAGATGGTGTTTTCGTCACCGGTCAGCTCGGCTTTCTGGACGTACTTGCTGTTGATGTCCGACTTGTAGCCGTTGAAGTCCAGGGTCAGGGACTGGTCAACCGCGATCGGGAAGACGTAGTTCATGCCCAGGTAGTGCTTCTTCATCACGTCTTCGATGTTCGACGTGTAGGCGGAAGCGGTGAAGTTCTTGGTGAACTTGTAGCTGCCACCGAACACATCGATCGACTTCAGGTGGCCGCTGTCGCGCCCTTCGGCGCTCTTGCGAGCTTCCTCGGTGAAGTGACCGGCGTTCAGCTCCAGGCCTTCGATCTCCTTGGAGGTGATGAAGGTACCGGTGTAGCTCTCGGGCAGCAGGCGGCTGTCGTCGTATTGCAGCACCGGCAGCTCAGGCATCATGTCACCGTACTTGAGCACGGTGTTGGAGACGCGGAACTTGATGGCAGCGCCACCACGGGCCAGATTGTGCGGCGAATTGGTCGGCGCGGTGTCGCTGGGCTTGAAGAAGTCGACGCCGGCCGCGCCATTACGGCCCTTGCCGCCATCCAGGCGCAGTGCGTACAGGCCGAAGGCGTCAACGCCCACGCCCACGGTGCCCTGGGTGAAACCGGAGGAGAACTTGCCGATGAAGGCCTGGCCCCATTCGCTCTGGTCGTTCTTGCCGTGCTTCTTGTCACGGTTGATATAAGCGTTGCGCAGCAGAATGTTGGCGTGGCTGTCCTCGAGGAAGCCCTTGCTGTCGGCCTGATCGTTGGCCTGGGCCTGGGTCGCGGCGATCATCGCCAGGGCGACCAGGCTGATCCTGGTTTTCAACATGTTGTTTTCCTTATTTCTAAATCAAAAACGCTTTGCACTATTACGCCAGGAACCAACGCCCCTTCGTAGGTTCGACGCTATGCGGATCCGAACTGAAAGGCCCGCCGACCATCGTGTGGCGGGGCTTTCGCAGCAGCATGGCCATGGGTGGCCAGCAAGCGTTGGCCGAATCCTAGCCGTGGGCGATTACAAATGTCAAAAAGTCGTGAATTGCAGGTTGTTATAACCAAAATCGAGCGCTTGCCTGGTGCATTTCCATGCATGTTCAGCAAGACGAAAGGTAATTTCGCCTTTGTATGATTTGCCGGATTGTCCGATCGGAAAGTCCGAGCCATGGGTAACCCACCTTTGCGAGCCCACAAACGAAAACGCCACCGCAAATGCGGTGGCGTTATTCATGGGTCGGGCTCCTGCCCTGGTCAGTGCCAGACCCCCAGCAGCGCTTCCAGCTCAGCGTCGCTTATCAGCCCTTGAGGGTAGCGGCCGTCAAGCAGACGTCGTGGGTCGGTCGTCCTGACCCGTTTGCCTCCATGGTGTTTCAACCACTGCGCCACAACCCTGAGCGATTGGTGATTGACTGCCGATGGGCGCAAAGCCGTCTCACTTGCTGCGTTCATGTCCACACGTACTCCCTGGCCCGTGAGCGGCTAATTTACGTCTTGATTGTTACAGAACGGTGTGCCCGGTCTGCCTGGGTAACCCCCTGAAAAACAATACAAAACGTATGCCACCCGACCCTCCGCATATCGGCTGGGCAAAAAAAACCCGTCATCAGACGGGCTTTTTCGTTGGCAGTCGATCAGCGCTTGAGCGGTGCCGGCTGTTGCTGGGTCAGGCAATGGATGTTGCCACCGCCGAGCAGCAGCTCGCGGCCTGGGATCATCACCACTTCATGGTCCGGGAAGACCTTGGCAAGAATCGCTCTGGCCTGAGCATCTGCGGGATCGTTGAAGCTCGGTGCAATGATGCCGCCGTTGACGATCAGGAAGTTCACGTACGAACCCGCCAGGCGCACCGACGGATCACGCTCCTGGCTACCGGCCACCTGGTCGACACCGGCGCATTCTTCCTCCGTGGCGAACAGCGGGCCAGGGATCGGCATCTTGTGCACCACAAACTCGCGGCCCTTGGCGTCACGGGTGTTTTTCAGCACCTCGTAGGCGGCGTGGCAACGGGCGTAGTTGGGGTCGTTGGAATCATCGGTCCAGGCCAGTAACACTTCGCCTGGGCTTACGTAACAGCAGAAATTGTCGACGTGGCCGTCGGTTTCGTCGTTGTAAAGGCCATCGGGCAGCCACACGATGGTTTCCACTGCCAAGTGCTCGCGCAGGATCTCTTCGATCTGCTCGCGGTTCAGGTGCGGGTTGCGGTTGCGGTTGAGCAGGCACTCTTCGGTGGTGATCAGGGTGCCTTCGCCATCGACATGGATCGAGCCGCCTTCCAGCACGAAGCCCTCGGTGTGGTAGCGCTGGCAACGCTCCATTTCCAGGACCTTGGCCGCCAGTTCCTCATCGCGGTTCCACGGCGCATAGAGGCCGCCGTCGAAGCCGCCCCAGGCGTTGAAGCCCCAATCCACACCGCGCACTTCACCGTGGTCATTGATCACGAAGGTCGGGCCGGTGTCGCGCACCCAGGCGTCGTCGTTGCTGATTTCCACCACGCGGATGTTCGGCAGGTCGAGCTGACGACGGGCGTTTTCGTACTGCCCGGCGGAAACGGCCACGGTTACCGGCTCGAAGCGGGCAATGGCCTTGGCCAGGGTGACATGGGCCGCCTGGGCTGGCTTACCGCCCAGGCGCCAGTTGTCCGAGCGCTCCGGCCAGACCATCCAGACCTGGCTTTGCGGCGCCCATTCGGCGGGCATGTGGAAGCCGTCGGCGCGGGGGGTGGAGTTGAGGGTTTTCATGGTTGACCTCTGCAAGGCACTGGGCGATGGATGGCAAATGAATGTGGCTTTTCCGACGGTGCAGGATGCTCGCCGTGACTGGCTAATTTATAACCGATACATATCGACTTTAGAAGCCTATAAAGTCATTTTTACCCAATACAATCGCAAATTTTACCGATATAGATCGACAAAAGGCTCGCCAGAGCCCTTGAAGCTTATACCTTCGATATAATCGCTTGGCGCAGGCTGCATCAGGATGCCAAAAGGCCTCAAGATGAAATCTGTTTCATTTTTCTGCTCGGGAAGCCGGGCTTGTGGCCGATAACCCGGTGCAAAGATGAAATCCGCAGGTAGTCTCATGCTGGCTCACCGCCAGCCGATCTAGGCTCAGGTTGCAGGGCGGCGGACCTAGAGCGGACCTTTCAAGGTCGGACCATCAGCACACTGACCGAAGAACCTCCATGAACATCATAGCGACCGAGATACCTGACGTAGTCATCATCGAACCGAAGATCTTCGGCGACAGCCGTGGCTTCTTCTTCGAAAGCTTCAATGCGCGCGAATTCAAGATACAGACCGGGTTCGACGGCCATTTTGTGCAAGACAACCATTCGCGCTCACAGCGCGGCGTGCTGCGGGGCCTGCATTACCAGATCGACAATCCTCAGGGGAAACTGGTGCGCGTGGTGCAGGGCGAGGTGCTGGACGTGGCCGTCGACATCCGCCGCAGTTCACCGACCTTTGGCCGTTGGGTGGCGCGTCGCCTCACCGCCACTGACCACCTGCAGTTCTGGATTCCACCGGGGTTCGCCCATGGCTTCCTGGTGCTGAGCGAAACCGCCGACTTCCTGTACAAGACCACCGACTACTACAATCCCGCCGCCGAGCGCTCGATCCGCTGGGACGACCCTGATCTGGCCATCGACTGGGGCGTGCAGCACCCGACCCTGTCGGCCAAGGACCAGGCGGCCGTGCTTTTGAAAGACGCGGACCTGTTCCCATGAGAATGCTCGTCTGTGGCCACCATGGCCAGGTCGCCCAGGCCCTGCAGGCGCAGTTGCGCGGGCTCGGCGAGGTACACCTGCTTGGCCGCGACCAATTGGACCTGGCCAGACCCGAGTCCCTGCGCGAACCGCTGCGGCGCCTGGCCCCGCAACTGATCATCAACGCCGCCGCCCACACCGCAGTGGACCAGGCCGAAAGCGAACCGGACCTGGCCTTCGCAATCAACGCAGAAGGCCCACGAGTGTTGGCCGAAGAGGCGGTACGCCTGGGTGCGCCGCTGATTCACTACTCCACCGACTATGTCTTCGATGGTGAAAAGGCCCTGCCCTACACCGAGCTCGACCGCCCCAACCCGCTGGGCGTCTATGGCCGCAGCAAACTGGCCGGGGAGCAAGCCATCACCGCTGTGGATGGCGAACACCTGATTTTGCGCACCAGTTGGGTCTATTCGCTGTACGGGCGCAATTTCCTGCTGACCATGCAACGCCTGCTGCAGGAAAAACCGCAACTGCGCGTGGTCGACGACCAGGTCGGCGCCCCCACCTGGGCCACGACCATCGCCGTCGCCACCCGGCAACTGATCGCCCGTTGGCAAGCCGGGCAGCGCGGCGCATGGGGCACCTATCACCTGACCGCACAAGGCGAGACCTCCTGGTTCGGCTTCGCCCAGGCTATCGGCGAACAGCTCAAGGCTCGCGGCCTGCCCTGCGCCGAGCTGGTGCCGATCGCTTCCAGCGAATACCCGACCCCAGCGCGTCGCCCGGCCAACTCTCGCCTGGACTGCTCGCGCCTGGCCGGTGAGTGGGATGTACACCTGCCGCACTGGCAGCAGGCACTGATCGACTGCCTCAAGTAGCGCATAATTGCGCCAGACCCTTCTGGCGCATTGACCCGATGATTGCAAAACCCACGCCCCCACGCCGACCCCGCTGGCGCAGCCTGGCCCTGCTGGCCCTGTGCCTGGCGCCCCTGTTGTGGCCACTGCACCATCTGGCCGAGCGCTACTACCAGGATGAGCTGGCCTCACAGAACCGCCAGACCCTCGACCTGTACGTCGCCAACCTGCTCGGCACCCTGCACCGCTACGAAACCCTGCCGCAGATCCTTGGCGACCTCCCGGCGCTGCGCGGCGTGCTGGCCGACCCGTTCCGCCTCGAAGCCGTGACCAATGCCAACCGCCTGCTCAAGGACATCGTCCACCAGACCGGCGCCGAAGTGATGTACCTGATGGACGTCAGTGGCAATACCCTCGCCGCCTCCAACTGGGACAAGTCGGACAGCTTCGTCGGCCGTAACTTCTCTTTCCGCCCGTACTTCATCGAAGCCATGGCCGGCCACTTGGGGCGCTTTTTCGGCCAAGGCACCACCTCGGCCAAACGCGGCTACTTCTTCGCTGCCGCTGTGCGCGACCGCGAGCGCATCGTGGGTGTGCTGGTGGTCAAGGTCGACCTGGACCACACCGAAACCCTCTGGGGCCGCACCCCCGAACAGCTGCTGCTGACCGACCACAACGGCGTGGTGATCCTCACCTCACGCCCCGAATGGCGTTTTCGCGCCACCCGTGAGCTGACCGACGCCGAGCGCCAGGCGATCATCGCGATCCAGCCCTACCCGACCCAGGCCCCGCAGCCGCTGGTGCTCAACCATGACGCCTGGCTCACCCAGACCCGCGACATCAAGGAAACCGGCTGGCAGGTGAGCATCCTCGCCCCGCGCCAGCTGGTTGATCGCTCGGTGCAGACGGTGATGGCGATTGGCGCTGGCGCTCTGCTGGTACTGATGCTGTTTACCGGCCTGGTGATGCAGCGGCGGCGCCACTACATCGACCGTATCGACTTTGAAGCCCGCGGCCGCCAGGAGCTGGAGTCACGCGTGGCCGAGCGTACTGCGGCCCTCGAAGGCCTCAATGCCCGGCTGAAAAGCGCGGTGCTGGAGCGCGAAAATGCCCAGCAGGAGCTGGTGCGCGCCCAGGATGAACTGGTCCAGGCCGGCAAGCTGTCGGTACTCGGCACCATGTCGGCGAGCATCAGCCACGAGCTTAACCAACCTCTGGCGGCGATCCGCAGCTACGCCGAAAACGCCGAGATCCTGCTCGACCACCAGCGCACCGAGGACGCCCGCGGCAACCTCAAGCTGATTGGTGAGCTGACCGGGCGCATGGCCTCGATCATCGCCCACCTGCGCGCCTTTGCCCGTCGCGACCGCCACGCCCCGGAAAGCGTGGCGCTGCAACCGGCACTGGATGATGCCCTGGCGCTGCTGGCCAAGCGCCGCCGGGCGATGGCCGTGGAGCTGATCCGCGACCTGCCCGAGGCCACCCTGTGGGTGCAGGCCGGCGAAACCCGCCTGCGCCAGGTGCTCGGCAATCTGCTGGCCAACGCCCTCGATGCCCTGACCGAAAAGGCCAACCCGCGTCGCCTGTGGCTGAGTGCCGAGAAGCACGAGGACTGCGTCTACCTGTACATTCGCGACAACGGCCCAGGCTTCAGCCGCCAGGCCCTGGAGCACGCCAAGGAGCCGTTCTTCACCACCAAGACCCGCACCCAGGGCCTGGGCCTGGGCCTGGCCATCTGCGAAAGCCTGATGCGCACGCTGGGCGGTGAGCTGCTGCTGGCCAATCACCCTGAAGGTGGTGCCCTGCTCACCCTGCAATTGCGCGTGGCCGCCCCCGGCGCGACCTTGCCCACTTCGGAGGACTCCTCGGCATGACGACCGAGCCTAACATCGACAGCCAGGCCCAGGTGATCCTGGTGGATGACGACCCACACCTGCGCCAGGCCCTGAGCCAGACCCTCGACCTGGCCGGGCTCAAGGTTGTCGCCTTGGCTGACGCCCAGGGCCTGGCCGAGCGCATCGAGCCTGATTGGCCAGGCGTGGTGGTCAGCGATATCCGCATGCCAGGCATCGACGGCCTGCAACTGCTGGAGCAGCTGCACGGCGGCGACAGCGATCTACCGGTGTTGCTGATTACCGGCCATGGCGATGTGCCGCTGGCGGTACAGGCCATGCGCGCGGGCGCCTACGACTTTCTGGAAAAACCCTTCGCCAGCGACGCCCTGCTCGACAGCGTGCGCCGCGCCCTGGCCGTGCGCCGCCTGGTGCTGGACAACCGCAGCCTGCGCCTGGCCCTGAGCGACCGCCAGCAACTGGCCACGCGCCTGGTTGGCCATTCACCTTCGATGCAACGCCTGCGTGAACAGATCGGCGCCCTGGCGGGTACCCGTGCCGATGTCCTGATTCTCGGTGAGACCGGTGCCGGCAAAGAGGTGGTCGCCCGCGCCCTGCACGACCTGTCCAGCCGACGCGAAGGTCCGTTCGTGGCCATCAACGCCGGCGCACTGGCCGAGTCGGTGGTCGAAAGCGAGCTGTTCGGCCACGAGCCGGGCGCCTTCACTGGTGCTCAGAAGCGCCGCATCGGCAAGTTCGAGTTCGCCAATGGCGGCACGCTGTTCCTCGACGAAATCGAGAGCATGAGCCTGGACGTGCAGGTAAAGCTGCTGCGCCTGCTGCAGGAGCGAGTGGTCGAGAGGCTCGGTGGCAACCAACTCATCCCGCTGGATATCCGCATCATCGCGGCCACCAAGGAAGACCTGCGCACCTCCGCCGACCAGGGCCGCTTCCGCGCCGACCTCTACTATCGCCTCAACGTGGCGCCACTGCGCATCCCTCCCCTGCGCGAGCGTGGGGACGACATCCTGGTGCTGTTCCAGCACTTCGCCGATGCCGCCAGCCAGCGGCATGGCCTGCCGCCCCACAGCCTGCAACCGGCCCAGCGGGCCATGCTGCTGCGCCATGACTGGCCAGGCAACGTGCGCGAACTGCAGAACGCCGCCGAACGCTTTGCCCTGGGCCTGGAGCTGGCCCTGGACGGCCAGGCACCTGCTGCTGCCCCGACGGCGGCGCCAATCCTGCTGGGCAACCTCAGCGAACAGGTCGAGCAGTTCGAACGCTCGCTGATCGCTGCCGAACTGGCCCAACCCCACAGCTCCATGCGCAGCCTCGCCGAAGCCCTCGGCATTCCGCGCAAGACCCTGCACGACAAGCTACGCAAGCACGGCCTGCATTTCGAAGGCGGTAGCAGCGGCAGCGACGACCACGAGGAAAACCGCTCATGAGTGCCGATAGCCAATACCTGCAGTCCGTGCTGCACGGCGACATTCCCCTGACCCGTGACATGGGCCTGGAAGTCATCGATTGGCAAGCCCAGACCCTGCGCCTGCAGCTGCCACTGGCGGCCAACGTCAACCACAAGAGCACCATGTTTGGCGGCAGCCTGTACTGTGCCGCGGTACTGGCGGGGTGGGGCTGGCTGCACCTTCGGCTGCGTGAACTGGGCATCGATGACGGGCATATCGTCATCCAGGAAGGCCAGATCAGTTACCCGTTACCGGTGACCGGCGCGGCGGTGGCGCGTTGCGCAGCACCGGACGACAAGACCTGGCAGCGGTTCCTGACGATGTACCAGCGCCGGGGCCGGGCGCGGCTGACACTGGCGACCACGGTCAGCAACGCCGGCAGTGATGAGCCCGCCGTCACCTTCAGCGGGCAGTACGTCCTGCACCGCTGAAAAGGCTGGCGCGATCCCTGTGGGAGCGGCCTTGCGTCGCGAAAGGGGCGCGCAGCGGCCCC